>NZ_CP053538.1:247500-1447500 GCF_013137895.1 Hymenobacter taeanensis
TCCTGAGCCAGGATCAAACTCTCCATTGTATAAATTACTTAGCACCTGCCGAAGCAGGGCCGATGTCGAGTGCCATCTCCGACTCGTTGTTTGACGAGCTGTATGTGTATTCGTTTCTTCTCTACGCTTATGAGTCCTTATTATTGACCCCGTGTTTCCACTGGGTCAACACCCATATTGTCTTTCCAATCATTCAAAGAACGTCTGCCCCTTCCTATTGAAGAAGCGTCGTGACTACCCTATTAGTAGTCGGTGGCTTTCACTGGCCGGCGCTTCCAAGCGAAGCGGGTGGCAAAGGTACTCACTCTATTTTATTTGGCCAAATGCTGAAGTAAAAAAACTTTCGCACTTTTCGGTTGACTCAGGCGCTTCCGGTTGAAGCGGACTGCAAAGATACGCTGCTCTTTTCCTTCTTTCCAACTCCGAAAGCAAAAAAATCTTTTCGCTTTCTTCGTTTCCCGCGTCCTAGACCACTTTCGTGAGCTAAGCGGGGTGCAAAGGTAACAGGAGTTTCTGAACTAGCAAGCAAGCGAAGAAAAACTTTTTTCGACTCGACTGCCGGGGCGCTTCCAGCTGAAGCGGGCTGCAAAGGTAGGCCGAGTCTCTCCGCTTTTCCTAGCGCTTACCGCAACTTTCTTTTCGCCCTGTCCGTAGCCCGCCTCCGTCCGATTTGGGTGGGCAAAAGTCCGGGTTCTGCTTCGCTTTTGCAAGCCTGGCGGAAAAACTTTCAGGAGGTTTAGTGAAAGGCTACCCCCCTGTCTCCCCCCGTTGGCTGTGGCATAACTACTTACCTCTGTCGGTTGGTTCAAATAAGACGGAAGATTCTTTAAAAGTTATTTGTGTAGGACCCTTATGCCTCCTCAAGCTATGCTCTTGCGCAGTATACAAAAGCAACGAGCAGCCTTTTGGGCTGCTCGTTGAGAGGAATAGTTAGGGCAACTTAGTTTAAGTGTAAGGTGCTAACTCGGTCTGGGCCTACACTAACAATGCTAACGGGCACTTCTAAGTGTTGCTCTAAGAACTGCACGTAGCTTTTTAGCTCAGCGGGTAATGCCTGAGGATCGGTAACAGCTTGTAGGTCGGTGCGCCAACCGGGTAAGCTTGTGTATATAGGAGTCAGGTTCTCCAAGTCTCCATGGTCGGGCAGATGATCGGTTTCCTGACCGTCGGCGGTGCGATAGTGTGTGCAGATCTGGATTTCGTCAAACCCATCCAGCACATCAGCCTTCATCAAGTGAATTTCCGTCACGCCGTTTAGCATGATGCTATAACGAAGAGCGGGCAAATCGATCCAGCCACAACGACGTGGACGGCCCGTGGTAGAACCAAACTCTCGGCCAGCCTGGCGGATCTGCTCCCCCACTTCATTTAGAAGTTCGGTTGGGAATGGGCCGCTGCCTACGCGGGTGCAATAGGCTTTGCTGATACCATATACCTTTTCAATATGCTTAGGCGCAATACCTAGGCCAGTACAGGCACCGGCTACAATAGTGCTGGAAGACGTGACATAGGGATAGGTACCGAAGTCAATGTCCAACATAGAGCCCTGTGCCCCTTCGGCCAGAACATTTTTGCCTTGCTTCAGCAAATCGTTTAGTAGATACTCCGTGTCGGTGAGCTGCAGGGTGCGCAGGAACTCGACGGCAGAGAAGAAATCGGCTTCGAACTCCGCTATTTCCAGCTCTTTCCCGTGGAATTGGGCAAGCTGAGTATGACGAGCTACGGCCTCCTGATAACGCTCCTGAAAGTCTGGGAGCAGAATATCACCAACACGTAGGCCAGTACGGCCAATTTTGTCTTGGTAAGTTGGGCCAATACCTTTTAAGGTAGATCCAATTTTGCTGCCACCACGAGCTTCTTCGTTGATCCGGTCAAGGGCGCGGTGCGAAGGCAGAATCAGCTGGGCTTTACGAGAAACATAGAGATTCTTGGCCCAATCAATGCCACGGTCAGTGAGCTTTTGCAGCTCTTGGCGAAAAACGAAGGGGTCAAGCACCACACCATTACCAACCACATTAATAATGTGCGGATGGAAGATACCCGAAGGAACTTGGTGTAAGACGTGCTTAATGCCGTCGAAGGTGAGCGTATGGCCTGCATTAGGGCCGCCCTGAAAGCGGGCTACTACGTCGTAGGTGGGGGCGAGTACATCAACAATCTTTCCTTTGCCTTCATCACCCCACTGCAATCCAACTAGTACGTCAACGGGCATT
This sequence comes from Hymenobacter taeanensis, assembly GCF_013137895.1. Taxonomy (NCBI): domain Bacteria; kingdom Pseudomonadati; phylum Bacteroidota; class Cytophagia; order Cytophagales; family Hymenobacteraceae; genus Hymenobacter; species Hymenobacter taeanensis. Next base: position 249,714 of record NZ_CP053538.1, read on the forward strand.
AGTTTGCGGCTTTCAACTGTTGAGCGGCCGATGCTTCATCGTCCGCAATGGAAAAAATAGCGTTCAGCTTAGTTAAAGCCAACATTTTACGAGGGTGGTCGGCGGGGTTAATCAACATCATTTCCCCGCCGCGGCTACGGAACTTAGTGAGCAAAGATACCAGTACTCCGATGCCTGTGCTATTGATGTAACGGATTCCGGACAGATCTACTGCGCAGTTGCGGAGCTCATCACCCAAATGCTGATCGACGCTTTGCAGTAACTGCTGCGTATCGGGGCTACCGATTAAGTCGCCGGATAGGCGCACGAAGAGGATACCGTCCTGGACGGTGCTGTCAGTTTTCATTCGGCTAAAGAGCGGGCGGCGGCTTTGGCGCGGCAGTCACCGCACACGCCGTAAAGGTTTAAAGAGTGGTGCAAGATATGGAAGTTGAGTAACTCCCCTACCATGGTCTGGATTCCGTGGATACGCGGATCACAAAACTCTACGACTTTGTGACACTCCGTGCAGATAACATGATCGTGCTGGCGATAACCGTAGCTCTTCTCATATTGCGCCAGGTTACGGCCAAATTGGTGCTTACTTACCAGGCCATGTTCTACGAGCAAGTCAAGCGTATTGTAGACTGTAGCGCGGCTAACCTGCAGACCCTGCTCCTTCATGCCAGCAAAGAGCTCTTCTACATCAAAGTGCCCGGTGCGGGAGTAAATTTCTTCGAGGATGGCATAACGCTCCGAGGTTTTGCGCAGCCCTTTATTCTCGAGGTAAGCAGTGAATATCTTCTTTACCTCTGCGTATTTCTCTTGATCGAGATGCTTCTCCGTTGTGGGCATTTTTACGGCCTTATATATAAGGAGCTAAAACAGCAGAAAACCGTGGTAAGTTTTCGAGCAGGTTCTGCTTCATATACTGAAACATCCTTATCCTTACTTATCCCTTTCCAATGTGCTTGTGCTGTTTTATACTCTCGGTTTTGATTTAGACTTTTTATGACCTGGCAGAGGAATCAAAGCGCTCTACCTGCAGTACTCCATTCACTTTAGACAAGCGCTGAATCATTTTATTCAGGTGGTCAGTATCATTTACGAAAACCATAATCTGCCCCTCAAACATACCATCATTGGAGTCGATGGTAATAGAGCGCATATTGACCTTGAGGCTGTTACTGATGATGCGAGTTACGTCGTTTACTAGGCCTACCCGGTCAGAACCTTTGATGCGGATACCTGCTAAGAAAGCCAACTCCAACTGCTCCGTCCACTTAGCGCGCACGATGCGGTTGCCGTAGTTCGACATCATCTGCACGGCTTTAGGGCAAGAGGTTCGGTGAATAACAATGCCCTCCTCCGTTTCAAAGCCAAACACATCATCGCCGGGGATAGGGTTACAGCAGGGCGCAATGGTGTAGTCGAACTTATCGGTCTGCTCCCCTATTACCAGCATATTGGCGCTGAGGCCGCGGATCTTCTGCACCTCATGATCGAACGCTTTAGGCTCGAGCATAGATGGCGAGCGGGGAACTTCAATGGCGGGGTCAAACAGATCAGTCTTTATATCCCGGCCGTCAATCTGGCCGATAGCAAGCCGGTAGAAGAACTCCTGTGCATTTCGCGTATTGAAGTGCGCCAGCAGGCGGTTGAGGTTATCGGGCGTGTATTCAATACCCAGCAGCTCCAGGCGCTTCTCTACTAAGAAGCGGCCATCTTCCGCCTTCGACTTTTTATCATCGCGGAGCCACTCCTTGATTTTGCTCCGAGCTTTAGAGGTGATTACGTACTGCAGCCACTCCTCAGTAGGCCGCTGCTTCTGCGACGTCAGGATTTCCACTTGGTCGCCGTTGCGCAGTTCGTAGCTCAGGGGCTGCAGCTTCTGGTTTACTTTGGCCCCGAGGCAGCGTAGGCCTATATGCGTATGAATCTCGAAGGCAAAGTCGAGAGCCGTGGCTTTATCAGGCAGGATAACGAGCTTGCCTTTGGGGGTGAAGGCATATACTTCCTTCACGAATAGGTTCTGGCGGAACTCGTCCATGAACTCCAGGGCGCTGGAGTTATTGGTTTCGAGCATCTCCCGCACCTTATTAATCCACGCTTCCAGTGTTGACTCAGGCTGAATGGCACCGGAGTCTTTGTACTTCCAGTGCGCGGCGTAACCTTTCTCCGCAATATCATCCATGCGGCGGCTGCGGATCTGCACCTCTACCCATTGGCCCGAGCGTGACATAACTGTGGTGTGCAACGACTCATACCCATTGGCTTTGGGCGTGCTCACCCAATCGCGCAGGCGGTCGGGGTTCGGTTGATAGAAGTCCGTAACAATGGAGTACACTTGCCAGCATGCGGCTTTTTCCTGCTCCTGGGGCACATCTAGGATTACCCGAATAGCAAACAGGTCATACACTTCATCGAAGGTGATGTTCTGCTTGCGCATCTTCTTCAGGATGGAATAGATGCTCTTGGGACGGCCTTTGATTTCGTAGCCAAAGCCCTGGGCCTTCAGTTCGTCGTCGATGGGCAGCACGAACTCTTTGATGAAGCGGTTACGGGCGCTACGGCTCTGACGCACCCGGTTTACTAGCTCATTATAAACTTCGGTGTCAGTGTACTTAAGGTATAGATCTTCCAGCTCGGTTTTGATGGCGTACAGGCCTAGGCGGTGGGCCAGCGGAGCGTAGAGGTAAATAGTTTCTGAAGCAATCTTGAGCTGCTTATGGCGCGGCATCGAGTCGAGCGTCCGCATGTTGTGCAGGCGGTCGGCGAGCTTGATGAGGATAACGCGCACATCTTCCGAGAGCGTGAGCAGCATCTTGCGGAAGTTCTCAGCTTGCTCAGAGGTGCCATATTCGAATACGCCCGAGATTTTGGTGAGGCCATCGACGATGCGAGCCACTTTATTACCGAACTCGCGCTCTACATCAGCTATTTCCCAAGGCGTGTCCTCTACCACGTCGTGCAGCAGGGCAGCCACAATGCTGGTGGTGCCTAGGCCTATTTCTTCCACCACAATCTGCGCTACGGCCAGTGGGTGCAAGATGTAGGGCTCACCCGACTTGCGGCGCATTTCTTTGTGCGCTTCCAGGGATGTATTGAAGGCCTTTTTAATAAGCTTCGCATCGCCTTCCTTCAGATAAGGCTTAGCGGTGCGGAGCAGGCGGCGGTAGTGGCGCAGAATTTCCTGGCGCTCTACTTCGGGGTCGATGACGGTAGGCATGGTACGCGGGCGGCGCTGGAGACGCCGGAGTAATGATTGCTAAGGTACGGCACGGAGCCCAAGCGTTGGGCAGGGCCGATCAGGAATTTACGCAAGGATATGTAGGCTTCTACAAGCTTAACACTCGGCCAGGCCTGTTAGTGCAGCTAACCAGAGCACAGATTATTTCTTTTAATGAAGAGCGCGTTTGTTTTTAAAAAACCCTTGTGTAGTTTTGCGGCCCCGAGGCAGTTGGCTTCCGGACGCGGATGTGGCGAAATTGGTAGACGTGCCAGACTTAGGATCTGGTGCCGCAAGGCGTGTGGGTTCGAGTCCCTCCATCCGCACTTATCTTTTTGGTTTTTTCTAAAAACCGCTTCTAAACCCTCAACCCACCCGTTGGGGGTTTATTTTTTATCCGGGTTTTGGCCCGCATTCACACCCACGTAGTACCCTTAACCGACAACCCGTTTTGGACATTACCCTCGACAAAAAAGACGACCAGCTGAGTGCCATCCTGACAGTAAACCTTACGGAGGCTGACTACGCTCCCACCGTGGAGTCGAAGCTGAAGGAATACAGCAAAAAGGCGCAGATCAAAGGGTTCCGCCCGGGCAAAGTGCCAGTTACGCTGGTACGCAAAATGTACGGCAAGGGCATCCTGGTAGAAGAAATCAATGGCCTGCTGAGCAAGTCAGTTGATGACTATATCAAGGAAAACGACCTCAAGATCCTTGGTGAGCCCATTCCGGTTCCTACCGATGTTGATTTCGACACCCAGAAAGACTACTCGTTCCAGTTTGAGCTAGGCCTGCTGCCCGATTTCGAGCTGCCCGCCGACCAGGCTGTTACGGTTGACCGCCATAAGGTAGACCTAGACGAAAACACGCTGAAGGAAACTTACGAGCAGCTGGAGCGTCAGTTTGGTGAGTCGATTGAGCCTGAAACGGCTGAGGCCACTGACTACATCTCGGGCAAGCTGCTAAAAGCTGGCGAAGAGGGTGATGGCCGCGTAGTACTGCTTCCTCTGAACAAGGTGAAGAACGGCGTTGACAAGTTTGTGGGCGTGAAAGTGGGTGATTCGGTAACGTTTGACCTGAAAGACGCTTTCGACGGCGACGCTACGGCTATTTCCAGCTTCTCGGGCATGAGCAAAGAAGAGGCTGACACGGTTGAGGGCGAGTACACGCTGTCGATTGAGAAAATCCAGCGCTCTACTCCTGCTGAGTTCAACCAGGAGCTGTTTGACAAAGTATTCGGCAAGGACATCGTAACCTCGAAAGAAGACTTCGACGAGAAGGTTCGCTCGACGGTACAGGAGAACTACGACCGGGAGGCTGACAACTTGGTAAACCGCCAGATCATCGACAAGATGCTGGAAAGCACCACGATTGAGGTGCCGAAAGAGTTCTTCAAAAAATGGCTGGTACGTGCTAACCAGGGCAAGCTGACTCCGGAGCAGGTTGAAGAACACTACGAAGACTACGAGAAGGAGCTGAAGTGGTCGATGATCCGCAACAAAGTGGTGGAAGCCAACGACTTGAAAGTTTCGAACGAAGAAATCGTTGACCGCACGATGCAGAAGATTCTAGGCCAGTTCAACATGGAGATGACCCCTGAGCTGGAAGAATCGGTGCGTGGCTTTGCTGACAATTTCCTGCGTCAGGAGAACGGCAAAAACTACGTAAACGAGTATGAAGCCATTCTGGCAGAAAAAGTGCTGGAAAACCTGCGCGGCAAAGTTGTTGTTAATGACAACGCGATTACGGCCGAGGACTTCCGCAATCAGAATGCTGGCTAAGCGCTAACATTTTCGGTTTTCGAACCAACAAAAAAGCCCTTACTTGCCGTATGGGCTTTTTTGTTGCCTATACTTTTTCGTCTGACACATTTTATCTCCCACTTTTTCTGCCATGCTGAATAAAGAAGAGTTCCGCAAATTTGCCGTGAAAGGCCAAGGCCTGAGTGGCCTAGGTGTGGATCAATACATTCAACACGTAGAGGGCCAGACCCGCAACGGTCTGATCATGCCTACGGGTATGACCCGCTCGGTAATTGAGGAGCGCCCCACGCGTTTCGCTGAGATTGACGTTTTCTCGCGCCTGATCATGGACCGCATTGTGTTCCTGGGCACGGCCGTGGACGACTACATTGCTAATATCCTGACGGCGCAGATGCTGTTCCTGGAGTCGGTGGACGCCAAGAAGGACATCCTGCTCTACATCAACTCGCCCGGTGGCTCAGTGTACGCTGGCCTGGGCATTTACGACACCATGCAGTACGTGAACCCCGACGTGGCTACGATTTGCACTGGCCTAGCGGCCTCGATGGGCGCCGTACTGCTGGCGGGTGGTGCCAAAGACAAGCGCTCGGCCCTCCCCCACGCTCGCGTGATGATTCACCAGCCCTCGGGTGGTGCGCAGGGTCAGTCTTCGGATATCGAAATCACGGCTCGTGAGATTCTGAAACTGAAGAAGGAATTGTACGATATCCTCGCGGAGCACACTGGCAAAACCTACCAGGAAATCCACGACAACTCGGACCGCGACTACTGGATGCGTGCCGACGAGGCCAAGGAGTACGGTCTCATTGACGAGGTTCTGGAAAAGAAGAAGGCGTAACTCAACGCTACGCGCCAGGCTGGGACAAGCTCCGCCTGACTGCTTACTCTGAAAAAGCCCGCTAGAGCGGGCTTTTTCTTTTTAGTAGAGGCTAATCATGTTGGCACTTTTTTAACGGTGCGCGGCGTTGGCCTTTTCGTACCTTTGAGGTAGGTTAGCGAAAGCTACCGCTTCTATCCTTATCCAGAGTCCCCTCGACATGGCAGATATTACGTGCTCCTTCTGCGGCAAGAACAAAAAAGACGTCACGGTTATGATTTCCGGTATCAACGCCCACATCTGTGAGCGTTGCGTGGGACAGGCCCAGCAGATTCTAAACGAGGAGAATAAGATTCGAGCCAACTCCAAGGCCCCGAAGTTTAACCTCGTGAAGCCGCGCGAGATGAAAGAGTACCTCGATCAGTACGTGGTAGGCCAGGATGAGGCGAAGAAGGTAATGTCGGTGGCGGTGTACAACCACTACAAGCGCCTCATGCAGAAGCCCCAGAAAGATGATGTGGTGATTGAAAAATCGAACATCATTATGGTAGGTGAGACGGGTACAGGCAAGACTTTCCTGACCAAGATGCTGGCTAACATTCTGCAGGTGCCTTTCTGTATTGCCGATGCCACCGTGCTGACGGAAGCCGGCTACGTGGGCGAGGACGTGGAAAGCATCCTGACCCGCCTGCTGCAAGCCGCCGACTACAACGTGGAAGCGGCAGAGCGCGGCATTGTGTACATCGATGAGATTGACAAGATTGCCCGCAAGAGCGACAACCCCAGCATTACGCGCGACGTGAGCGGCGAGGGCGTGCAGCAGGCCATGCTGAAGCTGCTGGAAGGCACTACGGTGAACGTGCCTCCGCACGGCGGCCGCAAGCACCCCGAGCAGAAGATGATTACGGTGAATACGGAGAACATCCTGTTTATCTGCGGCGGTGCCTTCGTGGGCATTGAGCGCATCATCAAGAACAGACTGAACACGAAGCCTATCGGCTTTGCCAAAACGCAGCTGGAGGAGAAAGTAGACACGCAGAACTTCCTGCGTTACGTAACGGCTCAGGACCTGAAAGCTTTTGGCCTGATTCCGGAATTGATTGGCCGCCTGCCGGTGCTTACCCACCTCAACCCTCTTGACCACGCTACCCTGCGCAAAATCCTAACGGAGCCCAAGAACTCCATCGTGAAGCAGTACCAGCGCCTGTTCGATATGGAAGGCATTCAGCTTTCCTTCTCCGAGGGCGCTCTGGAATACATCGTGCTAAAAGCGGATGAGTACCGCCTTGGGGCACGTGGCCTACGCAGCATCTGTGAAGGCATCATGACCGACGCCATGTTTGATATGCCTTCGGAGGAAGGCGTGAAAGAGCTGGTGATTGATGAGGATTACGCCCGGAGTAAGTTCGAGCAAACTGCCATGAAGCAGTTGCGCGCGGCATAAATACCTTGTTATCAAACTATAAAAGCAGAAGGGAGAAGGCTAATAGCCTTCTCCCTTCTGCTTTTATGATAAGCACTCAATGCTTTCAAGGGCACTGATTCAAGAATGTTGTGTCGCGAATCGTATAAATAATTCCTCTTTTGGTCTGAGTATATATCCCCCTAACTCGCACATAGTCACTGTCACATGCTCCACCTATTATAACATAGAAGGATGCTGAATCTCCTAAAGCAAGCTGATCATCAGAAAATTTTATTTCTTTCCTTCTTATCTCTCCTATTCGTGACACCAAAGTTGTATCACTGCTTAGTCTATCTTCAATGTCGAATAAAAAGGCAGGAGTGATTAAATACATCCTAGCAAATCCTGCTGCTACTCCAATAACCAATAGAGTAACGAAAAACCAAGACAGAAGCTTATCTACGCTTTTGAAACGGCCTACGATACCCATTCCTTCAAATACTTCACCATCAACTTTGCTGCTTTCTCGGCTGACTTTTGGTGGCCTAGCTTCTCGCGAAGCTCGGCGTAGCCGGCTTTCTGCTGGGCAATGCAAGCGTCATCGGTCAGAACCTTCTTGAGTTCGGGGACGAGGTTGCGGGCAGTGAAGTCGCCTTGAATTAGCTCCTTTACCACCTCTTTGCCAGCAATGAGGTTTACAAGCGAAATGTAGGGCACTTTGATGACCGCCTTGCCGATGGCATATGACACGGCGCTGGTGCGGTAGCACACTACCTGAGGCACATCAAACAAAGCCGTTTCCAGTGTGGCAGTACCGCTGGTGACGAGGGCCGCGGAGGCGTGAGCCAGCAGGTCGAAGGTCTGGTCGAAGACGATGCGGACGTTGTTGCGCTCGAAGTTGGAGTAATAGTTCCGGTCGAGGTTATCGACGCCGGCCACGATGAACTGGTAGTCGAGGAAGGGCGGCAGGATGGCTACCATCTCGTAGAGCATCTCCTCAATTTCCTGCTTGCGCGAGCCGGGCAGTACGGCAATAATTTGCCGCATTGGGTCAAGGTTATTGCGTGTGTAGAAGTCTTCGGATTTCTGGTGTTCTGCTACGGCATCAGCGGTTGGGTTACCGATGTAGTCTACTTTGTAATCAAAGCGCTGGTAGAATTCCTCTTCGAAGGGCAGAATTACGAACATCCTGTCCACTACCTGCTTCACCTGATGTACCCGGCCCTGGTTCCAAGCCCAGATTTTGGGCGAGATGTAATAGAACACCTTAATGCCATTGGCCTTGGCAAACTTGGCAATGCGCATGTTGAAGCCGGCGTAGTCTACCAGAATCACTACATCGGGGCGGTAGGCCAGTAGATCTTTCTGGCACTCCTTGAGGTAGCCCCGGAGTTTGAGGATGCTGGTAGCGGCTTCCCAGAAGCCCATGATGGCCATTTCCTGGTAGTGGTGCACCAGCTCACCGCCGGCGGCCTGCATCATGTCGCCACCCCAGCACCGGAACTCGGCTTGCGAGTCCTGCTCTTTCAAGGAGCGCATGAGGTTGGCGGCGTGGAAGTCGCCGGACCGTTCGCCAGCTATCAGGTAATATTTCATGGTTGAATCTGTAAGCAGAAACGGGCCAGCAGAGTTGACGTGCCGTCTGTCGTTCCGACGCAGTTTGCTAGTGAATTACCCCAGATTCCTCCTGCGTCGGAATGACAGGGCTAGTTTTCTTCTATACCTTATTCCTCGCCGAAGTACTCCACAAAGTTGCGAGGCGTTTCGTAGAGCTTGATGCTGTGCAACCGGGCGGGTGAAATGCTTTCGATTTCGGGCTGGAGTATTTTCCAGAAAGCAATTACCAGGTTTTCGGTGCTGGCCAGCTGCCCTTGCATGAAGGGCACATCCATGTTCAGGTTCTTATGGTCTACCTGATCTACCACGTGGGTACGGATGACGGTGCTGAGCTGCTTCAGATCGATGACAAAACCGGTTTCGGGGTCGGGTTTGCCTTTGACGGTGACGATGAGGTCGTAGTTATGGCCGTGCCAGTTGGCATTGGCGCAGGGGCCGAAGACTTCGCGGTTGCGCTCCTCACTCCAGTTAGGATTGTAGAGCTTGTGGGCCGCGTTGAAGTGTTCCTGTCGGCTGATGTAAACCATTGATTGGGGTCTTGGGGTCTGAGGGGCTTGGGGTCTTGGCTTGGGTTGCTGACTGTTACTCGTTGAATGTCAGCCAGGACCTTAAGTCGCCAAGGCCCTAAGACCCTTGTTTTCGCAGCAAATATACGAAGAACGGTACGCCGAACAGGGCCGTAACCAAGCCAACGGGTAACCCGGCGGGAGGATAGAGCAGCCGGGCCAGCAGGTCGCAGAGCAGCAGGAAATTTCCTCCAATAAGGGCGCAGAGCAGCAAGTTGGCCCGGCCCGTAACTCCCAATGCCCAACGCGTGAGGTGGGGCACCATCAGCCCTACAAACCCGATAGGCCCACACAAGGCTACCACACACCCAGTTAGCAGGGATGCCGTGAGGAGTAAAATCCAGCGGGTGCGGGCCACATGTACCCCCAGAGCCTGTGCCCGCTCCTCCCCTAGCAACAAGATATTTAAGTCTTTTTGCACGGCCGCAAACACAACCAGGCCAGTCAGGAGGGCTAACCCAGGGTACGGCAGCACGCTCCAGCTGGCTTTCTCGAACCCGCCCATGGCCCAGAAAGTGATGGTGCGCAATTTTTCCTGGGAGCTGGCCAAAAACGTGAGCAGGCCACCTAACGCCGTCATGAGGGAACCGATGGCAATGCCCGCCAGCAGCATTTGGGCCGGAATAAGCTGCCCACGCCGCGTTCCGAGCACTACTACCACCAGAGTAGTACTCAGCGCCCCAAGTAGGGCCGCAACCGGTGGCAGATAAATACCCGCAACTACCAAGCTAGGAGCAAAGGCAAACGTAAGAATAGCCCCCAGCGCCCCACCCGAGGCCGTACCCAGCAGGTAAGGATCGGCCATGGGATTGTTTACCATGGCCTGCATGAGGTAGCCGCTGAAGGCCAGGCCACCTCCGGCCAGCAGCGCCAGCAGCAGCCGCGGCAACCGCAGCTCCACCAACACCAACTGGGCGGGGTCTTGGGGGTTGTAATGCAGCAGGGCGCGCGTGATGAGGGCGTAATCCGTTTCATAGCTACCCACCCGCAGGCCTACCGCCAGCAGCAGCATAGTTAGCAACAGGCTGGCAACAATCCAGGGGAGAGCGGAGCGCTTCATGGGCGCTGCTTATTGAGGAAGTGGCCTAGCTGCACCTTGCGCAAGAAGGCGCTGCAGCTCCCGCACCGACTCAACGGTGCGCGGCCCCGGGCGCTCCATCAGGTTTCCTGTTACGGGATACACCTGCCGGGTTTGGTATGCCCGGATGCGGCGCAGCTCAGGATAGCTCTTAAAAAAGGTGCTATCGAGCTTACCAAAGCGCCCCCCAATCAGTACATCAGGGTTCAGCTTTAAAATGTATTCCCGGGTGAGAGCCGGGTAAGGCTGGGCAAACTTCTCGGTTACGGCATTCTGGCCGCCGGCTAGTCTGATTTTATCCGTGAACAGCGTGTTCTGCCCGTACACATAAATGGGGTCTTGCCAGGTAATGGCCAGCACCCGCGGGGCCGGGCCGGTAACAGGAGGTAATTGGCGCAGCTCCTGCTGCAAGGAGTCTGTGAGCTGGCGGGCGGCCTCTTCACGGCCTAGCAAGTGGCCTAGGTCGCGCATGCCCCGGAAAACGTCCTTCACGGTTTCATACTGCTGAAAATACACGGGAATACCGAGTTGCTCCAGGCGGGCGGCATCGTCGGGGGAGGTTATGCCGCTGACGGTAAACACCACATCGGGGTGCAGGGCCACCAGGCGCTCCAGATCGAGGGGGTAGCTGCTGACTACTGGCTTGTGCACTATGGCAGCCGGGTAATTACATACCTGGGTGCGGGCAATGATAGTGCTGGTATCAGCAATGGCGTACAGCATCTCCGTCATGGACGGGGCCAGGGCCATTATCCGGCGCGGGTGAGCCGGGATGGTAACCAAGCGGCCCACATCATCTTTGACCTGTTGCGGAGCCTCACTGGCTGCGGTTTGCGCAGCACGGGAGCTTGTATCAGGCCGACAGGAAACAGCTAGGCCTAGCAGTAGAAAGGAGAATAGCCGAAAAGAAATCATCGGGGCAAATGTAGCAGACGGCGCCGCAGGAAATAATAAGCCCCACTTGCGTAACGTAAACATCCCGGGCCTAGGCCTGTCGTTGTACGTATACTTCTCTCCTGCACGAAACCCTGAGGGCGAGCCTTACGCTACATCTCGCTACTTTTGAGCAAAATCTCCGCCTTATGATAGTTGTTACTGGAGCGGCCGGCTTTATTGCCAGCTGCCTTGTCACCCGCCTTAATGCCGCCAACTTCAACGATATCGTGGTGGTGGATAATTTCAACGAGGAGCGCAAACTCGCCAACCTGAAAGGCAAGCACCTGCGCGAGTATGTTGATCGGGAAACGTTTTTTGAGTGGCTCGATGCCAACCACGAGCAGGTAGAGTTCATCTTCCACCTGGGGGCCCGCACTGATACCACGGAGCAAAACCGCGACATTCTGAACGTACTCAATTTCGAGTACTCCAAGAAGATGTGGCAGGCCTGCTGTCAGTATCAACTGCCATTGGTGTACGCGTCGTCGGCGGCTACGTACGGCTCCGGCACGCTCGGCTACTCCGATGAGGATGCCCTGCTCCCACTACTCCGCCCGCTTAACCCCTATGGCGACTCTAAGAACGACTTTGATAATTGGGCTGTCAATCAAACGGAAAAGCCGTTTTTCTGGGCGGGCCTGAAGTTCTTCAACGTATACGGCCCTAACGAGTACCACAAGGGCCGCATGGCTTCCGTTATTCTGCACGCGTTCCGGCAGATTCAGGAAACCGGCTCCATGACCTTGTTCCGCTCGCACAACCCTGAGTATGCCGACGGGGAGCAGAAGCGCGACTTTGTGTACGTGAAGGACGTGGTAGAAGTATGCTATTTCCTGATGCATAACCGCCAGCACTCGGGCATTTACAACCTGGGCACCGGCGAAGCGCGAACTTTCCTGGATCTAACACTGAACACCTTCGCGGCCCTCGACCGCACCGCTGATATTCATTTCCGTGACACACCCGAAGACATCCGGGACACTTACCAATACTTTACGCAGGCTGAGATGCAGAAACTGCGCAGCATTGGCTACGACCGGCCCTTCACGCGCCTGGAGGATGGTATCAATGACTACGTGCGCAATTACCTGGTAACTGGCAATTACTACTAACGGCCAACAGAAGACGAGTAGCCCCCATCGTAATGCCCCGTGGAGCTTGTTTCTGGCTATTGCCAGCAAGCAGCTCGGGGCATTACGGTGGGGGCTACCGGGCTTTTATGATAAAGTCATTTCTGGGGAGCTCCCGCAATCATGCATAACTCAAGGTGGGCGGATGGTTAAGCAGTTAACCATTCGTACGTTTAAGCCAGTGAGCCACGTGCTTGCCAGGAGGCAGCTAACCTAGTAGAGCACACCCTGGTGGAAATGTTCATCAAAATATAATATTCCATCAATATTACAGACTACAAAGGTTCCTGCTTTATTTGAGGAGCGTTAAGCTTTTGGCGCGTTCTAAACCTGATTAGGTGCAAAGACAGGTAATAACCATTGTAGGAGGCGGATTTTCAGGTTCAATGCTAGCCGTACAGTTAGCCCGCTTGCCTATGATGGTACGCTACACCTGCGACGTACACTTAGTGGAACCGCGGTTGGCGCCGGGGCCTGGCCTGGCGTACACCGCCCGCCGGCCCGAGTATCTGATGAATGTGCAGAGCCAGTACCTGAGTGCTTTTCCTGATCAGCCTGACCACTTCCGGCATTGGCTGCGCACCAACCGGAATCCCGACTGCGAACTAGATTTTTGCTCCCGGCAGAGCTACGGCCGTTACCTGCAGCAACTTATCGGGCAGGTGCTGGAGTGGCCTTCGTCAAACGGCATCCGGTGTTTCTGGCACGCACAGGCGGCAGTAGCAGCGGAGATTAACGCTGACCAGCAGACTGGCCTAGTGCGCCTGGCAGATGGTACCACACTCACAAGCAATTATATAATACTGGCGCTGGGTAATTTCCCGCCACTAAAATCGGCCTTTGCGCCGGCCCTGCCGGCTCTCCCTGGCTATCATCATAACCCCTGGGAGCAAGGCGTGCTTCACACTATTGGGTTAGATGAGACGGTGCTCTTGCTTGGCTCTGGCTTAACGGCCATTGATGTGCTCCTGGGCCTGCGGGCCGATGGACACCGCGGAAAGATAACGATTGTATCGGGGCACGGGCGCTGGCCGATGGTACACCAGCAGTATCAGGAGCCTTACCCCAGCTTTTACGCTACTGAACTGGCAGGCTTAACCAGGGTAGCAGCTGTTATGCAGGTTATTCGGCGGCACGTGGGGATGGCGGCAGAAGCCGGCACCGACTGGCGGGCCGTTATTGATTCTCTACGCCCCCATCTGGGCCTGATATGGGCCGCCTGGCCGCCGGAGGAGCAAGCCCGGTTTCTGCGCCATGTAGCGGGCTATTGGTCGGTGATACGGCACCGCAGCCCGCCGCAGAATGCCGAAGTGGTGGCCAGTATGCTGGCCGACGGCGTCCTGCAAGAAGAGACAGGCCGGGTCCGGGGGCTGGCAGCGGGTGGCGAAGGCGTTCTGGTAACCGTGCAACAGGCCAGGCAACCACACCGACAGCTCACGGCCGCTCACGTAATAAACTGCACTGGTCCACTGCTGGACTATAGCCGCATTTCAGACAGCTTTGTGCAGAGTTTACGCGACGCGGGCCAATTGTGCCCGGATGCGCTACGGCTCGGAATTAAAACCGATGAGCACGGCGCGCTTCTTAGCAGCACCGGGAGCGTGTCCCCCATTCTATTTACGCTTGGCCCTAGCCGGCGCCCGGCGTATTATGAATCTACAGCGGTGCCCGAGCTGCGGGAGCAAGCTGCCAAGCTGGCCAAGGAGCTTGGCCAGCGCCTGGTAGCTACTGCTACTGCCATTTAAAGTATAACCCGGCTCACACAGAAACACAGTTAACTTGAAAAGTTACGTATCCCTTAACAGAACCAGGCCCCTCCTGCATGCAGGAGGGGCCTGGTTCTGTTAAGGGATACCACGAGCTTAGGCGGCCATATCAGGATAAAGCGGCCAAACAGGCGTTTCGTCAGCATCGGGGGCATCCAAGATTGGCGTGGCAGCCGGGTAGGTTATCTGGTTTTGGGTTGCATGACGGCGCAAGGCGCGCATGAGTAAGTATTTGTACTTCTCCGCATCAGCCAAAGCAGCCTCAACGGCTTGTACGGCATCGTGGTAGGCCACTACGGGTACCGATTCTGCCGCTTCACCCGTTGGGTAGGTAAGTTCGAAAACCGGGCAATTCAGGTATTCAGCAGGTGCTTTCATATCAGGAGAAGTAGAGAGTCAGTGGCACATAATTCTGTCAGTTATAGAACAGCAGCCTGGGTAGTAACATTCCTTCTCTTGCCATTTTTTCTTGGCTTTTTCCAAGCGCAAGCATCGCCTCAACAGTTTATTTATGAGGCTTTTATTTGCAACACCAATTTACCAAACTGTAGGCCGTTAGCCATGCGGCTCATAGCGGCTTCTCCATCAGCAAATGGCAGTACTTCATCTACGACCGGCACTATCTGATGCTGCTCAAAGAGACTAACCATTGCGGCGAAGTCCTGCTCAGTACCCATAGTAGAGCCTAGTATAGACAGCTGCTTCCAGAATATCTTGGCTGGAGGCACATCCTGCATGGCACCGGCCGTACCTCCATAAAACACGATGCGGCCACCAGGAGCAGCGGCATCCAGCAATTCAGAGAAGCCGGGCCCTACGGCGCTATCAATTATTACCTGGAATGCTCCGCCCGCTTGCTTCGTTAGCTCAGAGGCCCACTTTTCGGTTTTGTAGCTGATACCACCTTTAGCCCCCAGGCCTATGGCTCTGCTTATTTTCTCCTGAGAGCCTGACGTTACCCATACCTCAGCGCCAATGGCCACTGCCATTTGCAGAGCCAGCAGGGCCACACCACCGCCAATGCCCGTAATGAGTACCCGCTCGCCGGGCTGTAAGCCCGCGCGCGTAAAGGCGGCCCGGTACGCGGTTACCCCTCCTAAGGGCAAGGCAGCGGCCTGTTCAAACGAAAGGTAGGTGGGCTTAGCCTGCACATAGCGGGCTGGTACGCTCACGTACTCCGCAAACGTGCCCTGATGCGGGAGGCCCAGAATGGTAAACTCACGGGCTTGCGCGGCGGGATTATTGCCCCAGTTGTGGCCGGGGTTGATAACCACTGCCTGTCCCTGCAACTCAGCGGGGGCCCCCTCTCCTACTGCTGTCACTATACCAGCCCCATCGGAACCCAGAATACTGGGAAATTTCAGGCCTGCGTACTGCCCCTTCTGAATCCAGACGTCGCGGTGATTAAGGGCGGCGGCGTAAAGTTGCACCAATACCTCGCCGGGACCAGGTGTGGGGGTGGCAACTTCCTGAAGCTGCAGGGGCTGATTGATGCCCTCAAGAACGAGTGCTTGCATAGAGAAAAGCAGAATTAGCTGAGCGGCCAGAGCGGCCAGTAAGTAAAAGCGGGCTTACCGTTAAGCGCCGCTGAAAGTAGCAACAACCCCACCGGGGGCCATTGGTTTGCTCGCGCACCGGGCTAGAGAAAGCGCTGCCGCAAGGCCGGAGTAGGCAACAGGCAAGCTTCCTGCTGTCCAAACCACTGGTACCGGTGCCGGGCTACAAAGCGGTACGCCGCATCGCGCAGTGGCCTAGGCAGCACGCGAGCTATGTACAACCACCGCCAAGCGCCGCTTAGGTGCCGCATAATGCGCAGTACGGCCGAAGAATATGCGTAGGCCTGTCCTCCCTCTAGCAGCACCACTGTTTCGGGGGTAATGGCGGGCTGCAGGCCGTGCTGCCTTAGTAGTGCCTGGCCTACCTCTGACTGCAACGAAGCAAACTGAAAATACTGGTTTTTATCGCGGCCAATAACGAACTGGACGAAGCCATGGCAGAGGTTACACACGCCATCAAACAAAATAATAGCCGAAGCACCAGACATAAACGCTGTATACTGAGAAAAGAAATCAGCCCTTATACGAGCCGGAAGGCAAGAAGTAGCAACGGCAAATTTGAAGGCTTGCGGTGCAATTGCTACAGTAAAGTAGTGCCAGTTGAAGGGCCATTGACTGTTGCAGGATACTACTCCATTGGCACCGTTTGGTACACAAACATAGAGAAACTGATACCACTGGAATGTAGAGCCCGTTTGCATATGCTTTGCTCGTAACCGACCCGAAGAGGTAACTGATAGCAACAGGTTAAGCTCCCGGATTTATACGTAGTTGCACTGTTATTATTGATCTAAAAAACCGTATTTATTCAGGATATTTTTCGAAAATAACCAAGCTCTGTACCCGTATAGCCATAAAGCATCCCGATCCGTTTAAGTCTTTCTGAGTTATGAAGTGCTTGTTTACCGATTACCGCCATTCTGTGTACTTGACCTGCCGCTGAAGAGCACCTGCAGCTACAGATTCTACCACGCACTCCGCTGCTGGCTGCGCCACCCGCGTTGCTGGTTACAGCCCAGCCTCTTTGGTCGGGCTGTATTGCTTGTAGTACCTGTTCTTATCCACCACAGGCCAGCCAACTTATGGCTTGTTAACTTCTTCTGATTATGAATTCGAAACGCATGTACGTAATGCTGGCACTACTGGGCACCACCCTCACTGTAGGAGCTTGCAGCAGCAACAATCAAGGCGAAAACGCGGCCACGGCCGACGGTAGCACCTCCGATACCATGTCTACCTCTGGTAACTCAAACGTGAACAGTGAGATGATGGAAAATGATGGGGGTGGCGATACTGGCGGCGCTAATGGTAGCAGCAAGTCGGGGGCTAGCACGGGCAGCACGGCTGGCGTAGGCGATGCCGCCGGCAACGGTAACCCCACCAGCGGCTCCAGCTCTACGGCAGGTGGCTCTACCACCATGGGCACTACCGGTGGGGCGGCTACCACTACGGGCTCAGGCGGTACCACGGGCAGCACGAGCGGCAGCTCCGTTTCCGGCGGAACCACTTCAGGCACAACCAGTGGCACCACTACCCGTTAAGGCAATTCTGAAGGTACCCATTGGATAGCTCAGAAGGCGGAATGGCCGACCATGAGTAGTGGTAGCGCCTTTCCGCCTTTTTGTTTTTACTTACGCCCACCTGGCACGGCATGCTCCGGTTTCTCACGTTCCTTCGTCGTCCATTCGTTGTTGATCTGAGGGCCCTGGCCCTTTTGCGCGCTGCCGTAGCAGCGGTGGTTCTGCTTGACTTGGGGATCCGCAGCACCGATCTGGAGGCCTTTTACTCCAACATGGGCGTGCTGCCGCTTTCGGTGCTGTATGAGCATTTGTGGAACCCCTACGTTTTCTCATTGCACACCAGCAGTGGCCTCTGGCAGGTGGAGGCGGTGCTTTTCTTACTGGCGGCAGTAGCGGCTGTTGCCCTTCTGCTGGGCTATAAAACCAGGGTTGCCACTTTCATCTCGTGGCTGCTGCTGGTGTCTTTGCAAAACCGGAACCCCTTGATTCTGCAGGGCGGCGACGACCTTCTCCGGATGCTGCTGTTTTGGGGCTTCTTCCTGCCCTGGGGCCGGGTATATTCCCTCGATGCGCGCAAGCGCCCAGCTCCCGCCCAGCTTAGCTACTTCAGTGCCGCTACAGTGGCCTACATTGTGCAAATCTGCCTGGTGTATTGGTGCACAGCCTTGCTGAAAAGCAGCCCCGAGTGGAGCCGCGATGGAACTGCGCTGTATTACGCCCTGAGCCTTGACCAGGTGCTACTGCCCGGCGGACGGCTGATTTACCCATACCCAGAGCTGCTGCGGTTCCTGACGCTCGCTACCTACCGGCTGGAGTTGCTGTTGCCCTTTGTGCTCTTTATCCCGGTGGCAGTGCCGTGGTGGCGGATGCTGTTTGTGTTTGTGATGTATGGCTTTCACCTCGGCATCAGCCTAACGCTGTTCGTAGGCCTGTTTTTCCTCATCAATATGGCGTCGGTGTTGGGTCTGTTGCCGGCTTCGGCCATGGATTGGCTGGAGAAACACATAGTGCCGCGGGCACAGCAGCTGGGGCCCCGGGTGGCAACTCGGCTGGCACCGCTGCAGCCCCGCCTGGCCACCTGGCGGCAAGCAGTGCAGGTGCGCATACATACCTCGTGGGCAGTATCGGAGGGGTTGCGCAGGTGGCTGCGCACGCTGCGCGAGGGGCTGGTAGCTGGCCTGCTCGTGTACATATGCTGGTGGAACCTCGACTCAATTGTAACACCCCAATGGATGATGAAAGCCCCCTTGCGCTGGATTGGGTTCCTGACTCGGGTAGATCAGCACTGGGGCATGTTTGCGCCTTCGGTATTCAAAGATGACGGCTGGTACATTCTGGATGGCACCACCAAAGATGGCCGCCACGTAGACCTTAACCGCCATGGTGCGGCACTCACCTATGCCAAGCCGGCCTCGGTGGTGTCCCTATTCAAAAATGACCGGTGGCGCAAGTACTCTGAAAACTACTTGTTCGTAGACAACAGCTACATGCGGCCTTACTACTGCAACTATCTGCTACGCATTTGGCACGAGAACCCGGCTAATCCGCCGCTGCAGCAGCTCGACGTCATCTACATGAAAGAAGTATCGCAACCCGATTACAAAGTTCCCCCGCCCAAGCCCGAGCTACTCTGTGGCTGCGCGCCATAGCCTCTAGTTGCCCTGTTTGCCCTGCCTCTGAAAACTTACTCAGCTCTCTTTTCTCACCTAACCCCGTTATCTAATGACTAACCACGCAAACCGCGCCAACACCCCCACCCGGTTCTATGTAGAGCCAGGTGTTTGGGGGCTGCGCAATGTATTTGTAAACCTGTTTTACGTGCGCAACCCCGATGTTCCTACGGACCCGTGGGTGCTGGTAGATGCCGGCCTGCCGGGCTCGGGGCCCAAGATTCACCACCATGCGCAGGAACTCTTTGGGGCCGATAACCCGCCGGCAGCCATTTTGCTCACCCACGGCCACTTTGATCATGTGGGTGGCCTACACTACCTGCTTGAGCAGTGGCCTGACGTGCCCGTGTACGCGCACCCGCTGGAGCTGCCTTACCTAACGGGGCTCTCAGCTTACCCACCCCCAGACCCCACCGTGGGCGGCGGCGCCATGGCAGCCATGTCCTTCTTATACCCCAAAAGCCCCCTCGACCTCGGTGCCCGGGTGAAGGCCTTGCCGGATGATGGCTCGGTACCGTTTCTCGCGGGCTGGCGTTGGGTGTTCACGCCGGGCCACGCCCCGGGTCACGTGTCGTTTTTCCGGGACGCAGACAAAATGCTACTGGCTGGTGATGCCTTCGTGACCACCAAGCAGGAGTCGGCGCTGGCGGTATGGGTGCAGAAGCAGGAGGTACACGGGCCGCCCATGTACTTCACCCCCGACTGGGAGCTGGCCCGGCAATCAGTGGAGCGGCTGGCGGGGCTGATGCCGCGAGTAGCCGCCACTGGCCACGGTATTCCGATGCGCGGTGAAGAACTCAGCCGCCAACTGACCGACCTGGTTGAAAACTTTGAGAAAAAGGCCGTGCCGCTGCATGGGCGCTACGTAGGCCACCCCGCCCGTACCGATGAGCGAGGCGTGCAGTCAGTACCGCCCGCGGTGGCCCCACACATTCCGCTCTGGCTACTGGGGGCCGGCCTGGCGTTGGTAGGCGGCCTGCTATGGGCCAACCACCGAAACCAGCAGGACGAGGCAGATTACTATGACGAGGAAGAGTATGAGTAACCGCCAGTAGCTGCACGCTGATTGTCGCACGCTTGCTACTGCATTCACACCCTGCTTTCACCGCGCGGAGGCTCTGCAGTGCCTTACGCAGCCTCCGTGCGGTTAGAGTATGTTCCCTTTCTATATGGCTTCCACTCCCTCCAGCCCACCCACTGGGGCCCAGCCACTCAACCGCCAGCTGGCCTCCCTGCGCCACCTAGACCTGCGCAAGCATTCCATTGATGAGCTGGCTGAGCGCGTGCGGCAGCTACTGCAAGGGCAAACTATGCGCTGCTTAACTTTTGCGCCGGGCCTGGTTGTGTACCGCGGCATCGTTACCAAACAACGTCCCCGCTATGTGCATGATGTATCGTACCCACCGGCAGAGCGAGTAGTACACGACCAACGGGCCAACCGGGAGGGCACCCCCATGTTTTACTGCAGCGCCACCTGGCACCCGCCGTTTTTTGAGGCCGGCGTAGTACCCGGCGACCATATTGTAATCAGTCGTTGGCAAACAAAAAAGCCTCTGAGCATTGTCAGCTTTGGCTATGCCGATGTGTGCGTAGACGACCCACACACTGACCGCGACCAAGCCTTACGCTGGGCCCTGCAACAGCTCCCGGATGACGCCCGGGCTTTGGCGCAGTTCCTGACGGGTGCCTTTACGCGCACGGTGCACGATGATAACGCTCATCATTACCGACTCTCAATTGCCATTGCTGAAGCTTGCCAGCTGGGCACTGCCTTTGATGGGCTCCTGTACCCCTCGGCGGCCATGCCCAGCCCAGCTCATAACCTGGCCCTCCATCCTTCCTGCCTCGACGAGGACAAGCTCACCCTACAATATGTAGAGCAGCTGCGCGTAAACCGGATTGAGACGGAAACCATTGACGTCTGCTCCATCAATATTGCGCGCGAAAGCAACGAAACCGGCCAGCTGGAGTGGATGGAACGCCCCGGCAACTGGGTGCTGCGCGAAGGCGCTACCTGCTCAGACTTGTGCTACCAGAATGGCCAGTGGCAGTAAGCTTTCTCCACTCTAAATACCTGCTACACTAGGCCAGGTGCAGGTCACAGTACCAGAAACCCGCCGCAACTGGGTCAGGTGGTGCGGTGGTATCTGTAGTGGGTGGGCAGGTGCTTTGGCTGCTGGCAGGGGCCTGATAGGTACGGTGCACCAGCTCGCCGCGCTCAAACGGAATAGGGCTGCTGAAGTAAGGAGCGTCAAACACAAAGCTGTGATACTCCCCATTTTCGCCGCAGGAGTCTACGCCCGCGGGCAAGTCGCGCAGGAACTCCTCGTTGAGGAGGCGGCCGCAGAAGCTTTGGTCGAGGTACCGGTCGTTTACGCACACCACTATCGCCCGGAAACCCAGTCCCAGGTAGTCGCGCAGCAATTCTTCGTTAGGCCTCTGCCAGAGCGGAAATACTGCCTGCATGCCCACGCGAGCCAGCTGCTGCTCCCGGTACTGACGTAAATCGTCGAGGTAAATATCTCCGAATACGGAATGAGTTATGCCCTGCGCCCGCAACGGGGCCAGGGCCGCCTGCATTTGTGCCTCGTAGGTGCTCATGTCGGGCATTTCGGGGAGCAGGAGCTGGGTGAGCGGCAGGCCAATGCGCTGGGCCTGCGCTTCCAGCAGCTGCACGCGCACCCCATGCATAGACACCCGTTGATACTGCGCGTTTACGCTGGTTAACAACGCGTTGAGCTGCAACTCAGGGTTGCGCAAGGCGTGGTAGAGCGCCAGGGCGGAATCTTTGCCACCGCTCCAGTTCATGAGGGCCGGGGCCGGTACTTGTGAATGCATACGCAATAGTACAACGGCCGCCCGGAGTTATCCGTGTAACTGAAACCCCCGGAGTCCCGTCTTACCTATATTCCCTTTCCTCTTCCTTGCATCTCATCCTATTCTTTCCCTTATGAAACGCGCTCTTTTCCTTCTGCTGGCTACCGGCCTCTTTACTTCACTCACCGCCTGCGACTACAGAAACACCCCCGGCAAAGACCCACAAGTCAGCCAGGACTTTACTGTTTCTACGCCGGCCCGTGCCACCGAAACCAACCGCGACAGCATCAGCCATGGCGATGAGGCCTACACGCCCATCGGCAAAGGCTCCGCTCAAGACCAGCAAACGTCGGCCCAGGCTGGCCTGGAGGGCTCACCCAGCAACCCTGGCTCACCGAATGTTACCGTTCCGGAAGGCAACTCAGAAGTACGAGGCACTGCCCGCAGCAGCCAGTCGGAGGAGTAATTTACCGCCACCTAAAAAGCCCCGTAGCACGTATGCTGCGGGGCTTTTTGCGTGTTAGGGCTGGGCTGCGTTAGAGGGCCCACCGCCGGGGCTGAGGCTGCGCTACGTGGCTGCCCTTGGTGAGGGCCAGCCCAGTGCCCACCGTTAGTAGGTCTTCTAGGCCGCCTACTATACCCCCGGGCAGCCCAGAGCTTTGAGTGGCTTGCTTGCGCAGGAAAAAGCTCAGGTAGCTGCCCGCTACGGCAGCCAGGCTGCCTAGCAATGCGCCATTAAGCAAGCTGCCGTGGTTCACCTTGTAGAGGGTAGCGCCAATCAAGGCACCCGAGGCAATACGCCCGGCCAAGACGCCTGGCGCAATTCTATCGGGCATTTGGGGCAGTTTATCGGCGGCCATCTCGCCAAGGGCCATTACTTTCAGGCCATTGGCTACCAGGGGCTTTTGCAGGTACCGCAACGGTGAGCCTTCGAGAGCCTGCGGATGGTATTTGAGAAGGTTGCTGCTCAGCAGCGCGGGGGCCGTCATGCTCCGGAAGCCCGCCAGGCCGCTCAGGCCAATGGTTTGCCAAAGATGTTTGCTCATGGGTACTAGAAGGAAGTCGATGGAAGAATAGTCTTTCCTTGAACGCAAGCCTTCTTTTAATGGCCGAAGCAGCCCGGCAGAATCTGTAGTTAGTGGCCTAGAGGCGCGTTAGAGCTAACGCGGTCGAGGCAGAGGCGGTTGTGCGGGCTGAGCAGAATGAGCCCCAGCACGAAAATACCGTATATCATTTGGGTGCCCACCGTGTCCCACTGCTCAAGCAGGGCACTGCCAAATACTAGGCTGGTAAGTACCAGCATGGCAGCCGTAAGAGCTGGGCGCGTAAACTGGCCCAGCAAGAGCAGCACACCAATGCCAGCTTCCGCAAACGGGAGCACCGTGGCAAAGGCCTCTACCAGCGGCGCCGGCAGCGGGGAGGCGGCAAACTGCTTCAGCAGCCCCGCCCGAAAGCCCGCCAGCTTAGGCAGCCGCACCAGCCCGTGCACCGTAAAATTGACACCCAACATCAGGCGGCCCAACACAAAGGCCAGCGCAGGAGTAGAAAGCTTCATTAGACTATTTGTATAGAGGAGTTGATGCCTACGCACAGGCGGCCAGCACAGTTGACCCAGGCAATGCTAGGCCTCTACCCAGGCACTACGGTTCCCCGCAGGCCGTGACATTCTTTTGTTTCAGCTGTTATCTACCCCTACCCTCGTATAAGCCTAGTAGCTTTTAAGAACTCGTTCTTTTCTCTAAACACCAACTATTTTTTATGGCTGATCAAACCAACACCTCGTACGCGCCCACCTTTACGCTGGGCGGCGACCTTACCGTTAACCGCATGGGCTACGGCGCTATGCGCATTACCGGCGAGGGCATTTGGGGCCCACCTCAAGACCACGATGAATCCATTAGGGTACTGAAGCGCGCCGTGGAGCTGGGCATCAACTTCATTGACACCGCCGACAGTTACGGCCCCAATGTATCGGAAGAGCTGATTGCCGAAGCCCTCCACCCTTACCGCGCCGGCCTGGTCATTGCTACCAAGGGTGGCCTACTGCGCACCGGCCCCAACCAATGGCCCATCAATGCCCACCCCAACCACCTGCGGGAGGCGCTGGAGGGTAGCCTGAAGCGCCTGAAGCTAGACCAGATTGATTTGTACCAGCTGCACCGCGTAGATCCGGAAGTCCCATTCGAGAAAACCCTGGAGTTTCTGCAGCAGGCACAGAAGGATGGCTTGGTAAAGCACATTGGCCTTTCAGAGGTAAGCGTAGAGCAGATTAAGAAGGCTCAGGAATATGTAAAAGTGGTATCGGTACAGAACATGTACAGCGTAGATAACCGCAAGTGGGAGGCTGAGCTGAAGTACTGCGAGCAGAACGATATGGCTTTTATTCCGTGGTACCCGCTCAACGGGGGGAATACTGAGGCCCTGGGCAAGCTGGAGAAGATTGGCCAGAAGTATGAAGCCAGCAAGCAGCAAATTGCCCTGAGCTGGCTGCTGCACCGCTCGCCCAACATCCTGCTCATTCCGGGTACTTCTAAAGTGAAGCACCTAGAAGAAAACGCAAAAGCCACCTCCATTTCCCTTTCGCAGGAAGACATGGATGCGCTGGAATCATTGAGCAAGTAGCGCGGGGCATGCAGTAGCTCCCGGCAGACTGTACTTGCTGCGCTAGGCTACCTCCGCAAACAACAGCGCCCGAGCGAGGCGGCACTGCCGTTCCACTCGGGCGCTGTTGTGTTAGGTAGGGCTTACGGTTATTTATTAGTAGATGCCCAATTATCCATTTTGCTTTCCAGCACGGAAAGCGGCATTACACCATCCTTGAGCAGCTCATCATGAAAGGCGGCCAGGTTGAAGTGGGCCCGGTGCTGACCGGCATACTTCTCCCGAAGCTTATCGTTGTGGGGGCCGAGCTGCTTGGTGTATTTCTCGCGCAGCTCCCGAATTTTCAAGGCCCCGATTTTGTACGACAGGGCCTGCCCCGGAATAGCCATGTAGCGTTCAATTTCGGCGGTAGCCCCGTCTTCGCTGATGGCCTCATTGTCCATCATGTACTTAATGGCATCCTCGCGGCTCATGTTTTTGCTGTGCATGCCCACGTCAACTACCAAGCGCACGGCACGGTGCATCTCGTCGCCGAGGGCCCCCATGTACTGGTAGGGGTCGGTGTAGAGGCCTAGCTCCTTGCCCAGGCTTTCAGAGTAGAGTGCCCAGCCCTCACCCATGGCCCCGTACCACGCAAAGCGGCGGAACTTGGGCAGGTTGGTATTCTCCTGCTGCAGCGAAATCTGGTAGTGGTGGCCCGGAATGGCTTCGTGCAGGAACAACGACTCCATGCCGGAGGTAACGTTGAATTTGGTCGCATCTACAATTGGAATGTAGAACACTCCTGGCCGAGAGCCATCGGGGGAGCCTTGGTTGTACTCGGCGGAGGCCGAAGCCGCCCGAAACGCCTCCGTCTGCCGAATCTCGAACGGCGTTTTGGGCGTGCGCCCGAACATTTTGGGCAGGTTAGGTGTGATTTTGGCCTGAATATTCCGGAAAGCATTCAGCACTTCTTCCGGCGTTTTGTAGGGCATGAGCTTGGGGTCGGTCTTCAGGTGCTGGAAGAACGCTTTCAGGTCGCCGTTGAAGCCTACCTGCGCCTTTACCTTCTCCATCTCCCCCCGAATGCGGGTTACCTCCCGTAGGCCAGTCTGGTAGATTTCCTCCGGTGTTTTGTCGGTGGTAGTCCAGCTCTTCACGTAGTAACGGTAGATTTCATCGCCGCCGGGCACCCCCGAAATGCCGGTGGTGTTGCGGGCTTTGGGCGCGTACTCGTTCTCCAGAAAGTCGCCGAGCTTCTTGTAGGTGGGCACCAGCTCCTCCATGATGGCCTTCTTGTAGGCCTCGGTGAGGCGCTGCTTATCGGCGGCCGAAATGTCGGCGGGCATGCGCGTGATGGGGCCGTAGAACAAGCTTTTGGTGGGGTCGGTCACCTCCAGGTCGCGCATCTGCGGAATCATCTTGGTTACCAGCGCTTTGGGCAACACCATGCCGGTTTTCATGCCCTGGCGGAAGTTGCCGATGGCCGTGTCAGCCCACACCGTAAAGCCGTGCACGCGGCCCAGCCAGTTCTCGTAATCCTTAGTGGTTTTGAACGGCTGCACCCCCTCGCCCGAGCCGAACTGGCCTAGCGTAATGGGCAAGCCCCAAAACTGCTGGAACGGAATCATCCAGGTGTTCAGCTTCAGGCCCTCCAGCTTGGTTTGCAGGTCATAGCGCAAGATGTTGTAGCTGATCCGGTCGTTCTCGGACAGCGAGGCAGGATCAAACTTCTGCAGGCCGTTGAGGTAGTTTTGGTAGAAAGCACGCAGCTTTTCCCGAAACGCCTTGGTGCCATCGTTGGGTAGCTGGTCGTTGTAGCGGTTGTCGCCCTGGGTAGTGGCGTCGAGGGGGAAGAGCTTGGCATTGTCTTCCCAGTACAGTTCAAACAGCTTGTTAATGTCTTTCACGTCGGCAAGGTTGGTTTCTGCGCTTGCCGCGCCGCCATCGGCAGATTTTTGCTGGTTGCAGGCCGTTGCCAGAAGGGCACTGGCCAACAGGCCGGTCAGGGCTAATTTCTTCATTAACCGTATTTAGTAGAAAGTGAAGCTTGAAGGTAAGTAGCCGGCGCTAAACCTCAACACTCAGCGCTACGCACCCCTGCCCAGAGTGGCCTAGGCCCCAATACCAGCCAACACTGCCCGCTCACTACAAAAAGCCAGTGCCCCGAAACGCATGCGCCGGGGCGCTGGCTTTTAGTATGTATGCCGGGGTTACTCCTGTAGCATTACCCGCCGGCTTATAGTGCCTTGGGTGGTAATAGCCTGCACAATATATACACCGCCACGGGCCTGCTGCCCCAGTGCTACTCTATGGTTAAAGGTACCCGTCTGGCCGGCCGGCAGCTGCTCTGAACGGAGCACGCGGCCCATAGCATCCAGCACCCGGATAGATTGGCACACCGTTGGTCTGCATATCAACGTTAAGCAGAGTCGGGCTGCCATATACGTTCATTTCCTGCTGGGCTAGGCTGCTGTTTACCTGCACGGTTACTACCTGCGAGTAAGCCATGGTGCCATCACGGTCAACCTGGCGCAGGCGGTAATACGTAGTACCCTGCTGCGGAGCCGCATCAATGGCGGTGTAGTTGCGGGTGGAAGAACTATTGCCGGCGGCCTTAACATTTACTATCTTCTGGAAGGACTTTCCATCAACGGAGCGCTCTACGTCAAACGAAGCCGAGTTTAGCTCAGTAGCCGTAGCCCAGTTCAGCTACACCTTGCCGCCTTGGTTGCGGGCAGTAAAACTTACCAGTTGCACTGGCAGTGGGCTAGCACAACCATTGGCCGTTACAAACTCCATGGCATACGGGTTGCACTCCAGGTTTTTGATGTCGCCGAGGCTGCAATCGGAGCTTTCGCCCTTAATACACACTTGTAAGCCGGCATCAAATAAGTCTTTCACAAGGCTTTGGCCGTTGCCAACCGTCATTACGGCAGCCACTGATAGCTGCTTGCCCGGAACCGAAGCTAACAGTACGGCTTGGCTGGTCCTCAACCAGCGAGCCACAGGAACCAGCGGTTAGTATAACATCTTCACCGGCCATAGTACAGTCTTGATTTAGCATCACGACTGAGTTGATAACTATGACTTTGTTGGGAGTCTTCTGTGCTCTTAAACCGTGGCTGGAAGTCCTGCCGTTTGCCTAAAAACCAGACTTTGGCATAATCAAGAGTGAGAATTTCGTAACCGAATTGGCCTGGCAGGGTTATACAGCCACACCCCTTGGTTAATAACGCATTATATGAACTCACTCACTGGCAAAAGCGCTCTGGTAACGGGAGCAGGAAAAGGTATCGGACGAGCTATAGCGGTAGCATTGGCGCAGGAAGGCGTGAACGTAGCCCTGCTGGCCCGCACTGAAAGTCAGCTGCGCGAAGTAGCTCAGGAAATTGAAGCCTTGGGCGTGAAGGCCGTAGTTCTCGCCGCCGACATTGCCGACCGCGCCTCCGTGGAAGCCGCCGTTAGTAAAGCACAAGCCGAGCTGGGCGACCTGGATATTCTCATCAACAACGCTGGCATCGGCACCTTCGCCAAGCTCGTAGACATGGACCCGGCGGAGTGGGAGAAGATTATTCAGGTAAACCTGCTGGGCACGTACTACGCCACCCGCGCCGTACTGCCCCAAATGATTGCCCGCGAAACCGGCGACATTATCAATATTGCCTCTACGGCCGGGCAGCGGGGCGCTGCTACCACCAGCGCCTATAGTGCTTCCAAGTTTGCCATTCTGGGCCTCACGGAGTCGTTGATGCAGGAGGTGCGCAAGCATAACATCCGCGTTTCGGCCCTTACGCCCAGCACTGTAGCTACTGAACTGGCCATCAGCAACAAGCTCACCGACGGCAACCCCGATAAGGTGATGCAGCCCGAAGACCTGGCAGAATTCATCATCTCCCAGCTTAAGCTCAACCGCCGCATCTTCATTAAAGAAGCCGGCATGTGGAGCACCAATCCGTAATTAGGCAATTAACAAGTAGTAATGAGCCGTGAACAATGAGTAAGGCCGTGTAGAGCACGTGAATTGTTCATTGCTCACTGCTCATTACTACGTGCTTATTGCTCCCAAGCGCAACCGCAGGCCGCTAGTATAGGTACAACCCTTACCTTGCGACTGGTATCTTATTTGCCTGGTTGCCTTCGTTTATCTTCCCTTCCATCCTTCCCATACGATCATGCTGAAGCGAGATTTCCTGAAAAACGGCCTACTGACGCTGGTGGGCGCCCTCGTGAGCCCTGCCTTGCTGGCGGCCGCGCACGAAGAGAAACTACTGCGCGAGGCCCGGGCTACGCCCATTGCCGATGGCCCCTTCACGCTGCCCGCCCTCCCCTACGCTTTTAATGCTCTGGAGCCGCACATTGATGCCAAGACGATGGAAATTCATCATGATGCGCACCACAAAGGCTACGTGTCTAAGCTTAACGACGCTGTATCTGGCAAGCCGGAAGAAAAGCTGAGCCTGGCCCAGCTGCTGGCTTCGGCCAGCAAGCAGCCTGATGCTATTCGGAACAACTCTGGCGGCCACTGGAATCACTCCTTCTTCTGGCTGCTCATGACTCCCAAAGGCGGCGGACAGCCAACAGGCGCTCTGGCCTCAGCTATCAACAAGGACTTTGGGAGCTACGAGAAGTTTCAGGAGGAATTCACGAAGGCCGCTTCCGGCCGTTTTGGCTCTGGCTGGGCCTGGCTGATTCATGACAAGCAGTCGGGTAAGCTGGCTGTTACCTCCACCCCCAACCAAGACAACCCTCTAATGGATTTGCCCGGCATTCAGCGCGGCACCCCGCTGCTGGGCCTTGATGTGTGGGAGCACGCCTACTACCTCAAGTATCAGAATAAGCGCCCCGACTACATCAAGGCATTCTATAATGTCATCAATTGGGCTGAAGTAAATCGTCGTTACGACGAAGCCCGCAAAGGGTAAGCTTACCAGCGCACAAAGCAAAAGGCCGCTCCAAACTACTTGGAGCGGCCTTTTGCTTTGCCGGCTCGTTCTGGCGGGCCCTCCCTCAGCCTCCTATTCTCTCCAGTAAAGGAGGAGCCAACTGTCAGCAGACGGCTCTAGCCTAGCATACCATTCAAAACCTACTGACCTGAAATCGTCAGCCTCCCCTTCTCTTCTTTCAAAGGAGGGGCCGGGGGTGAGGCGCTCCGCTAGGCCTCTTACTTCACCTTTACAAACAGCCACAAGCCTAGCAACGCCACCACCAGCACACCCAGTGCCGAAAGCATGGTTACAATGTCGCGGATGTCTTTGCCGGCGGCGGTGCCGATGACGTGGAACTTGTGCAGGAAGGCAAAACTGAGGCCCTCGTAACGGTCAGCATTTTCGATGCGGGCGGCCAGGCGGCCGGTAACGGGCTCTACGTAGAGTGTAGTTTGCGCGGGAGTGTGGTAGGCCACTTTCACCACGGGCAGGCGCTTGTTGATGAAGCCATATTCACCTTCGAAATGGTCGATTAGCTCCGTTTTCTCGATGGCTGGCATCTTTACAGTACCGCTGGCCTCTCTCAAAAACGCGCTGGCCAGGGCGCGGGCGTGCCGGGTAGCTCCATCGGGCAGCAGCTCGCCGGTAACGGCACTGTAGTAGGCCACTGACTGAGGCTTAACCGCTTCAATGGGCTGGCCGGTGCTACCCCCTGCAGTTACACTATTGGCGGTTTCATCGTTGATGGGCAAAAGAAATACCTGGTAGTATACTTGCCCCTCAAACTCCGCCAGCGCCACGTTCTGCACCGTTTTCCATTGGAGTGGCAGGGCCGTGAGGTCAACCTGCAACTGGCCCAGCGGTATGGCGGGGGCGTGCTGATAGCGCAGCCGGTCGTCGGGGTGCAGCTTGAGGTAAACGTGAAAGGCCCCGCTGCCGGCGAAGGTGAACGTGACAAATGCCACAGCCAGCCCCACCTGCCGGTGGTACTTCCGCAACCACCCCAGGTTGTCTTGCGCGCTACGGGGTTTGCGGAAGCGCTTCCACATAAACCCATATAGCACCAGGCCACTAAGGGTGGAGGCCAGGATGATGGTTAACAGCCCCAGCATAATCAGGACCCGAAACGTGTTGCTGCCCACTAGCTCCAGAAACGACCAGTTGTGTAGCAGGTCAAACACCCGGATGAAAGCCCTGCGGGTGTGGTTGTTGAATGTGGCCATGCGAGCCGGCATTGTCTCCACGTACACCGTTAGGCCATCGGGCCGGTCAAACGTAATCTTCCAGACTGGCAGCAGGCGGTTCACGAACTTGTATTCCCCATTGAAAGCCGTTAACCGCTCAGCGGAGGCCACTTGTGCGGCAGTGTCCTGCGCAAAGTAGCGGGCCAGCTGCTCAGCGTATTGCCGGTCGGCGGTGGTGGGTAGTGCTAGGCCAGTAGCGGCGCTGAAGTAGCGCAGCACGGCCGTTGGAGATTCAACTAACACTTGGTAAGCTGGCTGCCCCTTCCAGCGCACCAGCCGCACGTTGCGCAGACTAGGTACGTGGTTCTGGCGCAACACCTGCCCCAACGGCACCGTGAGGCGTGGAGCGGGCACCGGCACCAGAAACTCCCGCGCAATTTTTGGCCTAAACCAGTTACTCATCAGGGGGTGAGTCAACCCACTCAGGGTCCAGAAAATGACGGGTATCACCGTAAGAATGCCTATGATACGGTGCCAGCGGTACATATTGCGCTGCACCATACGCCGGATGGGGCCGGGCTGGGCGGCAGGCGCCTGGGTAGTGGTTTGCATGGAGTGAGTAATAGTTGGGAGGCCAGCGTGGTAGCCCACTCTCTTGAAGTATGCGAGGCTGAGAAGCAACAGAAGTGGCCTAGGGGTCTAGGAAGGAACATTCGGCTGCGCTCAGCAGGACGTTCTAGGAGAATCGTTGAGACGTGGCCTTATCTAGGCTTTATGGGCAGCACGCGCAAGGCGTCGGCGGTGCTCAGCACGATGTTCTTTCATTATTTGAAAGCCTTGCTGTCTACGTAGCCTAGGCCACTCAACTACTCCAACCCCTCCTTATCTAAGAAGGTGAGCTAGGTTCTGGCCGCTATTTTTTGCCGATGAAATTGTATTGCACGCCGGCCGTGAAGGTGCGGGGGGCACCGGGGGTGTAGGTGGTGCGGTCGGTGCGGGCGTTGCCACGGGTGGCGGCGGTAGCGTAGAGCTCGTTAGTGGCGTTGAGCAAGTTCACGAATACCTCCAGGGTTTCGTGCCAGCTGTAGCCGGTGCGCACGTTAAGCACGCTCACGCCCCGGACTCCAAACAGGCCTTTATCGTTATACTGCACGCGGTTTACCTGGTCTTGGTACCAGCTGCTGATGCGCTGATACTCGCCAGCTATCCGGAAGCCGGGTAGCCATTGGGGCTTGTAGGTTAGCTCGGTATTGGCTACCCAGCGCGGCGCCTGGGGCATGTCTTTGCCGTTTACGTTCTGCACTGCATCAGTCTGGTTAGCGCTGAGCTGGAAATCCTCAAACCGATGCACGGCATTAGTACCGCCGAAGCGGAAGAGCAGCTCGGCCGTAGGCTTGTAAGTGAGGCCGTACTCAATGCCGCGATGCAGAGTTTTGCCAGCGCTTTGGTAGTCGGTGGAGTTATCGGGCTGCCGGATGCTGAGCAGCTCATTGCGGCCGTCCAACTGGTACAGGGCCACATCTACGTACACCTTATTGTTTAGCACTGAGGCCCAACCCCCAATTTCGCGGTTGAAGAAATGGGCCGGTTTCAGGTTGTAGTAAAACTCAGAGGGGGCACCGGCGGGCGTGTTGGGCCGCTTCCGGAAAATGGCCGTGAGGCCCGGCGGCGAAAAGCCCTGGCTATAATTGGCGTACAGCCCGCGCCCGTGGCCCAGGTCATACGTCAGCCCGATTTTGGGCGTGGCCTGCTGGAAGGTTTTGTTGCCGCTTGACTGGTCGAGGTAGTTGTTATAGTCAAACGACAGCCTATCAAACCGCCCTCCCAGCGTGAGCTGCAGGTGCTCTAGGGGGTGCACATCCAGCTGCGCGTACACCGCCGAGTTGAGCAGGTCGGTGTCGTAATGGGCAATGGGCAGATCGGGCCGGTCAGCCGTCACGGTGTAGCGCTCCACCGACTTCCTATCGGCCCGCAACTGAGCCGTGAGGTCAAGCTGATGGGCATTGTACTGGGTGGGCGAGTAGTCGAAGCTGGTGCCCGTCAGCAGCCTCGACTTCAGCCACCCGAGTTGTACGCTGTGCTGGGCCAGCACACCATAGCTCTTAAACTGGCTCTCGTTGATTTCGCCGGTGGCCGTGCTGGCTCCCGACCGCCACCGAATGCCATACGTGGGGTTCTGCCCGATGCTGTTATCCCGGAAGAAGGCTGTGAGCGTGGTTTGATTGCGCGCATTCCACTGCTGCTCGGCAGTAAGGCGGGCCCGTAGGGCGTAGGTTTTGCGGTAAGTAAAATTGGAGGTGCTGGAGTACTCGCGGCGGTAGTAGGCCACGCTGTCCACGGCGCTGCTGGTTTGGGAGTCGTAGTCGTTGTACGAAGCCGCGGCAGTGAGGCGGGTTTTATCCGACAGTGCATATTCCACCCGGCCGTTCACCGATACCTTGTCGTAGTCGGAGCTGGCGGCCCAGCCGTTGCGCTGCCGGGCTACATAGCCACCTACGTAGGCCCCCAGCTTCGGGGTGGCCATGCCCCCGCCCCCAAACTGCAGGCGCCGGTAGCCGTACTGGTCGGCCTGCACGCCCACGCTGGCGGTGGGCACGCTGGTGGGCCGCTTGGTGAGCACGTTAATGGCCCCGCCTACCGCCTCGGGCCCGTACAGCGAAGAAGCCGGCCCCTTCACTACCTCAATAGAATTAATAGCCAACGGGTTGGTTTCGAGCAGTGCATTGTGGTTGAACACGCCCATGGGCCGCAGCGGAATACCATCTTCTAGGTACAGAAAGTACGCCGAGGTGCCGAAGGGCTGCCGAATGCCCATGGCGTGCTGCTCGTTGCCGTAGTTGAGCATTACTACCCCCGGCACCTTATTTATCAGCTCCGTCAGCAGCGTAGGCTTAGTGTCCTGAATGACGGTGGGCGAGAGTTTAGAAATGGCCACCGGAGCATCGGTGCGCAGCTGGGCCTCACGGCTGGCGGTTACCACCACGGTTTGCAGGTCTTCCACGGCCGGCTTCAGCGCCACCCGTAGGCCACTGCTTTCGGCCGGCACGGCTACGGTAAACGGTTTATAACCCACCGCCGAAACCACTAGCTGGTTGGTTTCGGTGGCAAGCGAGAACTGGCCGTTAGCGTTGGTAACGGTTCCGAGCTGGGCATTGGGGGTGCGCACGGTGGCACCCACCAGGGGTTCTTTGGTGGTAGCGTCGAACACGCGGCCCGTGAGGGTACGCTGTGCCCACGCTGCCTGGCTCACCACGAGAGCCAGGGGCAGCAATACATGTTTCTTCACTGAAAGAAGGCTGATTGTACGGCAGGCCGCACCCGCTTCTGCTCGCCCAAAAAGGCAACACGAAGCCGGGCCGCTAGGCCTGTCAGATTCCGAGAAAGCGGGGTATAATCAGCCCTGCGCGGGCGGGTAGTCGGGGCCGGGTTGGTCCCAGGCATAGTGGCCTACGCGAAAGGCGGCGTAGCGCGTAGCCTCCGGGAAGGCAGTTGGTGGTGTAAGGCGCAGGGGCACTATAGCTGCGCAAAACAGGGTGAGGGTTTCCTGGGCGGCCTGCTTGCTACCAGTTTGCTGCTTCTGTTCCCGCTCCTCCTGAGCTTTCAACTCTTTGCGCAGATGGCAGCGGCCATTACACTTCAGCTGTGGCTTGTCGCGGTTGATACAGAGCACCCGCGCAATGTAGTCTTGGTTTAGCCACCAGCCTGCCACAATGCCAAACCGCCCGGTGCACTGCACCATGAGCGAGCAAAGCAGCAGAATAGCAACGGCTTGGCGCATAAAGCGGGTAACTGGAAGAGCTAGGCCTGCTGGCCGCTCCGCTGCAAAGAAACATCCTGCACAGTGCGCAGCCAACTTTATTCTTCGTTTACGGCTGTTTCAGGTTAGAAAGTTATAGTAGCGCTTGGCGGCATGGAGCCTAACCGACAAGCAATCCGAACTTAAGGCACTGACTGCGAGAGTGCCTTTTTATACAGGTTAATCAATTGGGGCTTAATAACATCCGGATGAAACTCCTGCTCATAGCAGCGGCGCGCGTTTTCAGCCATGGCAACATACTCCGTTGGCGGTAACGAGAAGAGTGTATCTAGGGCCTGCGCGGCTTCTTCGGGAGAGCTTACAGCAAAGCCCGCGCCGTACGCCCTGATTTTACTATGAATAGGCACCTGAGTTGAAATGACTACCGGCGTCTGGCAAGCCAACGCCTGTGCAATACTCAACCCAAAACCTTCTGAGCGGGACAACTGCATATACACTTTTGACTCAACCAGAATTTTATTTCGGTCAGCCTCCGATGCCCTCCTGTGTCTCTACTCCCCTTATACGCAGAACTTTCCTCCCACTCTTAATGATGCAGGGTTGTGCCACGGTATTGATAGACTGCTTTCGCCGTTCTTCCTCCAGCAAGCAGGCCTCGGCCATTGCTGGCCACGTTGCCGTGTGCAGATCACAAGCTCCACTGCATGGCCAGCGCAACGCTTATTTACTGGGCCTAGTACGCACACTATGTATAAACCTACTGCCAATACCTCATAAAAAAGCCTTCCGCTACTGCAGAAGGCTTTTTTATGAGGTAGTTCATGAGTGCTTAGCGGGCTGGCCTAGCGGGCGCAGGCTTTACCATGGTGCCAAACGCGCCTTTCTTTTCGAAGGCAGCAATTACTTCGTCTTCCACGGGAGTACGGCGCACTACGGGGTTGTTAGCCCAAAACTCCGGGTCGTACTTGATGCTGCGGATTGCGGCCAAGTCACGGTCTTGCAGGCTTACGCGAGCGTACGGAATGTTGGTAGGCGTGGTGTTGGTGTCATAGAAGAACGTAAACGACGACACATTGAGCGGAGTCACGTCTTTGCCGCTCACCAGGTTAGCGGTCAGGTTGGTCTTCATGTACTCTAGCGGGGCTACTTCGCCCTCGGTATTCTGAAAACTCATTTCAATATCGAGCTGGGTATCGCGGAACTTCTGGCTGGGGTTGCTGGTGCTACCCGTAAAGTTGGGCGTGGTCATGCGGTAGCGTACCACCCGGTAGGTGTCGGTGTCAATCCAGATAGTACCTTCCGACTTATACTTGGTCAGCTC
The DNA here is from genome assembly GCF_013137895.1 of Hymenobacter taeanensis. Lineage (NCBI taxonomy): Bacteria > Pseudomonadati > Bacteroidota > Cytophagia > Cytophagales > Hymenobacteraceae > Hymenobacter > Hymenobacter taeanensis. The sequence goes on from NZ_CP053538.1 coordinate 285,332, forward strand.
AGGACGGGTGTTGAAGTCGATTTCGGCAATGCCGCCCTTCGTGGAGTCGGCGCCCGCCACAATGCCTTTCAGCTCCAGCTCGTAGTTCTTTACCACGTTGGGACTCAGTAGCGCCAACGACCTGGTAGTGTCGGCGCTGGGGTCGAAGAGGCCGTAGGATTTCGTGTAGAGCGAGAAGTTGCTAAAGTTGGTAATAGCCTGCTTGCCGGCGTAGCGGCCCTGGGCAATAGCGGTGCCCTCAATGCGGGCATTATTAGACTTCACGTTCCACACCACCTCCTGCAGCTCCGTGGGCTCATTATCAATGCGGGTGGTTTGGCGGTAAAAGGCCTTGCCGTAGTACTTGCGGCGGTAGTTGCGCTCCATATTCCGGTAGGCCCGGTCAACGAGCTGAAAAGGGTAGCTGCCTACTTTCACCTCGGGCAGCACAATAGAGGCCGACCCCAGCGCAATTTCAATAGCTTGGGTAGCGCTGGTAATGCGCAGCGTGTCGCGCACGTGGCCTAGCTCCGAGGCCAGTAGAATTACGGGCAGCTTGGCTACTTTCAGCGTGAACTCCCCCTCCAGGTTGGTGGCGGTACCGTTGCCGGTGCCCTGCACGGCCACGCTGGCGAAAGGCAGGCGTTCTTTGGTATCTTTATCAATCACAACGCCTTTAAGCTGCACCTGGGCTTGGGCCACGGGTGCCAGCAGCACCCCCGATAGCAGTAAAAACACCGGCAGCAGCCAGCTACGGAACAAAATACGTGTGGGGAGTTGGGCAGTTGAGTGCAAAACGGCCTGGTAGTTAAAGGATGAAACGGGTAACCCAACGATATAACGCCCGTTGGAGCCAGAGGCATATACCCCGCTTGCAAAAGTAAGGCCGTAGTGTGGTAAAGCCTGTGGTTTTCTGGTTAAGAGTAGTCTAGGCCTCTATATTTCACCAATTGATAACGTGGGCTTCTCCTACTCACTGACACCGTAGCCCGCATCTTTGCCGCATGAAAAAGCCTTTGACTTTACTGCTGTGCCTGTTTCTGAGTAGCCAATGGGCCGCCGCCCAAACACCTAAGCAGGAGCTGCGAATTGCGTTTGGCTCCTGCAACCGCCACGACCTGCCCCAACCCCTCTGGGACGATATTGCCCGCGACCAACCCAACATCTGGATCTGGCTCGGCGACAACATTTACGGCGACTCCGATGATCCTGCCGTATTGCGCGCCAAGTACGACGCCGAGTTCAACCAGCCTGGCTACCGCCATCTGCGCGAACAAGGCGTGAAGATCATTGGCACCTGGGACGACCACGATTACGGCCGCAACGACGGCGACAAAAACTACCCCTTCAAAGCCCAAAACCAGCAGCTTGCCCTTGATTTTCTGCAGGAGCCAGCCGATAGCCCGCGCCGGAAGCAGGAGGGTATTTATGCTGCCTATACCTATCAGGTTGGCCGCAAAAAGGTAAAAGTACTACTGCTCGATGACCGATCTTTTCAGGATACCCTCTACCGCGACGCTCAGCAGGTATACCATCCTAACCTCACCGGCGACATCCTCGGCGAAGCGCAATGGCATTGGCTTGAGCAGCAGCTCCAGCACTCCGATGCCGATGCGCACATCATTGCCTCGGGCATTCAGTTTTTACCCCAGGAGCACCGCTTCGAGAAGTGGGCCAACTTTCCGGTGGCTCGACAGCGCCTGCTGCAGCTGCTGGCGTCCAGCCAGGCAAAGGGAGTACTGCTTATCAGCGGCGACCGGCACGTTGGCGAGATTTCTAAAATGATGGTTCCGGGAGTGGCCTACCCAGTATACGAGGTTACTTCCAGCGGCCTCACCCACCCGGCCACCCATAACACCGGCGAGCCAAACCAATACCGGTTGGGGCCATTAGTTAATGAGAAGCACTACGCGTTGTTCCGGTTTCGGCAGCGCCGCCGCAAGCTTCTGGTCTCGGCCTCCCTGCGCGGAGATGATGGCCAAGTATTCTTCACGCAGGAGATAGAGCTTCCGCAGTAAGTAGCAGTGGCCTATCTGGGCCCAATTATTTCTTCGCCCGCTGCCCATTAATGGTAGCGAGCAGTCGCGGAGAAGCGCCACGGCTGGCATGAGCTACCGCTTCCTGAGGCGTAGCACCAGGCAGCCCGACGCTACGCTTCCCGGTTAGACAGCTTAAAAACGAGGCAACCTGCTAGCTGCTGGCACAACTCCTGAGCTCTAATTAGTAGTGCCTAGTGCCCAGTGAGGCCGGCAACAGAGTATCGGAGTGGTCTCAAACAGGCGTTGGTAAGCTGCTGTGTTGGCTGTCGGTATGAGCGTGAGGCTGGCAGGACGGGTAAAGCCAGAGCTGGCACTTTTCCCTTTGCATCGCGCACCAGCCGCCTTTCAGGCATAGGGCAAGGCCGGAAGCTGGCCAGACGCGGCTGTCCTGCGTATATTGTGCACTACTTTCCTAACCTACCCTAATGATTCCACCCCTATCTGCACCTGGCACGTTTTACTCTCTTTGGCAGCTGCCTGAGCACTACCTGCTTATGGCACCGGATTTTACCATTCTTGATGCCAGCGACCTGTACTTGCAGGTTACGTTTAAGCAACGGGAGCAAATTGTAGGGCGCAACGTATTTGATGTCTTTCCGCCCGCCGCCCAAAACGATTGGCAGGTTTTTACGGATTCGCTGGAGTTTGTGCGCACCCACGGCAAGCCGCACACCATGCCCCGCATCCGCTATGATATGCAGCGCCAGGCGGCAGAGGGCGGCGGCATGGAGGAGCGGTACTGGCAAACCACCAACTTTCCGCAGCTTGATGGTCAAGGGCAGCTGCAGGCCATCTTGTTGCGCACCAGTGATATTACAGAGCAGTACCAGGCTGAGCAACAGGCCCGCACTATGCAGCGTGATCTGCAGGAAAGCCAGGCGCGTTCTTCCTTCATTCTAGAAGCTCTGCCCGTGATGGTATGGACCACCCGGCCCGATGGCTACTCTGAGTACTTCAACCACAGCTGGCTTTCATTTACGGGCCGCCGCATGGAGCAGGAAACGGCATTTGGCTGGCTGGAAGGTGTACATCCCGATGACCGGCCCGCAGCCGAAGCTGCCTGGCGACAGGCCTACGAATCGGGCGAAAACTACCAGACCGAGTACCGCCTGCGCAGCGCCGACGGCGACTACCGCTGGGTGCTGGCCCGTGGCATTCCGCGCCGTAATGCAGATGGACAGGTAAGCATGTGGGTAGGCTGTTCCATTGATATTCACGACCAGAAGCAGCTGGTGGTTGAACTGCTGCAGGCCAATGAAGAGCAGGCAGCTTTATCAGATCAGGCCTACCAGGCTTTCCAACTGTCGCAGAGCCAGCGCGAGACCTTCTACTCTTTGCTCATGCAAGCTCCGGCCCTGATTTCAGTGGTGCGCGGCCCTCAGTACTTGTTTGAATTTGTTAACCCACCCTACTACGAGCTGTTTGCCACCGATGAGCTTATCGGCCGGACCGTGCTGGAGGTAGTACCTGAGGCGAAAGAGCAAGGTTTTATTGCCTTGCTTGACCAGGTTTATCAGACCGGGGAGCCGTTCTACGGCAAGCAGATGCCCCTGCAACTGCACCGCCGTGCGACTGGCCAACGTGAAACGCGCTACTTTGATTTTACCTACCAAGCGCTACGCGAAAACGGTGAAATTGTGGGCATCTTTAGTTTCGCCTTTGATGTCACCGAGCTGGTGCAGGCCCGCCAGCAACTGGAGTCACAAACGCCACCTTCGGCCTCAAGTGCTTCCTGAGTAAGATGATGTACCCTATACTCTTGTGCAAGAAGCTTACTCGATGGATATAAACACCCTTGATTTTCAACAGGTCCGCATCAAGCATATCCTGTTTAAGTCGCAGTTGCGCTCAGTGCTCTATGGGGTGCGTGAGCCAGATGCGGCCCTGTTTCTTCCCCAGGGCAATGCCCTTGGTCAATGGCTCACGGGGGTTGTTAAGCCTAAATTCCCTAACCGCCTGGAGATTGTAGAAGCAGAACGCCTGCTTCGGCAACTGCTCAACACCGGTAGTGAGCTTGTAGCTCAGTACCAACGCGGCCAGATTGATGAAGCCCGCCGGGGCATGACGCAAATTGACCGCCTCGGCGACCAGCTCATAACTCAACTGGAAAAGCTGGCCCCGCCAGCCGGAACCTACGCTGGAGCAGCCTAATTGGCATCCGCCTGGTAACCGGTTAGGCAGATTCCGGACTCAGTAGATAGGCCTATTGTGCGTACTGCGTTTTGGCAGCTCCGGCCAGCCTCCCCTCATCAAATAGAAGTAGTGCCAACAACAGCTGGTAAGAAGCATCTCTCCCACCCTTACCCGCTCGCCGCTCCTCGTTTTTCTTTTACCTTTTATGCCCGTTCTTGCTTCAAATCCCTCCCTGGTACTCCACCTTCATCCGGGGCCCCTACCAACATTAGAAACCGAATGGCTAGCCTTTGTTAACAGCACAGACTTTCGCCGCTATGTGGAGGAGGCCTTGGTGTTAGCAAAGCAGCACGGCGTAAAGGCCTGGGTTGCTAACGATCAGCGGCTGGGTGCAGTACGGCCCGTTGATCTGCGCTGGGTGTCAGAGTACGTGTTGCCGGCAATTGCCGAATTGGGCGTACTGCGCTTTGCCCGGCTTGAGTCCGGTGAAACTCTGAACCGCCTGCTTATCGGCAACATGTACCAAGGAGCCACGCAGGTACAGCCCTTTGAAGTTCGCACGTTCACTAACCTACCACAAGCCCGGGCCTGGGCCAGTGGGGCCGATACAGACGTAGCTTAACTGCCGTAGGCAGGCCTTGTTACAGTTGCTCTGTGTGGCCTGATACGGGTATAGCCTCAATCACTACCCTCATAAGCAGTCAACCGTCTTTCCCCCATGATTCTCCTGGCCTAGACGACGCTCCCCCTTGTTGGCGGCGCTCCGTTTGACAGCAGATACAGCCAACCTAGTTACTACTCCAATGGCCCAACGCGCCCTGTACACTTCAGCTACGCTCAGCATTGCCTACCACTACCTAGATAATTGGCTGGAGCTTCAATGGCAGGGCAGCCCTAACGATGAAGAGGTAATGGAAGGGGCCCTTAAGCTGCTGGAGCTGATGCACCACGAGCGCTGCCAGAAAATACTGAATGATAACTCCCGCATGCAGGGGCTTTGGGCCGAAGCGGCCCGGTGGGGCGGCGAGGTATTCTTTCCCCAGCTCTATGCGGCTGGGTGCCGTTATTTTGCCTGGGTACAGTCGCCGGAGCGCTATAGCCAGCTCTCGGCAGAGCTGGCTATAGAACATACTACTGCCGGCATCGTGTTCATGACCTTCCGCGAACCAGATACGGCAGCGGAATGGCTACGACGCATGTAGCACGGCTGTGGCTCTTAAGATTACGCGCCAGCTGCGCGCATTTCCAGCTCCGCAATGCGCTCCGTACTCTCCTGAGCAGCCTGCCGGGCCGCCAGCCGCAGTTCAATTTCATCCATTGCCAGATCGGCCAGGTCCTGCAGAATGGCCTTTTGAGCCTGCGTTAGATAGCGTGGCTTCTGATCAATCAGGCAGAAGGTGCCCAGGTTATAGCCATCGTGGGTGCGCAGTGGGGCGGCCGCGTAAAACTGCAGCCCAAACTCGCCGGCCACCAAGGGGTTGGTAAGTGTGCGCGGGTCGCGCCGCGCGTCTTCCACAATATACACCTCATCAGAGAGGATAGCAGAGGCGCAGAGGCCAGGGTCGCGGTCTATGTGGTCAACATCGAGGCCATGGCGAGACTTAAACCAAATACGGTCTTCATCCACCATGCTGATAATGGCAATAGGCATGTTGAATACCTTCGCCGCCAGCGCTGCCAGCCGGTTCATGCTGCCGTCGGCAGGAGTACCCAGAATGTCGTAGCGCTTTAAGGCGGTCAGGCGCTCGGTTTCAGTTTGCAAATGGTTCATAGCTGGAGAAGTAGAGAGGCGTGGGCAAGAGCTGAGACCTAAGTGGAGTGCACCCTACATTTGTAGGGGCTACGTCCCGGCTTCGGGGCAATATACAACCTACAGTCCAGGAAAAATGCAGCAGTGCCCGCCAAGCCTACTGATGCCACGGTATTTCCCCCGCGCTTAGAGAACACCCAGCTCCAGCGGTTAGGCTGACAGCCGCTCTAGTTGCTGCAACAGCTGCTCGGCGTAGGCGTCAATCTGGCTCATTCCCCGGCGCGATTCTTCGATCTGACCGCGTTGGTATTGGGTCACCAGCTCCCGGGCAACGTTCAGCATTTGAGTTAGTAGCCGTTCGGCTTCGCGCAGCTCCGGGCGGGTGCCGTGCTGCGGGCGCAACACGGTGGTCAGCCATTGGCCCAGCACATTTTCCCGACTCGAGAACAGGGCTTCTGTTGGCTCACGCACCCCATAGAGCACCGAGCGCAACTGCGACTTAAACAGAATCTGCTTGATGCGTGCCTGCTGCACGTCTAGGTTCGTGGTTTCCATCCTCGCTTACGCCTCAGGGTTGGGCGTGCGGTTTAGTAGCTGCTCAAGCTGTTGGCGCGCAATGACCAGCTCGGTCACATCAAAAGCAAAGCACGAAATGCCCACGATGTGGCCGTGTTCACGCAGGGCTTGGTAAGTGAAATTCAGGTACACCTCATCTAGCTGGCCTGAATCATGGCGGCGCAGTTGCAGCAGCACCTCATTGCCGCGGTAAGGCTCACCGGAGCGGTACACTTCATCGAGCAAACCAATAAAGCCCTGCTCCACCGCCTCGGGCACGGCCTCGGCCACAGTACGCCCCAGCAACTCCCGGTCGGGGAACAGCTCCTGGTAGCGTGGGTTCACAAACTCATAGCGATACTCGGGGCCGCGCACCACTGCAATTAGGGCCGGAGCCTGCAGGAACAGCTCATAGAACGACTCCCGCTGGCTGCGGGCTAACTGGTGTGCCTGATACGCCTGCTCCGATAAGACCATTTGCTCTTCGTTGGCCTGCAGCAACTCCTGCACCAATTGCCGTTGATCATGAATATCGGTTGCGCAGCCAATCCACATGGTTACTTCGCCTTCTGCATTCACGCGGGGCACGCTCTGAGCCAGCACCCAACGGTAGCTGCCATCGGCGCAGCGCAAACGGTACTCCAGCTGATATTTGGTTTTGGCGGCGGCGGCCTCCTGCCAGGTTTTTGTCACCTTGGCGCGGTCATCAGAATGAATACCCTCCTGCCAACCGTGGCCCCGCTCCTGCTCGGGGGTGCGGCCGGTAAATTGCAGCCACCGCTCATTGAAGGTTTCGGCGTCGCCGTTGGGTTGGCTGGTCCACACCATTACGGGCAGGACCTGCAGAATAAACTGGGCCCGCTGTTGGCTTTCAGCCAACTCCTGCGCCATACGCCGGCGCTGGAGTTCCGCTAGGTGCGCCTCCGTTACGTCGCGGGTACGGCGCAGGATGTAGAGCAGCGCGCCGTCGGCGTCAAGTATGGGGTAGTTTGTTGCCTGCCAATAGCGCTCCTCATAACCACTTTGTCCATCGGTGCGCTGTAGATCGTAGCGAATGAGGGGCATGGTGAAGGGCTGGCGCAGGCGGCGTACCTGCTCGAAGGAGTCGGCCAGTACCTGCCATTCGTTTTGCTCGGCGGCGGTGTAGGCCTCCAGAATATTACGGCCAACTATATCTGCGCGCTGCTTGAGCGTAACAGCCAGATAGTCGTCTGACGCATCAATGATGATATTGTCGGGGGTGAGCAGAATGTAATTGCCGGGTAGCTGATGCAGCAGTGCATCAATATCAAGTGAAGGCATGGGACACAGATCGAGGTGGAGGGGAAGGGCGCCAAAGATATACGAACCGGCCTAAAAAGCTTGTTGAGCAGCTTTCTTAACTAACTGGTTATGCGCCCGCTTATGCCCAGCCCACTGTCACCTATCAAACTGCATGGCTACTGTAAGGCACTAATTCCCTAGCCTGAATAGCAGAGCCCACCACTGGCACTTTCCAGTGAGGGCAACACCGCGTTGGGGTACCACCGCAACTGCCATGCTGGACTGGTCCTGGTAGCTGGCTTGGCTGTACTCTTCTCAGAGCTTAGACACGACATAAGCCGCTTAGCCTATTAAGGTTAGTTGAGTACGCCCGCCTGGAGCCATACACAATTTTGTGCTTTTTAAATATTCATCTATCACAAACGATTGCAATTTACTACCGGAAACGGTTGCGTATTTTTTCTCTGCGCTGGGTTTTCTAAGGGTATTTGATGAGCCTGAGAACACTATACATTAGGACAAATATCAGTTGACATAGACTTCAACTAATACCTGTGCTTCTCATTCCTCCACCAAACCCACCAACTCTCATGGTAAGACTCCGACGCTTACTGTTGCTTCCGGCACTTCTCTTCTCCAGTTTAGCCATGTACGGCCAGAACGCTCCCGTAGTAATACAAGCCGAAGCCGGCACCATCCGGGATGCAGCCACCGCTCCGGCGGCTATTACCTTCAACACTGAGGCCGGTACCGGTTTTCTGCGCGTAGTAGGCGACTTTGTTACGCTGAATGGCTCCACGCAGAGCCCCAACGCCGATAACCGGGTGGTTTCTTACACTATTACCTTTCCGGGCGCCGGCACCTATGAGCTCTATGCCCGAGTACGGGTGGGCGCTGGCGGCTTCAATGACGACAGCTACTACGTTCCCAATTCATTCGGGACCCGCTCAGCGTTTGAGACCAACCGCTGGGTTAACGCCAATGGCCTGGCGGGCGGCGGATACACTACCTCAACTGATATTGTTAGCAGCGCGGGCACTGCCTCTACTAACAACGTCTGGAAATGGGTGAAGATGTCGGCCTTTGGGGGCAGCAACTTCACGGTACCTGCCAGCGGCCTGACTCAGACCTTTGAAATTGGCAGTCGGGAAAATGGCCTTGACATCGACAAGTTCGTGTTTGGAGCCTCGGGCGTGTTTTTCACCGTGGCTAACCTAGATAATGGGCAGCAGGGCTCTGTTACCCCGCCCCCACCCCCTTTCAACCCGCCGGGGCCGCCTATTGCTACTGGCAAGCCTAAATTCCTGGGTGGTGTATATAGCAATCCGCAGAAGGTTAACTTCGGGAAGTACTTCAACCAGGTAGTTTCGGAGAATGGCGGCAAGTGGGGCAGCGTAGAAGGCACCCGCAACGTGATGAACTGGACGGACCTGGACTCAGCCTATGCTCGGGCCAAACGGCAGAATATCCCCTTCCGGATGCACGTACTCATTTGGGGCAACCAGCAGCCTTCCTGGATTGAAAACCTCCCTCCGGCTGAGCAGCTGGCCGAGATTAAAGAGTGGTTTGCGGCCGTAGCCCAGCGCTACCCCGACGTTGCCTTTCTGGAAGTAGTAAATGAGCCTACCCACGATGCCCCGGTAAAGCAAAGCCCCACCGACCAGGGTAGCGGCAACTATATTGAGGCGCTGGGCGGCAAAGGCACCACGGGCTGGGACTGGGTAATTACCTCCTTCCAGCTGGCCCGCCAGTACTTCCCCAATACCCAACTGATGTTGAACGACTACAGCGTGGAAAACACCACCGCTGGCGCTCAGCAGTACCTAAACATCATCAACCTGCTGCGGCAGCGCAACCTCATTGATGTGGTGGGCATTCAGGGGCACGCTTTCTCTACACAGCCAACGCCTGCCGCCTCCCTCACGGCCAACCTCAACCTGATTGCCTCAGCGGGCCTTCCTATTTATATCACGGAGCTTGATATTGATGGCCTCCAGGATGAAGTGCAGCTGGCCGAGTACCAGCGCGTGTTCCCGCTGTTCTGGGAGCACCCGGCCGTGAAAGGCATTACGCTGTGGGGCTACCGGCCCGGCCACTGGCGCACGGCGCAGGGGGCCTACCTGGCCTACGAAAACGGGGCTGAGCGCGCCGCTCTCAAGTGGCTCCGCGACTATGTGCAACGCACCGATATCTCAACTATTACCACTAGCCCCCTAGCCTCTAGCTCTTTTTGCGTGGGTAGCACCCTGAATGTACCGTTTACGGTAGCTGGCTCCGGTACCGCAAACCGCACTTTCACAGCTCAACTTTCTGATGCTACGGGTAGCTTCACGGCTCCAACGGCTATTGGCTCTGTTACGGCATCGGCGGCAGGCAATTATTCTATTGCGGCTACCCTTCCAGCTACGGTAGCGCCGGGCACTCTATACCGCATTCGGGTGGTGAGCACTACGCCTTCAGTATTTGGTAACGCCAACAGCACCAACCTTACGCTCAAGGCTTTGCCAACGGCTACGCTCAGCGGCACCACCGCTATTTGCGCCGGCTCAAGTGCTGCCCTGAGTGTGGCCCTGACCGGCACGGCGCCCTGGTCGCTGACCTACACTGATGGCACCACGCCAGTAACGGTAACCGGCATCACGACTTCGCATTATACCTTCTCAGTAAGCCCCGCCAGCACTACCACCTACTCGCTCACGGCCGTTTCTGATGGCTCCTGCAGCGGCAGCGCTATCAGCGGGCAGGCAGTAGTAACGGTAAACCCCCTGCCGACCCCTGGCCTAGCAGTTACGCCCGCCAACGATGTGTATACCGGCGGCGTACCAACTACTTTGTACGTAGGCTACGGGCCACAGAGCGTCACACTCACGGCCACCGGTGGCACCAGCTACAGCTGGAGCCCAGCCGCTGGCCTCAGCAATGCCGCCATTGCCAACCCCGTGTTTACGGCCAGCCAGCCCGGCGTGTACCGCTACGTGGTAACTGTCACCAACGAGTTTGGCTGCTCGGCCACCAAAGAAGTAACTCTCACGGTGCTCGACGTGCGCTGCAGCAATAACCCCAACTCCGATAAGGTACTGGTGTGCCAGAGCGGCAAGGTGATTTGCGTGTCGGTGAATGCGGTGCCTGCTCATCTTAAGAAGGACGGCAACGGCCTGGGCTCCTGCACTCCGGAGGCTACCAGCACTACTGCCAGTGTTGTAGGTGACGCGCAAGGCTCGACCTTCGCAGCGTACCCTAACCCCTTCACTGAGCGGACCGTGGTGCGGTTCCGGGCGGTGGCTACGGCCCACGTGCAGTTGCAGGTGTACAACCAGCTAGGCCAGTTGGTGGCTACCCTGTACCAAGGCGTAGCCGAAGCCGGCCGTGATTATGATACCACGCTGGAAGGCCGTTCCCTCACAGAGGGCGTATACACCTGCCGTCTGGTTTCGGGTGGCAAGGTGGAAACCAAGCGTCTGGTGCTGGTGAAGTAACGGGCACGCACCCAACCAACAAGTAGTACCGAAAGGGCGGCTGGCATCAGTCGCCCTTTCTTAGTTCTAGGCCACTTCCGGCGCCCTCTTGGGCGCGTGTTCAGTGGCATGCGGCTACCTTCCTCCTCAAATACCTTAAATTCGCATTCTACCCATTCTAACCGCTAGCACTGCCCTTGTCTTTCCTTCGCTCCCTTTCGTTTTTGTGGCTACTGCTCATGCTGCTGAACCCCGCCGACTCTTCAGCACAACGCCGCAAGTCTTCTTCCGCTCAGAAGAAAACTACCCGCTCCGAAGTTGCCCCCAAGCGGCAGCAGGAAGCTACCAAGGCGGCCAGCGCCAAAAAAGCGGCCCCCGTTGTACAAAGCCGCAACCTGCCGGTGCCTTTTGCCGGGCAGCTAGGCCAGTCGCGGTGGGTTGACTCGGTGATGCAGACCCTGACGCCCGACCAGCGCGTGGCGCAGCTCTTTATGGTGGCGGCGTACTCTAACCGCAAGCGGATTGATGAAGACTCCGTTTCGGCCCTGATTCAGCAGTACGGAATTGGCGGCCTGATTTTCTTTCAGGGCGGCCCTGTGCGCCAAAGCAAGCTCCTCAACCGCTACCAGAGCCAGAGTAAAGTGCCACTGCTGGTGGCCATGGACGCCGAGTGGGGCGTGGGCATGCGTCTGGATAGCGTGCAGCGCTTTCCCTACCAGATGAGCATGGGAGGAGTGCGGGATAACCAGCTGGTGTACGACATGGGCACCGAGGTAGCAGCGCAGTTCAAGCGCCTGGGTATGCACGTAAACTTCGCGCCGGTAGTAGACGTGAATAACAACGCCGCCAACCCCGTCATCGGCTACCGCAGCTGGGGCGAGAACCGCGAAAACGTAACTGAGAAGAGCTACCAATACATGAAGGGCATGCAGGATGCGGGCATATTGGCCGTAGCCAAGCACTTCCCTGGCCACGGCGACACCGACACTGACTCTCACCTGGCCCTGCCCCTGCTCCGCATTGACCGCAAGCGCATTGATACGCTGGAGCTGTACCCGTTCAAAAGCTTGATTAAGCGTGGCATTGGGGGCATGATGGTGGCTCACCTCAACATTCCGGCCCTGGATACCACGGGCATGCCCAGTACTCTTTCCAAGCCTATCATTCAGGGCTTGCTCAAGCAGAAGCTGGGCTTTGAGGGCATCATCTTCACCGATGCCATGAACATGAAGGGCGTCATCAGCAAGTACCCGCCCGGCGACGCCGACCTACGGGCCTTGCTGGCCGGCAATGACGTTCTGGAGTTTTCCAAGAATATTCCGCTGGCGCTGAAAATGGTGCGCGACGCCATCAACCAAGGCCAACTTAGCCAAGCCGACCTCGATGCCCGCTGCCGCAAGGTGCTGGCCCTGAAAGAGTGGGCTGGCTTGAACAAGTACAAGCCCATCGACCTGCGCAACCTTACCGCCGACCTAAACACGCCCCACGCCCAGTACCTCAGCCAGCACCTCACGGAGCTGAGCGTAACGGTACTGCGCAACCAGAAAAACCTGCTGCCCCTGCAGCGCCTTGATACGCTGCGCCTGGCCACGCTCACTATCGGTACCAAAGATACCACCGACTTCCAGCGCATGGTGGCCGACTACGCCCCCGTGCGCCACTTCTGGCTACCCGCCACCGCTAGCATGGACGAGCTGACGAAGATGCGCGAAACGCTGAAAAGTTACAACACGGTGCTAGTGGGCGTAAACAACCTCGGCCGACTGCCCGCCACCAACTTTGGCGTGACACCCGAAACCAACGTATTTCTGCACGAGCTGGGCGGCAAGGGCCAAAAGGTTATTGTTACGGTGTTTGGTAATGCTTACGCCGTAGCCAAAATCCGAGACCTGGACCGCGCCGACGCGGTGGTACTGGCCTACCAGGAAAGTAAAAATGCCCAGGAGGTAGCCGCCGAGGTACTTTTCGGCGGGGTATCGGCCAGTGGCAAGTTGCCCGTTACGGTGTCGGACCGTTATAGCTATGGCACTGGCCTAGCCACCAAGGGCGGCATCCGGCTGCGCTACAGCTTCCCCGAGGCGGTAGGCATGAACAACAATCTGGAGGCCCGCGTGGACTCTATTATGAATGGCGCCGTGGCGGCCAAAGCTTTTCCTGGCGGCGAGGTGGTAATTGCCCGCCGTGGGGTGGTAGTACTGCGCAAGAGCTACGGTACCCACTCTTTTGCTGATGCGCCGGTGCAGGGTGGTAAGCCCAGCCGCCCCGTCCGCAACGACGACCTTTACGACCTGGCTTCCGTGACCAAAGTATCGGCGGCACTGCCGGCCCTGATGAAGTTACAAGATGAGGGCAAGTTCAACCCCGACATGACGCTAGGCCAGTTGTTCCCCGAGTTCAAGGGCACTAACAAGGAAAACCTGAAGCTGCGCGACGTGCTCACTCACCAGGCCCGCCTGAAAGCCTGGATTCCGTTCTGGAAAGACTACACGAAGCCTCAGGGCTTCTTCAACTCCATTTTCGGTAAGAGTCCTGATGCCAAAGAGGTATCGGCCACGAAACCCTCAGAGATGAGCCGCCGCTACTTCCGCCCCGATTCCTCGGCCCGGTTCCCGCTGCCGGCCGGCCCCAACCTGTGGGCCCGCAACGACTTCCCCGAGCGCATTACCAAAGCCATTGCTGAGTCGCCGCTGAACGAGAAGCCCGGCTACGTGTACTCCGACTTGTCGTTCATCATGTACCCGCGCTTTGTGAAGTCGGCCTCGGGCAAAACCATTAACAAGTTTGTAACCGACGAAATTTATCGGCCGCTGGGTGCCACTACCCTGGGCTATAACCCCACGCGCCGCTTCCCGCTGGCCCGCATTGCGCCTTCTGAGTACGATTCCCTGTTCCGCCACGGCCAGCTGCACGGCACGGTGCACGATGAAGGCGCGGCCCTGTTGGGCGGCCTATCGGGCCACGCGGGCCTGTTCGGCAACGCCAACGACCTGGCCAAGCTGGTGCAACTATATGCCTGGAATGGCCGCTACGGCGGGCAGCAGATAATCAAGGCCGAAACCATAGCGGAGTACACTAAGTGTCAGTTCTGCCCCGATAACCGCCGCGCCCTGGGCTTCGATAGGCCTGCCGCAAACCCCTCGGTCAATTCGGCCAAGAGCGTATCGCAGCTCAGCTACGGGCACACGGGCTTTACGGGCACGTATTTCTGGGTTGACCCACAGGAAGATCTTACCTGCATCGTGCTCACTAACCGTGTGAACCCCACGCGCCGCAACAACAAAATCACGGAGCTCAGCGTCAGGTCTGGGGTGTTGCAGGTGGCGCTGGAGAGCATTCAGCAACCCCGCAGGCAAGCCGTAGAAAGCACCGTACCGCAGGAGAACTAACCTAAAGCTCCGGCCACAAGGCCGGAGCTTTTTTGTTTCTAACCGAGTGCCAGGTGGCCTACTGAAATCCGTGAAAATTCTCCTATATGTATATCTGTGGGAAATCTGTTAGCTTAAAATCCCCACCAACAGAACTTCCATGTTAGGTTTGATGATGAACGAGCCCTTGCGCATTGCGGGGCTGCTAGAGCACGCTGCCAAGTGGCACGCCGAAACTGAAATTGTATCTCGCTTAGCGGAGGGTGGCCTACACCGCTACACGTACGCCGCCGCCCACCTGCGCAGCAAGCAGCTGGCCAACGCTCTCTCGGAGCTGGGCGTTAGCAACGGCGACCGGGTAGGCACCTTAGCCTGGAACACGCACCGGCATTTTGAGCTGTATTATGGCATCTCAGGAATGGGCGCGGTGTGCCACACTATCAACCCGCGCCTGTTTTTTGAGCAGCTCGTGTACATCATCAATCACGCCGAAGACCGGCTGCTGTTCTTTGACCTTACCTTTCTATCGCTGGTAGAAAAGCTGGCCCCCCAGTGCCCTAAAGTAGAGAGCTGGGTGCTCATGACCGGCCGGGCCCATATGCCCGAGGCGACTACCCTGCCCGACTTACGCTGCTACGAAGACCTACTGGCTGCGCATACTAGCGACTACGAGTGGCCTATGTTCGATGAAAATACCGCATCCTCCCTGTGCTATACCTCCGGCACCACTGATCAGCCCAAGGGCGTGCTCTATTCCCACCGCTCCACGCTACTGCACAGCTACGCCGCCTCCCTGCCCGATGGCTTCAACTGCTCGGCCCGGGATGTGGTGCTGCCGGTAGTACCCATGTTTCACGTTAATGCCTGGGGCATTCCGTACACGGCCCCCATGAACGGCTGCAAACTGGTAATGCCCGGCCCCGGCCTCGATGCGGCCAGCCTATATGAGTTGTATGAGCAGGAAGGCGTAACGTTTACGGCGGGCGTGCCCACCATCTGGTTTGGGCTGCTCACGTTTATGCGGGAGAAAAAGCTGCAGTTCACCACTCTCAAAAAGATGATTGTGGGCGGCGCCTCCTGCCCTCCGGCTCTGCTTAAGGCCTTTGATGAGGAGCTGAGCGTAGAGATTCGGCACGCCTGGGGCATGTCGGAAACTTCGCCGCTGGGTACCGTGTGCACCCTGAAACCCCAGCAACTCAACCTGAGCCCCGATGAGCAGTTTGCCATTCAGACTAAGCAGGGCCGCGCCATTTTTGGCGTGGATATGAAGATTGTGGATGATGCCGGCCAGGAGTTGCCCCACGACGGCGTGGCCTTCGGTGACTTGCTAGTGCGCGGCCCGTTTATTGCGCGCGAGTACTTTGGGGCCGATCAGCCGGGTGGGCTCACGGCCAGCGGCTGGTTCCGGACCGGCGACGTGGCCACCATTGACCCCGCTGGCTTCATGCAAATCACCGACCGTAGCAAAGACGTGATTAAATCGGGCGGCGAGTGGATTTCTAGTATCGAGCTGGAGAACCTCGCCGTAGGCCACCCCGCTATTGCCGAAGCTGCCGTGATTGGCGTGCCTCACCCCAAGTGGAGCGAACGGCCGTTGCTGGTAGTGGTCAGAAAACCCGATTCTGAAATCAGCAAGCAGGAGCTACTGGCCTACTATGAGGGCAAAGTGGCCCGCTGGTGGATTCCGGAAGCCGTAGAGTTTGTGGAGCAACTCCCCCACACCGCCACCGGTAAGCTCCTCAAAACCAAGCTCCGCCAAGACTTTGCGGGGTATGAGTTTGAGAAACGGTGATTAAGTGAATGATTTAGCGAAGTGGCCAAGCCGAGGTGTGTCATTGCGAGGACGAAGGACGAAGCAATCCTTCCTGCAGTGCGCGCGAATCTTTGACCTACTCAAAAGCCCTTACCTCCACAACGGAAATAAGGGCTTGCTTGGTTTCTGCAGAAGCTTTGTGCACGACAAGGAAGGATTGCTTCGCTCCGCTGACAATGACAGCGCCGCTGGGCCACTTCGCTCAATTACTGCTTCACCGCCCCTGGCTGCTGGTTCTGCATTTTATCGGCAATGGCTTTTTGTAGCTCCGGGAGGTGCTCCTGCACGCGGCGCTGCCCAATTTCCATTCCGGCTTGCATAAGCATGGGCATTTTCTGGATAGTTTTCCGACCGGTGGGCGTCTGGTAGAACTTGTTCAGCTCTTTGAGCTCCTTTTCGGTGAACTCCTGAGCGTACAGCTGCACCAAGTCATCCTTCATGGATTGCCAGCTCATGTACTTGGTGAGGAAAGCCCGCATTTCGGGCTCCACCGCCTTCATTTCGGGGCGCTGCTCCAGCTGCACATCAAGCATGCGGCTGCTCATTTCCGTCATGTTTTTCTCGCTGCCGGTGATGGCCAGCAGCTCTTCTGCCGCTTTCCGGTGGCTCGCAGATATGGGCGTAGCAGAGGCCGCAGCAGGAGTGGTGGTTGTTTGGGCACTTACTGCCGGGGCAGTCAGCACAAGCGCCGCTGCCAGTATCCACAAGTTCTTCATACCCCAAGTACGAGAAATCGGGGCCATCGTTGAGGCAGACAGCCGAAATCAGGCGCCGAGTAGCCTACTGCTAAACGCTGATACTGTGAGCGGGAGCCAAGAACCTGGATTGGCCATTGGTAGGCTAGCCCTGAGTTCTCGCTCCCGCTCGGAACATCCCTGTGAGAGTGGCTTGGCAAGCGGCTACACTTTTATGATGATCTGCTTTTTATACATCACCCACAAAATTCCCAGCCAAATCAATACGCACACTATGGCGCCAGCCAGAGAGGCATTAACGGGGCTGAAGTACGGCACGAAGAATGTGTCGTAGAGCCAGGTGCGTAGGCCAGTGGGGCCGTTGGGGCCGGCCACTTTAATCATATTAAGCAGGCGCGGCACCAGGCTGGAAAGGAAAAACACGGTTATGGCATTCACTCCGTACACTAGGGGCGCTTTAATCCAGCTGCGGTAGCCTTGCACATCGCAGAGCCAGTAGAAGGCCGCTAGCACCGCCACTGCCAGGCCACCGGCGTAAAGTACATAGGAGCTGGTCCAGAGGCTTTTATTGATGGGAAACCAGCCGTTCCAGATCAGGCCCAGCACCACGCAGGCCCCACCCGCCACAAACAACCAGGCCACTTTCGTGGCCGGCTCTACCTCCCGTTGCCGGAGCCAGCGGGCCGTGAGCATACCCAGTAGGCCAGTACCCACGGCGGGCAGCGTGCCCAAAATTCCTTCGGGGTCCCAGGTGCGACTTTGCTTCCAGAGGTGAGCTTCCCCCAGAATAGTGCGGTCGAGCCAGGCGCCGAGGTTGGTGCTGGCCTCCAGGTTAGCGGGACCATATCCTGGCACCGGCACTAGTTGCAGCAGCATATTATAGAGCACCAGAATGGTAGCCAACAGGCCTAGCTGTTGGCGCCAGGTGGTTTTCAGAAACACAATGCCGCATACCAGAAACACCAATGCAATGCGGGCCAGCACGCCCGGTATGCGCACGGTGCTGAAGTCGAAGGTGGGAAACAGAGCCGAGAACAGGCCTAGCGCATAGAGAATAGCGGCCCGTTTCAGAATGCGCAGCATGGTGCGCCCATGCGTGCTGGGCTGCTGGCGGGCCCCATCAAGCGCATATACCAGGCTCACCCCTACAATGAACAGGAAAAAGGGAAAGATCAGGTCGGTGGGGGTGCAGCCGTGCCAGTGAGCGTGCTCCAGGGGCGCATAAATATGGTCCCAACTACCGGGATTGTTCACCAGAATCATGGCCATTACGGTAATGCCCCGGAACACATCCAACGACACGAGCCGACCGGGCTGAGAGGCTTCGGCCAGCGGCTGAGCGCCGGTAGTATGCACGGCGGCCTGAGTAGTGGTCTGCATATGAATAGTTTAGCTAGAGAACCGTAGATTCAGGCAGCCAAGCATAAACAAGTCCTGCCCGCAACCATCAGTTGTGAGCAAGCAAATTGACGCTTTGCCCCGAGCATTCAAAGCACTTTCCCTTAGCTAGTAAAACCCCTATATAGTTGGTTGCTGAATTTTGGCCTACTAGATTTAGCAGCACTTTTTTCTTTATTTTTTTAATAAAACGAGCTTATTTCCTCAGCAATACGCTCTTTTTTTAGTCGTTCAGTCTCATTTTCCAGTTCTTTTCACTCGGTTTCTGCTTTTTTGATCTGCTGACCACAGATTGCTTTTCTGCTCTATTACCCGGCACTCCCTCTGCGCCGCCTTCCTCTCTCCTCTTATCTCTCACTTTCCTTACTGTATGAAAAAACTTCTATGGTCTCCTCTGGCCTTGGGGGTACTGCTGGCTTCACCGCCTAGCTACGCCCAAACGGCGGCCACCCGCACCCTCACGGGCGTAGTGGTTGGTGCCAACGACCAGCAGCCCCTCCCCGGCGTAAACGTGCTGGTAAAGGGCACTACCCAAGGCACCCAAACCGATGGCGAGGGCCGCTACTCGCTCCCGAACGTGCCGGAAGGCAGCACCCTGGTATTCAGCTTTATTGGCTACACCAGCCAGGAGTACCGCGTAGGGGCTGGCACCACGGCCAACATCAGCCTCGCCCCCGACTCTAAAAGCCTGAACGAAGTAGTAGTTACGGGCTACGGCATCAAGCAGGAACGTAGTGAGCTGAACTACAGCGCGCCCCAGGTGCAGGGCTCAGAGCTGGTAGAAACCCGCCAGACCAACATCGTGAATGCCTTGCAGGGCAAAGTAGCGGGCGTACAAATTACCAGCTCAGGCGGGGCTCCTGGCGAAGGCGCGGCCATTGTAATTCGGGGTGGTAACTCCCTTGATGGCAACAACCAGCCCCTGTTTGTTATCGATGGCATCATCATGGATAACTCCTCGTTCGTGGAAAGCACGGCCCCGGGTGGAGGCTCGGCCTTCAACGGCTTGCTGGGCCGCTCCACGGCCAACCAGAACCGCGCCGGCGACCTGAACCCCGAGGACATCCAGAGCATGACGGTACTGAAAGGCCCGGCTGCTGCCGCCATCTATGGCTTGCGCGCCGGCAACGGTGCCGTTATCATCACCACCAAGAAAGGGGCTTCGGGCCGCGCTACCATCAACTACCGCACGCAGTTTTCGGTAGATGAGGTGAGCCGCCTGCCCAAGCTCCAGAATCAGTACAAACAGGGCGCCAACGGCGTGTTTGACTCCAACACCCGCAGCTCTTTCGGCCCACGCTTCCAGCCCGGCGACCAGGTATATGATAACCTCGGCGACTTCTTCCAGAAGGGTAAAAGCTGGCAGCATTACCTCACCATGTCGGGCGGCACAGACCGGACTTCGTTCCTGTTTTCGGGCTCCCGTACGGATGTTTCGGGGGTAGTACCCACCAGCCTCTACGACAAAACTACGCTGCGCCTGGCCGGCACGGCCAAACTCACCAATAAGCTGAGCGTCAGCTCATCGGCTCAGTACCTGAACACGGGCGGCCGCACTCCGCTGCAGGGCCCCGGCCTGTTTGGCAGCACCGGCGGCTTCTTGGTGAGCCTGCTGAGCTGGCCTCGCAACGATGATGCCCGCAACTACCTGAACCCCGATGGTACCCGCCGGCGCCTGCTGGGCACGGGCACTTCAGCCAGCGATGCCGACAACCCCTACTTCACCATCAACCGCAACCCCCAGACCAGCCGCACCAACCGCTTTATTGGCAACGTGCAAACTACGCTGGATCTGTATAAGTGGTTGGCGCTGAGCTATAACATTGGCACCGACTTTTACGTGGAAAAGGACCGCTCTATTCGGGCGGTGGGCACTTCCCAGGCCGGCAACCAGGATGGTGGAGTGGGCGAAACAGCCATTCTCAGCCGCTTGCTTAACTCCAACTTCCTGGTAACTCTGAAGCATGAGGTAAACCAGAACCTAAACGGCTCTTTGGTGCTGGGTAACACCGTAGAAATGGGCCGCTCTGAAACCACGGATAACCTGGGCCTGATTTTCCTGAATCCCAATCCGGTTATTCCCTCCATCAACAACACTGTAAACCGCAACACGCTTGTTACCAATACTGAGCGGCGCCTGGTTGGTAATTTTGCCCGCCTGAACGTAAATCTGCTGCAGCAGGTAAACTTTGAGCTGAACGGCCGCGTCGACCAATCTTCCACCCTGCCCCGCCCCGACGAAAGCAAGAACTTCGGTAAGCTGTTCGGCTATGGTTCGGTGGCTTTGGGTTGGCAGTTCACGCACCTGCTAGGCCTGGAGCAAAACCCCTGGCTGAACTACGGCAAGATCAGAGGCTCTATTGCAGAGGTGGGCAAAGACACGGGCCCTTACCGCGTTGACTCGCCACTGGCGCAGGCCACTTACATTGGAGGTGGTTTCCGCAATGGCTTCTTCGGCTCTAACCGTCTGCTCAAGCCAGAGCGCACCCGCGCGTATGAAATTGGTATTGACCTGCAATTCCTGCGCAACCGCCTGGGCCTGGAGGCCAACGTGTACCAGCAAGACACCCGCGACCAGCTGATTGCGCCTCGCGTAAGCCAGGCTACCGGCTTTATCCTGCAGTACATTAACGGTGGCACTGTTACCAACAAGGGCATTGAAATAGCCCTGCGCGGCACCCCTGTACAAAGTGCTACGGGCTTCAACTGGGACATTAATGCCAACTTCTACGCCAACCGCAACAAGGCTACCAAGCTGCCCGGCTTCCTGACCGAAGTGTACCAGTCTGATGCTTTCATCATTGACGTGGCCCGCGGCGGCGCCTTCCCTGGCAAGCCGCTTACCTCCATCAGCGCTACAGATTACCAACGCTCCCCCGATGGTAAAATCCTGATCAGCCCCACTACCGGCTTCCCGCTGATTAACACCAGCACCTTTGTGTACGCCGGCAACCGCGCCCCCGACTACACGGTGCAGGTAACCAACACGCTCCGCTACAACCAGCTGGCCCTCACGTTCCTGCTCGATTTCCGGAAGGGCGGCATGGTAGTGAATGGCAACGATTGGCTCACGACCCGCAACGGCCTGAGCGAGCGGACCCTCGACCGCAACCAGCAGGTGGTATTTGATGGCGTGGTGGCCAGCACCGGCGCCGACGGCACCGTGTCGTACACGCCCAATACGCGGGCCGTGGAGCTCACCCAGACCTACTACGCCAATATTCTGGGCGCCATTGGAACTCCCTTTATTGAGGACGGCTCCTGGACGCGCCTACGCTATGTGACGCTGACCTACAACCTGCCCACCACGCTATTTACCAACTCCAAAACGGTACGGGGCATTGAGCTGGGCCTCACGGGCCGCAACCTGTTGCTGTTTACCAAATACAGCGGCGTGGACCCCGAAACGGCGGCAGCTGGTGCGGGTGTGCGCGGCGGTGGCTCCGGGGGCTTCGATTACGGCAGCGTACCCGGCACGCGGGGCGTAGACATGAGCCTGCGGGTGAACTTTTAACTATTGATTGGATGCTTGCAGGTAACAGCGTGCTACACAGCAGCTGCGGCCTGCTTTCATCCTCCCCCAATACTTTCTCATGAAAAGATACCTTCTCATTCTAGGCCTGCTGCTGGGCAGTAGTGCCACTTTAACGTCTTGCGAGAAGTTCCTCGACGTCAATACCGACCCTAACAACCCTACTACTTCTACGCCGAACTACCTGCTGCCCGGCATTATTTCTCAGGGCATTCAGGCGCAGATGTTTACGTCGCTCACTACCACGTACATCAGCCAATACACAGTGCGTAAATCGCCCGCCAGCAGCACCGACCAGTTTACGCTCTCGAACGGCAACAGCACCAATACCTTTAACTACAACTACTACTACTCCGGAGGCAACATCCCGACGATGACTGCTGCTGCCGAGCAGGAAGGCTCTCCGTATTATATCGGGGCGGGCAAAATCATTCAGGCAATGGATCTGGCGCACGCCACCGACATGCTGGGCGATATTCCGTACACCGAAGCCTACCAGGGTGCTGCGAATTACACGCCCAAGTACGATCCACAGGAGCAGATTTACCAGACCATTCAGACGCTCTGCGACGAAGGCATTGCCTTGATGCAGACGCCCGCCGACAAGAACTTCCGGCCCCTGTATGTTACGTCTCCCAGCATTTCAGGCGACATCCTGTTTAAGGGTGACGTGCAGAAGTGGATTAAGTTTGCCAATGGCCTAAAGGCTCGCCAGCTCAACCACCTCATCAAGAAGAAGGGGGTGTACAATCCGCAGCAGATCCTGGCCCTCATCGACAAGAGCATGACCAGCTCAGCCGATGATGCGCAGCTGCAGTACCAGCTGGCTGTAGCTCCGCTTACGGGTACTACCAACATCTTTGGTACCACCCGTAATAACTACGCAACGGCTACTTTCTCCAGCAACATCATTAAGTACCTCAATGGCAGCGTAGCCGGTGCCACGTACCCCGGCGTTTCTGACCCCCGCCTGCCTATTATGGCCACCACTACCAGCACCGGCGCCGACCCCGGCGTTACGTCTACTGGTAACGTGGTAAATGGCTTCACGGACTTCTACAGCTCCTGGTACGCCCGCGACCTGGGGTATTTTGAGGTGCTTACTTACCACGAGCTGAAGTTTATTGAGGCAGAAGCGGCCTTCAATGCCGGCGACAAGGCCCGTGCACTTCGGGCGTATCAGGAGGGCATTCGGGCGCATATGCAGAAGATTGGCGTAGGCGGCACCAATGCTAACCCACCCGTTACCTTCCCCGTGATTTCGCAGGCCCAGATAGATGCTTACCTGAGCAGCGCGGCCGTGGCTCAAACGCCCGCTGACCTGACCATCAAACGGATCATGGAACAGAAATACATTGCCATGTTCCTGAACCCCGAATCGTGGTCGGACCTGCGCCGCTATGACTTCGACCCCACGATTTACGTGAACCTGAAGTACCCGAACAACGCTAACGCTACGCTGGCAGCAAAAGTCGACTACAAAGACCGGTGGCCCCGCCGGATGCTGCCCGGCGCCACAGAAGTGCTCTACAACCCTCAGGCTGTGGCCAAGCTCTTCGCTGAGGCCGGCGCAACCAGCAACGACGACTACATTACCAAGCCCCTCTGGTGGGACCGTCCCTAATCTAGTCTGTCATTCACCGTTCAACTCTGCTTTTCATGAAACTATATACCACTGCCCGGCCCTGGCTGAATGCCCTGGTGGCGCCAGCGCTCGGTTTGCTCTGCTTTGCGGCCTCCAGCTGCGAAAAGGAGCCGTTTGATAATCATTACACGGTGCAGGATGCATCGGGCTTCACCATTCTGGGACTACCCAACGCTGGCCTGGCCGCTAAATACGCTCCTGGTGAAACTGCTCCGGTTATCATTGGCTACAATGCCAATGAGTCGCCGAAGGACATTACGGTTTTCCAGGTTATTAATAAGCAGGACTCGGCTGTAGTAGGCACCTACCCCGCCAATGGGCAGTTCCTGCAATCGGCTCAGCTCACTACGCAGGCAGTGCCCTACGTAGTGCCCGCTAACCTGGCCAATAAAACACCCGTGAGGGTAGACGTGACCCTGACTTTTGCCAACGGCAGCAAGCGCATGCGGCGCTTCACTTACACGGTAGCCAGCTCCCCTACCCTTAAGTTTGGCGCTACGCCCGCTACCTACCGCAATGGCCTAGCCGGCACCGCCCAGAGCACCGGCGACATTATTGGGTATTCTGTTATCATCAACGAAGGTGGTATTTCTACCCTGCCTGCACCCGCGGCTACGCCCAACGCCACCTTATTTAAGGCCGTTGATAGCCTCGCGTATTACTACCGCGAAGGCACGCAGGCGCCCATTCGGTTGGGCGTAGTAAGAAACCCCACGGCCGGCGCCGCCAACACTCGCACCGTTGATATTGTGGTGCCAGCTGCCGCCAGCGGCAAAACCATCAACTTTGTGTTTGTGGCCTACGCCCAATCTACCTCGGCTACCGTTACCTCAGCTCCAATTGCTATTGGAGGCACCACGGCCCTGGCTACTACCCGCACCGGCCGGGTGAGTTTCGGCCCCAACTCGGCGCCCGACTCTTTGGCCTTTAACCTGAAAACCGGCCTGAACGAGCCAGCCGCCAACCCGGTTACTGCCAAGGACCTGTTTGTAAGTGGTGTATCGGGTAATACCTTGGTGCTGAGCGCCGCAAATGGCACGCGTTATTACAAGGTACCAGCGGCACAGGTAGCCAATGGCTTTTATACCAAGGCTACGGCCAATGACGTAGGCACTCTCATTTATCAGAACACCACTGCCGCCGATCTGGGCGCAGTAGCCGTAAACGACGTGTATGCCGTGAAGGTGCGCGGCACCGGCGAAACGATGTTGATTCGCATAGTAGGCACCAAAAACAGCACCGGTGGCTCTACGGGCCGGGTGCGGTTTGAGTATCGCAGCCTTTAGGTCTGGACTAGTTAGAAAGCAAAAGCTCCTCCCGGTCTCGGGAGGAGCTTTTTTGTTGCTTGCCAGGCCACTACTGCTAGGTTCAGGCTATGCATGCAAGCAGAAACCAGGCCTAGCAGAGCGTCAGCTAGTTCAAGATCTGGTAGCCAATTGGCTTGAAGGAATAGTTATTCGACATTTCAGCCGAGCAGGCCGTCATGCCAATCAGCAGGTCGGTTTTGGCTTCCAGAATCACGTAGTCGCCGGCTTTGCTCTTGGGTGGCAGCACATCCACTTTGCCCGTTTCGCCATCCACGGTTACGTGCATGAAGATGTTAAAGCAGATGGGAATAGCATCGGGGCTGATGCCGTACTCCTTGAGCGCCTCACAGAGGTTCCCAAAGCAGCCGCGGTGCGGATGCGTGTGGCCGTAAATAATGCGAAATGTATCGGCGCTACAGGGGGTAAGCAGAAAGTCGTGCCGGCCCACAGTGTCCTCCACCAGCTCAAACATAATGTTGCTGCGGTTGGAGTAAAATGGGTGGCCCTTGGTCAGGAAAATCGTTTCGGCATAATCAATGGTGCGGCCTGATGAGAGGTACTCAGCCCGGTCATCGAGATTGTAGCACACGAAGTCTGATACTTGCTCGCCCTCAATGTCAACTACTTTAAGCCGTTGGCCTTGGCGCAGAATGAAAGCGGTACCGCTACGCGGCGGTATGATGGTTAGTTGATCCATGTTGGCTTATAAAGGGGCATTTCCAAGAGTCATCATACGCTTTTCCGCTGTATTGGTAGGCCTCTGATGCCTCACCGTAGTCTTGTAGCATAGGGTTGATGGAGCCGGAGTAGGCCACATCGCGCGTGCGAATGGTGTTACGGATGCTGTCGTAGCGGCCGTTATTCCGGATTTGCTCAAACTGCGCGTGGGGGTTAAACACCATCGTAGGATAAGCAAATTGCCGCGCCGCCCGTGAGCTGCCCGGGTGCAGCCCAATCACGAAAAACGCTTCTTCCTTCAAGCTAAAGCTAAAGTCCGACGACGAGGGGTCGGCGACCACGCGCCGGTCGTAGCCATAGCGCTGGGCATCGAGGTTGGAGAGGGCTTGTAGGCGCTGCCAGAACAGTTCTTCAAACATGGCCTCATTGGGGGCCTCAGGGCCTTTGAAGATAACGGCGGCACTGTGGTACAGTTTCTCAGACTGCCGGTAGGTATCCACGAACTCGTAGATAAACTCCAAAATGGCGGCATCGTCCTTGGGGCAGGCTAAGTGGTCAACCACCAAGTATTTAATCTGTTGAAAAGTAAGGGCAGTTTTGGCAGCAACGCAGGGAAACTCCTTCTTTTTTATAAAAGAAAGATATTCCTCTCCGTATATATTTTGTTGAACGTCAGTCATATTCTAGTACTTACAGTAA
The DNA here is from genome assembly GCF_013137895.1 of Hymenobacter taeanensis. Classification (NCBI taxonomy): domain Bacteria; kingdom Pseudomonadati; phylum Bacteroidota; class Cytophagia; order Cytophagales; family Hymenobacteraceae; genus Hymenobacter; species Hymenobacter taeanensis. The sequence continues at coordinate 311,638 of NZ_CP053538.1, forward strand.
GATCTGTATTGGAATAATCAAATACTCCAGGCAACCAGATTTACGCAAGCACGGGACCGGATGTTAGCCTAACCAGTCCTCCATCCTATTCTCAAGAGTAACGCCGAATGGTTCAGCTTAGCACCTAATACTTCGCTTTCTTCTCAGTACAAACCCTTAATAAACGGGTAATTAGTGTTACGCATACCTGCCTAAACCGGTGGTAAATACTTAGGCTTATTTCTAGCTTTGTGTAAGAAAATACCTCGAAATCTTATACAAAAAAAGACTGAAAAGTTACTAAGCGCTGGTTGCCTCTGGTGTTTGACCTTGCTGAAAAAGGTATTTCTATAACCCTAGCGACGACGACGAAAAAGAAAAGAGGTGGCCTACAGCAGGCCACCTCTTTGCTTTTATGCTTTACCTAACCAGAGTTTAGCGCCCACCAAACAGACGATCAAAGAAGCCACCGCGCTTGCGTTTAGCTTTCGTCTTGACTTTGACCTTAGTGGGAGCGTTACCGCTCACGGTGGGCCGTGGGGCAGGCACTGGCCTAGCAGGTACTGTGGGCGCAGGGGCGGCGGGTGGCGGCGTTGAAATCGGCGGCGTGGGCGTAGGTGCAGGAGCTTGGGCTACCACAATTTCGGCTGGGCGCCCCGTGCTGAGCACCCGCACCGGCGCGCTTTCATTGTGCAGGCGGTCAACGGCCGTGAGGTAGTAGGCGTAGGCCACTCCGCGGAGGGCGGTAGTATCGGCAAAAAACAAGCCCCGCCCGGTTTGGGGGCGTAGCACGGCCAGAATATTGCGCGGATCGTCGGGGGTAGGTTGGGTACTGCTATCAAAGCGGTAGAGCACGTAATAAGCAGCTATGTCGCCGTCGGGGGCAACGGGGCTGGGCTGCCAGGTAAGCGTGTTAGCGGCGGCAGAGGCCGTTAGAGTCAGGCTTTGCGCGGGGCGCGGGGGCACACCATCCAGCCAGGGCATGGCGGGCACCAGCGCCGGGTAGCGAAACTCATGCTGGCGCAGAGAATCAGTAGTGTGCAGGGGGTTGGAGAGCAACGACTTGGAGCTGAAGAATACGCTGCCGCCCACCTCCGTGGGGAAGGTGCGGTTGAGGCGCACCTGGCGGGGCAGCTCGCGGGGGTTGCGCCAGGTAGTATCGGCGCGGGTATTCTCGAGCATGCGGTAGGCTCCATGCCCAATGTACAGGTGGCGGCCGTTGCTGTTACGGGCCCACCACTCAACCAGCACCGGGTACTGGGCCACTTTAAAGTTGCTGCTCCAGTATAATTGGGGCAGCACGTAATCAACCCAGCCCTGGCGCAGCCACTCCAGCGCATCGGCATAGAGGCCATCATAGCCCTGGAAGGCTTTGGTAGCCGAGCCATTGGGGTCGGTGGTTTGGTTGCGCCACACGCCAAAGGGCGAGATGCCAAACTTCACCCAGCGCTTGGTACTCTGGATGGTGTCGTGGAGGGTATGAATGAGCTCATTCACATTCTCGCGCCGCCAGTCTGCCAGGCCCAGACTGTGGGGGTTGTACTGGGTAAAGGCCTGCTCATCATGAATAGTCAGGCCCGCTTCGGGGTACGGATAGAAGTAGTCATCGAAGTGGACGCCATCGATATCGTAGCGCTTTACTACATCCAGAATTACCTGCGTAATATAGTTGCGCACTTCAGGCAGACCAGGATTATACAGCAGCTTGCCTCCGAAGCGCAGGAACCACTCTGGGTGTTGCCGGAAGGGGTGGTTAGGAGCCAGGCGCCGCGTCACGGAGTCCATGGAGGCGCGGTACGGATTAAACCAGGCGTGAAACTCCATACCCCGGTTGTGCGCCTCTTCAATCAGGAACGGCAGGGGGTCGTAGAGCGGCGTGGGGGCCTTGCCCTGGGTGCCCGTGAGCCACTTGCTCCAGGGCTCTAGGCTGCTCTGATAGAAGGCATCAGAAGCGGGCCGCACCTGCACAAATACGGCGTTGATGCCGCTGCGCTGGTGCTCATCGAGAATACGACGATACTCGCGGCGCTGCTGCTCGGGGGTGAGGTTACGGCTGCTGGGCCAGTCAATATTCTCTACGGTGGCAATCCAAACGCCCCGGAGTTCCCGCTTGGGCGGTGTATCGGCAGCGGTAGCCAACTGGCTACGCAGTAACCAGGTGAGGATCAGAAAGGCAAGAAACGGGAAGCGGCCGGGGGCAAGTAATCGAAACATTGCCTCAAAATTACGCGATTCACGGGAGGGCGGGAGGTGAATTTGAGAATTTATGAAGTTTACGCTGCAGCCTTGCTATTGCCGTCACAGCTGGGCCTCGGCTTCTACGCGAACCTGCAACCTATCATTTCCAACTTTCAGCAGGCGGTGCCAGGGTTCTGCTACCTGCTTGCCTCTGGTAGAAGCCAGCAACTCCATATGCTCAGGCCGTGCTACACCTTCACGGCGGCAAACGGTAAATCCAGCAAGTCAAACTCGGGCCAGCGCTCATGGTCAAAGTGCCACCACTCGCCGGGGTAGTTAACGAAGCCATAGTAGTGCATAGTAGCCAGCAAGATGCTGCGGTTAAGCATTACGTGGGCGGGCAGGTCGCCGTAGCGGGAGCGGGCGGCGGGCGTTATCTCGTCAAAGTCGGTGGGCAGTGGCACCCGTTCTCCGTTGCTTAGTTTCACCAAGCCCACATCTACGGAGCAGCCTCGGTTGTGGCGGGAGCCGCGCCAGGGCGGCGCCGCGAAGTCTTCGTCCTGAATCTGCTCGTACATGCGAACCGTTACGCTGTAGGGGCGGTAGGCATCATACACGCATAAGCCCAGGCCACGCGCTTTTAGGCTTTCCTGCACCTGGGCTAGAGCATCGGCCACCGGCTCCCGCAGGAAGGCCCGTGCCTCGGAGTACACGGCCTCACCTAGCAGGTTATCAGGGGTGGCGTAACGTATGTCGAGCACCAGGGAGGGAATCCGCTCGGTTAGGTCCACGAGCCGTTGTCCCGCCCTGGTCTGCACCAACTGCTGGTATTCCTCTACGGAAGTAATGACGGAAAGCCCGTAAGACGACTCAGACATACACTAGGTAACCTCAACTTCAATTCTAACACAGGTAGCTCTATCTGTACGCCCCTCAAGCGCTACGGTTATGCAATAACGCCTACAAGCCCCTCACCTACCGTCGCTTTTGGGGCTTCCGCTTCCGCTCATACTCGTACACCACTTCTCCCAACCGATGCAGGAAAGGCAGGCCTACGGTGTCGTATTCGTACTTATCATCATTCAGCACGCCATCGGAATTCACATATACCACGGCGCTCAGCAAAAACTCTACGTTTTGCTCAGGGTTCCGGATGTAGGCGTTGTCAATCAGGAAGCCATAGGCCTGTCCAATCTTGTTGAAGATCTGTACTCCGGCCGGTAACGGGCCAGCGGCTCCTCCGGCCAGCAGGAACTTGGCGTAGTTATCGGGGTAGGCGGCTGGAGAGTAGCGCGGGTGTTGACTGGCCTGGGGCACCATGCTCAGGTAGCGCCGCAGGAAGCGCGTGTCGGCGGAGTCAAGGGCCAGCTGCTGTGAGGCAGGCACTGCTTCCGGAAACAGGATGGCCCGCAGCACCCACTGCAGGTCGGGCAGGGAGGTAGTGTTTTTGGTAGAGAAGTCTAGGGGCTCCTCTAGGCGCTGGTTTCCCTGGAAGTGGGCCTGCCCAATGCGCAACCTACGCTGCCGCACGCCAGGCCACTCGCCCGCGAAGACAGCAGCCGGCTGCCCATATAACGGGCGCTGCAGGGCAGTATCAGCATAAATTGTGATGGGGTTTGCGTGCCGGGCGCCGGGGTCCTGGTCGCCCACGGAAAGGCGGTGGCGCAGCACCGTGTGGTGCAGGCCGTGGCGCTGCAAGCCTTCGTTCAGGGCCGCCGGGCCTACAAACTCATACAGTCGGTTGTAGGCGTCGTTATCACTCACCAGCAACATTTTACGCAGATATTGCGCTAAACTGGCCCGCCCCGTGGCGCTGCTGGTATCGTGTAGCACACGCGTCTGGCCGGCAAACGCCGAATCAATTCGCCACGGCGACTCGGGCGTGAGCCCCGGAATAGAGGCTGATAACGCGCGCAGCTTCTCCAGGGCGAGAACTGCGGTGGGCAGCTTAATGGAGCTGGCCGGGTAAAAGTACTCCCGCGGCCGCACCCGAAACTGGTAGCTCCGAAAGTGGGGCTGCCCTTGCGCGTCGCGGGTAATCTGAGTGTACAGGATCTGGAGCCGGTGGGCCTTGGCCTGGCGTACTACCGGGGCCAGCGCCGCATCTTGCCGCAGCAGGCGCCGCAGGGGGTTACCGGGTTGAGCCTGCGCTAACGCCGGCAGCAGCGCCAGGCCACTCAGGCAGCCAATCCGGCAGAAAAACTGAGAAAACACCTCCATATACGGCAAGTTACACGCTGCTGCTCAGCAAGCACGGCCCGGCTTAAAACGGTCATTCCGGGCATCGGAAGAAACCAGGCCAATCTGTAAGCAGATTAACTCAGGTTTCTTCCGGTGCCCGGAATGACATGATGGCGCTATACCTTAGCTGGTGTGCTTGGGGCCACCATCAGGGCCAGATTCGGCGCCGCCTTCCAGGCCGTTGGTCTGGTCGGCATCACCGTAGCCTCCCCGGATGCCGTCGCCCTCGTCCTGGGCAAGGTCGCTTTGGTGGGTTTGCGGGGTTTCACCGGACTGGTTTTCAGCTTTTTGCTTATTGGGTTGTTCAGCAGAGTTGGGGGTGGGCGTGTTCATAGAAAAGGAGTAAGAAATGATGATGCCTCAGGAAAACCAGGCCGGGCCTGGCTTTGGCTATACGCCAGTGCCGGGCTGCGGTTGGGCTCTGGGGGCTCTGCTGCTTTTTTTGCCGCGGCGCACGCCTTATCTTGCCTGCCAGGGCCTTCTGCGCGTGCTAGGCCACTTGCCTGCTACTCTACCGCTTTCTATTTCTAGTCAGTATGTCTGCCCACGGCAACGATACCTTCCTGCAAAAAACCGATGACGAGCTGCGTTACTTAGTGCAGCACTCTGAGTTTTACCATTCTGCCCTGATAATGGCGGCCACGCAGGAGCTGCGCCGGCGCGGCATTGCACTGCCCACGGCTCCCGCAGAGCCCTCCCCCGCCCTCCTCCCCTATGACTATGAGGAACCGGAGCCGGCGGCCTGGCGGCGCTGGCTGCCCGTGGCGCTCGGGCTGGTGCTACTAGGCCTGGCGGGCTGGCTCATTCTACGCCCCAAAGAGAACGTTGCCGCTATAAAGCCGGCAAGTACGGCCCCGGTGGTACTGGAAGCCGTAAAAACGCAGCGCCTCCCTGATTTTGAGGCCACCACCAAGGCCCAGGTACAGCAGGTGCGCCAGCAGCTGCCCGCCGCCGACCGTGCTGATACAACGGCCACCGGCCGCTACCTACGCATGGCCCGCCGCTACTTTCTGGCCGAAAACCAGGCCGCTTACCTCACGCAAATTGCCCAGGGCGACTCTGCCGCCGCCACGTTTCCTGGCCAAATTGACCTCACGCTGGAGCGCATCAGCTGGTTTATGAAAGCCAAGGCCTACAACCAGCACCTGCACCCCATCATGGAAAAGCGCCTGACCCTGATGCAGCAGGCCCTGGTACTGCGCAAAAACTCGCTGCTGAACTTTAAATCGCGTTACGAAAGCGACCAGCCCATGATGGACCGCGACATGAACCGGGCCGACTTTGAGGCGCGCGACATCAGTAATGAGCTGCGGGGCAAAGCCTCTGAGCGGGCCCCTATTCAGGGCAACATCACCGACCTCTAGGCCACTGCGCCCGCAATCCTGTCAGGTGCGTTGGCCCTGGCAGGATTTATGACGCCCACTAAGGGCGCGAAGTAGCACCCCAAACGTATTGGCGTGCTACTCCGCGCCCTTCGCTCATGTCGGCCCCTGACCCCACCAGCTACTTTGCGCAAAAAACCGATGCCGAGCTGCTCTACCTGGCGCAGCACGCCCAGCGCTATCCGGCGGCGGTAGCGCAAGCGGCCGTGCAGGAGCTGCAGCGCCGGGGCCTGATTCCGGAGGAGCTGCCGCAGGGGCCACCGGTTCGGCCGCAGCCTTCGGCTTCGCCAGACCTAACGGGCTGGGCTTTTCTGCGCCAGATCAGCCGCGGGGTTTTCTGGCCGCGCCCCGGCTATTTTGTTACACCTCTACTGCTATGGCTTAACCTACTGGCCTACGTGCTGCTGGCCCTGGTTGGGCAGAACCCCCTCAACCCCACCGCGCCTGATCTGGTGCGCTGGGGTGCCAATTTCACCCCACTTACCCTGCATGGGCAGCCCTGGCGCCTGCTTACCAGCTGCTTCCTGCATGGCGGGCCGGGGCACTTGCTTATGAATATGTCGTCGTTGGTGTTTCTGGGGCTGATGACGGAGAGCCTGACGGGGCGCGGCCGGCTGCTGCTGGTGTACTTGTTAAGCGGGGTGGGTGGGGGCCTGCTCAGTTTGTGGTGGCACAGCCAGGGCGTACTGTCAGTAGGAGCTTCGGGCGCCATTTTTGGGCTCTACGGGCTGCTTCTGGCTACGCTGGCGGGGCACCCTACATCCTTCGACCGCTCTGCCCGCCGCACCGTGCTAGTTCTGGTGTTTTATCTGATGGCCAGCAGCCTCGCGGGTGGCCTGGAGGCCTACTCCACCGACAATGCCGCCCACGTGGGCGGCCTCCTCACGGGTTTTGTGCTGGGCTGGATCTGGCCTGGTAAACAAGTTCATTTATAACTCGTTATAATCTGTAATTGGTGGAGGCAATGCCGTTCGGATAAGTCTGTGAGAGCATACACATTGTGCAGCTTTCAGAACACTTTATTGTCTGTGTTGTATATTTTCCACGAATACTGCTCGTCTACCTTATCATCCGTACAAGAGGCCATTGGGCTTTTTATTTTCCCTTCCATTTTATGAAACTACTCCTACGTACTGTGACGGCGGCGCTGGCAGCGCTGCTTTACTCTTCTGCGGCGCTAGCGCAAACGGCCCCCACCGTGCCCAACGGTGCAATGGAGACTTGGGTAACGCGCAACAGTGGCGAGGTTCCGCAGAGTTGGCTTAACGTGGATGACGTTATTGCTTACCTCGCCGACGTGCCCAGCTTGCCGGTGTCTTCCCTCACCATGACCAAGTCTTCGGATGCGCATGGTGGCAGCTTTGCCGCTCAGCTGGAAACCAAGGTATTTGCCGCCATTCAGCAGTCGGTACCAGGCCAGATGTTTTTGGGCACCCGGCTTAACCCTAATGGCAGCGGCGACTTTTTTGGGGGTATCCCCTACACCAGTCGTCCTACGCGCTTGCAGTTCTGGTATAAAGCCACCATTGCGCCTAATGCGGCCGATAAGCCCGCCTTTGCCATTCAGCTGCTGAAAACGAACGGTGGCACTACCCAGGAGGTGGCCTACATTGACGGGCTGCTGCCGGAGGCATCTACCTACACGCTTGTAGATGTGCCCATTACCTATTACCAAACCTTTGCGCCCGACACCATGCAGATGTTCTTCACGAGCAGCCACCTGCAGAACGTCACCGTTGGTAACAAGCTCTCTGTGGATGATATAACCCTGGCGGGCGTAGTTACGGCTTCCCGCAACCCGGCCACCGAGTCGGCGCTGCAGATTTACCCCAACCCCAGCAAAGGCGGAGAATTCTCGCTGGCCTCTCTGGGTAATGCCGCCATCTCAACGGCGCCCTTCATAGTGTCTGACGTTACGGGGCGTGAGGTACTGCGCCAGGCGGCAGCCTCCCCCGCCGACTCGCACGGCCGACTGGTAGACTTACGCGGCCAACGCCCTGGTTTGTACACTCTACGCCTGCAAACTCCAGAAGGCCACATTGTGCGTAAACTGGTAGTTGAATAGCCGCCGCGGTTTCCGTTTCCTCTTCTCGTCCGGCCACTGCAGTTAGCAGCGGCCGGACTTTTTTACGGGTGCACTGTTTGCTGTTCAGTGACCCACGCCCCGTGGGGCATGTTCTGCCGAAGTAATACTTACTTGCTTCCTCTATCACCCGCAACTCGTTACCCCGTGTCAGAAACGCCAGACTCTACCGCATCTACCTCCGCAGCTGGCGGCAGCCGGTGGCGCCGGGTGGCCGCCGCGGCCGGGCGCGTTGCGCGGGCCCCACTGGTGGGGGCCGAGTTTCTGTACCGGGCCGGGCAGGAGAACATGCACTTTACCCTGCCGGTGCTCAACGGTGCCTTCGGCGACCAGCTTGCGGCGCGCCAGGATTCCCGGACCATTCAGATGAGCTTCCGGCGTCATGAGGCGGACGTACCCGTGGCAGATCTGCGCCTCACCCCAGGCCCTACGGGGCGGCCCCAGAAAACGGTGGTATTTCTGCACGGCCTTATGGGCGATGAAATTATCTGGCAGGCGGGTTCTACCACGGGCCCGCGCTACGGCCCCGCGCTTCAGCAGGACTTAGGCGCGTGCTGCCTCTACGTGCGCTACAACTCGGGACTGCATATTTCAGAAAATGGGCAGCAGCTACACCAACTGCTAACCGAACTGGTGCGCGCCTTTCCGGCTGCAGTGGGCGAGCTGGTGCTGGTAGGCCACAGCATGGGCGGCCTGGTTATCCGGAGCGCCGGGTATTACGCTGAGCAGGAGGCCCGGAGCGGCAGTGAGACGGCTACGGCAGAAGGGCCTGGTCTGGAGCCTACCCAACCCGCCAGCTGGCTAGGCCACCTCCGCGACGTGCTACTGTTGGGCGTACCCAACGATGGCTCATTTTTAGAGCAGAACAGCTTTTTCACTTCCCTGATTCTGCGCAAAATCAACCTGTGGCCTACGCGGTTTGTGAGTGGCCTGATTGACCAGCGCAGCAACGGCATCAAAGACCTGCGCCACGCCCGGCTGGTGGAGCAGGACTGGCAGAACCCACACGCCGACGACCTGTTTCCGCCCCGCACGGTGGTGCCGCCCCTACCCGGCGTGCACTACCACATTCTGGTGGGCTCCCTGTTGAAGTCGGCTACCTCGGTGCTGCATGAGTATTTCGGCGACGGGCTGGTGGGGGCCGGCAGTGCTCACGGCCGCATCTTCCGCGACCCAGCCGCCCCACCCGACCTGCGTATTAGCACGCAAGTGTACCCCAAGCTCCACCACGGCACCCTGCTCAGCAACCCCGAAGTATATGCCTACCTGCGCGATGTGGTGGCACAATAACGCACATCGTAAACCTGACTCACACCGCAAGTGGCCCCCTACAAGGTATGAGCAATGAGTGACGCTATCAGGTCTCGGATAAGGTTCCTCCCACTTTGTTGATTACTCATACGTGGCAGCTCTTGCCCTTCCAGAAGAAACCGAACACATGCTTTCGTGACCATTCCACTGCGCATTACGCATATTCAAGAAGAAGCCCCGCAGGCCAAAACGTTCTGGCTGGAGCCGCCCTACTCTATTCAGTACCGGGCCGGGCAATACCTCACGCTGCTCCATCCGCGCCACCCGGGGCTGCGGCGGTCCTATTCGCTGTCATCGGCGCCGGAGGTGGATAGTGGCCTGACCATCACGCTACGCCGGGTGGCCAATGGGTTATTCTCGCGGTGGCTGATTGATGAAGCGGCCGTGGGCGATGAGGTGCTCACACTGGGAGCCGGCGGGTTGTTTACGCTGCCCACGCACTCAGAAGTGGCCTACGAGCAGTTGCTGCTGTTTGCCGCCGGCAGCGGCATCACGCCGGTATTCTCCCTGCTAAAGTCGGTGCTGCACACTCAGCCCGAAGTGCGGGTGCTGCTCATCTACAGCAACCGCACCCCCGAGGATGCCATTTTTGGGCGAGAGTTACGAAAGATGGCAGCGCGTTACCCCGGTCGGCTGCACGTGGAGTTTCTCTTCAGCAATTACCCTGATCTAGCAAGGGCGCGGCTGTACAAAGACTTGCTCGTAACACTTGTGCAGCAGCACGCTACCACCACCCCGGCCCGAATGCTGGCCTACGTATGTGGCCCCCTCGATTACATGCGGATGTGCACGTATGGTTTGCATGCCCTAGGCCTATCGGCCGACCGCATTCGGCGAGAGAATTTTGTGCCGCCCCCTTCTACCCGGCCTGCTCTTCCGCCTGATACGGCCACGCGCACTGTGGAGGTGGAAGTAGGCGGGCACACGCACCGTCTCCCCGTCGCCTTCCCCGATACCATTTTGCGAGCCGCCCGCAAGCAAGGCCTGACCTTGCCCTACAGCTGCGAGGCCGGCGTGTGCGGCAATTGCGTAGCCCGGTGCGTATCGGGGCACGTGTGGCTTTCCTACAACGAGGTCTTGACTGAGCGTGACCTTGCCCAGGGCCTCACGCTGACCTGCGTAGGCCACCCCGTAGGCGGCAACGTACGGCTACTTGTGTAATCAGCTCCTAGTAAGCCGGGGCTCCAAACCGGTAGCTAACCCCCAAATTAGCCCCGAACCCGGGGGCTAATCCCCAAACCGAGACAGGTGGAATTTTCGTGTTCTTGCTTATTAGCAGTTCTCCACCGATAGAAAGGTGCGGCCCCAGCAAGTAGCGTAGGCCCAGGCCACCCACTAGGTGAGGCGTGGTTTCACGAATGGGTTGATAATAATAGGCCGAGCTAGCTCCTGTTGTGGTGCTGGTGCGGTAAGCCGCATCTTTTTGCATTCCGCTCACCACTGCCAGACCTAGCAGCCAATCAAATTGCAGATGGTGGCTCGGCTGGCTTCGGTTAAAGCGAGCCAGGAGCGTTACCGCAGTGCTGCGTGTTTCCTCACGATACGTGAAATCATACAGCTCCCCGTCAACCTGGCCCTGGTTATGGGTTTGATTGACCACCCGGCCATACTGCACTTCAGCCTGCAGTGACACTTTAGGGGTGACGGTGTAGCCCCCCATCAGGTACACTGGCCGAGCCCGAACGTAGGGCCGGTTAATAGAATAATAATAGTGGTACCCGGCCCCAGCCCCAACATACCACTTGCCCGCTGCGGGCACCGAATCGGGTGTTTGCGCAGTAGCGGAATAGCAGTTAAGCACTGCAGCAGCTCCTATAAGCACAGGTAAACGCATCATGGATAGCACGTAACAATCAGTAAATAAAGCAGGCCGAATATATATCTATTTCGCAGCTGGTTTATCTGAAGTACTGTTCTAGCTGCTTTATTATTTATTCTATTGCTCTGATTGCGCCTGCCTCCAGCAGCACAAAAAAGGCTTCCAGCACTGCGCTGAAAGCCTTTTTGTAAGCAGTAGCAAGCTCCTCTACCCAATCACCAACTCCGTAAAACTAGCCCCAACCACTACGCTCGGTAGGCTGAGACCGGTTTCGGTAATAGTTTCTTCCCCGTCTGCAGGAGTACCATCGAGGCTGAACGCGGCGGCCGCAAAGGGCAGGCCGTGCAGCACCACGCGGTAGGTGGTAAAGGTGGGCTGATAGTCGCCCTCGGTTTCCTGCTGCAGCACCAGGCCGGTTTCGGTGCCTTTCACTTTAAAGCGGCGCGTAGTGCTCTGGCCGTTCTGGTAACCGTAGCCCTCGCCCCCATCCTCATAGAGCACACTGGTTTCCGTTCCGTTCTTGTAGTACACGTGCAGGGTCACTTCTTCTACCACTTTCTCGCCTACGTATTGCATCAGCGGGTACATGGGCAGTACGGCACCGGCCTTAATGAACAGCGGAATCCGGTCGAGGGGGGCGCTGGCCCACACTTCGGCGCCGCCGGCTTTGGCCTCATCGGTCCAGTAATAGAACCAGTTGCCACGGGGCAGGTACATCCAGCGGCCATCGGCGCCGGGCGTAGTAATGGGGCACACCAGCAGATGGTCGCCGAGGGCAAACTCGGCCATCCGCAGGTAGGTATCGGTGTCGGTCTGGTCGAGGAAGGCCAGGGGGCGCAGCATGGGCGTGCCTTGCTGCGTGTACTGCCAGAAAGTGGTGTACATGTAGGGCAGCAGGCGGTAGCGCAGCTCAATAAAGCCCTTGGCCAGCTCGGCGTACTGCTCCCCGAAGCTCCAGGGCTCCTGGTCGCCGTGGTCGCCGGAGCTGTGGGTCCGGAAGAACGGATGGAACGCTCCCAGCGCTACCCAACGCACGTACAGCTCCCCATCGGGCGTGTCAATAAAGCCCCCGATATCAGACCCAATAAAGCTGAAGCCCGAAATGCTTAGGCGCTGGCACTGGATGTTGGCCAGCCACAGATGCTCCCAGGAAGCCACGTTGTCGCCGGTCCAGCCGGAGGAGTAGCGCTGCCCACCCGAGTAGGTGCTGCGCGTGATGGTGAACGGGCGGTTGGGGTAGCTGAACTGCTTCACACCGGCCGCCGTAGCCCGCGCCATCTGCATGCCGTAGATGTTATGGGCCTTTTTGTGCGAGGCCTGGTGACCGTCGTAGCTGAAGCGCACATCGTCGGGGAAGGTGCCCTTCTCGAACACGGCGGGCTCGTTCATGTCGTTCCACACGCCCTTCACCCCGTCTTCCTGAATCAGGCCCTTAAACAGGCCGGCCCACCACTCGCGCACTTCAGGGCGGGTATAGTCGGGGAAGTTGCAGAGGCCGGGCCACACAGAGCCCTTCATCAGGGGCCCATCGGCGCGGCGGCAGAAGTAGTCATTGGCCAGCCCTTCGCGATACACGCTGTAGTTGGGGTCAATCTTGATGCCGGGGTCAATGATGACAATGGTCTTGAAGCCATCCTCGGCCAGCTCCCGCACCATGCGCTTGGGGTCGGGGAAGTGGGTGGGGTTCCAGGTAAAGCACCGGTAGCCATCCATGTAGTCGATGTCGAGGTAGAGCGCGTCGCAGGGTATCTGCCGGTCGCGGAAGCCCTTGGCAATGCCCTTGAACAGGCTCTCGGGGAAGTAGCTCCACTTGCACTGGTGGTAGCCCAGGGCCCACAGCGGGGGCAGCTCAGGCGGGCAGGTCAGGCGGGTGTACTCCTCGGTTACTTCCAGCAGCGAGGGGCCGTAGATGAAATAGTAGTTCATCTCGCCGCCCTGCGCCCAGAAGCTGGCTACGTCGGCCCGCTCAGCGGCAAAATCAAAGGAAGCCTTAAAGGTGTTATCGAAGAAGATGCCGTGCGCAATTTTCTGGTGCAAGGCCAGGAAAAACGGAATGTTCTTGTAGAGCGGGTCGGAGCCCTTCACGTAGCCGTAGGTATCGGTACCCCAGTTGGTGAACTGCTTGCCGCGCAGGTTCATGTTCTCGGGCTTGTCGCCGAGGCCGTAGTAGTGGGCGCCGCTTTGCACCAGCTTGCTCATCTTCACGATGTCGTTGCCGGTTTCGTACTCATACTCCCAGTGAAAGCCTTTCTCGTCTTCGCTCAGCACCGAGCCGGAGCGGTCGAGCACGCGGCTGGCCAGGTTGGCTTTCGAGATGGTGCAAATGAGGCGGTCGGTGGTGATGCGGTAGTGGTCGAGCTTCTCCCGAAATTCCAGGAACTCGGGCTCCTGCCGGGCCGGCACTCCTTCAGGGAAAGCGTAGCTGAAATCGGGGGCAAACCCGTTATCAGTAGCGAACCGGAAGCGCAGAACTTTATCAGTAATTACCTGAAGCTGGAGCTGGACGTTGTTGTCGCACTGAAAGAGAAAATCAGCCCCAGACTGCTGACAGGAAACGACTTGGCCAGGATAAAACTCCTGCTTGGCCCGTGCGGCCAAGTCGTTTACCATGTAATTGTTCTCCTGAATAGTATCGGCCATGGTAATGAAGAGAGAGAAAGTAACACAGACCCAGCACTGGCCGCGCCAGCAGAGTCTGTTTAAGCCTGCAAGGTAAAAATGATTCCTGCGACTTCGGGTGGGCTACGGTTGAGTTTTTCGGAAAAAGGCCTTTTTAGGACACGGCGGGCGGCATTTTTCTCTACCTTGCCGTACTAGGTTAGTGCCCGCCTTCTGTTATGCCCCCTTATGACGCCTGCTGCATCCCACGTACTGCTACTCGGCTGGGACGATTCTCCCCGCTCCGGCGAGCAGTCTGCTCCGCCCGTATTGACGCTCGTTCAGGCGTTGGCGCCCCACACGCCACTGGCCATTGTGCTGCCTCGCCGGTCCATCACGCTCACGGCCGCTCCGAACGCTAACATCACCGTATTATCGGAGCTCACGCCTGAGCAAGTCAAGGCTTTTCCGGCTCGTCCGGATCATGCGGCCGGCTGGCAAGTTCCGACCGCGCCCTACCTGGGTAGTTCAGCGGGTGCAGCGGGCACCGCTGGTGGGCAAGCGCCACTGGCTACGCCCGTTGAGCCCTACATTGGCCGCTCGGCGCAGTCAGCGTCTATATCCACTGCGCCAAGTACTACTGAAGGTACCCAGCCCACAGCGCCTGCCGGCATTGCTGCCTTGCAAACGCCCCAGTCACTGCCTCAGCCAGTTATCCCTACGGGCGGCCTGCTAAACCACGATGAGTTTGAGGATGACGGGGCGGAGCCTGACGCTACTGAGGCACAGGACCTTTCGCAGCCGCAGGATGATCTGGTGCCAAACGTTGCAGCCGCTGAAAACTCAGCGCCAGCAGCCCCCACCAATGGCCTGCCCGATAGCCTGGCGGCGTTGCAACTAACCCCAACTGCTGAGGCCGACCTTAACTACCAGGTAATTCAGTACGCCCGCCTAGCCTCCCGGCAGGTAGCGGCGGAAGACGTTACCGTGATATATGCCTCGGACTGGCCTACGTGGCTGGCGGCTATGGAAATCAGGCAGCAAACGGGCCGGCCATTGGTACTGCACGTGCACAGCCTGGCCCAGGACCGCAATACGCCCGCCGACCGCGGCTGGATTCTGGAGCTGGAGCGCATTGCCATGCGCCGGGCCGACGTGGTGCTGGCCGCGTCTGAAGCCGTAGCCGAGCGCGTGCGCGCTGCCTACCCGGCAGCCGCCCAAAACCTTCAGGTAGTATCTTCTGATGATACTGCTGCTTTACAACGCGTGCTGGGCCAGCTGGAATCAGGCTGGGCCCGCCGTTAGACTGTCTTTTACTTTCCCTTACATGAGTACACCTACCGCCCAACACGAATTCGACGCCGACCTGGAAATGGATGCCTCCGACAATGGTGTTTTTCTGGTTGTTCCCTTTAACGTGCAGGAGCTGTACGGCACCACGGCGGCCTTGCCCATACGCGGCACCATTGATGGCTTCCCGATTCGGTTGAGCTTGCTGCCGCTGGGCAACGGCGAGCATATGCTGCCCGTGCGCAAAGAAGTTCGGAACGCCATTGGCAAAAGCTGGAGCAGCACGGTGCACGTAATTCTGGAGCGCGACACCGAGGAACGCCCCGTAGAAGTACCCGCCGAGCTCACCGACGCCCTGGAATATGCTGGCCTGCAGCAGAAATTTAATGAGCTGCCCTACGGCCGCCGCAAGGAGCTGGCCAACTGGGTAGGCCGCGCCAAGAAAGGCGACACCCGCGACGAGCGCGCCCAGGAAGCCGTACAGCGCATCAAGACCGGCGCTAAATAGTGGCCCAGGCTAGTCTAACAATCAGAAGGCCCCGTTGCGCTAGTCGCAACGGGGCCTTCTGATTGTTAGCCAAGAACGAGAGGCTGAGCGAAGCTGAAGCGTTTCGCGTACTGATGTTGCCAGAGTAGGCTATCTGGAGCTACGCCATGCTTGATCTGGCGTCTGCGCAGCCGAAGCATCTCAACCTCTGGTTACTAACCTGGCCTAGAACAACAACGAAGCGGTAGAGATGCTTCGGCTGGGTTCAGCACGACGGATACCTTTACAATCGTAGCACGCAAGATGGCTCGATGGGCTCAACATGACGTTCATTTCTGGCCGTTGGTCGTTCTAGGCCACTCCTGGTTTTATATCCTAGTTAGCACTAGGGCGGTGCGGCTGGTTACGTAGAGGCTGAGCTTGTTTACACCGTCTTCCTCAAAGGTTTCGTAGGTGAGGCTGTTATCGATGCGGCCAAAACCGCCGAACTGGGTATCATCGGAGTTGAGTAGGATGCGGTAGCGACCACCCAGCGGCACGTAGAAGCGGTAGTCGGGCACGCTGCGGTCTACGTGGAAGCTGAAGACGAAGAGCAGGTTACCCCGCTCGAAGATGAGCACCTGGTTGTTCGTATCGATGTTCAGCTCGCGGGCAATGCCGGCGGCGGTGGGGCTGAGCAGGCGCGTGGCTTTGGCTACCTTAATCATTTCCTGATCGAAGCGCAGCAGGTACTGGAACTTCAGGTCGGGGTTATCGGCCAGGCTCCACTGGCGCCGGGCAAAATGGTAGCTCCAGTCGTTGCCCTGGCGCGGGAAGTCCACCCACTCAGGGTGGCCAAACTCGTTGCCGATAAAGTTGAGGTAGGCCTCGCCGCCCAGGCTGAGCGTAATCAGCCGGATGAGCTTGTGCAGGGCAATGCCGCGGGCCGCAATGGGGTCGGGGTCGTCTTTGTGCATGTGCTCGTAAATGGCCTTGTCGAGTAGCCAGTGGGCCAGGGTTTTGTCGCCTACCAGGGCTTGGTCGTGGCTTTCGGCGTAGGCCACTGTCTTCTCGCCCAAGCGGCGGTTGGTGAGCACGTGCCAGAGGTCATGCAGGTTCCAGTCCTCATCGCGGGTGTGCTTGAGCAGCTTGATCCAATAATCCGGAATGCCCATGCCCAGGCGGTAATCAAATCCAATGCCGCCCTCCTCAATAGGCCTACACAGGCCGGGCATGCCGCTCATGTCCTCGGCGATGAGAATAGCGCTGCGTTTCAGCTCGCGCACCAGCGTAGTCACCAGCTGCAGGTACAGGATGGCATCATCGTCGGCATCGGCGCCAAAGTATTGCTCATAGCTCCCGAAGGCCACGCCCTCGCCGTGGTGGTGGTAGAGCATGCTGGTAATGCCATCGAAGCGGAAGCCATCGAAGTGAAATTCCTCCAGCCAGTAGCGCACGTTGCTGAGCAGAAACTGCTGCACCTCGGGCTTGCCGTAGTCGAAGAGCTTAGAGTCCCAGCCGGGGTGGCTACCCCGCTCGCCCTCATGAAAGTACTGCCCACCTGAGCCGTCGAAATCGGCCAAGCCCTCGGCCTCATTCTTCACGGCGTGGGAGTGCACCACATCCAGCAGCACCGCAATGCCGCGGCGGTGAGCTTCATTGATGAGGTGCTTCAGCTCCTCGGGCGTACCAAACCGCGACGATACGGCAAAGAAGTTGGCCACGTGGTAGCCAAACGACCCGTAGTACGGGTGCTCCATGATGGCCATGAGCTGCAGGCAGTTGTAGCCCTCCGCCTGAATGCGTGGCAGAAGGTGCTCGGCAAACTCCAGGTAGGTGCCAATGCGGCCTTCCTCAGTGGCCATGCCCACATGGGCCTCGTAGATGAACGGCTCCCGCACGCAATTCGGAATCCGGAATTTCTGGTCGGTCCATTCAAACGCGGTTTCGGGGCGCCACACCTGCCCCGCGAAATCGTGGGTTTCGGAGTTTTGCACGGCCCGGCGCAGGGTGGCCGGCAGGCGGTCTTTGCTGCCTTTGCTGGTTACCACATGCACCTTGAAAAGGGAGTGGTGGGTAAAGCGGTTCTGATATTCCTTATCGGCCAGAAACACTTCCCACACGCCATCGGTGCCGCGCGTAAGCGGAGTGGCCTGCCGGTCCCAGCCATTAAAGTCACCAATCAGGTAAAGCGCTTCGGCGGCCGGGGCCCACTCCCGAAACCAGTAGCCCTTGCGGCGCGCATCGTAGTTGAGGCCTAGCCGCTGATGCGCCAGCGCAAACTTGCTCAGGGAGCCGCATTGCTGCCTGATTTCATCGAGGCGCTGCTGCAAACGTTGCTGTCGCGCCCGAAGCACTGGCTCAAAGGGCGTCAGCCAGGGGTCCTGCTGCACCATGGGAAGCAGGTCAGCAACTTCATCGGTGGCGGTTGTGGTGGTATCAGTCGTCATAGCGAAAGGCACAGGTAGGTGTGGTCCAAAGCTACGCGGATTGAGGAATTTAGGATATCGATTGATGAAATGGTTATACAGTGATAGAGTAGATTAGGCCTAGGCCGCCTGCCATTCGAGCGGAGCAAAGCCCCGTAACCCAGAGTAGCTAATGGTTCCTTATTTCTGTGTCAGAGCTTCTGAAAAAACAAAAAAGCTCGTATTTCCATGGTAGCCGTACTGCCCTCTAAACAGGTCAACGCTCTGCGCACACGAGCCGGAATGATTGCGTCGTCCTGGGTTCGGGCAATGGCACTACTCTCATTCACCACATCACAATTTCACGACTTCTCCTTCTTCGTACCTTGCCTGTATGAAACGCCTCTTCTACCCGCTGGCTTTGGCCGTACTGGTTGCTTGCACCACTACCCAAACCACTACCTCCCCTACTGCTGCCACCTCCCTAACGGCGCCCGTGCCGGCGGCCACGCCCGTAGTCACCGACCAGGCCATGGTGGTATCAGCCCACCCCGAGGCTACGCGCATTGGAGTAGAGATATTGCGCAAGGGGGGCAATGCGTATGATGCGGCCGTAGCAGTGCAGTTTGCGTTGGCGGTAGCTTTTCCGGTGGCGGGCAACATTGGCGGCGGTGGCTTCCTGCTCTACCGCGGCGCCGATGGGCAGGAAGGTGCCCTGGATTTCCGGGAAACGGCCCCCGCCGCCGCTACCCGCGACATGTACCTCGATAAGCAGGGCAATGTGGTGCCCAACCTAAGCACACTAGGCCACCTCGCGGCCGGCGTACCCGGCACGGTGGCCGGCATGGTGGAGCTACACAAGAAGCTGGGCAAGCTACCCTGGAAAGATGTGGTGCAGCCCGCCGTAGAGCTGGCCTCAAACGGAATTAAACTGACGAACAAGGAAGCCGCAGGCCTGAACGGGCAGCGGGAAACTTTCGCGAAAATCAATCCCTACAATGCCTACTTAAAGCCAGCACCTTTCAATGAGGGCGATGTGGCAAAAAATCCTGAGCTGGCCCGTACGCTAGAGCGCATCCGCGACCAGGGTCGGGCTGGTTTTTACGAGGGAGAAACGGCCAGCTTATTAGTAGCCGAAATGCAGCGCGGCAACGGCATCATCAGCAAGCAAGACCTGCTGAACTACCAGCCTAAGTGGCGCACTCCCCTGCACGGCGAGTACCGCGGCTACGACGTGCTGACCTTTCCGCCACCCAGCTCCGGCGGCGTGGCGCTGCTGCAAATGCTGCAGATGCTGGAGCCCTACAACCTGGGCAAAGCCGGCTGGCACTCGCCCCAGGCCACGCACTGGATTACCGAAGCCGAGCGCCGCGTATACGCCGACCGTGCCACTTACCTCGGCGACCCGGATTTTGGCAAAGTACCCGTGGCGCAGCTGCTGGAGAAACCCTACAACAAGCAGCGCATGGCTACCACACTGGCCTACCGCGCCACACCCAGCGCCCAGGTATCGGCGGGGAGTGGCCTACCGGGCTATGAGTCAGATCAGACGACGCACTATAACGTGGTAGATGCTCAGGGCAACGCTGTAAGCTGCACCACCACGCTTAACGGCGCCTACGGCAGCAAAGTAGTAGTAGCCGGTGCCGGTTTCCTGCTCAACAATGAAATGGACGATTTCAGCAGCAAGCCCGGCACGCCCAACTCGTATGGGCTGGTGGGTGGCGCGGCCAATGCCATTGCGCCCGGCAAGCGCATGCTGTCCTCCATGACGCCCGCCATCCTGACCAAAAACAAGAAGCTGGCCCTGGTAACCGGCACGCCCGGCGGCAGCACCATCATTACCAGCGTACTGCAGTCGATTCTGGCAACCGTTGATTACGGCCTTAACGCCCAACAGGCCGTGGCCGCCCCGCGCCTGCACCACCAGTGGCTCCCCGACCAGATTGACGTGGAAGCCGGTGCCTTAGTCCCTGCTGCCCAAGACTCGCTCCGGGCCCGTGGCTATACCCTGAACCCACGCGGCTCCTGGGGCCGGGTAGAGGTGATTCGGGTGCTGCCCGGCGGCAAGCTAGAAGGCGGTGCCGACCCCCGCGGCGACGATACCGCCGCTGGGTATTAGATGCAGATACTTTCCATAAAGCAAGAGCCCCGCTACTGGTTAACCAGCAGCGGGGCTCTTGCTTTATGGAAAGATACTCTAGGAATTTTGGGCATCCTGAGTTGACTGCAGCTTACGGGCTATGCTGCTGAGAGCTTTTGATAGCTCATCGAGGGAGCTGAGGAAGCGCGGATTGACGTTGTCGACGAAGCTATTGATATGCTCAGCCAAGGTTTGCAGCATGTCGCTGATGGGGGCAGGATCGGAGCCGTTGAGGTAGCCTTTCAGCTGCAGCAAATCGGAGGCAAGAGTAGCATGGGCAGCCTCGCCGGTAGCGCGAAGCATTATAATCCAGCTATCAATGTTTTCGGAGGCTGAGTTCAGCGCCTGTCCTAAGTCTTCGGTACGCAGAATACGGAGGGAAGCCTCCAACTGGTCAGTGCTGGCAGAATTTGAGATAGACATACGGTAAGGGTTGGGTGAAACAACAGGAGCCTTTATGTACTCTATCCTTCCGCCCAGGGTTGGCCCCGGCTAAGAATACCACATAGGGCTTGCCTCATGAAGCTGAACCTTATAGCGTGCTGGCGGCAGCTTGCAGCGCCTGAGCCAGCTCCCGCAACTTACCCCCCGACTCGGCATCGGCGGTAGTAGCGGCTTGGGTGGTAAGCTCGGCTAGTTTCTGCAGAGAGTCCTTTACCTGCGGGCCATTAGGGTTGCCGTGGTCGATGGCGTTGTAGAGGTTTTGCAGCTCCAGAATGAGGGGCGCAAACTGGTTGCCTTCCACGGTCTGCAGCAGGTTCATCCAGCGGTATAGGTTGTCGCCGGCGGCGGGCAGCAGGTGGGGCAGCTGGGTGGTTTGCAGGGCGTGGAGGGTGGCTTCAAGGTGAGGCTGGCTGCCCGCCAGTACGGAGCCGGCGGGCTGCTCCTGGCCCGAGGTAGAGTGAGTGGAGTCCATGGAAAAGAAGGTAATGCTGATTAAAGGGCGACGCTACCTCAGGCAATGCGCCCGATTTCAGCCGTCAAAAAACAGCCTTGCCTACGGGAGGCAAGGCTTGTACACAGCGGCGCAGTGGCCTAGGAAGCCACTACACCTCTTACGACATTTTCAGGTTGCCGGCGGCCGTGATGAGCACCTGGCCCAGGTGGCGCAGGTGGTCACCCACACCGTCGTGCATGTTGCGGGCCATGAGGGACGTTTCCTGCCCGAGGTGCTGGAGGGAGTTGGCAATGGCTGGGCGGTCGTCGTTCTGTACGTGGCCGCGCAGGTTGCGCAGCTCACCCTGCAGGCCTGCCAGCGCCGAGCCACCTAAGCCATCCAGTGCCTGAATCCAGTTGTCGATGGCGGTGAGGCCGGAGTCGGCGGGGTGCTGGCCAGGATGCTCAAAGGCGTGGTAGATACCCTGGATAGTTTCTTCGATGCGGGCAGCGTGGTCCATAGTACAGAAAGGGAGTTGTAGAGTGAGATGTTGCTAAACTGTACGCCAAGGGAGCCGCCGGCGTTGCGCGTTGCGGCATTGCGTAGCGCTAGGCCACTCCGGCTCAATGCTTCGAGGCCACCACGTCAAACTCCAGCCGAAACTCATTGCGAATAGCATAGCTGCCCAGGTTCTGGAAAAAGCTGCTGGAGTTGTAGTTCACCCCAAACTGGGTGCGGTCGAGGGTGGCTACGCCTCGCAGGTGCAGCTGGCCATTGGGCAACGCACTAAGCGTGAGTGGAAACTGCACGGGCTTCGTGACGCCCTTGAGCGTGAGCTGGCCTAGCGCTTTGTTGCCTTTCATCTCTTGCAGCACAAACACGGCCGCCGGGTAACGGGCCACGTCAAAAAAATCGGGGCCGCGCAAGTGCTCAGCTAACTGGGCCTGCTCCTGCGTGATGGTGCGCATATCTAACTCAACGCGGCCATGGCGTAGTCGGCGGCCATCGTAGGCAATTTCGCCCTGCCTCATTTGCACGGTGCCACTGGGAGCATAGCCGCCCACCTCCGCGTAGCCCGTCCAGGTGATGCGGCTGGTAGCAGGGTTAAGTTGATAGGTGGCTGGCGCGGGCTGGAAAGCCCAGAGTCTTAGTAGAAGGAGTAAGAAGCAGTATGGTTTCATGAGAATTGAGAAGAAAGTCAATGGATATCCGTTTGCTTTTTGAGCCCGTCAGCACGGCTACGTGAGGTGCTGCTTGCGCATAAGCACTTACCCGGCCTAGCGAACGGTGGCCTCGGTTTCAACCAGGCCCATGCCCTTATAAAGCTTGCCGGCCTTGTCTTTGGCCAGAATGTACCAGAGCGCGTCGCCCCCGTAGAGGCGCTGGGCGTTGTCGGCGTAGCGGTAGTTTTTCGCGAAGGTGTAGGTGCGGCCGGGCAGCAAGCGGCCACCGGGGCACTGAAATAGCTCGGCAAACTCGGTGGGCGTTTCGCGCATGTTGGCTTGCCAGCCGGCCTCGCTGTACCAGATAAAGCTGCCGCACTCCACCACTTCCAGCTCGCCTACCTCGGAGCGCAGCATGGTGCTGTGTTTCCAGACGTAGCCGCCGGGTTGGGCGGGGTTGGGCTCCGGGTAAATGGGGTTGGGGGTGTGCCAAAGCGTGAGGCCCACGGGCACCTGCCGCAGCTTATCGGGCAGCGCACGGGCGTGGTCGGTCCAGGCCGGAGGCGGAGTGGTTTGGGCGCGCAGGCCAGGAGTGAGAGTTGCCAGGAGCGCTACGGCAGGCAGAAGCTTTTTCATGGTCATGATGTGGGGTGAACAATGGCCCAAAGCTGACAGCACCCAGCCGTCCAAACGCCCCGTTTCCGGTATCGGGGCGCCCCACATCATGATTTGGGCCCTAATCAGGAAGCAACCGCCTGCTCCGGAGTCACCTCTCACGGCCCATACTATACTTTAACTCAATTATTATCAGTATTTTATACCTATTACTGCAGGAGCTTTACTGTATCCTGATTTTTCCACGGCCCCGTGGCCCAGCTAATGCCCACTACCATGATACCCACTTCCTTATTCTTCCTGGTTCTGCTAATGGCAGTGCTCTCACTGGCCGGGGTGTATTGGCGCGGCACGCGGCAGCCCAGGCAAAACGGCTAGCAGCTTCAGGCTCTTATAGCATCACAGCTAAGCCCTCATTTGCCTGGCGGGTTGCTTCAGTTTCACCAGCAATCAGGTGCTGCTGCCACCAAACGGATTACTGCTGCCCTACCCCTGGTTGCTAGCGTTAGCTACGGCTTGCTGAGTTTCACAAGCAACTCCTGCCCTAAGCCGCCCCAGCTACTGCTGTAACGCCTGCTGCTTTACCACTCGTTGCGGTGCCGTTGTTGCGTGCGTAAAAGCCTCAGCCCTTTCCCAAGGCTCAGTCTCTTATGCGCAGCCTAGCGTATGATGCAGAAGCCATGCCCCTATTTTGCCGGGAACAGCAATGTGAATACGGTGCCCTGGCCCAACGTGCTGTCTACGGAGAGCTGTATGCCCAGCAGGGCACAGGCTTTGGCTACGATGGAGAGGCCTAGGCCAGTACCGCCAATATGCTTGTGGGCCAACGCGTCGGAGCGGTAGAGCGGGTCGAAGATGCGCGACAGATCATCGGCCCGGATGCCAATGCCAGCATCGGCGATAGTGCAGCGCAGGCCACCCGCCACGTCGGCCAGCTCGATGACGATGGTAGCGCCAGCCGGCGAATACTTCACGGCGTTGGACACCACATTATCCAGAATCAGATCTACCATAAAGGGGTCGGAGACCACGGCCTGGGTGGCGTGGTCCTGCACATCCACGCGAATGCGCTTGGCCCCCAGGTCGGCGCGGAGGCGGTGGAGTACATCATGCACACTGCTGAGCACCGAAAGCTCCTGGCGGCGCAGGCTCAGCATGCCGGAATCGTCGAAGCGGGCCAGCAGCAGGAGCTGATCTACGAGGTGGGTGAGGCGGTCTATCTCCCGGATGCTGAGCGTAATGCTTTCCACGTACTCGGGGGCGGTGCGGGGCTTGCGCACGAGCACTTCCAGGGTACCCTTGAGCACGGCCAGGGGCGTGTGCAGCTCATGGGAGGCGTCGGCGGTAAACTGCTTTTCCCGCTCTACGGCCTGCTCAATTCGCTCCAGCAGCCCATTAATAGCGGTGGCCAGCGTGTGCAGCTCATCGGGGCGGGGCGGCAGGGCAATCCGCTCGGCGAGGTTGCTGCGCGTGATGCGGTTGGTGGTGGCCGTAATGGCATTGATGGGCGCAATGCTGCGCCCCGCCAGCAGGCGCGCGCTGCCAAACAGGCCCAGCAGCACCACCGGAAATGAGAGCAGCAGCGCCACCCCCAACCTGTCAAGCACCTGCTGAGCCGCTTCGGAGGAAATGGCCGCCACCACGTAGCCCACCGGCTTTCCATCGCGCAGCACGGTCTCCTGCACCTGCCGCACCGCTTTCCCGCGCAGCTCTAGGTTCAGGAGCCGCTGCTGGGCCTGTTGGGGGTCAAACACCAGCTTATCGGCCTTCAGGTTGGGGGAGCGGTCCAGCAAGTGCCCGTACAGGTCGTTTATCTGAATAAAGAGCGGGTCCACGTCTACCTCGCGGTGCTCACGCTCTTCCCATTCATTTTTATGAGCGAAGTGAATGGTATGCCCAACAATGGTCAGCTCCTTGCTGTGCTTGGCAGCCTCAAAGCGCAAGCGGGCATCCAGGCCGGCGTACACCTGCTGGCGCACCACCAGAAATACCAGAGTGTAGGCCACGGCCACCAGCGCGGCGGTGGCCAGCATGTAGTGCAGCGCAATGCGGTTTTTAAACGTTAGGGCCATGATCATTAGAAACGAGAAGTGAGAAGTAAGAACAGCTCACTCACTGTTCACCACTCATTACTCCCCACTTAGTCGCGGGCAACATACCCAATGCCGCGGATGGTTTGCAGGTAGTCTTCGTCTTTGCTGAGGCGCAGCTTTTTGCGCAGGGCATTCATATACACGTCAATCACGCCGGTATTGTACTCGAAGTGAATGTCCCAGACGTTTTCAATGATGCTCTGGCGGCGGCATACATTGCCCTTGTGGCGCAGCAGGTACTCCAGCAAAGCAAACTCCTTCTGGGTCAGCGGTATTTCTTCGTCGTGGCGGAACACCTGGTGGGTAGCTACATCCAGCGCAATGGGGCCCACGGTGAACCGCTCGGGTGGCCCCGCCGCCGGCCGCAGCTGCACCCTGATGCGCTCCAGCAGCTCCTCAAAGTGGAAAGGCTTTTTGATGTAGTCGTTGGCGCCAGCCTGCAGGCCTGCAACGGTATCCTGCACGGTGTCCTTGGCCGTGAGAAAGAGCAGCGGCGTGTGATTTTGAGCAGCCCGCAGCTGCCGGCACACCTCCAGGCCCGAAAGGCCGGACAGCATCCAGTCCACCAGCAGCAGGTCGTAGGCCTGTTCCAGGGCCAGCGCCAACCCCTCGATGCCGTTATCAGCTACTTCCACGGCGTAGGCCTCTTCCTCTAGGCCCTGCTTCAGGAAGCGGGCAATGCCAGGCTCGTCTTCAATGACCAGGATGCGCATAGGATATGTTGGAATTTAAGAGCAGAGGAAAGGCAAGTAGTGTTAGAGGCTACGCTAATTCCCCTCCTCAGATGATGTTGCGCATCAAGCAAGGAAGGGTTAGGGGTGGTTGACTGGCCTAGAGTGACTACTCCAGCCCGTCATGTCGAGCGGAGTCGAGACATCTCTACAGCTTCGTCTGGCTTCCCCTCTCCTTTTCCGGAGAGGGGGCCGGGGGGTGAGGTGCAACGTCAGCACGCGAGATGTACCGACAAGCCCGACATAACCGTCAGGATAAACGATGACAGGTTACCCACCCTTGTCCCCTCCTTTCCAAGGAGGAGAACTAGCCGCTAGCTTGAGCAAACCACCACAGTTTTCAGGCTGTGAACCTACTGCTTCTTGGCCGTTGATGATAGAGCCCGGTGAGCCACCACCGTGATTTTAAGACAATCTTAAGCCGACTATGTCCACCCGCCAGGGCCGGGGTTACGTTCTTTGTCAACGCAAAATCGACTTTCGATGCTTTCAAAAATTATAGCAGCCAGCATTCATAACAAGCTGTTCGTGGTGCTGCTGCTGGTAGCGTTAGTGGGCTGGGGTGGCTATTCGGCCGCGCATTTGCCCCTCGATGCCATTCCCGACGTCACCAATAACCAGGTGCAGGTTATCACGCAAAGCCCGGCCCTGGCCGCGCAGGAAGTGGAGCAGCTGCTCACTGTACCCCTGGAGTTGCAGCTGCGCACCATTCCGGGCGTGACGGAAATCCGCTCTATCTCGCGGTTTGGCCTCTCGGTGATAACGGTGGTGTTCGAGGACGATATTGACACCTACCGCACCCGGCAGCTGGTAGCCGAAAAGCTCACCACCGCCCAGGCCGAGCTAGGCACCGGCGACGCCCCCCAGATGGCCCCCATCACCACTGGCCTGGGCGAGATTTATCAGTACAGCATCCACATCAAGAAGGGCTTTGAACAGAAATACTCCCTCAGCGCCCTGCGCGACGTACAGGACTGGCTCATTAAGCGCCAGCTGGCGGGCGTGCCCGGCGTGGTAGATGTGAGCAGCTTTGGCGGCTACGTGCGCCAGTACGAGGTCAGCGTAAACCCCGACCAGCTCAACGCGGCCGGCGTAACCATGCCGGAGCTGTTCACCGCCCTGCAAGACAACAATGCCAACACGGGCGGCTCGTACCTGGAGCGCGGCCGCAACGGCTACTTCATTCGGGGCGAGGGCCGGGTGAGCTCCCTGGACGACATTGGCGCCATCGTAATCAAGCAGGCTACCCAGAACGCCCCCCTGCTGGTACGCGATGTGGCGCAGGTGCGCTTCGGGCACTCCATGCGCTACGGCGCCATGACCCGCAACGGCGCCGGCGAAACCGTGGGCGGCATTGTGCTCATGCTCAAGGGCGCTTCTTCGGAGCAAACTATCAAGGGCGTAAAGGCCCGCGTGGCGGAAATTGAGAAAACCCTGCCGCCGGGCCTGGAAGTAGTACCGTTTCTTGACCGCACTAAACTCATCGACAAGGCCATTCATACCGTCACCAAAAACCTGATTGAGGGCGGCGTTATCGTGATTCTGGTGCTGCTGATTCTGCTGGGCAACTTCCGGGCGGGGCTGGTGGTAGCCTCCATGATTCCGCTGTGCATGCTGTTTGCGCTGGGCATGATGCGCACCTTCGGTGTATCGGCCAACCTCATGAGCCTGGGCGCCCTGGACTTCGGGCTGATTGTAGACGGGGCCGTGATTATCGTGGAAGCCATGATCTTCCATATTGTGCACTTCCGGCAGCAGACCGAGCACGAAACCATGGACCAGGTGGCCGAAACCGCCGCTACCCGCATGATGCGCTCCGCCCTGTTCGGGCAGCTCATCATCCTGATTGTGTACTTCCCCATCCTGGCTCTCACCGGCATTGAGGGCAAGATGTTCCGGCCCATGGCCCTCACGGTGAGCTTCGCCATTGTGGGCGCCATGCTGCTCTGCCTCACCTACGTGCCGGCCGTGTCGGCGTGGGCCTTGCGCAAGGATATCAAGGAAGAAGGCACGCTGGCCCACCGCATTATGCAGCTGCTGCTGCGCGGCTACCAGCCCCTGATACAAGGCGCGCTGCGGATGCGCGGGGCCGTGGTGGCGCTGGCCCTAGGCCTGTTGGTGCTGGCGGGTGTGCTATTTTGGCGCATGGGCGGCGAGTTTATTCCGCAGCTTGATGAGGGCGACTTTGCCGTGAACGTGACCCTCTCGCCGGGCTCCTCACTGAGCCAGAGCATTGCCACCACCACTAAAGTCCAGCAGATTCTGCTGCGGCAGTTCCCCGAAGTAGAGCAGGTAGTGGGCAAAATTGGCACCTCCGAAATCCCCACCGACCCCATGTCGTTTGAGGATTCTGACCAGATTGTGGTACTGAAAGACCAGGGCGAGTGGACGTCGGCAGACTCGCGGGAGGAGTTGGCGGGCAAGATGAACCAGGCCCTGGCCAACATTCCCGGTGTGAACGTGGAGTTTCAGCAGCCCATCCAGATGCGCTTTAATGAGCTGATTTCGGGCGCGAAGTCGGACATCAGCATTAAAATTTATGGCGAAGACCTGGCCGTGCTCTTCGAGAAAGCCAACCACGCTGCCGCTCTTATTCGTCCCTTGGAGGGTGTGGGCGACCTAAAAGTGGAGCAGATTGTGGCCCTGCCCCAGTTGCGCGTCACCTACGACCGCCAGAAGCTGGCCCAGTACGGCCTGAACGTGTCGGACCTGAACGCCCTATTGCGCACTTCCTTTGCAGGCGACGTGGCCGGCCAGGTGTACGAAGGGGAGCGGCGCTACGATCTTGTCCTGCGCCTCGACAGCACCAGCCGCCAGGGCCTCGGCGACTTGCGCAACCTGTACGTGGATACGCCCCTAGGCCAGAAAGTACCGTTGGAGGAAGTAGCCACCGTGGCCTACCGGAGCGCCCCCGCCCAGATATCCCGCGATGATGCCCGCCGCCGCATCAATATTGGCGTGAACGTGCGTGGCCGCGACGTGCAGAGCCTGGTGCAGGAAATTCAGGGCAAGCTCGATGCCGGTCTGAAGCTGCCCACGGGCTACAGCATCCGGTACGGCGGGGCCTTCGAGAACCTGCAGCAGGCCAAGGCCCGTTTAAGCGTGGTGGTGCCTATTTCCCTGCTACTCATCTTCTTGCTATTGTACCTATCCTTCAATTCTGTGAAGCAGGCCGCTCTGATTTTCACGGGTATCCCGCTGGCTACTATTGGCGGTATTCTGGCCCTGTGGCTGCGCGGAATGCCGTTTAGCATTTCGGCGGGTGTAGGCTTCATTGCTTTGTTTGGGGTGGCCGTGCTTAACGGTATTGTGCTGGTGGCCAGCCTCAACGAGCTGGCCGAGGCCGGCGTGCGCAACGTGCGCGAACGGGTACTGAAGGCCACTGCTGAGCGCTTCCGACCGGTGCTGCTCACGGCCTCGGTGGCATCTCTGGGCTTTCTGCCCATGGCCCTGAGCAACTCAGCCGGCGCGGAGGTGCAAAAGCCTTTGGCCACGGTTGTTATTGGCGGGCTGATTACGGCCACTCTTCTGACCCTGCTGGTGCTGCCGGTGCTCTACACTTTCTTCACCGCCGATGATGAAGACCCGGCGCCCAGTACGCCCCCTGAACCAAGCGGCCCACCCGCCAGGCCAGTGGCCGCGCTGAGCTTGCTGCTTCTGCTGCTCACGTTGCCCAGCCTAGGCCAGGCGCAAATTACTTCCGCTTCTTCGGCTGTTGTTAGCACTCCGCTCACGCTCCAACAAGCTCTGCAGACTGGCCTACGGCAGAACCTGTCGTTGCAGTCGTCGGCTCTGCAGGTCCAGCAGCAGCGGGCCCTCACCCGCACCGGCTATGACATTCCGCGCACCGTGCTGGACTATCAGCGGGGGCAGCTTTCCGGCCCTTTCACTGACCAGAGCTTCAATGTAATTCAGCAGACTTCCCTGCCCAACGTGTACGCCGCCCAGCGCCGCTTGCTGGAAAGCCAGGCCCTCACGGCTGAGCAGCGCGGCCGCGTGCAGCGCCGGGAGCTCAGCCAGAACATCCGCAGCAGCTACTACCAGCTCCTGCTCACGTACCGCCGTGCCGCCCTCCTGCGCCGCCAAGACAGCCTCTACCGCCGCGCCGCCCGGGCCGCAAAAATCCGGTACCAGGTGGGTGAAACCAACCGACTGGAGCAGGTGTCGGCGGAGGCCCGCTCGCGGGAGCTGCAAAACCAGCTGGCCAACACCCTCACCGCGGTGGCCGTGCAGCAGCAGCAGCTGGCCCTCCTGCTAGGCACCAGCCCCACCCGCATTGATACCACCGAAAACGCTGTGGCCGTGCTGGCCCCCGCCGATACCGCTGGCCTCTCCCCCGACTCGAACCCCACGCTAGGCCTCCTGCGGCAGGAGCTGACGCAGAGCCAGCGCCAGACCCAGGTGGAGCAGCTGCGCCGCCTCCCCGATGTACGCGTGGGCTACTTCAACCAGAGCATTAACAAGGAGAGAGGGTTTCAGGTAGCACAGGCGGGTCTTTCGGTGCCGCTGCTGGGCGGGGCGCAAAAGGCCCGCATTGCCGCCGCCCGCCTCGGTGAGCAAGCCGCCGACAACCAGTTGGCCTACGCCACTTCCCAGCTCACCGGCCAGCAAGCCGCCCTGCGCCAGCAGTTGCGCCGTGCCCGCGCTTCGCTTGACTACTATGAGCGCGACGCCCTGCCCCAGGCCCGCCTCATTCTGACTACCGCGGAGAAAAGCTTCCGCGCCGGCGACATCGACTACGTGACCTACGTGGTGAATACCGAGCCGGCCTGGCAAATTCAGCAGGCCTACCTTACCCAGGTGGGCCAGTACAATGAGCTGGTAATTAGCCTGCAAGCCTTGGCGGGCACCGATGAGTAACCGCCTGAGCTGCTAGGCCATTATTTCTTTTCACGCTTATCCTGCACTTCGGTGCTGGCTTCCATGAAGTTTCTCCTTTCGCCTTCTATCTCGCTTCCGCTAGCCTCCCTCCTGCTGGCTTCCTGCCTTACGGGCTGCAAACAGGATGCTTCCTCCGAGGCGAAAGGCGCTACGCCCGCGCGCCCCGCAGCCCCAGCGGCCCCCACCGACCCGGAGCAGGTGACAATTTCGGCGGCGCAGGCGCAGGCCGCTGGCATTGCCCTGGGCAGCTTCACGCGCCAGAACATGGCCTCGGAGGTGCAGGCGAACGGCGTGGTGGATGTGCCGCCCCAAAATCTGGTTTCTATTTCGGCGGTGCTGGGCGGTTACGTGCAGCAGGTGCAGGTGCTGCCGGGCCAGTTCGTGAAGAAGGGGACTACCGTAGCCGTGCTGCGTCACCCCGACTACCTAAAGCTGCAGGAAGCCTACCTGCAAAGTCGGGCGCGGGTGCGGTTCCTGAGCCAGGAGCTGGAACGCCAGCGCATTCTGGATGTGGAGGATGTAGGAGCCAAGCGCAAACTCCAGCAAGCCCAGGCCGACTACGCCACCGAGCAGGCCACCCAACGGAGCCTGGCGGCCCAGCTAGGCCAGTTGAATATTTCAGCCGAGCGCCTTGCTTCCTCAGGTCGCATTCAGCCCACCGTGAGCCTTACTACCCCGCTCTCGGGCTACGTGCGCACGGTGAATACCAACCCCGGTCAGTTCGTAAACCCCCAGGATGTGCTGGTGGAAATAGTAGACCGCTCCGATCTGCACCTGCAGCTCAAGGTGTTTGAGCGCGATGTGGCCCGAATCCGCGTAGGCCAGTCGATCTTATTCACGGTGCCTAGCCGGCGGATGGCGCAGGAAATCATGCGGGCCCGAGTGTTTCTGGTGGGCAAAGCCTTCGAAAACGACGCCCGCACCGTAACCGTGCATGCCCACCTCGAAGGTCCCGAAACTGAAACGCTCCTGCCCGGTCAGTACGTAGCCGCCCGCATTCAAACGGCCGGGCAGCGGACCCGCACGCTACCCGAAGAAGCGCTCATTCAGGCCGGGGAGCTGAGCTATGGTTACGTGCAGACTGGCGCCACCTCTACTAGCACCGCCGCCTTCCGGCGCATAAAAATGAAAGCCGGTGCCGCTGCCCACGGCGACGTGGCCGTAACTCCCCTCGACCCCATCCCCGACACCACCCGCGTGGTGCTACGCGGTGCTTATTTTCTGGATGCCGAACGGGGCAAAGGGCAGGGCAACGACGACTAACGGCTTGGGGTATCAGCAAGAACTGGCTGAAGTGGGAGAAAAGGTAGTGCTTAAGGCCACCGAAAAGTAACCGCTACCGTATGGTGGAATGGTTTGTGTTTTAATCTGGTTTTAATCACAACCCCTTTCCACTTCCTATGCGTTTTCTGCTCGTTTTATTGATTTCACTGCTGGCTGGTTTCACGGGTCAGGCTCAAACAACCGCCGTGACCTGGAATGCCAACCTAACCCAGGCGCTGCAACAGGCCAAAGCTACCAATAAGCCTATCCTGGCGGTATTTTCAGGTTCCGATTGGTGCAAGCCCTGCATCATGCTTAAACAGGAGGTATTCGATCAGCCGGAGTTTCAGAAGTTTGCCCAGGAAAAGCTGGTGCTGGCCCGCTTCGACTTCCCGCGCAGCAAGAAAAATAAGCTTCCGGCTGAGCAGACCAAGCTCAATGAGGCGGCGGCCGCGCAATTCAACAAAGAGGGCTCTTTCCCGCTGGTAGTGCTCATTTCGCCGGAAGGCAAGGTGCTGGCTAAAACCGGCTACCGTCCGGGTGGGCCAGCGGCCTATGATGCCTATCTGTCTCAGCTGCTAACTAAACGCTAGGGGAATGCGCACCTCTTTTGGCCCCTTTAAGTTGGTTTATAGTGCCCTAGGCCAGTTACTGGTACTGGGCTGGTTGTTGGTAGCCAGCGGTGCGGCCTTTGCTCAGGCCCCGGCCGGTAAAGCGCGCAACTTTACCCGCAATGCCCGCCTGATGGGCTCTCACTTCAGTTTCACGGCCGTATCGAAGGATGATTCCCTGGCTTGGCGCGCCATCCGGGCCGGCATTCGGGAAACGCAGCGCATCGACCGGCTTTTTTCCTATTGGGATTCCACCTCCCAAATTACCCAGGTAAACCGCCAGGCGGGCATCAAGCCAGTGGTGGTAGACCAGGAAGTGTACGACCTGATTCAGCGCACCCTAAAGCTTTCGGCGCTCAGCAATGGGGCCTTCGATATTACGTTTGCCGGCGGCGAGAAAATCTACAAGTTTGACCGCAAGGAGCACGCTGGCCTCCCGGCCCCGGAAGTGGTGAAAGCCTCGGTGGCCCGCATCGACTACCGGAAGGTGCTGCTGGACCCCGCCACCCACTCCGTGATGCTCCAGGACAAGGGTATGCGCATGAACCTGGCGGGCATTCTGCAGGGCTATGGCGTGCGCAAGGCCCAGGCCCTTATGCGGCAAATGGGCATTCAGGGCGGCCTCATCAATGGCTCCGGCGACGTATCGTGCTGGGGGCGGCAGAGTGATGGCTCGCTGTGGCGCATTGCCATTGGCGACCCCGTCTACCCGCAGTCTGTTTCCTCCTGGCTCACCGTGACGGATGTGGCCGTGGTGACGGCCGGCAACTACGAGCAGTATTTCACGGTGCAGGGCAAGTATTACGGCCACATCATTGATCCGCACACCGGCTACCCCGCCACGGGCCTTCGCTCCGTCACCATCATCTGCCCCGATGTGGAGCTGGCCGACGGCCTCGATGAAGTGGTGTTTGTGAAAGGACCAGAAGAAGGGCTGGCCTTCATCAACAAGCTCAAGGGCGTTGACTGCACCCTCATTACCAACGATGGCCGCACTCTGGCCTCCCGGGGCATGGCGGTTAATTACTACTCCACGCAACAACCGCAGACCGCTGCGGCCCCTACTCCATGATACTCCCTACTGTTTTTTCTCCGCGGGTGCGGGTGGTGCTGGGCGGGCTGCTGCTCGTGGGCAGCAGTGGCCTCAGCAGCTGCGTATCGGTGGCGGCCTACCAAAAAATGTATCTCAACGATGAGGACATGAAGCTGGCCAACAAGCGCATTGAGGTATACGAAACCAACTTCGAGAGCTACCGCGAAGGCGCCGGCGGGGCCAATGGCGGTAAAGTAGGCGGCGGCTGCGGCTGCAATTAAGCGGTGAAAAGCGTCGAGGAAGATAAAAAAGTATATCTCGGCACCGATTAATTGCTCTCTGCCCCCTGCTCATTGTTCATTCTTGTACTGCACCTCTTCTCCTTATGCCCTCCAGCTTCTACTCACTCACTCAGCGCATTATGGCGGCCACGCTCTTGGCACTGCTGCCGGCTCTTGTGTGGGCCCAGGCCACTCCTACGCCCAACCGCGTAGATGGCTACGGCGCCCCCAGCACCACGGCCCCAACCCCACCGGACCCCAGCAACCATGGCGAAACCGAGGTCAATATTCTCTCCAGCTACTACCAGCAGGATGGCGACCATGGGGCCGTGCAGGGCGGCCGGGGCACTCAGTACCTTACCGACCTCACCCCCACCATCATCCTGAATGTGCCGCTTGATTCGGTCACGCGCGTGTCGGCTAACGTGGGCGTCGATTACTACGCTTCGGCCTCTACCGACCGGATTGATCAGGTGCTGTCGTCGCCTTCCGCGCACGATGCCCGCTACCACGTAGACCTGGGCTACTCCCGGCAGCTGGCCGATAAGCGCACTATTGTAGGCGTTGGCGGGGGCTTCTCAAAGGAGTATGATTACCTCTCCTTTAACATTACGGGCTCCTGGGCGCATGCTTCGCTGGATGGCAACCGGGAGCTCAGCGTAGCGGGCCAGGCCTTTTTTGACAGGGCTACCCTGATTTTGCCGGCGGAGCTCCGCACGGGCGGCGGCCAGGAGCACGGTTCGGGCTTCGATACCCGCCAAAGCTTCAACCTGAACCTGGTGTATTCGCAGGTGCTCACCCAGCGCCTGCAGCTGGCCATTAGCACAGAGTTGGTAGCTCAGCGGGGGCTGCTGAGTACGCCCTTCCACCGGGTATATTTCCGCGAGACGGGCGAAGCCCTGGGTAAGGCCAAAACCGAACGCCTGCCCCGCCAGCGCTACAAGTATCCCGTAGGCCTGCGCCTGAACTACTACGCCACCGACCTGGTGCAGCTGCGCGGCTACTACCGCTTCTACAACGACAACTTTGGCATTACGGCGCACACTCTGGAGCTGGAAACGCCCGTGAAAGTGACGCCCTTTTTTGTGCTGTATCCCTTCTACCGCTACCATACCCAAACGGCTGCCAACTACTTCGCGCCCTACTTAGAGCACTCGGTGTTTGATGAGTTTTATACCTCTGATTATGATTTGGCAGGTTTCTCAGCCCATAAAGCAGGCCTAGGCTTGCGCTATTCGCCCGTATATGGCCTGGGGCGGTTTAAAACGCCTTTTGGTGGTCGGGTAGCTAAGTTCAAAGCCCTCGACTTACGCTACGCCTATTACCGGCAAACCACCGGCCTAACCGCCAACCTGATTAGCGCCGACTTATCGTTTACTATGCCATAACGGCTATCCGGCAGTGGCTAGGCCAGGGGGTAGTCGCGCGGAGCGTAGCCGGTGAACTGTTTGAAGATGCGGTTGAATGTGGTTTTAGAATTGAAGCCGCTATCCAACGCAATACCCAGTAGCGTGAGGCGCTGGGCGTCGGGGGTACGTAGGCGCCGCTTCACTTCCGCCACGCGGTACCTATTGACCAAGTCATTGAAGGATTGGCCGAAGCCGTTGTTGACGGTAAAAGAAATCAGGCGGGGCGCTAGGCCAGTGTGGGCCGACAGCTCGGCCAGGGTAAGTGTGGGATTCAGGTAAAGCTTCTCTTCTTCCAGCGCCCACCGGATGCGCGCCACCGCGGCCTCATCTACGGCGGCTTTTGGCGCTACTTCTGGCTCTGCTGGTGCTACAGCCACAGGCCTCTCAACTGGCCTAGCCGTTTCGTTGCTGCGCGCTTCCGGGGCGGTTGTCGGCAGACCGCCTAGGGCTTCTGCTCTCTCAGCCAACTGGGTAGCCGGCTCAAAATGGATGGCTTGCATATCGGCTTGCCGCAGGCCTACCACGCCAATCAGAAACACCACTCCTCCCAGCAGCTCGGTGGAGTAGTCATAGCTATAATATAGCCCGAAAAACTCCCGGAGTACCAACTCCAATAGCCATTGCGCACTCACAAGTGCTACCAACATCAGCAACGTGCGCAGCCACAACAGGCGCAGCTGGGAGGTTTCGGAGAAATTATCGGCTAGCCAGCGGCGGTACTGGCCTAGCAGACGCAAGCTCAGCCCCAGGTAGATTATCAGCGACAACCAGGTGCCCAGAAACTCCAGGCGGTAGGTAAACGGCCGGTGCACGTGCTGCCAGAACCAGTTGCGGGTTTCGTAGGTCTGTATCCGCAAGCACCCATACAACAAGGCCTGCGCCAGCACCGGCACAAAATGCCAGAAGTATTGCGGCCGCAGCCGGAAATCATGGTTTACCAGGCTGCGAACGTAGAAATATAGCAGGGGGCCAAACCCGAGCGAGTAATAGATAGGGGCAAAATACCAGTTGGGGTTCTGCGCATAGATATTCCCCACCCGAAATAGCCCATCCAGCAGCCATAGCGCAATACTGAGCATAAGCAGCGCCAGAAAACGGTTGGGCAGCCGGTTGTGGCGCGCAAACCAGAGCAACCCCGCCGCAAATACGGCCTGCGCTATCACGGCAAACAGAACAACAACCAGGGGCGTAAGCGGCAGCTGCATGGCAGTACACTGAGAAAGGTAAGAGCGGGCAACAGGCCCGCAGCCAGTTGGTATCTTTGCCCAACAACTGCCAAAATACTGGTTTCCTGCCTGGCGTAGCCTACTGCTCACATGAAGCAAAAAATTCGGGAATGGCTGCGGCGCTACCTGCCCGCCGAAGGGCTTTCGGTAGTGGCTACACTGGTGGGGGCTTTGGTGGCTATGCACGTCACCCATAGTGCCCTTAGCGCGGCGCTGGCGGGCACCTGGGCGGGCAATGTGGCCTACTTTGGGTATTTGCTGGGGCAGGATGTTTGGCTGGCTTACCGACTGCGGCGCGCCCGCGGACTGCGCTACACCGCCGGCACCTTTGGGCAGAACGTGCGGGCCTTGGTGGTAGAGTTCGGGCTGGCTGAAGTAGCCGACAGCTTTCTGATTCGGCCGGCGCTTATGTACTACCTGCCCCGCTGGCTAGGCCATTTTGGCGCGGGCATCCTGCTGGCCAAGCTGCTGGCTGATGTTACCTTTTACGTGCCCGCCATTATCAGCTACGAGCTCAGCAAAAAGCGCCTGCGTAAGTTTGACTAGCCCTGAGGTAATACTATAGCGGTTGCTCTCGCACGATATCCTGCGCAACCTGCGCATCAGGCATCAGCGCAGGCAAATGCTTCGGCCAGAAGAGGAGCTAGGCCAGTCGGTTACGCCTGAGAAGATCGTCTCAGCGTCAGGAAGACTTATTGCTTGCCCCCAACGCACCTCATCACCCCATTACCTCTTTACCTCCTTCATGAAACCACCTGGCCTTCCGGTTTTCACCCTCGAATCGTTTCCGCAGAACCGGCCGCACCGCCCCTGGTACCTGGAGCGGCTGGAGCGGCACGTGGCCAACTTCCCCGGCATCAGTCAGCCGCACTCCCACAACTTCTACCTGCTGCTTTACGTCACGCAGGGCCACGGCACGCACACCATTGACCTGGTAACCTACGACCTGCAGCCGGGCAGCCTGTTTTTCATGACGCCGGGCCAGGTGCACCACTGGGATCTCTCCGAGGATGCGCAAGGCTACGTGGTGTTTTTTGAGGCCGAGTTCTACCTGTTCCGCTACCCTGGCTCCCGCCTTTACTACTACCCATTTTTCACGTCTGCGTACTCTCCCGTCTTGCACCTGGGCGCTACCGATGCGTCTATTGGGCCCCTTATTGAACGGATGTGGGCTGAAGACACCACGCCGGCTCCGCAGCAAGACGAGGTATTCAGGTCTTACCTGCACATTTGCCTGGAGCTGGCCGCCCGCCACTACCACGCGCCGCCCGCCACCGCGCCCGATGAGCCCCGGCACGCGCAACAAATACTGCGTGAGTTTGGGCTGCTCCTCAATGAGCACTTCCGCACCCAGCGCAGCGTGCAGCACTACGCCGATCTGCTCCACATCTCGCCTAACCACCTCAACGCCCTCTGCCGGCGCCAGCTGGGCAAAACTGCCAGCGCGCTTATTCAGGAGCGGGTACTGGTAGAAGCTCACCGCCTGCTCCGCCACACCGCAGCCACTGTAGGCCAGGTAGCCGACGCCCTGGGGTTTGAAGATGCCTCCTACTTCAGCCGCTACTTCCGTAAGCACACCGGGTACTCGCCGGGGGAGGTGATGAGGTAATTGGTGAAGGGTGATTAAGTAACTAGGTGATGGGGTGATGAGGTGATGATAAAGAATAGAGAGGTGTAGAGCTAGCCAAACCCTGACTCACCCTTTACCTCCCGCCTTACTTCCTCACTCCATTACTTAACCACCCTATTACTTAACAAGAATTGATTTGTACCAAACAATCCCGCAAACGCATCTATCGCGCCCGGTTTGGCCGTAGTAGCTTTGTATCAACGCTCCTGATGCGCTTACTACTATGCAAAAGACCGATTCTACGTTCCTGGCTATGCTGGAGCAGAAATGCCCTCGCTGCCACCAAGGGCCCTTGTTTTCTACCAGTGCCTTCAACGTAACGAAGTTTGCCGATATGCCCGAGGGCTGCCCCGTGTGCGGGCAGCGCTACGAGCCCGAGCCTGGCTTTTACTGGGGAGCCATGTATATCACCTTCGCCTTTTCTACCGCCATTATGCTGGTAGTGGGCTTTCTGGTATACTTCCTCCTCCACGACCCCGACACCTGGGTGTATGTGTCAGCGGTGGCTTTTTTTGCTGTTATCCTTACCCCACTCAGCCTGCGCTACTCCCGCACTCTAATGCTGTATCTGTTTGGAGGAGTGCGCTATCAGCCGGAACGCGCCAACCGCTCCGCGAGCGGGGCTACTACCTCTTCATAGGTCACTCCATACCAACTATATACCAGCCGGACGCGGTGCTGTTGTAGCCTTTTGGCTACCGCAGTGCCGCGTTCGGGTGGTTTTGGCGGAACAGGCCTTCCCGCCTCCTCACCCAGAAAACTGGTATGTTGCAGCTATGTCAACCGCCTCTTTTCGTCTGCTCAGCGTTTTACTGCTAGGCCTGTTAGCCGCTTGTTCCGGCTCAGAAAACGCCGCCACTGCGCCCTGCGATGTGCCCCTGCCGGAGGCCTACACCATTCGCCACCCCGCCTGGGCCGACTCTGCCAGTATTTACGAGGTCAACATCCGGCAGTACACGCCCGAAGGCACGTTTCGGGCGTTTGAGGCCCACCTGCCGCGCTTGCAGAAAATGGGGGTGGGCATTTTGTGGCTGATGCCGGTGCAGCCCATTGGCCAGCTTAACCGCAAGGGCACCCTGGGCAGCCAATACTCCATTCAGGATTACCGCGCCGTAAACCCCGAGTTTGGCAATCTAGATGACCTGCGCCACCTCGTTAACGAGGCCCACAAACGGGGCATGCACGTTATTCTTGACTGGGTGGCCAACCACACCAGCTGGGACAGCAAGCTCTCAAAAGAGCACCCTGAGTGGTTCACCAAGAGCAAGCAAGGCCAGTTTCAGCCCCCCGTTTCTGACTGGCAAGATGTTATTGACCTTGATTACAGCAAGCCCGAACTACGCCGATACATGCAGGAAAGCATGGCCTACTGGGTGCGCGAAGTCGGGTTTGATGGTTTCCGGTGCGATGTGGCCGGACTGGTGCCCACCGATTTTTGGAACGACACCCGCCAGCGGCTAGAGAAGATTAAGCCGGTATTTATGCTGGCGGAGTGGGACGAGCTGTTTCCGCCCACCTTCCTGAAGCGCGAAGACTTCAACCCCGAGACCAAACTGCTGGAGCAGGCTTTCGACATGACCTATGGCCTGCGCCTGCACGCGCTGCTCGATAGCATTGCCAACAATAAAAAGCCCGTAGCCGCCCTCGATAAGTACCTGGCCGATGAGCGCCGCCGCTACCCCGCTCAGGTGTACCTGATGAACTTCACCACCTCCCACGACATCAACAGCTGGGATGGCTCGGAATATGAGCGCGTGGGCGCCAATGCCCAACCCCTGGCCGTGCTGGCCGCCCTGCTGCCGGGCATGCCCATGGTGTATAGCGGCCAGGAAGCGGCGCTGAAAAAGCGGCTCCGCTTTTTTGACAAGGATACCATTGACTGGCGCGGCTACCCACTGCAGGATTTCTATACCCGCCTGCTGCAGCTTAAAAAGCGCCACCCCGCCCTGCGCAACGGCGACGCCTGCAGCGAGTTTGAGCGCCTGCCCGCCAGCACCGACCGGCAAGTGGTGGTATTCGTGCGGCGCAAGGGCGAAACCGGTGTGGTGGTGGCCACCAACCTCAGCCGCCTTCCTCATGAAATCACGATGCGCACCCTGGGGCCAGGCGTGTACCGGGAGTTGTTTAGTGAGCAGGTGCTGAAGCTGGGCTCGGGCTCGCGGGTGCTGCTGCCGCCCCACAGCTACCGGGTATATGAGCGCCTGCCAGATCAGAAGTAAGCCTCATCCCGAAGCTTATTCTACTTTTGCCCTTGCACCAAGCCTCAGACAAAACTTTTTGTAGTATTAAGAGGCCTTTGCTTACTCTATTTTGCCTGTTTCCATGCCTGCACCAGACGTTACCCACTATATCGGTGATGAGTTAACGCTTTTTGAAAAAGCCACCAACTGGAAGAGCTACTACGGCAATAAACTCAAGCCCCATTTAAAAGGACGTGTACTGGAGGTAGGAGCCGGCATTGGCGGCACCACCCTCTCCCTGTGCGATGGCACCCAAGCCGACTGGCTTTGCGTGGAGCCCGATGCAGACCTCGCGGCCAATATTCAGGACCTGCTGAACTCTGGGCAGCTGCCCGCCTGCTGCCGCCTGCACACTGGCCTACTCGCCGATTTGCCCGCCACTGATCTGTACAATGCCATTCTTTACATTGATGTGATTGAGCACATTGAGCACGATGCTGCTGAGCTGGCCAGGGCCTATGAGCACCTGGCACCCGGTGGCGTACTGCTTATTATTGTGCCGGCTCACCAGTGGCTGTTCAGCCCGTTTGACAAAGCTATTGGTCACTTCCGCCGGTACTCGCGGACCTCTTTGCTCCGCGTAATGCCGCCTCAGAGCAAAATTCTGCAGGCTTCTTATCTGGATAGCGTGGGCATGCTGGCTTCTACCGCCAACAAGCTGCTGCTGAAGCAAAGCAACCCCACGCTAAAGCAGATCAAGTTCTGGGATACAATGATGGTGCCCATCTCCCGCTTCACGGATAAGCTGCTGCTGCACAATTTTGGAAAATCGGTGCTGGTAATTGCCCAGAAGAGCTGAAGCCCCTGAACCAGCCGCCACAAAAATGCTCCACCTAGCGCCA
Source organism: Hymenobacter taeanensis (assembly GCF_013137895.1). Classification (NCBI taxonomy): domain Bacteria; kingdom Pseudomonadati; phylum Bacteroidota; class Cytophagia; order Cytophagales; family Hymenobacteraceae; genus Hymenobacter; species Hymenobacter taeanensis. The sequence goes on from NZ_CP053538.1 coordinate 352,431, forward strand.
GGCGGGGCTGGCGATTCGCAGTACCCCTTCACTTCCTTTTGGCGACACAGGTAGCCTAACTATCATGCACCAGCTTCTCACTGCCCAATACGACCTAGTCAGGAGTGCCCGCGGAGTTTTGTTGGCCTATTGCGCCACCCTGGCTCCAGCTGATTTTATGGCTCCTCTTCCGGACTTCAACCACAGTAGCATCCGTGATGTATTGGTGCATGGAGCTGCCACCTACCAGCACTGGCTTGTGAATGTGGCCCTCGGCCAGTCGGGGCCACTGCCTGATGCTGCCACAGTGCCGGATGTAGCTGCCGCAGGCCAGTTGTATGCACAGGCAGATGAGCTGGTTGCAGACTTTCTGGAACACTTTCAAGGTCAGTGGCAAACGGAGTATTCCTGGCGGGTGCCGCACCGCGCTGAGCCAGTGCTGCTAACGCCGTTGGCGCTTTTCACGCACGTAATAACGCATGAGTTTCACCACAAAGGCCAGGTCCTGAGCATGAGCCGGCAGCTGGGCTATACCCCCATTGATACCGACGTAGTGCGCACCTAACCTGGCCTGGCGGTAGCCGGCTTGGGCATTTCTGCGTAGGCACACGAGTTTGTTTCGCAACTCTGCTTCCTTCCGTGACCTACTCCGAGCTACACCCAAACGCGCACCTGTTTCAATTGCAGCACCCTGCCTGGGCGGCGCACGCCAGCATTTACGAAGTAAATATCCGGCAATACACGCCCGAGGGCACATTCCGGGCCTTCGAGGAACACCTGCCGCGCTTGGCGGCCATGGGCATCACCATTGTCTGGCTGATGCCCATTCACCCGATTGGGCAGGTGAACCGCAAGGGTACCCTGGGCAGCCAATACGCCGTGCAGGACTACTACGGCGTAAACCCTGAGTTTGGAACGCTAGATGATTTGCGCCACCTCGTGCAGACTGCGCACGCCCTAGGCCTGTATGTGCTGCTCGATTGGGTGGCCAACCATACCAGTTGGGACAACCCACTGGCCGAGCAACACCCCGAGTGGTTCACCAAAGATGCGCTAGGCCAGTTCGTGCCGCCCGTAGCCGATTGGCACGACGTCATCGACCTCGACTACAACCAGCCAGCCCTGCGCCGCTACATGACCGACGCCCTGCTCTACTGGGTGCGCGAGGCCGATATCGACGGTTACCGCTGCGACGTGGCCGGCCTGGTGCCCACCGACTTTTGGGATGCGGCCCGCCAGGAGCTCGACCAGCTGAAACCAGTGTTTATGCTAGCCGAGTGGGATGAGCTCTACCCCTCCGGCGGCCTGACCTGGGCGGAGTTTAACAGCGACACCAAGCTACTGGAGCGCGCCTTCGACATGACGTTTGGCCTGCGCCTGCACTACCTCCTCGACCATATTGCTGAGGGAAAGCAGCCCCTCCACGATATCGATGTGTACCTAGCCGCCGAGCGCGCCAAGTACCCGCCCAGCGTGTACCTCATGCACTTCACCAGCAACCACGACGTGAATAGCTGGGACGGTACTGAGTACGAGCGCTTGGGCTCCAACGTACTGCCATTTGCCGTACTTACCTGCCTGCTCCCTGGTATGCCCTTAGTGTACTCAGGCCAGGAGGCAGCCCTAAACAAGCGACTGGAGTTCTTCGACAAGGATACCATTGACTGGCGAGGCTACCCACTCCAGGATTTCTACACCCGCCTGCTCCAGCTCAAAAAGCGCCACCCCGCCCTGCACAACGGCCAGCTAGAAAGCCGTTTCCAACGCCTGCCCTCCGCCCCCGATGTGTATGCCTTCATCCGCCACCACGGCGCAGCGGCAGTATTGGTAGCCGTAAACATCAGTGCAGAGCCACAAACGCTGGAGCTGCCAGCAGAAGCGGCCGGAAACTACCTCGACGTTTTCAGCGAAGAGCAACTTCTACTCCAGCCTAACAACACCCTGCCCGTACCCGCTCATGGCTGGCGGGTGCTGGAGAAACGGTAAAGCCTGTTGTCCCTAACAGCACATCCACCCGCACAACGCAGTAAGAATGTTCGGCTCTCGGCTCCCCCTCTCTTTTTCCGGAGAGGGGGCCGGGGGGTGAGGCGCCCCGATGTGCAAACTACCTCTTACCGCCCCCATACAACACTTGCCCATTGCGCAGGCCAGTATGCTTCCCCTCCTGCACCGTCAGGCGGCCGTTTACCAACACGTAGCGCATACCCACCGAATATTGATGAGGCTGCGTGAAGGTGGAGCGGTCTTGCACCGTGGCCGGGTCGAAGATGACGATGTCGGCGGCGTAGCCGGGGCGCAGCAGGCCACGGTCGGTGAAGCCCATAGTTTGGGCGGGCAGGCTGGTCATGCGCCGGATGGCGTCTTCGAGGGTGAGCACGTGCAGTTCGCGCACGTAGTGGCCTAGCACGCGGGCATTGGAGCCGTAACCGCGGGGGTGCGGCATGCCCTGCTGCCACACCCGGATGCTGGCATCAGAAGCCACCATGTTCTGCGGGTAACGCATAATCTGCTGCACATCGGGCTCACTCATGCCATGAAACACCATGCCGGCATCATGCTCCAGCACAAGCTCCATGATAGTGGCCGCCTCGGCGCGGGCGTTGTGGGGGCGCTTTCGGCGGCGGTTGATTTCCTCAATGCTGAGGCCCTGGTAGCTGGTATCTGGCGGGAAGCTGGCCACCACGGCGTAGCTGAAGTGCTTGAGGCCGCGCCGCTTCAGGCGCCGGAGCATATCGGCTTCCACGGCGGCGCGCACCTTCGGGCGCTGCAGCCGCACGCGCAGGGAGTCGCGACCGTCGGCTTGTACATCATCGGGGAGCAGGGTGCTAAGTGAGGTAGAGCTGGCCGTGTACGGATACTGGTCGATGGTGACTTGCTGACCGGCCTGGCGGGCTTGCTCAATGAGGCCTAGCAGCTTATCGGCTTGGCCCCAGTTCTGCTGACCGCTTAGTTTCAAGTGAGATATTTCGAGGGGCAGGCCGGCTTCACGGGCCACTTGCAGCGCCTCCTGAATGGCAAAGGTCACACTGTCGCTTTCGTTGCGCATGTGGGTGGCGTAGAGACCGTGGTACTGGGCAGCCACCCGGGCCAGCCGCACCATTTCGGGCGTGCGGGAATACGTACCCGGCACGTAAATCAGCCCCGAGGATAGGCCCACGGCTCCGTCTTGCATGGCCTGAGCCACCAGATCCTCCATCTGCCGCAGTTCCGCCTCACTAGGAGCCCGCTTGGACCGGCCCATCACGGCTTTGCGCACAGTGCCATGCCCCACAAACGAGGCCGTATTCACGGAGAGGTGCAGACTATCGAGGGTTCGGAAATACTGGCCTAGCGGCAACCTTGACGAGCCACAGTTGCCGGTTACTACCGTTGTTACGCCATCGTAGAGGAAGTTATCGGCCGTAGGCTGGCGCACTTCATCGTCTTCAATGTGGGTGTGCACGTCGATAAAGCCCGGCGCCACGGCCAAGCCTTTCGCATCAATGACGGTAGTAGCAGCAAAATCGGCGGGCAACTGGCCTACGGCCACAATCCGCCCGGCCCTAATGGCCACATCAGCATACGTCCAGGCGTTACCGGTGCCATCGTAGAGCCGGCCGTTGCGAATGAGCACATCCGCCGGCGTCGTCTGGGACAAGCTTAGACGCGTGAGGAGTAGAAAGCCAAGCAGTGCGAGTATGCGCATAGAGTAAATGTACAGTATACTCTCTTTGCTGGATTAATTCCTCTTCGCTCTACTCACTTTCTTGATTGGAAAAGAGATAGGGCTAGACAATTTCAATTTTATTTCACGCCTTATTTGGTGAATAAAAACACTTCTCAAATTCCTAGATTCAATATTAATTAGCACCTCACGCAAATACATCTTATTATTCTTGGTAGCACTGCACTCATCTATCATTAGGTAAATCATATTAAAAGCCTCAAAGGAAAAATCATCATTGAGCATTCGAAATATATCCGGCAGATACTTTTCATACTTTAACGCCTTCATTGAATATAAGATAGTTCCCTTTTTATTTCTCGTCATCTCACTTGACAATAACCTCATCATATCTGGTATAGATTCATTGTACTTTAGGCCAGCGAAGGCAAGGCATATTGTATTAATGAGCCTGTTATCAACAGTTTTCCTTAATACATAAAGCAAAGCACTAACATCGCTTTCATCATATTCTTTTGACTCTAATACACCAATTAATTTATCTCCGCTAATACTTACACCTCGAAATAAATATATCACATCATCCATCTAAATAATATTTTCTTGTTTCTACAATAAGGAAATTCAGCTACAGCCACTTCATTTCCCGAAGCACCGCTTCGGTGATGGCGCGGCGGGCGTTGATGAACTGGTCATTTGCGGATCCTGATTGTGGCTCTATGTTTAGCGCGAAATAGATCGTGCGGCCATCGGCGCGGTCGAGCCAGCCTACAAACCAGCCGTTATCAACGTTGGTGGCAGAGCTGAAGGTCCAGCCCGTTTTGCCGTAGAGCGTGTATTCAGGCGTTTTCTGGAGCTGTAAAATCCGTTTCACAGCCCGCTGGTGCTGAGTGGCAATGGGCAGCTTCTCAGCGTGCAGGCGCTGCAGGAAATCGAGCTGCTCAAACTGCGTGATGCGGGAGTTGCCATCCAGCCAGAATCCATCCAGATTCTGGGGCGTAACATCCATGTGGCCGTAGGCTAGTTTCCGGAGCCACTGGTGGTAGGACTCCACCCCTACCCGCCGGGCCAGCTGTTGGTAGCACGGCACACACGATACGCGCAAGGCCTGGGCGTACGTCATATCATGGTTCCACTGCGGAAACTTGCGCTGCACCCCATCCCACTTGCACATAGTAGCCGTGTCGGGAAGGGCGCCGGTTTGTAGGCCGATTAGGGTATTGGGAATCTTGAAAGTCGAGGCGGGCAGGAAACCCTGGCGGCAGCGTTGCAGGTTATAGGCCACATACCGGCCGGCCGGCTTCTCGAAAAGTAAGATGGAGCCCTTCACGCCATAGTGGTCGAAGTGCGCCTGAAAGTTGCGCTCCGTAATGATAGGCGCCGGCGTGGCTCCCAGCAGCAGGATGCTCCCCAGGCTCAGAAGCAGAAGGCAGATTCGTAGCATGGCAGTGAAGGTACTACACCAAGCTGTGGGGACAACTGAAAGAGAACATCATGTCGAGCTTGTCAAGGCATCTCGCGTGCTGACGCCAGAACGGGTAGAGACGCAATATTTTGCGTCTGCTAATTGCTGATGTTGTGCAGCTTGAGCCGTCCTAGGCCAATCGTTATAAGCCGGTCGTTCAACGACGAGCCGCAAAATATTGCGCCTCTACTCGTTCTAGCGTCAGCATGCGAGATGCCTTGACAAGCTCGACATGACGGACGGGTATGTTGCACCTACCCCCAATCTACGCGCGAGGGTAAGAGTCAACCCAGCCAAAACGAAGGGTTTCTTCCACGGTGTCGGCGTAGGTCATGAGGCGCTGGCCACTTTCCTTTTTATACAGCGTGAGCCACACGCTGGCAGGCTGCGTGTAGTGCACTTCCAGCTAAGCGCGCCACGTGGCTCGGTCGGGCACATCTACTACTTTCAGGGTATCGAGCTTGCTGGCCATGCCCTAAAATACACCGAAGCGCCATAACCCAGGAGCCTTCAAATGGGTTTATGCTAACTATATCATCCACTCGATTCTACAGTATGCAACATCGTGAACTGGGCCGCTCCGGCCTGCAGATTGCGCCCCTCGTGCTGGGCGGCAACGTATTCGGCTGGACCGCCGACGAAGCCACTTCTTTCCGCATCCTGGATGCCTTTGTGGCGGGCGGCGGCAATACTATTGATACAGCCGATGGCTACTCGGTGTGGGTGCCGGGCCACGTGGGCGGCGAGTCGGAAACTATCATCGGCAAGTGGCTGCAGCAGCGCGGCCGCCGCGACGACGTCATCATCGCCACTAAAGTAGGCTGGGAAGTAAACCCCGAGAACAAGGGCCTTAAGAAAGACTACATTCTGCGGGCCGTGGAAGGCTCCCTCAAGCGCCTCCAGACGGATTATATCGATCTGTATCAATCACACAAAGACGACCCCACCACGCCCGTGGAGGAGACCCTGGAGGCCTATGCCCAGCTGGTGAAGGAAGGAAAGGTGCGCGCCATTGGGGCCTCCAACTTCTCGGCGGCCCGCCTGCGCGAGTCCATCGAGGCCAGCGCCAAGCACGGCTTTCCACGTTACGAGAGCCTGCAACCCCTGTATAACCTCTACGACCGCACCGAGTTTGAGCAGGACCTGCTGCCCCTCATGCAGGAGCAGAACATTGGCGTGATTCCCTACTACGGCCTGGCCGCAGGCTTCCTGACCGGCAAGTACCGCCGTGAGGAAGACCTCAAGAAAAGCGCCCGTGGCGGCGGCGTAGGCCAAAAATACCTCAACGACAAAGGCCTGAAAATCCTCGGTGCTCTTGATGCAGTTTCGTCTCGCCTGCAGGCCACCCAAGCCCAGGTAGCCTTGGCCTGGATCATGGCCCAGCCCGGCCTCACGGCCCCCATTGCCAGCGCCACCAGCCCCGAGCAGGTGACGGAGCTCCTGAAAGCCACTGAGCTACAGCTGAGCCCCGAAGACCTCTCGGAGCTAGGCCAGGCCAGCGCATAATCAATGAGTAATGAATAATGAGCAGTGCGCAATGGAGTATACTACTCATTGCGCACTGCTCAATTTGTACTGTCGAGTTCTGGTTGTAGCTTGCTTATGCGCTAATCATATTCACCCCTGCATGACCATTCGCATTGCTACCCACAAGGACCTGGATGAACTCTACAGCCTGTGGTGCGAGCTAATGGATGAGCACCAGACGTTTCATCCTGTATTTGGGTATCACCCCAGCGCCGATTTCCAGCTGAAGCGGGTGTTGCGCACCCGTTTGGCCGAGACCAACACCCGCATGTTTGTAGCCCAGGGGCGCTACGGTCTGCTAGGCCTGATGGTGGCTACGTACCAAGTGGGCAGCACCGGCATGCACTACTTCCGGCGCGGCTACATTGCCGAGACCATTGTGCGGGAGGCTCACCGGCGCCAGGGCCTGGGGCGGGCGCTGTTTGGAGTTGCCAAAGAGTGGCTCACAGCCCAGGGTGCCGACCACCTGGAGCTGCAGGTAGCAGTAGCCAACCCGGCCGGCCGCCGGTTTTGGGAATCCCAGGGTTTTGCACCTACCACGTTCCATATGATGCAGCCGCTGCCCAAGCCGCCGGAAGAGTAAGCTTAGAGTAGCCGTTAATAAAGCGTGCTACTCCGCTAACCGGAAGCACAGCAGTTGCGTTAGGGCTGGAGAATGGGGCTGCTTCCCTTCTTTACCTGCTGCTATCCTGTATGTTGCTTGCCGCTGATATCAAGCCCTTTGATTGGGACCGAATCCTTTTTTCTGTTGATGCGCCCCCGCTCTTTCTGCTGGAAGTAGTATTTCGTTGCGTGGTAACGTACCTGCTCATGTTGGGCGCCCTGCGCGTTACGGGGCGGCGGGGCGTGCGGCAGCTCTCCATCTTTGAGCTGAGCATTATTCTGGGCCTGGGCTCCGCCGCCGGCGACGCCATGCTCTACCACGATACTCCCCTGCTGTATGCCGTCGTGGTATTTGCCGTGGTTACGGGGCTCTATTTGCTCTTCAACCGCCTCACAGAGAGGTTTACCAAGTTCAGCGACTGGCTGGAGGGCAAGCCGGTACTGCTGGTAGAAAATGGGCTTATTCAACTTGAAAACTTTCGCAAGCAGAACCTGACGCAAAAGGAGCTGTTTGGGGAACTGCGCCAGCTCCAAGTGGAACACCTAGGCCAGGTACGCCGCGCCTACATTGAGGCCACCGGCAACCTCAGCATCTTCTTCTTCGACGAGCAGGAACCCGTGCGGCCCGGTATGCCTATTTGGCCGGAACGCGTGGAGCATACCCGCAAACGAGTAGAAGAAGCCGGGAAATATGCCTGTGCTACCTGCGGCCACGTGCAGGAGCTCCCGCGCGGGGGCACTGCCACCTGCCCCAACTGCCAAGCCGATAGGTGGATACCCGCCAGCGAAGCCAGACGAGTGGCCTAGCAGGTTCATTTTACGTCAGGCTGATGCGCGGAAGTGCCTGTACCTGGGTGCCACAGCTTCCGGGTACTATTCCTGCTTTGCGGTGTACGGCACGTAGTTTTCCCACTGCCACGGGGTGTCGGTGTCGCCGAGTAGGCGCTCCAGAAGTTGCCTGAAAATGCCGTCGGCGTTAGAGCTGTTGCTCATCAGCAATAGGCCCTTTTTTTGGTTAGCAAACACCACGCTGTGGTTTTCCCAACCGTCGTCGTGGCCTTCTTTGAAGTAGGCGTGACCATACTTTGGCGACTCAAATGTGCCCCAGCCCAACCCGTAGGCCAGCCGGATGGTACGGTTGCTGTCGGGGGCGGCCACGGTGGCCAGCGGCCCAAACTGAGCCTTGTAGGGAATGTGCACCTGCCCACGGGTCATTTCCTGTTTGGCGGCGGGCGTCAGGCCGCGGCCCTGCATCACGGCGGCCAGAAAGGCGGCGTAGTCGGCGGGCGTGGTTTCCAGGGAGCCGGCTGCGCCGGGCTTGGTGCGCTTGCGCTTTTCCAGGGGCTGGCCCTGCTCGTCGTAACCCAGGGCGTAATTGCCCTCAAAGGCTGGTTGCCACACGTAGCTGGTGCGCGACAGGCCTAGGGGCTGAAAAACTCGCTCGGTACTCAGCTCCGTCAGGCTTTTCCCGGTTATCTGCTCCACCACCAGTTGCAACAGCTGCAGGCCTTCGCCGGAGTACCAATAGTGGGCACCGGGCGCAAACTTGAAGCGCAGCTTTTTGTCGGGCTCAATCCAGCGCCAGTTGGGTAGGCCGGTGGTGTGCGTGAGGGCCATACGGGCCGTGAGCTGGCGCCACCGCTCGTCGCCGGCCAGCTCACGGTAGGCATCGTATTCGGGCAGAGGCTTAGGCATATACTCATGCAGAGGCCTATCGAGGTTGAGGCGCTTTTCCTGCACCAACTGCATCACGAGGTAGGCAAACACCGCCTTGCTCAGAGACGCGCCGTACATGGCGGTGCTGGGCTCCAAGGGGGCGCGGGTTTCGAGGTTGCGCAGCCCGTAGGTGTGCAGATACCGCACTTTGTTGTCTTCCAGCAGAGCCAGGGCCAGCCCCGGTATGCGGGCTGAGTCCATGAGCTGCTGCACTAGCCGGTCGATATTGGGGCTGCGCAGGCGGCGCCCATCCAGGGTCTGAAACGTAACGGCTTTTTGTGCCTGCGCTGGTGCCGGGTTCGCGCAGAGGGCAGCAACCAACAGACACGCAGAGGTGAGTCGTTTCATGGGGGCAGCGGCTAGTGACAGGAGTAAGAAACGCATTTTCGCCGATATTGCCGGGCCACCTTCGGCCTCGCTCCTGCTGCGTTTCCTATGCTTTCCCTGCTCCGCGTCCATCACATTGCCATCATCTGCTCCGATTACGCCGCGTCAAAACGGTTTTACACCGAGGTGCTGGGCCTGGAGGTGCAACAGGAAATCTACCGCGCCGCCCGCAACTCCTACAAGCTGGATCTGGCCCTCAATGGGCAGTACCTCATCGAGCTGTTTTCCTTCCCCGAAACCCCTGCGCGCCTCTCCCGCCCCGAGGCTACTGGCCTACGCCACTTAGCCTTCGCCGTCACTGACCTCGATGCCACCGTACGCGAATTGGATAGGCACCAAGTGGCCTACGAGCTCATTCGGATAGACGAAGCTACCGGCCGGCGCTTCACCTTCATTCAGGACCCCGACGGCTTGCCGGTTGAGTTTTACGAGCTCTAGGCCACTTCCTTCCTACATAAAGCGGTACGCCAAGCCAGCCCGAAACACTTGGGTAAACAGGTCATTGGTTCCTCCCAAATAGCCTTTGCGGTAGTTGGTTACCCCGTGGGCATAGCCTACGGATAGGCCTACGCGCTGGTAGTAGGCCGTTACGTTCACCCGAGCCCGCACATCGGCCTTGGGCCGCACTCCTTGTTCTACGTCTGTGGTAACCCTGGAGCCGTTGTCGTAAATGGCTTGGCTATGCTCTCTTGACTTGCGCATCAGCCCTACCTCTGGTCCGGCCGTTACATCAAGCTCCACCCCTTTCACCCGGAAGCGGTGGCCGTAGTACGGGTGTATGTTCACGAAATGAGTGGCTAAGTTGGCACGTCCCTGCGCAGAATATTCGTCTATTTTATGAAGGTCTACATGGGTAATATTTACGCGGCTCCGGAGCACTTCATAGCCCGCCTGCACGCCCAACAGGCTGTTTTTACGCGTTATTCGTTGCACCTGGGCTCCTGCGCCGTAAGAAAGCCCCAGGCGCTTCCCATAGACATTGCCGGTCCGAGGCCCATATCCTGCCGCCACCCCCGAAAGATCAATACTGGTAGTAGCCACCGCCGAAACGCCCCGGTAGGCCAGTCCGCCCGAGGTTAAGTGAGCTGAGTACTCGGTTTTCTGCGCGTAAGCAGATTGTGCAACAAGAATGAAGCTCGTAATCAGTAGAATATATTTCACAGAAGGAATAGAAAAGGCAGTCAGAGATGTGCGTGAGGCATAACAAAGGCACCAGCCCTTTTGCCTGCAAGAGGAGTGGCATAACCGAGAATGGTTGCAGCTCATAACCCCGGCCGCGTATTTCTAATGATTTTATTTCGGGCATTATACCCTATTCCTTATCAAGTCGCTAACCAAGTAGGTTGTACAAAAACAGTGCCTCGGCCATCAGCCCAATGCGCTGCCAAACCTGCGAGTCACGGTCGGCTTCGCTACAGGTGCCGCTTGCACCTCAGCAATTTGTACACTCTAAGCAACTTACTAGTGAGCCTTGGCCGCTATGCTTGGCTTCCAATACGTAGTGGGGCCTTCCTGGCCCTTGGGGTACTCCGTTCGCTTTAAGTAGAGCGTGGTGCTGTTCACCCAAAACAGCTCAGCCGGCTCCCAATTCTCGGGGCGCACTTCCCATACTGGGCGCAGCACACCCTGTTGCACCTGCAAGAGCTGCACGGCGTTGGGCTGACCGCCGCTGTACTCCAGCCCGGGGCATATGGTAGCAATACTCTGCTGGTCGGGCGCGTACAAGGGCGCACCGTACAGGGTCAGGCGCCGGCCTTCGGGGCTAATCAGCCACCATTCGGCTGTTTCGTAGAAGGCCACCTCCACCACATGCCGCTGGTAGTTAGGCAGGAAGCCGTGGTACGTGTAGGTCTCGGTTTCCTCTTCTGAATGGCCGTTAGCTACGGCTTTTTCATCGATGATAATGTTACGGAAAGTTTGGGGCCCCACGGCGGTAGGAATAACCAATTGTCCGTTGAGAGCCTTTACCGGGAAGGTAGCTGGTGCCACGGTGGGCCGCGCTGCCCGATGGGCCTGCTGGTACGTGGCGGCCGCAATTCGCTGGAAAGCTACCGCCGCCGTTGGAGGTGGTGGGGCAGGCAACAACAGGCTAAAAAGCAACATCAGAAATACTGGCATGCCTCAAAATATTGGTAAAATCTGCTCAATAGGTAGTGGCCTTTACATTCTTTATGGGTTTGAAATCGTAGAACGCGCCATTGTGCGCTTGCGCCCTATTGGCCGTTCCATTCTACCTTGCCCCCGTTATGCCAGAACCTGCTCAACCGCTCCCCTATCTCATTATTGATTTCGACAGCACCTTCACCCAGGTAGAAGGGCTTGATGAACTCGCCGACATTGCCCTGCAGGGCCAGCCCAACCGGGAGGAAGTGGTGGGCGCCATCCGGGCCCTCACCGACCGCGGCATGAGCGGCGAGCTGAACTTCTCCGAGTCGTTGAAGCAGCGCCTGGAGCTGCTGCCCGCCCGGCGCGAACATATTGCGTTGCTAGTGGAGCGGCTGAAAGGCAAAGTTTCGGAGAGCATTATCCGCAACCGCAGCTTCTTCGAGCGCTTTCCGGGGCGGGTGTACATCGTCAGCAGCGGGTTTCGGGAGTTTATTGAGCCGGTGGTGGCTGAGTTTGGCATCGATGCCGACCATGTGCTGGCCAACACCTTCACCTTTGATGCCGACGGCCGTATCACCGGCTTCGACACCAACAACGTGCTCAGCCGCGACGGCGGCAAAATTCTGCAGCTCCGCGAGCTTGAGTTGGAGGGCGACGTGTACGCCCTCGGCGACGGCTACACCGACTACCAGATTCGGGAGGCTGGCCTGGCCAACCGCTTCTACGCCTTCACCGAGAACGTGCACCGCGAGGCCGTAGTAGCCCGTGCCGATGAAGTACTACCCTCTTTCGACGAATTTCTCTACCAGAATAAGCTTCCGATGACGCTCTCTTATCCGAAAAACCGCATTAAAGTTCTGCTCCTCGAAAACCCTGATCCGCGCGCCGCGGAGATGTTCCGCCAGGAAGGTTACCAGGTAGATTCCGTACCCGGTGGCCTAGACGAAGACGAGCTGGTGCAGCAGATTGAAGGCGTGAGCATTTTGGGCATCCGGAGCAAAACGCAAGTAACGGCGCGGGTGCTGGAAGCCGCCAACCGCCTCATTGCTGTGGGCGCCTTCTGCATCGGCACCAACCAGATTGACCTGACCGGATGCATGAAGAAGGGCGTGGCCGTGTTCAACGCCCCCTTCTCCAACACCCGTTCGGTAGTAGAGCTAGCCCTAGGTGAAATTATCATGCTGGCCCGCCGCATCCCCGAGAAGAGCCCCAAAATGCACGAGGGCGAGTGGGATAAGTCGGCGAAAGGCGCCTTTGAAATTAGGGGCAAGAAGCTCGGCATTGTGGGCTACGGCAACATTGGCTCCCAGCTCTCCGTGGTGGCAGAGGCCGTTGGTATGCAAGTGATGTACTACGATGTGGCCGAAAAGCTCCAGCTCGGCAACGCCGTGAAGTGCCGCACCCTGGAGGAGCTGCTCCGCCAGTCCGATATCGTGACCCTGCACGTGGATGGCCGCCCCGCCAATACCAACCTCATTGGGGCCGCGGAGCTGGCCATGATGAAGCCCGGCGCCCTCCTGCTTAACAACAGCCGCGGCCACGTGGTAGACGTGCCGGCCCTGGCGGCCGTGCTCCGCTCCGGCCACCTCGGCGGTGCCGCCGTCGATGTGTTCCCCCACGAGCCCAAAACCAACCACGAAAGCTTTGAGAGTGAGCTGCGCGGCCTGCCCAACGTACTGCTCACGCCCCACATTGGCGGCAGCACCGCCGAGGCCCAGCGCAACATTGCCGAGTTTGTGCCCGAGCGTATTATGCAGTACGTGAACACCGGCAACACCCAGCAGAGCGTCAACTTCCCCAACATTCAGCTGCCTGAGCAGCAGGCCCACCGCCTCATTCACATTCACCACAATGTGCCCGGCGTGCTGGCCCGCATCAACAACGTGCTGGCCCAGCACCACGTCAACATCCTAGGCCAGTACCTCAAAACCAACGAGCACATCGGCTACGTGATTACCGACATCGACAAGCAGTACGAGCAGGAGGTTATTGGTGAGTTGCGCAAAGTGGAGCACACCATCAAGTTCCGGGTGCTGTACTAGCCGCAATACCATCCGTAATGCCCTGGGCCTCCCCGAAACTGCTACATCCGCTCCCGTACCTGCGTCAGTACTCGCTCCATTTCCTTCCGGATGGTGCTGGTCTCGGCTATGTGGTTGTTGTTCATGAAGCTGAAGGCCAGCAGCCGGCCTGATTTTGTGCGCAGGTACCCCACCAGGTTGTGGTTGTTGGTAAGCGTACCGGTTTTGCCCCAGAGCCAGGGGCCTTGCGGGTCGCGGTATACGCGGCGCAAGGTGCCCTGCCGGCCACCGGCGGCTAGCCAGTCGAAGAGGCGAGGCTCGGGCACCTCCTGGTGTAGCTTCAGCAGCAAGGCTACCAAGGTGCGCGGCGTCACGAGGTTCAAGCGTGAGAGCCCCGAGCCATCTACCCACTGGGGCTTATCGGGGAGGGTACGCAAGTAGTTCGCCTGCATGGCCCTGATAACCCGCTGTGAGCTAAGAGAATCATTACTCAGGCTGGAGGCGCACATAAGCAGCAGCTGCTCCGCTAGGAAATTATCACTCACGCGCAGCATGCGGCGGTACAATGAGTCTACTGCCAAGCCCCGCAGGGTACGCACGGAGTCTTGGGGGCGAAGGCGCAGTGCGGCCGGCAGAATGGGGCGCCGCAAGGTGTCTTGCAGAAGTTGGAGCAGCAACGACGTGCTCGTGCGGAAGGGAGTCTCATCAACCCAGTTTTTGGAGCTGGGGAAAACGCAAAAGCGGTTTTCAAGCGTTTCGCGCCGCACATGATCATCGGCCATATTTGGGTACCCGATGGGTGCCACCGCCATTAACGGCCGAAAAAAGCGGGGATACACGCGGGGCAGCGGCTGCCCGGCTTTGGCGTAGAAGCGCACCGTGTGCCCGTACACCGGGAATGCCCCCCGCTCAGGCTGGAAATAGTAATTGTAGTCGTCCCAGGTCCAGCCGGGCCCGTATGCCGGGGCGCAGGGCACCGCAGCGTAAAACAGCTTTTCGGGGCGGTTTTGCAGAAAGGTTAGCGCCCGGCTTGAGGGCACATCACCATGCAGGAGGGTTGGGTCGCCGGTGCCCCAAAACAGCAGAGAGTCTTGGCGCAATACGTAGTGCAGGCTGGGCAATGAGTCGGGCAGCATGTGCAGGCCCGCGTACAGGCTAAACAGCTTCATGGTGCTGGCCGGCGTAAAGTACCGGTCAGAGTTCATCTCATACACCACCTCTCCCGTAGCCACATCAGTCAGGCACACGCCCACGTTGTGCTGGCGCAACACCGCCGATTCCCGGATCTGCTGATCTAGCCAGACTGGCCTAGCGGTGCTTGCGGCGGCTACAGCTACTTTTTTCTGGGCAAAAGCCGGTGCCGCCAGCAAGCTTAATAGGCCTAGCATAGCGCTTAACAGAACACGAAAAACCAACATGGAGGGGAAGAAAACAGGCAAAAACTCTCGCAACTTGGGCAAAAGTGCGGCGCTTTTCAACTCTTCTTTTCTGCTGCTAGGCCACCTCTGGGCACAGGCTGCCCCAGTTAGTAGTGCTTGCATGCCCGTGTAAAGGCCGGTTCATGATTCTGGGCAATGGCAACTTCCTGCCCTCCAGCCAGTATGCTTTCCCGTATCATCATCTGACTTTACGCTCTATGTCAATTACCAATGAATTACTCAGCACCGTGCTGCGGGAAGCCAGCCGGGAGGTTTCCCGTAAAGAATTCTTAACCCTAGCCGGCCGGGGCCTGGCCGTGGGCGTGGCGGCCGGTACTTTGGCCAGCTGCCAGTCAGAAGGGCCCGCCAATGCCCAAGCTGCTACTACGCCCACCACGGGTACCCCAGCTTCTGAAGTAAGCGCTACCACCTATACCTCCCCGGCTGGTCAGAAAGTACCATCCTCTGAGGCGGTGTCGCCGCCCGCTAAGGTGCCTACCGCATTAGATAAGCCCATTGAGCTGGAGCAGTGGAAGTCCGACGTGGACCCGCAGTCGGGCCCCGTCCCTACCCCCCTGCCGCCCGATAAGCGCGTAGGGTACGCCTTAGTAGGCCTAGGCCACCTCACCCTGGAAGAAATTCTGCCGGCTTTTGGGGAATGCAAGAAATCGAAGCCCGTGGCCTTGGTTAGCGCCTCGCCCGAGAAGCTGAAGAAAGTGGCCCAGCAGTACGGCATTAAGCCCGAGAGCTGCTACAGCTACGAGAACTACGACAAGCTCAAGGACAACCCCGAGGTGCAGGTTATCTACATTGTGCTGCCCAACTCCATGCACGCTGAGTACACCATCAGGGGTGCACAGGCGGGCAAGCACATTCTCTGTGAGAAGCCCATGGCCACCTCGGTCCGGGAGTGTGAACTGATGATTGACGCCTGCAAAAAGGCCAACGTGAAGCTGATGGTGGCCTACCGCATCCAGTATGAGCCTTACAACCGGCAGGTGAAGGAAATGGTGCGGGGCAACAAGTTTGGCAAGCCTAAGTACATTGAGGCCCAAAACAGCCAGAGCTCTGCCAACCCCGACCACTGGCGCCACAAGAAAGATCTGGCTGGTGGCGGCTCTCTGCCCGATATCGGCCTGTATTGCCTAAATACCAGCCGCTTTGTGCTAGGCACCGAGCCGACGGAAGTATTTGCCTACACTTACAGTACGCCCGGCAATCCGCTGTTCAAAGAGATTGAAGAAGTCGTTTCATGGCAAATGCGCTTCCCCGAAGGCGTTTTCGTCAACTGCGTATCGCACTACAACACCCACGACTCCCGCTTCTACCGCGTGAACACGGAGCGTGGCTGGATTCACGTAGACAATGCCTACGCCTACACCGGTCAGCAGCTCCAGACCTCCCACGCCGAGGGCCCCGCCAAGATGAAAAACCAGATGGTGCTGAGCGAGAAAAACCAGTTTGCCGCCGAAATGGACCATTTCTCGGAGTGCGTGCTGGAAAACAAAGCGCCTCACACCCCCGGTGAGGAAGGCCTGCAGGACCACCGCATCATGGAGGCCATTTATCAGTCGGCCCGCGAAGGCCGCCCCGTGAAGCTACCGGAGGTAAAAGGCACCGACGTCTTCCGCGGCCCTGAGCCCAAGCCAGTTTAACTACTACAGCCTGGGGGCTCTCCTGAATTCAGGAGAGCCCCCAGGCTGTAGTATGTCTGCGCAAGCCCTTAATCGAAGCTTTTGACTAATTGCTTATAAGCTTTTGTAAGGTAATGTTCCCCATCAGGCCACAGGGTTTGCCCTTTCGTAATCCAAGCAATGCCAAATGCTTCAATCCCTATTGATTCGAAAATAAAGACTACAGGCACAGTAGGTGTATCTGAAATGACTCCTCTTTTTATGGCAAGAAAGTAAATCCCCAGAATCACAATACAGCCAACAATTATCCACCCACATACTCTGTATACTATATTTCTCTTCACTTTCATTGTAGTTGTCACGACAGAATTTTTCAGGTAACTTTTTGTCTTGGGGAAATAAACGAGAGACATAACCGCCAGGCAGGCGAAAAACGTAGCAGCAAATATAAAATGTCGGTTTTCGCCTAACAGGGCAGCTATAGCATCCGGGGTGGTACTTCCGCCCGGGAATTTCGTTGCGCTATGTATACTGTAAGCAGTTGAAAACTCATCTGGGGCTGGAGGGGTAGTAGGACTGAATGCAACCCCAATTGCACAAATTCCTGCCAGCGTAGTTAAAGTTTTTTCTTTCCAATTGTATCCGTTATACGCAAATAAGAATACCCCCAATACAGTTAACATAACTACTAGAAAGTCACCGCTACTGCTGTAATAATAATCACTTATTGAGGGTTTAATAATTATGCCATCATTATATACAGTCATGAATATCAGTATAACTGGCAGGAAAATCCCGCTAAAGCCAATTAAATTTCTGAGAGTTAAATAAGAAAATACTAGCTCGTTAGTATCCTCTTTAAATTCAGGTTCTGTTAGTGGAAATAGTGAGTCATGTACACTGCTTGGCTTCATGATATCTAAGGTTTTATTGTGTATAAATACTTCGGTTTCTGCCCGGTAGTGTAGGGAGCTTGATTCCAGTAGGGCAGGTGGGATGCAAGCCTCCTATCTGTCTGGATACAGACGATATAGCTAGTTGAATATAATAACTTTAACAGTAATAGTTTGCACTTATTGAGACACCTATACTAGCAATACCTGCACCCCCGTAGCTCTCAACTTGTTCTAGTTAGTTCGCGCGTGGCACAAAGTTTCCCGGCCTCACCCGGATATATCCGCTAACTTTGTTTCCCGTTATGCCAGACCGAACCCCTACCCCCACGGCTGCAACGGCCAAGTACATTTTCGTCACCGGTGGAGTGACCTCCTCGCTGGGCAAAGGCATTATTTCTGCCTCCCTGGCCAAGCTGCTGCAAGCCCGCGGCTTCCGCGTCACCATCCAGAAGTTCGACCCCTATATCAACATCGACCCCGGCACGCTCAACCCCTATGAGCACGGCGAATGTTATGTAACCGACGACGGCGCCGAAACCGACCTCGACCTAGGCCACTACGAGCGGTTCCTGAACGTGCCTACCTCGCAGGCCAACAACGTGACTACCGGCCGTATCTACGACCACGTTATCACGAAGGAGCGCGAGGGTGCCTACCTGGGCAAAACCGTGCAGGTAGTACCCCACATCACCGATGAAATTAAGCGCCGCATGCTGCTGCTCGGTGAAACAGGTGATTTTGATGTGGTAATTACCGAAATTGGAGGTTCTATTGGCGACATTGAGAGCCTGCCCTTCGTAGAATCGGTGCGCCAGCTGCGCTGGGAACTGCCCGAGAACAGCTCCTTGGTTATTCACCTCACGCTGCTCCCTTACCTGAAAGCGGCTGGTGAGCTGAAAACCAAGCCCACCCAGCACTCGGTGCGCGACTTGCGTAGCGCCGGCCTCCAGCCCGATATTCTGGTGTGCCGCTCTGAATACCCGATTCCGGCCGAAATGCGCCGTAAAATCGCGCTGTTCTGCAACGTCAACATCAACTCCGTTATTGAGAGCCTCGACGCCGATAGCATTTACTCAGTGCCGCTGCTCATGCTGAAAGAGCACCTCGATGAGCGCGTAATCAAGAAGCTGAAGCTGCAGGGCGGCACGGCTCAGCCCGATCTGGAAACCTGGAAAGACTTCCTGGGCCGCCTGAAAAACCCCACCGAGGAAGTAACCATTGCCCTGGTGGGTAAATACGTGGAGCTCCCCGACGCCTACAAATCCATCAACGAAGCCTTCGTGCACGCCGGCGCACAGAACGAGTGCAAAGTAACCGTGCGCAGCATCCAGTCAGACCACATCAACGCCGACAATGTGGCCCAGCTGCTGCACGGTGTAGATGGCGTGCTGGTAGCGCCGGGCTTTGGCGAGCGAGGTTTTGAAGGGAAGATTTTGGCCGTGAAGCACGTGCGTGAAAACGGCATTCCCTTCTTCGGGATTTGCCTAGGTATGCAGGTAGCCGTGGTAGAATACGCTCGCAACGTGCTAGGCCTGTCGGAAGCCTCTTCCACGGAGATGCACCCCCAAACCCCCGCGCCCGTCATTGCCATGATGGAAGACCAAAAGGACGTTACCCAGAAGGGTGGCACCATGCGCCTGGGCGCTTACGACTGCGAGCTGCGCCGTGGCTCTAAAGCAGCCAAGGCGTACGGCCGCAACCACATCAGTGAGCGGCACCGCCACCGCTACGAGTTCAACAACGACTACCTCAAGCAATTCGAGGATGCCGGCATGATTCCCTCGGGCATTAACCCCGAGACTGGCTTGGTGGAAGTGGTAGAAGTGCCTAACCACCCGTGGTTTGTGGCCGGGCAGTTCCACCCGGAGCTAAAGAGCACCGTGCAAAACCCACACCCACTGTTTGTGCGCTTCGTGCGCGCCGCTATCCAGCACCGGAAGGTGTAGCGAACTAAGGAGTAACATACCTCTCTGAACGTCATGCTGAACTTGTTGAAGCATCTCTACCGCTGGCTAATTATTAGTCTAAAGAAGCGGTAGAGATGCTTCGACAAGCTCAGCATGACGGCGTTTTAGGCATACCTACTGTCTCATCACCCTACACATTTTCATCTTTCCGCCTGACAAAAACGCCGACTCAATAAATATTCGCCTGACAAGTCCGACCTTTGCGGGCATGTCGCCGGATTTTTGACGGGGACGCGGGGCTGCCGCTGGTGGTGGCTTCGATCTTTTTCTCTGTACGTACCACTACTAATGGACAGAAATTCAGCAATTGGCCTGTTTCTCATATCGGCCTTGCTCATCATCTACCTCTACGTTGTTCCTCACCCCAAGCCGAGCGAGGAAGCGAAGAAACCGGCCAACACCACCGCAGCGGCCCCCGCTGCTGCCGCAACGGCCGCTGCTGCTCCCCTAGACTCTGTAGCTGCTGCCCAACAGTTAGGTGCTTTCGGGGCCGCCGGCATGGGCAGCGCCCAAACCACGGAGCTGAAAAACGATAACCTCACCATTACCTTCTCCTCGAAGGGTGGCCGCGTGGAGGCTGTTCGTTTGAATAAGTACAAAACCTTCTTTGGTAAGCCTCTTGACCTGTTAGACGCCCAGAGCGCCCAACTGGACACTCGCTTCCGCACCACGGATGGCCGCCAGGTAAAGCTGTCGGATCTGTATTTCCGCCCCGAGCCCCAGGGCAACACCGCTATCCGGTTTGTGGCTGATGTTGCTGGTGGGCAGATTGAGCAGCTGTATACGCTGCCGGCTAACAGCTTCGAGCTGAGCTATAGCCTGCGCTTCAACAACCTCAGCAGCGTGGTGGCCCAGGAGCCGCTCACGTTCACCTTCCTTGACCATGTGCGTCAGACGGAGCAGGACATGAAGCAGAACCGCAACCACACCACCATCAACCGCTACCTCGTTTCCGGCGACCATACGGCCCTGGCCGAGGCGTCGGAGAAGCCCGAAGAAATTAAGGTAACGGAGCCGCTGAAGTGGGTGGCCCACAAGCACGACTTCTTCGTGGCCGGCATTGTGGCCGACAACCAGTTTCAGTCGGGCCAGCTCAACTCTACGGTGGATCTTGAAGACTCCACGTTCATCAAGACCCTGAGCAGCACGCTCACTATTCCGGCTGCCGATGTGCAGCAGGGCAAAGCCAACTTCCGCTTCTACTTCGGCCCCAACTCCTTCAACACCCTGAAGGAAGTGGCTCCTGATTTTGACCGCAACGTGTACCTGGGCTGGGGCATTTTTCGCTGGGTAAACCGCTTTGTGGTGCTCCCCACCTTCCACTTCCTGGAGCAGTTCATCAGCTCCTACGGTATCATCATTGCCCTGCTGGTAGTGCTGATCAAGCTCGTGACCTGGCCCCTGACCTACAAAACGTATGAGTCGCAGGCCAAGATGAAGGTGCTGAAGCCGGAGATTGACGCCATTAAGGAGAAGTACGCCGACGACCAGATGAAGCAGCAGCAGGAGACCATGAAGCTCTACAGCAGCATGGGTGTCTCGCCGCTCAGTGGCTGCGTACCTACGCTGCTTACCCTCCCGATTCTGTTCGCCATGTTCCAGTTCTTCCCCAACGCCATTGAGCTGCGCCAGCAGCCCTTCCTGTGGGCCCATGACCTGAGCACTTACGACGACCTGATTAAGCTGCCCTTCACGCTGCCGTTCCTGGGCAACCACATCAGCTTGTTCACGCTGCTGATGACGCTCTCGACCCTGGCCATGACCTACCAGAGCAACCAGAACAACCCCGCCGCCATGCAGGGCCCAATGAAGTTTTACAGCTACCTGATGCCGTTGATCTTCTTCTTCGTGCTGAACAGCTTCTCGGCTGGCCTGACCTGGTACTACCTCATTTCTAACCTCGTTACGCTGGCTCAGCAGGCCATTACCCGCCGCTTTGTGGATGACACTAAGCTGCGCGCCAAGCTAG
Source organism: Hymenobacter taeanensis (assembly GCF_013137895.1). Taxonomy (NCBI): domain Bacteria; kingdom Pseudomonadati; phylum Bacteroidota; class Cytophagia; order Cytophagales; family Hymenobacteraceae; genus Hymenobacter; species Hymenobacter taeanensis. The sequence goes on from NZ_CP053538.1 coordinate 373,783, forward strand.
AGGCCAACAAGGTGAAGAACAAAGACAAGAAGCCCAGCGGCTTTTCGGCTCGCCTCCAGGAAGCTATGAAAGCCGCCCAGGAAAAGGAAGGCCAGGCTCGCCAAGGCGCCCGCCCCACCACTAACAACGACGCTGACGATACAGACGCTGACTCCGACACTGGTGCATCGGATGTATCGCCGAAGCGCCCACGTAAAACGCGACGCTCGTAAGGTAAACGCCTTCTAAACAACAAGCCCCATCTGCAGCTGCAGATGGGGCTTGTTGTTTAGCCCAACACACACTGGCTGCTTTTCCGCACGTTGTAGCTGAGCCATGCTAGTGCCCTAGGCCACTACAGCGCCTGAGCCTCGCGCCCCACTCTGCAGTCATCATAAAAGCATATAATCTTGAGCTAACTGAAAGATCATATAACGTCAGTCAGCAGAACTGGCCTAGCGCTTCGTGCTAACGTAACCAGAATCTTTGCTTCTCTTAATTAGTATTGTTGGTGTTGCTCAGCAAGCGTTTTAGCTTAATCCGGAATAGCTGTTTCCTTCGGGCAAACAGGAGGAAACAGCTCAACTTTCCGGCTTGGTTTTTGGCTTTGCCCCACTATCGCCCTCTTCACTTCTATCACTATGCGCCTCTTCCTTGCTTCTATCCTGCTGACTGCTTTGCTGAGTGGCTGTGCGGCTCAAGCGCAACAAGCGTCCAAGCCTAAAACAACGGCAGCCCAAAAGAAGTCTAACGCCAAACCTACGCCTGCTCCCGCAACAAAAGCGCCGGTAGCGGCCCAGCCAGTGGTTGTTTTCCGCAGAACGCCCTGCTTTGGCACTTGCCCCCATTATAACGCCAGCTTTTACGCCGATGGCCGGATGCAGTACGAAGGCTTTGCTTATGCTCCGGCCGAAGGCAAGCGTGAAGTGCAGCTGCCTCCTGCAGTTGTTGCCAAATTCCTGCAAGACGCTGAGAAGATCGGCTTCTTTCAAATGAGAGATGAGTACCCGACCAGCTTCACTGATATGCCAACCACCTTCCTCACCATCCGGCAGGCCAACGGCACCACCAAGACTATACAGGCCGAGGAAAACTTCCCTCCTTCGCTACAAAAGCTGTTTGACTCCATCGATAAGGAAGTAGTCAAAGCCTTTGAGATAACTAAATAGTGGCCTAGGCCACTGTAAACCCCAAAAGGGGCACTGAGTAAGTCAGTGCCCCTTTTTTAGGTGCTGGCTTACTATTGCTTCTTCACCCGCTCCAATACCAGTTGGTTCATGGGGTTTGGCGTGAGGCCCTCCACGTTGTTTTGCGTGAGGCGTACTACCTCATCGTAGTACAGCGCAATTACGGGCGACTCTTCCACGATGATGCGGTCCATCTGGCGGTAGAGATTATAGCGCTTCTCGGTGTCCTGCTCTAGCTTAGCTTGCTCGTAGAGGCGGTCGTAGGCCAGGTTCTTGAAGTGCGTTTTGTTGGGGCCGGCCGGCGAGAAGTTCTTGCTGTAAAACAAAGCGAGGTAGTTCTCCGCGTCGGGGTAGTCGCCGAGCCAGCTTTTGGTGAAAAAGGCGGAGCTGCCGTTATCCACCATCTCTTGGTGAGCGGCAGCCTGGTTCACATCAATATCTACCTGCACGCCCACGTCGGCCCAGTTCTTCTGCAGGTACTCGCATACTTCCTTGCGCTCCGCTACTGTGGCCAGGCGCAGGTGCAAGGGGTGGCGTATATCATAGCCCGCCTGCTTTAGCAGTTGCCGGGCCTTGGCTGGCTGGTACGAATAGCCCGGCACCAGCTTCTGGCTATACGACGGCAACGAGGCTGGCACAAACCCCGAGAGGCCCGGCACGCCCACGTTGTTGAGGAAGTAGGCCAGTAGCTCCGGCTTGTTGAGGGCATAATTCAGGGCCTGCCGCACGCGCTTATCCTGCAGAGCTTTGCCCGCTTCGGCGTTATCGCCGCGCAGGCGGGCGGGGTCTTGCTGCAGGCCTAGGTACTCGGTGTTCAGGTAGGGCACTTTCTGCAACCGGAACTTGCCTTTGAAGTCTTCCCGCACCGTGCCATCGGGGTACATGATTAGGTCGCGGGAGCCAGCCCTAATGCCGCTCAGGAAATCCAGCTTCCCCTGCATGAAGGTCAGAAACTCCGATTTCCGGTCCTGGATAAAGCTGATCTGCACGGCATCGAGGTAGGGCAGCTGCTTGCCCTGGGCATCTTTGCGCCAGTAGTTGGGGTTGCGGTGGTAAATAATGGCGTTGCCCTCATCCCACTCTTTAAAGAGAAACGGCCCCGTACCCACTGGGTGCTCGCGGAAGTCCTTGCCGTACTTCTGCACGGCCTCGTGCGGCACCACGTAGGCGTAGGGCATCGTCAGGATGCCTAGAAAAGGAATAAACGGCTCTTTCAGGTACACCCGCAGCGTGCTGTCATTAGCGGCTACAAAACAGGTATCCGAGGGCTCTCCTTCAGCATCTTCCAACACCTTACCCCGAAAAATCCAGCCGCCGGGGCTGGCCGTAGGGCCATCCAGCAAGCGCTTAAAGCTGTATACAAAATCCTGAGCTACTACTGCGCGCCCTTTACCACGGGGGAATACCTCCGAGTCATGGAAGCGCACACCGGAGCGCAGAGTGAACGTGTAGGTTTTACCATCCGGTGAGATGCTGTAGCGGCGGGCAATGGCGGGGCCGGGCTTGAGGCTGTCATCCAGCTCCACTAACCCATTGTAGAGCTGGGTGGCAGCCCATATGTTAGCCTGCTTGTTCGTGAAGGCGGGGTCGAGGGAGGTTAGCGCCTCGGGCTGGTTGTAGCGAAACACGCGCCGGGCATCCGTCGTTGGGCCAGTCTCAGAGCAGGCCGTTAGCAGAGGCAGCAGAACAAAAGCGAAACCGGCAGCACGCCGTGAAAACGGAAACATGGGAACGACGAAACAGTGTATATTTGCAAAGGTATCCCACAAGCCGGGTTTCCGGTTCAAGCGCCGCCGCGCGGCCTTCCTTCCCTATGAATTTAACCTACTACGGCCATTCCTGCTTCCTACTTGAAGCCGGTGGCAGCAAAGTTCTTTTCGACCCGTTTATCCGCCCCAACCCGCTCGCTAAAGACGTGGATGTGGACAAAATCGAGGCTGACTACATCCTGCTCAGCCACGGTCACGGCGACCACGTAGCGGATGTTGAAGAGATTGGCAACCGCACCGGCGCTGAGTTGGTGGGCATGGTGGAAACCGTAGGCTGGTTCGGCGCTAAGGGCTTGAAAGCTAACTACGGCATGAACCTGGGCGGCACCATCAAGCTGCCCTTCGGCACCGTGAAAATGGTGGCAGCGGCTCATTCCAGCTCTATGCCCGATGGCTCGTACGGTGGCCTGGCGGCTGGTTTCGTGGTGGAGGCAGAAGGCAAAACCTTCTACTTCGCCGGCGACACTGCCCTCACCTACGACATGAAACTCATTGGTGAGCGGTACAAGCTAGACTTTGCCATCCTACCCATCGGCGACCATTACACCATGGGCATTGACGATGCGCTGGTTGCCGCCGAATGGGCGGGCGCCAGCAAAGTCATTGGCATGCACTTCGATACCTTCCCGCCGCTGGTTATCAACCACGACGAGGCTAAAGCCAAAGCAACGCAGGCCGGCAAAGAGCTGGTGCTGCTGAGCGTTGGGGAAACCATTACTTTGTAAAAAAGCTAACGGCGGCTAGCCTTTTAGGCTCTTCGCTTACTACCTTTTGTACTCGCTACGAAAAGCTAACAGCTAAAAACCAGTAGCTAACAGCTTCTACTCTCATGGGAAAAATCATTGCGGTAGCCAATCAGAAGGGCGGGGTGGGCAAAACCACCTCCTCGATTAACCTCGCGGCCTCATTGGCGGCGCTGGAGTATCGGACCCTGCTAGTTGACGCCGACCCGCAGGCCAACGCCACTTCCGGCGTGGGCTTCGACCCGAAAGACATCCAGAACAGCATCTACGAGTGCATGGTGGATGGCATCAACGCCCAGGATATCATCCTGAACACGCAGGTGCTCCCCCACCTCGACCTGATGCCCTCCCACATTGACCTGGTAGGAGCCGAGGTGGAAATGATTAACCTGCCTAACCGGGAGGAGAAGATGAAAGATGCCCTGCGCCCCCTCGTGGACCAGTACGATTTCATCATCATCGACTGCTCTCCGTCGCTGGGCCTTATTACGGTAAACGCTCTCACGGCGGCTCACTCCGTAATTGTGCCAGTGCAGTGCGAGTACTTCGCACTGGAAGGCTTGGGCAAATTGCTGAATACTATCAAAATCATCCAGAGCCGCCTCAACGAGGAGCTGGAGATTGAGGGCATCCTGCTCACGATGTACGATGTGCGCTTGCGCCTTTCCAACCAAGTGGTAGAAGAGGTTAAGCTACACTTCCAGCAGTTAGTATTTGACACTATCATTCCGCGCAACGTGAAGCTGTCGGAGTCGCCGAGCTTTGGTATTCCGGTGCTGTTGCACGATGCCGAGAGCAAAGGCAGCATCAGCTACCTGAACCTGGCCCGCGAGATTGTGGAGAAAAACATCGTCTCGGCAGATCCCGAGCAGGAGCAGCCCGCTGAAGATACAGCCGCGTAGGGTGGCCTAGCAGGGATTGTTCTACCCAAACGCACGATCAGGAAGACGGCCAGCAACTTAAGTTGCTGGCCGTCTTCCTTTTTACTTAATGTTCCACGTTTTTTATAACGTGGAACAAAAATATCCCGGTCATCCCGACCGTTTGTGTATTTTTGAATCCCGCTCTCGTCTACCACTACAAGGCGAGAGTTGATTGCAGGTATGTCAGAGAAGAACGAAGATAAAGCAATGCCGGCAGCGGCCAAACGCAAAATTGGTGGCCTAGGCCGTGGCTTGAACGCCCTGATTGAAGGCAGCTACGAAAAGAAAAGCGAGCGGTTGGGCCTGGTGCCTCACCCCGTTAATTCGGTGGGCCTGATTGCCGTAAACCAGATTGAGGCTAACCCCTACCAGCCCCGGACGCACTTCGATCAGCAGGCCCTCCAGGACCTAGCCGAAAGCATCAAGGTGCAGGGCATCATTCAGCCCGTGACGGTGCGCCAGATGGGCACCAACGTCTACCAGCTGATTTCGGGGGAGCGGCGTTTGCAGGCTTCCAAACTCGCTGGCCTCGATGCTATTCCGGCGTACATCCGCAAGGCCGACGACCAGCAGATGCTGGAGATGGCCCTAATTGAGAACATTCAGCGGGAAAACCTCAACGCCATTGAAATTGCTCTGAGCTACCAGCGGCTGGTGAGCGAGTGCAACCTCAAGCAGGAAGAACTTGGCGACCGGGTAGGCAAGAATCGTTCAACGGTTACTAACTACCTGCGCCTGCTTAAGCTGCCGCCCGATATTCAAATTGGTTTGCGCGACAATGTTATCAGCATGGGCCATGCCCGCGCGCTGGTGAACGTAGAAGACATGGAGCAGCAGCTAGGCCTGTTCCGCCGCATCGTGGCCGAAGACCTTTCCGTACGCCGGGTAGAGCAGCTGGTGCGTGCGGGTAGCGCGGCCCCAACTGAAGGCGAGAAGAAAGCCTCGCAGCCCGCTGAGCCGGTGGTACCGGCCGCCGAGCTGCGCCGTACCGAGCGTCACCTCACCGAGCGTTTCGGTAGCCGCGTATTGGTAAAACCCGGTCCGCAGGGTCGTGGTGAAATCAAGATTGCTTTCGACTCAGTAGAGGACATGCAGCGCATTCTGCATATTCTGCAGCCTGCTTAACCGCTTTCTGCCATGCCTGGGCTTTCAGATGCGGTAGCTCCCCTCCTGCTGTTGGCGGCGCTACCGCTGGCCCATGCATCCTGCGCACAGGGGCTGGCTTCAAGTTCGGCGGCCACTGAGAAGCTGGCCTGGTTGTCTGCAACTCGGCCGCAGAAAGCGGGCACGTTCTCGGCTTTGTTGCCTGGCGCTGGGCAGGTATATAATGGCCAAGCCTGGAAAGGCCCTCTGGTTTATGGGGCATTAGCAGGCTCCGTATACGCCGAGGTGCAGTATTGGCGGTTGTACAGTGAGTACAAAGCCGGCTACAAAACCAGAGTACAGCTGTCTCGTGGCAACACGCTGGCCATTGATACAGGGCCTCACTCCAGTCAAGAACCCAGTGATGCGGCCCAGCTATACCGTTTCAACTCCTACCGGACATCTCGGGACCTTTTATTAGGACTGAACGCGCTGATATACGGGCTGCAAATTCTGGCTGCTGTCACGATTGCGCACCTGCACGATTTTGACATCAATGAGAACTTAGCGCTCCGCTGGCAACCAACGGCGTTGCCCTTAGCCTCTTCTGGCTGGGCACCTGGCCTACGGGTTGCCCTTACTGTTCGCTCTTCCAACCGTTCCTCATAACCCATGCCGCACATGCCCCTCAAATTCCAGCCCCGCGGGCTGCTCATTTGGCTGGTTACGCTCGTGATGGCTCTCAGCACCCTAACGGGGCAGGCACAAACCGTTACGGAAGGTCCCGACTCGGCCCGCGTAGCTACGCCCGACGTGAACGACTCATTGCGCCGCACAGAGAAGCTCTTTGGCTGGCGCGTAACACGGCCGCAGAAGGCAGCGCTGCTGGCTTTGGTATTACCCGGCTCCGGTCAGATTTACAATCACCAGTACTGGAAGCTGCCGCTGGTATATGGTGGCCTAGGAGGCGTTGGTTACGGGCTCGTGTTTTACCAGACCCGCTACAGGGAGTACGTCGACGGCAAAAACCAATTCATCAAAGCCCAGAATGCGGGTGCCCCTATACCCTTAGCTGATCTTAAGGGTTCGAACGTAAGTCAGGAAACCAGTATTACGAACGTGCAGCGGGGCATTGTTTTCTACCGGCGCAACCGCGACACGTTTATTGCTTACACGGCGGTAATATACGGCATCACTATTCTGGATGCGCTGGTTGCCGCTCACCTCCGCGACTTCGACATCAGTGAGGATATAAGCATGCGCTTAGATCCGGCCGTTATGCCGTCGTCGAGTTTTAAGCAGCCAGCCACTGGCCTGGCGCTGACCTTTACTTTAAAATAACTTTCCTTTTTCGAATGAAGCTTCTTCTGATCGGCTACGGCAAAATGGGCCGGGCCATCGAGGCACAGGCCATTGCCCGGGGCCACCAGGTTGTTGGTATTGTAGATCCCACGCACCCCAACGTACACATCACTGGTTTCACGGCTGCCACGGCTGATGTAGCCATTGAATTCACCCACCCCGATGCGGCCTTCCAAAATGTGCAGGCTTGTTTGCGCCAGGGCATCCCGGTGGTGTGCGGCTCTACCGGCTGGCTGCATCACTTCCCCGAGGCGCAGGCGCTAAGCCAGCAGACGGGTACTCCTCTGTTTTATGCGTCCAACTACAGCATAGGTGTAAATCTGTTCTTCCACTTCAATGAATATATCGCAGCCAAAATGCACCAGTTTGGGGGCTATGACGTGCAAGTGCGGGAGATTCATCATACCCAGAAGGTAGACCAGCCCAGCGGTACCGCGCTAACGGCCGCCGAAGGTATTCTGCGTCACTTCCCCAACAAAACTACCTGGCGCAATGAGCCCACCCAAACCTCAGAAGAGCTAGCCATTATCTCGGAGCGGGAAGGCGCGGTAGTGGGTACGCACATTGTTACTTACACCTCCCCCGCCGACAGCATTGAGCTGAAGCACGAAGCCCACTCCCGCGACGGGTTTGTGCAGGGCGCCTTGCTGGCCGCTGAGTGGCTGCCCGGCCACCAGGGAGTATTTGGCATGAAGGATTTGCTTGGCCTGTAGGCGAAATCACACTGTAAGGGGGTTGATGTTCTGACGACTGCATGGCGCTGCCCAGGCCAATAGAATACCAGCGTCTCTACAGCACAAATTCACCACTTGCTTATCTTCATCGCATTATTTCGCATCTTCCGGCGTTGATAGCTGGAAGTAGCCAGTATATGCTGGTTGTCGTTTTTTCTGGCCCTGAATATTATGGCTGTACAATCCTGGGAGAAATACCTCGAGAAAAATAAACCCGCTCCGGCGCCCGTTCCTACTAACGGCAAGCCGAAGAAGCAGAAAGGCGCCTTCCGGGAATGGGGCGACGCTATTCTGTTTGCGGTAGTAGCGGCTACGCTCATCCGCTGGGCTACGTTTGAGGCCTACACCATCCCAACGCCCTCCATGGAGCATTCGCTGCTGGTAGGCGATTATCTGTTTGTGAGCAAGTTGCATTACGGTCCGCGCACCCCGCAAACCCCGTTGCAGGTCCCGCTCACGCACCAAACCATCTGGGGCACTAGCATCAAGAGCTACTCCGATGCTATTCAGTTGACCAGTCACCGCCTGCCAGGTTTTTCCTCCGTGAAAAATAATGATGTGGTAGTGTTTAACGTACCCACGGAAGCTGAGCATCCCGCCGACCTGCGTACCAACTATATTAAACGCTGTATTGGTATTCCGGGTGACGTACTGACCATCGTCAACGGCCAGGTGTCGGTGAACGGTAAGCCCGCCAAGAACTACCCTGAAATGCAGAGTAGCTATTTCCTGCAGGTGCCGCAGTATACTGATGACATTGTGGGCGATTTTAAGAAGTATGGCGTAGTGAACTACGACGATACCGAGGCCGGAATACCTTTTGGAGGCGTTCATCCCACGTATGGCCCCGGCTACCAAGTAAACATGACGCCGGCAGCCGTAGCTTTCTTTAAGCAGCAGCCCTACGTAAAAGGAGTTATCGACCTCAAAACGCCTCCTGGCCAACCTGAGCCCGGTCAGCAGGTGTTTCCCAACAACCCCGATGCGCCTTACAGCCAGCCCCTGGCTAATCCGCCATTCCCCACCTGGAATAAGGATAACTACGGCCCCATTCAAGTGCCCAGGGAAGGCCAAACGGTGCAACTTACCCCCCAAAACACCCCGCTATACCAGAAAATTATTCTGCGTTATGAGCACAATGAAGGTGTAGAGCTTAATGCCAACGGTGTTATTACCCAGAACGGTCAGCCACTCACAAGCTACACCTTCAAGCAGGATTACTACTTCATGATGGGCGACAACCGCCACAACTCCCTGGACTCCCGCTTCTGGGGCTTCGTGCCTGAAGACCACATTGTGGGTAAGGCGGTGCTCATCTGGTTATCAGTTGATCCATATGGGTCTTTCCTTCACAAGATTCGTTGGAACCGCTTGTTCAACTTGGTAAACTAGGTGTAGCGGATTTCGGCCACGAGACATGAAGTCAAATAAAAAGCTCTGCTAACTCTACGTTGCAGGGCTTTTTATTTGATAGTCTTTATAGCACACTGCTTTAGTAGGGGGCTACGCAAACAGGTAAATATGCAGACGCTCGAGACCGTCTACCTAAGCACTGGTTTACCACTTGATGGGAGCCAGGCCATTCTTTACTAAGTAGGCATTTGTTTGGCTGAATGGCTTGGAGCCGAAGAACCCCCGGTCGGCAGCATATGGGGAGGGATGCGCGGCCTTAAGCACGAGGTGTTTGCGGGCATCAATGATTTCGCCCTTCTTTTGAGCGTATGCTCCCCAGAGAATAAAGACCACGTGTTCTTTCTCCTCCGATATCTTCTGGATTACCGCATCCGTGAATTGCTCCCAGCCTTTTTTCTGGTGGCTGCCTGGTTCTGCGCCGCGTACAGTAAGCGTAGCATTTAGTAGCAGCACCCCCTGCTCGGCCCAGCGGTCGAGGTTGCCGTTGGGCGCTGGGGGCGTATCTGGCAGGTCACTCTGCAACTCCTTGAAAATGTTCTGGAGCGAAGGGGGTGTCCGGACACCTTCGGCCACTGAGAAGCTCAGGCCGTGGGCTTGCCCTTTGCCGTGGTACGGGTCCTGGCCTAGAATTACCACCTTCACTTTATCGAAAGGGCAGGCATCAAACGCATGAAAAATCAGCGGACCAGGTGGGTAAACAGTGGCAGTTGCATACTCGCCTTTTACAAAGGCAATTAGGTGCTGAAAATACGGTTTTTCGAACTCGGCATGGAGTACGTTGCGCCAGCTTTCTTCTATCTTTACGGACATACAGGAGTATATTATTTTGCGATTGGCTAAGCCTTTTGGTGCCTTGGCTGCGTAGATAAACCAAATTCCCCATACGGCTGTTAGCTTTCTCCCACCCCGGACCTCAGGAGCCATGAATACGACCACAACACAGGGTGTCACCGTTAGCGTAACCACCAATTACCTGCCCGATTATTCGAGCCCAGGTCAAGAGCATTACGTTTTCGCCTATAAAATTGATATCCGCAACGACAGCGAATTTACCGTTAAGCTACTGCGCCGGCATTGGTACATATACGATGCCAATGGAGCCGTGCGCGAAGTAGAGGGCGAAGGCGTAGTAGGCCAGCAACCGGTGCTTGAGCCCGGCGAGTCGCACCAGTATGTTTCGGGGTGCAACCTCAAGTCGGGCCTCGGTAAAATGCGGGGCTCTTACCAAATGGAGCGCCTGATGGACGGCAGTGAGTTTGCCGTTGAAATACCGGAGTTTACGCTCGTAGTACCTTATCGTCTGAACTAACTTTTTCTTGCCGTAGGCAAGCAGAAAGGCCTTTCTTCATGAAGCAGCATGCTGCCTTAGCTGAGGAAAGGCTTTTCTGTGCCTTTCCCTAAGTACTGCCGGCCTATTCGTCTTGAAAAGCCCCGTAGCTTTGCCTGCTCTCTCATAGTGAGCGGCTAGGCCAGTGTTGGCCGCTTCTATTTTTACTTGCGCACTTTGCTTTTTCAAATTCTCAGCTACCTCCGGTTTTTGTTGCAGTCGGGCAACACGCATGGGCTACACTCTCCCTTTGTTTTTAGCCTGTACGCGCACGTGATTGGCCACGATGGAAATTTTGCGGCATACAAACCCATTGAAGCCCGGCGCCAGGAGCTGCTACAAAGCGCAAAGAGCATTCAAGTACACGACTTTGGCGCTGGCTCGCATACGGGCGCGGGCCGCACACGCCGCATCCGTGATATTGCCCGCACAGCGGCTAAATCACGCCCGCTAGCTCAGCTCCTGTTCCGGTTAGTGAATGCATTTCAGCCCCGCACCATTGTTGAGCTCGGCACATCCTTGGGGCTCACTACCTCCTACCTCGCTGCCGCCGACTCAAGGGCCAGTGTACTCACTTTCGAAGGATGCCCCCAAACGGCCACGGTGGCAAGAGAAACATTCACGGCCCTAGGCCTACGCAATATTAACCTTCAGGAAGGCAACCTCGACGACACTCTGGCTCCTGCTCTGGCAGCCCTTAACGCGCCCGTAGATTTTGTCTTTTTTGACGGCAACCACCGTTTCGAGCCCACCCTACGCTATTTTGAGTTGATGAATGCGCACCGAACTGAGGACAGCGTATTTGTGCTGGATGACATTCATTGGTCGGAGGAAATGACCAGGGCCTGGGAGGCCATTAAACAGCATCCGGAGGTTACGCTGACTATCGATCTATTCTTTATCGGGCTGGTCTTCTTTCGGCGCAAGCAACCAAAACAGCATTTCCTGCTACGGTTTGACAACCTGCTGGATAAGTTGCTGGAACGCACCCAGCGCTTCTCTGCTTAAAGACCAATGCAAGCTAGCTTCAAAAATACTAACCTCAATAGCATAAGAGCCGTTGAATGCTAGTATATTTGGCAAACGTACGGTTGTCACCCCGCCAATGCGGCTGCTTAAAACAGCGAAGCCCGTGCTTGGGGCACGGGCTTCAGGATAAGAAGGGTGTTTAGGCCACCCTCAAATCCAGTCGTTATGGACAAGGGTCGTACAAACATGGATGGACTTCAGGTTGAATGCTCCATTCATGTGACCACAACTTTCATAGTGAGGGTTGTGGCCGCTTTAGGCGGAATTGGAGGGTTATACCTCCTATTCGGGCTGTAGCGGTAACGGTAGCAGAGGGCGCAAGCTCTCTGCTACTTTCGCTTTCAACGAAACAAATATAGTGTATGTTTTGGCAAAATGTGCCTGCGCTGCGCGCCCATTTATGCCTACGCTTAATGGCCTAGCGAACTGCTTCCCGCACCCGCGTAAGCTTCACCAGCAACGCCTCCAGCCGATCAAGGGACAGCATGTTAGCACCATCTGATTTAGCGCTGGCGGGCGTTGGGTGGGTTTCAATAAACAGGCCATCGGCCCCTACTGCAATTGCCGCCTTGGCAATGGTTTCAATGAGGGCTGGTTTGCCTCCGGTTACGCCGCTGCTTTGGTTAGGCTGCTGCAGAGAGTGGGTCACGTCCATCACCACGGGCACGCCAAACTCGCGCATTACCGGCAGGTTCCGGAAGTCTACTACCAGATCAGAGTACCCAAAAGAGTTGCCGCGGTCAGTCAGGATAACGTTCTCGTTGCCCGATTGACGCACTTTATCCACGGCAAACTGCATCGACTCACCCGACAGGAACTGGCCTTTTTTTACGTTTACTACTTTTCCCGTTTTAGCGGCCGCAATCAGCAAATCGGTCTGGCGGCATAGAAATGCCGGAATTTGTAGTACATCCACGAACTCAGCAGCCATGGCGGCCTCCTCCGACTCATGGATATCGGTTACCGTAGGCACCCCAATTTCGCGGCCCACCTTCTCCAGAATACGCAGGGCTTTCTCGTCGCCAATGCCGGTGTAGGAGTCTAGCCGGGAGCGGTTGGCCTTGCGGTAAGAGCCTTTGAAGATGTACGGTATTTGAAGCCTATCAGTTATTTGACGGACCTGCTCGGCAATGCGTAAGGCCATGTCTTCGCCTTCAATCACGCAGGGGCCCGCCATCAGAAAAAACTGGCCGGAATTAGTATTGCGGAAATGAGGCAGGGTATTAGCGAGAGTTTGCAGCATGAAATGGCTTATGAGGCTAAGTGGTGGCCTAGCAGATGGTAGAACAGAGACGGTTAGAAGTGGCCTAGGCCCCTACTTCTTCCTTAAACATATAAACAGCTCGCGCCCTTGGCGTGGCCCAATGGAATTAGTGGCTGTCTCGAAATGGACGAACTTGAAGTACGGCTCAAAGTACGCCCGGTACTCTTCCCGGGAGCCGCCAAACGGGGGCCCAGGCTGGCTAAAGGTAGTATCAAATAGTAGCCCAACCAGCGTACCTCCCGGCCGGAGCAAGTGAGCACACTGCCGGGCATACGCTGGCCGAAGGCTAGGATCGAGGGCACAGAAGAATGTTTGCTCCACAATCATATCATACGGTGGCGTGGCTGGCAACTGAAAAAAATCCTGTTGCAGTAAATGACTGGGAGGAAAGTCTGGCACCCGTTGCAACAAGTCCTGCAGGGGTGCTGCCGCTACTTCCGCCACAAAAATATTTGGATAGCCTGCATGATGCAGATACTCAGCTTCGTAGGCCCGGCCCGCGCCCGGAATCAGGACCCGACGGGCATCTGGCGCCCCTAGCTGCGCAAAATAATCTTGCAGAGGTGGCGTTACCGCACCAGTATCCCAGGCCGTTTGGCTGGTAGCGTAACGCTGCTGCCAATACGCAGCATCAAGGGTAATACCTGGTTGCATATGCTGACAGGATTGTATCTTGGGACTTGCCTGGGTACAGAACTCCGTTATTTTTGCCCCAAAGGTAATGCCTTCGTCCGGACCATCCGGACTTCACTTAACCCCCTTTCCTGCCATGGAACAAGACAACAGCCCCGAACCAAAGAACAACAACAAATGGCTCCTGCTAATCGCCCTTGTCCTGCTCTTGGTCGGCATCAATGGCTTTCTGTTCTACATGAATCGGCAAAAGACGCAGCAGAATGAACAGCTGCAGTCAGAAGTCCAGGTGAAAGACACCAAACTGGAAGAACAGATCAAGCAGTACGAAGCACTCAAGGCTGATTTTGAGCGTCAGAGCCAGGAAGTGCAAGGCATGGGCCTTGCTAATGATTCTCTGGAAGCTAAACTAGCTCAGATTAATGCTGATTTGCTGAAGCTGCGCTCTTTCAAAGCCGGTAGCTTCAGCATTGCTGAACAGCGCCGTTTTAAGCAGCGCGCCGCCAATTTTGAGAATCAGCTTCGTAAAAAAGACGAAGAAATTGCCCAGTTGAAGGCTGATAACGAAGCCCTTTACACGGAAACCACCACCCTGAAAGAGCGACAGAATAAGCTCACCGACACTATTTCTACCGTGGTGCGCTCCAATCAAGAGCTTTCCGAGAAAGTATCTATTGCCTCGCGCCTGCAGGCCGAAAACATCCGGGTTGGGGTAGTTAACAGCCGCAACAAAGAGAAAGACGACGACGACAACGAGTTTAAAGCTAAGCGCGTGGAGAAGGTGAAAGTAACCTTCAACCTGGCTCGTAATGATGTTTCGCCGAAGGAAACCAAGCAGATCATGATGCGCCTGATTGAGCCCGATGGTGCGGCTCTTTACAACCTGAGCACCGGCGGCGGCACCTTCACCATTGATGGTTCTGAGGCCTTCTACACGGCCAAGCAGGATATTGTATACGATAACACCCGCCAGCCTGTGCAGTTTGTTTATGCCAAGGGAGCACCCTATAAAACGGGTCTTCACACGGTAGAACTGTATGAAGGTGGTGTGATGATCGGCAAGACTACTTTCACTCTTAAGTAGGCCTAGGCCACATACCAGCACATAAAGAAGGCCACCCAGTTGGGTGGCCTTCTTTATGTGCTGGTATGTGGGTAATTTATACTGCTGCCTTCAGCTTGGCTTCATACGCTTCCAGCTTCTCAATAGTGGCTTGAATGTTCTCAGTGAACAGCACAATCACGGAGCCGGGCTGGGCCGTGTTCAGCACATGATCAATGGCTTCCATCTCGTTTTCAATGTACGTGATGGGCAGCTCGGGGGCGTCAAGGCGCAGGCCCCGCATCATGATTTCCTTGAGCTGCTCGGCGGTTTTTCCGCGCAGGTCGCGGTCTTGGCGTAGCACCACTTCATCGAACATCTTACCGGCAATTCTAGCAAAGCCGAGTGTGTCTTCGTCGCGCCGGTCGCCAAGGCCAGAAACCACGCCAACCTTACGTGTGGCTTCCGTAGCATTCAGGAACTCCGCGAACTTCCCTACTCCGTGCGTATTGTGGGCGTAGTCGACTATGACCTCAAAGTCGGGGAACTGGTAGGTGTTCATGCGGCCGGGCATCTTTGCCGCCGATGGCACGAAGGTGCGCAGAGCCAGCTTAATTTGCTCTTTATCGAACCCATAGCAATAACAAGCCAACGCTGCCGCCAAGGAGTTCTCGATGTTGAAAGTAGCCCGCCCCCCGAACGTAATGGGGAAAGCAGTAGCGTGGTCGATGCGGAGCTTATAGCTGTTCTTGTAGATGGTGATGTAACCTTCTTCATATACCGCAGCCAGGCCGCCATGCTCAATGTGCTCCCGAATGCGTGGGTTGTGCTCGTTCATGCTAAACAGGGCCACATTGCACTCTACCTTCTCGCGCATAGCATACACGAGGTCGTCGTCGGCGTTGAGCACCGCATACCCGTCTTTACGCACCGTCCGCGGCAGTACGCCTTTTACAGTGGCCATTTCTTCCACGGTGTAAATGTCGCGGAGGCCTAGGTGGTCGGCGGCCACGTTTGTAACCACAGCCACATCGCAGGTATGAAAGCCCAACCCCGAGCGGAGCATGCCACCCCGGGCGGTTTCTAGCACCGCAAAGTTTACCGTGGGGTCTTTGAGCACAAACTCGGCGCTTTGCCCACCCGTGCAGTCGCCGCTTTGCAGCTGCACCCCCTGAATGTAGATACCGTTGGTGGTGGTATAGCCTACTTTATGGCCTGCCGCTGCTACCACATGCGCAATCAATTGGGTAGTGGTGGTCTTGCCGTTAGTGCCCGTTACGGCCATAATGGGAATGCGAGCCGTGCTGCCGCGCGGGAAAAGCATATCCACCACGGGTGCCGCCACGTTACGGGGTAGGCCCTCCGTCGGCGAAATGTGCATCCGGAAACCGGGGGCTGCGTTTACCTCAATTACCGCGCCCCGGGTTTCATTTAGCGGCACGGCAATATCATTGGTCAGCAAGTCAATGCCACAGATATCGAGGCCAATGATACCGGCTACTCGCTCAGCTAGCAGCACGTTATAGGGGTGTACTAGGTCAGTTACATCGGTGGCAGTGCCGCCGGTGCTGATGTTGGCCGTACTCTTGAGGTACACTTCCTGGCCCTCTGGCAGTACTGAATCGAGCGTGAGATCATGCGTTTTCAGGATATCCAGGGTGTGTTGGTCGGCCTTGATGCTGGTTAGCACCTTCTCGTGGCCTACGCCCCGGCGCGGGTCCTTGTTTACTTCGTTGATCAGCTCCTGAATGGTGCTGGTACCGTTGCCTTTCACGGCCGCTGGCGTGCGCTTGGCCGCTGCAATGAGCTTCCCATCCACTACCAGCATCCGGTAGTCGTGGCCCTCAATAAAGCGTTCTACTATCACTGCCCGGGAGTATACCTGAGCCGCTTTCAACCCTTCTACCGCTCCTTCCCAGTCCCGAATGCAGATAGTAGCCCCTTTGCCATGGTTTCCATCCAGTGGCTTGGTCACAATGGGAAAACCCAACTCCTCAATGGCATCGCGCAGGCCATCCTCAGAGTACACCGTAGTACCACTCGGCACTGGCACCCCCGAGTCTCGGAGCATTGCCTTTGTTCGGTTCTTGTTACCAGCTACCTCCACCCCGGCGTGTGAGGTGTAGCTGGTGGTGGTAGCCCAAATGCGCTTCTGGTTAACCCCGTAGCCTAGCTGAATGATGTTGCTGTTCTTAAGCTGGATGTAGGGAATGTTACGCGAGGCTGCCTCCGATACAATGCTCCAGGTGCTGGGCCCAAAGAACTCCTCTTCCCGAATCTCGTGCAGCTCATCAACAATAGGCTTAATAGTCACTGAGCGCTGGTGGCACAAATCGTCGATTACCTGTACGGCGGCCTCAGCGGCCATTCGGCCGGCCCGCTCCTCCTGGTAGGCAAACACCACAAACTCCACGCCCTCCTGGTGCGCCGGATACGACTTGCCCCAGTGCACGGGCATACCAGCCGTGCGCTGTAATGCCAGGGCTGTTTGCATAATTACGTGGCCTAGGGGCTCTCCATCGGTCAGCTGCTCCTGAGTGAGCGGCGGGTTCTTCTGCGCCGATTTGCCCGCATCCATAGGTTGGGGCTGCGCCAACTCCGGCAGCAAGCTTGGTAGTTGCTCCGCTAATGCGGGAACTGTATTCGACCACGCGTCGGCCAAGTCCTGCATGTCGACTTTCATTACGATGAGCTTGAAATGCTTAACGGACCAGTAGCTGGGTCCGCGCATCGTGCGGAGGTCAATAATCTTCATGGATGATGAACGGGAAAGAGGTAGTTGCGTGCGCGCTCTTACGCAGAAATGGAATGTAGGGATAATACCGCAAGAAAGCCTTTTTCCCTCTGCTTTGGCTATTAAATGATACCCGGGTCATTCTCAGACCCCAAGGATTTGCAAAAGCATATCCCTTCCAGATAATTTTCCGTTTTAGGCGTCTCCTGTCGGTAAGAGCTATCTATACCAAATTAAGGAGGGCCAGGCCAGGCGTTGTGGGTGGGCAGGGCCCAAAACGCAAAAACCCCGGTCGGGGCTAATCGACCGGGGCACACAAAGCGTACTCAGAAAACAGGAATTGTAAGAGAGGTGACGAGCGGATTCGAACCGCTGTAGGAGGTTTTGCAGACCTCTACCTAGCCACTCGGTCACGTCACCAGTGGTTTTGAGGATGCAAACATACGCCTTAATCTGACTTTTGCCAAAGCATAGGCCAGTTTTTCGCTTTGCCTAACGGTAAGTAGTTGGGCATGTGCAGGAAATTTTGTGCGCTCTGGTAGCTCTACACGTTGGGTACTGGCCTAGCGGCCCTGAGAAACATTGGGTATTCAGGTTCCGGTGGCCTAGGCGGCTATCAATCTCTTTGGGCTTTCTGTATACGGAATATTTAGTACCCAGATAGCACTGAACTACGAGCCTATGCAGTAAGGCACCCTATAGGCTAGAAAACAAAAAAGGCCCCGGATTTCTCCGGGGCCTTCCTTGCTAAAGAGCGAGAGAAGCTTAGGCTTTCTCGTCTTCTTTCTTGTCAGCAGCTTCGTCGTTGCCGAGAGCGTGCTTCACGCTATCAACTACGTCGCCGGCAACTTCCTTAGCTTTGTCCAGGATTTCGGAGTGCGAAGCAGCCTCTACTGCGTCACCTACTACTTCCTTGGCCTTGTCTAGGGCAGCCGAAGCAGCACCGGTTACGGCAGCCAGAATACCACCTTCAGCGGGAGCTTCTTCCGTGGCCGGAGCCTCAGCAGGAGCAGCCTTCGAAGAAAGCTTCTGCTCGCCAGCCTGACGCTCGCTACCCATCATCTTGTCGCGCAGGGCGGACAGAGCATCCAGGTCACCGAGAGTAGACTTTTCAGCAGCTTGTGGCTTCTTCAGGTCGCTGATTTTGCCTTCGCCCTGTGCAGGAGCAGCAGCACCGCCGGCGGGCTTCTTCTTAGCGAACTTCGAGTTGCGGGAATCTTCTTCCTGCGCCTGGTTGAACACGGCAGTGTGCGACAGCACGATGCGACGGTCATCCTTCGAGAATTCAACTACGCGGAAGTCCAGCGATTCGCCGTTCTCAGCATTGCTGCCATCTTCCTTCACCAGCGACTTGGGGTACGCGAAGCCCTCGATGCCATAAGGCAACTCGAGCACTGCACCACGGTCGTTTTTCTCGGTGATGGTAGCCTTGTGCACCGAGCCAGGAGTGAATACCGTCTGGAACGTATCCCAGGGGTTTTCTTCCAGCTGCTTGTGGCCCAGGGCCAGACGACGGTTAGCAACATCCAGCTCCAGAACCACCACGTCCAGACGATCACCTACCTTCACTACTTCCGAAGGATGCTTGATCTTCTTGGTCCACGACAGGTCCGAAACGTGTACGAGGCCGTCCACACCTTCTTCCAGCTCAACGAACAGGCCGAAGTTGGTCAGGTTGCGCACCAGACCGTTGTGGTTGGTACCTACTGCGTACTTCGTAGCGAAGTCGCCGCGGGTCCATGGATCTTCGCTCAGTTGCTTGATGCCTAGGCTCATCTTGCGGTCTTCGCGGTCGAGGGTCAGGATCTGAGCCTCTACTACGTCGCCCTGCTTGATGAAGTCCTGCGGGTTACGCAGGTGCTGGCTCCAGCTCATTTCTGAAACGTGGATCAGGCCTTCTACGCCGGGGATGATTTCCATGAACGCGCCATAGTCGGCAACGTTCACGATGCGGCCTTTCACTTTCGAGCCTACGCCCATGTCGGCAGGCAGCGAATCCCATGGGTGAGGAGTCAGCTGCTTCAGGCCGAGGCTGATACGCTTCTTGGCTTCGTCGAAGTCCAGAACTACGATGTTCAGCTTCTGGTCGAGCTGCAGTACTTCGCTCGGGTGAGCGATGCGGCCCCACGAGATGTCGGTGATGTGCAGCAGACCGTCTACGCCACCGAGGTCGATGAACACACCGAAGTTGGTCATGTTCTTGATAACGCCCTCGAGGATCTGGCCTTTCTCCAGGTTGTTGAGGATGGCTTCGCGCTGCTTCTCGAGGTCTTTCTCGATCAGGACTTTGTGCGAAACTACCACGTTGTCGAAAGCGGCGTTAATTTTCACCACTTTCACTTCCATGCGACGACCAACATAGATGTCGAAGTCACGGATAGGCTTCACATCAATCTGCGAGCCGGGCAGGAAGGCCTCAACGCCGTCCAGATCCATGATCAGACCACCTTTGGTACGACGCTTCACCACGCCTTCCAGCACGGTGTCGTTTTCCAGGGCGTCATAGATAGCCTTCCAAGCCTGCTTGATCTTCGCCTTCTTGCGCGACAGGATCAGCTGACCGTTAGCATCTTCTTGGTCTTCGATGAAAACCTCTACCTGGTCACCGATTTTGAGGTCGGTCAGGTCGCGGAATTCAGTGATAGACACCAGACCATCGGATTTGAAGCCGATGTTCAGGATTACATCGCGGTCGGTGATGCCTACCACGGTGCCTTTTACTACTTCTTCTTCCTGTACCGTCGTGAGGGTCTCACCGTACATCTGTTCCATCTCGGCGCGCTGCTCAGCGGTGTAGTTACCACCGAAGCTGTTGGCTCCAACGTTGTCCCAGTCGAAGTTGTCTACTAACTCTGCCATTAGTTTGCTTATAGCCCTGCTCTACACGTCCGGCTCAGGGCCAACTCCGGAACGCGTTTTTACTTGATACACAGCGCCAAAGCACCGGCCCGCCACCCTGGCGGGGGCGCAAAGATACGGAAGTTTGAGGAGAAATATCACACCGCACCCTCATCACAACAATATCTTAAACAATTGCCATGTCACAAATAAGGCAATTGTTTCCTAGTGCTCCGTCACAACAATATTTACATTAGTATATACAAGCTAACTCAAATTAAGCATCATGAAAAGACTCTTTCTAGCCCTATCCATAGGATTGCTGGGTACAATCGGCTTCAATTCCTGTAATCACCCTGAACAAAACCCAAAACCACAATCTACTTTACAACAAGCGTATCCGGTCCCTACCATATTGCATGGAGCAACTCTAAATGGAATTGCTGTACCAGATGGCACTAAAACAAGTGTCGAGAACAATGGCAAAACTGTTCGATTAATTTATCCAGCTGGAATACGCTTTGTTACTTCACAAGACTATGATACAGACCCAAGTGCTAATCTCCTCGATGACGGAGGAGGTTCTACTTACACCTGCACAGGTGCATGCACGAGTGGTTGTGATGTTTTTTATGTGCAAGGTTCTTTTGCTTGTAGCCAATGTTCAAATGGAAGTGCTTGTACTGGTAAAGCGTCTTTAACCGTTGAACCAGGTGGATTTATTGATACTCAAGCTGGAATTTCTTTCATTAGAGATAAAGCACAACTAAAAGAGTTGCGTTCCAAGAATATTCAATCTCCTAATGACTTGTTTCAGTTTAAGTACATACAGCGAGCTATGCGTGAACTCAACATAAAAGTTCATGGTGTAGCTGATCCAACCAAGCAAATTGCTAACCATCCGAATAACTATAAACATGTAGTAGTAAATATCTTTGGCGCTTTAGCGGATTATGCTGTTCCTAATACATACGTAATTAGCGAATCGAAGCGCCTAAGTACTTTGGGTGGCTCACTCAGCGCAAAATCTACCATACCCTCTTCTCCGAGCCAATATTTTCTGCTTGCTGATGAAGAGAGCGGTTTTAGCTGTAGTTGTTCCTCAGGGGGCAGTGGTTGCACCGCTGAGTCTGGCATAGGATACAAGAAATGTAATTCAGGTGCCTGTGTTTCCTGCTCCATGTCTGTGGGATAAATCTCGCATTAGTTAACATAAAAGGGCCGGCACTCATTGTTCTC
Organism: Hymenobacter taeanensis; assembly: GCF_013137895.1. Classification (NCBI taxonomy): domain Bacteria; kingdom Pseudomonadati; phylum Bacteroidota; class Cytophagia; order Cytophagales; family Hymenobacteraceae; genus Hymenobacter; species Hymenobacter taeanensis. The sequence continues at coordinate 395,082 of NZ_CP053538.1, forward strand.
TGAGTACCGGCCCTTTTATGTTAACTAATGCGAGACCATATATAACTGAATGAGTAGATACAGCGCCGCAAACATTATCATGTTTATACTTTATTATAAACTTATCATTTAATCTATCTGACCTATTCTCCGTATTGCCGATTATCCTCACCTCACCCATTGCCATTCAAACACCTGCTTCATGACCCGATTAGAGATTATCAGAAAGACCAGCGTTGCCTACAAGGAAATCCTCAGCAAGATTGAAACCAGGAGAGCTACCTGGAAGAACGATACTCGGAACATGCTTTTGGAGCAGTTGAACGAGGTGCAGCGGGAAGTGAACCTGAATTGGTACGTGGATACTGATAATTATCTGGAGAATCGGGAGGTGATATTTCTGTCATTTAACTCCTCTCCCAGCGGTATCAAAACAGTGTTGCACGACGAGCAACAACATGAGACCGACTTCCGCCACTATGTAAAGAAAGGCGGCGCCCTGCTCTACTCCCAGCTATCCGACTCCAGGGTGTACGTGACCATTCAGTATCCCGAGATTCTGGAACTCAAAGACTGCGGAGAGCCTAAGTACCTCGACAGCTTTGAACCGGAGGAGCTAACCGCCGACATCATCCTGCATCATGTACAGGAGTTCCTGGAGGAAATGATCAACTGGGAGCAAAACGTACGAGACATTCCGGGATTCCGGGTTATTACTAACTAGTCAGCCTATATAGAAAAGCCCCGCACTGTTAGCAGTGCGGGGCTTTTTCATTGCTAGTGGCCTAGCAGTTACTATTTGCGGCCTAGCTCCCGCAGGTGGGCTACGTGGGAAGCCACGGCGTAGCGCATCTTGGGGTATTCGTTGTAGGTGATGTTGAACTCCTCGCACACCTGACGGATGATCTTGTTCAGGGCGGGGTAATGCACGTGCGAGATGTTGGGGAACAGGTGGTGCTCAACCTGGAAGTTCAGGCCGCCCACCAGCCAGCTGATGATCTTGCTATCGGTAGCGAAGTTGGCGGTGGTTTTGATCTGGTGGATAGCCCACTCGTCCTCAATCTTGTTGGTGGTAGCGTGAGGCACTACAAAGTTGGTATGCTCCACGGTGTGCGCCAGCTGGAACACAATGCTCAGCGTAAAGCCGGCCACGGCCATAAACACCAAGAAGCCTACCAGCCAGCTCACGAAGCCTACCATATAAATAGGCAGGGCCACGAACAGGCCTAGGTGCAAGACCTTAAAGCCCCAGAACACCCCTTGGTCAGAGGCCGACATTTTCTTGATGGCCATATCGCCAATTTTGCCCCGGAAGTATTTCTGGTAATCCATGTAGAAAATCCAGGCGATGAAGAGCAGGGCGTAGAAGAACCAGAAGTACAGGTGCTGAAAGCGGTGGAGCTTGCGGCGGGGCTGCTCGGGGCTCAGGCGCAGCCAGGGCTGCGCATCCAAGTCGTCGTCCACACCTTCCACGTTGGTGTACATGTGGTGGATGAGGTTGTGCTTCATGTTCCACATGAAGGAGTTGCCACCCATTACGTTGAGCGTGAAGGCGGCAAATTGATTGATCCACTTGGACTTGCTGAACGAGCCGTGGGCACCGTCGTGCATAACGTTGAAGCCAATGGCCGCCCCGATACCGCCTAGCAGAGCGCTTTCCAGGATACCTAGCCACACGGTTGGCGTCCAGAACACTAAGTGCAGGTATACTGCCACGAAGGAAGCAGTCAGCAGAATAGCTTTAAATAACAGAGTTTTACCGCCGGTAGTTGATTTACCTGCCTCGGCGAAGTAGGCGTTGGTCCGGCGTTTGAGCTCCTGATGAAAGGAGCGCGAAGCCGAGAATTTGGGTGCTTGCATGGGGTGGTGAAAAGAAGTCAACTGTAAAGATACCGCTTCTCTTACCGTTGAACTTGTTGAGCCCTGAAAGGGCGATATTTTGTACGTAGGCCAGGTTGTTGTACCTATCCTAAGTGCCTGATAGCATCAGGTACATTTACTTACGTAACCCAATCAGTATTAGGATGTGTGAACAGCAAACATACCTTGGTACTACTGAGTGCGATTGCGCAACTAAGCGTACTCCATTTTAAATATCACCCTAAGTGGTATAGTGTACCCGCCCACTTTATGTTGCTACTTACGCACTACCTCAACCCCATTGGCTACCGGTAAGCCGGGTTGCAAGAGTGGTTGTAGTGCCGAGAAGGGCATAAATACCCTGATTTCACCTTGAGCGTACGAAGCCACCTCGTAGGGCGCATACACAAACACAGCTCCGCCACTGGTTAGGTACACGTTGTGCGTAGCGGGCAGTGTATTCTTAAATAGAGAATTGGAGAGCGGTTGGCCCGGCTTCAGACCTAGCACTGGTTTGGCGTACTGGCCTAGCAACCGCTCCAGAGCCATCTCTGAGCCGGGCCGGAATATATCGGTATAGTGCAGGGCACGGCCGGTGCGGGTGTCATAGCTGCGGACGGTGGTGCCGTAGTTGCCATGCGCGCCGCCGCTATAATCGAAGGTGAAGTACCCGATGCTGAGTAGGTTGCCTTGGTTCCAGAGCACGTACGTGTCGGCTTCGGTTTCGTAGTTCAGGGTGGCAGCGGGGCGGTAGCTGCTGCTGGTATCGGCTAGGGCTGCTTCTACCAATGGCCCTACCTCTTGTTGGTAGTCTTTTAGCTCATTGCGCTTTTGCTGCCATACTGCTTCTAGCGTTGGGGCGGGCTTGGTTTCTAGGGTATCACCGCGCAAGCCACGCAGCAGGTTTTGTTGAAGGGTTTGCCGGGCAGTTCCTCCCTGAGGCAACAGAGCGTGCAGCCGGGTGCGGCCAAAAATAGAATCCTCCGGATGGTTGGGGCGGGCGGGCACAGAATCGGCGAAGGTGCGGGTGACAAACCGAATGCCCCTAGCGGGCTGCACAAGGCGCAGTTGCACTGGCCGCCCATTTTGGGTACCCACGAGCATGGTGCCTGTGCGCTGCAGTCGCCAGACTGGGCCTTCCTGGCTATCTTCTCCCGTGGGCATTCCAATGGTGCGCAACGTGATGCTATCTGGAGCGCTAGAGCTTAGGGTGCCGCTTACCTCGTGTGGCTGGCCATCGGCGGCGGCGTAAAATCCCCAGAGGCGGGCCTCGGTGAAGTCGCCGTGATTTTTGCCGAAGCTCTGCAGGTGCAGCGAGATACTATCAGATGAGCCAGGTAGCAGCGCTCGGTACTGCCGGTACCACGCTCCCTCCGAGTCAGTGGGGGTAGCAGTAGGTTGCTTTTCAGTAATGGTAGCGGCGGTGGTGGAGGCAGTGGAACTGCCAGAATCAGACTGGCAAGCCGTTAGTAACAGGCCCAGGCCACCGATTGCTGCCAGGCTTTTGGCAGCAGCTAACGTCAGAATGCGGGATTGATAGCTCATCCGGTCAAAGGAAGACGATTAAACACAGCTGTACAACTTATTGGCTTTGGCTCATCAATAGAAAAGGCCTAACGTATGTACCTACCGTCTTATTTACTGTTCTTCTACACTTTCAAAACTACTCTTATGAGCTACATCAAAGCAGGTACCGATGCCAACGGCAACGACGTAAAACTCCATTACATTGATCAGGGCGAGGGCAACCCCATTGTGCTAATTCATGGTTGGCCCGCCAGCTACGAAATGTGGGAATATCAACTGGCTGAACTACCCAAGCATGGCCACCGCGTAGTGGCCTACACCCGTCGGGGGTTCGGTAACTCATCTAAAACCTGGGAGGGCAACGAGTACGACACGTTAGCCGACGACCTGAAAGCAGTGCTTGACACGCTGGATCTGCAGAACGTAACGCTGGTGGGTTTCTCAATGGGGGGCGGCGAAGTAGCCCGCTACATGAGCCGCCACGGTGGCGCCCGCGTTAGCAAAGTAGCCTTTGTCTCGGCCGTAACGCCCTTCTTGCTGAAAACCGACAACAACCCCGACGGCGCCGACAAAGAGGTGTTCGATAAAATGGTGGAAGGCATCAACAAAGACCGCTTCGATTTCTTACAGACATTCGGCAAGCAGTTCTTCGGGGTGGGCGTTATCAGCCACCCCGTAAGCCAGGCCACGCTAGACTGGATGCAGTCGATGTGCCAACTGGCCTCGCCCCGCGCCACCGAGCAAGGAGTGTACGCCTTTGCCGCCACCGACTTCCGCCAAGACCTGGCTGCCATTCAGGTGCCCACGCTGGTCATCCATGGCGGCAGCGATGATACCGTGCCCGCTAAAGTAAGTGGGGAACGAATGACGCAATTTGTACCGCACGCTCAGTTTGTGGAGTACAGCGGAGCGCCGCATGGCTTGTTTATTACGGAGAAAGATCGTCTTAACCGCGACCTGCTCGTGTTTGCGAGCGGTGGCGAAGTAGAACACACTGCCGACAGGTACTAGGCCTACACAGGCCACTCTACAGCACAGAATACCTATAGTAAAAAAGCGCCCCTGGCATAGGCCAGGGGCGCTTTTTTAGGTTCATAAAAAAACCGACCAGCCCGGAGGCGGTCGGTTTTAGTGAAGATAGGCGTGCCAGTTTTGGTCGAGGGTGCCGGCGCTGAGTTTAAGGAAGCCCGTGAGAGTGGGTTTTTTGGGCTGCTGCCGAATGGTAAGTCCGGCTTCCTGCGGGGTTCTGTGGCCTTTGGCGTGGTTGCACCTGGAGCAGGCCGTGAGCAAGTTGCCCCAACTGGAGTCGCCGCCTCTACTCCTGGGCAGCACGTGGTCCAGGGTCAGGTTCTTGGTCGAGCCACAGTATTGGCACTCGAAATGGTCCCGCTTCATGATGTTGTGGCGGCTGAGGGCAATGCCTTTATAAGGCACGCGCACGTACCGCTGCAGCCGGATGATGCTGGGCTTCGGGAAAGCCTTGCTTACCGTACGCATTACGCCATCTGACTTTGCAATCAACTCCGCTTTTTCCAAAAACAGAAGCACGAAGGCTTTCTGTACACTACACAGCGTTATGGCGGTGTAGTCGCCGTTTAACACGAGCACTTTTTGATCCATATGCGCTAAAGAAAAAAGAATCTGGCCTGCCAGAAAGCTAGATGATTCTTAGCGCATTAACAAGTGCCAGAGGCGGTTGGTTGCTTGTTGTTGCGGGTTATTTAGTTGAATAACTCCACCACCAACAATTAGTGAGCTACACCCCACTTGCATCAATCATCGGAAAGAATTCGTTTGATAAGGCGCAGCTTATGCGAGTACTTCTTCCGGTCGCGGTTATAGATACCGTTGTGGTCGAGGGGGTCGATGCGCACTTCACCGCTGGCGTGCAGAATCTGTTGATCTTCCAGCAGCACTCCCACGTGAATGATGCGCCCTTCGGCGTTATCGAAGAAGGCTAAGTCGCCGGGGCGGGTTTGCGCCACGAAATGCACTACCTGGCCTACGTTGATTTGCTGATGCGCATCGCGCGGGAGCTGTACCCCAATAAGGCCGTACAGCTGCTGCATAAGGCCTGAGCAGTCAATGCCGAACATGGTTTTGCCGCCCCATAGGTACGGTGCCTTCAGAAACGTGAGGGCCATTTTCTGCAGCAGGCGCAGGCGCTGGTCGGCGGGGCCATGGGGGCCGTGGCCGTTTTGCGGGTTGGTAGCGGCGCCGTTGTAAAACATTTGCTGCTCACCCAGGCGCAGGGTCATGCCATCAAAAAACGGCAGGCGGGCACCTAGGCTTACCGGAATGCGCGTTTTGGTATCACTTACCATCTGTACCACGTCCAGAGTGCGGGGGTGATCTTGGGCGAGCCAGGCCTGTAAATACTCGGGCGTAACGGGCGTGTGCTGTTTAATGTCAATCCAGCCCACGTACTGGTCGGCGGCGCTGCGCACCTGGCACCAGTTGCCTTGCACCAGCAAAATAGAATAGCACTCCCCGAAAATAAGCTGGGTAACAATTTCGGCCTTATCAGAAGGCTCAGCGCGTACCGGCACGACGCTCAGGGCGCAGATTCCGTGATTCAAAGGTGAAGTTGTGAAATGGTGAAGTTGCACCGCTCATTACTGCTCTACGTAACAGCGTAGCAGAGTTTTACTGGCAAAAACGGCTATCGGGCGAAATTCCTGCTTTAATCTGAGCCTACCAAGCCTGTTTCATAAATTCACTATCGCACAGGTTCGCCCTTTGTCTAATACTCCTTGGCCCGATCCATCTCGCGGCGCTGGTCTTTGGCTTTGATATCTTCGCGCTTGTCGAAAAGCTTCTTGCCTTTGGCCAGGGCAATTTCCAGCTTGGCAAACCCGCGCTCGTTTACAAACATGCGGAGCGGAATAATGGTGAGGCCTTGCTCCTGGTTTTTGTTAGCCAACTGCTTTAACTCGCGCTTGTTGAGCAGGAGCTTGCGGGCGCGCATGGGCTCGTGGTTGTTGTAGGTGCCCTCGGTATACTTGGCTATGGTGACATTATGTACCCACAGGCTGCCATCGGTATGGAAGGAACAGAAACCGTCCTGGATCTGCACGCTGCCTTCGCGAATGCTTTTAATTTCGGTGCCCTGGAGCATAATGCCGGCATCGTACTTCACAATGAAGGCGTATTCGTGGCTGGCGCGGCGGTTCAGAATATTAACGCGCTTAGGGGTATCGTCTTTTTGTTTGGCCATGAGAAAGTAGCCGCAGGAAAGGCGGCGTAAGCAAGGTTCGCAAATGCGGGCGGCAAGGTTGCGAATAATTCGGTTATGGTTACCTCACCCCCACCCCCTCTCCTCGAGGAGAGGGGTGCGTTATAGTGGCGATTATCAGTTAACAATGAGCGATGCAGAGAGCCATTGCCTATTCATTTCTAGCGTCTGGCACCCCTCTCCCCAAGGAGAGGGGCCGGGGGTGAGGTCCTGTTAGGCCAGTTTCAGGCGTGGGTCGGAGCTGACGAGCTGATCGGCGAAGTCACCGGCTTCGTACTGGAAGTGAGCCGTCATGGCCACCATGCCGGCATTGTCGGTGCAGAATTGGAAAGCGGGAATGAATACCTGCCAACCCTGGGTCACGGCCTCATCCTGAAGGGCCTGGCGTAGGCCACTATTGGCGGCTACGCCCCCAGCCAGCGCAATTTGCGTCAGGCCGTTGTCGGCGGCGGCGCGGCGTAGCTGGCGCAGCAGCGTCTGGATGATGGTGTACTGAATGCTGGCGCACAGGTCCGGCAGGTTCTCCTGGATGAAGTTGGGTTTTTGGGCAGTTTCCTTCTTCAGGAAATAAAGCACGGAGGTTTTCAGGCCGCTGAAGCTAAAGTCGTAGCCGGGCATGGCACCTACCGGGAAGGGGAAGCGCGTGGGGTTACCCGCGCGGGCCAGCTTATCAAGGTGCGGGCCGCCGGGGTACGGCAGGCCTAGCAGCTTAGCGGTTTTATCGAAAGCCTCGCCAGCAGCATCATCAATAGTCTGCCCGATAATCTCCATGTCCAGGGCGCTGCGCACAATTACCAGTTGGGTGTGCCCACCGCTCACGGTGAGACAGAGGAAGGGAAATACTGGCCTGGGCTCCTCAATGAAGTGGGCCAGAATGTGTGCCCGCATGTGGTTTACCGCAATCAGGGGCTTGCCGAGCGCCAGCGCCAGCGTTTTGGCAAACATACCACCTACTAACAGGGAACCAAGCAGGCCGGGGCCCTGGGTGAAGGCCACGGCGTCAAGGTCGCGTTTCTCGATACCCGCTTTTTGCAGCGCAGCATTTACCACCGGAATCAGGTGCTGCTGGTGGGCGCGCGAGGCCAGCTCAGGCACTACGCCGCCGTACTGCTCGTGCACCTGCTGGGTGGCCACTACGTTGGAGCGGATTTCGCCATTCACCATCACGGCCGCCGAGGTATCGTCACAGGAAGATTCAATGGCCAGGATAACGGGATGCTGCATAGAGGTGCGAGTAAAGTAAAGAAGTGGCCTACAACTGGCCCTGCATTTAAACTGAGCAAGTAGTTTTCTAACATTTAAACACCGGAAAACTGCTAGCTTGTTCGGCAAAGGTCGGGCAAAATGCTAAACCTTACTGCTTCGGCGTTGTCAAAGCTCAACCCCAAAGCAGTGCTGCCCGTTTCTTGCGGTGCGGAGGGCAGGCAACGGTCGGGGGTAACCCTGTATCTTTGCTCCGGCTGGCCTCCTGCCTCTCCCCTATTTGCTACCCGTGCCCCGTTTTATAACCGTCATCCTTAAGGTTCTGTTTGCGCTGCTACTGCTAGTGGTGCTGGCCGTGGTGGGTATGTTGGTGGCCTTACGTGTGCCCAGCGTGCAAACCAACCTGGCCCACCGGGCCGCGGCCATGCTCACGGACAAGCTAGGCCAGAAGGTACTGGTGGGGCGGGTAGATGTGCGCCCCTTCTCGCGGGTGCTGCTGGAGGGCGTGCAGGTGCTGGACCGCCGCGGCAACGAGCTGTTTAACATTGGGCGCGCCGATGCCGATATCCGGCTGTTTTCGGTGTTCGACCCCTCCCACCTGCACGTAGGTAAGCTCACGCTGGAAGAGCCGCGCTTTAACCTAGTCACCTACAAATCTAACCCCGACACTACCAACCTCACGGCGTTCATTACGGCTGTAAAGCGGCTAATTGGCCCCACTGACACTACTAAAGTCAGCAAGCCCTTTGACTTCAAAATTGAATCTATAGGCCTACGCAACGGCCGGTTTGTGCTAGACCGCCAGGACGTGCCCCGCATCCCGGAGTACGGCCGAACCATGGACTATGCCCATATGCGCCTCGACAGCATCTACGCCGATGCTGACCAGCTGTGGATTAAGGGTGATACCATTCACGCCAACATTCAGGGCCTGCGCACGGTAGATACTCCCTCTGGCACCCGGCTGCGGGAGCTTACCTCGAACATGACCTATGGCGACAAGTTCTGGGAGTTTGATAAGCTGATGCTGCGCGTGCAAAACAGCCAGCTCAGTAACTACCTCCGCTTCGAGTACGACCACTTTCTCAACTTCACCGACTTCAATGACTCAGTAAAAGTCATTGCCCGGCTGCAGCCCTCACGGGTGTACTCCGACGACATTGCCAAGTTTGCGCCCCAGCCTTTTGTGCGCGACCTCAACGAAACGGTGCTGCTTTCGGGGCAGGCCAAGGGCTACGTGCGAAACTTCACCACCAAAGGCCTCGATATTCGCTACGGCAAAAACAGCCGCATAAGGGGCGATATTAACGTGGAGGGGCTCCCCAATTTCAAGGAGAGCTTTATTGAAATGCGCCTGCAGCCCTCGGTGGTGGACGGGCGCGATATTCGGCGCTACATTCCGGCCTCGGGCTGGCCCTACGTGCAGCGCCTGGGCACCGTAAAGCTGAAAGGGCAGTTTCTGGGCTTTTATAATGACTTTGTGGCCAACGGCTCTTTCCAGACGGCCCTGGGCTCAGTGGTATCCGACGTTAACCTGAAGTTCAAGGACGACCCGCGCTACTCCAGCTACGAGGGCCAAGTGCGCACCACCGGCTTTCAGCTGGGCAAGCTGCTAGGCAATGAGCAACTGGTGCGCGATGTAACCATGAACGGCAAGGTAGAAGGCGTGGGCTTTGTGCCGGCCACGGCCCGCGTAACGGCCAATGCCACGGTGCAGAGCATCTGGCTGAACGGGTACCGCTACCGCAACATAACCACCAACGGCCGCTTCAGCCGTGAGTCGTTTACGGGTAAAATTGCCGCCAACGACCCTAATCTGCAGTTCGATGCTGATGGCACCATTGAGCTGAACAAGAGCAAACAGGCGTTTGACCTGCGCGCCCGGGTGCGACGGGCCAGCCTTAAAGCGCTAGGCCTTACGCAGCAAAATATAGTGGTGGCCACCACCGCCGATGTAAAGTTTCAGGGCCTGCGCCTGGATGAGCTGCTGGGCTACGCCCGCCTGCGCAACTCCCGCCTGACCTACAACGGCCGTGCTGTTGCCGTTGACACCCTGGATCTGGTGAGCCAGTATGGCAATGGGCAGCGCCGGCTCAATGTGCGCTCTGAGGTTCTCAACTTAAACCTGGTGGGCAACTTCACGCCCACTACCGTACTGCGCGACGTATCAACGCTACTCACGGAGTACCGGCTGAATTTTGAGAGCAACGACGCCGTAATTGCCAACTATTACCGCCGCAAGCGCCAGCAGGCCCTCCCCGACTACCAGATTTCCCTGAACCTGTACCTGAAGAAGCCCAACCCGGTGCTGCACCTGTTTATGCCGCAGCTTACGGTATCAGACTCCACAGTGATTGATGGCTCCTTCCGCAACGGCCAAACCTCGATTTTCCAGGTGGGAGGCCACGTGAATGCAGTGCGCTACGACAGTGTGCAGCTCGTTAACAACGACTTTGAATTCAATACCTCCAAGCTCCCGTACCAACCCGAAATTCTGGCGCAGGCCAACGTAACCTCAGAACGCCAGCGCGTACCTGGCCTAGGCGCTACTGAGAAGTTTTACGTGGAGGGTGTGTGGGACCAGGAAAAAATCAACTTCGCTACCTCCCTGGCCCAGACGGGCACCACTAACCGCGCCCAAATCAATGGCGCCCTGGTGTTCCTCGACGATGCCGTACGGGTGGTATTCCGGCGCTCGGGGGTGAATGTATTGGGCAAGGAATGGACAATTGCGCCGGATAACTCCCTGCTTATCTCAGGAGGCGGCAAGGAGTTTGACTTTCAGAACCTAACGCTGAGCAACGGCACCCAGAGCATTAGCGCCCAGGGGTTCATCTCCCAGAATGCCAACAAGCCGCTGGCCCTCACCGTGAAGGACTTTGAGCTCTCAACGCTCAACGGGCTCACGGGTCAGGAAAAATTTGCCGGCCGGGTAAATGCGCTGGGCACCATTAGTGGCGTGTACGATCAGCTCGTTATCAACTCTACCATTTCCGTCGACTCGTTGAAGATGGATGAGGTGCTGATTGGTGACGTGAAGGGCCGCGGCGACTGGAACAACCAAACCAGCCGCCTGGCGGTGAACCTTGATGTAGCCCGCGACCAGCAGCGCGTAGTACAAGTCACGGGCACCTTCGCCCCTGGCGAGGCAGAGCAGCAGCTTAACCTCACCGGAACCCTGGCCAATGCGCCGGTTAAACTGGCCCAGCCTTTTTTAAACACGCTATTCCGCGACCTGGGTGGCACGGCCCTGGGCACTTTGCGCCTTACGGGCCGCCTGAGCGCCCCCGTGCTTACTGGCAATATCGACGTAACGGATGGCCAGCTGACCTTTATTTACCTGGGCACTACCTACACCTTCTCTGATCGTATTCGATTCCTGGAAGACCGCATTGCCCTGCAGAACATTACCGTGCGCGACCCCCAGGGCAACACGGGCGTGGTAAATGGCAACATCTACGAGAAGGGGTTCCAGGATATGCGCCTGGAGTTGAACGCTTCCTTCCGGAAGCTGCAAGTGCTTAACACAACCCGCAAAGACAACGAGTTGTACTTCGGACAGGCCTACGCGACGGGCACCGCCCTCGTGCGTGGCCCCGCCGATAATCTGTTCATCAACGTAACGGCCCGCAGCGAAGCCGGCACGCGTATTTCCTTGCCCTTCGATAATGCCGCCAAGGCGGAGCAGGCCAGCTATATCAAGTTTGTGAACCGCAACCTGCCCGATACGGCCCGTACGAAAGAGGTGGCCGTTACCACTGCGCAAACGGATGTTTCGGGCATCCGGCTGAACATGAACCTGGATATTACCCCCGATGCCTACCTGGAAATGCTGCTTGATGAAAGCACCGGCGACATCATTCGGGGTACGGGCTCGGGCCAGCTCCGCCTGAACATTGATACCCGCGGCGACTTCAACATGTACGGGCAGGTGGAGATTGTGCGCGGGGCTTACAACTTCACGCTGCAGGGCCTGGTAAACAAGGAGTTTGTGGTGCGCCCCGGTGGTACCATTGCCTGGAACGGCGACCCGCTGGCCGGCGAAATGAACGTAACGGCTACGTATACCCAGCGCACTTCCCTGGCGCCGGTACTGGCAACCAGTACCTCAGTGGTACCCGTTACGGCCGTTATGAACTTAACGGGCCCCTTGCTGCAGCCCATTATCCGGCTAAACCTGGAGTTCAATGACATTCCCTCTTCGCTGGAAGGTGACCTGGCGCCCTTCCTTTCCGCTCTGCGTAACGATGAGCAGGAGCTGAACCGGCAGGTATTTAGTTTGGTGGTATTCCGCCAGCTTACGCCAGTGGGCTCCCTGGCCGTTACCCGGTTACAGGGCGAAAACAATGCTATTGGGAACAGCCTGGGCCAGATCATTTCAACCCAGCTAGGCCTCTTAACATCCCAGATTGACCCTAACCTGGAAATCAGCTTTAACCTGAATGGCCTGACCTCAGAACAGCTGCAGGCCCTACAGGTGCGCCTGAGCTACTCATTCCTCAACGGCCGCCTGCGCGTAACGCGGGAAGGGGGGTTCGGCAACAACACGCTGCCCACGGGCGGCACCGGTGGACAGCCCCTGCCCACGGCACAGTCTTCCCTCATCGGTGACCTGAGCCTGGAATACTACCTGCGGCCCGATGGTAAGTTCCGGGCAAAGCTGCGCTACGAAACCACGCCCCGCGACCTGGTAGCCCAGGCGCAGCTGGCTAACCAGGCTCGGGCGGGCCTCTCACTGCTGCACACTGAGCAGTTTGACTCCTTGCGGGAGCTATTTGCCCGCAAGCGCCTGCGCCGCCGCGACCAGAATGCCCGCAAGGCCCGGGAACTTCAGATTGAAGAAGATCCTCGTACTAGTATGTAATGGCGATGTTGTGCAGAGTGGGCTTGTGAACTGCTTCTTTCACAACTTTGCACCTCGCAACTTCGCGCTTCACACCTTCACCCTTCACTAATGTCTCAACCGCGCACGACTCGTAAGAAGAAGCTGGGTAGCTATCCGTACACTATGGTCGTGTTCAGCATTACGCTGGCGCTGCTGGTGATTGGGCTATTCGGGCTGCTACTGATTCACGCGCACAAGATGTCGAATCTGGTGAAGGAGAACCTGGAGATGCAGGTGTACCTGGAGCGGAACCTGCCGGAAACCCAGTTGCTTCGCCTGCAACAGGACTTTGCCCACAAGCCCTACATTGCCTACAAAAACGGGCAGGCGCAGGTGCGCTTCTTATCTAAGGAAGAAGGCGCCAAGCAGCTCATCGACCAGACCGGCGAAGATTTCCAGCGCTTCCTCGGCGACAACCCCTTGCGCGACGCTTACCTGCTCAAAATAAACTCTGAATACGGCGATGCCCAGAACCTGGCCCGCATAAAGCAAGAGCTAGGCCAGGAGCCGGGCGTGTTTGAGGTAGAGTACGTGGAGAGCCTGATTACCTCCGTGAATGAGAACCTGCGCAATGTGAGCCTGGTGCTACTAGGTTTTGCCGCCGTGCTCACGTTTGTGGTGGTAGTGCTCATCAACAATACCATTAAGCTGGCCATGTTCTCGCAACGCTTCCTGATCCGGTCTATGCAGCTGGTGGGCGCTACTCAGTCATTTATTCAGTGGCCGTTTTTGCGGCGGGCCGTTTGGCAGGGGCTTATGAGCGGTATTCTGGCGGGGCTGTTGCTGGTGGCGTTGCTGCAATATGCTTACCTGCAACTAGAAGAGCTGCGGCTGCTGCGTGATGAGCGCCTGATTGGGGCCTTACTGGCACTACTGGTGGTGCTGGGCATGGGCATCGGCTTTTTGAGCTCCTGGCGTGCCGTGCGCAAGTATTCGGGCATGTCACTTGACGACTTGTATTAATGAACTACCTAGTTGGTTGAATTTGCGCGCCACCTTCTGCCAACCCTTCTACCTTTGCAGTTATGGAACAGAATACTCCCCGCTTCGCCTTCGGGCCGCGTAACTACCGGCTAATGTTCATTGGCCTGGCAGTGCTGGCCGCTGGCTTTATCACCATGATGCTCGACTCGGCTGATTACGGTGAAGGTTTCCTGGGCATTACCCTCGGCCCTATTCTGCTGGCTATTGGCTTCGGCATTGAGTTTTGGGCCATCATGACCCGCGCGGACGGCACCGCTCCCGTAGCCCAGGATGCCGCCACCGTGAATACGGTGCCTTCCCAAACGGTCCCACCTACTGTGGCACCTGCCTCGCCTACTTATAAGCGCTAGGAAAATAGTATTCGAATACTCCCGGACGTCATGCTGAGCTTGCCGAAGCATCTCTCCCGCTGGCTAATCAAGAGAAATTAGCCAGCGGGAGAGATGCTTCGGCAAGCTCAGCATGACGTTCTGATGTAGTGATGCCGACCTATTTCTAGGCCACATCCAGGGTACTCGTCTCTCTTCCACTTCACTACCCAACTTTCCCTCTATGTCGTACTGGCACGCGCTGTTGCTCGCTATTGTTGAAGGTCTAACCGAATTTTTGCCCGTTTCCAGCACGGGACACATGATCATCTTCGCCAACCTGCTTGGCATCGGGCAGCTACCCTTCACTGACACGTACATCACCTCCATTCAGTTTGGGGCCATTCTGGCCGTGGTAGTGCTGTACTGGCGCCGGTTTCTGCAGAGCTTCGACTTTTATCTTAAGCTCGCCGTGGCCTTTGTTCCGTTCGGGATTCTGGGCTTTCTGCTGAAAGATGTAATTGAGGATTTGTTGAAAAGCGTAACCGTAGTAGCCTCTTCGCTGGTAGTAGGCGGCGTAGTGCTGCTTTTCGTCGATAAGTTGTTCTCGGGGCCGCGCAAGGAGGTTACCACGCCCAACTTCGCTCAGGCACTTAAGATTGGTCTGTTTCAGTGCCTGGCCTTGGTACCAGGCGTATCACGCTCAGCCGCTACTATCATAGGTGGCCTAGCCCAAGGCTTTGACCGCCGCTCAGCGGCCGACTTCTCCTTCCTGCTGGCAGTACCCACCATGACGGTGATTACGGCCTATCAGCTGTATAAAACTTACAAAGTGAGTGCTCCGGGCTCCGAGGATATTAAGCTGCTGTTGTTCGGCAACGTGGTGGCCTTTATTGTGGCACTGCTGGCCGTGAAGTCCTTCGTGGATTTTGTAGCGCGCTTCGGCTTTCGGGCGTTTGGTTTCTACCGCATTGCGGTGGGCGTAGTGATTTTGGTAATGGTATCGTTGGGTATTAGCCTGGAAGTACTGTAAGCGTGATGATGGAAGAACAACCTACCCCTGCCCCCTTCGACTTTGAAGCCGGTGAAGTCCTGCTCCTGGATAAGCCTCTGACCTGGACCTCCTTTGATGTGGTGCGCAAAGTGAAGAACACCCTGCGCATCAAGAAAATTGGGCATGCGGGCACCCTCGACCCGTTGGCTACGGGCCTGCTAATTTTGTGCACCGGCAAGAAAACCAAGCAGATTGACCTGATTCAGGCTCAGGAAAAAGAGTACACCGGCACTTTCCGCCTCGGCCAGACCACGCCCAGCTTCGACCTGGAGACGCCCGTAGACCAGGAAGTAACCTACGACCACCTGACGGAGGAAGAGCTGCGCGCCGCCTTAGCTCCTTTCGTGGGCCTGATTAACCAAACACCCCCGCTGTTTTCGGCAGTGAAGGTGAATGGGGAACGGGCTTACGAGGTAGCTCGTCGTGGCGACGAGGCCGAAATCAAGAGCAAGCAGGTTACCATCAAGGAGTTTGAGCTGACGCGCATTGCCCTGCCGGAGGTTGATTTTCGGGTGGTGTGCTCCAAGGGCACCTACATCCGCAGCCTCGCCCGCGACTACGGTGCGGCCTTGGGGGTGGGCGCCCACCTCACCAAGCTGGTGCGCACCCGCATTGGCGAGTACCGCCTGGAGGACGCCCTGAGCATGGAAGCCGTGCAGGCCCTGCGCCCCCCCCGCCCCGAAGGGGAAGCTGAGCGGCCTCCGCGCCAGCGCCGGGAGCGGCAGCCCGAGCGCCGGACTGGCCTAGAGTACTATCAGTCGCAGCAAGATGCGGCGGCTTCTACGCCCGACACGCCGCCTGTTTCCTAAGTTTTATTGGCCCTGGCTGCACGTGCGTTGGCACACGGCCGGGGCTTTTCCGTATGCGCACGGGGAGTGGCCTACGCAAGGTCCGGCCCGGTGCTTTACCTTCGCAGCCTCATCTGCTCCCTTCCTCACTTAGCTTCTCTCCCACAATGGACATCATTCGGGACCCCGCGCAGTTTCCGCACCTGGGCAATGCCGTAGTTACCAGCGGCACGTTTGATGGCGTTCATGTAGGCCACCAGCAGATTCTGCGGCGCCTGCGGGAAGTAGCAGATCAGAGTGGCGGACCGGCCGTGGTTATTACCTACTGGCCCCACCCCCGCCTGGTGTTGGCCCCGCCCAGTACGCATCCGGCCCCCATGGAGCTGCACTTGCTCAACACCCAGGAGGAACGCAGCCAGAAGCTGGCCGAGTACGGCGTCGACTACCTGTTGATCATCCCGTTCACCCAGGAGTTTGCGGCCTGGACTTCGGAGGAATACATTCAGAATATACTGCTGCGCACGGTAGGCACCAGCAAACTGGTAATCGGCTACGACCACCGGTTTGGCAAAAACCGGGAAGGCGGCTTCGACTACCTAAGCCAGCACGCCGACCGCTACGGCATGACCGTGGAAGAGATTCCGCGCGAAGACGTGGACGCCGTGGGCGTAAGCAGCACCCGCATTCGGCGGGCTCTGGAGGCTGGCGACGTGGCCACGGCCAACCGTTATTTAGGGTATGACTACCCTCTCACGGGTACGGTGGTGAAGGGCCGGCAGCTGGGCCGCACTATTGGGTGGCCTACGGCTAATATCCACTGCGAAGAGCCCATGAAGCTGATTCCGGCCCGCGGGGTGTACGCCGTAATGGCCACTACGGTGGCCGGCACGCACCACGCGGCCATGCTCAACATAGGCGTGCGCCCTACCGTGGGTGGTAACCTGGCCCAAACCGTAGAAGCCCACTTGCTAGATTTCGATGGCGACCTATACGACCAGCCCCTCACGGTGCAGTTTGTGGCCCGCCTCCGCGACGAGCAAAAGTTCGAGGGCCTAGACGCCCTAAAGGCGCAGTTGTACCTGGATGCCGCAGAAGCTCGCCGCCACCTGATTGGCGGATAGGCAACCCGTAACTGCAAAGCCTTTTCCTGGTTTTGCCGTATCCTGCAGCCCTAAAGGTTTTTCCTACTATGGCTGCCTTTTTTTACCTGCGCATTATTCTATTGCTGCTTGGCTGGTTTAGCGCAACTGCTTGCCTTAGCCAAAGCACCGGTACGCTAACCGGCACCGTGCGCGACTCCGTGACGCAGGCGCCGCTGGAGCTGGCTAGCCTGTTCCTGGCTAATACTACGTACGGCGCCTCCACCAACGCTAAGGGAGAATTCTCGCTGCCCAACGTGCCCGTAGGCCAGTATGACCTGGTAATTTCCTACCTGGGCTACAAGCTTTACAAGCGCTCCATTGCCGTAAAACCAGGGCCGCAAACGCTCACGCTGTTGCTTACCCCTTCGGCGCAGCAGCTCGGCGAGGTGGTGGTGCGCCCTAACCCCAACCGCGAGGCTGACTACCAGCGCTTCGTGCAAACGTTTTTGGGCCAGTCGGCTTTCTCGCGGCAGTGCCGCATCCGCAACCCCAAGGATGTATACGTGGATTACGACAGCGACAAAAACGAGCTAACGGCTACTAGCCCGGCTTTTGTGCAGGTAGATAACGATGCCCTGGGCTACCGCGTGAAGTACTACGGCCTCAAGTTCACCCAGAATTTTCGGGAGCAGTACGTGGTGTTTTATGGCTACCCCGTGTTTGAAGAGATGAAGGCCCGTAATGAGCGGCAGCAGCGCCGCTGGGCAGCTAACCGTGAACAGGCCTACCGTGGCTCTCTCACGCACTTTCTGCACAGCATCTACACTGGCCAGGTTACGCCCGAGGGCTTTCTGGTGCAGAAAATGCGCGTGGTGCCCAACCCGAAATTCCCTCGCGCCGATAGCCTGGCTAATGCCCTGCGGCTAGCCCGCCGCAATACTGTTTTCTCTTCAGCCGACCAGGATTCCCTATCCCGCTGGGTGAAAGTACCGCGGGCTTTCTCTATGCTCTACACGGCCCCCAGGCCACTCGACAGTCTGCGCGGGGTGCAGCCAGACTCGGGCCGGGTGTGGCTTCGCTTCCGCGACTACCTCCAGGTTACATATCTTAAGGAGGCGCCCGACCCGGCGTATCATACGGCCAGGCCCATTAGTGCGGCAGCGGCCGCAGCGCTGCCCCCGAAAGGCCAGATATCGACGCTGATTCTGCTCCAGCCGGAAATTGAGATTCAGAAAAATGGCCAACTAACAGAGCCTTTAGGCGTTTTTACGGACGGCTACTGGGGATTCGAGAAAATGGGTGAATTTTTACCCCTCGATTACGCGCCGGCCGCGCCGGCTCCCTGATCTTAACTTTCCCACCCACCCTTTCCACCATGATCAATAAAGTTGTAGCCGACGCCTCCGAGGCCCTCCACGGCATCACCGATGGCATGACCCTCATGCTCGGGGGCTTCGGCCTGTGCGGCATCCCCGAAAACTCCATTCAGGAGCTGCTGCGCCGCGGCGTGAAAAACCTCACCTGCATCTCCAACAATGCCGGCGTCGATGATTTCGGCATCGGGCTGCTGCTCCAGACCAAGCAGGTGCGCAAGATGATTTCCAGCTATGTGGGCGAAAACGCCGAGTTTGAGCGCCAGCTGCTCAGCGGCGAGCTGGAAGTAGAGCTGATTCCGCAGGGCACCCTGGCCGAGCGCATCCGCGCTGGCGGAGCGGGCATCCCGGCCTTCTTCACGCCCGCCGGCTACGGCACCGAGGTAGGCGAAGGCAAGGAAAGCCGGGAGTTTAACGGCAAAATGTACTTGCTGGAAACCGCCCTGCACGCCGACTTTGCCTTCGTGAAAGCCTGGAAGGGCGACACGGCCGGCAACCTGGTGTTTAAAGGCACCGCGCGCAACTTCAACCCCATGATGGCTACGGCCGGCAAAATCACGGTGGCGGAAGTGGAAGAGCTGGTACCCGCCGGCGAGCTGGACCCCAACCAGATTCATACGCCCGGCATCTTTGTGCAGCGAATTTTCAAGGGCGAGAAGTACGAGAAGCGCATTGAGCAGCGCACGGTGCGAGCCGCCGCCAACTAAAACGAGTCTGCTTCAGGTTGATGTACCGGCAGTAAAGACGCAATATTTTGCGTCTCTCCGTTGCTGATGTTGTTTGCCTCACATCGTTCTAGGCCAGTCGTTTAACGACGAGACGCAAGATATTGCGTCTCTACAGCTCAGAATCGGCTTTACCTCTACAGTTGCCTCATGAAAAGAACCGCCCTCGGTCTGCTGCTGGCCCTCACGTTTAGCGGCGCCTACGCTCAGACCACCGCTCCGGCCAGGCCCAAAGCCGCGAAGAGCAAGGCACTGGCTAGCAGGCAAACGGAGCTACCAGCCATTGATGCTCTGCTGCGCGAATACACCACCGCCAACCGCGTTCCGGGGGCCAGTGCCCTCATCATGCGCGACGGCAAGGTGATTTACCGCAAGGCCTTCGGGCTGGATGACGTAGCCGCGAAAACGCCATTGCGGGAGGATGCCATTCTGCGCATCGCCTCCCAAACCAAGGCCATCGTCAGCGCGGGCGTCATGATGCTGTATGATGAAGGTAAATTTCAGCTCGACGACCCCATCTCGAAGTACCTGCCGGCTTTCCGCACCCCCAAGGTGCTGGCTACCTTCAACCCCGCCGACTCCAGCTACACCACCGTTCCCGCCAAGAGCGAAATCACCATCCGGCAACTCCTGACCCATACGTCGGGCATTGGCTACCCAGGCATTGGCTCCCAGGAAGCACGGGCTATTTATGCCAAAGCGCATATCCCGAGCGGCATTGGTACACCGGGCGGCAAGCTGCGCACTTCTATGGATGCGCTAGGCCAGTTGCCCCTCATGCATCAGCCGGGTGAGAAGTTCAGCTACGGCCTGAGTATTGATGTGCTGGGCTACCTGATTGAGGTGCTCTCGGGCCAGCCGCTCGACCAGTTCCTGCGTGCCCGCCTGTTTGAGCCCCTGGCTATGCGCGACACCTATTTCTTCCTGCCCAAGGAGAAGCAGCCCCGCCTGGCCGTGCTCTACACTGAGGATGCCAGCAAGAATACGCTGAAGGCCCTGAACCCCTTCGCCGCAATGGGCAATATCAACCTCGAGTACCCTAAGCTGGCCGGCACCTACTTCTCGGGTGGCGCGGGGCTGTCATCAACCCTCGACGACTATGCTGCCTTTCTGCTGATGATGCTCAACGAGGGGCAGTACAACGGTAAACGTCTGCTTAAGCCTGCAACCGTGCGCCTGATGACCTCCAACCAGATTGGCGAGGTGAATCAGGGCCTGAACAAGTTTGGGCTGGGCTTCAGCATTGTTACGACCAGGGGCGCGGCGCAGTCGGGGTTATCGGAAGGCTCCTTTGAGTGGGGCGGCATCTTCGGGACTACCTACTGGGTTGACCCCAAGGAGAAGATTGTGGCTTTACTCTACACCCAGAAATACCCCAACAGTTACGGCGACCTAGCCGACAAATTCAAGCATCTGGTTCGCGAAACGGTTATTGAATCGAAAGCGGCCCAGATTAAATAAGCTCCCTCCTTTCCCCCACCCATCATGCTCGACAAACACGGCATCGCCAAGCGCATTGCGCAAGAAGTAGAAAATAACTCCTACGTTAACCTGGGTATTGGCATCCCGACCCTGGTGGCCAACTATATCCCAGAGGGCATCAATGTAGAGCTGCAGTCGGAGAACGGCCTGCTGGGCATGGGCCCCTTCCCCACCGAAGCCGAAGTAGACCCTGACCTCATCAACGCCGGCAAGCAAACGGTAACCACCCTGCCCGGCTCCAGCATCTTCAGCTCCGCCGATTCCTTCGGCATGATCCGGGGGGAGCACGTAGACCTGACCATTCTGGGGGCCATGGAAGTTTCGGAAACCGGCGACATTGCCAACTGGAAAATCCCCGGCAAAATGGTGAAAGGCATGGGCGGCGCCATGGACCTGGTAGCCTCGGCCAAAAACATCATTGTGGCTATGCAGCACGTAGCCAAAGATGGTTCCAGCAAGTTGCTACCCTCCTGCACGCTGCCCATTACTGGCCTACGCTGCGTGAAGAAAATTGTAACGGAGCTGGCCGTGCTGGACGTAACGCCCGACGGTTTCGTGCTCCGCGAGCGGGCCCCCGGCGTTACGGTAGAGCAAATCAAAGCCGCCACCGCCGGCAAGCTGGTCATCCCCAACGAAGTACCCGAAATGCAGGGCGTGTAAACAGGCCTAGGCCACCCATCTTTTTTAAAGCACGTCATCCTAAGCACACAGCGAAGGATGATGTGCTTTGTTTTTAGTGTGTCTCGCTTTCTATGAATGAGTGGTCTAGGCCTATTTCTGGGTGCGGATGTAGGCCTGCGTCATGATGCGCTGAGCGGCTTCCAGGGTGAAGTGGGCGAAGTAGCGGCGCAGGTGCTCCAGGGCCTCAATGGCGCTGAGGCCGCCGTCGTGCACGGCTTCGGCTAGGTAGTCGGCCAGGGTATCGGGGTAGGCGGTGAGGGCCGGGAACTCCGCGTGCTCCTTGTAGCGACTCAGGATTTGAATGCGCAGCCAAATGGGGGCGCCGGGCACTTGCTCCAGCAGCCGCTTCATGAGCAGCTGCACTTCATCCATGAACAACATGCGCGCCAGGCCAGGAGGCGCCGGTACGGTCTGGCCCGGCTGCGCCACCAGCAGCACGGCGGCGGGGCTATCGGGTTGCCAGTGCGCCACGGGCCGGGGCGCGCACAGCCATGCCGTAGGCGGGTACGCCTCCGAAGCTTGCAATATTGCAGCCAGCGTGAGCAAACGACGTTCGGGCATGGGAGCAGACATACTGCAAGATACGAGGCATCTGCTAGCCAAAGATGAAGAAGCCCTTTCGGGGCTGCTGGGCAGTAATAGCCCAGCGGCCCGGTAGCCCCTAAACCCATAGTGCCTACCAGAGCCGAGCAATTAATCCTGTATCTTCCCCGAGTTACTTCTGGCCTATTCTCCTGCTATGGCTCATTTCTACCGGTTCCTGCCCTTTCTGCTCCTGTCCGCAGCGGCCTCACACGCCCAGATTATCATTACCCGCAACGATATGCCCAACGTGGGCGATACGCTTCGGGTAAGCCAGACGACCACCTTCACCGGGCCGCTTCTTACGCAAAAAGGGCCCAACCAAACCTGGAACTACACCGCCTTGCGCCCCACCAGCCAGCGCGTAGAGCGGTACACCGCCGTGAGCACCACCCCGGGCCTGTTACCTTTCGCCTTTGGATCCCTCGGGGGCGTTAACCGGGCTACTATTGCTACGCAGCCGCCGCTGGGCGTGCTGGCAGGTGCGGGGCTGCCACTCACTGATATTTATTTATTCTTTAACGAGTCGGCGGCCGATTACCGGCAGGTGGGCTACGGCGCGGTGCTGTCCGGTACGGCCCTGCCAGTCACGTATCAGAGCCAGCAGCTACAGGATGTGGTGTACCGCTTCCCCCTGGCCTACGCGCAGCGCGACTCCAGCAGCTCTGAGTTAATTGCGAATGTGCCCCAAACCGCCTATTTGCGCCAGCAGCAGAAGCGCGTGAACAACGCCGATGGCTGGGGCACGCTCATCACCCCCTTTGGCACATATGCCACGCTACGGGTGGTGAGCACCCTACAGGCCCGCGATAGTATTTCGGTGCAGGGCCAGCCCGGCACGGTAGTGCCAGTGCCCCTTACCCGGGAATACAAATGGTTGGGCAACAACCAGGGCATTCCGCTCCTGCAGGTGATTACGCAGGAGGTAGCAGGCCAGGAAGCGGTAGTACTTGTGGAGTACCGCGACGTGTATCGGCGCCCTAGTGGCACATTGGCAACCACCAAGCGCCTGCCCGAATCGGCGGTTGCTGTTTACCCCGTTCCGGCCGCTGCTGGTGAGGTGCTGCACCTCACGCTGCCCGGCAGCACTGGCCTAGCCACCATCACAGCCACCGACCTAACGGGTCGGGTGCTCTTCCGGCACGTAGCAACCGCTTCTGCTCAGCCGCTTGCGTTGCCAGCTGGGTTGTTTGACGGCTATCGGGGCGTGCTACTGCTGCGCGTAGAAACCACCGAGGGCGTTGCCGTGCGGCGCATCGTGCGGCAGTAATGAGCGAAGTAGCTTGGCCTTTAGCAGCAGACGAAAGCACTTGCTGTTCAGTTATCCTCGGTGGCCAGCTGAGGAGCCAAACCAGGAATCAATGATCCTTTTTGCCACTAAACTTGTTGTAGCGCCGTAATACAACCGTCGTGCTCTTTTACCACAAGGGTATCTTTGCGCTACTTCCACGACATTTCTCTCCGTTTATATGGCCACTTCTGCAAATGGCAAGGCTGGCGGCAGCCACGCCAAAAAACAAACTTTACCGGGTATGCCAGTGGCTCCTGAACTGATGACTCCTACCGCCATTCCGGCCCATAAGCTGGTACTGCGCACCCTGCGGCGCAACGACTTTAAGGCGGTAAAGGAAATCATGGACAAGGTGTACTCTAACATGGAGGGCGCCTGGGCCCAGGATGAGTACAATGCCCTGCTGAAAAAATTTCCTGAAGGCCAGATCTGCATCGAAGATAATGGCCAGGTGGTAGCTGCCGCCCTGGCTATTATTGTAGAGTACAGCAAGTATGGCGACAAGCACACCTACGCTAAAATTACCGGCAACGGGAAGTTCGACACACACGACTCCAACGGCGACACACTCTACGGCGTTGATGTGTTTGTGGACCCCGAGTACCGGAGCCTACGCCTGGGCCGTCGTTTATACGACGCCCGCAAGGAGCTCTGCGAAAACCTGAACCTGCGCGCCATGGTGGCCGGGGGCCGGATACCGGGCTACGCCGCCTACGCCAACGAAATGACGCCGGCTAAATACGTGGAGATGGTGCGAGCCAAGGAACTGACCGACCCCATCCTCACTTTCCAGCTTTCCAACGATTTCTACGTGCGGAAGCTCATCCGGGGCTACCTTCCCTACGACTCCGAGTCGAAGGCTTACGCCACGTTGCTGGAGTGGATTAATGTGTACTACGACGAGGAAACCGACAAGCTGATTGGTAACCAAAAGTCGAACGTGCGCATTGGCATTGTGCAGTGGCAAATGCGTGCCACCCAAAACCTCGACGACTTTTTTCAGCAAATGGAGTTCTTCGTGGACACTGTATCGGGCTATAAGGCCGACTGCGTGATGTTCCCGGAGTTTTTCAACGCGCCCATGATGGCCCTCACCAACGAGGAGTCGCCTTCGGTGGCTATCCGCTCGATGTCGGCCTTCACGGAGCCCATCAAAACCAAAATGATGGAGCTGGCCGTGAGCTACAACATCAACGTTATTGCCGGCTCTATGCCCCTCTACGATGATGGCAAGCTCTACAACGTATCGTACCTGTGCCGGCGCGACGGTACCGTGGACGAGCAGTACAAGCTGCACGTAACCCCCGACGAGGCCAGCTACTGGGGCATGCGCGGCGGCGACAAGCTGCGGTGCTTTGACACGGACTTCGGTAAAATCGGTATCCTCATTTGCTACGACGTGGAGTTCCCTGAGCTCTCGCGCATGCTGTCAGATGAAGGCATGAAAATCCTGTTTGTGCCTTTCTGGACGGATACCAAGAACGCCTACCAGCGTGTGCGTCTGTGTGCCCAGGCCCGAGCCATTGAGAACGAGTGCTACGTGGCCATTACCGGCTCAGTGGGCAACCTGCCTCGCGTTGAGAACATGGACATTCAGTACTCGCAGTCGGCGGTATTTAGCCCCTCAGACTTCGCTTTCCCCCACGACGCCATTGTGGCCGAGGCCACGCCCAACACCGAGATGACGCTGATTGCCGACCTCGACCTAGACTTGCTCAAAGACCTGAACACCAGCGGCGCCGTGCGTAACCTCCGCGACCGTCGCAGAGACTTGTACTCAGTGAGCTGGGTGAAGAAGACCGAGCGCGATGATGAATTGCTGGCCCAAGGAGAGGAGCGTGCTCCTAAAGCGCCTACCCGCCGCAAAACGCTGGCGTCCAGTTAATACCTGGCCGTAGAGCAGCTACTACCCAAAGAGCGCCTTCCATAATACTTATGGAGGGCGCTCTTGCTTTATGGCTGGTGGCTAGGCCTAGCGAATGCTACCTGTACTTTAGCGGCTATTTTATTTTGCTTCCTTTCTATCATCACGCTTTATGAAGTGTTTTTATATTGCCCTGCTGGCGATACTCATGTTCTCGGGGCGCAGTCAGGCACAAGAGAAGTCGGCAACGCCTGTTAAGCATAAAAAAGGCCAGACTGAGCAGGGAGCCACGGCAAAAGATGGCCGCAGAGTTGGGAAGTGGTACTTCTACGGCAATAACGACGAGCTGGAACTCACCTTTGATTATGACTCCAGCCGCATTACTTATCGGCCCGCTGATACCACCCGTTACCTGGTGCGTGTAGGCAGCCAGTGGGAACTGCAACACCCCACTCGTGCCCCGCGCCTTATAGGCAGCTCAAGGCAACGGGCTATTGATATCGCCACTAAACTACGGTACCCTGTTGTGGCCATGAGGCAACAGCAACAGGGCAGACTGGTTATGTCATTTACGGTTGACACAGATGGCCATACCAAAGATTATATTATTGAGAACAGCGTTAGCCCCGAGTGCGACCAGGAAGTGTGGCGGGTGGTGAAAGATTTGCCCGACAATTGGATACCTGCTGTTTATCAGGGCCAACTGGTCGCCGCCAGGTTTTATGTGGTTGTGCACTTCAGACTGTCATCGGAGCTTAGCCCAGGCAGCCTGAAGCAGGGAGGACTAATTGCTGGTTTACCACCAATAGCCCCTGCCGGCAACCACTTTGTAGACGAGTTGATAGTCAACGGACAGATTAGTAAGCAGACCTATATCCGGTGAGAGTTTTGGCCCGCTGGTTTTTTGATGTAAACTGCGGCCCCCTAACGCCATCTTTCATTCTTTCACCTCCCCTTATGAGACGCGTACTAATCACCGGGGCCAACCGGGGCCTGGGCCTCGAACTCACCCGCCAATACCTGGAGCGTGGCGATACGGTATATGCCGCCTGCCGCAACCCCGATGCTGCTACTGACCTGAAGGCGTTGGGCACTACCCGCCTACACCTCATTCAGCTTGACCTGACGAGCGAAGACTCCATTGCCCAAGCCCAAAAAGCGGTACGCCGCCACACTGCGGCGTTGGATATTCTCATCAATAACGCCGGTATTTTTCCCGGGGCCGGTCCCGAAGACCCCGCCAAGCAGAACCTCGGCAACCTCACCTCAGATAATGCCCTGACCGTTTTTAAGGTAAATGCGGTAGGACCCATGCTGGTGGCGCAGGCGTTTTTGGAGCTCCTGAAAGCCGGCAACAAACCTCGCATCATCAGCCTTTCTTCGGGCCAAGGCTCTCTGACCTGGAAGGCCTCCGGCGAACCGTATCACTACTCGGCCAGCAAAGCGGCCCTGAATATGTACATGCGCGCGCTGGCTGCTGAAGTAGGCACCTACGGCCTGATTTCGGTGCTGGTAGATCCGGGCTGGATCCGGACGGGCATGGGCGGCTCCAACGCCGCCATTCCGGCCGCCGACTCTGCCAAGGGCATCATCCGCCTCACTGATCAGTTGCACGCCGAGGAAAACGGCAGCTTTGTAACGTGGCAGGGGCAGCCAGTACCCTGGTAGGCCAGGTATAACATTTGGTGCATCAGCCTAGGGCAGCTTTCCTCAGAAGGCTGCCCTTTTCTATGGCTGGAAGCTCACTTGGGCAATTAGAGCAGAATTACACTCAAATCATCACACAAAACACTCATTCACAGTACATTAAAAATACATTAAAAGCAATCCATATTCCTATATTTTCTCGTAAGGCTACTGCCGGGTTTCGGAATTAGCCGGTATCAACTCTTTTCTATTCTTTTCAAGATGAACTCAACCTTTACTTCACGATTATCGGCTTTGCCAAAAGCACTGCTTGGGTTAGCGGCTCTAGGCCTATCTGTTAGCGCCGCCCAGGCCCAAACGGTTTACGGCCTCTCTACTAGTGGCGCTACCTCAGTGGTAAGCCTTGTAACGTTTGATGCCGCTACGCCAGGCACGTTTACGGCTACGGTACCCATTACCGGCCTGGGCACTGGCCAAACGCTGGTGGGCCTAGATTCGCGGCCGAATACAGGGGAGCTGTTTGCCCTCGGCTACAACCCCACCGGCACGCAGGCCCAGCTGTATACCATTAACCGCCTCACGGGCGCGGCTACTACTGTAGGCGCGGCGCTGACGCTGAACCTGGGTACCACTACCTCCCGCATTGGCTTTGATTTTAACCCTACCGTTGACCGCATTCGGGTGACGGGCAGCAACCTTACCAACTTCCGGCTCAACCCCAACAACGGCGCCCTGGCTGCCACCGATGGCAACCTAGCCTACGCGGCCACCGATGCTAATGCGGCCCAAACGCCCGGCATCGGGTCAGTGGCCTACGGCAACTCTTACATTGGGGCTACTACCACGGTGCTCTACGACATCGACGAAACCAACAGCCGCTACACCACTCAGAGCCCACCCAACGACGGCATTCTGAATAGCCGCGAGCAGCTCACCGTATCCACGGCTGCGGCCCTGGCCACCGATCTGGACATTTACTTTAACCCGACTACCAGCACTAACAACGCCTACCTGACCATTGCCACCGGTACTGCGGCGGCTCCGAGCACGCAGCTGTACACGCTCAACTTCCTGACCGGTGCCAGCCTCACGGCCGTGGGCAATGTGGGCCCTGCAGGTACGCTGGTCACAGATATTGCCTTTGCCATCAACCGCCCCGTGACCCTGCCGGTGCTTACGGGCCAACTGGCCTACGCGCTGGCCGGCACCAATTTGCTGAGCTTCGATACATCGGCCCCCGGCACCATTCGCACTTCGGTGGGTATTACGGGGGTTGATGCCGCCCAAACGGTAGTGGGCATGGATATACGCCCGCTCAACAATGCCCTGTACATTCTGGGCTACAACGCTACTGCCCAAACCGGTCAGCTGTACGCGCTCAATGCCACTACCGGTGCCGCCACTTCCATCAGCGGCCCCCTGGCCATGACCCTCGGCACCGGCGACATCAGCTTCGACTTCAACCCCACCGTTGACCGCATTCGGGTGGTAGGTGCCAACCGCAACAACTACCGTCTCAACCCCGTGACGGGTACTGTAGCGGCTACCGACGGGCAGGTGGCCTACACTACCGGCACCAACACGCCCACTATTGGCGCAGTGGCCTACACTAACAGCTTCATGGGCGCCGATGCCACTTCGGGCACCATGCTTTACAACTACGACCAGGCCCTGAACGTGCTCAACACCCAGAGCACCGCCAACCCACCCGCCGATGGGCAGCTCACCACCGTAGGCGCCTCGGGCATTACAGTAAATACTACCGCTCCCAACGTAGACATGGATATCTATAGCACCGGGGCGGGCATGAATATGGCCTACCTGGTGGCCAACGTGGGCACCTCGCTCAACAGCGGCTTCTATACCCTCAACCTGGCCACCGGCGCGGCTACACTGGTGGGCACCATCGGGAATGGCAGCACCGTGCGCGACATTGCTATTGCTGGCCCGGCCGGCGTAGTGACGGGCACCCGCCCAGCCGCTGAAGTGGCTACCGGGCTTTCGCTGTTCCCCAACCCCGTTACCCGTGAGGCCACAGTAGCCTTTACCCTCCCCCGCTCCGGCCAAGTCACGCTGCGGATAACTGATGCCCTTGGCCGCACCGTAGAGGAAGCCCAGCCGGGCCAGCTTGGGGCGGGCGCTCAAACGCTGCGCTGGAACTCGGCCTCGCGTAAAGCCGGTATGTACTTCCTGAGCCTGCAGCTAGATGGGCAGCCCGCGGGCACCCAACGCGTAGTAGTTCAGTAGCATACTTCACACAACAAAAAAGCCGGCTCACATTGCGTGAGCCGGCTTTTTTGTTGTGTGAAGTGG
Organism: Hymenobacter taeanensis; assembly: GCF_013137895.1. Classification (NCBI taxonomy): domain Bacteria; kingdom Pseudomonadati; phylum Bacteroidota; class Cytophagia; order Cytophagales; family Hymenobacteraceae; genus Hymenobacter; species Hymenobacter taeanensis. The sequence continues at coordinate 423,945 of NZ_CP053538.1, forward strand.
CCTAGCGAGCGGTTTCTTCCTGCAGGAAAGCGGCATGGTCACGCAGGATAGTGCGCAGGAAAGGCTCGTCGTGCAGAGCCGTCTGGATGCCGGTTAAGGTTTTGACTTTATTGGCGACGTCATTGAGCAGCGTGTAGTTGTGGCGGGCCACGGCCTGCTGATATAAGCGCCGGATCAGGGCCATGTCGTGGTCAGTCAGTACTGCCACTTGGGGAAAGATGATTTGATAGCCAGGCGGCACCAGGGTCAGCTCAAAATCATTGTGCTGGGGTTGGCGCAGGCTCACTACCGTAGTACCCGCAACCAGGTCGCCGAGGCGCTGCCCGCGGCCGTTGATAAGGGCTGCCAGCAGGGCCACGGTGCCTGCGGTAATCTGAATTTCAAACAGCCCAATCAGCCAGCGCAGCAGGTAGTCGCCGAGGCTGGGGCGGGTACCATCCAGGCGCGTGACCTTAATGCGCCGCACCTGCTTCCCCAGGCTTTGCCCGTTGAAGAACACCTCACAAACCGGATGGTACACCAACGTGGGAGCTAATACCAGCACGTAGAATAACGAGCTTTTTAGCGTACCATAACTCAGTGCTTTGTCAAGCAGAAAACCTACCCCCAGGGTCCAGAGGCCCATCACCAACCAATCAATCAGCTGGGCTACTATCCGGTCGCCCACGCTGGCGGTGTCGTACTCCACCACTACATTTTGGGCGGTTTGAATGCGAATGGTACTCATGTAAAAAGAAAAAAAACCAGCCCGATGGGTGCCAGCCCGAAACCTGTATATTTGAACACTGCCCTTGTGGGCAATGGTATTATTAGCTGTTTTATTGGCGGCACCACTTATGCGCGAAGCCGTATTTCTACGCCAGAACCAGGAGCGCTGGCACCACTATGAAACCCAGCCGCCTACCGGACCCGATGACCTGGCCCAGCGGTTTATTGAGCTGACCGACGACCTGTCGTATGCCCGAACATTTTATCCGAACTCAACTACCACCGCTTACCTCAATGGGCTGGCAAGCAAGCTACACCAGGCCCTGTACAAAAACAAAACCGAGGATGCCAGCCGGTTCGGTCGGTTTTGGCGCCTGGAGCTGCCCCTGTTGGTGGTGCGCCACCGGGGCGCGCTGCTAGGTACCTTGGTGTTCTTCCTGTTGTGCACCGCCATCGGGGCTCTCTCCGCCGCCCTCGATGACACCTTCGTGCGCGTGGTGCTGGGTGATGGGTACGTAAACCAAACGCTGGCCAATATTCAGAAAGGCGACCCTATGGCCGTTTACAAGGGCTCTGATGAAACCCTGATGTTTCTACAGATTACCCTCAACAACGTGAAGGTGTCGTTGTATGCGTTTGCGGGGGGTATCACGGGTGGCTTGCTTACCGGGTACATGCTGTTTCATAATGGCGTAATGCTGGGTTCTTTCCAGTACTTCTTCCACCAGAAAGGGGTGCTGCTGCCCTCCGTGCTTACCATCTGGATACACGGCACCCTGGAAATTTCGGCTATTATTCTGGCGGGCGGGGCGGGCCTCATCATGGCCCGCAGCCTGCTGTTTCCGGGCACCTACTCCCGCCGCGATGCCCTGCGCCTGGGCGCCCGCGATGGCATGAAGCTGGTGATGGGCCTGGTACCCATTTTTATAGTCGCAGGCTTCCTGGAGGGCTTCGTTACCCGCCACACCGAAATGCCCATGTGGGCCAGCCTAACCATTATCGGCACCTCGGCGGCTTTTATTCTGGGCTACTTTGTGGTGTATCCGTGGTGGCTGTACCGGCGGGGTGTGCACCTGCCAGAGCCAACTGCTTTCTAGTTCTACCACTTACCTATTCTTCTTATTCCCTCACTTCTACTCGTATGCGTTACCTGCCATTCACCCATGCTTCTCACTTTCTGAAGGAGCGCGACTTCGGGCAGAAAATTGAGGCTTCGTTTGATTTTATCCGGGCCCATTTTAAGCCGCTGGGCAGGGCGCTGCTCATGATTGTGCTGCCGGCCGCTTTGGTTATTGGCCTAGCAACGGCCCTGATGACGCTGGAATGGATCAACAACCTGAAAGGCCTGCAAGGCTCAGCCGCTACAGTCGACAAGACTAACCCCTGGCCTGGCATCAGCAATGTCTTTTCCAAAATGTTTTTTTCTCCGGCGTACCTAACTATCGTCTTTGGTGGCCTGATTCTCACTACCATGCTCATTCTGACGGTGTATGGCTATGTTACGCTGCGCTTAGAAACCGCGCCTGAGCAGGAAATAACCGTATCGGCGGTGTGGCGGCTGGTTCGGCAGCGCTTCCTGGGCACGGTAGGGGCGCTGATTGGTTTGGGAGTAGGAAGTATGATCGTGTTTTTCCTCGTCTCCATGGTAGCCGGTGTGCTGAGCGCCTTGCTGATTGGCGGAAGCGGTGGCAGCCGGTTTATGATTGGCGTTGCGGTTGTGTTGGTAATGAGCTTGGTGTTTGGCGCATTCGCGTACATATCAATAGCGCTAAGCCTGTTTTTAATTATCTGGGTACGAGAAAGGTTAGGCTTCCTTGCCACCATTAGCCGCAGCTTTAAACTGATTTGGGGTAAGTGGTGGTCTACGTTTGGGCTGCTGATAGTAATGCTGATCATTTCCGGTGTCATCATTCTGGCCATTACCCTCCTCACTTCACTTATCAGCTCTCCTTTTGCCGCAGCTACTGCTGGTACTGATGGCCTGGAAGGGGCCGCGCGGCTTAGTTTCCTGGTGGCAACCACGCTCCGCTCCATGGCCAGCCTGGTCATTTACCCACTGATACTGTTAGCCCTGGCGTTCCAGTATTTCAACCTGGTAGAGCGCAAAGAGGGCGAGAGCCTGCATTACCTGGTAGATGCCATCGGCCAGCCAGCACCAGAGGCTGCGCCCCAGGCACTCCGCCCCGACGACGAAGGCGAGTACTAACTAGGCCTATCTATTCGCGAGGGTACTGGCCTGGCCGCCCCGCAGCTCATTTTTACCGCCCCGCGTGTTGCCTTCTTCCTTTCTGTTTTCTCTTTCTCTACTGCGGAAATGTTCTCTGCGCGTGGGGCCTGGCCTTCTGCTTTGCCTGCTGTTGGCAGCGCATGCCGGTACGGCCTCTGTGCCCAGCGCACAGCCTTCTCAGCGGCTACCTAAGTCGCCCATCCTGCCCATTGAGAACCTACAACGGGATACTGTGGCCGGCCGGCAAGGCCTTATTTCCCTGCCTGTTGATCAGCAGGCTCCCGTTACGTTGCGGCGCCCCCCTGAGAAACGCTTGCAGGACCTGCGTAGCCAGCGCGCGTTTCAGTACGAGAAGCCCGATGAAGAGCCCAAAGACCCCAGCATGTGGTCGTTGATCTGGTGGCGGTTATCGGAGTGGTTCCGGAAGCTGTTTTCGGGGCCGGGCTATGAGAACGGGGGGCGTTACGCCGTGTACGCGCTATTCGGGGCGGCCTTCCTGTATGTGCTGGTGCGCCTGCTTCGCCTTGATTTCACTAACCTCTTGGGACGGCGGACCCAGTCGGTGCCGCTGCCGTATGAGTCGGTTATTGAGGATATTCATGCGGTAGACTTCACGGCCGCGCTTGCCGAGGCCGAAGCAGCTGCCAACTACCGCTTGGCAGTGCGCCTGGGTTACCTGCAGGTACTGCGTCACTTGGCTGAGCACCACTTGATTGATTGGCAGCCCGAAAAAACCAACCACCATTACCTGCAGGAGCTGGCCGGCACCCGTTGGGCACCTGATTTTGCCACCCTCACCCGGCAGTTTGAATACGTGTGGTATGGTGAGTTGCCCATTACGCCAGAGGCCTACCCCGCCCTGCGCGAGAGCCGGCAGCAGTTTCTTCACCAACTCAGCCACGTGGCTGCCTAGGCCTATCCTATGACCCGCTTTCGTGCTTTCTATCTGGGGTTGGTACTGCTATTCGTGGCCTTCGTGCTGGTGGAGTATTTCCGGCCTACCCCCACCAACTGGAGTCCCACGTTTATCAACCGCGACAAAATCCCCTACGGCACCTATGTGCTGTTCGACGCATTGCCGCGCTTGTTTCCGGGCCAGTCTGTCAGCACCGTGCGCCAGCCCATTGCCAACCAGCTGCTGCCCACCCTGGATGGCGACATTAACCCCGACTCGGTGCTGGCGCCTCAGGCCCAGCCGCCGCTGCTAGGCCAGTCGGCTTCCTACATCTTTATCAACTCCGACTTCTATTGCTCCCGCCTCGACCGCGACGCGTTACTGCGCTACGTGGCGGCCGGCAATACGGCCTTCATTGCCGCCGAGCAGTTTGATAACTTATTGCAGGACACGCTGCACTTTGATACCAAGCCTTACATTGGCCTGGATAGCTTGATGAGCCGCCGTATCCGCCGCACCCAGGGCAACCTAGCACCTGCCGCCAAGCAAACGGCCCTAACGCTGCTGGCGCCCCCACGCGGCGCCGCCAGCCAGTACCGTTTCCCGATTGATGATGTGCAGTGGCACTTTGAAGCCTACCCCGGCTGCCGAGCTACGGTGCTGGCTATTGATGCCAAACGGCGGCCTGTGCTGCTACGAGTACCGCTAGGCCAGGGTGCTCTGGTGCTCAGCTCTACCCCGGCCGTCTTCAGCAACTACACGCTGCTCCGCCCGCACTCCCCCAACTATGCCTTCGCAGCCATGTCGTTGCTGCCAGCTACACAGTCCGTTTTCTGGGATGAGTACCAGAAGCAAGGCTCCCTGGGCGAGCAATCATTGCTGCGCGTGCTGAAGCAGAACACGGCCCTGCGGTGGGCGCTGTATACTGGCCTAGCCGGCTTGGTTTTGTTTGCGTTCTTCGAGGCGCGGCGTCGGCAGCGCATTATTCCGGTGCTGAAGCCTTTGCCCAATACCACGCTGCTCTTCACTCGTACCGTGGCGGCCCTGTACCGCCAAGGAACCAACCACGCGCTTATTGCCGAGAAAAAAAATTGGGCTGTTCCGGGAGCAATTACGGTACCGCCTCCAGGAGCCAGCCCTCGACCTAAACGATGGCCCAACCCGGGAGCGGATTGCTCAAAAAGCCGGCGTTCCGCGCGCTCAGGTTGATGATTTGATAAAGCTCATTCACAGAGTGGAAACAGCCCCCCAGGTTTCAGCCGCTGACTTGCTGCGCCTCAGCAGGGCACTAACTACTTTCAGAAAAGCTGCTTTTTAAATTGTACACATCCAGTAAATATGGTTTATCACGAATTGCACTATATCAATTTGCTTGCTATTAAGGTCTATACAGGTATTTAAACCGAATATAATGCTTGGCATATTATAACTAATACACTCTCATTTAAGCGTCTCCTCTTTCGATTTCGACTTAACCAACATATGGAAAATTCACCGTTTTCTTCGGACCTCGACCCTAGCTTGCCAGAAGATACCGCACGGCAGGAGCCAACAGCCGATGCTCCTGCCACTTCCTCTGCAGAAGCCTCTGTTGCAGAGCCGCTAGCCTCCCGCACCGACTTCACCGAGCTTACTACCCGCGTGGGGGCTATTCGCCGGGAGCTAGCCAAAATTATTGTTGGTCAGCAGGATCTGGCCGAGCTGCTGCTGACGGCCCTTCTTGCCGATGGTCACGTGCTGCTGGAAGGCGTACCAGGCGTTGCCAAAACTCTCACAGCTAAGCTGCTCTCGCGCACCCTTGACGTGCCCTTCAGCCGCCTGCAGTTCACCCCCGACCTGATGCCCTCCGATGTGCTGGGCACCTCCGTATTCCGACCGCAGCGCGGAGAGTTTGAGTTTCGGCCGGGCCCCATTTTTGCCAGCGTTGTGCTGATTGACGAAATCAACCGGGCACCGGCCAAAACGCAGTCGGCGCTGTTTGAGGTGATGGAGGAACGCCACGTAACCCAAGACGGCACCACCTACGCCATGCCTGAGCCATTTCTGGTGCTGGCTACGCAAAACCCCATTGAGCAGGAAGGCACCTACCGCCTACCCGAGGCCCAACTCGACCGCTTCCTATTCAAGCTGCATGTAGGCTACCCCACCATGGAGGAAGAAGTACGCATTCTGCTAGGCCACCACAGCGGCTTTGGGGGCACTACAACCGATGCCGTGCAGCCTGTGCTCACGGCCGCTCAACTGGCCGAGATGCGCCAGCTGGTGCGCCGGCAGCACGTAGAGCCTAAGCTACTGGAGTACATTGCCCGCCTCGTAGGCCAGACCCGGGCCCACAAAGGCCTATACTTAGGGGCCTCACCACGCGCTTCCATTGCCCTGCTCAACGGTGCCAAAGCCCTAGGTGCCCTCCGGGGCCGCGACTTCGTAACGCCCGAAGACATTCAGTATCTGGCCCCAGCCGTGCTGCGCCACCGCATTCAGCTCACTCCTGAGCGTGAAATGGAAGGCGGCACCCCCGACGATATTGTGAAGCAGATTATTCAGCAGCTTGAGGTGCCCCGGTAAATGAACTACTCAATTACCTGGCTTCTTGATCAGCTCACGCAGGGCCATCGGGTGAAATATCTGTTTTTCTGGGGCAATCAGCCCAGTAAGTCAGGTGAAGTAACCAAGTCCTGCTTTAGCCAATGGTGGCTGGCTGAGGTTGAGGTGGCCGGCATTACCTACCGCTCAACTGAGCACTGGATGATGGCCGAGAAAGCACGCTTATTTCATGACACGCAGCTACTGGCCAGGATTCTGGCAGCGCCCAGCCCCGCAGAAGCCAAGAAGCTAGGCCGCCAGATTGCTGGCTTTGTGCCGCAGGTGTGGGATGAGCATAAATACAACATTGTGAAAGCCGGCAACCTGCACAAGTTCAGTCAGCACCCTAACCTGAAGGCCTTCCTGCTGGCTACCCATGATCGGGTGCTGGTGGAGGCTAGCCCCGTGGACAGCATCTGGGGAATAGGCCTGGCCGCCGATGCTCCCGATGCCGAGCACCCGGAGCGCTGGCAGGGCGAGAACCTGCTTGGCTTTGCCCTAATGGAAGTACGAGACCAGCTACGCAACGCATGAGCTTTTTCCTGACACCCCGTTTCTTTGTAGTGCTAGGCCTACTGGTAGTGGGGTTTGTGGTGGCCTTTCTGGTGCCGGGGCTTTTGGTTCCGCTGCAGGTGCTGCTGGCCGCCCTGCTGCTGCTGTCATTAATTGATATTGCCCTGCTGTACGCTCCTGGCCAAGGGCAAAAACGGTTGCCCTTGTTCGGCCGGCGGGTGCTGGGCGACAAGCTGGCCAATGGCTCCGATAATGAGGTGGCGCTCTACATTGAGAGCCATTACCGGTTTCCTGTCTCGGCCGAAATTATTGATGAGATTCCGCACCAGTTTCAGCGGCGCGATGTGCTGTTTGAAGCAGAAATTGAGAGCGGCCAGACCCATATAATTCGGTACCAGCTGCGGCCCACCAAGCGCGGCGAGTACCAGTTTGGGGCCTTAAATGTGCTGGTAGCATCTCCCATAGGCCTAGTGCGGCGGCGGTTCAGGTTTGCGCAAGACCAGATGGTGCCCGTGTACCCCTCGTTCCTGCAGATGCGCCAGTTTGAGCTGCTGGCCATTCACAACCGCCTTACCGATGTGGGCGTGAAGCGCATCCGGCGCGTAGGCCACAGCATGGAGTTTGAGCAGATCAGGCCCTATGTACCCGGCGACGACTCTCGTAGCCTCAACTGGAAAGCTACCGCCCGGCGCGCCACCACCCCCGAGGCCGCCGACGCGCTGGTGGTCAACCACTACCAGGATGAGCGCGCCCAGCAAGTGTACTGCCTCATTGATAAAGGCCGGGTGATGCGCATGCCCTTCGATGGCCTCAGCCTGCTTGATTACGCCATCAATGCCACGCTGGTGGTAAGCAACATTGCCCTGATCAAACACGACAAGGCCGGCCTGCTCACCTTCGCCGAAAAGCCGGAGCGCCTGGTGCCCGCCGACCGCCGCAGCGGCCACTTGGGCAAACTGCTGGAGGTGCTCTATAAGCAACGCACCAAATACCTCGAAACTGACTTTCAGGCGCTCTACACCCAGGTTAGAACCCACATCCGGCAGCGCAGCCTGTTGATTTTGTTTACCAATTTCGAGACGCTGAGCGCCATGCAGCGCCAATTGCCTTATCTGCGCCGCCTGGCTAAGTCGCACTTGCTGCTGGTGGTGTTCTTTGAAAACACGGAGCTACGGCAGTACCTGGAAACCCCGGCCGCCACCACCGAAGACGTGTACAACCAGACCATTGCCGAGAAATTTGCGCAGGAGAAGCGCCAGATTGTGCTGGAGCTTAACCGCTACGGCATCTACTCCCTCCTGACGCCGCCCCAGCAGCTCACGGCTAATACCATCAACAAATACCTGGAGTTTAAGGCGCGGGGGTTGATATAAACGGGGTGACACTACTCCTAGGCCACCTAAGTAATGCGTAGCGCACGTGAGAGGTATTGCATAAAAAAGGACAGCGCACAGATATGTATCCGTGCGCTGTCCTTTTTTGGGTAGATAGGTTGTGCTTACCCCAATAGTGGCCTAGCGTGCCCTACTAATCGGGGAAGCCCACTAGCTGCAGGTTGTCTATTAGCAGATGGGTTTTGCCGGGGTGCCAGAGCTTTACTACTACCCTATCGTAGTCTTCACGGCGAGGGGTATGCACGTCAATCGGCACCGTGGTGGTTTGGCCGGGCTCTAGTGCACGCTCCAACCGCACAAAGCTCTCCTTCACTACCTTGCTGTTCTTCTGGAACTGCACAACAAATAGCGTCATTGCCCACATATCCCACTGGGGTTCAGCCGCCTGGGCCTGCACGGTGGCGCGCAGCCAGGTATAGTTACCGGGTTTCAGTGGTACGCTGTACTCAGGGGTGTTTTGGTGCTCGAAATCAAGCAATAAAGAGCACCGCCCGGTCAGGGCCGGCTGGCTGCATACGGCTCCTTCCTGCGTCTCAAAGCCTTCATTTAGTAGCACCTTGGCCTTATCAGTGGGGCCTGTGTACCAGCCGTTGCTATCCAGCAGCAGGCGTGCTTCTTTAGGCACATCATACCGCCCAATTATCCGCAGCCAGTACGCCCGGTTCATATCACCGGCGGCCAGTAGGCCACCTCTGTGGGCTTGGTGCGTCAGCCACAGATTGTAGTATACTCCCACCACAAAGAAAACTGCATACGCCATCAGCCAGCGGGGCCGCGCCAGTATCCAGCTTAAAGAGGCCGCCAATGGCCAGGCCAGCACGGCGTAGCTCTGCACCATGGCGCGCTGCCCCAACGAGCCCCCGTACCACCAGATGTCCCAGGCAAACGTGACGTAAATAAACGCCGACATAAACAGCAAAATAGCCCAGAACCCTTGCGGCTCTCGCCGGTACAAGGCGCCAAAGCCCAGCAATGCTGTGATAAGCAAGGGCGAATACAGCAGCCAGCCACTACGGAAGCTAAAAATACCATCCCATAGGTGCGGCTTCAGCCAGCTGAATCCTTGGTCCTGGTAGCTATACACAATCCAGTCGCCGCTCACGTAGTGCCAGTACAGGGGCTGAATGCTGATTAAGGCTGCGCCTGCTACGGCGGCACCTAGCAAGTGGCCTAGGTGGCCCTGCCAGAATGCCAGCCGCTCGCGCACAGAAGCCCAACTTAGCCGCAGCCCCCACCCAAGCGGAATCAATACGGCCAGAAGTTCGGTGGGTCTGGTCAGCGTCATCAGGCCAATAACGGCTCCAATAGCTATGGCCCGGCCCAGCGTAGGGCGCTGGTAGAAGGCCGGAGTTAGCAACATCAGGACCGCGTACCACAAAAACAGCCAATTGTGGGTCATGGCACCATTGATGGCAGAATAATCCAAGTAGTTAGTCCCTAGCACCAATACCAGCAGAGCAAGCACCGTAGGCCACTCACCAAACCGCGGCAGCAGTGCCCGCCGGACCAGCCACAGCGCCAGTATAGCCACCAGCGTATTGGCGAGTTGCAACCCCAGTTGGTATGGAATTGAAAAGCCATCGGCAGGGTAGCCCAGCGGCTTAGCCAGGGCATGCGCCACCAGGAAGAAGGGCAACTCCTGCAGGGCCAGCCCCGAGGAGTACTTCATTACATAATGACCACTTTGGGGGTGCAGAAAAGCCTGATCGAAGCCGGGCGCGGGCTGGTATTTGGTCACCACATAGTCGCGAAACTTCAGCTCTTTCAGGTCGTGGTATACGAAAATGGCCGGCAGGTACATGTAGTAGCCGGAGGCATCCCAGCTGATAACGGCTTCGGTTTGCGTGTTTTTCCACTTTGGATAGTACCAGAAGGATACCAATACAATAAATACCGAGCAGAACAGCCAGGCCAAACGAGAGGGCGACTTCATGCAGTAGATGAGCGGCAAATAATAATTCAGAGAAAAAACGCGCGTAATTCGGGCGCAAAATGAGAAAAAAAGCCGCAGGTTCCGGTACCGGCCCGATGCTTGTGTACTTTCGGGCAACCACCCGCCTTTCTGTATGCCTCACTTCCTGCACCTGCGCTCTGTTTTCCTGCTGCTAATTTTTGTTGCTAGCACGGGGGTTGCCCAGCCCACTGATACCCGCAGCCTGATGCCCGTCCCGACCCAGGCCACCTGGGGCCAGGGCCGCTACCAAGCCAGAACCCATTTCACCTGGCAGGCCTTTACCCCAGCTCCTGGCCCTACCGCCAGCGCCGCCGACTCTGCGGTGGCGGAGGTTGTAGGCCACTTTCTGCTGCCGGCCCTGCTTCCTATCCTCCCTTCCTCTGATGCCATCCGGCAAGCCCGCATCAGCTCCCAAGTGCCCTCGGCCAACTTGGTAATCCAGTATGGCCGCCCCGGCAACCTGCTGGCGCTGGGAGAAGATGAGTCATATACCTTGCGGGTTACGCCCATGGGCGTGGCCCTGAATGCCCCCACCCATTTGGGCGTTCTGCGTGGCCTGGCCACGCTCCGGCAGCTGGTGCAGAAAGACAAGAAAAACCGTTGGCTGCCGGAAGTTGACATTGTAGACTCGCCCCGTTTCCCCTGGCGCGGCCTGCTGATTGATGCCGCGCGCCATTTCATGCCTCTGCCCACCCTCAAGCGCAACCTCGATGGCATGTGGGCCACTAAGCTCAACGTGATGCACTGGCACCTCTCCGACGACCAAGGCTTCCGGGTGCAGAGCCTGGCCCTGCCGCGGCTACACGAGCAGGGCAGCAATGGGCAATTTTATACCCATGCGCAAGTGCGCGAAATAGTGGCCTACGCTGCTCAGCGCGGCATACGAGTGATGCCTGAGTTTGACATGCCCGGCCACACCACCGCCTGGCTGGCGGGCTACCCCGAGCTGGCCTCCAACGATTCAACCTACGCTCCTTCTCCGCGCTGGGGCGTGCTGAATATTGCCCTCGACCCCACCAAGGAAACTACCTACCAACTGCTGGATAAGCTGCTGGCCGAAATGACGGCGCTGTTCCCGGACCCCTATTTCCATATTGGGGGTGATGAAAACGATGGCCGTCAATGGAAGCGTAATCCGCGCATTGTGCAGTTTATGCGCGACAACAAAATGGTGACCGACAAAGGCCAGCCCGACAAGCATGCCCTGCAGATGTATTTCAACCGGCGCATTCTGCAGATGGTCACGCAGTACAACAAGAAAATGGTGGGGTGGGACGAGATTCTGGGCCCCGACCTGCCGGCTGATGCCGTAATTCAGAGCTGGCGCGGCCGCAAGGGTCTGTATGATGCCGCCAAGGCGGGGCACGCAACGCTCCTCTCCAACGGGTATTATATTGATCTGAACTACAGCGCGGCCTCCCACTACGCCGTTGACCCGCTACCGCAGGATGCTCCGCTTACGCCTGAGCAGCGGAAACTGGTACTAGGTGGAGAGGCGACTATGTGGGCTGAGTTTGTCGACTCCGTAATTGTAGATTCCCGGATCTGGCCCCGCGCTGCGGCCGTGGCTGAGCGATTCTGGAGCAGCAGCTCGGTTACCTCAGTGCCCGATATGTACCGCCGGCTGGCCCTCGTGAGTCAGGAGTTGGAAGCTCTAGGCCTGCAACACAGGAAAGCGCCAGAGCAATTGCTGCTCCAACTGGCGCAGGGCAAGCCGGTAGAGCCGCTTCGTACGCTGGCAAGCGTGTTGGAGCCTGTGAAAGAATATAAGCGTCATTTTCAGGGATTTAAGTACACTACGCTTACCCCGCTCAACCGGCTGGTAGATGCGTCTTTGCCCGAGTCAGATGCGGCGCGGGAGTTTAGCACCGCCGTAGATGCTTTGCTGGTTCACCGAGCTACCCCTGCCAGCCCAATTGCAGCTACCCTTGATGCGCGCACTACCCTAGCCATGCTGCGAGCTACACTGCTGCGCTGGCAGGCCAATGATGCTCTGGTTCAGCCCGTGCTGCAGGCTAATTCTACTTTAACAGAATACGCGTCGCATTCCACCCACCTGAAAATGTTGGCTACCCTTTCATTAGAGCGCCTGACTCAGCTGGAAAAAGGGCAGGCCCCGAGCGCCGCGTGGCAAACCGCCGCGCTCAAGCAGCTAGATGCTGCCAAGGCTCCGGCAGGGCAAACGGAGCTGGCCATCGTCCCGGCAGTGCGCCGGCTCGTAGAAGCGAAGTAACAGATCAACTCTCTCCTCTTATGAAGCGCTCCTGCCTGGCTGCTCTCCTTCTGCTGGCGGCCTGCCAACGGCCACAGCCTGAATCTGCCGATCCGGCTCGCTCCGCGGAGGCTTTACCTACCGCTACCAGCCCGGCCGCTGCCAGCACCTTAAAGCGCGTTGCGCCTTTCCTGCGGGGCGTGTGGGTGAAGTCTGACTACCTGGCCGCCATCAAGCGCACCCGGTCACCTTACGCGGCCTCCAGCAACCTTACTGGTATTGTGGCCTTGTCCATTGATCCGCAGCAGGTAACCGGCGATAGTTTAACTATTGGGGCGAGCCTCAATAACCACGAGGGAGCTGCTTTCAACGCCATATTGCGCCAGGGGCTGCAACTCACTTCCCTGCCTACTACTTGGCCTGATTACGAGCACCCTACCAATTTTTATGAGCTCAGCTACCGCCTAGTTGCCCAGGATACGATAGTACTCCTCAATAAGTACAACGAGCATAAACGCTTGCTGCACTCGGTACTGTTCTCTCGCGTTCCGGGTGTGCCCTTCTCCGAAACGGCTCCCTCTGATGCGTTACAGTACAGCGTAAACCGGCAGTTACTGGCAGGCACCTACACAGCTACTGACGCTAAGGGTAGTAAAAAACAAGTGCGGTTCTCCCCTACCGGCCAGGTAGAGGGCCTGGGCGGGTTCCGGCAGTATTACCTCGCTACTGATTTTGTAGTGACCGTAGAAAATAACCTCGACAACATCATTTTCGATATCGGCACCAAGCGGCAGCAGGACTATGTGTACACAATCAGCCAGGACACAGTGCGGTTATACGCCGCCCGCGTAGCTGAGCCTGATTTGCTGCGCGGCCCGCTGCAGTACACCTTGGTGCGGGTACACTAGGCCACTCACTCTTGGCCGGCTTAAAACAGTACGGCCACCTGCATGCGGCCCGTGTGCACAGCCCCTAGCCCATTGGCCTTACGGCCATCGTAGGCCAGGGTGATGTTGAGGCCGTTGCTGAGGCGCTGCTCCAAGTTCAGGTTCCAGGTGAAGTTACTGCCGGGGCGCAGGGCATTCAGAATTTCTAGCCCCACCAGCGAGGCTTGCTCACCCTCAAAGCCCACCCGCACGTAGCGCGTAGTGGCCGAGAGCGTCCGCTTACCCACTTGGCTCACGCGCGTTTCTACGCCCAGCTCATCAAATGTGCCCCGTGTATCAAGCTCAGGACCAGCGGTATTCTGCTTAGTGGTGCGCAGGTAGGTGCCAGTGAAGCGCAACGCCTGCGTGGGCTGGTAACTAAGCTCAGGGGCAATTTCATACTGCAACAGCCGGAAGTTGCGGTTCACCAGGTAGTTTGAGGCATTCTGCCGGATAGTGCGACTAGTGGTAATACGCCCCGTGAGCGACTGCGCCAGCGTTCTGCGCAGCAAAAGGCTTTGGCTGGCTAAGTTCCGGATGTCTGAACCCTGCGTGAGCAATACTTTTTGCTGGGCCTGCTGTACGGTCAGCTCAGCCCCAAAAATAGGATTAGAGCGGTTGAAGTACAGCGTATTGCGCAGCAGCTTATTTAGGCTCAGGAGCAGGCTATCTTCCGTCTGAAAGGCAAACGGATTCAGGCGTGAGCCCAGTTCTTTTTCCGTCGTCTTGCGGTCGAGGGTAACAGTGGTTATGGCCGAGAACCGCCCGAGGATGCTGCGTAGGCCAGGTTGCTCCTGCCAGCCACGCGGCGCAGTAGTAGTTAGCCGGTAGCTGAAGCGGTTGGTAAAAGCCAGAATGTACTCGTCGGTGGGTAGGTATACTTTGATGTGGGTGCGGTATTGCGCATCGAGGGTTTGGGCTTCAAAGAACTCCTCTTTGTCTTCGCGACCATTTTTGGGGTTGGTGTCGCCGCCGTAATAGTGGGTGCCCTGCCCATTGGGCACGGCAATAAAGGCATAATCCCGCTTTAGCTCACGGCCCGTAGCCACGGCGTAGCTCAACTCTGAGCGCAGCACGTTATGAAAAAAGGTGGCGTTCCAGTCTAGCTTGCTGAGTACCGTGCGCTGGCGGGCACTATCTACTGAGGCCAGGTCGCGGTACGTAGCCAGCAGGGAAAGCTCCTGTGTGCTGCCCAGCCGCGTGGCCATAGTACCCTGCCAGGTCTGGGCCCGGCCCCGCTCACGCAGGGCGGTTCGCTCTGGGTTAGGAGCCTGGTCGCGGCGGTAGCTGTAGTCTAAGCGAAAACGGGTGCGGGCCGAGTCGCGGCTTTGCACAAACAAGGCATGCTCATCAAAGTAGTTGGCCGAGGTTAGGGAATCCCCATTGGGCAGGGCCACCCGGTTTTTATCGAAGCGGTACGCGTAACCGGGCACCACGGGGCCACCCACGTAGCGCGCTGTGGCCTCGCCCCGCGCCCAGCTGGAATGCCGCCGCCCAGCCTCGGAGTTGAGCACAAACAAGCTGCCGCGCAGTTGTACGTTGCCGGTCTGGTGCGCCACATCTACCCAATGCTGTAGGCCACTTACCTCCCCCGCCCGGTAGCGCCTACTTAGGCGGTAACCAATGGCATTATCGGCGTTCTTCACCACGCCCAGCGCAAAGTTTAGAATATTCTCCTCCTTGGGAGTTGGGGCGTTGCCATTGATGGTGGTAGTGGTGGAAGTAGATGCGCTCCAGTTGCGGTCAAATTCAATATCGCGGTACCGGTCAATGGGCGAAAAGCGGTGGCTGGTATACTCATAATCAAGGGAGCTGCGCAGCTTGTAGCCGGCCAGGCCAGGGAGCTGCACTGGTCGGTCCTGAATGGTGTAGCCTACGCGCATAGCCTGGCCCTTCGCTGATTCGGGTGAGAACCGGTTGAGGTCCAGATCTGATGAAGCCAGATCCACAAAAACGGTACTGGTGGAATCAATGCGGTAGCTGGCCCCCAGCGTAGCCAACTGCTTCTGGATGGGCGTGGGCAGCACCCGCACGGGTGCGTAGTTGCCTTTGCCCTCGCCCACGTACTCATACACGCGGCCGTTGGCGTTTACAAACCGAGAGCTGAGGTTGTAGCTCCCCTGGGCAGACCCTACGTTGGTAAAGCGCACGTTGTACACGGCCCGCGTAGAGTCTGGTGGGTCAGTATACACGTACACGGGCACACCGTTTACCTCGTTGAGGTTGTACTGTACCTGGCGCCGGTCGTAGGCCTGTAGCTCGGCACCGGGTGTTACAGCCCGGCTCACGTTGTCGCCAATGTTACGCAACAGGCTCTTATCAGCCTCCGACAATACCAGGTTAGGCGAATTATCAGGATTATCAGACTCGCGGTAAAAGTTGGCGTGCACCTGCAGTCGGCCCAGCTGCTGGTAGTGGCTTACCTGCAGCAGCGAGCGGGCGTAGTTGAAGTCGGAATATTCGAAGTCAATCTTGATGCGCGAGTTGCGGGTGATAAGGTGGCGGGGTGAGAAAGTCACCTCGGCCTGGTTGTAGTCAATAATGTAGTCGAAATCGAAACCTCGCACCATCAGCCGTCCATCCAGGTACACCCGCTCGGAGTTGGCCAGCACAATGATAAATTGCTCTCCGTTGGGCCCACGCAGACGGTAGGGGCCCTGCACGTTTTCCAGGGGTGCCACATCAATGCTGGCAAACTTACCCTTGGCTACGCCTGCCGCCGCAGTAGTAGTGGCAAACACTGGCCTACGCGGTGCCCCGCTGGCTCCCACTCCCCCACCGGGCATTACGGTAGTGACGGTTTGGCTATTGCCAGGTAGCGGCGTTCCGGCCACCGGCGGGTTCACGGGCACTGTGGGTGGAGCAGTTACAAAGGTGCCGGTGCTGGTACCCGAGGCATTTGGGTACTGAAAAAGCTGCGTATTGCTAACCCCAGGCCCAATGGCGCCGCCCCCAAAACCACCTAGGGGCAGCTGCCCGAAGTTAGCCTCTATGGCCGCGCCCTGAATGTTCTTATAAAACCGCAGAAAGTAGTCGGGCTTATTGCGCAGTACTACGTCGCCGGCGGTCAGGTTCCAGCGGGGGTGCGTAAGCGTAATATAGATGCGGTCAAACTCCTGCAGCTGCTGGGTGTTGCCTTCGGGTTGGAAGGGCACATTTTGGTCAGAAATAGCCGCTGTAAGAGTTATTTGGTCGGTCAGTTGCCCCTCCAGCTGCAGGTTCAATGACGAGTTTACGAATACGTTTTGGGTGTTGCCAAAGGAAATGCCCCGCGAGAGGTTTCCGGTTTTGTTGATACCCGGCGTGCTAAGAATCTGCTCCTTGGCGGTGAAGTCCTCCAGCCCAAACGGCCGCCGCAGAAACTCCAGGCTATCCATCAGGCGCCGCGGCCGCAGATAGCGCGCCGCCGATAACTGCACCGGCAGCACCCGGTAACACACCAGCACTGAGTCTATGCCGCCGGGCAGCACAATATCTGGCTGGCCCGCTTCAGGCGACGGAAACCGCTGGGAAGGCCGAATATACCGGTACCGCCCACGCCGGCTGTCGTAGGCCACTGACCGCCCATCAATTGCCACCGAGGCAGGTACAATGGTGAGTGTATCCTGCAAAACGAAGTCGGTAGTATCTCGAGTTGGTAGCAGGCGTACCCAGGTGCAACGGCGGGTATTTACGGCAGCTATCTGCTGGGCGCTGGCCCCGGCACCCACTCCCGCCAACAGAATGAGCAACAGCCAAAAGCGCAGGAAAAGGTGCGGAAAGCTGCTACTCATTCAGTAAAAATACAAGGCCGATAGTTTGCAGCTAACACAACGTTAAAGCCCCTCTAATTCGTGCCACTTACCCGGCCAGGGGGAGGTCAATGCAGAAGGTAGTGCCTTCATCCACCTTCGTCTCAAACCAGATAGCTCCCCCAGCACTTTCAATACCACGCCGTGCTACCGCTAGGCCTATACCAGAGCCTTTTTCCTTGGTAGTGAAGTTGGGGACAAAGATTTTCTCCTTCACTTCATCCGGAATGCCGCTCCCGTTGTCCTGAATGCAGATCCGCACCTTATCACCAGCCAGTAGCTCCAGACTGGCTACTATGTGCGCCATTCTATCAGCGGGTACGGCCTGCACGGCGTTAATCAGCAGGTTATTGAAGGTGCGTACGAGCAGGTTTTCGTCGGCGTAAACCACGTAGCGGCCTTCTTCAGCATCTGGCGGCAGCCTTACTTCTATTTTACGGTTACCCCCGCCCTGGTGCAAGGCCACGCAACGGCGCAGTACGGTGGCTACGTCCAGGCGCTCCGGCTTCATGGCGGGCAGGTTGGTAAAGGTGCTAAACGATGTGGCAATGTCCGAGAGCACATCAATCTGGGTGATGAGCGTCTGAGAAATCTTACCTATTAGCTCCTCCGTATTAGGGCGCTGCTCCTGAATGGCCTTCTGCAGAAACTGCAGGCTTAGCTTCATGGGGGTAAGCGGGTTCTTGATTTCGTGTGCCACCTGGCGGGCCATTTCGCGCCATGCCGCCTCTTTTTCCTGGGTAGCCAGCTCTTTCTTGCTGTCTTCCAGCTTCACCAACATGTGGTTGTACTCGCGCACCAACAGGCCTATCTCATCCTCTGACTCGTAGGCCAGTCGTTCGTTCTGTCCCGTCAGGGTCGTTTGTCGGAGCTTTTCGGTAATGAGCTTCAGCGGATTTGTCAGGATGCGAGAGGCCAGAAAGGCCAGCACCAGAAACAGGATGAACATCACGGTGAAGATGTTCAGGATAGTGGAAATCAGCTCGGTAAGCTTGTTATCCAGGTCCTTTTCAGAGTCGAAGAAGGGAATGCCCACGTAGCCCAGCACCGCCCCCGGCCGCCCCGGCGCTGTAGCAGTAGCGCGTAGCGGCAGGTACAACGCATTGAAAGACAGCGAGCCGGCTTGCTCCGTGAGGAGGACCCGTGGCTTACCCCCTTCCCGAAGCTCAGCCACTGCATGCGGGTTAATGAGCGTACTCAACAACCCCGACTCAAAAATCAGCGGCTGACTACTCACCAGCAGCTCACCCTGCGCATTATAAAGGTTCAGGTCGGTCTCGGTCAGCCCCGAAACGTTCTCCGCCAGCTCTACCAGATCTACCCGGCTGGCGGAGTCAGCCAGCAGGTCGCGGTTCTTCAGCAGGTTATCCTGCACGGCTTGGGCCCGCCGCTGGTATAGGCGCCGCAGGTCGCGCTTATAGGAGTTAGTTACCTGACTGGCCGTGGCAATGCTAACTACCAGCAGCGGCACGAGAATGCCTAAATTCAGAAAGAGCTGAATCTTGGTGCTGAAGTTGGTGCGCAGCAGCTCTACGTATTGCCCCCGCACCAGTAGATAGCCACCCAGGGCCACCACCCAGAAACAGGTGAATAGCAGGAATAAAAAAGAGAAGTTGGCTAGCCAATCAGCAAAGGAATAGGTGGCCGTGGTAACCACCACCACACGGTTTTGCCCCTTGGGGCCGCGCACCCCCAGGTGCTGAAACCCGTCAATTGAGAGCCCCGTGCTGTAAAGCCGTGGGTCCCGAAGTAAGGTACTTGGCAGCTGGTTTATATAGTCGAAGTTGCCCTCACTGTACACCAGCCGGTTGTTTTCGTAGCCGGCATAGCTCAACTCGGCTCCTAGGCCAGGCTGAAAATATTTCTGGTCCATAAGCAGCTCAGGCACCACACTATTGGCCGTGAGCTTTTTCAATGACAACTCCAGCACCACATGGCTAGTGTCGCCCTCGGCCATGGGCACGGGCAAAAAGGCCGCATACCTCCGGCTCACAAACGAGGTGGTACCGCGTAGCAGATAGATGTTGGGATGATCAGTGGGAACGGCTTGCTGCAGCAGAAATTCACGCATTTGCTGGAGGCTGCCGGGCATCCCTACGGCCAGGTCATTAGGCCCGAAAAGCGTTATGTTCACCTCATACTTATCAAAATATCCCCGCAGGTAATATTTGGCAACTTTCTGCCGAATAAGATCCAGGTTGATGAAGGGGCTAGCCAACATGGTGCGTAGGCCAGGGTCGTGGGCCATGTCAACTGCTCGCTCTGCCAGCAAATACTCTCCTTGCAGGTCATTATCCACCAGCAGGTTATTGGCAATGGTTTGCTTGTTTAGCAGCAGCTGTTGATCAAAGTGCTCATACAGGGCTAGTGCCCCTACGGCCGAGCTCACCCCCAGCATAAGAAAGATGAACAGATATACCTGATAGGGTAATACTGCCCCTCTGGTTTTAAGCCCAGTAATACGCAGCACCAGGAAAAACAGCAGCGTTACCCCCAGAAGAATCAGATCTATCTGCTCAAAAACCAGCCCGAACGGTAAAATCAGTACTGAGGCAAAGAGCAGGAGCGTAATACCCAAGCGCCGTGTACTGGGCCGCATAATGCTCACAAATACCAGCGAAAGCAGATAAAAGCCAATCAGGTATCCTACGGTGTGCAGCACAATGGCCAGGCACAGCAGGGCTTTAATGGAGCTGAACTGAATGCTCTGGGTGATATCGAGCACCAGCAGAGAGTTGTTGAAGCTGCTGGTATAAAAATCAAAAAGGAGCTCCAGCAGTCCAAAGAAGGTTAACACCGCTACCCCACCCACTATCCAGCGCGGCGTGCCTGCGGCGTGCTGAGTCCAGCGTAGTACACCGTAGCGCCGAAACAGCAGCAGCGTATAGTAGGCGGCCACCACAAATAGCATGGCATTCAGCAACAGGTCGCCCAGAGAAGGCGACAACCAGGAAGCTGCATACACGCGCGGGTCGAAGAGCCGCAACTCAATAAAGGAAAACGGCAGGCCCAGATACAGCATAACCGCTCTGAACAAGGCCAACGACAGGACAACCGTAGCGGCGCCTTCTACCACGCGCCCTTGGTTAAAGAACCTACGGGCCAGTTGCAGGCAAGCCGCCAAGTAAAGCCCAAACCCCACTAGCAACAAGCCTAGCGGTAAGTAACGGCCCGTAATAGGGTCTGACTGCAGGCTTTCTATGGAGAACAGGTACTTTCCATTCTCGGAGTAGATGCGCGGAAGTTTGGTGGTTGCAGTCTCTTGCACAATCTGCACCATCAGGTCACGGAACAGAGCCCGCTCTGAGCCTTCCCGTAGATATCGGTTGCTGATGCCGTACCCCATTTCCAGGGGTACGTACGTCAGAATTACGTAAGGCCCGGCCACGTGACGTATGGTCAGGAATTTGCCAAACCTCGTTTCTACTACCTTATCCTCATATACTTGGGTAGCATACTCGGGTCCAGGCCGCACAATGTGGTCTGACCAATAGAGCAGCTTCTCTCCCCGAAAAATAAACGTTGGGTACGTGGTATGGCCTACCAATGACCGAAAGCTGATGGTATTAGCGGCTACTTCCTGCGCTAAGGCTGCAGCTTCCTGGTTGGCTGTTTCTTCCGCTGATAATACCTGCTGCTGCAAGCGGGAGGCAGCTAAACGCAGTACCACCTCTGGCGCCCGGCTGTACCGGTTGCTCACATAGGCTCCAATAAAGCATAAAGCCGCCAGCAGCAATAATGGTACAGGCGAGAGACGTGTTAGCTTCAAGGTTCAGCGTAGATAGCGAGTGGCCTACCCGGTTGGGTTTAAGCGCTGATAACAAGCAACAAAAATGCCGCCCTTGGGCGGCATTTCCTAACTATGCAATTTTACCTCTGCTATGCGCCTACTACTGATAAACCTAAACGGCCCTTGCAGTGCCTGTTACTTCAAAATGAGGCAGTACTGCGGCCATGCATCAATAGCAAGCGTTGCCTTCAATAAGGCCTAGCGGTCATTCGCTACTTTTTTCTTCTTGCTGTTCCGGTACCAGAAATAGCCTACGGTGCCCATTAGTACATACGGAACGGTCATCAGGTACAAAATACCTTTATTGAGTCCGGTGGTATCATAGCCGTCTTTTTCGCTCTGCGTAGACTGCACCTGGGCTTTACACATGATGCACTGGGCTTGCACATGCAGTGGCAATACACTTAGCAGCACCCCCAGTAATACGGCTAATGCTCCGGCAAAAAGGGTCTTTTTCATCCTGTATAAAACTTTCGAAAAGAGATTAATCAGGCCTCATTGGAACTGTGCTTTCAGTACTTGGCCCGCTTCTACCACAACAACCCGGCGGCTAAACAATTCCCCACCATTAGGTATAGTACGGCGCTATCATGAAATAAACTATTACCCCCGTTACCGAAACGTACAACCAAATGGGGTAGGTCCAGCGGGCAATACGTCGGTGCTTCTGAAACTGCTCCGTCAGAGCGAAGTACAGGGTAAACAGTACCAGGCCTACCGTAATGGCAGCCAGTACAATGTGGGTGAGCAGGATGAAGTAGTAAATACCTTTGACAAGGCCTTCGCCGCCAAACTTGGTACTGGCGACCTGAGAATGGTAGGCCACATAGGATACCAGAAACAAAGAGCCCAGCAGAAATGCTATTCCCATCATGGCGCGGTGCTTGGCTACATCTTTACGCCGAATAAAGTAGTAGCCAATCATCAGGAATACCGCTGTCAAAGAATTCAGCACAGCATTCACTTTGGGCAAGGCCTTCACTTGAGCGCCCTCAATCCGAAACACCTCCGGGAAGAAGTACAGCACTGCTACTGCCACCGGGATTACTGCCCCCAGTACCGCCGCCATAACCTTGTACTTAGTGAAATTGCCGGGATTAACGGCTGAATTATTCGTGGTCATAGGTGTAAAGCAACACTTCAATTTCGGTCATCAGCCGATTGATTTCCTTCTCGCTGGTGCCATCGTAGATGCCCCGTACGCGGTAATCTTTATCAACCAGAAATACCCGCTGACTGTGTGGTAATTGGCTACTCGCGTCAGCTGCAGGCGTTAATCTAAACTCCTGCGTAGCCAGTTTGTTCAAGCTCGTTTTGTCGCCCGTCAGAAAGAACCATTTCCCGGCAATAGCCCCGTACTGTTCAGCATAACGCGAGAGTGCTGCCACCGAATCCTGCGTCGGATTAATGCTGAATGACGCCATTCGTACGCGAGGCTCACGCCTAAACTTTTCCTGCACGCGCATCAGTTGCGTGTTGAGACGCTGATAATCGGCGCTGCTGGTCTCAAAGAAGCTTGCCACGTAAAGGCCCTTATCTGCCAGCTCCGCCTGCGAAACTTCCCGCCCAGATTGTGCCGGTAAACGGAAGTCACCGATTTGGTGAAAAACAGTATCGCGCTGCCACGTACCTTCCACCTGCGTGGAATCCACGTGGTCGGGCAGGTAAGTCGGCAGCGCGTAACGGTTAGTTCCGAAGCTTTTTAGAAACAAAAAAGCCAGAACCGGAACCAGCAGAATAAGGCCCAATACCAGTGTCTGTCTGGGCCTCATTCTTTATGAAACGATATTATCGACGGCAGCACCAATAGCATTACCTTCTGTAACGAGTGCTACCAGCAGCCAAATCAACAAAGCCATCGGAATCAGAATGGTCCAGATCAAGCCCTTGGTCTCATGCTTCAGGTGCATGAATTCGGCCACAATGAAAAAGGCCTTAAAGATCGTCAGGATGATGAAGATCGAGTTGCGCAGCGTGCTGGGGTCCATGGCAAACACGAATACGAATTCAAGTGCCGTGATACCAACCAAAACAAAGAACGTCTTCCAGATCCAGCCCGTGTTAGGCTTCGGAATTTCTCCAACGTGCGCGGGAGCTGTGTTTACGTGATTAGCCATTGTGGTAAGGAAAATCAAAAACCCAGGTAACTATCCGACCCGCAAGTCAATACTTACCTGGGAATACATGAAAATTAAACGAGGTAGAAGAAGGTGAATACGAATACCCACACCAAGTCTACGAAGTGCCAGTACAAGCCTACTTTCTCCACCATTTCATAGTGGCCACGCTTTTCAAAGGTACCATTGGTGGTGGCAATGAAGCAGTATACTAACAGGCAAACACCTGAGAATACGTGAGTGCCATGGAAGCCCGTAATAAAGAAGAACAGGTCAGCGAACAGCACGGGGCCATACTGGTTCATGGCTAAGTTAGCACCGAAGAAACGCGTGCCATCGGCCATAATAGTAGGCTCCTCATGACCACCAATGAAGTGGCTCCACTCCCACGCCTGTGAGCTGAGGAAAGTAGCCCCAAACAAAATAGTCCAGAGCAACCATTTCTGCACATCAGCCTTATCCATACGGTGGCCAGCCTCTACGGCTAGTACCATCGTCACCGAGCTAAAGATCAGGATCATGGTCATCAAGGCTACAAAGCCCAGAGGAACATCCATACCATGCAGGCCAGGGAAAGCGTTAAACACCTGATCTGGAACTGGCCAATAGTCAGTGGAGAACTTAAATGCGCCGTGAATCTTTTCGTCAAACGCAGCATAGCGGTGACGGATCAGGCCATAAGTGGTCAGGAAGGCGGCGAACGTGAAAGCGTCCGACAGCAGGAAGAACCACATCATCAGCTTGCCATAGCTGGCTTTGAAGGGCTCGTTCCCTCCGTCCCAGGTGCCGGTGCGCGGCTTATCCAGGGCGGAATCAGGAATCGTCTGCGTCGTGGAAATGGTGGACATAGCGTGCGGGGGGTTGACGAAAATCTAGTGGTTCAAAAGTAGGAACAAATACAGGTACAACCAAAGCGCCCCAAGGAAGTGCCAGTAAATGGTCACGTTGCCAATAGAGAGCATTTGACGGGAATGCACCTGATAATTAAAGCTTTTACGCAGCACCACCAGTAAAAAGATGAGGCCCGTAATCAAGTGAAATCCGTGTACACCGGTTAATACATACAGAAAAGAGCCGGAAGGGTTGGCATCAGTGCCCCCAAAAAATATCCGGTTATCCACAAGTTGTCCCCACATTGCCCACTGACCAGCCAAAAACGCTATTCCAAGCAGGAAAGTCAGCAGCAGCCCCGTACGAGCCTGGGTAATTTCGTCTTTGCGGGCGGCAAACCAAGCCCACTGCATAGTAGCCGAGCTTACCACAATGATGCAGGTAGTAATCAGGAAACCCGCCGGCAAATCAAATTCCAGCCAATTGCCCTCCTCGCGGCGAACAATATAAGCACTGGTATAAGCAGCGAAGATCATGGTAATGCTCACCATCATGAGCCAAAGCAGGAACCGCAGCGGATGAACTCCAGTGGCGGGCTGCTTACTAGTTAAAGCTTCTGCAGGATGCATAAGGTTGTTGTGTTAGAAAGTACCAAAGAGGAGCCTAGTAGGTCTCTAGGCCTGCTATTTGAGAACAAATAGCCGCTTGGTTTTGTGCACATTCAGCACGTTGTCGCTGGCTTTATTTCGTATTGCTTACGCTCATGGCCACAGGCTATATCCTATCCAGAACGAGCGCAATCTGTACAATGGGTAAATACAAAAAAGAGCCAAACATGATACTCATAGCCGCTTTTTTGCTGACTGTACGCATCAGGTAAAACGTTTGCATCAGGAACAACACTCCACAAATGGCAGCTACCATCGGATACGTTGTATTCGTCATGCCGAAATAAAACGGCAGCAGGCTCAACGGTATCAGAACCAGCGTGTATGTCATGATCTGAAAAGCAGTCCGTAAGTCCTTCTTTCCTGGCGTAGGCAGCATTTTGAAGCCTGCTTTCTTGTAGTCGTCGTCTAATACCCAGGCAATAGCCCAGAAATGGGGAAATTGCCACATAAACTGAATGCCAAACAGAATCCAGCCTTCCACCCCCAAGTATCCCGTAGCCGCTACCCAGCCTATCAAAGGTGGCAGCCCACCTGGAATAGCTCCTACTGCTACGCAAATGGGGGAAATAGTTTTGAGTGGTGTATAAATAAAGCCGTACAGAATCAGTGAAACCAGTGACAGGGCCGCTGCCAACGGATTAAAGAAATACGCTAGCAGCCCTAGGCCTATCACTCCCAACACCACGGTAAAAACCCAAGCTTCCGTAACCGACAGTACGCCCATGGGTAAGGGTCGTTTTGCCGTACGCTTCATCTGCTTATCAAGCTCAATCTCAAAAATCTGATTGATTGTGTTAGCAGACCCTGTCACTGCTAGGCCACCCACCATAACCAGCAGGGCCTTACCCCAATCAAGCTCATGGGCTCCCAGCAAATACCCGATAGCGCTTGAAAAGGCTACTGTCAGCGCTAGCCGGAACTTGATTAACTGAAAAAACGCCCTGGCTTTACTCATCAACTGTACAAACAAGTGGCCGGGCAAAATGCACCCGGAACGGGGCCGCAAAGTTACGCAACAACGGCCGGAATAGCGGTCTGCTGCTGCAATTTAGTAGCCCGTCGGTAGTCAATAAGCGCAACAAACTGCGCCCCAAATAACAATGTGGCAATTGTAAGATGTACTGGCTGCACTATAGCAGGGAAAGAAAAGTATGCTAACGTAACTCCAGCTACAATCTCTAATCCAATGCAAGCCAGCACAGCCGTAGCAAGTACGTGTAGCCTACGCGAAGGCAATAAGTACAACCGGTAGGCCAGGTAAACATTTACAAGTAGCAGAAGGGCTGAAAACGTGCGATGGAAACGAAAGGTACCACCAAGCTGGCTCACCCACTCTGCCCGGTTCAGATAGTTATTGCTGAAGGCCACCATATCAATTTGCTCACGTACCTGAGTCCCCAGCACAATTTGCCCGAAGGTGAGCAGTATTGCCACCCATAGCCAAGCCGTGAGCCCAGGCACGGGGCGTACTGGCTGTAATAGTTCCTGGGCTCTTTGCGAACGGTCAACCGCATAGATTAACAACGCTACAATCAACAGCGCCAAGCCCATGTGAATGGTTACCATGATGGGCAGTAGATTCGTTGACACTACCAACGAGCCTAGCCAGCCTTGTACACCCGTAAGAATAAAGGATGCGAAGGCTAGCCAAAACACCGCCCTGTCTCGGTTCCAATAGGGCGCCGCAAACAGCACCGTCAGAAATACAAAAACACCAATCAGCGCTCCTACTAACCGGTTAATATATTCAATCCAGGTTTTGACTGGGTTAAAATCCGTTTCGATGTATTGGGTAGGATGGACAAAAATATCACCTGCCACCTGATGGAAGCCCAGGCGCTCCAGCTTATTTGCTAGCTTTTTGTTTTTCTCTACTCGCTGCGCAGTATATACCTCTTTATAGTTTGCGGGGAGCTGACTGACATCTGTTGGGGGCACCCACGTGCCAAAGCATTTAGGCCAGTCTGGGCAGCCCATCCCAGAACCAGTACTACGTACTATTCCACCAACTAGAATTAGCACATAGACTGCCACCACAGTCAAGATTCCTACAAAACGAAAACGACGAACGTAATCTAAATCAGGCATTTTGAAGAGGATCAATTTATACTTAGCAAACAATCTCACTCCATCATTTGCTTCACCAGACGAAAAAAAAGCCAGCTCCGACTAGTCGGGGCCGGCCTTTAAAAAGAAATGGGCCGCTGTAGGTACGGCGGCCCATTTCTTAAACTAGTGCCATTCGGCTACTACTCCATCTCCTTCTCGTAAGGCAAGTTCGAAGACTGCGTTTGTGAGTAAGGAACGTTTTGCGGAATGAAATCCTCAGCAGCACCAGGCTTGCTATAATCATAGGGCCAACGGTGAACGGCTGGGATAGCACCAGGCCAGTTGCCGTGGCCAGGAACTACTGGTGTAGTCCACTCCAGCGTAGTGGAGTTCCATGGATTCTCGCTAGCACGACGCCCCCGGAAGATGCTGTAGAAGAAGTTGAAGACAAACACAAACTGGGCGAAGAATGCCAGAATGGCCGCCACCGAGATGAATTTGTTCAGGTTGGCAAACTGGCTGAAAGTGTCAAAACCAGTCCAAGCATAATAACGGCGGGGGAAACCAGCAATACCTACATAGTGCATCGGCAGGAAAACGAGGTATACCCCGAGGAACGTCAGCCAGAAGTGAATGTACCCTAGCTTCTCGTCTAGGTGGCGACCGAACATCTTAGGGAACCAGTGATATACACCGGCAAACAAACCAAAGAAGGCTGAGCTACCCATTACCAAGTGGAAGTGAGCTACCACGAAGTAAGTGTTGTGCATCTGAATATCGAGGGCAGCGTTACCAAGAACAATACCTGTCAGGCCACCAGCAATGAACAGCGATACAAAGCCAATAGAGAACAGCATAGCCGACGTGAAACGGATGTTACCGCGCCACAGA
This sequence comes from Hymenobacter taeanensis, assembly GCF_013137895.1. Classification (NCBI taxonomy): domain Bacteria; kingdom Pseudomonadati; phylum Bacteroidota; class Cytophagia; order Cytophagales; family Hymenobacteraceae; genus Hymenobacter; species Hymenobacter taeanensis. The sequence continues at coordinate 451,497 of NZ_CP053538.1, forward strand.
GTGGCCAACCAGTTGAAAGTCTTTACAGCCGATGGTACTGCGATGATCAGCGTCAGGAACATAAACACCGACCCAAGGAAGGGATTCATGCCAGTCACAAACATGTGGTGAGCCCACACAACGAACGACAGCAGAGAGATACCGATCAGGGAGCCAATCATTGCGCGGTAGCCAAAAATTGGCTTACGCGAATTGGTTGCCAGAATTTCCGAAACCATACCCATGGCAGGCATAATTACGATGTACACCTCAGGGTGACCCAGGAACCAGAACAAGTGCTGGAACAGGATAGGCGAACCACCCGTGTTAGGCAATGCCTGACCAGCAATGTAGATATCCGAAAGGAAGAACGAAGTACCGAACGAACGGTCAAAGATCAGTAGCAGCGCTGCTGAGAACAGCACGGGGAAGGCCAGCAGGCCTAGAATAGCAGTGAGAAAGAAAGCCCAAATAGTAAGGGGCAACTTGCTCATGCTCATACCCTGGGTACGCAGGTTAATAACTGTAGTGATGTAGTTTACACCACCTAGCAGCTGCGACACGATAAACAGTGCCATCGAAACCAACCATAGGGTCATACCAGCTCCCGAACCGGGAATTGCCTGGGGCAATGCACTCAGTGGAGGGTAGATTGTCCAGCCAGCAGCAGCAGGTCCTGTCTCAATGAACAGGGAAACAAACATGATTACGCTGGAAATAAAGAAGAACCAGTACGAGAGCATGTTCATGAAGCCCGAGGCCATATCGCGGGCACCAATCTGCAGCGGAATCAGGAAGTTGGAGAACGTACCCGATAAGCCGGCCGTCAGCACAAAGAATACCATGATGGTACCGTGCATCGTCACCAAAGCCAAGTAGAACTCAGGATTCAGCTTACCAGCTTCAATCCACTTGCCAAGTACAGGCTGAAGCCACTCAAATGTGGATTCAGGCCAGCCTAGCTGTAAGCGGAACAAGCTTGAAAGCGTACCACCGATAATTGCCCACAGCATACCCGTAATCAGGAACTGTTTGGCAATGGTCTTGTGGTCGGTGCTAAATACGTACTTCGACAGAAAACCTTGCTCGTGGTGCTCGTCGTGGTGCGTGTGCTCATTGTGCGAGATACCAGGCTCGGTTACACCGGCCCCACCCTGCACTTGAGCTTGATTAGAAAGATTAGCAGCCATATGAGAAGCGTGCGTTTAGAGAAAATTAAAGCGAAGCATTAGCAGCAGGTACTACTGCGGCGGCAGGAATTGCCGCTGCTTTGCTAGCTAACTTATTCGTCTTTTGCTTAAAGCTAGCCAGAATATCTGGGTTCTGCTCCGAGAAAGACTTCTGCTGAGAGAACCATGCAACGTAGTCATCTGGTTCGTCTACTACAATGTTTAGTTTCATGGCGAAGTGTCCCCGACCGCAGATCTGGTTGCAAGCCAGTTCATAGTTGAATTTCGGATTACCCGTTTGAGCACGCATCTCATCCGTAGTCTTGGTTGGAGTAAACCAAAACTTGGTAGGCATACCAGGAACTGCATACATCTGCACACGGAAGTGTGGCATGTAAACAGCGTGCAATACATCGCGTGAACGAATGCGCAGCAGCACGGGGTGGCCTTTAGGTACGTGAATCTCGGGAGCAACAAAGTCATCTAGGCCACTCTGGTCGCTCAGGTCAAAACCAAACTCGTTGGTAGCATCAATCAGACGATAATTTACCACACCCAGCTTTTGGTCGCGACCAGGGTAACGAACCAGCCAGTTGAACTGCTTACCCATTACCTCTAGTACGACTGCATCCTTAGGAGCTGGACCCATAATACGAGACCACTCTTTCCAACCAGCGAATACTAGGCCTGCCATTACAATGGCGGGAATCAGCGTCCAAATGATTTCAATTTTGTTGTTATGCGGGAAGAAGAACGCACGGCGACCTTCTTTGTGCTGGTACTTATAAGAGTACACAAACAGCAGGATATGCGTGAGAGCAAACACGATGCCCAGGATGATCATAGTCGTCCAGAACATCCGCTCTGTGGCATGACCGTGTACGGAGGCAATCGGAGGGTTCATCTTGTCGAAGTTGTCAACAAAAGACCAAATGAAAGCCGCTCCCCCCCTACCAAAAAGAGAAGAAAGAGGATAGCGTTAACACGGTTACTTACTCCTACTTCGCGCGTTGTGCTACCCGAGAAGATGGAGGTCAGAATCTGGAGACGGAACAGCAAGCCGAAAACGACTAGCAGCAGCGCCAATACCAGAAGAATACCAAGTGCAGTCATGAGAAAGGGGTAAGCTGAAACTGTTAGAGATTTGAAGAGGGAAACAGGACTTTGAATTCCCTGCTCCCCTCCTCTCACTACTCATGTCTATGATTAGGTCGTATGGTGCACACTTTCATCCAAGAATGGATGGTGAACTGGCACCAAAGAGGCCTGTGATAGGCGTTTGGTCATCAAGAGTAAGAAGGAACCTAGGAATACCAAGGCTGTTCCAATCTCTATGATAAACCCATTCTCAGCCTGCATAGTTGCTGGCATGATCATTAAATAAAAGTCAAACCAGTGGCCAATCAGAATGGCAACACAGACGATCTTTAACATGATCATCTGACGCTTCGCATCCCGTGTCATAAGAACAAGGAAAGGGAAAGCGAAGTTGATGAATAAGTTAAAAAAGAAGATCCACGTGTACTGACCATTGAAGCCGCCCAGACGCTGATTGTAGTAAACAGCCTCTTCAGGAAGGTTGGCGTACCAAATCAGCATGAACTGCGAGAACCACACGTAGGTCCAGAAGATGCTGAAGCCGAACATAAACTTACCTAAGTCATGCAGATGGCTTTCTTTGATATAGGGCATATACCCAGCCTGCTTCAGGAATATTACGCACAGTGTAGTTGCAGCAATTCCCGATACCCACCAGGATGCAAACACGTACCAGCCGAACATGGTTGAGAACCAGTGAGTGTCAATTGACATTACCCAGTCCCAGGCCGACATAGAAGAAGACACTGCGAAAAGCACTAAGAATAAAGCCGAAGCTGTAATGCTCTTATGGAAGTACTCAGTGCCGCCATTCAAATCTTCTTCTAGAGACAGGTTGCGCAGCTTATTAGTAAATACTACCCAGATGATGATGTACGAAATCGTACGAATCAGGTAAAAAGGTATGCTAAGGAAGCCAGACTTGCCTGCGATGATAGCATCATAGTTAGCATTACCCTTTTCCATGATACCTGGCAGAGTCCAATGGAAGATATCGTGGTTAAATAATCCTATGAAAAAGATTACAACCATCAGAATACCACCGGGCAGTACCCAAGCGCTGAGGGCTTCGTTGATCCGCTTAATTAAAACAGACCAGCCAGCGTAGGCCACATATTGGATGGCCATAAACACGGTTCCAATCACAGATACTCCTGTGAAGAAAACGTTATTGTGCCACAGGCTGACAATGAAACGTTTCAACCAGACAGGGCTACCATGATGGGCTGTGCCTTCATGACCTGCCGTGCTATGCCCGCCAGCTGCAGCATGAGCGGACACCGCACCTTCATGGTGTTCTGCACCAATGCCTAAAGCAGCTACAATCAACCCAATAGCCAGCAACACTACGCCGGCTACGATGATGGTAATAAATCGTTTACGTGCATTCGGCGAAACCTCCAGGTATTCAGCCGTCACGTTTTCGTGATGGGTCAGAGTTGCCATATTGAGTTAGTTCGCCGTTCCGTTACGTGCCTTGTCACCTTGAGCAGGAGTAGTAGAAGCCTTACCGGCTTGAGCCTCACCTACTGGGCTTTGATTTAAAGGCTCAGTGGTTTGTGCTGTGTCAGTAGCCGAAGCGCCTTTAGAAGCCAGAAAGTCAGTTAGCCCATCAGGACCTTTGCCGAGTTGTAGTACACGTACATACATGGCAATCTTCCAGCGTTCTTCTGGGTTTACCTGAGAACCATGTGGCATCATACGGCCCTTGCCCCACTGAATTACATGGTAGATGTGGCCCTCGTTCATGGTTTTGTAAGCACCCGTCGAGTAGTTAGGCACCCCCTTGAACTTTACTCCAACTGGACCCTGACCATCACCTTGTTCACCATGGCAATGTTGGCAGTTACGAGTATAAAGAGTCTGGCCTTCTGCCAAATTAGCTTTAGTGTAAGCAAAAGGCTCGTTCAGAACCTTCTCAGCTATACCAATGCTATCCTTACCGATATGCGTGAAATAGTTGAGCTTACCGCGGGGCACTGTACCGATGGCAGGAGTCCGCATGTTCAGGCCCATTGGGTTCACCTTATTGGCGCTTTCCTGCTTCAGCGGCTCGTAAGGAATTGAGTAGTACATCTCCGGAGCGTATTCCACTCCTGGATCATCGGCGCGGTTGCAAGCGGTGGTGAACACCGATGCCAGCAGTACCGCCGACGCTTGCAGAGTTATTTTCAGCGAATGCGTCATTAGAACTTAGACATTTCTTTTTGGTTCACCTCCGAAGCACCATTGTCACGCAGCAGCTGAGACAGTTTAGTCATGTCAGTGTTTTCATTCACTTCAATGGCCATCACAAATTTGTCGTCAGTTGAGCGTACGTCCAGTACTGGTGTTTTCCAACGTGGATACAGCTTGCTGATGGTATAAAAGGTAATTACCATACCATGGCAGCAAAAAAGTACCGTTAGCTCAAAGGATACAGGGATGAAAGCGGGTAACGCAATGTGTGGTTTACCGCCAATGATCATTGGCCAGTCAAAGCCCAGTGTATAAATCTGTAGCCACAGGGCGAAGCACAAACCAGTCAGGCCGAAAAAGAAAGCCGCAATTGGTAACCGCGAACGTTCGATACCAAGAGCATCATCGATGCCGTGGATGGGGAACGGGGTAAAGACCTCGTAGATTTTGACGCCCGCTTCACGGACGTTCTCAACAGCGTGCAACAGCACGTCTTCGTCGTCGAAGATGCCGAGGGCGAAGCGCTTAGTCATGCTTATCGTAGTTTACAGGAGCCGAAGCCGGAACCCCGTGGGTGGAGGTTTGATGTGTCGTGGGAGCATGATGAGGATCATGGCCAGTATAAGTTGGGCCATTATCCACTGTGTACTTCAGCACCGACTTCACTTCTGCCATGTTGATTACCGGGAAGAACTTGGCAAACAACAGGAACAAGGTGAAGAACAGGCCTATCGTACCCACATAGATGCCAATATCGATGATAGTAGGCGAGAACATTGCCCAGCTCGATGGCAGGTAGTCGCGGTGCAGCGAGGTCACGATAATTACAAAGCGCTCGAACCACATACCAATGTTCACAATGATCGACAGGATGAAGGTCAGTGGAATGCTGTAGCGCACCCGACGAATCCACACCAGCTGCGGCGTAATTACGTTACAGGTCATCATCGACCAGTAAGCCCACCAGTAAGGACCGGTGGCACGGTTAATGAAAGCGTACTGCTCAAATTCAACCTGAGAATACCAAGCAATAAAGAACTCGGTGATGTAGGCCACACCTACGATAGAACCTGTTACCATCATGATCTTATTCATGAGGGCAATGTGCTCAATGGTTATATAGTCTTCCAGTTTGAATACTACCCTAGTGATAAGCATCAGGGTAAGTACCATAGCAAAGCCCGAGAAGATAGCACCTGCTACGAAGTAGGGAGGAAAGATAGTCGTGTGCCAACCTGGAACCACTGAGGTTGCAAAGTCCATCGATACGATAGTGTGTACCGAAAGTACCAGTGGCGTAGACACACCAGCCAGGATCAGCGAAACGGTTTCGTAACGTGACCAATGCTTAGCGGAGCCTTTCCAGCCCATGCTCAGTAGCGAGTAGGCCACTTTAGCAATTGGACCCTTAGCACGGTCGCGGATGGTAGCGAAGTCAGGAACCAGACCCGTGTACCAAAATACCAGCGATACGGTGAAATAGGTTGAGATGGCAAACACGTCCCACAGCAGCGGTGAGTTGAAGTTTACCCACAGCGAACCAAATGTGTTCTGAAGAGGGAACACCCAGTAAGCAAGCCACGGACGGCCCATGTGCAATACTGGGAACATAGCGGCGCAGATTACGGCGAAGATCGTCATAGCTTCTGCAGCGCGGTTGATAGAAGTCCGCCACTTTTGACGGAACAGCAGCAATACTGCTGAAATGAGGGTACCAGCGTGACCAATACCTACCCACCACACGAAGTTGGTGATGTCCCAGGCCCAGCCAACAGTTTTATTGAGTCCCCATTCACCGATACCATACCAAAGGGTACGATATACGGAGTAGAAGAATACGCCGAGAAGAACAAGGGCGACGCTCAGGGCGGCCATCCACCGGATATTGGGGGCGGCTTCAACCTGGCGACACACGTCCTGGGTGACGTCATGGTACGTTTTCCCCCCGGTTACGAGCGGCTCCCGTACAGGCGATACGTGCTGCATATGTTTAGACTTAAAGGAGTAAACGGGAAGGGCTATCTAGCACTAGGCCACCTGGCCCTCCCCTATGGCTCTGTTTCTAGGCGTTACGAACTTCTGATTCCGTGTTACGAATCTTCGTCAGATACGTGACGTTTGGCTGAACATTGATCGAATCAAGCACGTGGAAAGCACGCTCTCCATCTTCACGACGCATGATTTGCGCAATGCGGGAGTTAGGATCACGCATGTCACCGAATACAATGGCTTGGGTGGGGCAGGACTGAGCACAAGCCGAAACAATCTCACCATCCTGAGGACGACGCTTTTGCTTCTTGGCCTCCAGCTTACCAAGCTGAATCCGCTGTACGCAGAAAGAGCACTTCTCCATTACACCACGAGCGCGTACTGTTACATCGGGGTTCAGCACCATCCGGCCGAGGTCAGTGAACATGTGACCGTTCACTGTTTCGAACTTCTCATTAGAGTAGTACGAGAACCAGTTGAAGCGACGAACCTTGTATGGGCAGTTGTTAGCACAGTAACGAGTACCAACGCAACGGTTGTAGGTCATCTGGTTGAGACCTTCCGAGCTGTGAGTGGTAGCTAGTACCGGGCACACCGTTTCACAGGGAGCGTGGTTACAATGCTGACACATAATGGGCTGGAAAATCACCTTCGGGTTGTCTGAAGGGTGCTCCATGGCTTCGTAAGTATCCAACTTGCCCTTGGTCTCAAAATCCTCTTTGTGGGCATCAGAGCTGTAGTAGCGGTCGATACGGATCCAGTGCATTTCGCGCCGGTTGAGCACCTCTTGCTTACCCACAACTGCAACGTTATTCTCCACTTGGCAACCGATTACACAGGAACCGCAGCCAATGCAGGAGTTCAGGTCAATTACCATCCCCCAGTGGTGGTTCTTGTACTCGTAATCTTGCCACAAGGAAACCTTGTTGGGCTTTTGCGGCCCATCAGGAGTAGAGATAGTCTCGTACTCCGTTACGTCCTTGGGATCTTTAATATAGTCAGCCAGCGAAGCCTCTTGTACCACAGCCTTACGGTCCATGATAGTGTGGTGAGTCTGGGTCTGAGCAATTGGTGATTTAGCTTCCGTGTCCTTAATGTCAACTCCATTTGTGTAGAGAATAACATCGTTACGCACAGCGGAGAGGGGCAGTACGTTTGCACCTACCCCATCAGCTACTTTGCCAGCATTGGTACGGCCATAACCTAAGGCAATACTTACAGCACCATCAGCCTGACCTGGCTGAATTAATACGGGCAGCTCGATAGTTTTACCGTTAGCGCTAACCTGCACTACATCACCCTGCTCCCATTTACGTTCAACCGCCATTTTGCGGGGTACTGCAACGTAGTTGCCCCAAGTAGCTTTTGATACCGGATCAGGCAGTTCTTGGAGCCAAGGGTTGTTAGCATAAATGTTTGCACCACTACCAACACCTACTTTCTCGTAGATAGTAAGCTCAATGCCTGATGGCTTGGGAGCTGATTTAATAGCTGCAATAGCACTAGTTACATCCAGTGCTGGTGCCACTCGGGCAGCAGGTGCTGGTGAAGCTGTACCGAGAGCCACGCCATCGTGCACAGCTTTATCCCATGCCTTTTGAAAGTTACCACCTAGAACGCCCTTCCACTGATTGCGGAGGAAATTGTAGTAGGTTGTTGGGCTTCCGGCCCAAGCCAAGAGGGAATCCTGAGCTTGGCGAGTAGCGAACAAAGGCGTTATCACTGGCTGAGCTAAGCTCAAATAGCCGCGCTTTGGCTCGTAGTCGTTCCACGACTCCAGGAAGTTATGATCGGGCACAGCGTATGTGCACAAAACACCTGTTTCATCTAAACGGTCGTTTAGAGAAATGGTAGTCTTGACTTTCTTGATACCGGCAACCACCTGTTCAGCCAGAGGATGGTCATAGGCTGGGTTGGCATTATAGAAGATAACAGCGCCTACTTGGCCACCATTCATCTCGCGTACTAAACGAGCCATACGCGCATCATCTCCCTGACGGATCATGGAAGGGTTAGCAGCATCTACAGCCGTTGAGCCCAAAGTCTGGTTGATAGCAGCAACAAGCGTTTGAACAGCCGGGTCGTTAGAGCCCGATACCACCAGCGCTGCACCACGAGCATTCTTTAGCTCCTGAGCGGCTTTAGCTAGTTGCTTGCTACTGTCATTATAGCTGGAAGCAGAGCCTCCACCCACAATAGCGTTGTACAATGCCAGCACTACTTCACCTTGCATTGAAGGCTTCACAGACACCCGCACATCGGCGTTAGAACCCGTTAGAGTCAGAGCCGACTCGAACTGGTAGTGGCGCGACATATCGCGCTTTTCACTAGAAACCTTACGGTTTGTGATGTACTGCTGAGCGTACTCTACTGGCGAAAGCCAAGTACCTAGGAAATCAGCGCCTACGCTTACAATTACACGCGCTTTGCTGAAATCATAAGAGGGCAATACCCCACCGTTCGCCTGCACTAAGCCCGATGCCGAATTTACATCGTACATCACATGCTCGGTGCTTGGGTAGCGGGAAGCAAACTCAGCAATTACCTTCTTGGTAGAGGGGCTGATGATTGTGGGGGAAACAATGGCAATCTTACCAGCGGTGCTAGCGAGAGCAGCACGGATTTCCTGATCAACCTGATCACGATCAGTCTTTACGTGCTCATTGCCTTTTTTAACGGCAAAGTGCTGCAAACGACCACCATCATATAGGCTCAAAACAGCTGCCTGCGCGCGTGCCGACAAACCGCCGCGTGTGATAGGGGATTCAGGGTTGCCCTCAAACTTGATTGGGCGGCCTTCACGGGTTTTCACCAGGATGCTGTTGTAATCCTGGCCAATAAAAAACGTGGAAGCATAAAAGTTTGCAATTCCTGGATCTACCTCTTCTGGTTTGTTGAGGTACGGAATTGCCTTTCTGATGGGGGTTTCGCAGCTGGCGAGGGTAGCGGCGGCAATGCCGAAGCCCATGAGCTTAAGAAAGTCGCGGCGGGGGGCCACCGTGGCATCCGAAGCACCATGAGCTTCCTTCACCGGCAGGAAGTCTGCAAACTCCGTGAGTGCATTCTTCATGAACTCCGGTGAGTTCTCCAGTTCCTCAATTCCCTTCCAGTACTTAGGCGACTCTTGCATTTGTTTAGGGGACTTAGGGTCTTGGGGACTTGGGGTTTCGGCTTTGTTGCCCCGCTTAGTCCGCAAGTTTAAAGCTTAGTTAAAGGCTTAAGGCTTCTTGATTCAAGAGCCTAGGCTATTGTAGTTAACAACCTAGGCTCTTGAGACCTGACTGACCTGTTAGTAGTGGCACTTCGAGCACTCGGTGCCGCCATTTGACGATACGGTGAAGGGGACTGCACCATTCTTGGCGTCATGAAGCTTCACGAGGTTATCGTAGTAGGCATTGCCTTTCGTGTTCAAAGGAGTTTCGCGATGGCAGTTAATGCACCAGCCCATAGTCAGAGGAGAGTACTGATATACTACTTCCATATTCTGGATAGGACCGTGACAGGTCTGGCACTCGATGCCACCTACTTGCGTATGCTGAGAGTGGTTAAAGTAAGCTAAGTCAGGCAGGTTATGAATACGAACCCACTGAATTGGCTGCTTACGCTCGATTGCGCGGTAGATCTTTTTGATTTCGGGAGACTCCGTTTTGATCTGCGAGTGGCAGTTCATACAGATGTTAGCCGAAGGAATGTTGGCTGACTTGCTCTTGTAAACCGAAGTGTGGCAGTATGCGCAGTTGATCTGGTTCTCGCCAGCGTGCAGCTTGTGCGAGAAGGCAATGGGCTGCGTAGGCTGGTAGCCTTGCTGCAGGCCTACACCCATAGCACCCTGCACTGATTCGTAGAGGACTGCTAAGACGAAGACAATACCAACGATAGCACGTACGGCGGTTGATTTGTAAATCTTAGAGTAATCAAAGCGCTGCTCAATCACTTCAACATCACGGCCGTCGAGGTCTTTACGACCGCGAAGAACGTCCTTCATAATGTTGGCAATGATAACCAGCGTTACTACCAGTACGATGAGAACAACTACCAATACAATAAGTAATATGTTCATGTAGCTTCCAGCACCAGCTCCATCTGCTCCAGGAGTTTCGGCACCATCACCTGGCGTGATATTAGTACCTTGATTGTTTGCTACAGCGCCGGGCTTACCACCTTCTTGTGAGGTTACCCACGCTACGATAGAGGTGATTTCCTGATCAGAAAGCTGGAAGCTAGGCATTTGCTGCTTACCGTACTGGTTGAACAGCTTTACAGCATAATCATCACCGCTGGCAACAACTTTGCTGGAGTTCTTAATCCATGGAATAATCCAGGACATGGGACGGCGCTTAGTAATACCCGCTAAAGCAGGACCTACTACTACCTCGTTTACGGCATGGCACTGAGCGCAATTACCTTTAAACAGGGCATCGCCGGCCGCAATAGCGGCAGCATCGCCACCACCAGCGGCGGGGGCAGTGGCTGTAGCAGGAGTTGCGCCAGCCGTAGCGTCGGGCGCTACACCTTCCTTACTCACGGCCGGAGCCGAACCAACCGTTTGTGCCAAGGCTTGACCATAAGCAGCAAACGTCAGAAACAGAGCAAGAAGGAGGTGGGGAAGGGAACGAAGTCGGATGCTATTCATAGCACAATTTGACGGGAAAAAAGAAACGCGGGGGTGCTCCAAGGCCACAAATGTAGGTCGGGAAACGCAGAGAACAAACCCGTTTCTGCTAATTTTCGCCCTTTGCAGTTGTCTAGAATTAATCTAAAAAGATGCATAAGCACGGTTCCGACCAGCACTACTGACTGCTTCTGCACCTCTGCATCTTAGACCAATCTAACTTCTCTCCTACTCCTATATAATTAGCGCTACTCCCCTTATTAAGGACTTAAACTCCAACTCAATAATTGGCCAGAAGGTTTTGCCGGTTGAGTATCAATTGTTTGCTGAAAGCAGGGTAAGGAATTATTTCTCCTTAATAGTATAGTAACGACCCAAAAACTCATTACCTTTGCCCCCTCATTTAGTTTTTCACACAATTTTCACCCCGTCGTAATGGAAGTAAGAAATTACGAGACGGTCTTCATTTTGACTCCCGTACTGAACGAGAGCCAAGTGCAAGAGACGGTCGAGAAGTTCACTCAGGTGCTTAAGGAAAATAGCGCCGACATTATCAACACTGAAGCTTGGGGCCTCAAGAAACTGGCGTACCCAATTCAGAAGAAGTCCACTGGCTACTACTTCCTCGTGGAGTTCACCGGTTCGGGCAACATCGTAGACACGCTGGAGCTGGCTTTCCGTCGCGACGAGCGTGTAATTCGCTTCCTGACTACGGTTCTGGATAAGCACGCTGTGGCTTACGGTGAGCGTCGTCGGAAGGGCGAGATGAACCAGCAGAAAGCAAAACAATCGGAAGCCGTAGCCCAGTAAGTTAGAAAGATGAGCCTCGCCAACGAAAAAATCCACAAGCAGGATACGCGCAAGAAATATTGCCGCTTCAAGAAAAATGGCATTAAGTACGTAGACTACAAAGACCCGAACTTCCTGCTGAAGTTCGTGAACGAGCAGGGCCGCATCCTGCCCCGTCGCATCACGGGCACCAGCCTGAAGTTCCAGCGTAAAGTAGCTCAGGCCGTGGCTAAAGCCCGTCACCTGGCGCTGATGCCTTACGTAACCGACTCGTTGAAATAAGTTGTCAGTGTTTAGTTGTCAGTTGTCAGTTGCCGGTCGGGGCTTTTTGCAGTCGATCAACAACCAACAATTTGCAGCTAGCAACTCAATAAAGACATGGAAGTAATTCTGAAAGACGACGTTAAAGGTCTGGGCTACAAGAACGACACCGTTACTGTAAAGCCTGGCTACGGCCGTAACTACCTGCTCCCGCAGGGTCTGGCTATCCTAGCCGACAAAACCAACAAGAAAATTGTAGCCGAGAACGTACGTCAGGCTGCTCACAAAGCTGAAAAAGTGAAAGCTGATGCTCAAGCAGTAGCTGACAAAATCGGTGATGTGGTACTGGACATTCCTGCTAAAGTGGGTGAAAGCGGCCGTATCTTCGGTCGGGTCACTACGCTACAGTTGGCCGACGCACTGAAAGCTAAGGGCATCGATGTAGACCGTAAGCGTCTCTCGTTTGACTCGGAGCCCAGCGCAGTTGGTGAGTACACCGCTTCAGTTGATCTGCACCGCGAAGTAAAACACAAAGTACGCTTCAACGTAGTAGCTGAATAAGCTATTCCGCTTACATCTGAGAAAGCCCGGCTGCTTGAGTAGCCGGGCTTTTTTTTCTCACCGGTAAGCTGTGAGAGTTTACTTCATCGGGCTTCAAATATTTCTATTTAATGGTGTTTGTTCCCTAACCAACGTACTCATGTATAGTTGCGTGATTTTGGTTGAACGAACGATGTTAAGTAGGTTGCCTGTCCGTTGGCCGTTTTAGGGCCGTATCAAGGAGAAATGTTTCGTACTGAATTACCCCTTACGCCTCATCCACAACAGTTGCCGCACTCTGCGCGGGTACTGACGATAGGCTCGTGCTTCTCAGATTCGATTGGAAATCGGTTAGCAGATTTTAAGGTGGCAACACTGGTAAATCCTTTTGGTACTGTTTTCAATCCGGTGTCAGCGTGCAAGTTGCTTCGGGCAGCCGCCGGCGAAGACATGGACTGGCAGCAGCACCTCGTGGAAGCGCGTGGCCGCTGGCAGAGCTACGACTTGCACGCGACCCTGGGTGCCGACTCCCCGGTTGACCTGTTGCAGCGCATCCAGAGCATAGTGCGTGATACGGGTGTATTCCTGGCCACGGCTGATGCCGTAGTGCTAACATTGGGGACGGCCTACGCTTACCGCCTGCGCGAAACGGATGAAATTATCAGCAACTGCCATAAGGTACCAGCCGAGAAATTTGATAAAGAGCTGCTGACAGCCGATGAAATTATTGCGGCCATTGCGGAAACACACGCGTATTTGCGGCGCATAAATCCTCGTTTGCGCTTTATCCTGACGGTTAGCCCAGTGCGCCACTTGAAGGAGACCTTGCCTCTCAGCTCGGTAAGCAAATCCATGCTGCGTGTAGCGTGCCACTATCTGAGCGAGCTGTTACCGGATGTTTCTTACTTCCCGGCTTACGAGTTGCTAGTAGATGATCTGCGGGATTATCGGTTCTATGCTTCGGATATGCTGCATCCTTCAGATGTAGCAGAAAACTACATTTGGGAGCGGTTTACCCGCACTTATCTTGACACAGCTTTCGGCCGGTTCAAGAAAGAATGGGAAAGTATCCGGCAGGCACTAGCCCACCGGCCCTTGCACATTGCGGCACCCGAGCACAGGCAGTTTTTAGAAAGCACTCTCGCCCGTCTGCAACGCCTCAGCGCGCAGGCCGATGTTCGGATGGAGCTGCTACACGTTGAGAGAGAACTAGCGGCTCTCCCCCTGCCCCCTCCCCCACCAGCCCCAGAGCCGGAGGAAGAAGACGAAGATGAGTACCAGGATGAAGAACAGCTAGAGGAAGGCGACACTGCCCGGGCAGAGCTGCTCAGCCAAGGCAGTGGCCTCCTCATTGAGGCAGAGGATGCGGCTGAGCTCGAAGTAGCTGAGCCCGATTCAGAAGAGGCCTATGAATCGGCCTACTCTGGTGTAGACTTGGAGTATGCCACTGATGAAGAACTAGCAGAGGAAGAAGCTGATGCCATTGCCCAGGATGGTGAAACTCCTGTGCGCAAGAAAAAGCGTCGGTCGCGGGGTGGAGCTAAGCGCAGTAAGCGCAAGGCAGCACGCTTGGCGGCCGAAGCTGAAGCCAGTATCGCCGTTACGGCCATAGATGCCTCGCTTGAGCAACCCACTGTTGAGCAGGCGACAGAGACGGAACCCGACTCAGAACCGGCCCCCTTCACAGAAGGCATTACCTACATCTCCGAGGCTGAGTTATTTGGGAAGATGAACAGGCCTAGCACGGCTGAAGTAGGAGAACCTGCCTTGCAGGAGGAGCCCTCCCTCGCGACTGAGGAGGCCCCGGCAGCTGATGCTGAAGCTCCAGACGCGGCTGAGTCAGGTGGGCGTAATTCCCGTCGTAACAGACCACAGCGAAAAGGCCGGCAGCAGGAGCGAGAACCACGCCGGGGCACCCGTCCCGCGCTGTATGCAGTTCCTCATACCGAGGATACGGCCTCCACTGATCCGGAAGTGACGCCTACCGCGGAGCAACGCCCTTCTGTAGCTGTAGAACCTACGCCCTCCCCTTTGCCCGCGCTTACCTCGGAAATGCCCGGCGCTGAAGAATCATCGGCTTTGCTTAAAAGCCGCTCTCGTAACCGGGGAGGTGCCAGCCGCAACCGTGGCAACGCCGCCCAGAGCCGCGTGGCCGCTGCGGCAGAGTCTGCGGCCGCTGCGGCGCCACAAAGCGTAGCCCCTGCTCTTGATACGCAGGGTGAAGCGGTAGAACCTAGTGCCGCGCCGGAAGCACCCGCTCCTGCCTCAGCTACCACGCCAAAGCCACGGCCGAAGCGGGCGCCGCGCAAGCCAGCAACAACAGCCACTTCTCAGCCAGAAATAAGCACCCAGCCTGCAGCGGCAATTACCCCAGAGCCTCAAGCACCAGAAGCCGCCCCTGCTCCCAAGAAGCGCCCCCCCCGGAAAGCCAAAGCTACCCCAGCACCGGAACCACCAGTTGTTGCGGCTGCTCCTGAAAACGTAGCGCCAGCGCCAAAGGCCTCAAGAAGCCGCAAAAAGGCCGCTAACCCAGCGCCAGAACCCGGTGCGGCAACTCCCGAAGCTAAGGCTCCGGCCCCCAAGCGTGCTAGGCCACCCCGCCGCAAACCTACTCCTGGCTCGGGAACAGAGCCTAGCGAGTAAAGTGGCCTAGCCTCTGACTTTATGCATGATATTATAAAACCCGGCTCCTGGTGGCCGGGTTTTCTATTTATCAACCTGCCTCAACTGCATGTCAACACCCATCTCTTCTCCTGGCTTCAGCAACCGCTTGGCGCAGGAAACCAGCCCGTATTTGCTTCAGCACGCCCATAACCCTGTAGAATGGTACCCTTGGGGTGAAGAGGCTTTAACACGAGCACAGGCAGAGCAAAAACCGATTTTGGTGAGCATTGGATATGCAGCCTGCCATTGGTGCCACGTGATGGAGCGAGAGTCGTTTGAGAACCCGCAGATAGCAGCGGTAATGAACCGCTATTTTATCTGCATAAAGGTAGATAGGGAGGAGCGGCCCGATGTAGACCAAGTATACATGGATGCGCTGCAGGCTATGGGGCTGGCGGGTGGTTGGCCCCTGAACGTCTTTCTGAACCCAGAGGCCAAACCTTTCTACGGCGGCACGTATTTTCAGCCCCGTAACTGGGTGCAGCTGCTGGAAAGTATTGGCCGGGGCTATGCCGGAGAGCACCGTGCCGAGCTGGACGCTTCAGCAGATCAGTTTGCGCAAGTACTTCAGGCAAGTGAACTGGACAAGTACCGCCTGCCAGCTACCAATGCTGGTCTTTCCGACGACCAGTTTAAGCTGCTCGTCTACAACTTGGCCGCCCGCTTCGACCATGAGAAAGGCGGAATTAATCGAGCGCCAAAATTCCCGATGCCCAGCATCTGGCGTTTTCTGCTCCGCACCCACGCATTAACCAACAGCGATGCCCTTTTGGCGCAGTTGCACCTTACATTGCGCGAAATGGCCTGGGGCGGTATCCATGATCAGGTAGGCGGCGGGTTTGCTCGTTATTCAGTTGATGAAAATTGGCTGGTGCCGCATTTTGAAAAGATGCTCTATGACAATGGCCAACTACTTAGCCTGTATGCAGAGGCCTTTCAACACACGCAGGATGAGCTTTACCGGCAAGTGACCTACGGTATAGTTGGGTTTGTGGAGCGTGAGCTGATGAGCCCCAATAGTGGTTTTTATTCTTCACTTGATGCAGACAGCGAGGGCGAGGAAGGCAAGTTCTACATCTGGACCCGAGCGGAGCTACAGGCAGTTTTGGGTGATGAGGAGCTGTTGGCCAGCGAGTATTATGGCTGCACTGCCCTGGGCAACTGGGAGCATGGCAGTAACATTTTGCACCGCCAAGAGTCTGACAAGGCTTTTGCGCAACATCATCAGCTTGCACCCAGCGTTCTGGCTGACTTGGTTTCTGGTTGGAAGCACAAACTCCTCCAGGCGCGAGAAAGCCGCCTACGCCCGGGCCTTGACGATAAAATTCTGACGGGCTGGAATGCGCTTATGCTACAAGGGCTGATTGATGCCTACCGCGCTTTTCAGGAGCCTAAGTTTTTAAAACTAGCCCTACGAAACGCCGCATTTCTGCAACAGAACCTACGCCTAGGCAACCAGCTATACCGCAACTATAAGAATGGGCATGCTACCATTCATGCGTTCCTGGAAGATTATGCCCTGCTGATACAGGCCTACATCAGCCTCTATGAGGCTACGTTTGCAGAGGAGTGGCTGCATGAAGCCGACGCGTTAGTGGCTTACGTACTGGAAAACTTCTTCGACCCCACTGAAAACCAGTTCTTCTATACCAACGCTCGGAGCGAAGCGCTAATAGCCCGCAAAAAGGAGCTTTTTGACAATGTTATTCCGGCGTCTAACTCCGTGATGGCGCATAACCTGCACCGCCTAGGCCTCCACCTAGAAAAAGAGCGCTACACCGAGTTAGCCGGACTTATACTACAACAAGTACACGAGCTGGTGGTGAAAGAACCGCACAACCTTGCTAACTGGGCAGCCCTCTATGCGGCTCGCCTACGCCCCACGGCAGAAGTAGCCATTGTGGGCCCGGAGGCCGCACGGTTCAGAGCGAACCTGAGCCAGCACTACCTGCCTAACGTAGTGCTGGCTGGCACCAGCAGCTCTAGTGAGCTACCGTTGCTTGCTAACCGCGAGGCCCGTCATAATAGCACAACCATTTACGTGTGCTATAACCGAACTTGTCAGCAGCCGGTGCACTCGGTGGCCGAGGCGCTGGCTCAACTGGCCTAGTGTGTTTTTTCAGGAGTTATAGACGCACTTTTAACAGAGCCAGGCCACTTCACAACCTTGGTCAGCGTAGTGCTTTTAGAGTGGCCTAGCGGGCACTTATGGTAGGCCAGCTATATAGAACTGGCCTACGCAAATCGTAGATAGCTCGTCACTTCATTGAGGCTAGCCGTCTATCTTTACTATTCGCATTCTGTTTCTGATTTCTTTTGAGCCTCACGTTTGACTTTGTTCAGCCGCAGCCGGAACCGGCAGCCGACCGCGTTACGCTGTTTGCGGACGTAATTCTGCCGTTGCCGCTGCCCAAACTATACACCTACCGTGTCCCCTTCGAGCTAAACGACCAGGTGGTGATTGGGGGCCGGGTTATTGTGCAGTTTGGGGCCAAGAAAACGCTGAGTTGCATTGTGGCCGCGGTGCACGAGACGCCGCCTGCCAACTACCAGGCGAAGTACATCCTCGAGTTTATTGATGATGCACCCGTAGTGACTCAGCCCCAGCTGAAGCTGTTTCGCTGGATGGCCGACTATTACCTGTGTACGCTAGGTGAGGTAATTAATGCCGCGTTGCCGGCTGCGCTTAAACTCAGCTCGGAGAGCCGGGTACAGCTTCACCCGGCATTTGAAGCCGAAACGAACCCATACCCACTAAGCGAGCAGGAGCAGAAGATTGTGGAGGCGCTGAGCACTGGCGAAGAGGGCAAGTCCATGACGTTCACCGAGGTTGGTGAACTGTTGGGCATTGCCTCCTTCCACAAGTACATCAAGTCACTGATGCAGAAGGATGTGGTATTCCTTTTCGAGCATCTCTCTGATAAGTACTCGCCTAAAGTGGTGAAGAAAGTACGCTTAGCGCATCATTATGTGGCTGAGGCGGCCCTGGAGCAACTATTTGCGCAGCTGGCTTCTAAAGCCAAGCAACTTGATGTGCTCATGCAGTACCTGCAGCGGGTGCCGGTATACCAGAATGAGCACGCTAACCACAAAGGCTTAGAGAAGGCTGCGCTAACCAGTGCGCCCCACCTCTCCCCTTCTGCCGTGAATACGCTCATCAAGAACGGTGTGCTTGAGCAGTTCGACGTTATCGTGTCGCGCTTTCCAATGGACGATGATGAGGCCGCTAATATGCACTTCACGCTGAGTGAAGCCCAGCAGGAGGCACACGACGACATCATGCGGCAGTTTCAGACCCAAGACATTGTGCTGCTCCACGGCGTAACGGGTGCCGGCAAAACCGAGATATATATCAATCTGATTCAACAGGCACTGGAAGGCGGCGGGCAGGTGCTGTACCTGCTGCCCGAAATTGCCCTTACTGCCCAGATTGTAACGCGCCTGATGCGCGTGTTTGGCTCACGGCTAGGCGTATATCACTCCAAGTTCTCCGACAATGAGCGGGTAGAAGTATGGAATGGCGTGCTTTCGGGGCGGTTTCAGGTAGTGGTGGGCGTACGCTCATCGGTATTCTTGCCCTTCGATAATCTGGCGCTGCTGATTGTAGATGAGGAGCACGAATCGAGCTACAAGCAGTACGACCCGGCTCCGCGCTACAACGCCCGCGAGGTAGCCCTGATGATGGCGAATTTTCAGGGAGCTAAAACACTACTGGGCTCGGCCACTCCTTCCGTAGAGACCTATTACCAGACCCGTACAGGGCGCTACGGCCTGGTGTCGCTGACCAAGCGCTTTGGGGAGGCTGGTCTACCGGAAATTGAATTAGTGGACACCCGCAAATCGCGGGAGCAAAAGACCATGCTCAACCATTTCACGCCGGAGCTGATGCAGGAGATGGAGCGCAAGTTGGCCGCCAAGGAGCAGGTAATCCTGTTTCAAAACCGCCGCGGCTACGCGCCCTTCATTAACTGCCTCGACTGCGGCTGGATTCCGAAGTGTAAAAACT
The DNA here is from genome assembly GCF_013137895.1 of Hymenobacter taeanensis. Classification (NCBI taxonomy): domain Bacteria; kingdom Pseudomonadati; phylum Bacteroidota; class Cytophagia; order Cytophagales; family Hymenobacteraceae; genus Hymenobacter; species Hymenobacter taeanensis. Next base: position 470,782 of record NZ_CP053538.1, read on the forward strand.
GCGCCGTGAGCCTCAGTTACCATAAGCACGCCCACGAGTTGCGCTGCCACTACTGCGGCTACCACGACCGCATGCCGATAGAATGCCCGGCCTGTGGCTCGCGCAACATTAAAACAGTGGGCTTTGGCACTGAGAAGCTGGAGGACGACCTGAAGATTATGCTGCCGGCCGCCAGCGTACAGCGCATGGACCTGGATACCACCCGCGCCAAGAACTCTTACCAGCAGATCATCTCTGACTTCGAGAAGCAAACCACCAACGTGCTGGTGGGTACCCAAATGGTGACAAAGGGCCTAGACTTCGCCAACGTGAGTTTGGTAGGTATCATCAACGCCGACAGCATCATTCACTATCCCGATTTCCGGGCCCATGAACGCGCTTTCCAGATGTTTGTGCAGGTAAGCGGACGGGCAGGCCGTAAAGGCAAGAAGGGCAAGGTAATTATTCAAACCGGCGACCCGCAACAGGTAATCTTTGATAAGGTAATCCGGAATGATTACCTGGAGTTTTACGAGTACGAGATTCTGCAACGGCGTGAGCACGGTTACCCACCTTTCATGCGGGTAATTCGCCTCACGGTAAAACACATGGACCCCGTGGCGGCTGAGCGGGCCGCCATCATGCTAACTCAGGAGTTGGTGGATAGGCTGGGCCGCGAGGCTGTGCTGGGTCCTGAAGCTCCTTACATCTTCCGAATCCGAAACTTTTACCTTCAGGAAATCACCATTAAGCTCAGCCGTGAGCATACGGTGCTTCGGTCAGCTAAGGCTGATATTCTGGAGTCTATAAATCTAGTGCGTGATCATAAGGACTTTAAACAAGCCCGCATTGCGGCTGATGTAGACCCTATGTAAAGGTGCCTTAGGTTTTTTTGGCTGTAAGGAGCAAAGCCACGCCAATTATAGCAACTGGGATAGCCGTAAGAATAAAAGCAAAATTGATCGATAAGCTCACTATTGCCAAGAGAACTCCAGTACCTAGTAAACTAATGCCTACCCTTCTCCGACTACGATTCCGTTGTTTGACTGCAGGAATGGTTGTTTCAGGTTGAACAGCTACAGGCATAGTCGATGGCAATGAATCAGGCATCACTCCCGTTTTCAGAGCCTGCTTCAACAAACGGTGCCGTCCATTTTTACCCTGAAAAAACACTAAAGCTATTCCAAGTCCGAACAGAAAAAACCCAGCTATACCTTGAATCGCATGGGTCAAGCCGCCCCACTCGGTTTGTGGAGGGTCACTTAGAGCCCCGTCGATCATCAATACTGCCCCTGTCAGCGCTACAGCCCCTCCCACAGCGTTAACAATAGTAGTAGCCGGATCAACCTTGAAATCGGTAATGGTTGGCATTACCGAAGGTTGCTTTATAGTGGTATCAGGGGGTAATACGGTTAAAGAAGTTTGCTTGATATCAGTGCTGATTTTCGCTTTTCGGGTACTAGCCGTCACTTCATCCGGAGGCAACTCAGCGGTTAGTATAGGCGAAACAACTGGTATTGGCTGAGCGAGAGCATTCCTGTCATACATAGGCGCAGTAACAGGCAGTTTAAAGATTCTCGCAGATTGACAGCCAATTAGCTGACTAGATAAGAGAATAATGATCAGTCTTCTGCGCATAAATTGAGGTAATCCAGACGAATAAATAATATTCTAAACTAGAGTAAGTTAGGTTACAAACAAGAAGCCCCGACTGCGCTGGCAGTCGGGGCTTCTTGTTTGTAAGCAGGAGCTCTTAAACTTCGTCGAGTAGGCCTAGAACGATCAACACGATACCGATAACGGCAAAGATGGTTCCGAGCACGGCAAGGATTCCGCCGAAGATGCCAAGCAGGATGCCAACTAGCAGCAGAATAATACCGAGCTTGATGTTACGGCTTAGCGCGTTTGCGTCTTTTTTAGAGGCAACTTCCGACTTCTTAATCACCTGAGCCTTGGCAGCCAGCTTATCGGCTTTCTTCACCATGTTTTGTACCAGTGCTTTCTGCACTGCGTTCAGCTTGGGGGCAGCAACGGGAGCCTTGGCAGGAGTAGAAGCTGCAGCAGCCCGCTGAGTTGCAGGCGTAGTTGGAGCGACAGCAGTAACTGGTGCTTCGGGCGTAACGGCGGCTACTGGCTCATTCGAAACAGCTGCTTCTGCACTAGGAGTGGTAGCGGGTGCAGGTGTTACGATAGTAGCACGCTGGGTACCGTGGTAAGCCGAAGACGACTTGGGTAGCATAGCATATTCAGCACGGTTGCAGCTCGTGAGAGCTACGGCTACGGCAGCTACGGCAGTCAGCTTGTGAAGGAATCCGGATAGGTGTTTCATAGAAAAGGAAATTGGATGAATGTGTGTCAAACGCGTTTTCTACGGGCTAAAGTAATAATTGGCCATAAAAAGCCAGATTAAATATTCGGCATTTTGCATAATTAAAGAGGATAGCTCTCACATGTGCACTGCTGAGACGCATCTTGCATAAGGCAATTCGAACGCTTCAATGAATTAGGATGTTAGTCCATTCGCCATTTAATTGCGCTGTGCGTATGCCTGTTTCCCTTCTGTTTTTTTTGCGTGTAAGTGCCACTGGTTTGTTGCTATCTGCGGCAGCATGTACCCAACCACCTACTGAAAGCACTGCCGCTCAGCTCTCTCCGCTGCAAACCAGTGTGGCCCCCGACAGTAGCGGGTATGAGCGCCGGGCTCCCAAAGACCTCAACGGCATCAGCAAATATTATATGGGCCGCCAGATTGCGCACGTAATGGGGCACGAGGGCTCTGACTGGCTAGAACGGTCGGACCGGCAGCAGGAAGAGGGCACCGATATTTTGTTGCGGGAGCTACGCTTAAAGCCCACTGATGTAGTGGCCGACATAGGCGCCGGCACTGGGTATTTCACGTTCCGCCTGAGCCCCCTGGTACCGCAGGGCAAGGTACTGGCCGTAGATATTCAGCCGGAGATGCTCACGGCACTGCAGGCCAACAAGGCCAAGTTTAATGCGCCAAATGTAGAGCCAGTGCTAGGCACCACTCAAAATCCTAATTTACCCGCTAATAGTGTGGATCTGGTGCTTATTGTGGATGCGTACCACGAGTTTGACCACCCGCGGGAAATGATGCGCGCAGTACGTAACTCCCTCACTCCTACGGGCCGGCTGGCGCTGGTAGAATACCGGGCCGAAGACCCGGAGGTGCCCATCAAGCGCATTCATAAAATGTCGGTGGAGCAGGCTAAGCGCGAAATGGCTGCCATAGGCCTAGTATTGGCTGATACCATCGAGACGCTGCCTCAGCAGCACTTACTGATTTTCCGCCGCGCGCAGTAAGCTAGGCCGGCGTGTTGTGAGTTGGTTCGTTTTGCCAGCAGGAGTGGCCTAGGTGCCCTACCTTTGTGGCATGTCTGCCTCTGCCGCCCCCGATCCTCGCCAGCTTTCCATCCAAGACTTTACGTACCAGCTGCCACCTGAGCGAATTGCGCCCGAGCCGTTGGCTAACCGCGACCAGTCGCGTCTGCTTTACTACAACGCCGGCCAGATAGAAGACCGCCGTTTTCAGGAACTACCCAGCCTGCTGCCTACTGATGCGCTACTCGTGTTTAATGACACGAAAGTGGTGAGGGCCCGCTTGTTTGCGCACAAACCTACCGGTGGCTTGGTAGAGCTGTTCTGCCTGGAACCAGTGGCTCCGCACAAAGCCATCGAGCCCGCCATGCAGCAAACGGGCAGCTGCGTCTGGAAATGCCTGGTGGGCAACGGTAAACGCTGGAAAGCGGGTCCTGTGTTGCTGGAATTTTCCGTTGACGGCCAACCAGCGCTACTCACGGCGGAGCGGCTGGAGCAAGGCGAAGGATTTGCTTTTATTCGTTTTAGCTGGGAGCCTGCTGGCCTGCCATTTGCTGAGGTGCTGCGGGCAGCAGGGCACCTCCCCCTGCCGCCGTACCTTAACCGGCCAGATACCGATGTAGACGCGGTGCGCTACCAAACTGTTTACGCCGCCCACGAAGGTGCTGTGGCCGCGCCTACTGCTGGCCTACATTTCTCTGATGCCGTTCTGGACGAGCTGCAAGCGCGCCACATTGCCTCAGCGCGCGTAACGCTACACGTGGGAGCGGGCACCTTTCAGCCAGTAAAAGCCAGCCAGATGCTAGGCCACCCTATGCACGGTGAGCCCATTAGCGTAACTGCCGCCACCCTCCGTCAGCTGCTCGGGCACTGGCCTAGGCCTATTCTGGCAGTGGGTACTACCAGCCTCCGAACTCTGGAGAGCCTGTACTGGCTGGGCGCGCGACTGGTGCAGCAACCAGAGCAAGCGCCTACCTGGCACGTAGGCCAGTGGCAACCCTATGAAGGCACTGCCGACATTCCAGCCGAAGCCGCGTTGCAGGCCTTGCTTACGCATCTGGAAAGCACAAAAGCAGAAGAGCTACACGCCACTACGCAGCTACTAATTGCGCCCGGCTATCAATTCAGATTAATCAAAGGATTGATTACCAACTTCCATCAGCCGGAGAGCACTCTGCTCCTACTGGTGGCCGCCCTAGTTGGCCCTGAATGGCGGCACTTGTATGCCCATGCCTTGGAAAATAACTACCGCTTTCTGAGCTACGGCGACAGTTCTTTGCTGCTTCCTTAACCATCTCAAGCTTAGAGTGGCCTAGGGTTATCTTTGGCAGTTTGCATCACTCCTTTTTCCAAAAGCAACTTATTCGCAGAGCAGCGTATAAGGACACAGGTTTATTTTACCAAGCCTGTTTTTTGTCATGAAAAAGATACTGATGATAGTTGCTGCCGTAGCCTTTTCTACCGCAGCTTTCGCCCAGGGCGATACCAAAACCGTAGCAAAAGATGATGCTACTGGTGCCAAAACCACCGTTACTACCCGCGATAATGGTACTATGAAAGTAGAATCGCAGACGGGCCGTACGGAAGCTGGCGAAAAAATTCACAACACGAAAGAAGACGCTCAATATGTAGGCGAGAAAACTGGCAGCGCCGTTAAGCGTGGGGCCAAGAAAACAGGCCACGTAGTAAAAAGAGGCGCTGAGAAAACCGGCCACGCCGTGAAGAAGGGCGCCAAAGCCGTGAAAAACAAAGCCGAAGACGTAGTAGACTAGTCTTAAACTGCGCACAAAAAAGCCCCGCTGCCAACGCAGCGGGGCTTTTTTGTGTTGGATGAGCCCTTACTGGCCTACCATGAAAATGGCATTGCCGAAGAGCAGCTTCCCCCCTTGCCAGAAGGCCCGGAACAGAGGGTTGTCGCCGAGGTAAACTACCTGGCCCCGGCCTAAATCCTGGGTACCAAGCACAAACGTATCATTCAACACGCGCTGGGCTTTGCTGCCCGCAAAACCAGCCGCATAGCTGTTCTTCTTCAGTACGCCTACGTTCCAGCCTCCAGTGGGCATGAAGCGGTAATTGGGCACATCACGTAGCAGAGCGTAGTAGGTGTCGCCGTAGCCGAAAGCCAAGGGGTGCGTATTGTCGAGCTGAACGCGGTAAACGCTGCCCTGCACCCGCTCACCAATCTGCTCCCGCTCTGCATCGGCATATTTGCGCAGTGCGGCGTATGGGCTGGCCTTTTTGGCTGCTGTAGAGTCAGCGGGCTTTGTTTTCAGGAGAAAATCTTTTTTGCCAGCCAGGAAGCGTGAAGCCCCCTCCAGGGCTACCAGCTTGCCACCAGCCCGCACCCAGGCTTTCACGTTTTCCAGGTTACGCTCCGCCAGAATATCGGCATAGCTACCATCCGGCAGAATAAGTACGTCGAATTTTGCCAACGGTACGGTGCTGAAGTAGTCTGTTCCGATAACCGTAATGGGATAGCCCAGTTGCTGCTCGAAGAAATGCCATACTTCGCCAAAAGCTGTGGCATCTACGCCGGGGCCGGCAAGCACAGCTACATTTGCCTGCTTAATGGGTCGTACTGAGCGTGAGCCTAAGTCGCCGCCGCTGGTAGAGAAGCCCGACTGCACAGCTTGCACCACAACTCCCGCAGAGTCGGCCTGGGCCCGCACTAGCTGGTCGAACCGGGCGCCGAGGCCCTCGTTGCCGGTACGCGTGATAACAACCGTACCCCGCTGATACTTCTGGCCTTCGGTTTCAAACGGCTCTTCAGCCACACGAACTTTCACGCCCTGCTGCAGCAAACGCCCCAGAAAACGCACGTCCTGCAGGCTGTTCCAGCGGGCCAGGTAGGCGTATGGGCGCTCTGTGGGCGCAGCCGCGCTTCCCTTTACGGTTGCAGCCGACGGCTGCGAGCCAGCTGCCTCAACCCGGCTTTTCAGGGCGTAAGCTTTCAAGCCAAAAGCATAGGGCAAGGACCATGACGTGAGGTCATAGGTCAGGGAGTCTTCGAGTACTGATTTTGGCTCAAACAGCACCTTTACCAGCGTTGATTTGGGCTGGTACATGCTCACCACTACATCGTGCGGCTCAATCTGCACGTTGTCGGTTTTGCCGGTGGTGTAATCAAAGCCTTTGAGTTTGCTGCGCTTAGTGGCAAAGCCATAGGTAATCTGCTGCCGGTCGAGGTACTGCGTGAGCGCACGCACCTGGCCCGGGTCGCCGCTACCAGCCAGTACAAACGATTTGTATTCGCCTTTGGGGTTAGTACGAGCATTGGTATAGAAGTTCTCAAACTCCTTGATCAGATCATTGTGGCGGTCAGCGGCGGCCTGAATAGTGGCGAGGCTGGTGGCGTGGTGATGCGCAATGCGCTGGGCCAGGGTAAGCGTGTCGCCATCGGCTTTGGTGTAGCGAATACCGGCCGGGCCGCCTCCACCCTGCTCGTAGGTCATGCCAATGGCCCCATTAAAGGACGGCCAAGTGTCACCGTAGAAGGGAGCGAACAGGTCATAGGTCTCGCGGGTGAAGTATAGCCAGCCGTTCTTGTCAAATACCTGCCGGTTATAGTCGCCAATGATATTCTGGAACTTGCGCTGCCACTCGGTCAGGTCCGCGTGAAAGGGCTTGGCAGCCGGCGAAAAGTAGTACGGGTTGTTGGGCCCCATTTCGTGAAAATCGGCATGTACCTGCGGGAGCCACTGGTTATACACCACTATGCGCTGCCGGCTTTCCTGCTGCGTTTGCCACGCCCAGTCACGGTTCAGGTCGAAGTAGTAATGGTTGTAGCGCCCCCCAGGCCAGGGCTCATGGTGCTCCCAGGAATAAGGAGAAGCATTGGCCTGCTGGTTGCGCACCCGGTTATACCACATGGCGTACCGGTCGCGGCCATCGGGGTTTACGCAAGGGTCAATGATAACTACCAGGTTCTGCAGCCACTGCTGCATCTGCTGGTTTTGTGGGTTGGCTAAGTCATAGAGCACCTCCATCACCGCCTCCGACGATACCGCCTCGTTGCCGTGCACGTTGTAGCTCAGCCATACCACGGCCGGCTGCTGTCGCTGTACCGTGCCTTTTTCAAGACCCGTCATGCGCAGGTTGTTGTGCCGAATGTCCTCCAGGCGGTTCAGGTTATCGGGCGTAGCCACGTATACCAGCTCCAGGGGGCGGTTTTCATAGGTTTTACCGTAGCGCTGCAGCTTCATCTGGCTAGGTGAGTGCTGCACTACGTGCTCTACGTAGCTGAGCAATGCCGCGTGCGGCGTAAACTGCGTACCGAGCTCATACCCTAGAAACTGAGCAGGAGTTAGCAAAGGACCTTGAGTAGCCGGGGCCGGGGATTGGGCGAAGAGCCGGGGTGCCCACAAGAGCAGAAGCAGCAAGTAGGCAGCTCGAAAGCGAGAATGTAACACAGAACGAAAAATTGTGCAGGCTGTAGCCCGCATAGTACAAGTAGAACCCAAAGAAAGCAGAAAGTAGCGTGGCAAAAGATACAAAGCCCGTAAAGCTTGCGCCTGCTCCGTGCAAGATTCTAGCATAAGCCTCGCTGGGCACTTTGATGTCAGCAAATTCAGGAAATAGGAAGTAGATTGGGCTTCATCGCCACCTTTCATTCTATTATGTCCCACTTCTTCCCTCATGCGGCTACGCTCACGGGCCTGTTGCTGGCCAGCACCCTCAGTGGCTACGCACAATCGGCAATTACGTATCCGGTAACGTCAGAAGCCGAAAAGGCTCAGCTGGCCATTACTGTAGCCGATACGGCCTACATTCAGCAGCACTACACCAAAACGGAATATCAGATTCCGATGCGGGATGGCGTTAAGCTCTACACCGTAGTGTATGCCCCCAACGATGCCGATAAGGTTCGTTACCCGATAATGCTCAACCGTACGCCCTACGCCGTAGGTCCCTACGGAGCCGGCAAGTACAAATATTCCTTGGGGCCCAGCAGCACCATGATGCACGAGGGCTACATCTTTGCTTATCAGGATGTGCGGGGCCGCTACATGTCAGAGGGCCAGTTTGTGGATGTGCGCCCCGAAAAGGACACGCATAAGGGCAAGAATGATATTGATGAAGGTACTGACACCTTTGATACCATTGCCTGGCTGCTGAAGCATGGCCCCAAGAACAATGGCCGCGTAGGCCAGTGGGGCATTTCCTACCCCGGCTACTACACGGCCACCGGCTTGCTCAGCCGCCACCCGGCCCTAAAGGCCTCCTCACCGCAGGCCCCTATTGCCGACTGGTTTTGGGACGATTTCCACCACAACGGCGCCTTCTTCCTGCCGCACGCCTTCAATTTCCTAGCTTCCTTCGGCCTGGCCCGGCCTCAGCCTACTCCTACCGGCAACCCTAGCTTCAAACACGGCACTCCCGATGGGTACGATTTCTTCCTGAAAATGGGCCCGCTGAAGAATGCCGATGCCAACTACTACAAAGGCAAAGTGGCCTTCTGGAACGAGATGGCCAGCCACCCGAACTACGATGAGTTTTGGCAGGCTCGCAACTTACGCCCTCACCTCAAAGATCTTAATAAAGGTACGGCCGTGCTGACGGTAGGTGGTTTTAACGATGCCGAAGACCTATTCGGGGCGCTAAAGATTTACGAGAGCATTGAAAAGCAGAACCCCGGCATGCGCAATGGCTTGGTAATGGGCCCGTGGGTGCATGGTGGCTGGGCCCGCGGCACCGGCGAGATGGTGGGCAATGTGGCCTACGGGGAGTCGCCCTCCCTGTATTACCAGAAAGAGATTGAAGCGCCCTTTTTCAAGTCGTACCTGAAGGATGGCAAGCCCGCTGCCACGCCTGAGGCTACGGTGTTTGAGAGCGGCACCAACCGCTGGCGCACCTTTGAAGCCTGGCCCCCCAAGGAAGCCAAAGAGCGCACGCTCTACTTCCAGGCCGCGGGCAAGATTGGGTTTGATAAACCCGCTAGCGGCTCAGAGTATGACCAGTACCTCAGCGACCCGGCTCACCCCGTACCGTTCTCTGAGGCCACCACCACCGGCATGACCCGCGAGTACATGACCGACGACCAGCGCTTCGCCAGCCGCCGCCCCGATGTACTCACGTATCAGACAGAACCACTCACGGAAGACATGACTCTGGCTGGCCCCATTCAGGCGCTATTGCAGGTTGCCACCACGGGTACCGATGCTGATTGGGTAGTCAAGATCATTGATGTGTACCCTGACGATACCCCGAACAACCCGCGCACCAACCCGGCCGTGAAGCTGGGCGGCTACCAGCAAATGGTTCGTTCGGAAGTAATGCGAGGCCGGTTCCGCAACAGCTTCTCCAAGCCTGAAGCGTTTGTACCGGGCCAGGTGACGGCAGTACCCTTTACGGTGCAAGACCTCTGCCACACCTTTCAAAAGGGCCACCGCCTCATGGTGCAGGTGCAGAGTTCCTGGTTCCCGCTCGTAGACCGGAACCCACAGACTTTTGTGCCCAACATTTTTGAGGCGGACGAGAAAGACTTTCAGACCGCTACGCACCGCTTGTACCACTCGCCAGAACATACTTCTCAGCTCACCGTGAAAGTGCTCTAGGCCAACCGCATTACCCCGTAACCCAGAAGGAGCCGCCATGCTAGCATGGCGGCTCCTTCTGGGTTACGGGGTATTTCAACTTACATGCGAGGCACGTTATAAAAATCCATTTCCTGTGGCTTCTCCTTCAACTCATACAATACCCCCTCCGATACTCCCCTCCCAAACAGACTAAGCCCGGCATTGAGTACGACCAAGGCGGCCGTGCCAGCGGCTACCCACTCTGAAGTGGGCGCTTTTCTTCGTTTTTTATCAGCGGCCCACTGCACTAAGCAGGTACCTAACCCCACAACTACCAGTCCGGCGGGGGCAAACGTGAGCCATTTTTTCTTGTGCGTCATAGGAGTGTGCGAATGTATCAGGAGGAGTAGTGAAGATGGCGCCAATTCCGGAGTTGAACAAGGCCTGTAGATACAATCGTACCTTTGGGCCTGAATGTTTCGCCTTGGCCGCTATCTTTTCGCGGCGCTAGGCCTCTCCCCCGACTTTTTACTATGCCTTACCCTTACGAACAACTGCTGCAGGTAGCCTTCCCGGAGGCGGCTGATGCTAAGCGCTTCCTCTCACCGGCTACTCTGGCGGCTTACGACACTTTCCGGCAGGCCACTAGCACTGATATTGCGTTCCGCTTTGAGCGGGTACGCTTAGGAGTAGCACTGGCCCTGATGAAGCTTCTTGCTGACCTAGGCGACCATGAAGAAAGCCGCCGCGTGATGGACGTACTACACCGCGCTTTAGCGTCTCGCTCCGTTAAGGAAATTGATGCTACCATCACCAAAGAGGCTAAAGTGTTTGAGAAGCTCTACACCAATCTATATGTAAATGAGGATGGTGAACTGCTGCTAGGCCTCTTTGAGCGCACCCTCGACGCTGACACTCAGCCCCTCATGGATGGTGTTATTAGAGAAGCTCTGGAAGTGGCCGCTGCACTTGACTTCAGCCACTATGATGAGGACGAGGATGATCAGGAATAGGGCCTGACTGGCCTAGCACCGTAGGTATATCAACAAAAAAGGGCCGCAACGATATTCGTTGCGGCCCTTTTTACTTGGTGCAGATGACTTAGTAGCCAGGGTTCTGCACCAGGGTTGTGTTCACGTTAGTCTCCCGGAAGGGAATAGGCAACACCAACCGGTCGCTGGTGATAGGGAACGTAGTGGCAGGGTTTGAGCCAGTAGCAGGAATAAAGATGTCCGTGCCGGTGCGCTTCAGGTCATGAATGCGGAACCCCTCAAAAGCCAGCTCCAGCTGACGCTCCCGTAGAATTGTGGCTAGTGAAAGCTGAGCCAAAGTCAGTGGGGTAGCTCCCGAACGGTTCCGGATACGGTTAATATCTGCTAAAGCATCGGTGAGGTTACCTGCTCTGAAAGCAGCCTCAGCCCGGATCAGGTACATTTCAGCAAGCCGAATCACTGGAATATTCTGGCCATATGTAGTGTACTTGCCAGAGCGCAATACCCCAGCCCGAGTACCGGTGCCTACATACAAAAGCCCGGCTTCACCTCGAGCATCAGTAGGCCCGTACTGGGCGGCAAATGCTGGTAGCACCTGAATATCCCCACGCCCGAGCTGGCCAATGCTGGCAAAGTGAGTAGCTAGGCCACTGTTGGAAGTGCCGGCGTTGTTCTGATCATTCTGCTGGATTTCCAGCAGGGTCTCAGAGGAGTTGCGGTTTGTGAATACCGACTGCAGCGTGGGCGAAAGCGCTTTGCCGCTGTTTTTGATAACATCATCGGCCAGAGCACCTGCCTGCACAAAATTGCTCTGCTGCAGGTACACCCGGGCCAGCAGGGCTTTGGCCGTGTAGCTGGAAGCACGCGTACCGTTGCTCTTGGGCAGCAATGCAATAGCCTTGGTCAGGTCTTCAATTACCTGAGTGTATACCTGCTCAACAGTGGCGCGGGGCTGCAGAGTAGAAGCTTGCTCTACGGTCTTTACAGGAACCAAATTGAGTGGCACACCCAATTGGGTGTTGCCTCCGCCAGCTTGGTACTGCTTGGCATACAAGCGCACCAGTTCAAAGTGCATATCGGCGCGCACGAAACGGGCCTCCCCTTCATACTGCGACTTCAGGCTGGCAGTAGATACTACCGGCAGTGCATCAATAATCAGGTTGGCCTGATTAATGGCCTGGTAAGCGGCCCGCCAGATACCTTCTGCCGTTGTATTCTGAGAGTTGGTAGTGCGGTTAGCCAGCTGAATAAAGTTCTGGAATGAGCCCTGGAAGCGAATGTAATTGTTCACCGCCATCAGTTCAGGTACCAGAATAAGGTTGGTACCGTACAGGTTGGGGTCATCGAGGCGGGCATACATACCTACCACGGCACTACCTACATTCGACTCATTGTTCAATGCCGTTGCCGCATCTACTGACTGGTAAGGGTCAATATTGAGTTGCTTTTCGCAGGAGGCCAGGCCCAGGCTAAGACCTAGTGCCAACACGGCGGCTGATCGAGAAAATATCGTTTTCATCAGAAAAGAAAGTCAGAGAATTAGAAACCCACGTTAACGCCGACCAGGAAAGTCTTGGCCAGTGGTGGCGTGTAGAAGTCATGCCCAATCAGGTAGTTAGCAGCACCAAATGCCGCCGTGTTTACCTCTGGGTCATAGCCATCGTAGTTGGTGATGGTGGCCAGGTTTTGAGCTGACACATACACCCGCGCCGACTGGATACGGCCTTTCTTCACAAATGCGGAAGGAATGTTATAGCCCAACGTCACGTTTTTAACCCGGAAGAAAGACCCCCCGGTCACCCAACGCGAAGATTGTACCGTTCCGTTCCCGGCATACAGGCGCGCCTGGGGCACGTTGGTCATGTCGCCGGGCTTCTGCCAGCGCTTCAGCTGATCAATCGTCTGGTTGTCGAAATAATCGCCGTTTACAGACTGATAAACACCCGCGGCGTTGTAGATATCATTGCCGTACACAAACTGGCCTAGCGCGCTCAGATCGAACCCTTTGTACGACAAGGTATTGGTGATACCACCCGTGAAATCGGGGTTGGGGTTACCTACTACCTGCAAACCAGCCCGTGAAGCCAGGTTTGTGGTAGAGCCGTCAGCCGCGTAGTAGAGGGCATCGCCGTTCTCGGGATTCACACCGGCATATTTGCGGCCGTAGAAAATACCAATTGGCTGTCCTTCGCGTACACTACCCAGGTAGCCGCTCTGGATAGGAGCCGCCAGTGAGGTGATTTTGTTACGGTTGAAGGAGATGTTAAAGTTGGTGGTCCACTTAAACGGACCATCAAAGTTGCGCGTGTTCAGCGCAATTTCCAGACCGCGGTTACGCAACGAACCTACGTTTTCAGTTACGCTGGTGTAGCCATTGCTGTAAGACAACGGACGGCTGAGGAGCAGGTCACGGGTTTTCTTCTCATACACGTCAATTTCACCCGAAATGCGGTTGTCTAAGAAGCCAAATTCCAAACCAATATCGGTCTGAGCTGTGCTTTCCCAGGTGAGGTTAGGGTTACCAACTGTAGTGCTGGGCACAATACCGGCCTGGTCGGCGTAGGGCAAAGCGCCATACAGGTTGCGCGAGGCAAAGTTGCCAATCTCCGCGTTACCCGTCAGACCGTAGCTGGCCCGCACCTTCAGGTAGTTTACAATGGCGTTGTCCTTCAGGAAGCCTTCTTCTGAAATCAACCAGCCCACGGAGCCAGCCCCGAAAGTACCGTAACGGTTATTGGCCCCGAAGCGCGACGAGCCGTCGCGGCGGACGCTACCCGATACCAGGTATTTACCCTGGAAAGCGTAGTTGATACGGCCGAAGTACGATACGAAGGAGAAACCCGAACGGGTAGAGCCCGAGCCAGCCGTTTTAATGGCAGCGCTGGACACCCGCGTAAACTCGGCGTTTGGGAAGCCACGCCCTTCAGCAGAAGTAGTTTGGTTGTCTGAACGCTGGAACGAGAAACCAGCCAGCGCTTCAATGCTATGGTTCTCCCCAATAGTTTTGAGGTAGGTAGCCGTATTGTTGGTGGTGTAGTTAATTACCTGCACCTGGTTGCTGTAGCCGTAGCCACTGTTGCCACCATCCTGAGTACCTGCCGCCCGGTAAATATCTTCGTTCAGATTCAGGTAGTCAGCGCCAGCTTCCGTGCGCAGCGTGAGGTTCTTGATGGGCTGGTACGAGAGGTTTACGTTGCTGAACGAGCGATACGTACCAGCGCGGTTTGAGCCCTTATCCAGGTCCAGCAAGTTGTTGTAATACAGCGTGTTTCTATTCAACTCACCCGTAGTAGGATCATACTTGGGCTGAAGAGGCGGCAACGCGTTTAGCTGTACCGGGTTAGAGAAGGCATTGTCGTTGGGCGTCCGGTCATTTACTGAGCGCGTGAGCGACAAGTTGAACCCCACCTTTAGCTTATCCGAGATAGAGTGGTCGAGGTTGATACGGGCGCTTCCCCGACGGTACCGGTTACCGATGATGATACCGGTTTGGTCGTTGTAGGTTGTGCTCAGGTAGAAGCGGGTTTTGGCATCGCCTCCGCTTACGTTCAGGTCGTACTGGGTCACCTTGCCCTTACGGAAAGGCTCGTCGCTCCACTTCTGGTCGTAAGGAGAGTTGAAGTCAATTCCGTTTCCCTCAAACTCTTCCTGGGGGTCGTAGCCTTCGTTATTAGCCGCTTCCGTGAAGAGCTCCTTATACTGAGCAGCGTTCAGGAACTTACGGCGCTTGGTGGTTTCGCTGGTACCAATGTAGTAGCCCAGGTTAACCTTGGTCTGGCCCTGGCGGCCCTGCTTGGTGGTAACCAGCACTACACCGTTAGAAGCCCGCGAACCATAAATAGCAGAAGAAGCAGCGTCCTTCAGAATGGTAATCGACTCGATGTCGTTCGGGTTCAGGTCGGCCAGCGGGTTCAGGGGTTCCGTGTCAGATCCTACGTCCTGGGAAGTTACAGGAATACCGTCAATCACGTACAGCGGCTGGTTTGAGGCCGTTACGGACGATGCACCACGTACCCGGATTTGTACACCAGCACCCAGTTTACCCGAGGTCTGGTTGATCTGTACGCCTGGCGTACGGCCCTGAATAGCCTGCTCAAAGCTTACCGTAGGCACGTTTTGCACGTCTTTGCTGCTGAGTTGCGTAACGGAGCCCGTTACATCAGCCTTGGTCTGGGTGCCATAACCTACTACTACTGCTTCGCCAAGCTCAGTAGCGCTGCTGCGCAGCGTTACCGGCACCGATGTACGGTCACCTACCGTTACATTCTGAGTTTCAAAACCAATAGAGCTGATTACCAGCGTAGCACCGGGCTGCACCGACAAGGAGAAGGCACCGCTGGCATCAGTGCTGGTGCCATTGGTAGTGCCCCGCTCGAGCACCGTAACGCCAGGAAGCCCCGTGCCACCGGCATCCGTTACACGGCCACTAACGGCACGCGTTTGGGCCGCCGCAGTGGAAGCAAAAGCTAATCCGCAAGCGAGAGGAATGAGGAAATTTTGTTTCATATAATCCAGACCTGAAGGTCGATTAGAGTGAAAATTCACCGGCGTAAACTTTCCGGTGTTATAAGCTGGAAAACGACTAAAATTCAGCCGCTAATTATCCGCAAATTAAATACTTGAGCACATATTCACTTATTTATTTCAATAATCTCCTAGAATCATGATGATATTTCTTACATATCCGCATTACTATTATACAGTTTGACAGTTTGTTATGAAGCTCTGCATGCTTATCACCTGCCAGCAGAAGCAAATCATTTGCTCTTCATATAGAGAGAATGTACTTGCCGAATTGCTTCGGTGCTGCCATTTATAAGTCCCTTTTACTGCAAGCAGCCGCTGTTACACTTAGCGAGTTGGTTTTGCCTCTGCCTGCTCCCTACCTTTACCACCCTGGCCTGTTTCAAACCATGCCACGTTGAATCGTTTCTGCCTATTTCACCTGTGAATGCCTAACCTTCAATACCTGACTACTGCCGCGCAGGTGCAACAGCTTGCCGAAACGTTGCAAGCAGCCCCCCGCATTGCCATCGATCTGGAATTCGACGACATGCGTCACCGCTACGGTCGTAACCTAGCCCTCATCCAGCTATTTGACGGTCAGAGCGCTTTCTTGCTTGATCCGCTCCCGCTCACTAACCCAGCCCATGATCTGGAACCCTTATGGGCAATTTTGCGCGACCCCGCAGTAGAGAAGATCTTTCACAGCTGCAAATCTGATATCCTCCTGCTAGATGAATTGTACAGTGTGCACGTTCGTAACATCACTGATACTAGTGTGCAGTACACCCTGCTGGCCGAGGCCGATAACAATATCTCCCTGGGCCGTTTGATTCAGGCTGAGCTAGGCATTGAGGTAGATAAGGGCGAGCAAAAGTCAAACTGGCTGAAGCGCCCCCTTACCGATGCTCAGAAGGAGTACGCAGCCAATGATGTAATTTATCTGTTTGAGTTAGCCGACCGCCTCAGTGCCAAGCTGGCAGCTTTAGGCCGCACGGAGTGGGCAGAGCAGGAGAATGCCGCTTTAGAAGAGGTGCGCTACGTGCGCGACGAGCGGCCCTATATGCGCAATGCTGGTAAATACCGCATTATGCCGAATGAGCTGCCTCTGTTTCGTGACCTATATATGCTGCGCGACCAAATTGCGCGCGACCTGGACCGGCCGCCATACATGATCTTCGCCAACGACCGCCTAGCTGAGCTGGTGCGCGATACCCCGCGCAACCTTAATGACTGGAAGGCAGCGAGAGGCCTACACCCGGAACTCAAGCGTACTCCTTACCTAGACCAGCTTGTAGCACTGTCGCCCGACAACTTTGTTTCCCGGCCCGAGCCACCTCTATCTGGCGAGCAGCGCCGCTTTCCTTTCCGCCGCCGCCTTACCGGTGACAAAGCGGCCCAGGCTGATGCCCGCGAGCAATTGCTCACGCAGCTTAAAAATCACATCACCACCGATGCAAATGGGTTTGTAGCTAACCTGGTGCTTTCAAACCGCCTCATTGCAGATATAGTAGAGCAAGGCGCTGAGCAGTCGTTGCGGCCGTGGCAGAAGACCATTCTGCGCGAAACTGCTGAGCGGCATGGCCTAGATTACAACCAGATTGCCAAGCCGTTCTAGGCCACTCCAAACACCTAAACCAGCAACAGCCCCGACTTTCATCGGGGCTGTTGCTGGTTAAAGGCCAGTGGTTAGTGCCGTTGCTACCGCATGGGGCTCAGCAAATAAAGAAACCGGAAGGAGGCTTAGGAGTGGTAAAATCAACAGCCCAATGCCTACCTTACAGAATTTAACAAGGTGTATTTTATTAAAAAGCTATTATTCGCTAAATGCATAATTACTGCGAACAGCGGCGATACTTGCAGGTATTTAAATTTAGTACTTGCTTGCCAGCTAGTTTGGCCTGAGCCAAGCAGTAAATAAGCCTCAGCTACATGCCCGAGTGTCATAAATGAGCCTCAAGTACGTTTAGAGCTATCCTCTCCTGAGTGGCCTAGCTAAAAGCTTTCACCAAAAGCGCGCTGGTTACTTCCCTTTAACTGCTTTCCTTCCCACCTATATGCTGAGTCACGGTCAAGTTGTCCGATTAATTTTCGGGCTGAAGCTGCGCGAGCTGCGCCAGGAGCGCGGCTATACTCCCGCTGAGCTGGCCCGCGCCTGCGACGTTTCCGTGTCGTACCTGAATGAGATTGAGAAGGGCAAGAAATACCCCAAGGCTGATAAAATTCTGAGTCTAAGCAAGGTTCTGGAAGTTAGTTACGATCAGCTGACCTCCCTAACCTTAAGCCGCCGCCTAGAGCCTATTTCGGAGCTGTTGCAGTCAAACCTGCTGAAGGAGTTCCCACTGGAGATGTTTGGGCTAGATCCACTGCGGATTGTGGAGCTGATTGCTGATGCCCCAGCCAAAATGAACGCCTTCATCAGCACCCTTTTTGAAATTGCGCGCAATTACGAAATGCGGCAGGAGCACTTCTTCCTGGCGGCGCTCCGCTCCTTTCAGGAGATGCACGACAATTACTTTGAGGAGCTGGAGCAGGATGTACGCACGTTTGCGGTGGAGCACAAAATTCAGCACTCTGCCCCCTTTGACCGCGCCCAGCTCATGCGGGTACTTGAGCAGAACTACGGCTACACCCTTGACCGCACCACCCTGCAGGAGTATCACAACCTGGGCCGTTTGCGGTCAGTGTATCAGCATAAAAGCCGGCGCCTGCTGCTGCGTCCTGGCCTTACGGGAGCCCAGGAGGGGTTTGTGCTTGGCCGCGAGGTAGCCTTTAACTACTTAACCCTACGCGAGCGGCCATATGTGAATGCCTCCTTCCCGGTGCGCTCATTTGAGGAGGTGCTCAACAACTTTAAGGCCTCTTATTTCGCGGGCGCCCTGCTCATGGAGGAAGAGTCGCTGGTGCGGGACTTGCAGCGGTTATTCGCGCATAAGAAGTGGGAGCCTACGCTATTGCTGGAGCTCCTCACGAAGTATGACGTTTCGCCGGAGATGTTCATGCAGCGAATTACCAACCTGCTGCCGCGCCACTTTGGCCTGCAGAGCCTGTTTTTCCTGCGCTTCGACCAGGCCAACTCCTCGGCGGCATTTAAACTGACCAAGGAGCTACACCTTTCGCGCCTCCACAACCCTCACGGCAACGAGCTACACGAGCACTACTGCCGGCGCTGGGTGTCTCTGCGCCTTATTGCGGAGCTCCGGCAGCAGCCCGTGGCGGGCACGCCCAACTTCACGCTGGGCGCCCAACGCTCCCGTTACCCCAACGGCGACGAATATTTGTGCCTGACGCTGGCCCGCTCCGGTGCCGCAACCGAGCCCGCCGTGAGTGTTACTGTAGGCCTGCTCTGCGATGATACCCTGCGCCAGAAGCTGCGCTTCCTCGACGACCCGGCTATTGTGCAGAAAGATGTGAATGAAACCTGCGAGCGGTGTACATTCCTTGACTGCGAAGTGCGGGCCGCGGCCCCCGTTGAAGTAGAGCGTCGGCAGCGGCAGCGGGAACTGGAAGAGTCAGTGGCTGCTTTGGTAAATGGGGGCTAATGCCACGTTGTAGTCAAGACCTAGTTGTTGCCTGAGGTGAAGAAATCATTTTTTGCGCGTTGGGGATGGCCTACCCTTGCCGTAATCCTGCTGCTGGCATTAACAGCGGCAGCTAGTGCGTGGTATGTGCTTTGGAAGCCCAACGTGAAGCCGTCTGCCTTTGGCCCTGCCTATTTATATATCCGGACGGGCAGTGGCTTCGCGGCCGTGCAAGACTCTTTGCGCAAGTATGAGCTACTCCGTAACCCCGGCACGTTTGAGTGGCTGGCCCGGAAGCGTGATTATCCTAACCACGTTCGTCCGGGGCGCTATCTGCTGGCACCAGATCTAAGTAATTCTGCGCTGCTGGAAAAGCTGGCGCAAGGGCAGCAGGATACAGTAGCGTTTGTACTAGATGCGTTTAAATACAAGCCGCAGCTCGCCCGCCAGATAGCACGCCAGTTAGAAGCTGATTCCGTTGGCCTACGCCGCTTACTACAGGATAATGCTTTCCTGCAGCGCCAGTACCAGCTAGATACTACCACTATTCTCACCCTGTTTTTGCCGGGGCCTTACCGCTTGTTCTGGAACACCTCAGCGCGGCAGTTTCTTGATTCGGCGGCGGCTACGCACCGGCGGTTCTGGACTCCACTGCGTCGGCAGCGCGCCGACTCGCTTCGGCTTTCGCCCACCGAGGTGCACGTGCTGGCCAGCATTGTGCAGCGAGAAACAGCTAAGAAAGAAGACAAACCTGTTATTGCGGGCGTGTACCTGAACCGCCTGCGCCGCGGCATGCGCCTGCAGGCCGACCCCACCCTGCTCTGGGCCATTGGCAATTTCGGAGTGAAGCGAGTTCTGAACAAGGATAAGCTCGTAGACTCGCCTTACAATACCTACAAGCACAAAGGCCTGCCTCCGGGCCCCATTACCTCCGCCAACCGGCAGAGCCTGGATGCCGTGCTAAAGCCAGCCGCCCACCAGTACCTGTTCTTCTGTGCCCGCCCCGACCACAGTGGCTACTCCGACTTTGCCGAGACCTTTGCGGAGCACAAGCAAAACGCCCGCCGGTACCAGCACATGCTGGACAGCATGCGTATTCTGCGCTAGCAAGCACTACCTATAGCTTCAGTAACCGCAGCTGGAGAGTATCTTGCTTGGCAACATGCTGCCGAGCTAGCGTTTCTGCATAGCCTAGGCCAGTATATTCTGAGTGCTCCAGAAACAGTAACGGAGAGGTTAGCAAGGGTTCTGGCCAGGCAGCTACGGGTTGCTGCTGCCGCAAAGAGTCGAAATGAGCTACGCCGGTTACACGCCAATAACTGTCGAGCAGCACGTAGCGGTAGCCTCGGTGCCGTAAGGCGGCCAGGGTGTGCTCATCAGTTATAGCCAACACTGAATCGGGCTGAAAAGGAGCTAGGCCTAGACTGACGGTGCTGGCTACCTTCCCACCTTCGTGCGCTTGCAGCCAAGCCGCCACTTGCGGGTACCGAGTAGGCGTATAGGCATATATTTCGCGCTGCAAACGGTAGCAGTTAAAAACAATGGCAGCTAGTGCTACTAAAAGTAGTACCCTATTTGCCAGCCACTGCCGAAGCCCCAAAAACGCCAGCACATAGAATAGTGGGTACGCCCAGAGCAGGCCCCGTGGGGCTTTTATGAGCAAGGTCATGCCTGCCAACAGGCAGGCGGCCCACATCAGCAGATAGAACGCTACGGGAAGCTGACCGCGGCGGCTAGGCCACTTTTTACGCATCTTCAGCACCAGAAGCCCTATACCTACGCCCAGCAGCGGCGACTCAAAATCCCAGAGGTAGCGGAAGTAGTATAAGCCATCAAACCGCAGGGTGTTGCTACGCCCGGCCGCGTTGGCAGCATCCGGAAAGGCCACCTTGTAGTAAAAGGCCGGCCATAAGTACCACCGCAATCCTGCAGCCACCCCCACAGCGCCTAGCACCAGGTACGGGGCTGCCAGTAGAGCTACCACCCGTACCAGGTTACCGCGGTGCCACAGCAGCTCATCATTCTGCCACAGCTCCAACACCGCCAGAATGGGCAGCGTCAGGATAAACTTATAGTTGATGCACAGGCCTACCATCAGCCATGCAGTGGCCCAGAGCAGGGTTTGACGGCCGGGCTGTTGCAAACGGCGCCAGTAGGCTTCCAGCAGCCCTGCAAAGCAGAATAAGCTGCCCGAACTCATAGTAAAGTCGCGGCCCGAGAAAGTGAGCAGCACCGACGTACCCGCAAAGAGCGTGAGCAGCGCCTGTTGCGGCCCCGACAAGTGCGCCTGGTGGCCTACGAAGCGGATAAGCATGCCCAAGGCCGCTACTGCCAGCAAGGCATTCACATACTGGTATACTTGGTACTTAGATGTAACCCAAGCCAGCGGTGCGTATAGCAGGTAAAAGCCAGGGCTGCCGTGATGGAAGACATGGCTTAGCTTACCGTAGGCCACTTCCTGCACTATCTGCCAGTTGCGCACTGAATCATAATCGGGCAGGGCTGCTTCACGCAGGCCGTACAAGCGCAAGGCAGCAAGCACAGCCAGCGCCAATAGCCACCAGAGGTTGAGGTTCGCGTAAGGAATGTCGTTCTTCGTGGCCGCCATGCGCAGTGTAGAGCGTATGGCGAAGTACGGCAATATCTGCTGAACCCAGCCACCCCCATACAGCGGTACGGGTGCAGCAACTGGTATTTCATCTCACTACCCTCGCTTTTATGCGTACTGTAATTCAGCGCGTCCGGCACGCCAGTGTAACCGTGGAAGGCCGCATAACCGGACAAATAGGCCCAGGCCTGCTGGTGCTGGCGGGCTTCGCCCCTACTGATGATACCCGCAGCCTCGACTGGATGGCCCGCAAGATTGTGCAGCTGCGGATTTTCTCTGATGAGGAGGGCAAAATGAACCGCTCGGTGCAGGATGTAAGCGAGCAAGTGCTGGTAGTAAGCCAGTTCACGCTGCTGGCTGACGCCCGCAAAGGCAACCGCCCCAGCTACATTGGAGCGGCCCCGCCGCCCATTGCTATTCCCCTATATGAGCAATTTGTGGGGATGCTTGAGCAGTTGCTAGGCCAGCCGGTTCCTACCGGTGAGTTTGGGGCCGATATGCAAGTGGAGCTTCTCAATGACGGCCCCGTTACCATCGTGCTTGACTCCCCGGAGTAAGTGAGTGATATAGTATCAACTCCTTTTTCATACCGACTATGACTATCGAAGAAGCCCAGCAAACCGTTGATCAGTGGATTCAAACCACCGGCGTCCGATACTTTAATGAGCTCACTAATATGGCTATGCTCACCGAAGAGGTTGGGGAGGTGGCCCGCATCATTGCTCGTCAGTACGGTGAGCAGTCGTTCAAAGAATCAGACAAAGACAAAGTCTTGGCTGATGAGCTGGCAGACGTCCTTTTCGTAGTGATTTGCCTGGCTAACCAAACCGGCGTCAATCTGACAGAAGCGCTACAGCGCAACCTGGAAAAGAAAACCAAACGCGACGCCGACCGCCACCGCCAAAACGAAAAGCTGTTCTAGGCCAGTGTATAGCAAGGCCCGGCAAGCAGACTGGAGCGAAGCAACAGTACCGCTGGCTAACTGGCCTACGAGTGGTAAAGTGGCTTCGCCTCACTCTGCTTGGCGGGCCTCGTTGCTATGCTGAGGGCTGCTGCCTTAGTGGCCTAGGCCACTACAATACGCCCGTCCCGGAATACCGGTACCAGGTCGTAGGTGTCTTGCTGTACACAGAACGCCATGTCTTTATGTGACTCTAGGCTGTTGAGGCGTCGCACGTGCGCCGACTTCAGTAAGTAGGCAGCTACATCGGGTTGGGCGGCTTGCCAGAGATCCAGGGCCGCCAGTGTGGCATCGGAGCTAGTTACGTCAAATTCCTGCGCCAGCCGTTGGGCCAATGCGCCCCCAAACAGGGTGTCTTCGAGGCAGAACTTACCCTTCCAGCCCGCGCACACTACCACTACATCTTGCTGCTGCCGCCGCACAAAATCAGCTACTGCGCCTAAGTTTAGGAATGCCCCCAGCACCACATGCTCGGCGGCGGCGGATAGGTGCAGAGCGCGGGTACCATTAGTAGTGGTAATGGCCACGCTGCGGCCCCGTACGGGCACCATGCCATCTAAATAGCCAAAAGGCGAGTTGCCCAAATCTACGTTTTCAGCCTGCCGCCCGTCGCGCTCAGCGGCTGTGAGGTAGCCTTGGCTCGCCATTTCCCGGCACGGCTCCAGCTCACTGAACGGCACCAGATGCGTGACCCCCTGGGCTAGCGCGGTTACGATGGAAGAGGAGGCCCGCAGTATATCCACTACCACCGCCACCCGGCCGTTCAGGTCATACAGGGGCAGCAGCTCCGGGGAAAAACAAATATCGAGGGAAGGCATGTTGGGGTGCGTTATGAAACAGCAGTTGGGCTGGGCAAAGAAAAATTGCCAGCTACCACGCCGAAACCTGGTAACTGGCAACCACTAAATGGAAAGGGCTTATGCTTCTTCGGTGCCGGGCACGAAGGGTAGCTTCACTACTGTGGCAGGTAGGTTTTTGCCCCGTACCTGCACAAAAATTTTGCTACCAGGTGTGCTCAGCTCCGTTTGCACGTAGCCTAGGCCTATGCCCTTGCTCAAGCTCGGCGACTGCGTGCCGCTGGTTACTTCGCCAATCTTCTCGCCGGCTTCATTTACCAGCTCGTAATGGCCGCGCGGAATACCGGGGCCGTCCATCAGGAAGCCTACCAACTTGCGCGTAACACCCGCTTCCTTCTGCTGCTTCAGGCTAGCGGAGTTGGTGAAGTCTTTGGTGAATTTCGTGATCCAACCCAGTCCGGCCTCCAGGGGTGAGGTTTCGTCGGTGATGTCGTTGCCGTAGAGACAGTAGCCCATTTCCAGGCGAAGCGTGTCGCGGGCACCCAGGCCTATGGGTTTCAGGCCGAATGGTTTGCCGGCTTCCATCACCTTATCCCACACCTGCTTGGCGTGTTCGTTGGGCACGTACAGCTCAAACCCACCAGCGCCAGTGTAGCCCGTGGCTGAGATAATAACATGGGGCGCGCCAGCAAACGTACCCTGCACAAAAGAGTAGTACGGGATAGTAGCAAGGTCTGTATCGGTCAGGCTCTGCAGGGCCTGAATGGCTTTGGGCCCCTGCACCGCAAACAGGCTGATGGTATCAGAAACATTTTCCATCTCCGCACCCTGGGTGTTGTGCTGCTGAATCCAGTCCCAGTCTTTGTCGATGTTGGAGGCGTTTACCACCAGCAGGTAGTCTTCCTCGGCCAGCTTGTACACTAGCAGGTCGTCTACAATACCGCCTTGCGTGTTGGGCAGGCATGAGTACTGCGCTTTACCGGGCTGCAGCTTGCTGGCGTCGTTGCTGGTTACGCGCTGAATCAGGTCGAGGGCATGGGGGCCGCGTACCCGAAACTCGCCCATGTGCGATACGTCGAAGATACCCACGGCCCGGCGCACGGTGTGGTGCTCATCCAGGTCAGAAGAGTAACGCACAGGCATATTATAGCCCGCGAAAGGCACCATTTTGGCACCTAGCTGCTGGTGCACATCATTCAACGGAACGGTTTTAAGGTCTTCGGCCATCAGAAAAGGGGGTGGTGGGAGAAATAGATGAAAAACTACGTTAACGAGGTGGGTTGCCCTGACTATCAGGTGAGGAAAGCCGTATAACCGGATGCCTCCACATCTGGAAGGAGCCAGCGCACTCACCTATACACGTACGGGCGGGTGAGTAGCCGGGCACCGGGCGAAATTAGCCAAATCCGCTTGCGCATAGGCTAACTTCCCAACCTTATCTTTGTGATTGCTTACTCCCGAGACACCGGTGCTTTCTGGCGCTACACATTGCTTGCCAGGGCCCCGTTGCTTTTTGTTGCTGTACTCAGCCTCTGACCCGAACATATGAACGACGAGCTCAAACAGGATTTTGATTCCGCTCTGATAAAGCATCTGTCATTCAAGTCCAAGTTGCGCTCCTCGCTTTACGGCAGTAGCACAAACCAAGCGCCAATCCGTGACCCAAACGTCTGCAGCTTCGGTCAGTGGGTTAATACCCGGGTATTGAAAGAGTACGCCCACCTCCCTATTAGCCGGGAGCTCAACCGAGTACACATTCAGATGCACCAGGTTGCCAACCGTTTGCTTGATCTCTCACAACAGGGCCAGCAAGACGAGGCCATTGCCGGCTTGGCAGAAGTTGATCAGATTGCTGATCATATAACTCAACTATTGCGTACGATGCAGCAACAGCTCCGCACGGGGCGCTAGGCCACCTGCCGGTGGCTTAGCGGCTTAGCCCGTGTCATCTCCCTCTGCCTCGCATGAAGCTTCGGATTTCAACTAAACTATTTGCTGGTTTTGTGGCCATTTCGGTGCTTTTCGCCGCCGTAGTGGTCATTAATTATCAGCTCTCCCGCAAAGTACTGCGCAACTCGCAGCGCGTAGAACGCTCCCAGCGCATTACCGGTGAGGCTACCACTCTGCTGCGCAATGTCATTGACATGGAATCGGGGTTCCGAGGGTACATGCTCATTGGTAATGAGGTGCTCTTGGAGTATTACTATGAAGGGGAACGAAACTTATTAGGCCGGTTTGCGGAGCTCCGCGATGAGCTCACAATTAATACCCCGCAGTACAACCGCCTACTGCGGGCGCAACAGCTCTATCAGCAATGGACGGCTTTTTCCCACCTGCTGATCAGTGAAAAGCGGGAGGCGTTGCGTCGCAATCCCAACCAAATAGCGCTGGAAGAGCTAGAGCACCGCAACCTTTCATCGGGGCTGACGGGCAAAGTGCTCATGGACCAGATTAGGGTGGTGTTTACGGCTTTTGAGCAGGAGGAAAACCGCATGCGCCTGGCGCAGCGGCAAAAACTGCAGGAGAGTATTCGGGAAACCCGCGTGCTGTCGGTGAGCATTACCCTGGCTACCATTTTCCTGGGCCTGTTGTATGCGTCTTACCTGGTGCGGCAGCTCTCCCACCGTATCAGCGGCATGGTAACCCTCTCCCGCCGTATTGCCGGTGGCGACTACGCCACCACAGTCCTGGACACCGAACAGGATGAGCTCACCGAGCTGGCCGACTCGCTCAACATCATGTCAAATACTATTGATGGTACCATCACGCAGCTGGAGCGCCGCAACCAGGAGCTGGATCAGTTTGCCTACGTAGTTTCTCATGACCTGAAAGCCCCTCTGCGGGGCATTGAAACTGCTTCCCGCTGGATTGAGGAAGACATGGGGCAAGAGCTGCCAGAGCACATCCGGGAGTTTTTGCTGCTGATGCGCACCAGGGTGTACCGCATGGAAAACCTCATTAGTGGTATTCTGGAGCTGGCCCGCGTAGGCCGCACCAAGCAGGACGAAGAACGCGTGAACGTGCGAGAATTGCTCCAGGAAATCCTCGACTCGCTGGCACCGCCGCCAGGCTTTACCATTGAGCTACCCAGCTACCTGCCTACTCTCGTTACCAACCGCGTGCAGTTGCAACAGGTATTCAGTAACCTCATCAGCAACGCGCTCAAGTACCATCATCATCCGGAAACCGGAATACTCCGGATTGGCTGCCGTGAAGAGCGCGGCCAGTTCCAGTTTTCGGTGCAAGACAATGGTCCCGGTATTGCCCCGGAATATCACGAGCGGATTTTTGTCATTTTCCAGACTCTTACCGAGCGAGACACCCTGGAAAGCACAGGCGTAGGCCTGGCCATCGTGAAGAAAATTGTAGAGCGCCGGGGTGGTACCATTCGCGTAGAATCGGCTGAGGGTCAGGGGGCCACTTTCCTGTTCACCTGGCCGAAGGAGAAGCCCCGCCGCCCCGAACCACGCTCTGATGATACCGGAATACCGCTTGTAAATGCCCAAAGTCGAGTATAGCACGTATACCTGCTAGATCTTCGGTTCCTGTTCTGCTTTCTACCTATATGACCAGCGACGCTTCCCAACCCAGCATTTTGCTCGTCGAAGACGATCAGATGGATATAATGAATGTGCAACGCGAGTTGCGTAAGCACAACATCAATGTGCCTTTACACGTGGCCCGCAATGGCAGAGAAGCCCTTAGCCTCCTCCGTGGAGAGGATGGTAAAGAGCAAATTCCCAGACCCAATGTGGTCATGCTTGACATCAATATGCCCCGCATGAATGGACTGGAGCTGCTTCAGATTCTGCGCTCCGACCCCGACTTCGTAGGCCTCAACGTATTTATCACTACTACTTCTGACCTGGAAACTGAACGCTTCAAGGCCCAGGAGCTAGCCGTAAGCGGATACATTATCAAGCCCCTCAGCTTTGATAAATTTGGCGAGGGTGGCACTACGGTTGATGGCTTCAGCCTTTTCCTTGATCTGCTCCGCTTAAAAGATTAAACCTGTTTCAAGCGGTTGCACTCTTCGGATTCAGTAGCACCCAGCATAATAAGTTGAAGGATCTTGCCGTACCTAATGGAGTGGCCTAGCGTAGGCGCTTAGTTGGTACGGCAAGATCCTTCTTAGCATTTATGGCGTGGACCTTATCGCGCGCACCCTTCCCCGTAGAGTTACAGCAGCCGGAAACCCATGCGGTGATGCTCTGTCGGGCCATAATTTCGGATGGCGGCCCGGTGGCTTGGGGTTGGGTAGCCAGCGTTCTGCTCCCAACCATACTGCGGAAACTTCGCCGCCAGTTCACCCATCCGCTCATCCCGAAACGTTTTGGCCAGCACCGATGCCGCCGCAATAGAACGGTATAGGCCATCACCCCCAATAATGCAGGTGTGAGGTAAGGTAGGATGAGGACGAAAGCGGTTACCATCTACCAGCAAGTGCGTGGGCCCTACCCCCAGCTTTTCTACTGCTCTGTGCATGGCCAGATAGCTGGCCTGCGCAATATTGATGGAGGCAATTTCCTCCGGCGATGCTTCGGCTACGGCCCAGGCTACGGCTTCCTGGCAAATTTCACGGCGCACCAACTCTCGCCGGCGGGCAGTCATTTGCTTTGAGTCGTTGAGAAACTGAGGAGAGAAATCAGGGGGTAGTATTACGGCAGCGGCGAAAACAGGGCCGGCCAAACACCCCCGACCGGCTTCATCAAGCCCGGCTTCCAGGGGTTGGCCCGTGTAGGTGGCGAGTAACATATTGCAAAGGTACGCTAGGCCACTCTGATGGCTTAGTGCAGGGTGCCCGCAATATGAAAAAGGCCTCCCCAACTGCTGCATGGCAATTGGAGAGGCCTTCTTTAGGGTGTTTCTGTGCTTAAAATATTATTTGTGGCTACCGGCAGTAGAGCCTATCTCCGGGCCATCGTTGGTGCCGCGGCGGTTGCCTTGCTTGTCGCGGGGGCCTTCGTCGAGGGCATCATCTTCATCAGTGGTAACGTAAACATTAGTGGTGGGGCCTAGGCCACCCGTGTTCTGTATCAATTCAGACTCAGCCTGGGCGTGCTTCAGGTTGAAGAGAGGGTCGCCGGGCTGGTCCTGTGGAGCTTGCTTCTTTGACTGATTGGCCATAAATCATAGAGCATCGACCGGGATGTGAACGATCGATTTCTAACTGATACGCGCCCCGCGCAGACGAGGTTGGTTGCCGTCAGCAACAGGATTTTGGGATTACACTTCATGCTGCCCTAGACTGCACAAAAAAACCGCTGCCTGTAGCAGCGGTTTTTTCAGTGTGTTGGCCGGCAAAATCATTCATCCACCCTACTCCTTTGCCGGTGGCAACACAACGCAGTAGAAGCCTTCCTTTCCATTAACCCTACGTGCGCCATTTATTACTGTAACAAAGGTATACTACCGCTCTGCCGTACGCCTTTGAAACTTGACAAACGGCTCTACTTTGCCGGCCAATAGCGCTCCTCGCCCGACAGATGGCAGATCGGTGCCGCTAAAGCCGCGAATGGGCAGTACCTTTGCCTTAACTAACCTCCAGCTGATTCTTTCTTATGTCCAATAACAGCCTTTCCACTCTCGACGAAACTCACAATCCCTGGCAGACCCACAGCAGCGAGGTGAAATATGAGAACCCTTGGATCAAAGTCAGAGAAGATCAAATTACCAACCCCGCTGGTAACCCGGGGCTGTATGGGGTAGTGTCCATGAAAAACAAAGCCTTAGGTATTGTTCCGGTAGATGAAGAGGGCAACACTTGGCTGGTAGGCCAGTATCGGTATGCCCTCAACGAATACAGTTGGGAAATACCCATGGGAGGCGGGCCAGTAGAGCTTGACATCTTGGAATCAGCCCAACGCGAACTGCGTGAAGAAACCGGCATTACGGCCCGGCGCTGGACCAACATTGCCCGTTTGCACACTTCTAACTCCGTCACGGATGAGGAAGGCTTTGTGTTTCTGGCCCAAGACCTGGAGTTTGGTGCTGAGGAGCCCGAAGACACTGAAGACCTGCATGTATGGAAGCTCCCGCTGGCTGAGGCCATTGAAATGGTCATGAACAACCGCATTACCGATGCCATTAGCGTGGCTGGCCTGCTGAAAGCGGCTCATATTCTGGCTAAATAGTGTAAGCTAACGTAGCCACTTCCCGTGGTTTGGCGTTGGCTACATCGTTAGTCGCTTATCCCATTTACCTTTGCAGGTATGCGTCGCTTGATACGTTACATAGGTCACCGACTTTATACCACGTGGGCAACCCTGTGGTTCGTACTGCCTTTCGTGCTGACTTATCCGTTGCAATGGTTGATGAGCCGCCAGAAATGGCACCGGCAACTTCACACCTTAAATCGGGGCTGGAGCATCTTTTCTATTGCTATGTGGGGGGTACCGGTTACCATCATCAAGAAAAAGCCCCTACCACCTGGCCAAACCTGCGTGTACGTAGCCAACCACGGCTCCTACATTGATATTCTGCTGCTGTTTAAGGCCATTCCGGGCTTTCTAAACATGGTAGGCAAAAGTGACTTGGCAGAAGTGCCTGTATGGGGACCTATTTTTGGTAGCACTTATATCACAGTCAACCGGAACAGTGCTGTCAGCCGGGGGCGCTCTATGGTTGAGGCGCGGCGCAGCCTGGAAGCGGGCCGCTCAGTTGTCATCTTCCCAGAAGGCACCATTTCGCCTAAGCCCGGTGAAGAAATGGTGCCCTTCAAGGAGGGTGCCTTCCAGTTGGCTATTGCTGCGGGAGTGCCAATTGTGCCTATATCTATGCCACTGAACCATAAGTTTATGCCCAGTATTAAAGGCTCACTGCGGGTACGCTATTCTCCCTTGCGCCTGGTTATGCATGAACCAATTTCTACCACTGGCCTTACCTTAGCAGATGCCACGGAACTAAAGGACCGGGCGTATGACATTATCGCCAGTGAATTTCTGCCGGAAGCGGCCGGAATTCCAGAGCCTAGTACGTGGCACAAGCCTCAACCACAGCCCCATAATCAGGAGATGGCGCTACCTAATTCTTAAGCTTACTTCTTACTCACATCACTTTGAGCACCGACCTAGCCACCCTGCGCCAACTGGCCCACTTGGCCCGCCTAGAATTTGATGAAAATAAAGAGCAGCAAATGCTCGGCGACCTAAACAAAATTCTGGATTGGGTAGATCAGCTGCGCCAACTAGATACCTCCAACGTAGAGCCGTTGGTTCACCTCTCGCACGAGATAAACGTGCTTCGCCCCGATGAAGCCCAGAACACCGTGAGCCATCAGGAGGGCTTGCGCAACGCTCCGCGTAAGGATTCTGATTATTTCCGCGTTCCGAAAGTTTTAGAATAACGGTTGCTACTTCCTTCCGCTTCCTCCCCTGGCCGCTGGCGTGGGCCGCTGCTGCTGCTGGCTATTCTTACGGTGCTGGCCCTCGGGCTCAGTGGCTGGTACGCCGCCACCGGCAACGATACGGTGTTGCCACTACGCCCTGTAGCCCAACTCACTCCGGTTCCTACCACGGTAGCCTCGGTTCGTATAGGCCTAGCTGAGTTGCCGGTACAGGCAAATGGCTACCTGCTCACGCAGACCTACAGCGTAGATGGCCCGTATGTGCAGCCAACTGCTGCGTTGCTACTCGTAGGCCTGCTAGGTGCTGCCTTGGCGTACTTTCTGGCTACCGTCAGCTTCTTGGCGCGTCCTGCCTTTGTGGTTGGCATGGGCTTGGTGATTTTCCTGCTGATGTCATTGAACGCCGACCTATTGGGCGTTTTCAATGCGCGGGAGCAGTATTTCCTGATTTTAAGCCTCGTGCTGCTGGGCGGCACCTCGTTTGCCTTCCATGCCTTTTGGCCTGCCGTAGGCTTCACGCGAAGACTGCTGCTACTCGGGGCCCTGGTAACCTTTTTGGGTGCGCTGCTCTTTCTGCGTAGCCAATATACTCCCGACGTTACGGCGCTCCATCTCACGGCCTTTTTTACGGCTGCCGGAGCCGTAATCTTTGCCCTAGTGGTTGTGTGGGTGGCCTACGAGAACATTCATGGTCTGCTATGGCTCAACACGCAGGCAGAAACTCCCAGTGGCCGGTTTGGGCTGCTCCCATTTCTGCTAACCAGCCTCCTGTATTTAGGCACGCTGCTGCTTTATTACTGGAATGAAGGAAACCTGCTCATCTTGCCTGGCTGGCACTTCGATCCGTTGGTGCTGCTGGTGCCGGCAGTGGTAATTGGCTGGCTAAGTTTGCAGCAGCGCAGCGCTACTTATGGTTCCTGGGTGCCGTTTGGCCTCGGCGCCAACTACCTGTACTTGGTGTTCGTTCTCCTGGCAGCTACTGCCCTGGGCTATGCCTTTGCCACTGCCAACGACCCCTTCCTTTTCGCCGCCCGCGACTTTACCGCCGTAGCCTTACTATCACTCGGCACCGCTTTCCTGCTGTATGTGCTGGTGAACTTTGGGCCTCTACTCCGGAAAAGGATGGCCGTGCACCGCGTGGTGTATGCGCCTCGGCGCTTCCCGTTCTTTGCCATGTATCTGCTAGGCCTAGCAGCCCTCGGAGCCGTGGAGCTGCGCAATAATTTTTACCTGATTGATCAGGTAAAAGCTGCCTATTATAACAACCTCGGCGACCTTACCCGCTTGCAGAGTGAACTGGCCCCTGGTACCGATGCGCTGGCTTTGCTGGCTGAACGCTACTATGCCGAGAGCGATGAGCTTGATCAGCACAATCACAAAGCCAGCCTGGGCCGGGCAGCGTTGTACCACTTCCGCCTGCAGCGCCAAAACGAGATTAATATTCTACGACGCGCCCTTAGCCGCCGGCCATCCGAGAAGATTTCCCTGCGCCTGGCAGCCCTTTATAATGAGCCCGCTGATTTCTTTGACCGCTTGGAGATACTGCGAGCCGGGCTGAAAAGCACGCCCCGGAGCGCCCCACTTGCCAGCGACCTGGCCCAGCTGTTTACGCGCTCCTCTCTTTCTGACTCTGTAGCCTATTACCAGACGCGCGCTGAGGCTCTGGCCCCCAATAATCCTGTTCTGCGGTCTAACCGACTGGCCTACCTTATTCAGCAACAGCAGTGGCCCGCCGCCCAACAGCTTGCCACCGAGTCGGCAGATGCCTCTAGCCCGGCTTTACAAAGCAATCGGCTCCTTCTGGGCCAACTGACCAATCAGCGTCCGGAAAACGTCCCGGCCCCACAGTCACTAGCGGAGCCCCTAAGCCCCGCTAGCTTTGCGCACCTCTACCATTACGCGCTAGGCCAGGCTACCCAGCGAGATACAGCTCTGCTCCCTACCTTCACCCAACTGGCCGCTCAGCCAGAAAACGCCCCCTACGCTGATCAGCTTACATTCCTGCGGGCTCTCACACAGCAATACGGTGGCCAGTCGGTAGCGGCGCAAGCTACATTGCGCCCCTTGGCTTCGGGTACCGGACCGGCCGCGGCCTATTACCAGCTCGTACAGGGCTTATGGTTATTGGATCAGCGCCTGTATGCGGCGGCGGCTCCGCGGTTAGCCGAGGCTGTGCAAAACGGAACCTTAGCCGCTGGGCTACCTCACGCTTATGCGCTGGCCCTGAGCGGGCAGCTCGACTCTGCTCGTCGGGTGGCTACTTATTTACTCAAACAGCCTCAGGTACCTTTTTCAGCCCTGACCCAGGAGGTCTTTACTATAGCCCAACCTGATTTCGGCACTGAGTATACGCAAGCCTCTGACTCGTTGAAGGCTCAGTACTTAGTGCTGCGAGGCGATGAGTTTCCGGCTGGTGCTGATCTGCTTGCCCCGGCTATTGCTCTGCAACAGCCGGCTCCTCGGCAAGCGGCCCTTTTGGCTCAGCTCCCCCGTGCCTTCCGTGCCGGGCAGCTTGCTTCGGCCCGGCAGGTACTGCAGCGCTATGCGCCGGCAGTTACCACGCGCTCTGCTGAGGCCTCTGCCTGGAATGTGCAGCGCGGCGAGCTACTGGTCCGGACCAAGCAGTGGTCTGCTTTGGAGCAGCTAACCAAACAGGCCTACCTGCAGGGCCCCGACCAGGCTTGGCGGCGTTATTTCCAGGCGGTACTCGCCGAAGCGAATAAGCAGCCTCAGCAAGCGGCCAAGCTATATGCGCAACTGGTAGTGGAAACCCCTTTTGTTGAAAGCGGTATCTTGGCAGCGGCTCAGTTTTACATGCAGCGCAAGGAATACACCACGGCTTACAACACCTTGCTGAAAGGTATTGACTATAACCCTGAGTCGGCGGAATTGCTGAAAGCTTACGTGCTGGCGGCCATTCCGGTGGGCCTTAATGAATATGCTGCAACCCCGCTGGAGCATTTGGCCGCGTTGCTTTCACCTCAGGAATATAGTACCTTTCGTACACAGGTAGAAGCGCAGCGTACCGCGCAGGCTGCCTCCAATGCCCCCTGGGACTAATCTGGTTTGGTTATGCTGCACCCCGTTATTGAAACCACCGACATATCCAAAGTTTACCGTATGGGGACGGAGGAAATTCATGCGCTTCAGTCTGTATCTATTACAATCCAGCGGGGTGAGTATGTAGCGTTTATGGGCCCTTCGGGCTCAGGCAAATCTACTCTGATGAACATTGTGGGCTGCTTAGACACGCCTAGTGGTGGCCGTTATATTCTCAACGGGAATGATGTCAGCAATATGACCGACAACCAGCTTGCCGACGTTCGGAATCGGGAAATTGGCTTCGTATTTCAGTCATTCAACCTGCTGCCCCGCGCTACTGCCCTCGATAACGTTGCCCTGCCATTAATCTACGCCGGGTATGGCAAATCGGAGCGCCAGGAAATTGCGCGAGAAGCCCTGCGTAGCGTAGGCCTGGCTGAGCGAGCCTTGCACAAGCCCAATGAGCTTAGTGGTGGTCAGCGCCAGCGCGTAGCTATCGCCAGAGCACTCGTAAATAACCCCAGCATTATCCTCGCCGACGAACCAACCGGTGCCCTCGACACCCGAACTAGCCATGAGATCATGGACCTGTTTGAGGCGCTCTACGTGAAAGGTAATACTATTATTATGGTAACGCACGAGGAGGATATTGCCCGCTACGCCCACCGCATCGTCCGCCTGCGCGATGGCCTGATCGAGACCGACGTTATCAATCAGGAGGTTAATACTCACCACCAGCTGGTAAGCAAGTAAGGGAGCCCTAAGTCTGGCTCCAGACGATTGATTCCGGTGATACCGCAACTTTCTGCCCCGCAGAATGTCTTTGTAGTGTTTCCTTCCTACCTACCCGCTCTTGAAGATCTATACTAAAACCGGCGACCAAGGTCTCACTTCCCTTATTGGAGGAACCCGTGTTCCCAAGTCCAGCTTACGAATCGACTGCTACGGCACTGTTGATGAGCTTAACTCCTACATTGGGCTAGTTCGCGACCAAGAAGTAAATGCTACTCGTAGGCCACTGCTCAAAGAAATACAAGACCGCTTGTTTACTATCGGCGCTTCACTGGCTTCCGATCCGGAAAAGTCTAAGATGAAAATCCCCGATTTGCACGCTGAAGATGTAGCGTTACTTGAGCAGCAAATGGATGAAATGAATGCCGTATTGCCTGAGCTGCGCGTTTTTATTCTTCCAGGAGGTCACCCATCCGTTTCGTTTGCGCATGTAGCCCGGTGCGTTTGCCGCCGAGCTGAGCGGCTGGTCATCCAGCTACGCGAAGATTCCTTTGTTGCCGATCTGGTGGTTATGTATTTGAACCGTCTATCAGATTTCCTCTTTGTCTTAAGTCGGCAAATGGCCCACGATTTGGGCGCCGAAGAGGTTACTTGGCAACCCCGGATGTAGCAATTCTGGCTGCTTACACCCGCTACCTTATTACTGCACCTTACTCCATTTCCTTACCTCTCCCACCCTCTCACAACCAGCGGTTGGCTGAGTCCGTTTCAAAGGTCTCCCCCATCCGTTATTGTCTCCGTATTCCCACCCACCCCACTCTGCCCCTATGATTGACACGCTCACCATCCCGACGAAGCGGACCACTGCTTCCCGCCTTTCTCAAGTGGACTTTGATCACCTTGACTTTGGCAAAACCTTCTCCGACCATATGCTGGTAGTTGACTACCACAATGGTGAGTGGCAAGAGCCTCAGATTGTACCATTCGGCGACATGACTGTGAGCCCCGCCAACTCGGCGCTACACTACGGTCAGGCCATTTTTGAAGGCATGAAGGCCTACAAGAATGAGCAGGGTGAAGTGTATCTGTTCCGCCCTTACGATAACCTGCACCGGCTTAACGCCTCTGCTGAACGCATGTGCATGCCGGCCGTACCGGAAGAGATTTTCATGCAGGGTCTTACGCAGCTTCTTCGCCTCGATTCTGAGTGGATCCCAAGCTTCACGGGTAGCTCACTTTACATCCGCCCCTTCATGTTCGCGACAGATGGCCTACTGGGTGTGCGGCCTTCTGACTCTTACCGGTTTATGATTATTACCTCTCCGGTAGGCCTCTATTATAACAAGCCTCTGCGCGTGCGCTTCGAAGAGAAGTATGTACGTTCCGCTGAAGGCGGAGCTGGCTTTGCCAAGAACGCCGGTAATTATGGCGCTGCTATGTACCCCACTAAGTTAGCCCAACAAGATGGCTACAACCAGCTAATCTGGACTGATGCTTCCGAGCACCGTTACGTGGAAGAATCTGGCACGATGAACGCTGTTTTCGTAATAGATGGTCGCATCATAACACCCGCACTCAGCTCTTCTATTCTTGATGGCATTACCCGCCGCAGTGTACTGCAACTAGCTCGCGACTGGGACATTCCTGTTGAGGAGCGCAAGGTATCCGCTATCGAAATTTTGGCGGCACAAGCCGATGGCACCTTACAGGAAGCTTTTGGAGTAGGCACAGCCGCCACCATTGCTCCTATTGCCGTGATTGGCTACCAGGGCGAGGACCATAATCTGCCTGAGCGTCCCGCTGATGCTTTCTCTAACCGAGTGTCAGCAGCCTTAGCTGACATTCGTAGTGGTAATGCCCCTGACCCACATAACTGGATGGTACGTGTGTAGCCGTTTCTATCAACCACGAGTGGCCTAGGCCACCCTTACCCATACACGAGGCCGGCTTCGCATGAAGCCGGCCTCGTTATTTATGCAGACCTTTACAGCTTACTTACTCTTTCCATCATTCATTTTTTGTCCCGATGACCCATGAACAGGTGAAGGACTTGAAGGGCCGCGCTGAGGCCCTGAGGAGGTACCTTTGACTACGATAACCGCAAAGCACAAGTCGTAGAAACAGAAGCACAAACTACGGCTCCCGGTTTTTGGGATGACTCCAAGAAGGCGGAAGCTGTCATGAAGGATATCAAAGCCCTCAAAATATGGACTGATGACTTCGAAGCAGTAGAAAAATCAGTGAGCGATGTAGAAGTACTATATGATTTCTACCGCGAAGGCGACGTTACCGAACAGGAAATTCAGCAGGAATTTGAAGCTGCTGAGCAGGCCGTAGGACGCCTGGAGTTCAAGCGCATGCTCTCCGACGAGGAAGATCAGCTTTCGGCCATCCTGGAAATCAACCCCGGGGCGGGCGGCACCGAAAGCCAGGACTGGGCTGAGATGCTTATGCGCATGTACATCATGTGGGGCGAAAAACAGGGTTTCACCGTTCGGCAGGTGAGTTATCAGCCGGGTGAAGGGGCAGGTATCAAATCTGCCTCTCTTGAGATTGATGGCCCATTTGCCTATGGCTACTTGAAGAGTGAGATTGGCGTGCATCGCTTAGTGCGCATCTCCCCCTTCGACAGCAGTGGCCGCCGTCACACTTCCTTTGCTTCTGTGTTTGCGTACCCGGTGGTTGATGATACCATCAACATTCAAATTAACCCGGCTGATATTTCCTGGGACACTTTCCGGGCGGGCGGCGCTGGTGGGCAAAATGTAAACAAAGTTGAAACCGCCGTCCGTCTGACCCATGCTCCATCTGGCATTATCATCGCCGTTCAGATTGAGCGTAGCCAGTTGATGAACAAAGAGCACGCCTTACGCATGCTAAAATCTCGTCTTTATCAAATAGAGCTTGATAAGCGCCATGCGGAACGAGACAAAGTAGAAGCTGGTAAGAAGCGGATTGACTTTGGCTCTCAGATTCGCAACTACGTGTTGCACCCCTACAAGCTCATTAAAGATCTTCGTACCGGTATTGAGCGCACCGATGTGCAAAACGTACTTGACGGAGACCTAGACGAGTATATTAGAGGGTACCTGATGCAGAACTAATTCTCTTTCGTCTCTGCTTCACTCGTTAAAGAGTATAGACAATAAAAAAGGACCATCCAGCTTGGATGGTCCTTTTTTATTGTCTGAACTTACTAAGACGAAGGGTTAGTCAACCACGTCCCAGAAGATCTTCGTGTACTGGTCAACACCCGTTGGAACGTTGCTAGTGTTAGTGCTAGCCTCGCTCAATGGATAGAGCAGACGTGTGGGCAGTTTACCTTTTGCAGCCTGGGGAGAAACCGGGATACGTGGCAGGCCAGTCCGACGGATATCATCCCATGCTTCTACGCTAGCAATCGAGTTCAATGCCAAGTACTTCTGGTAGATGATGATAGCTTGTTTTCCAAGATCACCGTTCGTCGTGGCTACGTCAAAGTTCACTAGTGGGTTAGTGGCATTAGATCCACCCGCATCGGTAGTAGCAATGAACGTGTTATACTGAGCAATACCGGGAGCACCCGACGTAGTCAAGGCTGACAGCGTGTAAGCAGAACCGTTGATTGTACCTAGGCTAGTAGAAGCCGGACGGTAGAAATAAATAAAGGAGGCTTTAATACCATCCAGGAAATCCTTCTTAGCATCAACGTTGCCACCCGTGAAAAGACCACGCGTTTCGGCTTCAGCCTTGTTGAACAAGTGCTCTGACAGCAGCATAAGCGGCGTAGGAGCGTTCAAGCCTTTGAAGATACCGCCCGCAGCAGTCAGAGAATTAGCTCCGAGGAAGCGGGAAGCCTGACGCGTGCTAGCAGTTGGGGTACCCAAACCGGGAGGAGTAGGCTCACCTAAAACACCCCCGATATAACCAGAAACTGCAGTGGTAGAGCCAGCAGGAATACGTGAGCCCAGAGTGTACAACTGCGACACACGGGGGTCGTTATTGTTTACATACTGGTCAATAATGTACTGCGTTGGCACTTGGTAGTTACGCTCAGTAGCAGCGGTACCAGCTACCGTGTAAGCATAACGGTTGTACAAGGGGTTCTGCTGGCCAGAGTTCTGAGAGTAGTTAGGCTGTACAACTACGTCAGAAGTAATGAACCCGTCTTTGGCCGTCTGGAGCGCCGCCAATTGGGTGCGAACGTCAGCATTGATAGAAGCGTTGTTCGTCTGCGACTCACGGAGCAGAATACGTAGCTGCAAGCTGTTGGCGAATTGCTTCCACTTGGTCATGTTGCCACCAAACACTACATCTTCTGTGCTTACCGTACGGGCAGCCTGATTAGATGCTGCTGCATCAATATCAGCAATAGCACCCTTTAGTTGCACCAGAAGATCTTTGTAGATGTCCTCTGCCTTATCATACTTAGGAGTAACCTTGCTGGCGCCTTGCAGTGCTTCTGTGTAAGGAATATCACCGTACTGGTCAACCAATAGCAGGAATCCATAAGCCTTCATGATGCGAGCAATGGCAGCATGCCGAGGGAAACCAGTACCAGCACCTTTTGTCTGAATGATGTTGTAGTCATTCAGGTTGTCATAGGTGTTATCAAACAAGCCAGCATAATAGGCTGTCGAGTAGTTGTAGGTCTGCTCTTCACCGTATCCGCTCACTACGTTGGTCTTGGTCCAATAACCAGCTGCCCAGCTCGCGTAGCTGTTGTAGCTAGGGTTATTCCCCGTGTAGATAGCAGCCGTGTTAGTCAGGGCCTGAGCGAGAATGATATCAGGTGACACCGATTCTGCCGTAAAAGCGTTCGGGTTATTGTTGATATCAAGGAAATTATCGCAACTGGTTGTCGCAGCCGTAAGCGCTGCCGCAAACAGAATTTTGGGTAGTATTTTCATGGATGTGTCGCAGCTTAGAGAGTTACGTTCAGCGTTGCCCCGTAAAACTTGGTCGGCGGCGTGTTCAAGTTAGAGTTAATGCCAATGGCATTAGAGTTGCTAAAGTTGAATTCTGGGTCGGTGTAGATGTTTTCTTTAGGTACCCAAGTGAAGATGTTTCGACCGAAGAGGTTAACCGAAGCACCTTTTACTAGACCTACCTTCGACACAAGTGAAGCTGGGATGGCGTAAGAAAGCGACACCTCACGAATCTTGAAGAACTTACCAGAAGTAACATAGTTCTCAGCTACCGTACGGTTCCAGGTTGAGTTCTGGGCCCAGAACTCAGCGCCACCAGGCGTCAAACCGGAAGTGTTTGGCGTGTATGTAACATTGCCAGCGGCATCGGTTGAAGGAATAGCCGAGTTAGGGTACACAAAGTTCTGACGATCGTACATGGCGCTACGAGCACCGCTACCAGTGAAGTCAAGGTCTTCACCTATTGCATGATACACTACATAGCCCGTGCGAAGTTCCCCTTGGCCAGCTAAAGTGATACCCTTGTACGTGAACGAAGTATTGAAGCCGTAACGGTACTTAGGCTGAGTATTACCGAAGGTCTGTAAATCACCTGCTTTAACGGGGTAATAATACTGCGTCGGGTCACCCGTTGGGTCAATTGGGTTCTTGGTAGGCGCCAGAATAGTGCGGCCATCTGCGGTTTTCTGGTAGTGCGAGCCACGCAGGATTGGGAATGGCTGGCCCGGAATAGCATACAACTGCGCGTTACCGCCCGTAGACAAAGCCAGCTGGGTCAAGCCATCTGGCAACGAAACCACCTTGTTGGCATTGTAGTTAAAGTTACCACCTACCGTCCAGGTAAAGCCATTATCCAGGCGTACAGGAGTCAGGTTCAGGTCTACTTCAATACCACGGTTTTCTACTTCACCCGCGTTGATCAGGTTGTTTGAATAACCCGTTGCGCGCGAAATGCTGGTAGAGATAGTTTGGTTCTTACTGTTCTGCTTGTAATACGTTACAGCCGTCGATACCCTGCGCTTCAGGAAGGCCAGTTCGATACCTGTTTCATACGAGATAGTAGTTTCAGGTTTCAGACCAGCTACTACCAAGCCGTTGCCGGCGGTGTACGAAGCTGTTGCACCGAAGGGATAGCCAGCTCCCAGGTTGAATACTGGATTTAGAGCGTAAGCACCGAAGCTCTGGTATACACCAACGGGGCTATTGAAAGCGCCGGCAGTTGTACCACCCAAGTTGATCTGGCTCACTTTTGTAATACCCCCACGAATCTTACCGTAGTCCAGGAAGGAAGCATCCTTCAGGGCCGGAATAGCATTGGTAAAGACGAATGATGCGTCAACGGCTGGGTAGAAGAAGCTGCGGTTACTTGCATCCAGGTTAGACACGTTGTCATAACGGCCTGACCCGTGCACATACACGAAGTCTTTGTAACCTACTGTAGCATCAAGATAGAAAGCGTACGTACGTACACGAGCACTAGCATCTGAACCCGTCAGGTTACCAACGCGGTTCGACAAATTGTATAGTCCTGGAGACGACAGACCGGTGGACGCCACGTTACGGAAGTTCGAGCTGAACTGCTGTACGTTGTTACCCAAGATAGCCTGCAAGGAGATGTCACCGAACGTTTTGTCCATGCTCAGGAACGCATCGGAGTTGATACGGTTCTGATTGCTACCTACGTCCTGTACAAAGCCACCGGGCTGGTAGGTCTTGTACGTGTTAGCTACAGTGTAAGGGCTCAAGATGAGCTTATTCTGGAACTGCAGGCTGGACTGGTCGATGTTGGTAATACCAATACGGTATTGGGCACGCAACCAATCAGTCAGTTTGTACGACAAATCAATGCTACCAATGATCGTGTTACGACGATCATTCGTGCGGTTGTTGTCGAGGATGTAGTAAGGGTTGTGATAGAAGTTGTTGTAATAACCGTCCGGAGAAGCGTATGGGTTATTCTTCCAATCCTTGTAAGAGGTGAGAGGCACCTGAACACCGGTGTTAAACCAGTTCCAGTACACCGTTTCGTCGCGGCTGATGTTTGAAGTGGCATCTACCCGCTGCAGCGTGTACGAAATGTTAGTACCAATCGTCAGACGGTTGAACTCGTGCGAAGCGTTGAAACGGAAAGTATTCCGGTCAAACTTATCCTTGGGCACGATACCGTTGTTGTGAACATTCTGGTATGAGGCGTAATACTTGGTTTTAGCATCACCACCCGAGAACGTTACCGAATTTTGCATCTGGTAACCCGTGTTCCAGAAATCGCGCTTTTCATTGGGGCGCGCAACATACGGCAGCATCTGAGTAGTTCCGTCGGACAGCACGTTGCCGAGCGGACGTACTACACCATCGAAACGAGGACCAAACTGCTGGTTTTCGAAGCTATTGTACTGATAGTCTTCGTTGATGTCAACTTCGTTGTTTGGTGCAAACTTCTCCCGGGTCTGGTTCCAAGAGTTAGCGCCCAGACCAAATTCTTCCTGGAATTTAGGCAGGAACGAAACTGATTCCCACTGCGAGGTTTGTGAAAGAGTAACCTTCGACGTAGTGGTGCCCTTTTTGGTTGTAATTACCAATGCACCGTTAGAAGCCTGTGAGCCGTAGAGAGCTGCGGCGTTAGCACCTTTCAGTACCGAGATGTTATCTACGTCGTCGGGGTTAAGTGCGAGCAGAGCATCGTTGGTAGAAATGTTGCCATCAATTACAACCAGTGCTTCGTTGTTACCGGTCAGGGAGCGGCTACCACGGAGCGTAACCCGCACCTGAGGGCTTACACCAGCACCAATAGTCTGCACCTGCAGACCTGACACTTTACCCGTCAGACCGTTAGTTACGTTGGTAACGCGGGCCTGAGTAACTTCTTTCGTATCCAGTGTAGCAGTAGCATAACCAACCTGCTGCTGCTGGCGCTGGATACCAAGGGCACCAGTTACTACTACTTCGCCCAGCTGCTTTGAATCAGAAGCTAGTCCAATGTCAATAGTAGAAGCATCTCCTATTGCACGCTCAACTGCTACGTAGCCAATTGAGGAGAACGTGAGTGCTGTTGCAGATGCTGGCGCACTAATAGTATAGCTACCATCAGCGTTGGTTGATACACCAACGGTAGTGCCTTTTACAAGCACCGTGACGCCGGGCAAACCTTGGCCATTGGAACGGTCGGTGACCCGTCCCGAAATTTGACGGTTCTGCGCGGCCGCCTGCTGCAACAGCACGGGCGCGATCAGAAGCGCACTCAATAAAGTTTT
This sequence comes from Hymenobacter taeanensis, assembly GCF_013137895.1. Lineage (NCBI taxonomy): Bacteria > Pseudomonadati > Bacteroidota > Cytophagia > Cytophagales > Hymenobacteraceae > Hymenobacter > Hymenobacter taeanensis. The sequence continues at coordinate 513,274 of NZ_CP053538.1, forward strand.
TCGCATGTGAGTGAGTGTGGGTAAAAGTGACTATGAGTGAAATATAAGGGAAAGAACACCTTTGTTAAGCATTCAAGCACCGAAGCCCTTTCAGAGGAGAGCACTTGCTGGGTATACATAACATCGAACCGCAATTTATAAAAAAATCTCAATCGTATAATCCAACTTCCTGAATCAAAGCAACGCCGGCTCTTCATCTCTCATCAGCAGTTAATAATACTGACAAACAGACACTTACCTACAATTCCTCTCCAACTTGCAAGATATCAAAAACACAGCTGCAAGTAGCATGTAATCCCAACCAGCAGTAACGGATTCTTCTCTTATGTCTCTTGTTAGTTATTGCTGATCTAATAAAGACAAAAGAAATTAACAGGTCATATTAATAGGTATAACTTAATTATGCATCACATCTTAACAATTAAGAATATAAGGACTTACGCGAAGAGTATGCGACCTATTTCACTTAATAAGTTACTATGACCGACAAGATTCGTCAACAGGGATCCTACGAGCTAAACAAGCATATACAATGAAAGAAGGACGAGTTAGAGAGTATCATGTAACAAAGGCCAACGTTTCAAATATTTAAAATATTAAATACTGCTTTTTAACAACCATTATTTTATCCTTAGCCGACAAAAATTACACATTTGTCAAAAAACAAATGGTTTTAATTGAATCTCTTCATAACTTTCAGGTCATATAACTGAAGCCACCCAGAAGCACTCTTCTTTTAACTTCTTTTTAACCTCCTGCTACTTTTCACTCACACCTCATTACATGAACAAAACATTACTTCTTGCTATACCTGTAGCTGCTTTAAGTGTAGCACAAGTATTTGCACAAACCCGCACAATTAGCGGCAGAGTAACTGACCGTGCTACCGGTGAGGGTCTTCCTGGGGTTACGGTACTCGTTAAAGGCTCAACGGCCGGGGTATCTACTAATTCAGACGGTTCCTTTACGCTGACGGCTCCTACCGGCGCTTCAGTTCTAACATTCAGCTCTGTTGGCTTTATTGCTTCTGAGCGCACCATAGGCAATGCGAGTCAAATCAATATTGCTCTCGCCGCTGATACTAAAAGCTTAAGCGAAGTTGTAGTTGTAGGCTATGGCACCCAGGAGCGCTCAGAGCTAACGGGCGCAGTAACGAGTGTGCAGGCTCAGGAATTTAAGAACACTCCCATTGTCAGCGTTGACCAGGCTCTGCAAGGTCGGGCTCCAGGCGTACAAATCTCCCAGAACTCGGGTACTCCGGGTTCTGGCATTGCTGTACGGGTGCGTGGTTCTTCTTCTATTACCGCAGGTAATGAGCCCCTCTATGTTGTAGACGGTATTCCGATTAATACGGGTAGCTACACCAACATTGGTACCGGTGGACAAACGACCAACGCTCTGTCTGATATCAACCCCAATGATATCGAATCAATTGAAGTACTGAAAGATGCTGCTTCAGCAGCAATCTATGGTTCACGTGCTTCAAACGGCGTAGTAATCATTACCACTAAGCGTGGCAAGGCTGGTAAAACCAAAGTAAACCTTGGCTACTATACTGGCATCCAGAAAGCCTGGAATCAGCTTACGCCTCTTACTGGCCAGCAGCAAACGGAATTGTTCCTAGAGCAGCTTCAGAACCGCTATCCTATCAACTCAGCTGGTCAGATTCCTGCTTTTGGCGTGCCTTTCCGCAGCTATGCTGATGCGGCCGCATACGCTTTTGGCGGTGCTGGCTTGTCAGTAGTAGGTGGAATTTACCAAGCCGTAGATGATGGTGACGGTGTTCGTGATGTAGCTACTTTCCAGAACCCTTCAAGCGCGCCTAACACTAACTGGCAAAACGAGATTTTCCGGACGGCTCCTATCAGCAATTATGAGCTGACGCTGAGCGGTGGCAATAATGGCACTAGATTCTTGCTGTCAGGAAATTATTTCGACCAAACTGGTATCGTTCTGGGGTCTGACTTCAAGCGTGGCAACGTACGCCTGAACTTAGACCATGAGGTAAATACTCACATTCGGGTAGGTACCAACTTAGGTTTAAGCCGCTCTGCGAGCAACCGTATCCAGAATGATAACAACATTAACGGAGTAGTAAGTACTGCTATTCTGGTAGCCAGCGACATTCCTAAGTACCGTGCGAATGGTACCTACTACAAGGACCCCGGTGCCTCTACTGAAAACCCACTTGCGGCGGCTAAAGAACCGTTCCTGGAGTCAATCAGCGCTCGTTTGATTGGTACTACATTCGCTGAATTTGAATACATCAAGAACCTTCGCTTCCGTACCACGGTAGGCCTAGACTACTTGACATTCCGCGATAATACCTTCAACCCTACTACTACCAATACTGGTGCGGGTGCCAACGGCTCTGCTGTAGCTTCTTACCGCCAGGATGCCAACTTCAACTGGGACAACGTTGTTACCTATAGCAAAACCTTTGCTGAAGCTCATGACATCACGGCGCTAGTAGGGGTAAACTATCAGCAAGACCGTTTTTCTGAGTTGTTTGCTACCGCCTCCAGCTTCCCCGGCAACGACATTCGTCAGCTTTCGGCTGGTGCCTTGAAAACGGGTGCTTCTTCTTCGGCTACCGGTTGGAACCTGTTTGGCGTATTCTCGCGCCTGAACTATGCTTACAAAGGCAAATATCTGCTTTCTGGTAGCATTCGTCGTGACGGTTCTTCTCGCTTTGGTCAGGAAAACCGGTATGGCGTGTTCCCCGCTATTTCGGGTGGCTGGCGCATTTCGGAGGAGAGCTTCATGGATGGTCTGAGCCAGATCAGCAACCTGAAGCTCCGGGCTAGCTACGGCGAAACCGGTAACTCTGACATCGGTAACTTCTCTTCTCTTGCTCTGATTGGTACGGGTGCCAACTACCTGCAACTAGGTGGCCTAGCCCCAACCCAGCTCGCTAACCCTAACTTGAAATGGGAGCGTACAAGCCAGACTGACCTTGGTATTGATTTAGGCTTCTTCAATAACCGCGTTAACTTTATTGCTGACGTTTATCAGAAGAAGACCCGAGACTTGCTGCTAGCTCGTCCGTTGGTTTTTGATACGGGTTTTGGCTCGTATACTGCCAACATTGGCAACATTGAGAACAAAGGTTTAGAGCTAGGTTTAACTACTGTAAACTTTAACGCCAGTGAGCCCGGAGGTTTTGAATGGACTTCCAACTTCAACATCTCCTTCAACCGTAACAAGGTAACCAAGCTGTCTGGCCCGGCATCGGCCGCTGGCTTTGCCAGCTGGCTGGCTGAAGGTCAACCCCTGGGTGCTTTCCGTGGCTATCGGGTAGAAGGCATCTTCCAGACGCAGGAAGATATTAACGCTGTTGACGCTAACGCCAAGTCGAAAACTGGTCTCACTACCTCGGTTTATCAATCTACGCTGACCCGCCCTGGTGACATTAAGTTCAAGGATCTCAATGGTGACGGTGTAATTACTTCTGCTGACCAGGAGATACTGGGTAATGCACAGCCTAAGTTTTACGGAGGCTTTACCAATACCTTGTCATTCAAAGGATTTGACGTAACTGCCTTCCTGCAGTACAACTACGGTAACAAGATCTATAACAACACAAAATCTTTCTCAGAGGGAATGAATGGTGTGTTTGGTCAGACTGCCGGTGTGTTGAACCGCTGGACGCCTACTAACACGAATACGGATGTTCCGCGTGCCGTTTACGGTGACCCGAACAACAACCGTCGTGTGTCGGACCGTTTCATTGAAGATGGCTCTTATGCTCGCCTGAAAAACGTGGTGCTTGGCTATACTTTCTCCAGCGCGCTTGCTTCACGTGCTCACGTAAGCTCACTACGGATTTACGCTCAGGCTCAAAACCTAGTAACCTTTACCAACTATTCAGGCCTTGATCCCGAGGTGAACACTTTCAGCGGTAGCAGCATCTCTCTCGGCACTGATTTCTTGGTTTACCCACAGGCTCGCACTATTACTTTCGGTGTTAACCTAGGCCTGTAATCTCCTTCTTTGCAACTCATGAAAAATATTTTTTTAACACGCTTAGCTGCTGCTGCACTGCTTGTGTCACTGGCTTCTTCCTGTGATAAACTCCTTGATGTAAAGCCACAAGCCAGCTTACCCGCTGACACTGCTCTCACTACGAAGCAAGGTGTGGAAGCGGCTTTGATTGGCGCATATGATGCTGTACAAAGCGGCAACTACTGGGGTTTGCGTTATCTTCTGTTTGCCGATATGGGCGCAGATAACGTACGCTGGACAGGTACTCTACCTAGCTTCGGGCAGATCAACCAGAACAACATCACGGCTGATAACGTGGAGTTGAGCAATATGTGGGCCTCCATTTATAGTGGCATCAACCGCGCTAACTACGTTATTGAAGCTGCTGGTGCTCTATCTGATCCTTCGTATACCCCCGCAACTGCAATAGCTCAGGCGCGTGCACTTCGTGCGTTTCACTACATGAACTTGCTTGGTTACTGGGGTGGCACGCCTGAAGGCTATAACAAACCCAATGGTGTAGGTGTACCGTTGCGCTTAACGCCAACTAAGGACATCAGTGATGCTCAGATTGCGCCAATTGCTCGCTCTACGGAGCAGCAGATTATTCAGGTAATCAATGATGACTTTGATTACGCTATTGCCAACCTGCCAGCTGCTTACACCAGCGCCAATAACCAGAACCGCGGGCGTGTTACTAAGAACGCCGCTATTGCGCTAAAAGCACGTTTCGCTCTGCGCAATGGTGACTACCCAACCGTAATATCGCTTACAGCTCCTTTGCGCGATGCATCAGGCAACTTTGCCCTGTCAGCTAACTACGTGGATTTGTGGGCGCTAAAGAACCAGCAAGAGTCGGTTTGGGAGCTTCAGTTTGATGCTACCGACGCCAACTCCATTGCATTTTACTGGTACCCCACTTCGAGTGGTGGACGTAACGAAGTAGACCCCGCTACTGGCCTACCAGCTGCGCACGAGTCGGGTGACAAGCGTTTACCCGTAAACGTAAACCCTTCACCCGCTGGCACCACGCAGAAGTTTAGCCGCGTTACTGGTGACGACAACGTAATTCTGGTACGCAACGGTGAAATTGCTATTACTCGCGCCGAAGCCTTGGCCCGTGTAGGTGGTATAGCCAACCTGACCGAAGCAGTTAAGCTGCTTAACCTGATTCGCACGCGTGCTGGCTTGGCTGCTTACGTTCTAACCCCTACTGCTACGGATTTGACTGGTCAGAATGGTTTGATTGCGGCTATCCTCAAGGAGCGTCGCGTGGAGCTTGCTCACGAAGGATTCCGGTGGTTTGACCTGCGCCGTACCGGCACAGTAATGAGCACTATTACTTCTATTACGCAGCCTTTCCGTGTGCTGTGGCCTATTCCGCAGCGTGAAGTGCTAAACAGCTCAGGTACACTTACCCAAAACGCTGGCTATTAATTATAGCAGGTACCACACAAAAAAAGCCCTGGCAGTTGCCAGGGCTTTTTTTGTGTGGTACCTGCTATACTTGAAGTTCTGTGATGCGCAGAACTACTGGTTCTACCTCAGCTGCCGGACGCTGTAACCAGTCAATAATTTTACTAGCCACCTCATCTGGCTCGGCCAGCTGACCAGAGGTATGAAAGCCGGCAAACTTAGCCGCCTCACTAAAACGGTGCTCATCGGCACTACGGATATGCTCTTGCATGGGCGTATCAAGGATGCCTGGTGAAAGGCTACGAATCCGTACTCCAGTGCCTCTCAGGTCTTGCTCCTTTTGCGCAGTTTTGGATAGGGCATCGAGAGCGGCTTTAGAAGCTGAGTAAGCTCCCCACCCGTCTACTGCACGCTGGGCGGCGCCACTGCTGATGTTGAGAATGGTGCGTGGGATGGATAAGCCAGAATAGGCACTCAAAAATGTGTTTATAAACATGGCAGGAGCCACGGTATTCACATCAAATACAAACTCAAAGTGCTCGTTCTGGTGCTCACCTAAGTAGCCTATTTCGCCTAGCACAGCGGCGTTATTTATTAGCGTAATACTCTTAGCACCTGGCCTAGCGGAAAATACTTTGTGCAGATTGTTCTGCACAGCGAGCATGTCTGATAAGTCTAATGGTTGATGTGTGTACCGCTCATGGGTGATGGTGGCGTGCCGTGACACTCCAAGCACCGAAGCGTCTGGCAGCTCTAGAGCGGCTTCTGCCAGGGCTTTGCCGAGGCCACGGCTGGCCCCCGTGATGATGTAGTAATGCATGTGGGAAAGGAAAAGGTGGGGTAGAGTACCTAAAAAGTACGCGAGAAAACAAAAGGAGGTGGCCTAGGCCACCTCCTTTTGTTTTAGCGTCATCATACTTGATTTAAAGCCTAGAGAATATATTGGCTAAGGTCTCGGTTACGAACCATGTCGCGCAGGCGCTCTTCTACCAATTCACGGGTGATAAGGATGCGGGCATTGGGGCCAATCAGATCAGGCACATCAAAGAGAATATCGTTGAGCAGCCGGCTCATGACGGTGTGCAGCCGGCGGGCGCCTATGTTCTCGACCTCACTATTGACTTCAAAGGCGATGCTGGCTAAACGCTCCAGCGCCTCATCTTCAAAGCTGAGCTCTACCTCCTCTGCCTTGAGCAAGGCCTCATACTGCTTGGTAAGTGCGTTTTTAGGATCTTTCAGAATCCGATAGAAATCATCCTTGGTGAGGCTTTGCAGTTCCACCCGAATGGGGAAACGTCCTTGCAGCTCGGGAATGAGGTCGGAGGGCTTGGCCACGTGGAAGGCACCAGCGGCAATGAACAGGATATGGTCGGTGTGGATGATGCCGTATTTGGTGCTGACAGCTGAGCCTTCCACAATGGGAAGCAAGTCTCGCTGTACCCCCTCACGGCTCACATCGGGGCCTCCGCCGCCTTTACCACTACGGCTGGCTACTTTATCAATCTCATCGATAAAGATGATGCCTGCATTCTCAGCGTGCCGGATGGCCTCATCTTTCACCTCGTCCATGTCAATTAGCTTCGCAGCCTCTTCATCAAGGAGGATCTTTCGTGCTTCCGCAATGGTGACTTTACGCTTACGCGTCTTCTTAGGAAGCATGGAGCCGAGCATATCCTGAATGCCTGCCATAGAAGCTTCATCTAGGCCGGCTGGCCCACCAATAACGCCAATGCCAGGTGAGTTATTCTGCTGCACCCGGATATCGATTTTGCGCTCATCCATCTCTCCGTTGCGAATCTTCTCGCGAAACCGCTCCCGGGTTTTTTCATTCAGCTCATAGTCAGAATCAGGCAGCTGGTTTCCGTCAGTGGAGCCGAAACCCACCCCCGTCTTAGCTACAGCGCTACCCGATACCGGCGGAATCAGGGCATCAAGGATTAGATCTTCAACGGCTTGCGCCGCCTGGGCTTTTACTTCCTCCTTGCGCCGCTGCCGTACCATGTTCACCGACTGCTCTACCAAGTCACGCACCATGCTTTCTACATCGCGCCCTACATAGCCTACTTCCGTGAACTTTGAGGCTTCTACTTTGGTAAAGGGGGCCCCAGAAATGCTAGCCAACCGACGGGCAATTTCGGTTTTGCCTACGCCCGTTGAGCCAATCATGAGAATGTTGTTCGGGACGATTTCGCGCTGCATCTCGGCGGGAGCGTGCAAACGGCGCCAACGGTTACGCAAGGCAATGGCCACATGACGCTTGGCATCATGCTGACCGATTATGTATTTATCGAGCTCAGCTACAATTTGTGCCGGCGTCAGGAACTCAGCGGAATCTAACATAAGGTAAACTGGTAAACAGAAACAGGTGCCGCAGTATAGCCGGAATCACCGGGAAAGGTTTTGCTTGAGTTTGCGATAAGACACCATTGGCAAGCAAACAGCCGAATGGTTACTCCTTCTTCTTAAACAACGAATTGACGTTGCGAGCTACAGTGAAATAATTGGCCGCTCCAGAGGCATGATAACCGGCGTGGGTGTAGTCAAGCTGAAACTCACTGATGCGGAGCATGGCCCCAAACGAGAACCCCGCCCCACCCGAGGTGTTGTCTAGGCGCAGCTCACGGCGCTGCAGGTGGTTGTACCCAACGCGCAGATTGAAGTTTTTGCTCAGCAGTAACTCCCCTCCTACCACAAAATGCCGGGCAATTTTATCGCCTAAAGTCTTCTTGGGTTTTATCTCGTTTCCGAACTCGTCTAGTTGGCCCCGCTGGTTAGGGTCGAGGTACACAATATCGAGCTGCTGTAGGTGGTGCGCCGAGATTGACAACCGGAACGGCAAATGCTCTGGCTTGATAGAGGTGCCCAACTGCACATCTAGTGGCATGGGCTCACGGCTGGCTCCCTCATACGGCTTTAGCTGGTAGCCAGCATTCCTGACCACTAGGCCTACGGTAAAGTCCTTCTCTGGGTGCTTGAATAGGCCACCAACATCGGCCAGCGTTGCTACGGAATGGTTACCACTAATGCCCGAGACTGCAAGCTTCAGGGTACCGGCAATAGTGAAACTACCGCTGGTATAAGAGTCAGCCGCACTCAAAGCATACTCATTGACGGAAAAGTCGCCGAGGCTATTGCCGGCTGCGTCTACCTGCTCAAACTTACCGTAGTTCAGATAAGTCAGGCCTAGGCCTATGCGGCCGGCGTGTTTGGTGTTGAACACGTAAGCGGCGGTGCTTTGCTTGATATCGGCCAGGTAATCAACGTAGCCTAAAGCCAGACGCCCATCCATATCGGCATTGAGCAGCGCCGGATTGCCGTACAGCATTGTACCATCAGCATCCCGGGATGCTACATTCACACCGCCCAGGCCCGCCAATTTTGCGCTGGTAGGTAAGTTGAGATATGAGAATGCCTGCTGGCCACCTATTTGGGCAACAACTGGCCTAGCTGCTCCTATAAGGAGGGCAACACTGGCAGAACCAGTTATAAAGCAGCGTAGCGGTTTAATCATTGCATCAAGATATAGGGAAACCAGGGCATCCGGTATAGCACGCCATAGGCCACCATTTATTGCGCAAACGCAGGACAATACTGGCCTAGCTTTCGCGAAAAGGAGGACGCTCTTGATATGGCCAAGAAACAGCATGAGGAATCGGAGCAGCAAGTTGCTTCTCTCTGACTCCTCATGCTGCTTACACCAACATAGAAAGCTAATTAACTTCTACACTGGGGCCAACTGCGGCAAGAGGCTCATCCCGCACAATCAGCTTAATGGGGTGCGCAACCTTTTCCTGCAACAGGGCTACCTCAAGCACATCATCAACGCGGTCGGCGTAATGAATGGTCAGGTCTTTAAGGTAGTCAGCGGGTATCTCGTTGATGTCTTTGCGGTTTTTGTGGCACAGGATAATGTCTTTAATACCCGCTCGTTTAGCCGCTAAAATCTTCTCCTTAATCCCCCCAACAGGCAGTACTTTACCACGCAGCGTAATTTCACCCGTCATGGCCAAATGGCTCCTGATTTTCCGCTGGGTAAACACCGAAGCAATACTGGTGAAAATGGCAATACCCGCACTAGGCCCGTCTTTAGGCACTGCACCCTCCGGGAAGTGAATGTGCAGGTCGTACTGATCAAAGAGGCGATAATCGATATCCAGCTCTTCGGCGCGGCTCCGCAGGTAAGAAAGGGCCGTGATGGCCGACTCTTTCATAACGTCGCCGAGCTGGCCCGAGAGCGTGAGCTTACCACGGCCACGGCTCAGCAAGCTCTCAATAAAGAGAATATCGCCGCCCACCGAAGTCCACGCCAGGCCAGTCACCACCCCGGCTGTCTCGTTATCCTGGTATAGGTCGCGGTCGAAGATGGCCGCTCCGAGAATGCGCGAAACGTCTTTAGGCTCTAGCGTGGCTGGGTAAGCCTCTTTCATGGCCTTGCTTTTGGCCAGGTTGCGCACTACGCCTCCCAGCTTGCGCTCGAGGCTGCGCACGCCCGACTCGCGAGTGTAATCATCGATTACCCGCTGCAGCGCGGCGTTGGTGATGGTAGCGTCTTTGGGGCCCAGGCCATGCTCTTGCAGCAGCTTTGGCCACAGGTGCTTCTTGGCAATCTGGGTTTTCTCCTCCAGGGTATAACCCGTCAGGTCAATGATTTCCATCCGGTCGCGCAGGGCGGGCTGAATGGTTTCCAGGGAGTTGGCGGTAGCAATAAAAAGCACCTTGGAGAGGTCGTACTCTACCTCCAGGTAATTATCCGTGAAAGTAGAGTTCTGCTCAGGGTCTAATACCTCCAGCAGCGCCGATGATGGGTCGCCGCGGAAATCGGAGGTTATCTTATCGATTTCATCCAGCACAATAACCGGGTTGGATGCGCCAGCCTTTTTAATCTGCGAGATAATGCGGCCGGGCATAGCGCCCACGTAGGTTTTGCGGTGGCCTCTGATTTCGGCCTCATCTCGCACACCACCTAAGCTCATGCGCACATATTTACGGCCCAAGGCTTTTGCTACGGAACGCCCGAGGCTGGTTTTACCCACGCCGGGCGGGCCATACAGGCATAGGATGGGCGCCTTCATGTCTTGCTTGAGCTTGAGCACCGCGAGGTACTCAATAATGCGCTCCTTGACCTTCTCCAGGCCATAGTGGTCATCATCGAGCACCTTCTTGGTGCGCTTCAGGTTGAAGTTGTCCTTGGTATAATCAGCCCAGGGCAAGTCCAAGAGGAACTCCACATAGTTCAGGCTTACGGGATACTCGGCGGCTTGCGGGTTAATACGGCCCAGCTTATCCAGCTCCTTATCAAAGTGCTTGGCAACGGCTTCAGGCCACTTTTTGGCTTTGGCCCGAAGGCGCAGCTTCTCAATTTCCTGATCTGGGCCATCAAAGCCCAACTCATCCTGCAGCACCTTAATCTGCTGGCGCAGGAAGTAGTCGCGCTGCTGCTGGTCGATGTCGGTGTGGACCTTGGTTTGGATTTCGCGCTTGATTTCCAGGAGTTGAATTTCCCGCATCATCAGCTCCAGCAGCTGCGTACCGCGCTCCACGCCGTCGTTAATTTCGAGCAGCTTCTGCTTCATGCCCACTTCCACGTTGATGTTGGAAGATAGGAAATGCGTCAGGAACGACGGCGACTCGATATTCTCAAGAGCCAACTGAGCCTCCTGCGGAATCTCTGGGTTGAGCTTAAGCATTTTGGCCGCCGCATCTTTCAACGACGACACCAGCGCTTTAACTTCCTTAGAGTTTTTATTGGGGAACGTTTCTACGGCGTAGCTTACCCGGGCCGTGAGGTAGGGCGAGTTCTGCTTCTCCTCCTCAATCTTGAAGCGCGACTGGCCCTGAATAATAATAGTGGTGTTGCCATCGGGCAGCACCAGCAGCTTCAGAATTTTGGCCATAGTGCCCACCTGATACAGATCTACCAGCGCCGGGTCATCACTCTGCACGTTTTTCTGGGCTACTACCCCCACAATCTTATTACCCCGGTACGCCTTACGCACTAACCGGATGCTCTTCTTGCGGGTAACTGTTACGGGCAGCACTACACCCGGAAATAATACAGTATTACGCACCGCCAGCAGGGGCAGAATAGCCGGAGAATCTTCGGGGCTTAACGGCTGATCTGGGTCAGTAGCCACAATGGAAACCACTTCCGCAGGATCATCACTCATCAGCAAAAGGGTAGACAGGGGCGTATTCGGATCAGATTGATTCATGAGCAGGGAGAGCGGAAAGGGAAAGAGAGTGCCATAATGACAGCGAAGAGGCTGGCACCCTTACCCTAAGCAGGATATTCTTTCGAAGGTAAGGATTCGGCAAGTGCCATGCCACGGTAAAGGCAGGGCATTTTGTACGACAGAAGCAGCCAACCCGACAGAGAAAGCACGGCGAATCGTCACTCAGGCCGCTACAAAACAACTACCGTGCGCATCGAAAAATTCCTATTTTTGATCTTCTTTGCGCCGGTACTCCACCGCTCGTGTGCCCCTCTATTTTTATGCCTGCCTTTTCCCGTCTGCTTCTATTCTGCATGTTGCTACTACTCCCGGCTGTTACCTGGGCGCAGCAGAAGGATGGCCTACCGAATTCTCAACGTAAACTTTCGGCCAGGGTGAAGCAGCAGATGCGGCTACGGCCGGATGCTACGCCCAATTTCCCTAACGTAAACCGCATAGCGTATTTTGAAGACAAGAAAGCATTACGGGAAATTCAGAAGGCGGAAAAGCGGAAGAACTGGACGGCAGCCCGCAACCTGCTAGACGCGTACGTAGGCCAGTTTGGCATCGAGAACTTTTATAAAAACACCTCTATGCTCTGGCGCCTGGGCCAGCTGTGGCAAAAGGCGGGCAATGAAGACCGCGCCAAAGTGTACTATAGCCTCGCGCTCAAGCACCGCCGCCAAGACATCAAGAAGGTGCAACTCTATTATGACTCGCTGGAGCAAAAGGAGGCCGACCTCTATGTACCACTCAAGACCTACTACGACATTGTTGAGTACCGCAAAAATATTGCGACGTTCCGGCCGCCAAAGGGGGTGTATACATCTATGGGCAATGTCATTAACTCGCCCTCCGAGGATTACGGGCCCACGCTCAACGCCGATGCCGACCAGCTAATCTTCACCTCTAAGCGTAAGCTGCGTGGTATCAACAGCGTTGTTGATGAGGATTTATACACCTCCCGGTTTGAGAATGGGGTCTGGACGGAGGCAGAGCCTTTGCCCAAGCCCATCAACTCACCGTATAATGAAGGCTCAGCCTGCATCAGTAAGGATGGCAAAACCCTGTACTTTGCGCGGTGCGAGTGCCCTACCTGCCACGGCAATTGCGACCTGTATGTTTCTACCTTCAAGGATGGGCAGTGGTCGATGCCGAAAAGCCTGGGGGCCAGCGTCAACTCCACCGCCTGGGACTCGCAGCCTACGCTCTCGCCGGGCGAGGATACGCTGTACTTTGCCTCTGACCGCCTAGGGGGCTTTGGCCTCTCCGATATCTGGTACACCGTAAAGCAGAAGAACGGACAGTGGAGCCGGGCCCTGAACATGGGTCCTACCGTGAATACCCGGGAGAGCGAGGTAAGCCCGTTTTACCACCCGCTTTACCACGTGCTGTATTTCTCTTCGCGCGGGCAGCTGCTGAACTTCGGCGACTTTGATATCTATAAGACGTACCGGGTGCAGGGCCGCTGGCAGGAACCCATAAACATTGGCCCGCTGGTAAACGGGAAAGGCTCAGAGTACTACTTCACCATTGATGCCGAGTCCAAGAGCCTGTACTACGCCCGCTCGGAGGAAAAGGACATGAAAAACCTGGACCTCTACTCCTTTCCGCTGCCCATGGAAGCGCAGCCGCGGGCAACTACTCACGTAGAGGGCTCCCTGATTGACTCCGTAAGCAGCAAACCGCTCAACGGCATTGTTAGCATTATTGACACGGACAACGGCATTGAGGTAGCGAGTAAGTACCTGCGCGACGATGGCTCCTTTGACTTTGACCTGATTGAGGGCTCTCACTACGTAATGCTGATTCAGAGCCCCGACTTTTTTAGTGTGGAGAAGAGCTTCGCGCTGCAGGGTGATACGGTGATGAAACTGATGACCAACTCCATCGACTACCGGATTCCGCTGGTATTTAAGAACATTGAGTTCGACCAGGACAAGGCTACCATTCGGGCCAGCATGCATCCTATTCTGGACCGCATTGCCGTGTTTATGGTCGACCATCCTACATTCCGCCTCAGTATATCCGGCCACACCGACTCTAAGGGCGACCCGGATTTCAACATGACCCTTTCGCAGGACCGTGCTGAAGCCATCCGGCGATATATTGAGCAGAAGGGCAAGCTCAAACCCAACCGCATTGAGAGTATGGGTTACGGCAGCACGCAGCCGCTAAAAGAGGAAGCCACCGCCGAAGATGCCCGCATAAACCGCCGCGTTGAATTCCGGTTGATTAAGCCCGAGGGCGATACTGGCGGCAAGGCTGAACCTGGTGCTGGCAGTGGCTGGTAAGCCCAGCAACATAAACCAAGCTACTGCTTTAAATACCAGGCAGTTTCTGTACTATGTGGCAGTTGAGCTGGTATGCCTGCTGCTCACCTACATTCCGTGGCTGTTTGTATTGACGCTGCCGGTTTATATTATTCTGGCTGCGCAGCTTTATTTTTCTGAAAAGCCGTTGTGGCAGAAAGTTGCCGCAAGCTTTGGCCCCATTCTATTGTGGCTTGCCGCTTTGCTTCTGTGGAAGCGATTTTTCAGCCTCTACTAAACTCCCGTTGCAGAGTAGAGCAAACTACCACTTCAATTGCTGCTGCTCCTGCCCCTCCCGAAACAGCAGAGTTTGTTTCTGGCCATTGGCCTCCAGATTTACAACGTTCATCTGGTCAGGAAATACATCAAGCATTAGTTTGTGGCGCAGCGTAACTTCTGGTACTGGCCTAGGCAGCTTGGCGGTGAAGTATACCCAGTGAGAGTCATGCTCATGTTGAATGCCAACGAGGGTGAGGGGCAGTACCTCGCCGGGCTTGGTGCTGAACTCTAAGGAGCGCCGGACTAGCTGCGTGACCAGCGTGTTTACCTGCTCTTTGGGTGATTTATCCAGGCTGATACCCTTTGCCTGGCCTACGGATAAGGCTTTCTCGAAATCATCACTGAACAGCTTGAGCGCAATTTCCAGCTGCAGCTTCTGCGGGTTGTAACGCAACTCCATAATGCTGGCGTGGTAAGCGTGGGCCCAGGCCGCCAGGCTCAGCAGCAGCACCACCGGAAGCAACAAGAATATTTGACGGAACATAGAGGGAAGTAGAACTGAAAGTAGCGGAATACACAGGACCTTCCTGCACCAGCCGCAGCCGCTCCAGTAGAACGACTATCGTGCCAGCGTAAGAAGGTCCGGGGAAAATTAGTTTCCAGAAGGGAGCGGTAAGCTACCCTAGCTGTATACTGGCCTAGAAGTGAAAAATGGTTTTGAACAGGCCATTGCCGAGTACAAACACCATCAGCATCAGAATGAGCGCCATACCTACTTTTTGAGCGCCTTCCAAGAACTTATCAGAGGGTTTGCGGCCGGCAATCATTTCGTAGAGCAGGAAGATAACGTGGCCACCATCAAGCGCCGGAATAGGCAGCAGGTTCATGAAGGCCAGTACCATGGAAAGCATACCAGTGAGCGTCCAGAAGCGCAGCCAATCCCATTTGCCACCGTATTGCTGGGCAATTTCAATGGGGCCACCCAACGATTTCCGCAGCGAAGCCTGACCGCTGAAGATTTTGCCGAACGCCTTCATTTGGGTGGTTACCACACCAAATGCCTGCTTGGTACCCGCCGGAACAGACTCAACCAAGCCATAGTGGCGAGTGGCATAATTGAGCAACGACTTCGGCTTAAAACCAATTTTGCCGTCGTCGTCTACCTCAACGGTTAACGAAACGGGCTGACCACCGCGCTCTACTTGTACTACCGTGGGCTTACCGGCATGATCTTTCAGCGCCTTCTGCAGCTCCGGGAAGAACTGAATCTTCTGGCCAGCTACCTGCATCACCCGGTCGTTGGGCTGCAGGCCCGCTTTGGCAGCGGGGCTGTTGCTTACCACTTCATCCACCACAAAGGGGTCGAGGGGGAGCACAAAAGCGGCCTGGCCTTCATCAGAAAGGCGGTCCATGAAGTTGTTGGGCACGGGGATGTCCACAATCTGCCCGCTACGATCAACGGTGTAGTAGGCATTGTCGCCGAGCACTACCTCGGGGCTATACACATCGTTGAACTCAGTGAAGGGGCGGCCATTAATCTTTACGATTTTGTCGCCGTTCTGGAAGCCTATCTCTTTTCCTAGCTCGTTGGGCACTATGCCATAGCGCACCTCAGAGGCGGGCAGGTAGCTCTCCCCGTACTTAAATGTCAGGAGAGAGAAAATCACGATTCCCGTGATGACGTTCATGATGATGCCACCCAGCATCACGATGAGGCGCTGCCAGGCTGGCTTAGCCCGAAACTCGTTGGGCTGAGGCTCGGCGGCCAAGGCTTCGGCATCCTGGGTTTCATCGATCATGCCGTGAATGGCCACGTAGCCACCCAGCGGAAACCAGCCGAGGCCGTACTCCGTCTCCCCAATCTTTTTCTTGAAGAGGGCGAAGTTCATTACGCCCGGCAGCGGAAACAGGAAGTCGAAGAAGATGTAAAACTTATCGACCCGGATCTTGAAATATTTGGCGGCCGCAAAGTGTCCGAACTCGTGCAGGCCAACCAGTATGGAAAGGCCCAGCAGCATTTGCCCGGCCATGATTAATCCTTCCAACAGATGAAGTAATTAGGTGATGAGGTAATAAGGTAAGCAGCTATGCACCCAGGCATCTGCACCGAAAGTAAGTAGAACAAACAACGCACCGAAAGGCTTACGCGTGCCCTAAGCAGAACATTTCGGCCAGGGTGTCAGACCTGACCTACCAGCTCCTGCGCAATCCGGCGCGTTTCGTGGTCGGTTTGCACGTAGTCGTCGAGGCTTGGAGCGGCAAGGTACGAAACCCGGGCGAGGCTGGTTTCTACCACATCCGACATTTGCAGGAACCCAATTTCGTCGCGCAGGAAGGCGGCAACGGCTATTTCGTTGGCCGCATTGAGCACGCAGGGCGCGTTGCCAGCGCGGCCCATTGCCTCAAACGCCAGGGCCAGGTTGCGGAACGCGGTGGTATCAGCTTGCTCAAAGGTGAGCTGAGGATAGTCGAGGAAGGAAAAGCGCGGAAACGTATTAGGCAGCCGCTGCGGATAGCCTAGGGCGTACTGAATGGGCAGCTTCATATCGGGGAGGCCTAGCTGAGCTTTTAAAGAGCCATCCTCAAACTGCACCAGGGAGTGAATGATGCTCTGGGGGTGTACCACTACATCAATCTGCTCATTACGCAGCCCGAAGAGCCACTTGGCCTCAATCACCTCCAAGCCTTTGTTCATGAGGGACGCGGAATCGATGGTGATTTTGGCGCCCATGTCCCAGTTGGGGTGCTTGAGCGCTTGGGCCTTAGTCACCTGAGCCAGCTGCTCGCGGCTGCGGCCCCGGAACGGGCCACCGGAGGCGGTGAGAATAATCTTCTCAATGAGGTTCTGCTCCTCCCCCACCAGGCACTGGAAAATGGCGGAGTGTTCTGAGTCGACGGGGTACAGGCCTACACCGTACTCCTTTACCAGTTCAGTAATTAGCTGCCCCGCCACTACCAAGGTTTCCTTATTAGCGAGAGCAATGGTTTTGCCGGCCCGGATGGCGCGCACCGTGGGCAACAGGCCCGCGTAGCCCACCATGGCGGTTAGCACTACATCAACATCGTCGCGGCCAGCTACGTCGGCGAGGGCGGCGGATCCGGCCAGCACTTCGGTTTCGGGTTGCGAGGCCAGGGCAGCTTTTACGGTTTTGTATTTAGCTTCGTCGCCGATAACTACGGCGGCGGGCCGAAACTCCTGGGCTTGCTGGATGAGCAGCTCGGCGTTGGAGTGGGCCGAGAGGGCCGTGACGGTGAATTTGCCGGGCTGGCTGCGGATTACATCGAGGGCTTGGGTACCGATGGAGCCGGTGGAGCCGAGCAGAGTTACGCGCTTAGGAAAGGAATCAGGCATACGGGAATGGGAACTACCTCAAACAAAGGTAGTGCAATGCGGGCGGCATTTTCTGGCGGTTGCAGTCAGGTTTTAGGAAGTATGTTTACGATGAGGAAGAGAAAACCTAACGGCCCAATAAACAGCAATACCGATAGCCACCTCTCCCGCCAGGATGGAATGTATCCCCCAGCTTTGCCCTTCCATCCGCCCCGGCCCATTGACACGACAGGCATTAACTCTCCGCTAGGATATTTTGGGAAGAGTAACCAAAGCAACACCCGGAGCCAGCCCAGGTACAGGAGCGGAAAAAAGAATATTACCTCGTCTTTCAATGGTGCTGCTGGCCAAGAAGCCAATAGACAACAGAAGCCAAATAGAGCCGCTACCAGTGCGTACTCCTTGAAATAGTTGCCATCAATAAGCCGTTGAGTCGCTGCCCATAGTATTGCCCAGGCAAAGAGCCCAGCATTAAAATCTTTTGCAAGACCTGCAGCACCGTTCTGCTTTAGGGCTTCAGAAAAGCAAGTCAGGATGAGAAGCAGAAACAGCACTACCGCTGGCCAAATCAACGCTTGTCGGTTGGGCCGTAAGCCAATTGGTTTCGGTTTATGCTTCTTGCCGGTCTTCTTTTTGGTGGTGCCCACTACTGTATTTCATGAATTTTGACAGGTTTTCCGTTAAATACTACCTGCTCTCCTGCCCGCCTGCCTGCCAGCGCAGCCGCAACTGGCGCGGCCGGCGATACGGCGAAGTAGTCTAGGCCACCTACCGTGAGCTTGTCGGCGCTAATGCTGATGTAGAAGTGGCCTAGACTCGTCTGGACGAGAGCCCCGGGACGCACAGTGTCACAGGGAAGTTCAGGGTTGATGCGAGCCAACTCTCCGTGTAGCTGCTGGGCCTGGCGGAGTTGGATGGTGTTTCGATCACGCTCATTCTGGGCCATAGCGCGGCCGGTTTCGTACTTGTCGCCGGCGCTGCTCTTGGTTTCGGAGTTAGCCGACTCCTGCGCCGCTTGAATGGCCGCCTGGCAGGCATCTATGCGCTCCTGCACGTAGGCCAGGCAGGCGGCGTGGAGTTGAGATTTAACTAGCTGGTCTGGGCCTGCCATAGTATTTCAGAATCGTTATCGACTTGCCAAGATAGTAAGAGGTGGCCTAGGCGGTTGATGGAAGCTATTTCTGCTGGTATAGAAAACTCTAAACGCTGTCGGTCTGGTTCGATCAATTTATTATCAACTGTCACTCGCAAAGCGGTATGGCCATACCCATCGTAACAATATACTTGCAACTTGATGTAACCATCAGATGAAGCGACATTACCGGCTTCAAACTCTGCACTTGATGTAATGGCTCGTGGGAAACTGATCAGCTCTTGACCGAAACTCTTCCACACGTCTTCGTCATCAAAAAAGGTAATTTGAGTCGCTAGGATTCCCCTAGTAATCTCAACGGAGAACGTGCAATAACCACAATCATGCTCATCTACTCTCGCACTAAATCGAATGTTGCCCTCTTTCATTCTTTGCCAATTGGATTGCAGACTCAACCAAACCTATTTCAGCACCACATTTACCAGCACCGTGAAGTGGTCGGAAGGATAGAGCCCACGCATAGAATCGGTTAATACCGCATAGTCCAATACATCGAATTGCTTGCTCACAAATACGTAGTCAATCCGGTCTTGCAGCGGGGCATCGAGCTTGAAACCCTGAAACGTACCTACCGGGCCATAGGGTGGCTGCTTGGTAACCTGGAAAGCGTCTTGTAGCAGCGCCTGCATGGTTTTGATCTGCTCGGTACTAGGGATGGAGTTGAAGTCCCCGACACAGATTACGGGCGCATTCTTGGCAATTTCCTGGATCTTCTGCGCCATCAGCTTACCTGACTGGCGGCGGGCCTTCACACCTTCGTGGTCGAAGTGGACGCTGAAGAAGTAGAACTCCCGCTTCGTCTTCAGGTCCTGGAATTTGGCCCAAGTGCAAATTCGGTTGCAGCAGGTGGCATCCCACCCTTTGGAGGGCTTATCGGGAGTTTGGCTCAGCCAGAAGTCGCCGGTTTGCAGCATTTTCAGGCGGCTTTTCTTATAGAAAATGGCCGAATGCTCGCCGGCCTCCTTGCCATCGTCGCGGCCGTGGCCTACGAATGTGTACTCAGGCAGCTCGGCTACATCATTGAGCTGGCCCCGGAACCCTTCCTGAGTACCGAATACATCAAAGTTGTGGTAACGTACCAGGTTCTTGACCATTTCCTTGCGGTTAGGCCAGGCGTTTTGCCCGTCGCTTGCTACGTTGAGGCGCAGATTGTAGGTGGCCACCCGCAGGGGTTTAGTGACCTCTTGCGCCTTCAGCGTATAGTTTAAGAACAACCCGCTCAGAAGTAGGAAAAGAAAATGACGCATAAGAAAGCAGCGTAATGTAGACTCTGTGATGACTGATTTAGCGTAGAGTGAGCCCTACGATACAAAACACAGCTGTTCCTAATAAAGACCCGATTATTGGACCTGCCGCTAGCACTTTAGCAGCCTTCCCTAGTTCGACAGAGGTAACAAGCTTAATTTTCAGGAGCGCAAGATTTACAAGCCACCACATAACAGACCCGATTAATCCAATCATAGCAAAGCCATAGAAGCGCCAGCCAAATGTAGACCAGAGTGATTCCTGTAGAAGTAGTTTATGTTGTTCTGCATTACCCAAAAAGAAGAAGGTAGCATACAAGCCACTAAATACAGCAAGCAGCCCTGATACAAACAGATTTACTCTAGTCATCATTTCCGGAATTTAACCCCTCAGCCACTGCCCTGTCATTACTCAACCGTGGCACCTTGTTCTGGCCGCCCAGCTTGCCCAGGCTTTTCATGTAGCGCTGGAAGGCCCCGGTTGGCAGGGGCGTAAGCTGCAGCGGCGCGAGAATGTTGCCGGCCAGCAAGTCGTCGTAGTACGTATTGCGGCGGCGTAGGCCAGTATCGAGGGCGGCGGCAAAGGCGGCAGCATCGTGAGGTGGCCTAGCGAATTCAACCAGCCACTCGTGGCGGGATGGCACGGCCGGGTCGTCGCTGACGCGGGGCGCTACCGTGAATTCCACTACCTCTACCTCGGGGTGCTGTTTCATGGCTTCGCGCAAAGTCTGCTCCACTTCTTCGCCGATAACATGTTCCCCAAAAGCCGATAGGAAGTGCTTGATACGGCCCGACACTACCACCCGGAACGGATACTTCTGCGTGAAGCGCACCGTGTCGCCGATGCTGTAGCCCCAGAGGCCGGCGTTGGAGTTGAGCACCAGGGCATACTGCTTGTCTAGCTCCACTTCGGCCAGCGTGAGGCGGGGCGGATTAGGCTCGAAGAACCGCTCGGCCGGAATAAACTCGAAAAAGATGCCCGCATTAAGCAAGAGCAGCATACCGGGGTTACCGGGCTCATCCTGGAAGGCCAGGAACCCCTCAGATGCCGGAAACAACTCAATGCTGTCTACTGGCCTACCAATGGTGTCGAATAGCTTTTTGCGATAGGGCTCGAAGTTTACACCGCCGTACACGAACAAATCAAACTGCGGAAACACCTCGCCCACTGGCCGACCGGTGCGCGCCACAATTCTATCGAAATACATCTGTACCCACGGCGGAATGCCGGAAATCAGGCTCATGGGCTGGGGCAGCGTTTCCTCCACAATACGGTCGAGCTTGGTTTCCCAGTCCTCAATAATGTTCGTCTGGTAGCTGGGCATCTGGTTGCGGCGCAGGTAGCCCGGCACATGATGGTTCACGATGCCTGAGAGCCGACCGGTATGAATTCCGCCCACCGTTTCCAGCTCCGGGGAGCCCGACAGGAACATCAGCTTGCCATCCAGGAAGCGGCTTTTGCCGGTTTTATGCACGTAATGCAGCAGCGCATCACGGGCACCGTTAATATGATTGGGGATGCTGTCTCGGGTGAGCGGAATGTATTTGGCGCCGCTGGTGGTACCGCTGGTTTTGGCCAGGTAAAGTGGCCTACCGGGCCACAGCACATCGGCCTCGCCGGCTTTCACCCGGTTGAAATAAGGGCTTAGAGCCTCATAGTCGCGAACGGGCACGTGGGCGGCCAGGTCCTGGGCAGTTTGGGCACCTGCCAGGTTATGGTCGCGGCCGAAGGCACTGCGGGCTCCCTTGGCCAGCAGCCCTTTCAACACGCGCTGCTGCGTGCCAACGGGGTCTTGCTGCCAGTGGGCGTACTGCCGGGCAATGTAGGCGGCTACCGGCCGACTCAGAGTAGATGTAAGACCCATGGCGAAGGTGAGGTTGTGGAGGTGCGAAGTTGTGAAGGTTTCTGCTTACTCGCCTTCGCGGGTGAGCCAAAGGTATACTACTACCAAATTACCCGGAATCACCCTAAGTTTATCCTTTCATCAGCTTCTCCCGTAACAAACTCACCAGTTCACTTTCACAACTTCACTTGATCTTATGATAAACCAACGTGGCAATGCCGTTTGGAACGGCGACATTAAAGGCAGCGGCGAAATTTCTACGCAAAGCGGCACCGTACAAGCGCCCTACTCAGTAGGCGCTCGATTTGAGGGCCAGAAGGGCACCAACCCCGAAGAATTGATTGGCGCGGCCCACGCCGGCTGCTACACCATGTTCCTGACCGGGCAGCTCACTAAGGCCGGGGCGCAGGTAAAGCAAATTCGGACGGAG
Source organism: Hymenobacter taeanensis (assembly GCF_013137895.1). Classification (NCBI taxonomy): domain Bacteria; kingdom Pseudomonadati; phylum Bacteroidota; class Cytophagia; order Cytophagales; family Hymenobacteraceae; genus Hymenobacter; species Hymenobacter taeanensis. The sequence continues at coordinate 535,419 of NZ_CP053538.1, forward strand.
TCGAAGGTGACGCTGGATACTTCGGGGGAGATTCCGAAGGTGGTAAAGATCAGCCTGACTACGGAAGGCGAAGTGGAAGGTATCACGCAGGAAGAGTTTCAGAAGCAGGCCGAGAATGCGAAGGAGCACTGCCCTATTTCGCAACTACTCAGCGCCGTGCCAGAAATGGAGCTGGCCTCAGCCACGCTGAAGTAGCAGCCCTAAACGGCCGTAGGCGCAGGCTCAGCAATCTGAATTTGCTTGCTCAGCGTACGTAGTGGTATCTGAGTTCCTTCGGTTCAGCAACTATTCGCTTATTTTGCGGGCTCAAGCGACATCACTGCGCCTTTATGCCTCCAGCTTCTACTCGAATTCGTCTCCAGCCTGCCAATAACTCCCGGATTCCCTTCTGGGGTCAACTGTTCATTGGCTTTCTCTGGATTGCGTACACCCTGTCCCTGATTTTCACTGACAGCGGCCTGAACGACCTGCATTTCCTGCACTATGTATTTCTGGCCTTCAGCCTGATTTATGTGGGCTATGTGCTGGTGCACAATGCGCCCGTGTTTGGCACGCAGAGCTACCTGGAGTTTACGCCCGCCTACATTGTACACAAGGATGGGCTGTTTCGCCCGAAGCAGGCATTTCCCGCTGAAGATATCTCGGCCCTGGAGCTGGTACCCCAACAGCTGCGCGTGCAACTCAAAGAGGGCGGTACGTATGCCCTGAGCCTGCGGCAGGTAAAGGGCACCAAGCGGAAGCGAGCCTTGCGCGAGCAAATTCGCACCTTCGCCAGCAAGCATAACATTCCTCTCCGCGACACTCAGGCACCGGCCTAAGTGGCCTACAGCTATTAGCAGTACAATAAAAAGCCCGCTCCTGTTTAGGAGCGGGCTTTTTATTGTACTGCTGAACGAAGTGAGGAATCTGGAAAGTGGCCTAGCAGCTAGCTCAGATTCCTCATTTCGTTCGGGTTAACAGTTATAGTTCAGCTATTTGCCCGCGAATTTCTTCCGAAGCTCCTGGATGGTGGAGCGGAAGCTTTTGTCGGAGTCGATCAGGTCGGAAACCGTTTGTACCGAGTGGATGACGGTGCTGTGGTCGCGGCCGCCAAAGTGGTGCCCGATGCTTTTCAGGGAGTGGCTGGTGTGCTCTTTGGCAAAGTACATGGCCACTTGGCGAGCAGTAACTACTTCCTTCTTGCGGGTTTTAGCTTTCAGCAGATCCAGGGGCACTCCAAAGTACTCAGCGCAGGTTTTCTGAATGAAGTCCAGGTTCACCTCGGCCTCTACCTCCTCAATGATGTGCCGGAGGGCCTGCTTAGCCATTTCTAGGTCAATCTCGCGGCGGTTGAGGCTCGACTGCGCCACCAGCGAAATCAACACGCCTTCCAGCTCCCGCACGTTGGTGTTTACGGAGTGCGCCAGGTACTCCACCACCTGCGGCGGGATGTCGATGCCATCCTGCTGCATTTTGTTCTGGATGATGGCCATGCGCGTCTCAAAGTCGGGGCTTTGCAGGTCAGCGGTCAGGCCCCACTTAAAGCGCGACAACAAGCGGTCCTCCAGGCCTACCAGGTCGCGGGGTGGCCTATCAGAGGTCATCACGATTTGCTTGCCAGCCTGGTGGAGGTGGTTGAAGATGTGGAAGAACATCTCCTGGGTCTTATCCTTGCCCGACAGGAACTGCACGTCGTCCAGAATCAGGATATCCACCAGCAGGTAGAAGTTCGCGAAGTCCTGCACCGCGTTGGAGCGCAGGCTCTCAATAAACTGGTTCGTGAACTTCTCCGCCGAAACGTAGAGCACAAACTTATCGGCGTTGGTGGCTTTGATGTGGTTGCCAATGGCCTGCACCAAGTGCGTTTTGCCCAGCCCTACCCCACCGTAAATCATCAGGGGGTTAAAGGAAGTGGTGCCGGGCTTGTTAGCCACGGCCAGCCCCGCCGAGCGCGACAACCGGTTACAGTCGCCCTCAATGTAGTTCTCGAAGGTGTAGCTGTGGTTGAGCTGGGAGTTGAGGTAGTTCCGGTCAATGGCTTTGCTGGCCTCAAAGGGGTTGCGCAGCGTAGCCGGCTGAGCTGGTTGCGCTGCAGCAGCAGCCACGTTGCGCGCCGACGACGACATGGGCCCCGTGGCCAAGGCCGCCGCGGGCGTAGCTACCGGCGCCGGGCCAGCGGCCTTGTGCGAGGTGGGCAGGTTGAGCGTACGCGGCTTGGTTTGGGCGTTGCCCTGGTCTACTACAATAGAGTATTCCAGTCGGCCTTCGGGGCCCAGCTCCTGGTAGATAGCTTTCTTAAGCACATCCACATAATGCTCCTCCAGCCATTCATAAAAAAACTGGCTGGGGACCTGAATGATTAAAACATTCTTGTGGAGCTGTACCGGGACGATGGGTTGGAACCACGTCTTGAAGCTCTGCTCACCAATGTTTGCCTTGATGACGCGAAGACAGTTGACCCATACGGTTCGGCAATCCTTCAGCATCAATTAAATAGGGCAGCAGCAACAGGTGCAAGGTGAGGAGAACAGGAAACAACGGTACGCCAAAAACAGGCCCGTTTTTTCAAGAGGGAGACAAAAATGTGGAAAAGTCAGGAGACAAAAAAACGCTCCTGCCTCTTGCTTTTTACGCCTCTCGCACAGGCATGACCGAGGCAGCCGCTACGGCCGGCCGGCGCGAACCCCGCTCGAAAGAATAATCTAAACGGCCGAGGTTAATCCCCGACCAGCCTACCTGATTAATCAGGGTCTGGTGGCCGTTTGCACCGGCTACAACGTCGGGCTTCTCAAGAAAGGTATGGGTATGCCCGCCCAAGATCAGGTCAATACCGGGGGCGCCGGCCGCCAACTTAAAGTCATCAATTTTGGGGCCTTGGTACTTGTAGCCCAGGTGCGAGAGGCAAATTACCATGTCGCACTTCTCGGGGCCGCGGAGTTGCTTCACCATATCGTTGGCCACCGTGATGGGGTCGAGGTACTTCGTGTCGCCAAAGTTTTTGTCGGCTACCAGGCCAGCCAGCTCAATGCCTATACCAAACACTCCCACCCGGATTCCCTGCTTCTCAAACACCTTGTAGGGTTTGAACTTGCCCGCCAGCGGGGTAGCCGAGAAATCGTAGTTGGCAATCAGGAAGGGGAAGGTGGCGTTGGGCAGCTGCTTCTGCAGTCCCTCCAGGCCATTATCGAAGTCGTGGTTGCCGAGGGTGCTAGCATCGTACTTCATCTGCGACATGAGCTTGTACTCTACCTCGCCCATGAAGAAGTTGAAGTAGGGCGTGCCCTGCCAGATGTCGCCGGAATCCAGGAGCAGCACGTTGGGCTCCTCTTTGCGTACCTGCTCAATAAGGGTAGCACGGCGCGCCATGCCGCCCATGCCCGCCCATTGCGCCGCATTGTCGGGGAAGGGCTCAATGCGGGAGTGCATGTCGTTGGTGTGCAGAATAGTAAGGCGGGTAGCCTTGTTATCGGCGGCAGCAGCGGGCAGGCTCACGCCCATTAAGGCTACGCTGGCGGCCCCCAGGCCAGTATGTTTCAGAAATTCGCGACGATCCACGGGATAGATTTCTTGAGATGCTGATTTGCTGATGTACTGATGAACGGCTGGAGCAGAAGGTAGCTCCTGCTTCTGCCGGCATCGGCACTTACTTCACGCGGCCCTCTAATTTCGCCTCAATGGGCAAGCCCTGCTTGGTCCGCTCCCGAATGGCCTCAATGAAGGCGCTCCGCAGCAGCACATTGGTGTGCCGGAACTTGATGGGCTTAAAGAATACCATGTTGTCGCCACCGCTGGCTAGGTAGTCGGATATGGCAACGGTGTACGTGCGAGCCAGGTCCAGCGGCTGTCCGTTGATGCGCACATTCTCGGGCTTGCCTTCAGGTGAAACCGTGTAGAAAGCGCCCGAAATTGGCATTTTAGCTTTGGCAGCGTAGTTAAACAGCTCCTGCACCACGGGGCCGGGCGCGTCTACCACTACCAGCTCATTCTCAAACGGCATCAACTCAAAAATAGAGCCTACCGTAACGGGGCCCGCCGGGATGGGTGCCCGTAGGCCACCATTCGACATGACCCCTAAGTCAACGGGCTGCCCAATTTCTTTGCTGGCCCGCATGCGCTGGATATCGGCGGTGAAGTTGGAGAGCGGCGACTCGCCATTATTCTTCGTGATGGCCACGGGAGCCGTACCAATCACTTCCGTCATTTGTGAAGTTACGCGCTGCCGATAGGGCTCAATGGTGGCGGCGGCCGTAGGGTCGTCGGGGATGGATTTACCGACGGGCAGGCCCGTAACGGGTGCCAGCTGGGCCTTAGGCTGATAGGTGGCGCGCTGGCAGGCAGGCGCCAGGGCCACGGCCGTTAGCAGGCCCAGGGCCGCTACACGAGAACGAAGGAAGTGCATCAGGTCTGAGAGGAAATGGAAAGCGGACCGCAAAGATACAGCACCCGCGCGGGAGTTGCGCGGCCCCGGGTACGCGCCCGGCCAGAAGTGACGCTGAAAATGAGGCCGTGAGTTAGTGGGCCGCGAAGCAGCGCGTTATCCGGAGGCTGCGCACCTAGCCTAGGCCATCCGGAAGGCGCTAAGCCCACCCAGCAGAACTACGCCAGCTACAGGCAAGCTCCGCACGGCAAATACCGTGCGGGTGAATCGGGAAGCTGAAGATCCTAAACTGATACTTACCCCCACATCATCTAAATAAAGCGGCTGCCCGTTTATGACCCCGAAACGGTATCTTTAGCCCGCTTTCCTTCGCCTGATTTACCACCCCACCCCGCCAACTTATGGCCGATACCCCCCGCTCTGCCCCGGTTTCTTTTTCTGAGTTTGAAGCCGTCACTACGACGCAGTGGCAGGAGCGCATTCGCCGCGACCTGAAAGGCCAGGACCCGGCTACGCTCTCCTGGCTTACGCCCGATGGTTTCACCGTTGAGCCTTTTTACCATCAGGAGGCTTTACAGGCCCTTGGCGGAGCCCCCACGCCCTTGGTACGCACGGCGCCCACCTGGCGCAACGTGCCTACGTACAGCGTGCCGGCTCACGACCGGGGCCATAAAGCCATTGACCGGGCCGCTGAAGGGCTGGCGCGCGGTGCTGAAGGCGCCCACTTTCTGCTCTCGAATGCCGGAACCTTTGATGTGCATTATTTGCAGCAGAAGCTGCCGCTGGACGGCACCTACGTGGGCTACTCCATGCGCAGTGGCCTAGGCGAGCTGGTGAAGCAGTTGCAGGAGCTGCAGGTTACCCCGCGCGGTTTTTTTGTGCTTGACCCCATCACCTGTCACACCCCTGATATACCGGGCCAGCTGACTGAGCTACGCTCGGCGCTGGCGGCCTGCCAAGCGTGGCCCGAAGTGCACATGGTAGGCATCAACTCCGCGTATTACGCCAACCGCGGCGCCACCGTAACACAGCAAATTGCGTTTGCGCTCAGCACTGCTGCCACTTACCTGAGCGAGCTGCCCAAGGAGGCGCTTACCGCAGAAACTGTAGCCCGTGCCTTGCACCTGCACGTAGGCGTAAACCCCAACTACTTCTTTGAAATTGCCAAGCTGCGCGCCCTGCGCCGCCTGTTTGCCACGCTGCTGCAAGCCTACGGTGTAGCCGCTGAAGTTGCGCAGCAGCTACCCATCCTCGCCAGTACCTCTTCCTGGAGCCAGACCACCCTCGATCCGCACACCAACCTGCTGCGCGTGACCACTGAGGCCATGAGCGCCGTGCTGGGCGGAGCCACCGCCGTGAGCGTAGGCCAGTTTGATAGTCTGTTTCATGAGCCGAATGAGTTTTCGGAGCGCCTGGCCCGTAACCTGCCTATTCTACTGCGCGAAGAAGCGTACCTCGACCGGGTGCAGGACCCGGCGGCCGGCTCCTATTACCTCGAAACCCTCACCGACCAGCTGGCCCACCAAGCCTGGACGTTGTTCCAGAAAATTGAGGCGCAGGGTGGCCTACCGGGCGCTACGGGCCTGGTATTGCAGGAGCTGCACGCTTCTGCTCAGGCGCAGTTCCGGCGCATTGCCAACGGCGAGCAGGTAGTAGTGGGTACCAACAAATTCCAGAACCCCAACGAGCAGTTCGACTACAACCCCAAGCGCCTGTTGCGCAGCCGGGAGTTTGACAGCACCCGTGCTGCCTACCCCACGGAGGTGCTGCGCCTGGCTACGGCCATGCACTTCGACCGCCGTGAGCGGAAGAAGAAACGCTCGGCAGTGGTACTACTGGGGGCGCACACCAACCAGCACATTCTGGAGTCGTTTCTGTTAACGCTGCCGGAAACGGAGCGCCCGGAGCTGCGCAATGCCCACCCCGAAGGCACTCTCTCGCTGCTGTTTTCTTCGGCGGAAGAGGCCATTCTGATGTACGCCACGCCTGAGCAATACGGGCGCCTGGCTCGGGCCATCAATCACATTCCCATTGATGAGCCTGATTTTATTCCGCCTGCTCTGCTGACGGCTGATTTGCCCACTATGCAGGAAGCTATCCGCGTGTTTGGCTTTCAGGAGTTCACTGTACAAGGTTACAGCACCGAAGACGTATTGGCCCGCTTACAGGGGAAGAAGTAACTAAAACACCGTCATGCTGAGCGCAGTCGAACCGAAGGTCGCCGCAGGCAAGCATCTCTACTGCGTCATTGCAGAGGCTTAGGCCAGTGATTAGCCAGCGGTAGAGATGCTTCGACAAGCGGACGCCAGATCAAGCATGACAGACACCCACCCGACTCCAGATGAAACCCGATTTCTCTCAAATACCTTACGACGCCGCTAAGCTGAGCGCGCCGCCCATCAATCCCACTCAAACCAGCACCCCCGAAGGGATTCCGCTCAAGAATTTCTACACGGCGCAGGATGTGACTGGCCTAGGCCACCTCGGGTTCGGGGCGGGGCAGGCGCCGTACCTGCGCGGGCCCTACGCCACCATGTACGTGCAAAACCCCTGGACTATCCGGCAGTACGCGGGCTTCAGCACGGCCGAGGAATCCAACGCCTTCTACCGCCGCAATCTGGCGGGCGGGCAGAAGGGACTTTCGGTGGCGTTTGACCTGGCGACGCACCGGGGGTACGACTCCGACCACCCGCGCGTGGTGGGCGACGTGGGCAAGGCCGGCGTGGCCATTGACTCGGTGGAGGACATGAAGATTCTCTTCGACCAGATTCCGCTGGATCAGATGTCGGTGAGCATGACCATGAACGGGGCGGTGCTGCCGGTGCTGGCCTTTTACATTGTGGCGGCCGAGGAGCAGGGTGTAACACCCGAGAAGCTGGCGGGAACCATTCAGAACGATATTCTGAAGGAGTTCATGGTGCGCAACACCTACATCTACCCGCCCCTGCCGAGTATGCGCATCATTGCGGATATCTTCAGCTACACGGCGCAGCACATGCCCAAGTTCAACAGCATCAGCATCTCGGGCTACCACATGCAGGAAGCCGGAGCCACGGCCGATATTGAACTGGCCTACACCCTCGCCGACGGTTTAGAGTACGTGCGCGCCGGCCTCGCGGCGGGCATGACCATTGATCAGTTTGCCCCGCGCCTGTCGTTTTTCTGGGCCATTGGCATGAACCACTTCATGGAAATTGCCAAGATGCGCGCCGGCCGCCTGCTGTGGGCCAAGCTCATCAAGCAGTTTGATCCGCAGAACCCCAAGAGCCTAGCCCTGCGCACGCACTGCCAGACCTCGGGCTACTCGCTCACCGAGCAGGACCCCTTCAACAACGTGGCCCGCACCGCCATTGAGGCCATGGCCGCGGCCCTGGGCGGCACCCAGAGTCTGCACACCAACGCCCTCGACGAGGCTATTGCCCTGCCCACCGACTTCTCGGCCCGCATTGCGCGCAACACCCAGCTCTACCTCCAGCACGAAACCGACATTACCCGCGTAGTTGACCCCTGGGGCGGCTCGTACTACGTGGAAACCCTCACCCACGAGCTGGCCGACAAAGCCTGGGCCCTGATTCAGGAAGTGGAGGAGCTGGGCGGCATGGCCAAAGCCATTGAGACTGGCCTGCCGAAGATGCGCATTGAGGAAGCCTCGGCCCGCAAGCAGGCCCGCATCGACTCGGGCAAGGAAATAGTGGTGGGCGTGAACAAGTACCGCCCCAGCGAGGAGCAAAAGATTGACGTGCTCGACATCGACAACGCCGCCGTGCGCGAGTCGCAGATTGCGCGCCTGAACCAGATACGGGCGGAGCGCGATGGCGCCGCCGTGCAGCAGGCCCTGGACGACCTCACGGAAGCGGCCCGCTCCGGCAACGAGAACCTGCTGGCCCTGGCCGTGAAAGCGGCTCGCCTGCGTGCTACGCTAGGGGAAATTTCCGATGCCCTGGAGAAGGTATACGGCCGCCACCAGGCCACTATTCGCGCCATTTCGGGCGTGTATTCTGCCGAGATGAACTACGACGAGGAATTCGCGAAGGCCCGCCAGGCCGCCGACGACTTTGCCGCCAAGGAAGGCCGCCGCCCCCGCATGATGGTGGCCAAAATGGGCCAGGATGGCCACGACCGGGGCTCCAAGATTATTGCCACCTCCTTCGCCGATGTGGGCTTCGACGTGGATATTGCGCCCTTGTTCCAAACCCCCGACGAAGTAGCCCGCCAGGCCGCCGAGAACGACGTGCACGTGGTGGGCGTGAGCAGCCTCGCCGCCGGCCACAAAACCCTGATTCCGCAGCTCATCGAGGAGCTCCGGCAGCTCGGCCGCGAAGACATCCTCGTCATTGCCGGCGGCGTCATCCCCGCCCAGGACTACGATTTCCTCTACAACGCTGGCGTAGTTGGCGTGTACGGCCCAGGAACCGTTATTGCCGTAGCCGCGCAGGAGATCTTGGAGAAGCTAGGAGAGTAACCAATATTTATGTAAATATTAAGCAAATGAATAAGAACAGATGGATAATATACACTGTAGCAACAGGCATAATACCTTTGGTGTTAAGATTTTTTTATTTCTTGTTTTTTAAGAAATTGGATGCAGATTTTGTCTTTAACGAGGGAGATTTATCAGCATTTGGCCTAATGCTAAACGTAAGTAATATCAATGAACTTGATGGAAATAACTTAGTTGACGAAATATGGAAGAAACAAAAAATTGGATACTCAACTTTATTAATAATAGTATTTTCATCTTTATACGGCATTTCTCTTGCACTGAACGAACTCACCAATAAGAATGAAGTTAATTCAAATAATATCAAAGGCGTATTAATATTTTTATGCATATCAGCACTAATTTTTAGTTATTCTATATACAAGCATCTTGACACAATTAACAAGAGCGCGTCATGATATATCAATTAGAGCATTTCGGCGTTGCACTAGGTGTTTTGACAGGTTTATTTATAATAATAACAAGCATAAAGTCATTAATAAATACCAGAAATAAATTTTATAATGATTTTTTAGAAAATAGAAAGAAATTTCCTTCAATAAAAAACAAAAACAATGAAAAGCATTAAGTCTTTTATTTATCTTGATGAATACAAAATGTATTCTATATCGTCTCAAATATTTGAGGGCATAACAGAATCTATTCTTAAAACCGAAAGCAACAGTTCTGAGCAAGATACTTCACAGAAGGGACCAATGGCTAGTGGCAGAGTAATGGCAGATATCATCAGCGCTAGTTATAAAAATACTGAAAAAAGGTATCTGCATGATTATGCTTATAATATTTTTGAATCGAAAATATATGAAAATCAAGAGGTATTAGATGTAAATAATGACAGCATATCTAGCTTTGAGCAAGATATACACAAAACTAAATTTATAAAAATAACAGGGCGATCAGTCTTAAACGACACCAAAGCTGTACACGAACTGATACATTATTTCAAATTATTACATTACGGACTTGATTACATTAGCAAAGGAGGAGCAAATATAAAGTCTGAAAAAAAAACAGGCTATATCACAATCAAAATCAGTTAATGACAGAAACAAGAAAGCATTATTGCAAGATATTATCAATAAGAAGGCAACTCAATTATTGGAAGGACTAGGATCATCACTTGATGATGAATACATGCATCACTTGGAGTTCATTATAAAAGAAATGTATAAAGATCAACTATTGTTTCAAATAGTATTATCAGATGTCTATGAGCAAAAGCTATTTAGTGCTTCTCTAAATAGAAATTATCTAAAAGAAGACATTAATACTTTAATTCATAAATATTCAAGAGAAACAGAAAAAGAATTGACACTCTTCGGAATTGTCACTCAATCAGGCAATAACGACGAAAAAGTATTGCAGTTTATAGACGACAAAATAAATGATCCTAATCAAAAAACAGGAATGCGAGAAGCTATGATGAATATGATATCTCATATGACTGGAATAGATGCTACTTTAACAGGCAGACTAGGATACGAATTTGTCATTGATCCTATAGCTATATATTATCAACTATAAATACAATACATCTAAAGAATATATTGACTAAAAAGTATGCGCATCAATGAAATAGACCAAGAAGACGCGGATATTGATTGGTTTGCTACGGATAGCAACGGCTATATCCTGCACGTGGCTTCCGGCGGCGGGATACTGCCCGAATCGGTGGCGGCTTCTCAGGAGGCGCTGCTGGAGCTGCATCAGTATTTCCTGACGCGGCCGGCTGGCGGTTCGGCGGAGGCGGTGCAGCTGGAAGTGGGAGCCGATGAGAGCAGCTACCCCGGCGCGGCGCGCTATGCTCAGCGGGGCCTGTTCTCCTTTGCCAAGGCGCGCCTCCACGAGCGGGCCGATTCGCGGTATTACGTGGTGGCTAGGCCAGCCCAGCCGCTCACGGTGGCGGAACTGCCGGAGCGCATTGCCGCGCTGCTCCAGAAAACCTGGCTGCTCGGCTCGGTGGCCGACCTGACTACCCTGAACGTTTCTAGCATACCATAGAAGCGGAATAGCTAACAGAACGTCGTGTCGAGCTTGCCGAGACATCTCGCGTGCACCGTTGCAGGAATATAGCAGCGTCAGCCCGCGAGATGTCTCGACAAGCTCGACATGACGTTTTTATGGGTAGCAAGCTGGTAGGCCATCTACCTGATTTTGCTACCTTATGGCGCTTATTTTATTTGGGCCCAGGCATATCCGTGGGCCAGCGTACCCAGGGGCCCGGAGGGCGGCTGGTTTCTGTTTCGCTGTTATTCTCTAGTTCCTATGAGCCAAACTCCCCTCCTGCCCTCCCGGCGCGAGTTTATCAAACAAGGTGCTGCCGCGGCGGCCACGTTCATGATTGTGCCGCGCTTCGTGCTGGGTGGCAAGGGCTACACCGCCCCTAGCGACCAACTGGTGATTGCCGGCGTGGGAGTAGGTGGCAAGGGAGAAAGCGACTTGGCCTCCTTTGCTAAAACCGGAAAAGTGCGCATCGGCTACCTCTGCGACGTAGACGACCGGCGGGCAGCCAAGTCCAGGCAGGCATTTCCGCAGGCCAAATACTACAAAGACTGGCGGCAGTTGCTCGATAAGGAATCCAAGAACTTTGATGCTGTGTCGGTGGCCACGCCCGACCACAACCACGCGGCCGTTACGCTGGCCGCCATGCAGCTGGGCAAGCACGTGTATGTGCAGAAGCCCCTCACCCACGACCTCTACGAAGCCCGCGCCCTGACCGAGGCCGCCAAGCGCTACCCCGTAGTGACGCAGATGGGCAACCAGGGTGCCTCCGGCGACGGGGTGCGGCAGCTGCAGGAGTGGTACGATGCCAACCTCATCGGGAAAGTGCACACCGTGTACTGCTGGACCGACCGCCCCGTGTGGCCCCAGGGCATTCCCTGGCCTACTGGGGCTACCAGCGTGCCCCCGGAGCTGGACTGGGACCTGTGGCTGGGCACGGCACCCTTCCGCCCCTACGTGGATAAGCTGGTGCCCTTCAACTGGCGCGGCTGGTGGGAGTACGGCACGGGCGCCCTCGGCGACATGGGCTGCCACCTGCTGGAAGCGCCCTTCCGGGTGCTAGGCCTGCAATACGCCAGCACCGTGCAGGCCAGCGTGGGCAGCGTGTATGTGGATGAGTTTAAGCGCGGCTATTTCCCCGAGAGCTGCCCGCCCTCCAGCCACGTCACGCTTACCTTCCCTGCTACCAAAAAGAACAAGCAGGAAGTTACGGTGCACTGGATGGACGGGGGCATTCAGCCGGAGCGGCCCGAGGAGCTGGGCCCCAATGAGCTGTTTGGCGACGGGGGCAACGGCATTCTGTTTGTGGGCAAGAAGGGCAAGATGATGGCCAGCACCTACGCCGCCAATCCGCGCCTGCTGCCGCTTTCCCATAATCAGGAGGTGAAGGTTAAGCCTACCCTGGCCCGCGTGCCGGGCGGAGCCGAGGGCCACTATGCGCAGTGGGTAGAAGCCTGCATAGCCGGGCACGGCAACCATACCGTCAGTGCCCCCTTTGAAACGGCGGGCCCGTTAACAGAAGCCCTGCTCATGGCGAATCTGGCCATTCGGGGCTATGACCTGCGGCGGCCCAAAACCACCGGCCCCGGCTTCGACTACCCCGGCCGGGGCATTGAGCTGGTTTGGGACCCACAGCAGCTCCGCGTCACCAACTTTGAGGAGGTGAACCGCTTCGTGAAGCGCGACTACCGGCCCGGCTGGCAGTAGCCGGCAGGCCACGGTGGGGCTTGGTAAATCATCTGCGGTTAAAAAAAAGAGCTGCCGGCGCTGCATATTCTGTAAGCGCCGGCAGCCTTTCTTCATCAAGCATGTGGCCTGCGCCAAACAGAACAGCTGCCTGATCTGGCGTAGGCCAGCATTTGACATACCCTAACCTGCGGGGGGGCTGTATTTACTTCTGGATGGTTATCCATTCGCCGTCGGCGGGCACGTGCACCCTGCTTGACAGGCCTTCCTGCTCTGCTACTGCTTGGGTTGTTGCCCGGTTCTCGGTGCCGTGAGGCACAGCTTCCAGGTGCACGGCATATACCTGGGCCTGCGGGGCATGCTGGGCCACTTGCAGTACCTCCGCGGCCGTCATAACGATGGGGTCTCCCTGCGCGAAGCGGGCGGCGCCGGCATTAAGGATTATAGCATCGGGTTGGTACTGGTCGAGGGCCTGGGTTACATCGTCGCACCAGATGGTGTCGCCGGCAATGTAGAGGCGCTGCTGCCCGGCCTCCACTACAAAGCCAGAAACCGTGCCCATCAGTTTTCCAATTTCGCCGGTGCCATGCTGGCCCGATGTGCGGGAGAACTGGATGCCTTCCCAGTTGAGTTGGCCTTCTACGGGCCGCACTTGGGTGAAGCCCTGGCCTAGCAGGGTTTCCTCGTCGGCGGGTTGGCAGAAGACAGGCAACTCTTTGGGCAGAAGCTGCTGGGCTACGGTGTCCCAATGGTCGGGGTGGGGGTGGGTGAGCAGCACCGCATCGAGAGAGGCCACCAACTGGGGTAGTTCCTCAGCTGGGAAAGGGAGGTCAACCAGCGGATAGCGCAGGTTGTTGCCAGCCATAGGAAGCGGGTCGTACTGAGCACGGGCCCCCAGCATGGGGTCGATGAGCAGGGTTTTGCCGGCCACTTTCAGCAGCAGCGTGGCGTTACGAATCAGTTGAACTTGCATAGGAGAAGCGGGTTACCTACTATCTTGGCCGGGTGCGGCAACCTTAGCGGCAGCGGCTACCCAACGGGGCAAATGTATCTTTGCCCTTGCCACCACCCCAAGAAGGTTACCCGCTGGTTACCTGGTTACTTTTTCGTTTCCCGCGTATGCGCCACACTTATCACGAGGTCGAATTTTGCGCCACCAAAGTGGCCCTGGGTCTGCTCTCGGGCAAATGGAAGCCGATTATCTTTTTCCATCTGGCGGCCGGCTCGTTGCGGTTCACGGAGCTATGGCGGGCTATTCCGCGTGTGTCCAAAAAAGTGCTGCTGGAGCAGTTGCGCCAGCTGGAAGACGCCGGCATTGTGGAGCGCACCGTGCACAACGGCTTCCCGCCCGAGGTCACCTACCAGCTCACGCCCAAAGGTGCCGAGCTGGCCCCCATCCTGCACCGCCTAGACCAGTGGGCACTAACCCACATCAAAGGCACAGTGCAGATTTCCTAATAACCACGGCAGTCCCGACTACTGCATTACGGGAAGCAGGATGCCAACTGGCCTAGGCAGCGGGAGCCTGGTTTGCTAGGCCAGTTCCAGCGTTACGTCTACCCCGATGGCCTCGACAAAATACTGGTCGTGGGAAATGAGCAGAATGGAGCCGCCGAAGTCTTTTATAGCGGCGGTGAGTACCTCCTGGCTGTGCACATCGAGGTTGTTGGTAGGCTCGTCGAGGATGAGGACATCGGGGGCGTTGTTGCGCACGATGAGGCAGCAGAGCAGCAGCTTCAGCTTCTCGCCGCCGCTGAGGCCGGCGCATTGCCGGTCCCAGGCTTCGCGCGGAAACTGCTGGTAGTGCAGCACCGTTTTCAGCTCATGCTCTAGCAACCCCCGGGAGTTGAAGTGCTGCACTTGCTCAAACACCGTCAGGCCATTGTCCAGCAGAGAGTAGTCCTGGTCGATGTAGAAGTACTCGAAGTCGGCCACGAAGATTTTGCCATTTGTGGGTGTCAGACTACCCGTCATCAGCTTCAGCAGCGTGCTCTTACCGGCCCCATTGCGGCCGGCAAGGCGCATCCTATCTCCGGAGCGCACCTGAAACGACAGGGGTTTCTGCCAGAGCGGCTCCTGCCCGTAGGTGAAGTTGATGGCCCGGGCCTCAATGAGCGTTTTACCCCGATGCAGGTCTGATTTGGCCAGATCTATCTTCAGAATTTGGTGCTCCTGCAGCTGCCCCCGGATCTGGTGCAGCTCCTGGGTAATGCCGTTGATTTTATCGGCGTGGGCTTCTTTGAGTTTGGCGGAGCTTTGCTGGGCTTTGCTTTTGAGGCCACCGGCCACAATGCGGGGCAGGGCCTTCTTTAGGCCTTGCGCTTTGCCGCGCGCCTCCTGCTTATGGCGCTGCTCGGCCACGTCGCGGGCCTTTTGCTGGGCATGGTGCAGGGTCTTTTCTTTATCGTCTAATTGAGCATGCAGGGCCGCTAGCCTGGCGTCTTTCTGCTCCCGGTAAAACGAGTAGCACCCGCCATATACTTCCACTGCCGTGGGGGTCAGCTCAAGCGTGAGATTCACCAGATTCAGCAGGGCCCGGTCGTGGCTCACTACCAGTATGGTGGCCTTGCTGCGCCCGATAAAGTCGTGGAGCAGCTGGCGGCTTTCGGCATCGAGGTGGTTAGAGGGCTCATCGAGCAGGATGATGGCGGGCGCGTGCACCAGGGCACCGGCCAGAAACACCTTGGTTTTCTCGCCCCCGCTCAGCTCATGCAGGGGCTGCGACAGGCCCAGGTGCTGCAGGTGCCAAAACGAGAGGGCTGCCTGTACGCGCTCCTCCAGGTCCCAGGCCTCGTTGAGGCGGCTGAAATTTTCCGCCGTGGCCTCACCAGCCAGAATAGCCTGCAAGGCCTGTAGTTGCTCAGCTACGCCCATTGCCTGGGCCACGGTATAGGCATCGTACTGGCCTAGGTGCTGTGGCACGTAGTATGGCCTTTCGGCAAGTAGCACCTCCCCAGATGCGGGCGGTACCCGGCCGGCAAGCAGCTGCAGCAGGGTTGATTTCCCGACGCCGTTGTTTCCGACCAGAGAGGCCTTGGCTCCTTTCGGCACGGAGAAGTGCAGGTTTTGGAACAGAACTTCTTTATTAGGATGGCTATAGGCCAATGAAGTAGCGACAATACTCATATAGAAAACAGTAAAAAGATGGGTGATAATGCCAATGTGAATCAGGCATAGGTAGCCAGCCGCACGAGCAATCAGGAAATGGTGCGAAGTGGCCCAGGCAGCGTAGCCTGGGCCACGCGTATTGCTTGGTTGAAACACCCCATTACCTCACCAGCAGGCTCTATCAGCACTTCGTGGAAGCGAGCCGGCACACTGTGAGCGAATACGAACGCCACCATGTGCGTCGTGGGCATGGGATGCACCGGCAGAGCCCGGCCAAAATAGAGTGCACCGCAGCAGTATGCATAGCGGCGTAGCAGCCAGCGGGCCGCTAAGCTAGAGGAGCCAGGAGGAAAGAGGTATTGGGCGGGGCCAGCGAATGGACTACATGCAGACTGAGGTTGATCAGGCAAAAGCCGCCTGACGGATAACTGGACGTTTCCAGCCCGAGCCCCCATTCTGTGCACTACAGAATGGGGCTGGGGCGCCATTATTATCTCTACTCAGTAATTTCCATTGGGGTACGGTTAAGGTATAACCTGCTGCAAATATAGGGCTCCCAATTTCTTTTACGAAGTCCTTACTCCGGGAAGGACGCAGCAACCAGTAGCTTAGCGCCGTACTTCTGCTACCCCACCCGCATGCCCAGCCCTACCCAAATTCAGCTCCTAGGCCACTCCACATTCCGCATTACTACTCCCGAGGGCCACGTACTCCTCCTCGACCCGTGGCTAACCGGCAACCCCTTCGTGCCGGAAGAGCTGCGCAACCCCGAGCAGGCTGACCTGGTGCTTATCACCCACGGCCACGACGACCACTTCGATGCG
Organism: Hymenobacter taeanensis; assembly: GCF_013137895.1. Lineage (NCBI taxonomy): Bacteria > Pseudomonadati > Bacteroidota > Cytophagia > Cytophagales > Hymenobacteraceae > Hymenobacter > Hymenobacter taeanensis. Next base: position 551,896 of record NZ_CP053538.1, read on the forward strand.
GAATTGCCCGCTCTCTTGGCGCGCACCGGGGCCAAAGTGGTAGCTCCCGCGCCAGTCCGGTTTTACCTCACTGAGCGGAGTGTGCCGCCGGAGCAGTGCGAGGCCATGAATGTGGGTGGCAGCATTAACCTGCTGGACCTGCGCCTCACCATGACAGTAGCGCACCACGCGGCCCATGTAGATCTGCCCGGAGGCCGCACTGGTTTCCGGCACGAGGCTGTGGGCTATGTGCTGCGCTTCTCCGACAATACGGTGCTTTACGCGGCCGGCGACACAGGCCTGTTCGGCGACATGCGCCTGCTGGCCGACCTATACCAGCCCACCGTAGCCATCCTGCCCATCGGCGACCGGTATACCATGGGGCCGCGGGAGGCGGCGTATGCGGCCGGGCTGCTGGGAGTGCATCATGTGGTACCGTTTCACTACGGCACGTTTGCCTCGTTGGTAGGCACGCCGGAGCAGTTGCGCGCCCACCTCTCCCCTGCCGCAGGCGTAACGGTGCACCCGTTGCAAGCCGGCGAAACGCTGGAGCTTACTGGCCTACGGTAAGCAGGTGTGCCTACGCGCGTGTGAGTAGCTATGCTTGGCCTTCTACCCGCACCCACCGGGCCCAAGGCCTGGGGAGTTTTGTGCACCAATAACACTCTGCGCTACGCAACTGTAGGCCGGTACATATGCCAGGCCGGTAGGCGCGCGGTCACACGCCTGCACACGCTGAGTTGTTGGCTCAGAAAAGAATTCGTCTGCTTGGTGCTTTGGTTCACGTGAATAGTGTACCTTCTAGGTAGTCTTACGTCACTGTTGTACCACCCTCAACCCCACCATTCTATGGATGCATTGACCACAACTATCATGGACGAGATTCGGCAAGCCAACAAAACCTTTGAAAAGACCTTCGGGCTGGGCGACGGCGCAGGCATGGCGCGTCTTTATACTTCCGATGGCATGCTCCTGCCCACGGGTAGCGAGCCAGTGCAGGGCCACGAGGGCATTGCCGCGTTTTGGCAGGGTGCCATGCAAATGGGCATTAAAGAGGCCAACCTGCGCTCCGTGGAAGTAGAGCAGCTCAACGAAGATACAGCCATTGAAATGGGCAATTACCACCTATACGGCATGAATCACCAGGTGCTCGACCAGGGCAAATACATGGTGGTATGGAAGCACGAGGGCAACAACTGGAAGCTCCACCGCGACATCTGGAACAGCAGCCAGGGGGCCTAGCCCTGGTCAGCTTACACAACTACCACCCGGCTGAGAAAACAGGTTCACTGGCCCCAGCCAGGCCCCGCATGCTAAACCGGCTCGCCCTACGGCGGGTCGGTTTTGCTTTGTTCAGAACTGGCTCAGGCAAAGCCAGCAGTTGGCCACCAACTTTCGTATAGGGTAGCTCCACTCACACCCTTCTCCATGCAGAACGATACGGATAATTTCTCCACCGGCCCCGCGGGGGTATTTGCTCATATTGAGCACGAAGGCCAGCACCTGACCGTGGTGAAACTACAAGAGGCCTACGTGCATAACCCCGAGGCCCTGCAGCAGCAACTCACTCAAGAGCTAGGCCTGGCCTCCAACGCGCTCCTGCTGGTGCTACCCAGTGAGGGCAAGCCGCTGCTAGGCCAGGGCCCCGCCGAGGAGTTGTACAACAACTTCCTGTCGAAGAATACCGCCGCCGTGGTAGAGCAGCCCTGGCAGCCGCTGGGGAACTAGCCTGAGGCCCCTACTGCCCCCGCACAAACCGGCCGGACCCTATGGGGTCCGGCCGGTTTGTAGGCAATGCATTGCTACGGGCGTCAGCCAGCAGTGGCCTAAGGCTTATTTACGCAGTGGCGCTTTCGTTTTCCTCAGCTGGCTCGCTGCTACTGCTGTTTTTGCCCGATAGCAGCGCCACCAGAATACCTCCGGCCAGAGCGGCAAAGGCCCCCGTGATGACGGGGTGCAGGCTGGCGCGGGTGTACAGGCTTTTTTGCATAACGTAGCCCGGGTGGGTGCCGTGCGCTTTGCCGTCGCGCACGTAGGGGCCGTGCAGGGAGCCGGCGGGGTTACGTGGGGGCTCATCGCGGGTCTGGAGCTTCATGTTTACTTTCTCGTTGAGGAAGTCCATGGCGCGGGGCAGGTGCTTGTTCATGGTGCTGAACATTTTTCCGCCGCCCCCAATGTAAATGTCGCGCTCGGGGTGCTCGGCGGCATGCACAATGGCATTGGCCACTTCCTCAGGCTCATACACGGGTGGGGGCAGCTTGGGCTCCTTATCCATGTAGTTGCGGGCGTGCTGCGGAAAGGGTGTGTTGATGGCCGATGGCTTAATGAGCGTAACAGAAATGGGGGCTCCTTCCTCTTCCAGCTCCTGGCGTAGGGCATCGGTGAAGCCCTTAATGGCGTGCTTGCTGGCCGAGTACATGCCCTGCAGCGGAAACGCAATATCCGATGCCACGCTGCCCAGGTTGATGAGCGCGCCACCCCGCTTTTTGAGGTGCTTCACGGCGGCCAGTGAGCCGTATACCACTCCCCAAAAATTGGTCTCGAACATCCGGTGGCTGTCTTCGTGACTGACCTCCTCCAGGCGGCCCCAGATGGAAGCAGCCGCATTATTAATCCAGGTATCGAGGCCACCGAAGCGCTCCTTCGCGGTGGTGGCAATCCGCTGAATGTCTGTTACGCTGGCTACGTCGGCGGCCACTGTAACCACTTGGGCGCCCTTATGGCTGAGCTCAGCGCCTACATGGTGCAGGTCGGCCTCGCTGCGGGCGGCTAGCACCAGTTTGGCGCCGCGCTCGGCCGCCAGGCGGGCAGTGGCCAGGCCAATGCCACTGGTGGCACCCGTAATCACAATGGTCTGCTGATTCAGGGGTTTGAGTTTCATAGGGTTGATTCAGATTGGTGGTCATAGCTCTCCTTACGTCAGGCTGAACTACCCGGTCATGTAAAATCAAGTCGTATGCTGGCTCCCCTTTCAGGGGCTGATATATCTCTACTGTGCTATGTTTTTTGCTTATTACGGAAGTAAACTATAATTGCCGGAGTGGCCTAGCGCCTACCAGCAATACCTGTGTCTATCTTCTTTCCTCTCTATTCTTCTTCCATGCACAAAACGTCTATTCTGTTATCATGCGCGCTGCTGAGTGGCCTAGCCACTATGCAAAGCGCCACAGCGCAGCACCTGCAAGCAGTAGGCGTGGCAGGCAGCTTTAACATCAACCAGACCTGGGCCAAGCAACGAGAGCTCACGCTGGGTAGCACCACCATTCTTACCTATACCGATAATGCGCGGCAGGACGATACGGGCAACCGAATCAGCGCGTATGCCAGGGTTGGAATAGGACAAGGCACCTTTTTTGTGCAGCCAGAGGTAGGGTATACCAAGGTATTAGGCAATCAATATGAAGTCCAGTTCCCCAGAGGCACCTTCTATTATGCTCCCTGGATTCGTCGGCTGGAGGTGGGGGCGCTGGCAGGATACCATGTCACCGAAAAGTTTTATGTAGTAGCTGGCCCGGTAGTAGCCCGACACGAGCGGGAAAAGGCAATAAGCTCTTCAACGGAAAGTTGGGTTGCTGCATACAACAGCCTGTATGCCAGCCCCGAGCGGGTACAGCTCCTGGGCCAGGTGGGCATTGGGGTGCAGCTGTGGCGCTTTGATGTGGGAGCACGCTACGAAGGCAGCCTCACGCCCTACACCAGGCAGCTGCGCTTTGATAACAAGCTGTACGCGTTCCGGCAGAACACCACTCAATACATAGTTCAGGTGGGCTTTTTACTCTTCGACCATAACCGCTCCTGGACTAAGTAGCCTACACGCACAACGGCCGGACAAATGTCCGGCCGTTGTGCATTTCTTGAGTAGAGCAGGCCTACATGCCCACCGCGCCGGGGCTCCGCCGATGCAGCATGCTATCAATGCTCCAGACGCCCGCGCCCTGGGCCGCGATGTAGAGAAACACAAAGCAGAATACCACGGCCAACTCGCCCTTATTCACGATGGGCAGGGCATGCTGAGGCGCGTGAGCCATGAAATAGGCTACGGCCATCATGCCACTGGCCAGGAAAGCGGCAGGGCGCGTCAGGAAGCCGACTAGTATCAGGAGGCCACCCACTAGCTCAATAATCCCGGCTACCCCCATCAGGGAGGCAATTTCTACGGTATTGCCATCGCCGCCGGGGAAGCCCAGCAGTTTCTGGCTGCCATGCATGGCAAAGAGCAGGCCTACCACAATGCGTAGTAAGGCATAAGCATACGAGGCGTACGGGTTTCCGCGGTCCATGGGTGTATTGAGCTAAGGGTTGGGGTTGAGTAGATAAATTCACTGGCTTAGTCTGCCGCGCTGTGGGCAGCATGGCCAGTTGAAGTGGCCTAGGACTTCCGGCCGAAGTGCTCATCGAAAATCCGCAGGGCTTCGGCGTTGCCTTGCTGCACGGCCAGGTCGGGGGCGGTGAGGCCGCGCACGTCCTGCACGTTGATGTCGGCACCCGCCTGCAGTAGCACCGGGAGTATGTTGTTGCGGCCGAACAATGTAGCAAACATGAGGGCCGTGCCGCCGTTACCGTTTTGTACGTCCAACTGGGCGCCGTGCTCAATTAGGAGGCGCGCAACTTCAGCGTAGCCCTTGAAGCTAACCCCCATGAGGGCCGTATTGCCGGAAGCGTCCTGCACGTTGGGGTCGGCGCCGGCCTCTAGCAATACTCGGGTGGCTTCTACCTGATCGTCATATGCCGCCACAATCAGGGGCGTGAAGCCTTTGCCATTCTGCAGGTTCACATCGAGGCCCTGGGCCAGGAGTTCCTGGAGGTGGGCAACGTCGCCGTTACGGGCAGCATCAATCAGTAGGTCTTCGGGCCGGGCAGAGGTAAAATCCATAAAAGCAGCAGTACAAGGGGTAAATGAGTTCGTACATACTACGACGATGCCGGAAAATGGATTGCTACAACGGATACTGGTTTTATACTACCCAAGAAAAGCAGCCCATTAGCTAACCTTTGCTCCCGGCTCTTTGACTTACCCCCGGCCCCTAGGCCACCGCAGGCGCCCTATGCCAAGGGGCACCAGAGGGCTTGTACGCACATTCCCCTACAGGAACAGGCCTAGGCCACTACGCAACAAGGCCAGACTACCAGCCCGACCTTGTGCACACTTCCCCTCAAAAGTGGTTTTATGGAGTGCCCAGCGGAGCGTCGCCGCGCAGGGGCGGAATGGCAATGATGGGGCCTCCCGTATTGGGGGCGAAAATGGAGTAAATGGCTGGGGGCTGGTGCAGCGTGCCAGTGAGGCGGGTAAGGCCTTCGGGGCGCAGGTGGTAGCGCAGCACCGTATCGTACTCAGCAAAGTCGCGGCGGGTATCTACGCGCAGGTCTTGAATGCGGCCGGCGTGTGAGTCATACACCCAGCCGTGTATGTGCAGGGGCTGTTGCTGCTGCCGCGCCCGTAGCACCGTGCTGGATTGGCAGAGGTTATATACCTGCTCAATAACGTTCAGCTCTACCAGGCGGCGGTAGCGGGCTTCGTCAGTCTCTAAGGCCTCTAGCTCAAGGCTGTTGCGCTGCATTACTTCACGCACGTTGCTGAGCCAGTTGGTGAGCATGCCCGGCTCCTGGGTTTCCATGGCTACGCGCACGCCGCCGCAGCCGTAGTGCCCGCACACCACCACGTGCTCTACGCCCAACACCTCCACTGCGTACTCCAGCACCGACATCAAATTCAGATCAGTGCTGACCACCAGGTTGGCTACGTTGCGGTGCACAAACACCTCGCCGGGCGCCGTGCCTATTATTTCACTGGCCGGCACTCTGCTGTCACAGCAGCCAATAAACAGAAACTTGGGGGCATCGGTGCTCAGTGCCGAAGCCGGATGCTGGGCATGCCGGAGCTTCTCGCCTACCCAATTGCGGTCGTTATCAAAGAGCTTATAATACGCTTCAAACTCTGCCTCCTGCTCATTTACCTGCCGTTGCTCGGCCAGGTTTTGGGTGTAGTCGTCGGCTTTGCGCAGAAATACCACCTGAATGTTGCGCTGCCGGGCCGAATCGCGGAAGTTCTCGATGGCGCTGAGTACGTCGCGGTCAATGAAAGCCGAGTTGGTACCGTCAATTTCCAGCGTGGCGTTTTCGGGAATGTTCTTCAGGATGGTCAGGATGCTGGCCTTGTTGAGGAACGATACATGCTCGCCGAGGCTGATGCGGATTTTGTCGCGCCCATCAACGGTATGATGCTCGAAGAAGTGGGCGTTGCGGTAGCTTTCCCGCAGGATAAAGAACATGCCCACAGCCGCGCCAATGCCAATACCCACCAGCAAGTCAGTTGCCAGAATGGCCACAATGGTTACTATGAAGGGCACAAACTCAGTGAAGCCGCCTTGCAGCTGTTCTTTAAATACACTCACGCGCGCCAGCTTGTAGCCGGTTACCAAGAGAATAGCGGCCAGGGCTGCCCAGGGCACCATGTTCAGCAGCTTCGGGAACAGCAGCACGCTAATCAGCAGGAAGGTGCCGTGCAGCAGGGCCGCCAGCTTGGTGCGGGCACCGGCATTCAGGCTCACCGAGCTGCGCACAATTACGGAAGTCAAGGGTAGGCCACCAATCAGGCCGCTTACCAGGTTGCCTGCGCCCTGGGCCTTTAGCTCCCAGTTAGTGGGCGTTTTGCGCTTGAGCGGGTCCAGCTCGTCGGTGGCTTCAATGGACAGTAGTGCCTCCAGGCTGGCTACCAGGGCAATAGACAGGGCCGCCAGATACACTTTGCCGTTGGTGAGCTGGCTGAAATCAGGTAGCGTGAACAGGTTCCGAAAATCAGCGGCGCTGGTTACCACGGGCAGCTGCACCAAGTGAGTGCCGCGCAGGGCCAAGGCCGGGTTAAATGCCTGCACCAGCTGGTTTACCACCACGCCCAGCACCACTACTATCAGGGCGCCCGGCACCTTAGAAAGCACCGGATGCTGCTTAATGAAAGCTTGCTCCCAGAGCACCAGCACTGCCAGGGCCAGCACCGCAATACCTAGGCCAGTGGGCTGAATATGGTGCACCGCCGTTTCAAGCAGAGCCGTAATGGTCGAGCCGGTTTTGGGGAACAGGGCCAATGTTTCGGCCGCGTCAGCATCGTAGCCTAGCAGGTGGGGCAGCTGTTTCATGATCAGAATAATGCCGATTGCAGCCAGCATTCCCTTAATCACGGCCGATGGAATGAAATTGCTGATAACGCCGGCACGGGCAATGCCCAGCACAATCTGCATAACCCCAGCCACGCACAGTGCCACCTGCAGCGCCCCAAACGAACCCAACGACTCCAGGGCACTCACTACCACCAGAATCAGTCCGGCCTCGGGGCCCGAAATGCTTAGCGCCGACTTGCTCAGCGCCCCTACCACCAGCCCGCCCACTATTCCGGCAATAATGCCCGCAAATAGCGGCGCGCCCGAAGCCAGTGCAATACCCAGGCACAGGGGCACTGCTACCAGAAACGAGACAAAGCCGCCCTGTAAGTCATTTTTAAAGTAGGAAAAGTCTAAAAACCGTGATACACTAAGCTGCTTACTCATATGAGGTTATATAACTACAGGCAAGAGAAACCCAGGCCAGGCCATTAGTGGCCTGGCAAAGCACGGGACAAGCGCAGGTGGCGAAGGAGCCTTACTTACCAGATGGGGCTTAGTGCCCGGCTCAGAAGAACCTGCTTGAGTAGGTCACTACCGGGTACAGGAGGGTTCGACGGGCGACATCAGGCTTTTTTTGAAAGTGGAAAAACGCGTGAGAATAAGTCTCAAACCACATGGTATTACCTACCGCACAAAGATATTATGGTGCTCTAAGCGCAACATTAAGCATCAATTAAAAGGATCTTATAAGAGTATTAAATGCGCGTTACAATCACATTAAAGCCTCATTATAACGCCATTAAAGCTGGGTAATAAGGCCGGCCGTTAGTGGGCCGTGAGCCGCCATAACCTTCTAGGCCACTGCGGGCGCTACACGGCGCCCGGCATCCGTTGGCCTCAACTTTCCGTTAGCCTCTGCGTGGTTACTTCTTCGCGATTTTGGGGTTGGGTATGGCTGGTGGGGTGCCTATGCGGCGGCAAGGCCCTGGCGCAAACGGCGCCGCCGGAGCGTGTCACTGACCGCAACCACAACGCCTGGCTAACCTATTTCAGCGACGCCCGCCTGAGTCAGCGCTGGGGGCTGCACACGGAGTTTCAGTACCGCCGTACCAACGGCCTGCAAGATCCGCAGCAGTACTTATACCGCATTGGGGGCAACTACCACGCTACGGAGCAGCTGCTGGTTTCGGGGGGGTATGCGTACCTGCTCTCCCTGCCCTACGGCGACTTTCCTGATGCCGGCCGCAGCCATGAGCGCCGGGTTTATGTGCGGGCTGAGCTGGAGAACACGCTCGGGCGCCTCACGCTTGCGCACCGCTACACCCAGGAACAGCGCTGGCTGCGGGACCCCGGAGAGGCAGCCTACGCCTTCCAGAACCGCTCCCGCTACCGCCTGCAGCTGCAGTTTCCGCTCACCGGCCCAAAGCTGGAAGCCGGCACCCTGTACGCCCTGGCCTCCGATGAAATCTTTATCAGCTACGGCCGCAACGTGGGGGCTAACGTGTTCAACCAAAACCGCCTTTATGGTGGCCTGGGCTATCAAATTACGGAGGCCCTAGGGGTAGAAACCAGCTACCTGCGCCAAACCGTGCAGCATGATGATGGCGTGGTATTCGAGCAAAACCATACCCTCCAGATCAGCCTCAACTTCAACCCCGATTTCCGGCCAGCTACTGAACGGTAGTGCTATCCTAGTGGCCTAGCGCTCTATTGGCGCTGATTATGCCCGGCTTTGCGGAAATACTGTTGCTAAGTCTATACTCCTGCTTGACCGAGGAAGAGCGCCAGATGACAGCCAAGACAAAAATAGACTCTGTGGGTTAGACAGAGAATCGACTTCCTATAAAGCATCATACTATGGACTTACAACTGACCGGCAAGGTGGCCCTCATCACAGGCTCTACGGGTGGCATTGGCCTGGCAATTGCGCGCGGCCTGGCCGCAGAAGGCGCTCAAGTTATCATCACTGGCCGCACAGAAGGCCGCATTCAGGAAGCGCGCGCTGCAATTCAGGCGGCGGTGCCGCAGGCCAACGTGCGTGGCGTAGCCGTAGATTTTGGTAAGCCCGAGGAGGTAGCGGCCCTGTTGCGCGAAGTAAACGCCGTGGATATTCTGGTGAACAACGTGGGCATTTTCGACCCCAAGCCATTTGTTGAGATTCCTGATGAAGAGTGGCTCCACTTTTTTGAGGTAAATGTGATGAGCGGCGTGCGTCTCTCGCGCCACTACTTCCCGCAGATGTTGGCCAACGACTGGGGCCGCATCATCTTTATCTCCAGCGAATCGGGGCTGCAGATACCGGAGGAGATGATTCATTACGGCACAACCAAAACGGCGCAGCTGGCCGTGGCGCGGGGCCTGGCGGAGCTTACCAAGGGCACTAGCGTTACGGTAAACTCCGTGCTGCCGGGCCCTACCGCCTCTGAGGGAGTGCAGGAGTTTATTGGCAAAATGGCCGCCGAGGGCAAAACCCCGAAGGAAGCTGAGCACGAGTTCTTCCGGGATGCTCGTCCCTCTTCGCTGCTGCAGCGCTTTGCTACCACCGAGGAAGTAGCCAACATGGTAGTCTACCTCTCCAGTCCGCTGGCCTCGGCTACCAACGGCGCCTCCGTGCGCGTTGATGGTGGCGTTATCCGGAGCATTGGCTAGGCCTGTTTATTGGCACAGTAAAGCCCCGCTGAGCTCTCAGAAGTTGAGAGGGCAGCGGGGCTTTACTGTGGAGCAACGCTCCGGCTATGCAGGGTATACTAGTGCAAAGGGCGCCGCTTTACCAGGCCGCCTTTGGTATCACGCACGCTGCTCATCACTACAAATGCCTGCGGATCGAGGCGGTCTATTTCATCGGTGAGCCGGCCTACTTCTAGGCGGGTAACCAGCGTGAAAATGATGTCGAGTGACTCCAGCTGGTCGCCGTGGCTGCCGAAGCCGCGCTTGCCCATGTAAATGGTAGCACCGCGGCCCAGCTTCTCAGTTATCATCAGCCTGATTTTATCGGAGTGCTGGGAGATGATGGTGACGCCCGTGTACTCCTCAATGCCCTCAATAATAAAATCCATGGTTTTAGCCGCCGACAGGTAGGCCAGGATGGAATAGAGGGCCGTGTTGACGGAGAGCAGCATGGCGGCCACTATGAAGATGAACACGTTTATCACCAGCACAATATCGCCCACACTCAGGGGTGTTTTCTTGCTGATATACACGGCCAGAATTTCAGTCCCGTCGAGCACGGCCCCGCCGCGAACCGTGAGGCCAATGCCGGCCCCCAGGAAGAAGCCCCCAAACACGGCAATTAACAGCTTATCGGTGGCAATAACCGGGAAGGAAATTACCAGCAGCACCAACGCCAGCCCCAGAATGGCGGCCAACGTGCGCAAGGCAAACCCTTTGCCTAGCTGGTAATAGCCCATTATGATGAATGGGATATTGATAACTACTATCAGCGCCGACAAGGACAGGCCCGTCAACTGATTAGTAAGCAGGGAAATACCCGTAACACCGCCGTCAATAAACTCATTGGGCAGCAAGAACCCCTTGAGACCCAAGGCAGCTGAAAATATACCTGTTACAATAAAGCCTGCCTGCAGCAGGCCCCGCCGCATACGCCGGCGGGCGGCACCCAGCGCATCAACAGGGAACTCGGGCAGTGGCCCTACAGGACGAGGTGCCCCCTCAAGGGCGGCTCTTTTGTTGCGCTCAAGCAACATTTGCTGAAAAAACATACGCGTGATTTGGCCATAAATAGGAAACGCCGCTGTATAACACAGCGCACTAGTGCTAACTGGCAGGCACTAAGGCGGCGTGGCAATCAAGCTGCCTAGTGGTGCCACAGCAAACCCAGAGATACGCTAGGCCAGTTAGGGCGCATTGGGCGCCACCGCCGTCAGCAGGAGGCGCACCCTACATAAATCAGGCAGGGCACAGGGCCGCACAGCCGGCAATACCCCCACGGCCGATGGCCAGGCGTGGCCGCTCCAAAGCAACAGGGCAGGTGGCAAGGCTGTGTAAAGCCCCACGGCTGGCGCTTGCGGCACGGCCGGCAGCACCGCCGCTTGCTCTAGCATAGCTGCCGCTACCAACCGGAAGCCCGGCTCGGTGGCCTGATGACCAGGCTGCAGCTGCTGTAACTCTTGCGTAGGCACTCCCGAAGGACTCAGGCAGGCGAAGCCCCCCAGCCAGCAGACCAGCAGGAGCGCCAGGCGCCACAAAAGTGATATAGGAGAGCGGGTTAGCAAGGAGAGGGAGCTGGCCGGCCACAGGCCAGCCCTGTAGAAACGAGTTGAGCTCCACAAAGTTAACCTTTTGTTAGCCGATGGCTTTCACGAATACTCGCTTCACCCAGGGTACCCTGGCTAGGCTCAACACTGCATCCACCAGCCAGGGCCGGGCAGCCAGCAGCCGCATCAGGCGGTAGCGGTGGCCTAGGGCCCGGCCAATACGGTGCTCAACTTCTTCTTGGTAGTGGTGCAAACTAGCAGGCCCAAAATCGTTCTGTTGAAAGCAGCGCATGGTGTGCTCTGCCGCCAGAATGCCGCTCTGCACTGCTTTATCAATGCCGTGGCCCTGCATGGGGTCAATGAGGGCGGCGGCATCGCCGCAGAGCAGGGCGCGGCAACCGGTAAGTGGCCTGGCAGAACCGCCCAGCGGCAGGCCAAAGCCCCTTACCTCCCCCAGCAGCCGGGCCTCCCGGAAGCGGGGCGCCAGGCCCGGGTGCTCGGCCAGCAGTTGCCGCAGGACCTGCTTCAGGTCAACCTGGTTGCGGGCTATATCAGCCGAGAGCATCCCGAAGCCCACGTTATACACCCCGTTGCCCACCGGAAACACCCAACAATAGCCAGCCAGGTGGCGGCGCAGAAAAAAGAAGTCGCTGGTGGTTTCGGGGGCCTGCTGCACGCCGGTATAGTAGGCGCGCACGGCGGCACAATGACGGGCCCGGTTGAGAGGCCAGGGTGCCAGCTGGCGGCCCACCACTGAGTGAGCCCCATCGCAGCCAATGACCAGCCGACCTCTGAGGGGGGCCAGCTCTGGCTGGCTGGAGCGCAGAGTAACGTGCTCTGATGTGGCTTCTACGGCCTGCACAGGCCAGTTTTCCAGCACCTCGGTGCTGGTATGGCGGCGCACGAGCTGTAGCAGGGCATCATCGAAGTGCAGGCGCGGGCTATTGAAGGCGGGTGCTTTCCAGCTGATGCTTACCTCCGCCCCACTTGGTGCTACTAACCGGCTATGGGCTACCTCGGCGCGGTGCGGAGCCGTGAGGGTGCGTAGCTCGGCGGCATAGGTCGGGTTGAGCCGCGCCAGTGCTTTGAGGGTAGGACTAGGAATGGCGTCGCCGCAGATTTTGTCGCGCGGAAACCGGGCCTTATCTACCAGCGCAACCCGTAGGCCACTAGTGCGCAGGGCCAGGGCACAGGCCGTACCCGCTGGGCCGGCGCCTACCAGAAGCACATCGTAGGTAATAGGTTCAGAAACAGACACGCGCGCAGAGTTACAGGCGCCAAAGGTAATGCTCAGCTTCAGCCTGCCTCATAGCAGCCGTACATGTAGTGGCCTAGGGCCGCTTAGTGGTTCGGGCCTCACTGCGGCGCATGGGCATTACATCAATGGTCTGAAAAAGCGACTCAGCTGTAATGGCCTGGGTTTCGCGCCGCTTCACACCCCCATCTTTTCCGATAAGCAAAAGTGTAAAACCACTGGATTTTACCCCAAGCTTTTTGGTTAGGTAGTGCATATCAGCCGCCGAAAGCTGCTCAGTTAGCACCTCCCGTACTACTAAGTCGTGCTCCTGCATGGCGGCCGCCGCTGAGGCAAAGCGCTGCTGCTGGACCAGTAGCGCGGAGCTGCTGCTGCTTGGAGCGCACAGCAACACCACGCGGCGCTGCCAGCGCTGCTTGGGGAGCCAAGTGGCCAACGGCTCAGGGGTGGTTTGGGCCAGCGCCACCGCGGCGCACAACACCGCAGCAGTCAGGAGCAGGAAAGCAGAACATTTCATGCTCCTGCATACGTGGCCAGCGCAGGCAGGGCTGCTTAGGCAGCTGGCAGCACCCGCCCCAGCCATTCAAAGAGTACGCGGTAGGCCTCAGTGCGCACCTTCTCCCGTGACAGAAACACATCGTGAATAGCGCCTTCCACGGCGTGCTCGGTTACCCGAGACCCCAACCAGGGAGAAAGCTCCCGGATATGGGCTACGTTGAGGACTACATCAGTTTCAAACACATCTTCCGGATGCCCGCGCCGGGCCGTTCTATCAGAATGCAGCACCAGTACGGGCACCTTAATATTCAGGCTCCGCCGGATTTGCGCGTGCCCCCACCGAATAGCCCGGAGCCAGCCCGCATTCATGCCAAATACCTGGTTAGGCTTCCACTCCAGGTTGTAGTCCCACTCTCCCCGGTAAGAGCGGTGCAGGCTTTCTCCGTACACAGCTGAAAGAGCGGTCTTTAGCTGCAAATCAGGCCACCGGGCGCCTACCCTTCTCATCAATGGAATACCAATTTTCCGCAGCAGCCAGGGCTGGTGCATCTCCAGAAAAGGACTATTGAGCACCAGGGCAGCAATGCCAGCCTGCTCTTGGTGCTCCCTCACATACAGAGACGTAATGAGCCCGCCGGTGGAGTGGCCACTCAGCACAATGGTGGTGTTGCCTTCTTCCCGAAGCCGAGCAAGCGCCGCGTGCAGGTCGTGGAAGTATTCGCGCAGGTCGCGGACGTTGTTGGGGCGCTGATGAGGCCGGATAGAGCGGCCGTATTTGCGCAAATCGAGGGCGTAAAAGTTGAACTGGTGCGCGCCGTAGTTCTGGGCTAGCTCACGCTGAAAAAAGTAGTCGTTGAAGCCGTGCACATAGAGCACGGCGCGGGTGGTGGGTGCCGCGGCCTGGTACCGGACCAAGGTACTGAACACGTCCCCTTCGTAATCGGGCGAGTCGGCGGGGGTAATGGTAAGCTGCTCGAATCCCTCACCAAGGATATCGGGCACGTACTGTGAATAAGTGGCGGGAGCGGGTACTTCTGACTGCAACATACTAGCCATACGCAGGTAGCCGGCTAAGTGGTATAGCTGAATATAAAGTACCGTTTGGGCCACCGCTAGGCCCATGCTTTTTTATCTACCCCGGCTCGCCAGATAAGATGTATTTAGGCGGGAAGCCACCGGCAGGTAAATAGCGGTTGGTAAGCAGGCCTAAACCGGAACATTATGCAGCTCACGGCACCAGATAAGAAGGAAAATCAGCTTCCTGATTTCCACAAATAATTCTGCTACTGAATATAGTCCCGCTTGTACTTTTGCAGTACCTGGTTCCGTTGAGCTATTAGGAGAATTATAAGCGCCAGCTGCGCGACTGTAGGCCACTAGTATTTTCTCATGCGTCTGTTGCTTTGGGCCGTTTCCCTCTTCACGGCCTGTTACCTCCCCTCCTCAGTTCCTACTGACCCAGCCTTCCGGCAAGACCAGCTTCGTTACCCCCGCGTGCGGGATGCTTACGCGGTTGTGGGGAGCAATATGCAGGCTGTTTTGCGGGAGCACCACCTTGATGCGGAACGGCTGGAGCTGTTTATTCGGGCGCTGAAGGTAGAGCGGCGGGTAGAGGCGTGGGGCCGCAACCAGGGCGAGGGCGAGTATCAGCTGCTGCGCACGTTTCGGCTGGCCGGCACCTCGGGCACGCTTGGGCCCAAGCGCCGCCTCCACGATGGGCAGGTGCCCGAGGGTTTCTACTACATCAACCGCTTCAACCCCATCAGCCAGTACCACCTGTCATTGGGCCTTGACTACCCCAACGCCGCTGACCTGGTGCGCAGTGGCCTGGAAGATCCGGGCAAAGACATTTTCATTCACGGCTCCGACGTTACCATCGGCTGCTTGCCCATCACCGATGCGGGCATTCGGGAGCTGTACGTGCTGGCCGTAGAGGCCCGTACCGCCGGACAAACAGCTATTCCGGTGCACATTTTCCCGTTTGAGCTTACTGCCGGCAACCTCGCCCACCGCCTTGGCAATCCGCACGTGCGCTTCTGGCAAGAGTTGGCCCCCGGCTACCAGTACTTCGCCGACCATCACCAGCTGCCCAACGTAACGGTAACTGAGCGCGGCACCTACACGGTGCAGTAAACAGGTTCTTGCCAGGTGGCCCAGGCCTGTTTCAGGACTGGCACTGTACCTTGCACCTATGTCTATTCCATCAATTTCCGACGTTCCACTTCCCAAAAACTTACGCGAGTCGGCAGTACTGGTACCGGTATTTCGGGATGCCGCCGGGCACTTGCAGATTGTGATGGTACGCCGGGCGGCTTTTGGCGTGCATGGCGGGCAGTTGGCTTTCCCCGGCGGCAAGCGCGACCCCGAAGATGCCACATTAGAGGCTACAGCCCTGCGGGAGGCGCACGAAGAAGTGAGCTTGCTGCCCGGCAATGTGGAGGTACTCGCGGCCCTGCCCACCGTACCAGTGCTCTCGGGCTTTTGCATTGCCCCATTTCTGGGCCGTATTCGCAGGCCCGAGGTGTGGGAATGGCAAACCCACGAGATTGATGAAGTGCTGGAGATTCCGCTGCCCCACCTCACCAACGAGGCCAACCACACCGAGGAAGAATGGCAGCTCCCCGGCTGGCCCAGCGCGCGGCGCGTGCCGTTTTACCATATTGGCGCCTACAAGCTCTGGGGTGCCAGCTACAACATCATCCGGCCGCTTATTCCCAGACTGCTCGCCGGAGAATGGGAGGTATGATTACTTAATGATGAGGAAATGGCGTGATGAAGTGGAATGGGAAAGGGTAAAAGCCCGGCATGACGGTGTAGAAGCCTGGGGCAGCTTCTTTCTTCCCCTATTACCTCACTGCCCTACCACCCAAATCTGGCACGAAATTGCGTTATAGGTTGCGTACCTAATGCACGTTGCGTATTCAACACCTTCTCGATGAGACGACTTTCGCTTTTGTTGCTTTTGCTGTTGCCGGCCCTGGCTTCCTTTGCCCAACGGGAGCAGTCTATCTGGCTGTTTGGCCAGCAAGCTGGGTTGAGCTTCCCAGCCGATGGCGGCGCGCCCACCCCGCTGCTCACCAGCAAAATGACCACCTATGAAGGCTCGGCGGTGGCTACCAATCAGCAGGGGCAGCTGCTGTTTTATACCAACGGCGAATTTGTGTTCAACCGCCAGCACCAGGTAATGCCCAATGGCAAAAAGCTGATGGGCTCCAACTCCAGCACCCAGAGTGCGCTTATTGTGCCCGACCCCGGCAGCGGCAACGTGTTCTACGTGTTCACGGTAGCGGCCCAGGGCAACGGCAATGGCCTGCGCTATTCCACCGTAGACATGACCCGCGACAATGGCCTCGGCGACGTGCCCCGGGCCAATGCCCTCCTGATTACGCCCGTGGCCGAGAAGCTGGCGGCCGTGCGCCACCAAAACGGCCGCGACGTCTGGATTGTGGCGCACCGCTGGAATTCCAACGCTTTTGTAACCTTCCTGGTAACAGCCGATGGGGTACAGGGCAAACCTATTCTGAGTAATGTAGGCTCTATGCACGCCGGCCCCGGCCGCAATGCCATTGGCGCCATGAAGTTCTCGCCCGATGGTAAGAAGCTGGCCGTGGCGCTGTGGCGCGAGGCCAACAAATACGAAGTCTTCGACTTTGACCGCAACACCGGCAAAGTAAGCAACGCGAAGTCCTTTGCGCCCTACCCCGAGGCCTACGGCGTGGAGTTCTCGCCCGATGGCAGCAAGCTTTACGGCTCCAGCAACGGCGAAGGCGGCGGCGAGGCCCAGATCTTCCAGTTCGACCTCAAAACCGGCAAGGCCACAGTAGTTGGCAAGTCGGCGAATCGGAAAGTAGGCTCCCTGCAGCGCGCCCCCGATGGCAACATCTACGTGGCCCGCGAAGACAACCCTTACCTCGGCATTATCCAGAACCCCAACTCCGATAAAGCCACCTACCTCGATAACGGCCTCAAACTTGGGGGGCGTCGCAGCAAGCTAGGCCTCCCCAACTTCATCACCGAACCGCGGTGACGCGGTAAAATGGTGAAGTGGTGAGGTGACCTAGCGGCTTACAGCGTCCCGTCGTTGCGAGCGGAGCGAAGCAATCCTTCCTTCTTCGTTGCACGAACCGTTTATACATGAAAAAGCCCTTGCCTCCGCGCTGGAAGTAAGGGCTTTTCGGTTTCATCACAAGTGCTGCCTGGGACCAGAGAAGATTACTTCGTCCTTCATCCTGGCAATGACAACCTGTCTAGGCCACCCGCGCCTCACAACTTCACCATTTCACCACTACTGCGACTGGCCACCGAACTTGAAGCGGAGGAAGCCGGCGGCTACTGAGAGGTAAGGGTTTTTAGAGGCTACCAGGCCTACCACGTCGCGGGTACTGATGCCGGCCTCGTAGGCGGAGGTAGTGAGCGTGAAGCCCAGTGGCACGCTGAGGCCGTAGCCGGCTCCGCCGGTCAGGCCGCTGCTTAGGCGCAGCCAGTGCACGGGCTTGTAGTCGAGGCCGGCACCCACGAAGGTGGCGGGGAGGTTACCGGCCACGTTGTTCAGGGGCAGCGTTACATCAAGGCCAGCCTCAAAGTACTCGCTGATGCGCAGCCCGGCGCCGGCGCGCAGCTTAGTGGGCAAATCGGCACGACGGGTTTGGCTGGCCTGGTAATCGAATAGACTATCGGTGCCGGCCGCGAATATCTGAGTGGCTTCTTTGATGAAGTTATAAGTTCCAACGCCACTGGAGTTAAGGCGCTTGAGGGGCTGGTCGTTGGCCGTAACCAGGTTGCCTTCCCAATCCATGTGCCCAATGTCGGTAATGGCTATACCCAGCCGGAGGGCTTTGCCAGCTTCGGCGGCCAGGCCCAGGTCGAAGCCGTGGCCAGTGCCCACAGGCTTAAGGCCACTGCCGTTGCGCAGATTAAAGTTAGGATTAGCGGCAACAGAGCCGTAGTTAATATCAAACAGCGGCGACATGGAGCTGTAGGCCTGTAAGTTGCCGGGCTCCACTTGAATATCCACAATGCCCAGCCCCTGGATGTACCGGTAACCCGCCCCGGCCGAGAGCTGGAACAGGGGCAGATCAATCAGCCGGGTGCCCCAGGCCAGGTTGAACTCGTTGAGCAGGGAAAATTGCAGGTCGGTGCCGGCCAGGGCTTCTGATACCAGCGGCACCGTGCCCCCCGCCCCCACTGAGGTATACACCGGTGCCTCGCGGCCCAGAAACAGCAGCTCGGCCGCATTCTTGTTCAGGGCCACGTGCCCCGCCGTCCGGATGCGGTTGCTGATAGCAATGCCGCCAATTACGGGCAGCTGCACTGAGAGCCCCAGCGTGGTGGCATCGGCGTTTAGGTTCAGGGCATTGTCGGAGGTAAACGCCCGCGCCAGCTCCAGCCGGTCGGTTTGCGGCAGTTGGTCTTTAGTGTTGTAGATGAACTTGCGCAGCTGCTGGCGCGTGAGCGACTGAGAGCCCACGCCGGCGCCCACCTCACCCAGCGTAAACGAGAACGTAGCACCTCCCACCCGGCCCAGGTTGGCGGGGTTAATACCAATGGCCTGATAATCGGTGGCAAAGGTGGTGGCCACGCCGCCGCGGCCGGTAGCCGTGAAGTTGCTAAGCTCGTTTTGGGCGTGCAGAGCGGTGGGCACGCTAAGGGCCAGCCCCAGCATCAGGGAAAGACGAGTGGGTTTCATAAGACGGAATTGTGGCCGAAGCTTCGTTAGTTTGGGGCCGATACCTGGGCTAGGCCTGTAGGCCACTGCCGGCCTACTTTACGTAGGTACCGGTAACCGCTTCAAAGCTAACGAAGCTTCCGGCACATTTCTTTTCCGCTTTGGCAAAACGCTTCTCCGTTTCTGAGTACACCGATGGCATTTTAGCCGGCAACCGCGTGCTGCTGAGCCGGGCCATTACGCTGGTGGAAAGCACCCTGCCCTCCGACCAGGCCCTGGCTCAGCAAGTGCTTGATGCGGTGCTGCCCTACGCGGGCCGCTCGGTGCGGGTGGGTATTACGGGCGTGCCGGGCGTGGGCAAAAGCACGTTTATTGAGGCGCTAGGCCTGCATCTGGTGCGAGAGCTAGGCCACCGCCTGGCCGTGCTGGCCGTTGACCCCTCCTCGCAGCGCAGCGGCGGCAGCATTCTCGGCGACAAAACGCGCATGAACCAGCTGGCCGCGCATCCGCAGGCCTACATCCGGCCCTCTCCCGCCGGCCGCAGCCTCGGGGGCGTCACGCGCAGCACCCGCGAGGCCCTGGTACTCTGCGAAGCCGCCGGCCACAACGTGATATTTGTGGAAACCGTGGGTGTAGGCCAGAGCGAAACCGCCGTGCACGGCATGGTCGATTTCTTCCTGCTGCTGATGCTGGCTGGCGCCGGCGACGAGCTGCAGGGCATCAAGAAAGGCATCATGGAAATGGCCGATGCCGTCACCATCACCAAAGCCGATGGTGGCAACGAGCAGGCCGCCCGCCGGGCCCGCGTGGAGTACCAGAATGCCCTGCACCTGTTTCCGCTGGCGCCCTCGCAGTGGAGCCCCGTGGTCACGGTTTCTTCGGCGGTAACGGGGGCAGGCGTGCCGGCCGTGTGGCAGCTGGTGGAGCAGTACGTGCAGCAAACGCAGGAGAGCGGCTACTTCCAGCGCCGCCGCCAGGAGCAAAACCTGCACTGGCTCCACGAAACCATCCGCGAAACCCTGGAAACCCGCTTCTACGCCCGCCCCGATATTGCCGCCCGCCTCCCCGAAATCAGAGAGCAGGTAATGAATGGCCGCAAGTCGGCATTCGGGGCCGCCGAGGAGCTGCTAGGCCAGTAGGCTGCGTACCGCGAAAATCCGTTTCGCGGTACGCAGCCTACTGGCCTAGCTGGCCAGCTTCCGCTTTATCATCAGGTAGTCGAGGTAATAGAGGACTTTGATGGAAACGTTGTTATTGTGCGGGGTATTGATGGTGTTGTTCAGGTTATCGAAGTAAAGCGGGGTGGCTTCGTTGGCCTCCAGAAAAGAGGAGCTGGCATTCTTCCACACAATGCTTACCTGAGAGCCCGGTGCAAACCACCACGAGTACACGGCGTCCACGTTGAAGGCATTGAAGGTATTGTCGCGGTTGCGGCGGTAATCAACCAGGGTTTCCTGGCCGTTCTTGCCGAGGCGGGCAAAGTCGGCGTAGCTTACGGTGCTGGTGTAGTGCCGCGTGCGGATGGTGAGCGACATGCGGTTGTTGAAGGTGTATGCCCCCGACAGCGTGTTCGTGACCGTAAGCACTCGGCGGCGGCCCAGTAGCACATCCGTGGCGTAGTTTTTCCGGAACTCCGCATCATCGGGCAGGCTCGTGTCTAGGCCACCATTCACGTAGCCTACCTGGTTTTGGCGCAGGTTCCAGTCGAGGCTATAGCGGAAGTTGAGCTGGTTGCTGACGCGGTAGCGCGGTGAGATGTTCCAGCCGTAGCCCATGCGGCGCGGCCGGGCGCGTTCCAGGCGGTCGTCGGTATCGTACCAGCGCACACCCGCGTTTACATCCAGCGCGAGCTTCTTGCGGTAATCAGAGGAGATAAAGCCGCCCAGGTTGGCATTCACCGGCACCCGCACGTAGTAGTCGCCCAGCGGGTACTGGCGGGGCTCGTAGTAATCGTGCGTAACGGGGTTGGCGTCGAAGTTTGCCCCCACCGTCATGAAGCTTTTGGTGAACGTGGTGTTGAAGCCCGCCGACACGTTGGCATCCTGGTAGCGGGTGGGCTTATACAACAGGGAGTGATTCAGGTTGAAGAAGGTATTGAGGTTATTTACCTTCCAAAACGGCTTATACTTGTTGTAACTGGCGTACAGCCCCTGGCTGATGTTGTTGTTGCCGAACAGGATGCCCAGGTCATTGGGGTTGTACTTGTCTGACTCAATACCGTGGTTTAGGCCCCAGGTAAAGTTGCCGCTGATCTTGCTGACCCCAATCTGGTATTTGTAGCCATCCTGGTCATCAATCTGCTCTTCTGAGCCAAACACATTGCCACGCCGCCGCGAGTATACCACGCGGCCATCCACGGCGTAGCTGTTTTTTTTGTTGGCGAAGCGGAACAGGCCACCCGTCACGTTGGCATCATAGGTGCTGCCCCAGCGCGTAACGTTGGTGTTGATGAGCGAAACGTAGGAGTTGTTCTTCAGGCTTTGGTCCAGCACCATAATGCTGTAGTTGCTGAAGGGTTGGGTAAGCACCTCGCGGCGGCTGCCGTCCACGGAGTCGCGCACGGTGGCGTACACATCATTGCTGAGCGCATTGAACACCCCAATGCCCAAACCATTCTTGGTGCGGCCCGATACCTTGGTGGCGTTGAGCAAGCGGGTAACGCCGGGGTTGCTCACCACGGCTTCACCGGGCCTACGCTGCCCATCAAGGCCCGGCTCGCCTTGGCGCAGCTGACTGCTTACGTTATCAAACCCAATGGGCGTGGCCCCCACCCGGCGGGAGTAGAACAGGTTGCCCTTGTTGAACAGCTCGGTGCCTTCGGTGAAGAACTGGCGGTTTTCCTGAAACTGCACCTCAAACGGCGAGAGGTTAAGCACCTGGTTATCGCTCTGCACCTGCCCAAAGTCGGGTACCAGCGTAGCATCCAGGGTAAAGCTTTCGTTGATGCCCCACTTCACGTCGGCGCCGCCATTGAAGCTGGTGCTGGTGTTGCGGGTGCCCTGCTCCTGGTAGGGATAGTGGTTTACATAGCTGGAAACGTAGGGCGTGAGCGAGAGGCGCAGCGGCGGCGTAATATCACGCAGGCCCCGCAGCTCACCCCATTGGTTTACAAAGCCATCTACGGCGGGTTTCACCTCGTTCCAGAAGAAGGCCTGGTTGTCGCGCTTGCGCTGGCGCATGAAGTTCAGGCCCCACACCTGCTCGGTGGCTTTGCTGAAACGAATGGCGGAGTACGGAATCCGGATTTCGCAGATCCAGTCGGTGCCGCGCATGGCGGTGCGCGAGTCCCACACGGCGTTCCAGTTGCCATCTTCGCCGCCAGCCGGCGAGTAGCGCGAATCTACCTGCACTCCGCCCGTGCTTACAATAAAGCTGTAGCCGTTCAGCTGGTCGTGGTACGTATCCAGGAAAACACCGAAGAAGTCGGAGTTGCCAATGTCGTCGCGGGCGCTCAGCTCGCGCATAATGGAGTCCTGCGATACGTCGTGCATGATGGCGCCCACGTAGAGGTTGGCATCGTCATAGAGCACGCGCACCTCAGTGGGGTGCTTTTCGTGAGGGCCGGGGTTGGGCCGGTTCTGAATGAAGTCGGTGGCAATGGGAGCCTGCTGCCAGATGGGCTCATCCAGCTGGCCATCCAGCTTAATAGTTTCAGTGATGCGCAAGGCCTGCAGCTGGCGTTTGGGGGCGGGAACGGCAGCCTGGGCGGCCGTTTCAGCTGTTTGTGCATAGCTCGTGCCGGTTGCCAGAGCCAGGCAAACCAGCAGAAACATACAGAAGCATTTCACGGCGTGTAGGTGGGAGGAGAAGTGGAACAAGCGAACTGGTAATGGGAGATAAACACACCCGACGGAGTGGCCTAGGCCAGGTCAGGACGAGGTGGCAGCGCCGATATATAGCTCGGGCAGGATGTGGCAATAGATGCTTGAGCAGGCCCAACAGTTGCCTGTTCACAAAAACTTCATAATAAAAATCGGCCGCCGTTGCAGCGGCGGCCGATTCAGGAAGATCCAGGCTACTATTCACTCACACTGATCTGGATGTTGCGGCGGGCCTTGCCGCCTTTGGTGTCATTGGGGTTTGGCACGTCAAGCATTTGCCGATACTTGTCGGCCAGGGCCTCAGACTGCTTCTTACCATTCACGGTTAATCCGTCGTCGTTTAGCTGTAACTGGAAGCCCTTCTCGCTGGCGCCCAGCAGCCCATCCTTGCGCAGTTCCGTCCGAATTTCGTCGGAATCGAGGCGGGGGGGCGCTGGGGGCGCTGGCGGAGCAGGAACGCCTGGTGCGGCGGGGGCGGCCGGCACGGGGGGCACCGGCGGAACCATTGGTCGCGGTGCCCGGGGTGGCCTAGGCGGAGCAGGCATGTCGTTGTAGGAAGTGCTGCTATTGCTGTTCGTATTACGGGTAATGTTGTAAGAACCCTTGGCGAGCTTGTTACCCGTTTGCGCTTCTACCAGGCGCAGATATTTCGTGTGCATAGCCGCCGACTGCTTTTTGCCATTTACCACCAGCTCCGTGCTATTGAGCTTGAACTGGAAGTTGCCGTCGTCTTCAATCAGGCCATCTTTGAGCAGCTCCCGGCGCACCGCTTCATCACCGCCGCTGCGGGCGTTGCTGCTCTGCCGGATGCTGCCCCGCAGGTTTGTATCGCGTTCTACCCGTTCCGTTTCACGGTGAGCCGCTTCGGTCTCGCGGTGGGCCGCCTCCGTTTCGCGGTGAGCCGTGGCCAGCTGCCGCTCCAGGGTGGTTATCTCCTGGCCCAGGCGGGTTACCTCCTTCTGGTTCTTTTGCTTGGCAGCCACTTCGCGCCGGCGCGCCAGCTCACTGATCCGGCGGGCTATGTCGCTTTCCCGACGGGCTTTGTCGCCCTCGCGGCGAGCCAGCTCACTTTCGCGGCGGGCCACATCGGCTACGCGCCGGGTGGCTTCGCTGTCCTCTAACCGCAGCGCATTGCCGCTTAGCACTCTTAAATTGCCATTGAGGCCTTTAAGCTCTTCAAACTCCCGACGCTCATCAACCCTTTCGCGCAGGCGGTTTTCCATTTCCTCGCGCTGGTCGTGGAGTTCCTCCAGGGCACTTTCCAGCCGGTCCCGCTCCTCCTCTGAGGTGGTATTGAGTTGGGCTTCACGCAGGTTTTGCTCAGCCTGGGCCAATGCGCGGCGCGTGTTGCGCTCCAGCTCACGGCGGTCAATAGCGAAGGCTCTGCCTCTCAGCTCGGGGGTTACGCGCCAGAGCTGAGCCGCACCCGGCTGTGCCTGCCAACGCAAGCGGTTCAGATCGGCCTCGCTCATTCCACCCCCGGGCACCGTAAATACACGGGAGAAGTTGTCGTTGAAGCGGAAATCAAAGCCGGGAGTAGCATTGCTCCATACCTGGCCATTTGGCGCCACCCGAATTACCTCTACCTCCTGCCCTTTCTGCTTGCTCTTCTTATTGGCGGAAGCCGTTTCAACGCGCCGTCCGTTCACGTACAGATCCGTCAGGCGGCCTTTCTTGTCTTTTTCAATAACGATGGTGCCGGGGCGGCGGGCACCTTCCTGCACCACCACTACCTGCTTGGAGCGCTTACGGCGCTTTTTATCCTTATCTCCGTTATCCTGCCACGAGGACGCCAGATCGGCTGCGTCCTGTATTTCCGGCACGTCGGGCATTTCGACCGCCTCAACATCTACGAGTTCCTGCTCGGTGGCTGTTATCAGGGTGGTATCAGGTTCTGCCAGCAGGAAGGGCAGCTTGCTTAGGGCGCCGCCTTCTTTCCCATCGGTCCCCACTGGCCTAGGATCGGCCATGGCTACGGCCGAGGTTAGGAGCACCATACCACCCAACACCACGCAGGCAGCCATAAAACCTTCTGTAAAGGTAGGTGCCGTGCGGCCTTGCACCAGCCGTTTAATACGGCCCAGCACGGAACCATCGGGCCCCAGCGCCGACAGCGCCAGCTGCGCTGGGGTGGCGGGCACGGCGCTTAGCTCAGCCAGGGCTGCCAAAGCGCGGGCTACTGTGAGCGGGTTGCCGCCCACCATGGCAGTGGCCATGTCGTCGCAGCAGTTTTCGCGCTCAGTGCGCAGGCATGCGGTCAGGAACCATACCGCCGGATGGTAGAAAAATAAGGTTTCGGCTACCGACTGCACTAGGTTTACCAGGTAGTCGCGGCGCGCTACGTGGGCCAGTTCGTGGGCCAAGATGGCCTCCAGATACGTCTGGCTCAGGCCGGTAACCGTACCCAGCGGCAGCAACACCACGGGCCGCAGGTGGCCTACCACCACGGGCACCCGCACCAGCGCCGACTCCAGCAACTCAATGGGCTGCTGCAAACCGGCCCGGCCAGCCAGGGTGCTCAGCCGCTCCTGCCACTCTGCAGCGAGGGGCTGTACCCGGTAGCGCCGCAGGCGCTGCACGTAGGCCAGTCCGCCCAACAGGCGCAGGGTCATGGCCAATAGGCCTAGCAGCCAGGCGGCCACCAATACGGGCAGGTTCTGGTCAAAATAGGTAAGCCACGCCTGCAGGCCGGTGGGGGCCGGAGCTGCTGCCGGGGCCACGTCGGCCACCGCAGCTACTGCCGTGCTGGCGGGAGCCGCGCTTACCGCTGGCTGCTCAGCGGCCACGGCGGGCGCCGCTGGCAACATGGTTTCAGTAGTTACGGCTGATACGGCTGAGGCTTTTTGCACCTCCGTGCGAGCGGCAGCATAATACCGCCCAAACGTAATGGCGGCCAAGACCAGCAAGGCCACCAAAGAGGCTGCGGCCGTGTTGTAGCGCACCGCGGCGCGGTGCCGCTGCAAGAGCAGCAGGAGCCCCGCCAGGGCCAGCGCTACCACAGCACCCTGCCACAACGAGTGCACTAACGTCCAGCCCAAGGCGCGGATGAGCGCGGGCGGCAAAAGTTGTTCGAGCCAGTTCATAGGGCTTCGTCGGTTGAGGGTGGGGTGGTGTCGTTCTTAATCTCGATGTCGTTGAGCAGGCGCCGGATTTGCTGGAGTTCTTCCTGCGAGGTGTGGCGGTTGCCCAGGGCCTGCATCACCAGCTTCATGGCCGAGCCGCCAAAGGCCGATTCCACGAAGCGGTCGAGCAGCAGGCCCTGAGTTTCCTCCTCGCGCACGGCAGCCCGATAAATGTGGGTCTTGCTCTCGTCGTCGCGGAAAACCAGGACTTTTTCCAGCATTAGCTGCAGCAGCTTCAGCGTAGTAGTGTAGCCTACATCACGCTTTTTGCTGAGCTCATCATTTACAAACCGAACAGTGCTGGGGCCGTGTTGCCAAAGCACCTGCAGAATTTCCAGTTCAGATTCAGTAGGTTTAGGAGCAGGTGACTTGTTCATGCGAGAATAGTTTATCCTACGAAGTAGTTCGTACACCAAACATATACGAAGCTTCTCGTACATGCAAGTATAATCTACGATTTATTTCGTACAATATTACAATCCGCTTCTATCCTTCTATTTACCACCTAGATACCCCTCGTAAATCACCTAGCTGTGCGTACGGACCACCGCCCTACTAACCCCATAGCTACCTAGAAACTCAACTGCGCCGGCCCAACCCTATAAGTCTGAGCGCACCCCACTGCTCCCTTTAGCAGCCGGCAGCCAGACCATATAGACGAGTAAGTTCTCTGTCTATATGGTCCGGCAACTCCCCAATGAGCGTTGGTGCTTCTGTGCTTTTGCCTTCCAGCCAGGCTCCACTCAACACGTGTAATAGCGGCTACAAATAACCTGGCAGGAGAAAGCACTTACTCAGGTGTGGAAGCGTACCGCTTCGGCTGGCCGTCTTTAGGCGCTGAGCTTTACTTACGCTGGCGGAAATACACATCCCCGCTCACAGACTCCAGCCGTACGGTGGGGCCGCCGCTGCCTCCCATGGTACCCCGCACCTGGTACCCTACAATGGGGTTATCTTTGCGGTTGACGAAAGCAATATCCTGATCGGTGTACACCTCGCCAGTTATGGTTTTGAAGGCTACATCAGCGCCTTGCTTTGGGGGCCAGCTTACATCCACAAAGCCGCTAATGGATTTTACATCAAGCGGGGCCGTTAGGCCATTTACTTCAATGTTGCCGCTGATGGTGTTTACGCGCACCGCTACGCCGGCAGGTACGGCCACATCTACCTCCATGCGTAGGCAAATGCCTCCGCCGCCCGATTTGCCATTGTTCCAGTTGCCACCCCAGCGGGTGGTACCCTCACCATCGGGGCAGTTGGCTACCTGGCTGGTTTGCACCAGTTTTTCATCCAGCACTGAGGCAATAGTGAGGCCATCAGAAGCCTTATTGGAAGTAAGCGTTATGGCCTCATTCAGCTGCCCACCGTTGACCGTGACGGTGGCACGCAGCACCATCTCGGAGCCGCTGGCCGGATGAATTTTGATAACCGTGGCGTGTTTTAGCTCCAGGTTCAGGCGTTGCCCTGAGCTTAGGGAGGCCTTCTGTTCGAGTACTTTTTGGGCGTAAGCGCCCTGGCTGCTCAGCCCCAGCAGGACCGACAGCAACAATATGAAACGAAACATGGGATAGGTAGTGGAGAAGTGAAAGAATAGACTCTGACTACGAATTGGTTATTTGGCTTTGCGCACGTACACGTCGCCGCTCACATTTTTCAGCGAGATAGAAGTGCCGCCCCCATTGATGGCGCCATTGAGCGTCTGCCCCCCAATCTGGGTCAGGCCGGTACTGTTGGCGGGTTTGGGCAAGGAGATATCAAAATCGGTGTATACCTCTCCCGAGATGGTACGCATCATAAGCGTGGCCTTGGTGGCCGTGGGCAGAGCCACATCAATGGCGCCGCTAATGTTGGTGATGGCGCTGGGGCCATTACCCAAGGAGTTGTAGCGCACCGTAATGTCGCCACTGGTGCTGTTGGCTACCACGGGGCCGGCCACGTTCAGCAGCTTGGCATCGGAGCTTTTCATCATCACTTCCAGCTTGCCCTGAAGGTTCTGCAGCACTACACTGCCGCCCCCCCACTGCATTTCCCGGTATACTACATCGGCCGAGCGAGGCACCCGAATGGTATAGTGCCCATCTTGCCGCGAGGCCTTTACAATGCGCACTGTGTTAGCCTCCTTGGTCACGGCCAGGCCCATACGGGTATTATCTACGGCCGAGTTGTACACAGCCTTCAAGCCTTCCGCCCGCTTAGGGGGTTCTTCGGCTCTGTCGCCTTTAATGATTAGCTCATCGCCCTCGTAGCCTTCCACGGTCACTTCACTGCCGTGCTGCATTTCGATGACCACTTTGCGGTCGTTGCCGCTGAGTTTGGTGCGGTATTCCTGCGCTTTGGCGGCAGAGCCAGCTAACAGCAGGCTGAAGAAGAGAAGAAATCTATGCTTTTTCATAAGAAGAATCAGTTGCAGATAGGCTCAGTAAGACCTGCAGAAGCCGCGGACTCCAGTAGTCAAACCACTATCCAATCAGAGAAAAGAAGAAGTTAAATCAGGATGTTGATGCCCTGGCGAGCCTGGTCGCGCACGGCCGGCAGCGCGTCGGGACGCTGGGAGAGGCGTTTGAGTTGGGGCACAGCCTGCTTGTTGCGCAGCTTCACGAGCAGCTCAATGAGCGTAATCTGTACGTTGGGGTCGGTTTGCACGGGCAGGGCCTGAATTAGGGCGGGGGCAACTAATGAATCGGCCCGCAGACGGTAGAGTGCTTCGGCGGCGGCCAGGCGCACGTTGGGGTTGGGGTCGGCGTTGAGGGTATTAATGAGCACCAGCACGGTAGGGTCGCCGGGGCGGGAGCTGCCAGAAGCATCGCTCACCAGCTGAATGCGGTGGCTGGCCGTAGCTGGCTGCTGAGTAGCCGCCGTGAGCTGTGCTGCTAGGTGCTGGGCATCAGTAGCAGGTGTAGCAGCGGCCATTTCCGGAGCGGCTGGCTGGCGCAGCAGCAACCCAAACACCGTACCTACTGCCAGCAGGGCTATACTGGCCGCAATACGCAGCCACATTACAGTAGTGGAGGCGGCAGCAGTGCCAGTGGTTGGGTGCAGGGGCACCACGTTTGCTTCATGCGCCTTAGGCAGGCTAGCAGTGGGCAACTTCGCTTTTTCTGCCGCCAGCATGGCCTGGAAGTCGTCGCGCAGGCCCATGGGCGGTAATACGGGCGGTAAATCGTCGAGGGCCGTGAGCAGGGTGCTGTATTGGGTAGCCTTCTCCTGGCACGCCGGGCACTGGGCGAGGTGGGCCGCTACCTGGGCCCGCTCGGCGGGAGGCAGGGTGCGGGCCGCATAGTCTACCAGTAACGGCTCCAGGTAGGAGCAGTCAGGCGAGAGAGGCGAATGATTTTCGTTTGTAAACATGACTAAATAGTCCAGAAATCAGCTGAAGTAAATTTTACGCAGGGCCTCCAGGGCCCGGTGCGCTTTCACGCGGGCCGCTCCTTCTGAGCAGCCCAGCATCTCTCCTATCTCGGCGTAATCGAAGCCCTGGAAGCGGTGCAGCACCAGTATTTCGCGCTGCGCCGAGGGCAGCAGGGCTAAGGCTTCCTGCACGTCCTGGCCCTCGTAGGTGGCCGCTACGCCGGCCATTGCGGCGCGGCGCAGGGTAGGCGTCCGCTCCGCCACTTCCAGGTCGCCGGCGGGCACGTGGTGCTTTTTCCAGTGGTCGGCGTACACGTTGCGGGCCAGCTGGTAAATCCACGCCTTAAACGGGTGGGTTGACTGGTAGCTGGTGCGGTACTTCAGGATGCGCAAAAACACATTCTGCACCAAATCCTGAGCGGTGTCCCGGTCATTGGTCAGCCGCAGCAGAAAGCCAAACAGTAGTCCTTGATAGCGCTCAAACAGCGTGGATAGCTGGTCGAGGTCGTTGTCACGGACTTGCTCCATCAGGGTTTCGTCGCTGGGGCTTTGCACGGGGTAGGAAGAGCTATTTGCGGGAGAGTTATGAGGAGTACTGGCCTATATGCCATTCGTTACAGAGGTAGGAAAATATTTTTCAACTCCTCTGAAACCAGCAGCGGCTCCGCAGTGCCATGCACCACGGAGCCGCTGTTGGTTGCTGCGCTTACGTCAGCTATAATCAATCAGAATCTCTACAAAAGCATATCATGCTGAGTGCAGCAAAAGATGTTATCCGTCAGCACGAGGCGCTAGGCCAGTTGGTACCGCGTGATAAGGTACTTTCTGCGTCAGTAGGAAGTGCTTTTTGTAAGATGACTTGAGCAGATTGTCCTCCTCAACTGATCCGGAGTATCGCCAGTAAGCAAATAACGTCATGTTTGATCTGGCGTCCGCGAAGTCGAAGCAGCTCTACCGCTTTGTGGCAGAGGCCTGGGCCAGGTAGTTAGTCAGCGGTAGAGTTGCTTCGACTGCGGCTGCGCCTCCGCTTAGCATGACGCTCTTACGGGGTGCAAAACCCTCAGTCGCCAGTTGCCGCCTACAAAGCCTAGGCCCGCCGCCGCTCCAGCGTTACGCGGGCGCGGTGGCAGATGCCGCCCAGCGGCGGGTTGAATTTCGAAACGCTGACGCGTACTCCCTCGATGTAAGGAAACTCCTCTAGTACCCGGTCCATCACGCGGTGGCCTAGGTGCTCCAGTAAGCGCGCCGGAGCCAGCATCTCTTCCGTTACCACGCGGTAGAGCACCTCGTAGTTTACGGTTTCGTGCAGCTTGTCGGAAGCTCCGGCGGCGTGCAGGTCAGTGTCGATGTATAAGTCAACCCCGTACTTATTGCCGATTTTTTGCTCTTCATCATAGTACCCGTGAAAAGCAAAAAACTCCATTCCTTCCAGTGCAATCTGACCCATGTGGTGAATTTGTGAAGTGTGAATTTGAGAAGCGGTAGTGGCTGGCTGGTTGTTCTTCCCGGCTACAAAACAACGAAGCCTACCGGAAAGGCAGGCTTCGTGAGGAGCAAGTGACGCAGAGCAAAGTATACTCGCGTGTTGCTAATGCTAGATTTCGTCAAAGAAAGACTTCTCGCTCAGCGTAGCAGCGGCAGCCATGCCAGGCTGGCCGGGGTGCGTGGCCGGCGACGGCTGCGCAATTTCGGGGTGATTAGGCGTCACGGGCTGAATATCGGGAGCAATGGGGTCAACCTGCGGTGCCATTGGGTCGGGTACTTGCGAGGGCGCTATTGGGTCAACGTGGGGGGCGGGCGAAATGCCAGGGTTCTCGCGGGGCGCTCCGGGGCGGTCAATTTCGGGGCCGGGCGTTTGCGCGGGGGCGCCGGGGTCGGGCTGCTGGCCGGGCTTGGGGTTGTAGGCGCCGGGCTGGGCCACTACGGGCCGGGGCTCGGCTACTGCCGCTGAACCACCGAACGAAGCGGCCGTACCGCCGGCCACGGCAGCAACAGAGGAGGTAGAGGAAAGAGTAGTATGCATGGCAGCGTCTTGTTTAGGTGAGTCGTCGGCGGGTTGCGAACGATTCACTTTTACGCTAGCTGCACGGGAAAGGATGGCGGCGGTGCTGGCTTTGGGTCGAGCTTTGGCTTTTTCTACTTTATCGAGGGCGTCAGAAGCCAAGCGGTGCAGGTCACCCACCAGGCCTTCCAGCACGTTCTCCAGGCGCTGGCACTCCTGGCCCAGGCCATTCACCTCCTTCTGCATATCAGTGATGGCGCGCTCAGCCTGCTGGTAAGCGTCATCTACCACGGTGCGGGCCTTCTGGCGCGCATCGTTCAACAGCTGCTCAGCCTGCAACTGCGCTTCCCGTATGCGCAGCTGGGCGTCGCGCTGGGCCTGCTCCGTGATACTGTTGCCGGTGTCTTCGGCCGTTTTTAGAGTGCGGTAGAGGCTGGTTTCCACTTCCCGCATTTTGCTGACCTCGTGCGTCGCGTGTTCCAGCTTCAGGCGCAAGTCCCGGTTTTCGTCGCCCATCCGCTCCCATTGCTGAGAAAGCGTGAGCAAAAAGGCTTGTACTTCATCCTTATCTAGGCCCCGGAAGGCTTTTTCAAAGGTCTTTTGCCGGATATCGAGAGCGGTAATTTTCATGGTGTCAGGAGCTAGTAGCCAGGAGCCCGCAGATAGCTGGAGGAAGCGGGCTGAAACCAAAGAAACACTTGCGCAATTTTCTCCTTCTTCGGGCTCCTGCCTTCTAGCTCCTGCTTCTTTTTACGAAAGCTCCCAGACCGCGAGGCTGCGGTCGTCGCTACACGAAACTAGCCTATTCTGCCTTCCCGGCCAAAATAACTTGTTTACGGAGGTGCCGTGGCCAGCATGGCGGGCCCGGTCGAGCACCCGCAACAGCGTGAGCGTAGCCGCGTCCCAGAGCTTGATGCTTTTGTCCATGCTGCAGGTGACGAAGTACTGCCCATCGGGCGAGAAAGCCACGTGGTTGATGGTGAACATATGGGCCACCACGCTGGCCGCCGGTTGGTAGCCAGCAGCCACATCCCAGGTGCGCAGATGAGCATCTCGCCCGGCCGTGAACAGGGTGCGGCCATCGGGCGCGTAGGCCAGAGTAAACACTGAGTTGGTAGCGCCTTCCAGCACCTGCTTCACCCGCAGTGAGTCGGCAGCCACTATCCGCACCAGCCAATCGGAGCCGCCCACAGCCAGCTCCCCACGCTCCTCGTGCAGGGCCAGGCAGCGCAGGCTCTTGTCGGATAGTTTGAGCAACTGTTCTACTTTGAAGTCAGGGGCCCGCAGTACTGCCAGCGTACCATCACCGAGGGCGAGGTAAAGACGCTGCCGAGCCTCGGAGTACACCATATCAAAAATGGCGGCGGGGGGCAGGGCGGTGGCATAGGCCAGTTTTTTCTCCTGCAAATCAATGGCCTGCAGGCCCTGAAAGTTGTGGCCGAGCAGCAGCAACTGCCGCTCGGGCAAATGCAACAAAGCGTACACACTATTCTCCACTTTCGCCACCAACTCACCGTCGCGCTCAGGCTCGTCGGCGCTCCAAGCGGCTACCATACCATCAGCCCCGGCGGAGTAAAACACTTCCTGGCCCGGCGTACCGGCCAGCGCGTACACGCAGTCGCGGTGCCCGGTAAGCGAGGCTAATTTCTGGACTTGGGGGCGGTGGATAGAAGACAAGGTGTTGCTGAAGTAATAAGGTGATGGGGTGAAGAGGTGACAAAGGTACGCCCGTGGTTGCCAGTAGCACGAAGCTCCCACAGGACAGCCTTACCTTTACCCTTTCACCTTATCACCTCGTCACTTCATCACCTCAAGTTGCCACTTTACTCCATCACTCCGGTTTCGCAAACGGCCGTGCTAGGCCTCTGGCAGCTCACTGAGTCTGTACCGGACCTGTGGGACCTGCTCCCGGCGCAACCTCACTACCTCGCCCGCTACCCCGATGGCCGCGACGAACTACGCGCCCGGCAGTGGCTAGCGGGGCGGGTACTCGCGCACCAGCTCCTGCAAGAAGTAAATGATACTCCCGCCACTTTGCACAACGACCCCAACGGCCGACCCTACTTTGCGGAGCTGCCTGGCCTAGGCCTATCTATTTCACATTCTGGCGAGTGGGTGGCCGTATTATTAGACCCACGTGGGGCGGTTGGCACAGATATTGAACTAGTAAGAACCAAAGCGCAACAGTTGGCTCCCCGGTTTCTATCGGAAACCGAACGGGCCGACGCCGGCGACGATGCAGTTAAATACAGTCTCTACTGGAGTGCCAAGGAGACGCTTTACAAGCTGCACAGCCGCCGGGGCCTGGTGTTCAAAGAGCAGCTATTGCTCGACCCGTTTGGGCTGCGAGAGGCCGGTGTGTTGACGGGACACCTGCTCCTCGAAAACTCTCGCAGCCAACACCAGATCCACTACCAGCGCTTACATCCTGATTACGTCCTAACTTACGCTCTCAGTGAATTTGTGAAGTGGTGAGTAACTGGCCTACCAAGTACACCTTGCCCAGCAAGCGCCGCCCACCCATCAAGTTCACAGCCTCACTCCTTCACAACCTCACCTTCCCTGCATGTCTCTTCGTCGAATTTCCATTATAACCGCTGCAGCCCTGCTGTTTTGTACCGTAGCCGTAAGTGTGGCTCGGGCCCAGAGCAGCCGTTCGGTGTCTGATTTCAGCCTCAAGAACGGCGCCAACACAGAGGTATCCCTCAAGAGCTATGCCGGTAAGAAAGCAGTAGTGGTGGTATTTGTGAACCCGAACTGCGCGTTTTCGCGTCTCTACCAAAACCGCCTGAGCACCCTCGCTTCGGGTTACAGTGGCCGGGGGGTGGAGTTCCTGTTCATTGATACGCCCATCAACCTGGAAGCCAGCGCCGATGGCACTGATGCTGAAAAGCTAAAAATCAAGACGACGGGCGGCGCCGACATCCCACTTCTACTGGATGAAGGCCAGAAAGTAAGCGCCATGCTGGGTGCCACCAAAACGCCCGAAGCCATTTTGCTGCAACCCGTAGGCGACGGTTTTGCCGTGCGCTACAAAGGAGCCATTGACGATAACGCGCAGGTGGAAAGCTACGTGAAGGAGCGCTACCTGCAGCAGGCCCTCGACAACATCTTGGCCGGGCGCCCCGCCGGGGTGGCCGATAAACGTGCCGCAGGCTGCCTGATCAAACTGAACTAGGCCAGTCATATCTTCAGATTAGCCCACGTATAAAAGCAAAAAAGCCTTCTGTGTAATGCAGGAGGCTTTTTTGTGTCAATAGCTCACAAAGCTACTATTCTTCATCGGGCGCGGCATCCGTGTTGGGTGAGTCGGTGAGAATGGCCAGGAGTTGGCCTACTTCGGCTGCTTTTGCGGGCTCCTGCAACTTCTCAAAGCTTAGCTGCAGGTTGCGCAGTGCTCGCCGCACAATGTCGATGTGCGAGCAGGGCTCAAAGAAAATCTCATTGGGTGTGAGGTTAAGCTGCCCAATGTAGTGCTCGATATCGGTGCGCGACAACACCAGCCCGCGGTTGTAGCAGTTAATGTAGAAAGGCTCCACTATGGGGCTATCGGGGCGGTAAGTCAGTACGAATAGGTTGGGCAGATTTACGCCGAACACGGGCAGCTTGAGGCGCTGGGCCACCAGCAGGTAAATCACGCACAGCGTAAGAGGGTTCCCGCGCCGGGTTTCCAGCACCAGGTGCAACATGGAGTTGGCCGGCGAATGGAAGTTCTGGGTGTTGGCCGCGAACTTATGCGCCCGGAACAGCACGTGGTTCAGGGTCTGCACCTGGTCGGCGGGGTGCATTTCGGGTTGCAGGAGCGTCCAGACCTCAAAGCGGAGCTGCTCAATAGCGCGGTTCAGCACCTGGAAGTCGGCGTCGGGATACTGATAGGAGTTCAGAAGCCACATGCCTTCCAGCAGGTTCTCGCCGCCGGAATCGCGCCACACGCGCAGGCGCTGCTGCAGGCCATCAAACTGCAGGTGATGTATCAGATCTTCAAGCCGCTGCTGCTGCTGAGTATCCAAGGTTTCCTCCCACGACTCTTCGAGGAAGGGAATAATGCTTTCCCCCAGCGTCTGGATTTTCTCCTGAATCTGCGGAGCAATTTCCGGATCGTCGAGCAGGGAGATGAGGGCTTTAATTTCTTTATTCGTCATGGAGCTGAGCTGCGGGTCGGCGGCGCGGGCCGCCCGGCATACGAGAAGGGCAAATAAACGCAACCGACGCGGTTTCACCACGGCTAGTTGCCAGGAATTAACATCTGGCAGGCGTTAGAATGTTCAATCAGCCAGATACTATATTTCCCGAAATGCCCAGGCCAGCTATGTATACTGGCCTGGGCGTTCTATACCAGGAGTAGGAAGCTGAGCAGTGGCTACTACCGCAATAAATTGGTTTTGGCCATTTCCAGCACCTCATCTCCCCGCCCATTCATAATGGCCTTGAGCGTGTAGAGGCTGAAGCCCTTTACTTGGCTGGCGTCGATGGTAGGCGGCATAGACAGCTCTGTGCGCTTCACCACCGCATCCAAAATTACGGGGCCAGGGTGAGCCAGCATTTCGGTAATGGCAGCGGGCAAATCAGCAGGGTCAGACACCCTGATGCCGCGCACCCCGGCGGCTTCGGCCAGGGCCGCGAAGTTGGGGTTTTCCAGCTCAGTGCCGTATTCCAGAATACCTGCCGCTTTCATTTCCAGCTCCACAAACCCCAGGCTGTTGTTATTGAAAACGACCACTTTTACGGGCGTTTTGAGCTGCTTCAGGGTCAGTAGCTCGCCCATAAGCATGGCAAAGCCTCCGTCGCCGGCCAGTGCAATAACCTGCCGACCGGGGTAGGCCAGTTGCGCCCCCAAGGCCTGGGGCATGGCATTGGCCATACTGCCGTGGTTGAAGGAGCCAATGAGGCGGCGCTGCCCGTTAAAGCGCAGGTAGCGTGCCGCCCAAATGGTAGGGGTGCCCACATCGCAGGTGAAAATAGCGTCTTCGGCGGCTTGCTCATTCAGCAAACGCGCCACGTATTGCGGGTGCATGCTGATGTCGCCGGGCTCACCGCTGGCCAGCTCGTCCAGGTCTTGGCGAGCCGCACGGTAATTTTCCAGGGCTTTTTCCAGGTGGCGGCGGTCTTGCTTATGGTTAAGGAGCGGCAGTAGGGCCTGAATGGTGGCGGCTACATCGCCCACCAGGCCTACTTCTACCCTGGCGCGACGACCAATATGCTCGCCCCGCACATCAACTTGCACATTGCGGGCTTCTTGAGGCAAGAATTGAGTGTAGGGGAAGTCAGTGCCGAGCATAAGCATGGCATCGGCATCCATCAGGGCTTCATAGCCGGAGGTAAAGCCTAGTAGGCCACTCATGCCCACATCGTAGGGGTTGTTGGGCTCTACATACTCTTTCCCGCGCAGGGCATGTACGATGGGCGCCCCCAGTGCCTCAGCTACCTGGAGCAGCTCAGCGTGGGCACCAGCGCAGCCAGCCCCAGCCATAATAGTTACCTTACTACAGGTGTTCAGCAGGTCGGCGGCGGCACGTAGGTCCTCAATAGTAGGCACCAGCGTGGCCCGACTGCGTAGTACGGGTAGGCGAGGTTCGGGGGCTTCTGTTTTCTGGTGGCTAATGTCGCCGGGCACTACTAGTACCGCTACGCCGCGCTGGGTTAGGGCCGTTTGGATGGCTACTTCTGTGGTGCGCACGGTTTGGTCGGGGTGGCCTATCAACTCACAATAGGCACTACATTCCTTGAAGGTGTTCTCGGGGTGCGTTTCCTGAAAATACTGGGTTCCGATTTCAACGCTTGGGATTTGGGCGGCAATGGCCAGCACCGGCACGCGGCTGCGGTGGCAGTCGTAGAGGCCGTTTAGCAGGTGGGTGTTGCCGGGGCCACAGCTGCCCGCGCATACGGCCAGGGTGCCCGTTACGTGGGCCTCGGCCCCGGCGGCAAAAGCCCCGGCCTCTTCATTGCGCACATGAATCCATTCAATGCCCTCCCGCGCCCGAATCTCATCGGTGATGCCATTGAGGGAGTCGCCCACCACGCCGTACACGCGCTTTACGCCGGCCGCAATCAGGGTATCTACTATTATTTCCGAGACGGTTTTCTTCGCCATAGCTTTCGGAGGTTAAGTCCAGTGGGGCTATACGGCGGTTTAGGGTAAGCGGGCGACCCAAACAGCGGTTCGTTCCAGTTGCTACTTGCGGAAACAGACGAAATGCTTAGCCTATACTAAGTAGTCAGTAACAGCACATCATTCCGAGCGCAGGCTCGGAATGATGTGCTATTTAATTCTCATCAATTGCCTAGAGTGGCCTAGCGTCTGCCGGTGCGTGTGGTTAGGGTTAGGCCTGAGGTTTCAGGTACTCATCCGTGAAATGTGCTTTGTGCGCAGGTTGGGCAAACTTCTCGGTGTTGTAGGCCTGGGAGTTGCCGCGCGGTATCGATAACGACTGCCACTCCCCGTTACGCACCATCTTCCCGATGAACACAATTTGCCCGATGTGGTACGGGTAGTGGGCGAGCTGGCGGTTGATGGCCTCCGTGATGGAATGGCCCTGGTTGCGGATGTATACCGTTTGGTGGTAGTTGTTGGGCGTTACGGAATCCAGCGCGGCCAATAGGCACTGCCACCCCTGCTCCCACTTGGCTAAAAGCTCTTCCCGGCTTTGGATGTCGTTTTCAAACTCTGCTTCGCGCTGGCGCCACTCCTTTTCGCCGTCGGTGGTCAGAAAATCCGTCCAGCGGGAGAGCATATTGCCCCACAGGTGCTTTACAATGGTGGCGATGCTGTTGCTTTCGGCGTTGTACTGCCAAAACAAGGCCTCATCGGGGAGCTGGGCGAAGGTTTTCTCCCCGAGCTGCTTGTAGTACTCGAACTGCTTCCGGACGCTGGTGAGGTAGTCGGCGGTCATGGTGAAGAGGGTTACGCGGTTAGCTTCACCGGAAGATACCAGGCTTTTCTCACTGATTCCAGCCCTGCTTTCTGCTAGCCCAGCAACCCAGAAATGCCCTTCACATTCAGCCGGGCAAACTTCCGTACTCGCTCAAACTTAGCCACCGTGGCGGCCAGCTCTTCGTCTTCGGGCTGCTTGCTGGGCACGTGGGTTATCAGCAGCTCAAATACCGAAGCGGCAATATCCATGTAGCCCAAAATCAGCAGGTAGAGTTGCTTCTTTTGATCCTCGGAGTAGCCTTTGGTCCGGATGGCTTTTACCAGCGTGTCGAGCTGCGCGGTTTCGTCGGTGTACAGGTCGCGTAGGCCACTGCGGGCAACGGCATACTTGGCCTGCTGCTCCTCACTGGCCGCGTGCAAGGCAAACGGAAACGCCTCCACGAAAGCCGTGGCAGCCAGGAAGGTTTTCTCGGCCCCGTACACGGCCGTCAGGTGCTTTTGCAGGCTAGTCCAGAGGCCGGTGCGGGCCTTGTCAAAAGCGGCGGTATTCGGGTCGGTCACGGTGAGGCGGTGTTGAGGTGGGCCGCAAAGGTACGTGGCCTAGCGGTCATGCGTGCGTTATTGAAGTGGCCTACCATGCAAACAGGCCTTACTTTCTCATTGACACTGGCGACGCAAACGGCTGATAAGTTTTACCGTCTTTATCAAAGGACAACACGTTGCTAACCTCACGCAATGTTAGGTAGATTCGGCCTTGGCGCACTTTGCGCCTAAGTACTCGATTGGCACGTTGCTTATTCTCCTTTTCCGAATCGGCAGTTGTGACCCCAAATACAGGAGTGCGGCGATATGAACGAGCCATTAATTTGGATGTAACGTCATGAATGGTACCTCCTACTTCGTCTTGAACCGAATAGGATAGTCCTGCCGCAGCAGGTAGCCGTCTTTAGATATAAAGCCGCGCGGCATTACCGTCACCACGAACTCATACTCATGGTGGGGTTGCAGCTCTATCTCTAAGGTGAAGGACTTACGGTCGGCAGAAAAGCCTACTGGCTTTTTCAGTGGGAAGTATTCCTTACCGCGAGGCCCAGGACTAAACGACATCCCCTCCCCCATTTCCCTGTCGAAGTGAATCACCAGTGTCCGGTCGCTGGCGTCGAGCTCAGCGGTGCCATTGGTGGCGGGCATGGTACCCACCACTACCGGCTGATGAGCGGTAAAAGCGGCCAGCAACTCTGCTTTGTCCCAGCCCTCCGGGTAGTAGCCCGACTGCTTCACGAACCGCTCTACGGCTTCCGGGTTAGCATATTCCAGCTCGATAATTTCCTTTACTGCCTGCCGCTTGTTCTTGGCCTGCGCATAGTAGGCCTTGTTGATGGCATAGCCCATGAAATACCCTAAGTCGGCGGTAGTGCTGGCGGTAGAGCCATTATACAGCCAATGGGCATAATACGAGGTAAACATCTCCTGCTTGAATGCTTCCCGCAATTCCTTTTCGTGCGCTACTCCATAGGTGAAGTAAGTGCCCTGCATGGGCTTGCGCATAATCAGCTCGGTTATAAAGTCGCAGGCGCCCTCCTTCAACGACTGGCCTAGCAGGTTGGCATCGCCCCCATGTTGCTGCGTGTGCACGTACTCGTGTACATTTAGCGGAACAATATTATCCATGGACTGCTCCTTGAATACGCTAGGTAGCCATTGGTTTTTGAATTCTGATACATCCGTTTGCGCATTCCCAGTGGCTATTTCTGTCCCAATAAGCACCTTGCTCCTATCTACTGTACCACCCGAGCGCAACCCACCAATCGTGAAGTACATGCTGGCCTCCCGCAACTCCGGGTACAGCCGCTTAAACTGCCGGATGCTCTTCTCAATATCCTTGGTTTTGGATTTCACTACCAGCGTATTCGGCCGGATAGACGCCCAATACTTCGGCAGCTTGTTGATCAGGTCTACCCACAGCTCCGCTGTGTAGTCGCGCGCACCCATAAACGCTGTCAGTCCTTCGGTGCCCGGCTTGATGTACAGATTGTTAATGTAGGCCAGTTGCTTGGTGCGGTCCGTCGTGGACTGAATGCTGTCGTAGGCCACCCAAAAACGGTCAATATCCTCGGTAAATACTTTTTGCTTCGTTGCAGACTGGCCTAGAGCTGTTTGTGCAGTGGCAGCGAGCAGCAGTAGGCATAGTAGTTTCTTCATCTGGATAGAAGCAAGGGTAAGATGTATTGGATAGCTAGTAGCAGGGCAAAATATAGCTAGAAAACCGAATAACACCGATTTCGATAAGCAACAGCGGCCCGCCGTACCGGGTGGTACTGGCGGGCCGCTGCTAACAATGAATGCTGCTTAAGCCGCTTTCTGCTCGTCTGCCGACACCTCGTCTGGTGATACTTCCACCACCTGCCCGTCGCGCACAATTACTACTGGCGTTTGCTTGTAGCGCTTAAAGGCGAGCATATTATCGTAGGCGTTATCCAAGGCAGTTTGCAGCTGCTCGCTAGTGTAGGGCGCCTGATCTAGTTTACTCATGAGTAGTGGCCACTTAAGGATTGCCAAATTACTGAATCTTGAACGGTTGTCGTGCCAGTTATGCCTTGTGCTATACGACGAGGCTTACCAGCTGAGTTGTCGATAAAAGCCCACTTATTGACGACCGATTGATACAAAGAGAAGAAGTACTGCAACCCCAGTTCGTATCGCCTTTTGATAACGTCTTCCGGGATGTTGTGCCCACCTTCCCGCACCCGAATTCGTACCCGCTGCACGGCGGCTTCAGGCGTGCTAAGCCAGAAAAAGAACAGATGCACGGTGTACCCGTGTGCCTGCGCTCGTTTGATAAACGCCAGATAATGCCGCGTAGCCAAGGTGGTTTCCAGCGCGAAGGTTTCGCCGGCCGCCAGCAGTTCCTGCAGTCTCGTCAGCATCAGCCGCCCAGCCTGCACACTTACTGTTTCCGGCTGAAACGGTGAGAGGCCGCGCGCAATTTCATCAGCATTCACGAACTCCCGGCATTCCAGCAGATTTGGCAGTAACGCATAGGCAGCAGTAGTTTTGCCCGCGCCGTTGCAGCCCGCAAGGAGGTAGAGGTTTTTCATCCTTCCTTATACACCATCAAGTAGTCATTCAGGTTAGCTGATTGGAACATTTTCTCCCACTCAGATAATGGAACTGCTGTTTCCAAAGTCACATCATTATACACTATCCAGCACCCTGCCTCTTGTGACAGGTTACGCAGTTGTTGAATGGTTTGCTCACCAATACGCTCCCAACCGTATTTTGCCGGGCCGTGAAGCATAATATGCCACAAAGCATATTCCAGACCGTCCATCCAGCCTGCACACCACACCTCTTCTGAGATATCACTCATTAAGTTGTGTAGTGCAGCTTGCTGTTTATTGAGGTCCTTATACATCGGGAGCTAGTTAATTATAATCATACCTGAATCACGCCCACGTTGTACGCCTTCTCAATCGGCGCGTGGTTGGCCATGCTGATGCCCTGCGAGATAATCTTGCGGGTATCCAGCGGGTCAATAATAGCGTCTACCCAGAGGCGGGCGGCGGCGTAGTACGGCGAGAGTTGCTCGTCATAACGGGCTTTGATGCGGTCTAGCAGCTCCTTCTCGGCTTCGGGCGTGATTTCCTCGCCCTTGGCTTTCAGGGAGGCTACCTGAATCTGCAGGAGGGTGTTAGCGGCGGCGGCGCCACTCATTACGGCCAGCTGGGCTGTAGGCCAGGCCACGATGAGGCGCGGGTCGTAGGCCTTGCCGCACATGGCGTAGTTGCCGGCGCCGTAGCTGTTACCAATAACCACCGAGAACTTTGGCACCACCGAGTTAGCCATGGCATTTACCATCTTCGCCCCGTCCTTGATGATGCCGCCGTGCTCACTCTGCGAGCCCACCATGAAGCCCGACACATCGTGCAGAAACACCAGCGGAATCTTCTTCTGGTTGCAATTCATGATGAAGCGTGCGGCTTTGTCGGCCGAGTCAGAATAGATAACGCCACCCATCTGCATGGCGCCCTTCTTGGTCTTCACAATTTTGCGCTGGTTGGCCACAATGCCCACGGCCCAGCCATCAATGCGCGCTAGGCCACATATCAGGGTCTGGCCGTACAGGTCTTTATAAGGCTCAAACTCCGAGTTATCGACCAAACGGTTGATGATGTCCATCATATCGTAGGGCTTGGCGCGGTCGGAGGGCAACAGGCCTAGAATTTCCTGCGGGTTCTCCTTAGGCGCCACGGAGGCTTTGCGCGAGAAGCCCGCCGTAGCCTGGCCGCCCAGCTTATCGAAGATGTTGCGGATGTGGTCAAGGCACTCCTCGTCGTTGGCAAACTTGTAGTCCGTCACGCCCGAAATTTCGGAGTGGGTAGTGGCCCCGCCCAGCGTTTCGTTGTCAATGCTCTCCCCAATGGCCGACTTTACCAAATAAGAACCCGCCAGGAATACCGAGCCGGTGCCATCCACAATCATCGCCTCATCGGACATAATCGGGAGATAAGCCCCACCTGCCACGCACGGACCCATGATGGCGGCTAGCTGCACGATGCCCATGCTGCTCATCACGGCATTGTTGCGGAAGATGCGGCCGAAGTGCTCCTTATCCGGGAAAATCTCGTCCTGCATAGGCAGGTACACCCCCGCTGAGTCGACGAGGTAAATGATGGGCAGCTTGTTTTCGATGCTGATTTCCTGGGCCCGCAGGTTCTTCTTGGCCGTAATCGGGAACCAGGCGCCGGCCTTCACGGTGGCATCGTTGGCTACTACCACGCACTGGCGGCCCTGTACCCAGCCAATAACTACCACTACGCCGCCGCTGGGGCAGCCGCCTTCCTCCTGGTACATGCCCTCACCGGCGAAGGCGCCAATCTCAATGGTTTCAGCATCCTTATCGAGCAGGTAGTCAATCCGCTCACGGGCAGTCAGCTTGCCTTTGCTCTTATGAGCCGCAATGCGTTTTTCGCCGCCGCCCAGCTGTACGCGCTTGAGCCGCTGCTGGAGCTGGAAATTCAGTTGCTTAATGCTGTCTTCGTTCTTGTTGAATTCGAGATTCATTGGGTGGGAAGCGTGGGTGGGTGGTGGTGAAGTAGTGAATTTGTGAAATAGTGAATTTGCTGTTCTCATGATCGAATCGTGCCATTTGAGTGGCCTAGGCCAATCGCATGTCTCATTCACCATTTCACAAATTCACCATTTCGCCTTTGGCTAGACGCAAGAAATCCGCCTGGGTGGGGCGGATTTCAAAGGTAAGGAGAATGTGCAACTGGCCTAGCCAGCTTATTTCACCGTCGTCTTGGCTTCCGTCTCAACGGTAGTGCCATTGGGGCGGGTAACGGTGGTTTCTACCTCCTTTTTAGTCTTATCCTTACCACCGCCAAACACTGAGAAGTGTACGTAGCGCTTGGGGTTTGCCTGAAAGTCGGTCAGCAGGGTATTGGTGCTGGCGGCAGTGGCATTGAGGTTATTATAGAGCAGCGTGTCGTTGATGAGCTTGCCCAGTGAGCCTTTCTGATCTGTGAGTGAACGGTTCAGGGTGGTCATGGTGCTCTGGGCTTCCGTCATGGTAGCATTCAGCTTGCGCATGGCCGGGCCTACCGGAGCGTTCTTCAAGGAGTCGCTGAGCACGGCAAAGTTGCTGGCTATCCGATCAAACTTCACGCTGGTCTTATTCAGGTCAGCGGTCAGGCGGGCCATGTTGGTGGTAATCTGATTGATGTTGCGCTGATTCATCAGCAGCAAGTTTTTCAGGGCTTCGGTGCTGCCCTGCGCGTTTTGCAGAGTGGCTTGCAGGCTTACTTTGGCATCTTTGTTTAGGAAGCCATTTACTTTAATCAGGGTTGAATCAACGGTGCCCAGCACGGGCAAGGCTTTGGCCTGGAAAGCATCCGTAATGCTGGCTACCGTATATGAGCGGAGCTCCTCACCCCCATCATACACCTTGGTGTTTTTGCCCAAGAACAGCGTAATAGTTTTAGAACCCAGCAGCGAACCGCTCAAGCTGGCCACGGTTGAGTCGCCGACAGTAACGCCCTTTTGGAGCTCTACGGCTACCTTCACACGGTTACCTTCTTCCGGTATCAGGCTCATTTCCTTTACCTGCCCCACTTTGATACCGTTCAGAATAACCGGATTACCGATGGTTAACCCATCCACGTTATCATACTTGGCATAATACGTTCTATCAGAAGAAAGCAAGTTACTGCCCTTCAGAAAGTTAAAACCCAAAACCAATAAGGCAATGGCGACGATGCCCAACAGGGCCACTTTTATTTCTTTCGACACAGGGGCCAGAGTAAAGTGAGAGAGTAGCGGAGAGGTACAAACCGAATAAACGAACAGGCCCTAGAGCTATTCGCCATTCATCGCCTCCAGTTCGTTTTTG
Source organism: Hymenobacter taeanensis (assembly GCF_013137895.1). Taxonomy (NCBI): domain Bacteria; kingdom Pseudomonadati; phylum Bacteroidota; class Cytophagia; order Cytophagales; family Hymenobacteraceae; genus Hymenobacter; species Hymenobacter taeanensis. The sequence goes on from NZ_CP053538.1 coordinate 596,159, forward strand.
TAGTCGCGGAAGGCGCGGTAGATGCCTGCGGCTATATACGTTTGCCCCGCTTTATCGTTCAAATACTGTTCTTCGCTACGGTTAGTCAAGAAGCCGGACTCAATTAATACCGAGGGCATAGTTGATTTCCAGAGCACCAAAAAGCCCGCCTGCTTTACTCCTCGCGAGGGCCGCCCTACCGTAGTACGCAGTTGCTTATCTACCTTTTGCGCAAACCGAATGCTGTTTACAATGTGCGCGCTTTGGTAGAGTGAGAACAGAATATGGCTCTGGGGCGAGGTGGGGTCGAAGCCGTTATAGCGCTCTTTATAATTGTCTTCCTGCAAAATAACAGCGTTTTCCCGCTTGGCCACCGACAGGTTAGCATCAGTTTTGTGTGGACCCATCGTCCAGACCTCGGTACCGTTAGCCGCCGGGGAGGAGGCATTGCAATGGACGGAAATAAACAGATCAGCATTGTGCTTATTGGCAATACCGGCCCGATCGGCGAGTTCCACAAACACGTCGGTCTTACGGGTGTACACCACCTTCACATCGGGCATTTCCTGCTCAATCTGGTGGCCTAGGGCCAGAATAATTTTGAGGGCGACATCTGCCTCCCGGGCTTTCACGCCGGCGCACCCCCTGTCCTTGCCGCCATGGCCGGCGTCAAGCACAACGGTGCGCAAATGGTATTTAGTTGGGGCCGGCACCGGAGCATCCGGCACAACAGCCCGCGACGAGCCGGCGAAAAATAACAGGCCCGCCGCGCTGAGAGCTACAATATTCCGCACGGAGTTCGTTAGTTGGGGTAGCTACCCGCTACCTTTGCAAACCGCCACAAAATAAACGATAAAAACTACGTGGCCCCGCTAGCGCCTGTGTTTCATTTGATTTTAGACGCGCCGGGCCGGTGGGCACGGCCCCTGCTGCTTTTACTACCTCTACTGTTGAGCCTTGCTGCGGCTCAGCCTGGTCTGGCTCAGCAGCGCCCCCGCACTACCAGCGTGCCTGCCGATGTACGCCCGGCTCCCCGCGTAATCAACGCCCCTCAGCCCAACGCTCCCGTCCGCCCCGACACGCTAGGCCTGGTAACGGGCTCTCCGGATTCCTTACGCGTGGCGGCTGGCGGCCGCAAGGGTGCCGTGGAAACTACCGTGAAATACAAGGCCAAAGACTCCATTCGGTTTGAGGTGCAGAACAAGCGGGCTATTCTCTACGATAAGGCCAATGTGGACTACGGCGACATGAACATCCAGTCGGCCCGCATCACGGTAGATTACAGCACCAACATAGTAACGGCCGAAGGCCGCAAGGACTCAACTGGCAAATTGCTCGACCGGCCCGTGTTTAAGGATGGCGGCAGTACCTACCAGGCCAACCGCATCGACTACAACACCAAAACCAAGCGCGGCCGCATTACGGATGTAGTCACGAACATGGGCGAGGGTTATATCCACGCCGAGACCATCAAGAAAAACGACCGGAACGAGCTGTTTGGGTTGCGGGGCCGCTACACTACCTGTAACCTCGAAGACCCGCACTTTTACATCAACGCCTCCAGGATGAAGGTGATTCCGGGTGAGCAAGTTATAACCGGGCCGTTCAACCTGGTTATCGGCGACATCCCTACGCCGCTGGGCTTCCTGTTTGGCTACTTCCCCACCCCTAAAAGCAACAAGCGCGCCTCGGGCCTGCTGATTCCTACGTTCGGTCAGGCCGCCGACCGGGGCTTCTTCCTGCGCAACGGCGGCTACTACTGGGCCGCTAACGACCACATCGGCGTACGCCTCACCGGTGATATCTATTCTGGCAACGCCGACCGTTTTGGAGGCTGGCGGGGCACAGCCGAGATGCAGTACATTACCCGCTACCGGTTCAGCGGCCTGCTTTCCTTTAATTATAGCTCGCAGCCCACAGCCCAAATTCTTGGCTCCACCGATGCCAATACCAACCCCGGCTATAATGTACCCAAGTCTTCTAAAAACTACGCGTTAGCCTGGACCCACAGCCCCGTAGCAAGGCCCAACGGGGGCCGTTTTTCGGCCAACGTGAATATCAGCAGCAACAACTATTACCGGCAAAACTCTTATAACGTCCGCAACTATCTGCAGTCTGCCTTCTCCTCTACTATCTCTTACTCAAAGCAGATCCGTAACTCTCCTATCAACTACGCGCTGCAGCTCAGCCAATCGCAGAATACGCAAACTGGCACCATGAACTTTACGCTGCCAGATGTAACGGTAGGTGTGGCCCGGCAGTACCTCTACGATCTGGTAGGCCTGGAGCCCCGCGGCCGGTTTTATGAACAGCTGGCAGTGGCCTACACGCTGATAGGCCAGAACCGCATTACCAACTCCGTTCCTCAGACGCTGCTTAATAGTGGATCTGTTCCCGTGTTGGGCGGATCGCGCGAAACGGCTGTCATCCCTTTTGAATTCAGCAACTTCGGCAAACTGCTGCGCAACTCTCAGAATGGCATCCAGCACCAGTTTCAGATTACGCTTGGCAACTACACGCTGCTGAAGCACTTCAACTTCAACCCCAGTGTTAATTATAATGAGGTCTGGTACTTCAAAAAGCTGAACTACAGTTATAACAACGTAGCCAGGGCCGTCCGAATTGATACTACTGCCGGCTTTAACCGCCTCAACAGTGCCTCTTACGGGGCCAACCTCAGCACCAACTTTTATGGCACTATCGTGCGCAAGGGCACGCACAAGATTCAGGCCCTCCGCCATAAAGTTTCCCCCAGCCTGAGCTACCAGTTTTCACCGGATAATCGAATTACGGGTGGCGCTTTCACCTACACTTCTCTCGGCGACCTGATTGACCCTGCCACCGGCCGGGCCTACAATAGCGCCCAGCTGCTTCCGAACTACAACGGGTTTCTGTTTGGCGTGCCAACTACTACCAAAGTAAGTGCCCTGAATTTCTCTCTGCAGAACTCCGTGGAGATGAAAGTGCGCAACAGCAATGACACCACCGGCACTACTCCGTTCAACAAGGTTAGCCTGATAGATGGCTTGGACTTCAATATTGGCTACAACTTTGCCGATACGGCCTTTAACCTGAGCCCATTGGGCATTGTGTTCCGTACGCAGATTGCTCGCAAACTGAACCTGCTGATAAACAGCAACTTCGTCTTCTACCAGCAAGACTCTACGGGCCGCCTGCTCAACAAGTATCTGTGGGAGCAGCAGAAGAAGAAGCTGGCGCGCTTATCTTCGGCTAACCTCACTATCAGCTACCAGTTCAACCCCAGCACCGGCGACCGTAAGTCGGTGATTACACGACCAGTAGCCCCCGCCAATGACCCCATTCTGGGCTCACCTACGCGCATCGACCCCTACGAAGACTACGTAGACTTTGAGATTCCCTGGGACCTCAGCACCAACCTCACGGCTACGTATGCCAACCAGGGCCCTTTGCCTGGGCTGCTGTACCGGCCGCGCAAATCGCCCTACACGGCAGTGAGCCTCAACCTGAACGGCTCGGTGAAGCTGACGGAAACTCTGCGGTTTGGGTTTAGCACCAACTACGACTTCGTTAATAAGAACCCCGCTTTTACCTCACTTGATGTGTTCAAGGATCTGCACTGCTGGCAGATTAATGGCAATTGGCGCCCGTTTGGGCCTACCCGCGGTTACTTTATCACCATTGCGGCTAAGTCGGCGCTGCTTCAAAGCTTAAAGCTGAGCCGCAACCGCACGTTCCTGAACTACTAAGCACCCCGTTCTGCTTTCGGCTGGCTGGTACCTGGCCTACAGTTGCGCCCAAAAGCTAGGCCTGCATGTGAGGCTTGCTGTAACTACTTCGCTGGTTTATTGGTGGGGGCGGTGGCTTACTACGCCAGCCGAGCAGCACCCTAAGGCCAGAATTACCTGGGGTAAGCTCAACGGATGTACGGGCCTTTAGCCGTGGGTTGCAGAAAATTTCTGCAGATTTGGGCCGCCGTTTGCCTTCGGGTGAGTTAGCGCATTTCCTTACTCCTTCAGCCTCTAAGACCCTCTTCCTGTTATGTCTCAGCACAAAGAAGTCAAGCTCGTGACCACGCACCAATTGCTGGCCATGAAGCAGCGCGGCGAGAAAATTTCCATGCTCACGGCCTACGACTTCTCGATGGCACAGATTCTGGACGGTGCCGGCATCGACGTTCTGCTGGTTGGCGACTCCGCTTCCAACGTCATGGCGGGCCACGAAACCACGCTGCCCATCACCCTCGACCAGATGATCTACCACGCGCAGTCGGTGGTGCGGGCTGTGAAGCGGGCCTTTGTGGTGGTTGATATGCCCTTTGGCTCTTACCAGGGCAATTCTTCCGAAGCCCTGCGCTCCGCTATCCGCATCATGAAGGAGTCGGGTGGGCACGGCATTAAGCTGGAGGGCGGCGCCGAGATTAAAGACAGCATTACCCGTATTCTCACGGCGGGCATCCCGGTAATGGGTCACTTGGGCCTTACGCCACAGAGCATTTATAAGTTTGGCACCTACACTGTGCGCGCCAAAGAGGAGGCCGAGGCGCAGAAGCTCATTGAAGATGCGCTGCTACTGCAGGAAATTGGGTGCTTTGCATTGGTGCTTGAGAAAATTCCCTCCTCCTTAGCCAAGCAGGTGGCTGAAAAGCTCACAATTCCCGTAATTGGTATTGGCGCCGGCCCCGACGTGGATGGACAGGTACTGGTTGTGCACGATATGCTGGGCATTACCAAAGAGTTTAAGCCGCGCTTTCTGCGGCGCTACGCTGACCTAGGCGACGTGATGCACGATGCCGTGCAGCGCTACATACAGGACGTGAAGGGCCGCGACTTCCCTACCCCTGACGAGGCGTATTAATACCTATGAGCATTTATCAGTGAGCAATAAACAATTGCCATTGATATAGGCCACCCGGCTACTGCTCATTGCTCATTCTTCATTGCTCATTACCAGCTAGTGAATCGTCCGAATCTGTGGTCGGAACGGAAAGAAATTCTGTTCGAAGACAACCATTTGCTCATCATCAATAAGCCCGCCGGCCTGCTTGTGCAGGGCGATGCCACCGGCGATGAGCCCCTCTCTGCTAAAGCAGAAGAATACCTGCGTTTCAAGTACAAGAAGCCCGGGGCTGCCTTTGTAGGGGTAGCTCACCGCCTCGACCGCCCCGTGAGCGGGGTGGTAGCGCTGGCCAAAACCAGCAAAGCCCTGAGCCGGCTCAATGAGATGTTTCGCGACAACAAGGTGCACAAAACCTATTGGGCGCTTACGGGCAAATGCCCTGACCCCACGAGTGGCCACCTTACTCATTGGCTAGTGAAGGACCCCATCCGGAACACCACCAAGGCCTACTCTGAGCGCCACGGCCAGGGCCTCAAGTCAGACCTGGATTATACCGTGCTAGGCCAGGCGGGCAACCGCTGGCTGATACAAGTAAACCCTATCACGGGCCGCCCCCACCAGATTCGCGTGCAGCTCAGCACTGGCCTAGGCACCCCTATTGTGGGCGATGTGAAGTATGGTTTCCTGGCTCCCCTGCCCGATGTAAGCATTGCCCTGCACGCCCGCCGGCTAGAGTTGCAGCACCCCGTCACGAAAGAAGCTATGTGCTTTGAGGCCCCCGTACCCGACATTGCGCACTGGGAGGCCGCCAAAGCCTACTATTAAGCCCTAATTAACAGCCAGCAGCCGTTAGCATAACGCCGGCAAGTATGGTTTGCTCCGGGAGAGAGTTGCTAGGCCACTTCCCTCCTGCAACCAGCTTGCGGCTTCTGCCAGCGGCTGTTTTTTTGCGACGTATAGTTGGCCAGCTGCTCAATGCTGAACAATATTTTGGCCTTTTATATAGGGAAATTGCAGTCTGCAGTACCCTGGCAGTAGTTTTACAAAACAGCCGCTGAACTTATCCTTAGCTTTCGAGCTTTTGCGAACTGAGGATTAGCCGCTTCTACCCTCGATTCATCTCTTTTTCGGCCCATGGCGATACTCGTTTTCTTCGTAGCGCACTATTATTTGTCGCTCTTCACGCAGACCTTCTACCTGCACCGCTATGCGGCTCACAAGATGTTCACAATGAACAAGTTTTGGGAGAAGTTCTTCTTCCTGTTCACGTACATCTGTCAGGGCTCATCGTTCCTGTCGCCGCGGGCATATGCGCTGCTGCACCGCATGCACCACGCCTACTCTGATACGGAGCTGGACCCCCACTCTCCTCTTTTCTCATCGAATGCGTTTTCGATGATGTGGAAGACGAAGAATATCTACAACGATGTGCTGAACCACCGTTATGAGCTGGCGGAACGGTTTGAGGGCGACTACCCAGAGTGGACCGCCATTGAGAACTTCGGCGACAAGTGGTACTCCCGCCTGGGTTGGGGCACGTTCTACGTGCTGTTCTACGTGCAGTTTGCTACGGCCTGGTGGCAGTTTCTGCTGTTGCCCATCCACTTCCTGATGGGCCCGATCCACGGTGCTATTGTGAACTGGGGCGGCCACAAGTATGGCTACCAGAATTTTGACAACCACGACCACTCCAAAAACACGCTGGCGCTGGATTTCCTCGCCTTCGGGGAGCTGTTCCAGAACAACCACCACAAGCTGCCCATGCGCGTTAACTTCGGGGTGAAATGGTGGGAGTTTGACCCTACCTACATGTTCATTTGGGGCATGGATAAAGTAGGAGTTGTAAAGATCAAGCGTAAAGTACAAGCTCCCGCTAAGCCCAAGCCTGCAAAAAAAATGGCGGCCTAGCCTCAGTTAGCACCTACTAAAAGGGCTGCTTCATTTCTGGAGCAGCCCTTTTTATTTTGCCCGTGGCGCTGCTGGTAAAGCGAGCCGGCAGCGCCGCTTGGCATCAGTTGCTCCTCAGCACTTTGTAGCAGGCTGATTCAGCAAAGACTGGGTTTCTCCGGGAATCATTTCTCTGGCGTTCCTTTCTACCAGACTTTTCCCTACCTTTGCGCCTCACTTTCAATCAGACGCACGAGATGCGTCGCTTAACCAACCCGGTTTATGGCAGTTAAAATCCGCCTCGCCCGTCGCGGCCGCAAAAAGGCCGCTCAATTCGACATCGTTGTTGCTGACTCCCGCTCGCCCCGCGACGGCCGCTTCATCGAGAAAATCGGCACCTACAACCCCCAGACTAATCCTGCTACCATCAACTTCGATGGCGACAAGGCGTTTGACTGGATCATGAAAGGCGCCCAGCCCACCGATACGGTGCGTGCTATGCTCTCTTACCGTGGTGTGCTCTACCGTAAGCACCTGCAGCTTGGTGTAATCAAAGGTGCTATCACGCAGGACACTGCTGACCAGCGCTTCACCGAGTGGAAAGAGCAGAAAGACGCTAAGATCGAAGGCAAGCGTACCAACATCGGCAGCGCTAAAGATGAGGCTCGCAAAGCCGCTCTGGCTGCTGAAACTAAAGTGAAAGAAGCTCGCGCTGAGGCTCAGCGTCAGAAGCAAGCTGCTGCTCTGGCTGCTACTGCTCCTGCTGCTGAAGGCGACGCTACCGAAACGGCTGAAGCTTCGGCTGAGACCACGGAGGAAGCCGGCGCTTAGTTCTAGCGTATACGTATGAGGGTGATGAGGTAATAAGAGGTGCTGCTGGCTATTGCCACTACGCTTCTTATCCAACCTCATCACCTTCTCACGTTTCCTCTCCTCACTGTTCTGCCATGACGCTCGACGACTGCTACCAACTCGGTTCCCTTGGGAAGCCGCACGGCCTTAAAGGCTTCGTGGTGGCTTTCTTCGATGTGGACGACCTCGACGAATACCGCAAGCTCAAGTCTGTTTTACTCGAGTTGCCTTCGGCCCCTGGCAAGCTAGTGGCCTATGAGGTGGAGAAGGTGCAGCCACAGGCTGAAAACCGGGTTCTATTCAAGCTCAAGGGCATTGACCGCATAGAAGACGCCGAACCGCTCCGTAATGCGAAGCTGTGGCGCCCCTTGGCGGAACTGCCCGAGTTAGAGGAAGATCAATTCTATTTCCATGATGTCATCGGCTACACCGTAGTAGATGAGCAGCTGGGCGCGCTGGGCACCGTAGAAACCTTCTATGAGCTGCCGCAGCAAGACCTGCTGGCCATGCGCTATCAAGGAAAGGAAGTGCTGATTCCGGTGGTAGATGCCTTGGTCTCGCGCGCTGATGAGCAGGAACGCAAGTTGTACGTGAGCATGCCAGAAGGCTTGCTTGATGTGTACTTGTCGCCTGGCTCGCGGGAACAGGATGAACCCCTAGACGAAGAGTAGGCCTCTCCCACTATGCGGATTGACATTGTCACGTGCCAGCCGGATTTGCTGGTCAGCCCTTTTGCGCATTCCATTGTGAAGCGCGCTCAGGATAAAGGCCTGGCCGAAATTCATCTGCACGATCTGCGCCGTTACGCTATCAATAAGCACGGCCAGATTGACGATTACGTATTTGGGGGTGGTGCCGGTATGGTACTACGCGTGGAGCCCATTGCTGCTTGTTTCGATGAGCTACTGGCCCAGCGTTCCTACGACGCCATCATTTACCTGACTCCTGACGGGGAAACCCTTCGTCAGCCGCTCGTAAATCGGCTGTCATTAGCGGGTAACCTCCTGCTGCTCTGCGGACACTATAAAGGGGTTGACGAACGCATTCGGCAGGCTTACATCACCCACGAAATCAGTGTAGGTGACTACGTACTGAGCGGAGGTGAATTGGGAGCAGCTATCTTGGTAGATGCCGTTGTGCGGTTATTACCCGGCGTGCTCGGCAACGAAGAGTCGGCCCTGAGCGACTCGTTTCAGGACAACCTCCTCTCGCCGCCCGTGTACACCCGGCCCGCCGAGTGGCGCGGTCATGGGGTACCGGAGATACTACTCTCTGGCAACACGCCTAAAATTGATGTCTGGCGTCATGACCAGGCAGTGGAACGGACCCGCCAACGGCGGCCGGACTTATTACAAGAGTGAAATTGAGAAGTTGTAAAAATGTACGCTCTGCTGTTCTGCTTCCGTAAGTGCCGCAGCCAGAACTACTAACTCGCAATTTCACTATCTCACCATTTCACAATTTAAAAATAGAGCGCTATATTTGCGCCTCTTTAACAGAAACCTCGGACGGCGCGGCCGTCCTTCACAGTTTTTCCAGCCATGAGCGTATTACTCGATTTTATTCAGCAGGAATCCCAGGAGCGCCGCGCCAGCTTCCCCAAATTTGCCGCCGGTGACACCATCAATGTTCACGTGAAAATCCGTGAGGGCAACAAGGAGCGCATTCAGCAGTTCCAGGGTGTAGTTATCCAGCGCAAAAACTCTAACTCAAACGGCGAAACTTTCACCGTTCGTAAAATCTCTAACCAGATCGGTACCGAGCGTATCTTCCCTCTCCTGTCGCCTAACATCGACAAGATCGAAGTAATCCGTCGTGGTAAAGTACGTCGTGCTCGTCTGTTCTACCTGCGTGGCCTGTCGGGCAAAGCTGCTCGCATCAAAGAGCGTCGCCTGAACATCGCCGAGAAAGTAACTGCTTAAGTTGCTCTTAGCTTCAGAATATGAAAAGCCGGCTCCTGAAATAGGAGCCGGCTTTTCTGCATTTACTGGTTAATCCTCTAGGCCACTACTCTGGCCTAGCAGAACGCCCCACCGCCTGGCACACTACCAGTCTGGCGTGGGGGCATTCTGTTGAGTTATTCTTACTTGGCTGGTTAGCGGCTGGCAGAGTCTTGGCTTAGATCTTGGTCGGCACTGGTTTGCGGTGATTGCACCTGCTTAGCCGCGGCACTCAGGGCTTCCCCCAGGTTAGCCACTCGCTCGGCGGTGTTGGGGTTATCAGCGAATACGGCCGCTTTGCTTGTGTTAGCACCTAAGCGGCTAAGCAGCTGCGATACTACGTTTTTATCAATGGTACCGCCCCCAAAGTGTGCTTTCAGAGCTTGTAGGTCGGTTACAATTTGGTGCAGCTCCGGATTATTAACATCTTTCAAATCTTCAATCCAGCGCTGAAAGTGGTTATCAAGACCAGCGCGGTCTGCCTCTTCCTGTAGGTCGCTGGACAGTATTTTTACGGCGCCATCCAAATGATTTTGATGCTGGGTGTCGTCTTTGGGTTGCTTGTGAAAGGACATAGAGGTAATGAGTTAGGCCTTTAGGCGAAGTTGAGGAAGGGAATACAAAAGCAAACGGAAGAGGTTAGCAAAGGTTATGACGTGGCTATCCGACGGCAGGACCGTACTTTCGTTTTATCACCCGCTCCTGTTCCTTTATCCTTCTGTATGAGAAAATTTTTATCCGGTGCTTGGCTGGCGCTATTTCCGCTATGTGCTCTGGGGCAATCTAGGCCAGTTCCTGCCACCTGGCAGCAGGAAACCAACTATTCCATAGACGTTGCTCTCGACGACAAGCAGCACGTGTTAACGGGCCAGGAAGAGTTAACCTATGTCAACCACTCACCGGGTTCCCTCTCCTATATCTGGTTTCACTTGTGGCCGAATGCCTACCGCGACAATACTTCTGCCTTTGCTAAGCAGCAGTTGCGCAATGGCAGCCGCAAATTTCAGTTTGCCAAAGCTGAGCAGCGGGGCTTCATTGATGGCCTTGACTTCAAAGTAGACGGCGCAGCTGCCAAGCTGGAGTATGACCCCAACAACCCCGATATAGCGAAGCTTGTGTTGCCTAGGCCACTTGCGCCGGGGGCTAGTGCTACTATTACCACCCCCTTTCGGGTAAAAATTCCGGATTCTTTCTCCCGGTTCGGGCACGTTGATCAGAGCTATCAGATTACCCAGTGGTACCCGAAGCCAGCGGTATTCGACCGGAAAGGCTGGCATCAGATGCCTTACCTTGATCAAGGGGAGTTCTATTCTGAATTTGGCACTTTTGATGTGCGCATTACGCTGCCGGCCAATTATATAGTGGGTGCCACCGGCGTACTGCAAAACCCCGAGGAGCAGGCTCGCCTGGATCAACTGGCAGCGGCTACAGCCTTAAAAAAGACTCAGAAGGACTTTGGCGATGATGCCAGTTTCCCGGCTTCAGCTCCAGAAACCAAAACCCTGCGCTACGTGCAGGACCGCGTACACGATTTTGCCTGGTTTGCCGATAAGCGCTTCAATGTGCTAAAGAGCGGCGTCACGCTACCGTCGGGTCGCTCGGTGACCTCTTGGGTCATGTTCACTAATAAAGACGCTGAGAAGTGGATAAAAGGCCTGCAGGACGTTAACGATGCCCTCACCTACTACTCGAAATGGGTGGGTGAGTACCCCTATGCTTCCGCTACGGCCGTTGACGGGGCCCTTAACGCAGGCTCGGGTATGGAATACCCGATGGTAACGGTTACCATGCCCTCTGCAATTGTACACGAAGTAGGCCACAACTGGTTTTATGGCATTCTGGCTTCTAATGAGCGTGACTTCCCCTGGATGGATGAAGGCGTGAACTCCTACGTGGAGAACCGGGTGGCCGAGCGCGACAACCCCACAGCCGGGCAGTTCGATTTTCTGGTAAAGTCGCCGGGGCTGGCTAAAACTCTAGACGTAGATGGCCTAGAGGCTGCCGCACTTAACCAGATACCTTATCAAGCCGTGGCCAGCCGCGGCCTCGACCAGCCTGTGAGTGGCCCTACATCGGCAGCGTATGGCAAACTGAACTATGGGCTTATTGTGTATGGTAAAACGGCCTCGCTGCTCAAGTACCTGGCAGGCTACCTGAGTCAGGAGAAGTTTGATGCCGCTATGCAGGCCTACTATCAGCGCTGGCAGTTCCGTCATCCCTATCCTGAGGATATGGAGGTCGTATTTGAGGAAGTGAGCGGCCAGAAACTGGATTGGTTTTTCAAGAGCATGCTCACCAACCAGGTACACTACGATGCTACGCTCTCTGATATTCTGGTGCAGGACCAGCAGGTGAAAGTGCTGGTGCGCAATGATGGAGGCGCACCCTTCGCAGTGCCCGTAGCAACGCTCGATGCTCAAGGCAAAGTACTGGAAACCCACTGGACGCCCGTATTTGGTAGCGTTAAGGATGACGAGAACGATGAGGTGCAGCTCAACTTCCGCCGTGAGGGAGTAGCCGCCGTGGTAGTTGACCCCGGCTACCTCACCCCTGAGCTAAACCGCCGCGACGACCACATCAACCTGACTGGCTCATTCCGCACCTGGGAGCCACTGCACATTCGGCCGTTGGCCAGCGTAGAGCGCTGGGACCGAAATACCATTAACTGGTTACCGGTATTTGGCGCCAATACCTCTGATAAGTTTATGCTGGGGGCCGCCTTTTACAATAACCTCATTGCGCCCAAAAAGCTCAACTTTCTGGCCATGCCCATGTACAGCTTCAACCGGAATGAGTTGAATGGTATTGGCAATATCAGCCTGAATGTGCTGCCGCAAAAGAACGTCCGGCAGCTTGTAACGGGGGTGTTAGTGCAGCGCTTTGAGCGTTACCGCAAGCTGGAGCCGAGCATTACGTTCATTCTCCCCCACTCCGCCTTCAACCAGCCTCAGCACTCGTTGAAAGGCACACTCTCCTACATTAAGGATGAGGACCTGCACCGTACCAGCAGCATTCAGTCACTGGACTACCGGGTGCATCAGGAGAATGCCCTCCAAGGCTGGTCGGCGCACGTTGAGCTTAACCACTTCATTCCTTCGCAGGCCGAAGACATCCCTTCGAGCGAAGCTACTCTGCTGCGAGCTACTGCCACTTACCAACGGTATTACTCGGCGAAAAAACAGGTGCGGGCCCGCTTGTTTGGGGGTCGGTTCCTGCAGTCATCCAACTTCACCGATTATTACATGGGCCTGAGCGGTAGCCCCGATTACCGCCGGCAAACTGCTTTCCTGGATCGTCAGCAGATTTCGGATGCCTTCACCGCGCAAGTGCACCAAACCGATGACCGCGATGGTGCCTTCAAAAGCTTTGTGCCCACCACGAGTGGCCTACAAGCCAACAGCCAGCGCTGGCTAAGCACTTTAAACCTGGAGGCTGATTTGCCGGTGACCAGATTAGCCGTGTTCGCAGACTTTGGCGCTACCAAGGAGTTCCAAACGCTGTACGAATCGCGGGGTGCTCAGCGCCTGTATTACGATGCAGGCCTAGTGCTGCCGCTCTTTAAGAATGTATTCCGGCTTTACCTGCCAGTAGCAGGCTCTCAGTACCAAGATGAGTTACCCAGCAGCCGCAAAGACTTCACTGATCGTATCCGCTTTGTATTGCACCTCGAGCAGCTCAACCCTTTCCGTTTGCTGGATGAGCAGCTAGCGCAGTAGGTTATCAGCCTGTCGGATTTTTAAGTTACTTGGCATTCCGGGCCGGGAAGCTACTGGCCTAGAAGCAGGCTGGGGCTTCCCGGCCCGAAATTTTTGGTTTCCTTAGGTCTCACTTCTATGCGTGCTTCTGGTTTGATTTTCGGAGTGCTTGTCAGCAGCCTGGGGTTAGTAGCCGGTTGCCGTACCGATTATGCCGATTTGCCAACCTACTCGAAGGAGCGGCGGCTATTGCAAGTGGTAGTTGAAGTGCCAGCAGGTACCAACCACGAGCAGTACTATGATCCGGCAGCACACGAGTTTAAGCCCAGCCAGCAAGCCGGAATAGAGCGTGTAGTGGAGTTTTTGCCGTTTCCTGGCAACTATGGCTTCATTCCGGGCACCCGCGCTAGTGCGTCGGCCTCCGTGCTGGCTGAGCAGCCTCTGCAAGCGCTGGTACTAGCCGAGAGTGAGCCCGCAGGTACTATTCTGGAGGTGATACCTATTGGGGTAGTATTGCTGGATGTAGATGGCACCATGGAGCAAACTATTCTGGCGGTACCCGCCCGACCAGGGCAGCGCATTTTGCCTGATGTGGCCGACTGGGCTACGCTGATGCGGCGCTACCCAGCCGTTCGGCAGGCGCTAGGCCTGTGGTTCCAGCACCGCAACCCATCTGACGCCGTGCGAATTGCAGGCTGGAAAGACGAGAAATACGCAGAGCAGCAAATAAAGGCGCAATTGCAGTAACTCTCCTACCCTAAAATACCCAACACAAATACCCAATACAGAAAAAGGCCCGGTTGACTACATCAACCGGGCCTTGCTGGGAGAGAGTGAGTACGACTACTCGATCTTGTTCATGCGCTCCTTCACAGCTTCCAGAGCCACGCGCATGTTCACAATGTCGGCGCGGGCGGCTTCCTGCTCTTTCAGGTTCATGTCCACCATGTTGTTGTACTGCAGCAATTCAGCGGCGTTCTGAGCCAACTGCTGCTGAATTTCAGCCTTCTTGGCTTTATTCTTCTCAATGTCCTTCTTGATGGCGTCAGCCTTGGCAATTACAGCCATGTGGTTGTTCTGCGACGATACCAGACCTTTTTCAGCTTCTGCCACCTGAATAGCCAAGTCTTCGCGGTAGAGCATCCGAGCGAAATCCTTCAGGTATCCTTCGGCTGCTTTCCACTGCACGGGAGTAGCATCTTTGCTCAGGTAAGCATTGCCCAGGTCAATTGACCACCATACGGTAGTACCCGTTGGTACGGCATCAACCTTGCTGATTACGCGAACCGGGGTTTTAGCAATGGCCTCGATAACTACACCATCCATGGTATAGATACCTTTGTCAACTTTTACTTTGCCACCAAACTCCGTGTCGAGTTTCTTTTTCCAAGAATCTTCTACGCGTTTGCTGTCAAGCTGCACAGAAACACGCTGGCCTTTGCGCGGAATGCCCTTGATAGCCATGTCCGTCTCGTCAACCGGCGACTTTTGCGCGAAGCTGGTTACTGATAGTACAAATACCAGCAGTAAAGAAAGGAGTACGCCTCTTTTCATATGGAATGGAATGAGTTGAGAAGAAATGATTTACAGGTTAATTCGGCTTGAATACAGGAATCCGACTCATCAAATTTAAATAGTCTGACAGCCAACTTTGCATACCCCGGATTGATTTTTTTTAAGAAGTGGCATTTTTGTTGAATAATTCATACACAGTATTATTTAACTACCAAAACAACATATATATGTACCTATACACGGTACATTTCTAAACTGATAAGCTGCTTTTTCTTCTTTGGAGAGTACAAACAAAATTACCCTGGCCTGGTTTCACCTCGACTATGCAAGTAACCGTCTGCCGTAAGGAACACTTCAATGCTGCGCACCGTTTGCACAACCTAGCTTGGAGCGATGAGCAAAATCAGCGCGTATTTGGGAAGTGCAACAACCCTCATTACCACGGCCATAACTATGAACTGATTGTCCGCCTTACGGGGCCCATCAATCCTGACACTGGGTATGTATATGACATGAAGCAGCTCAGTGACCTCATGAAGAGGGAGATTCTGGATATCTTTGATCATCGGAATCTCAACCTTGACACGGAAGAATTCCGCCACCTCAACCCTACGGCCGAAAATATCGCCGTCGTGATATGGAATAAGTTGCGCCCCCACGTTGCGGCGCATCTAGGCCTATCGGTCACGCTGTACGAGACCGAACGCAATTTTGTAGAATACCATGGATAACCTAGTGCCCGCGGCTTCCGCTGCGGACGGCGCAGCCCCGGCGGCCGATGGTCACCTGACCCAGTCGCTCCGTACTCCCCTCCGCTCTGATGCTTTTACCCTCAGTGATGAGGCAAAAATTACGGCTATTGCCGGTCATTTCCGTGAGATCATGGAAGTGCTGGGCCTCGACCTGTCCGACGATAGTCTGAACGGGACGCCCAAACGTGTTGCTAAGATGTACGTGCAAGAGTGGTTCAAGGGGCTCAACCCCGAACACCGCCCCGAGGTAAAACTCTTTGAAAACCGCTACCAGTACCAAAACCTGCTGGTAGAGCGCGACATTACGCTGTTTTCGTGCTGTGAGCACCACTTTGTTCCCATCATTGGGAAGGCGCATGTGGCCTACCTACCCGGCGAGCATGTAGTGGGGTTGAGTAAGCTTAACCGGGTGGTGCAGTACTACGCGCGGCGCCCCCAGGTGCAGGAGCGTCTGACTCGCCAGATTGCAGAGGAGCTCAAACAGGCATTGCGTACTGAAGATGTAGCCGTTTTGATTGAGGCTGACCACTTATGCGTTATGAGCCGGGGCGTGAATGATACCAGTAGTGGCACGCTCACGGCAGAATACAGCGGCGCTTTCAGCACTGACAGCGCGTTGCGGCAGGAATTTCTGCGGCTGATAGGTAAGTAAGCTCAACAACCTGTTGAACTGGCACTAAGTATTCTGTTGCGAGTTACCGGTTGCCTGTTAGCTTGCATATCCGTACTCCAACTCCACCGCCAGGGCAACCCCATCTGAACCTGGCGCTTCCTCCTGGCAACACCCTCCGAATGTCCCGCAAAGTTCTAATTACTGGTGGCACTGGCCTAATAGGTACTCGCTTGGCCGAGATGCTGATTGACGCCGGTTACGAAGTAGCTCTTTTGAGCCGTCATCCGAGTACCTCCCGTTACCGTGGCTTCCGCTGGGACCCTCAGGCGGGTGTTATTGATGAAGCTGCCGTTACCTACGCCGATTATATTATTAATCTGGCAGGCAGCAGCGTGTCGGATGGCAAATGGACGAATGAGCGCAAGCGCGAAATTCTATCCAGCCGCCTGGCTGGCACAAAGCTCATAGCTCGGGAAATGGCCAAGGGCCACCACCATGTGCAGGCTTTTATTTCGGCCTCGGCAATTGGCATTTACGGCGACCAGGACGACCGCGTGGTGAATGAGCAGACGCCACCTGCCTCGAATGATTTTCTGGCGGAAGTCTGCCAGCAGTGGGAAGGTGCCGCGCACAGCGTGGCTGAAGGCGGTATCAGAACGGCTATTTTCCGGATTGGCATTGTGCTGAGCCCGGAAGGCGGGGCGTTGGTACCACTGGCCCGCGTAGTAAAAATGATGGCTGGGGCTCCCCTGGGATCAGGCCGGCAGTACATGTCCTGGATTCACCTGGACGATTTATGCCGCTTGTTTATACAGGCTTTGGAAGAGCCCACGTGGGAAGGCACGTACAATGCTGTTTCGCCGGCTCCGGTGACCAACCAGGAGTTCACCAAAACTCTGGCCGAAGTTCTGCACCGCCCGCTGGTACTGCCAAAGGTTCCGGAGTTTGGGTTGAAGCTGGTAATGGGAGAAATGAGCGAGATTGTGCTGGCTTCCCAACGCGTTAGTGCAGACCGGGTTCTCCACCAGGGCTTTAAATTTGAGTATCCGGAGCTAAAGCCTGCGCTAGAGTCTTTTTACAACGAAGACTAAACTGGCATTAGCTACTAAGTGAAAGCCCCGGCCTGCAAATACAGGCCGGGGCTTTTTTGTTGGCCAACACCTGTTTTGCTACAGGCTATCAGGCACTGATATTGTGCCGTTATTCAGATTCTCCAGCAGGTTATCTACTACAATAGTATCAACGGCTTCTACGCGTTGCCGACGGGGGGGCGCCTCGGTTACGCAGTTGTACTTCTTGTTGATTTTGACGGTGGGTTGCGGAAACGGGCCCATGGTAATGCCCAGCTCTGGGTCTTGGTAAACCTTCTCCATGTACTTACCAAAAATGGGCAGAGCCATACGGCCCCCTTCTCCCTGCTGTGAGCCCTGGAAGTGAATACTGCGGTCTTCACCACCTACCCACACGCCCGTAACCAGATCCTTGGTAATACCCATGTACCAGCCATCGGAGTAGTTGCTGGTGGTGCCGGTTTTACCGCCAATCTGATTGTTCTTCTTCCACAACTCATAGTCCCAGAGAGCCTGGGAGGTACCGCCGGGCTCTTCCATGCCGCCGCGCAGCATATATACCATCAGCCAGGCCGTTTCGGTAGGAAGCACCCGCTTTTGCTGCGGGTCAAACTGCTTAATCACGTTGCCGTTCTGGTCCTCAATGCGGGTGATGAGCATGGGTTCGGGCCGGAAGCCCTGGTTTACGAAGGTGCTGTAGGCGTTTACCATTTCGTACACGCTCACGTCGCCGCCAGAGCCTAGGCCTATGCTGGGTACGGCCAGCAGGTTACTCCTTATGCCCACTTTGTGCGCATACTTGGCCACATTATCCCAGCCTACTTTTTCAGTTAGCTGGGCCGTAACGGAGTTTACTGAGCGAGCCATGGCATGGCGCAGGGTCATGTTTATGCCCGTGTACTCGCGGGTTACGTTGTCGGGCTGCCACTCCATGGGCTCCCCGTTTTCCACGTATTTAATGGTCACGCGCTGGTCCCGGATTCGGTCGCAGGGAGTATAGCCATTGTCTAGGGCCGTGAGGTACACAAACGGCTTGAAGGTAGAGCCCGCCTGGCGCTTGCCCTGCTTCACGTGGTCGTACTGGAAAAACTTGTAGTCTAGGCCACCCACCCACGCTTTAATATGGCCCGTGAAGGGGTCCATGGTCATCATGCCGGCGTGCAGGAAGTGCTTGTAATAAGCCAGCGAATCAAGTAAGGACAAGTTCAGCGAATCCACCCCATCCCCCTTCCAGGTGAAGACCGCAATTTTGCGCTTGCGGTGCAGGGCCTCCTCCAGCAGCTCTGGGCGGCCTTTGTAGCGCTCAGCCAGCTCCTTGTACTGCTCGGTGCGCTTAATCTGGGTTTCAATGAAGTCGGGAATTTCATTGCCCTTCTCATCTACCCAGGGATTTTGCCCCCGGTTGCGCCAGAAGTTGTCAAACTGCCGCTGCAGGGCTTTCATGCGCTCATGCACCGCCTCTTCAGCATACGTTTGCATGCGCGAGTCGAGGGTGGTATAAATTTTCAGGCCGTCGCGGTACATGTCGTAGCCATTCTTTTTGCACCAGGCGGCTACCTGCTGGCTGATAGCCCCGCGGAAATAATTCTCGGGGCCGTCTACATGCTTTTCTACCTGATAGCGGAGGCCTAGCGGGCGGGCCTGGTACTCCTGCACCTGCGCAGACGTCAGGAAACCGGCCTGCCCCATACGCGTGAGCACGAGGTTGCGGCGGCGCATAGCCGCCTCGGGGTGGAAGCGGGCGTTATAAGCCGTGGGGGCATTTACGGCCCCTATGAGCATGGCCGCCTGTTCAGGCTGCAGGCTGTCGGGCGAGGTGCTGAAGAAGGTTTTGGCGGCTACTTTGATGCCGAAGGAGCTGGAGCCATAGTCAACGGTATTGAGGTAGAGCCGCAGAATTTCTTCCTTGGTATAGCGGCGCTCCAGTTCCACGCTGGTTAGCCACTCCTTGGTCTTGCTGATAATGGTGCTGATTCCCGGAATGTGGCCTAGGCCACCCGTGTTTTCCTCGCGCCGGGTGCGGTAGAGGTTTTTAGCCAGCTGCTGCGTGATGGTAGAGCCGCCGCCGCTGCCGCCCCGCACTACGCCCACTACTGCCCGGGCAATAGCGGTGGGGTCGATGCCGGAGTGCTCGTAGTAGCGCACATCTTCAGTAGCGATGAGAGCCTTGGTCAGCCAGGGCGACATCTCATTGAGTGGTACCGGCGAGCGGTTCTCGCGGAAGTAGCGGCCCATCAGCACACCGTCGGCGGTGTACACTTCTGAGGGCTGCTCCACCTTGGGGTTTTCCAGCTCTTCCAGGCTCGGCGACTTGCCAAACAAGAACAGAAAGTTCATGCTGACCAGGATGGGGTACAGCAGGAATATGCCGAGCCCGACCACAAAAAAGCCCCAAATAGTACGGGAAAGGATGTTAGGCCATTTCCGTTTGGGCGGGGTAGCAGAAGTTATATTTGGAGAGTCTGGTGCGGACATTCAGGGCGCGTTGAGGCGAACAGGGCACTATGGCCCGGCAACTAAGGCGCAAATATACCAGTTAGGCGCGGCTGGCAGATGAAGTGCCCCCCGTTTTAGCCGTGTTAGATTTGGGCCAGTTCGATTCGTTAGCTGTCGTAGGCCACTCAGTGTTAGATAACTGCTAGACTTCCTCCGCTGGGTACTACTTCCGCGTCATAGCAGGGCGTTACTATTTTGCGGCGGAGCTGCGGTACATCAGCTCCAGCAACGCTATTGCGCTCAACCCGATACCAATAGCATACCCCCAGGCGTAATAGTAATTGGGTAATAAGCCAATAGTCTCGTCTGAAGCAGAACTGGAAGCAAATAGTATAAAGCACAGTACTTCATGCACAAAGGTGCAACTCCACAACACGGCGGCCCTTGCACTGGAAGTTGCCTTTTTCAACAACGCCCACCGAAAGCCAAACAACACCAGCCCCGGCCACGCAATGGGTACCAGCAGCATAAGATTCATGAACACGATAGTGGTAATATCCTTGATTTGCTGAGCCCCGGCAAGCTTAATAGCTACGTCGGACTGCTCAGCAGCTGCAATAGATTCAGAAGAGTACATATTACTTTCTTAATAGAGAGGTAAAAGGCACCTGGTTTTAAAGCTTAAACCGGCAATGCTAACCGTGCTGTGTGCTAGACCGCTAGCTTGGTGATTATCAGCCAGACCAAGCCAATACCTGCGGGAATCAGCAACACCGCACCAGCCGCATAGGCACTCCATGCGGCTAAGCGCCAGCAGAACTGCCAGAATAAATCAGGTAAGGAATTGGCCACCCGGCTTGCAGTACGCCCAATTTGCCAGGGCAGTATCACTAAGCAGAGAAGGCCCAAGAGCTCAAACCAGTGTTCAATATGAGGCGTGTGCGGCCATACCTCCTGCTGTAATAGCAGGTTCAGGAGGCTAAACAGTCCTAGGCCTATTGCCCACCACATGCCAGCCGGGGCAGCGGGCAGCACCGTGTTTAGCCCAAACTGAAAGAGGCGCCTGATAGGGTCGGATGGCCCGGAAACGTGCTGCCTCATGAGTGTAGCCACATAGCGGCAAGTCGTATTAAGGCGGCAGTGCTCCCTATATGAAAACACACGCACGACCAGAACACTACGTCGTGCTGCCATTGCGGAGCATCGAGGAGGCTACCCGGCGAGCTAGGCAAAGCCAGCGGCAACGTGGCCCAGTGCAAGGTGCCCACATTTGTAATTACCACTAACAAGCCTACCAGCCAGGGCTGAAACCACAAAAGCTGCAGTTGCTGTGCAGCTAAGGCATTGTTGTAGCCGCTGGCATACCACGCCGGAAACTGGCTCCACAGCCAGAGCACGGCCAGTGCCAAAATAAGCACCGATAAGCTTCGGCCAGCCGACACGCGCGGGACCGGCGGTGAGGGGGCAACCCGGCTCATGGCGCAACCGCCACCGTAGGCGTAGTTCCCGGAGCCCACAGCAGCATTACGTGCAGTAAGGTCCAGAGTAGGAGGCCTAGCAATACGCTGGCGCCCGGCAGTACGCCTAAGTAGAGGCGGCGGGCCCGCTCCGGAGGCGTGGCGGCCAGTTCGCGCCAGCTTAGCAGGTAGGCCAGGCTACCCACGCAGGCAGCACATAACAGCCCCCCGCCTACGGTCAGCAGCATGGGAAGAAGCGTCATAACAACAAGTTGAAGAGTGGAAATACAGGACCGATTCAGAATCTTACCACTGGCTTAAGGAGCCACGGTAGTAGATGACCCGTACAATTGCTGGTAAGCTTGCGCTTCGGCGTAGGTCCAGCTTTGCCAGGTGTGGTAGCGTGGGTAGGCTGCTTTCCAGCGCTCCAGGCGCTGCCTCACCAGCCGGTGTGCCTCGGCGGGCGTAAACTGGGTTTCGCTGCGCCCAGCGCCATCAAGCACCACAATGCGCGTCATGCCATTCAGCACGGCCTCGCGGGCAGCTAGCTCAGGCAGCATCCGCTCGGGCATGTTCAGCAGGAAGCCCAAGTCAAGCTCTTTGAAGCGGGGCTGCAGGTTATAGCGCGTAATCCAGACCTCCCAGTTGCCGGCCGCCAGCAGTAGCAGCACGGCATAGGCAGCCCAGCCATTCAGGCGCACCAAAGAAAAGGCCGAGCGCCGCTGCCATATCTTGAGCAGCACGGTGCCCAGCCCAAATAAGGTCAGCAGTAAAAACCCATACACGCCAATGCGCTTGTAGGCTAGCCCGGTGTGCAAAATGTAGTAGTAGTTGCGCAGGCCCACCGAAACCACTAGCACTATATTCTGTAACACCCAGATGGTAGCGCCCCAGCGCAAGGTGGGTAGGCCTTGCTGGTAGAAGTTGAGGTTGCGGCGGAAAAACCACAGCACAATGCCCATGGCCACCAGAATACTCAGGATGAGCACGTACGTACCCTCGTGCACAAATTGGGTGAGGTCGAAGCCAGGGCGGGGCGTAAAGCCAAACCACAGCAGACGAACATCCAGCGCATTGACTACCAGCAGCAAAACGTTCACCAGCCCAAACACGGCCAGCGCGGCCAGGTACTCTTTGCGCAGGTCAAGGGTGCGGAATTTCTTGAGGCCAAAGTCGGGGCGCCGCACGGCCAGGGAAGCCACCCGGTCGCGCTGCCGCCGCACAAATTCCCCGAAGCGAGATTCCTGGTCGAGAAAGAAATGGTAGGGCACACTGACGATGGCGCCTGCAGTAAGCAGCAACCCCAACACGAAAAACAGCAGATGCGGTATTGATATACCAGCCAATAACTGGCCTAGCCACTCCTCTAGCGTAGCAAAAAGCTGGCTGCTCAGCTCCGCATACTGCGGGCTGCCCAACGAAAATAACACGTGGAATACACCCAGCACCACAAGCGGCAGCAACAGCACCCGGCTATAAAAGCGAGTGCGCGCCCAGCCCGCTGAGCCACCGTTTGGCAGATGCAGGTAAGGCAGTAGCCCAGGCAAAGCCAGCGTAACACTTCCTAGTGCCGTGAGCAGTGCGTAGGCCACCTGCCGCAGCAACGGCTGGTTGCGGTAACCCAGCAACAGCACCAGCGACGCCACACACGCTAGCCGCGCCGTACCCGAGCCAAGCCATACCACCAGCCCCGAGCTTAGCACCGTACCCAACAGCATGGCCCAAAACCCCACCGAGTGCCATTGCGCTGCGTGGCGCGGCAGGCCTAGCAACGTGACTACTGTTATCAGGAGGGTGTACAAGCTCAGGTTTAACCCCACTTCCTGATTCCAGAATAAGATATCAAAAGCAATAGCCCCCAGCGGCAACATCAGCTTCTGTAGGGTGCTAAGGGCAAGAGGTTTGGCGCGGTGCGCTTGTGGTCTGGGCCCTGGAGCAGCCAGGGAAGTTACTGTGGCCATAATTTTTATTATTTAAAAGAACTTTGCGTTACAAAGTATAAAGGCAAAAAAATTTACCCGCTAGGGCGCAGCAATTTTTCGAGGGCCGTTAAGTGGTTCTGAAATGCTTGTTTCCCTTCAACTGAGGCTGAATAGGTGGTGTTGGGCTTCTTTCCCACAAACTGCTTACTGACGGCCACATACCCAGCTTTTTCCAGGGCCGAAACGTGGCTGGCCAAGTTTCCATCGGTTAGGTCAAGCGCCTCTTTCAGCTCATTGAAGCTCACCGTTTCGTTAGCCATGAGCACAGCCATTACGCCCAACCGCACGCGGTTGTCAAAAGCTTTATTAAGCGTATGGATAACATGTTTCACAGGCAGAATTCCTGGGGGAGCAAACGGCGCAAGGCCGAAGAAATGAGGTAAATCAGAAGGCGGGCAGCTAGGCCTGTTTCCGCTCGTAGCGGTTGTACATGAGCAAGCCGTAGAGAATATGCCCAAACCCGAAACCGAGCGCAAAGAACGCCAACCCAAAGCCAGGGAGCAACACGGCAACTAAACCAAGCACTATTTCAGTGAGACCAAGCCAGCGAATTTCATCGAGCGTGTACTTGCTGCCGTTGAGCAGCGCCAGGCCATAGAACGTGAGCAGGCCCGGTACAACCAAGCTTACGGCCCCGCGCACATACAGCGCTAGGCAAAACAACCCGCCAGCAATCAGCGGAATAGCCAGGCTAAGTGCTAGGCGCCGGCCCAGTGCACTCCACACCGGCAACCCGGCCCGCCGGGCGCGCCGCACCGTAAAGAATGTAGCCACCACTAGCGCCACCGCAATCATACCCAAGGCAAAGCCCAACAAATACGGCAGCACCAGCATCCGCTCTGCCTCCGTGCTTTGCAGCAGCCGCAGGTAGCCCATGGTACCGTACTCACTGCTCGGAAACCATTGCAGCAAAAATAAGTGGCCTAGGCCGGCCCCCGCCAGCGCTACCACGCCCGCCCCTACTCCGGAGAGGCCGCTCAGTGAAATGAAGCGGGAGGAACGCTCCATAATGGCGCGAATCTCGGTAAGCTGGGCAAGCGGATCGGTGGCGGACTGCATCATGGCTAAAAGCACTTTGTATTGCAAAGCAAGTAAACTTATTCGGCTTTACAAGTATATGAGTACACAATTTTTATCTATCCTCTCTGCAGTCACACCTTTTGAGTACGAGGTGTAAGTACATAATTATTGTTCGGCACTTTGTTTCCTGACCTGTGCTATGTCTTATTCAGTTTGTCAGGAAAGCAATACTCACTATACCAGAACGCCTGACAAAGTACTTCTGGCTTTCCCGTCATAGGGAGCAGCAATTGCCCAGCCCATAATAGCAGATATATCCTCGCCGTTATGACCCGCTGTTCTGACTGGTCTCGGTGGACGATGGCACTGCTGGGCATAGGCCTATTTTTTCTGGTGGCCAACTACTTGCTCCTGCTCTTACTGCCGATACACTCGCTGATGGCCTTGCTAGAAATGTCGTTGCCCTACCTGGGCTCCGCTGTTCTAACGGTGCTGTGGCTCTATGGCCCCGCGGCTCGGCCTACTGTGGCCTAGCCCTAACGAAATAGCCCGGCAGAGGTTTTCTCCGTACTTAGGCGGGTGAAAGTTCGCCTCCAGCTATTTGAGTTTGAAGACCTGCCCTGGTTTCCGCGTGTAATTCGGGCGGGCATGATGGATTACCTGCGTTTCATGATTTCGGCGCTGGGCACCTACCAACCCATTGTACCGCTCCTGCGTGCTGCCTTGCAGCAAACTAAGCAGCCGCAGATTCTGGAGCTGGGTGCCGGCGCCGGGGGTGGCACCGAGGGCGTACTGCGCTCCTTGCAGAACGTAGGCCTCCCCCAGGCCCGCATCTGCCTCACTGATCTATACCCGCAACCAGCGGCTTGGCAACTACTGGCCACCCGCACACTAGGCCTGAGCTTTGAGCCTACCGCCGTTGATGCCACAGCGGTACCCGCTGGTCTAGGCGGCTTCCGCACGGTTTTTTCAGCCTTTCACCACTTCCCGCCGCCTATGGCAGAGGCCATCTTGGCTGATGCCGTGCGCCAACGCGCGGGTATTGGGGTGTTTGAAGGAGCCGGCAAACACTGGGCTGAAATTGGGCTGGCTCTCACGGTGCTGCCTGTGGCCCAATTGCTCATCACTCCTTTTATCAGGCCCTTCCGGTGGAGCCGGCTGTTTTTTACTTACCTGGTGCCGCTCATTCCGCTGTTTACCATCTGGGACGGCTGCGTATCTATTCTGCGCATGTACCCGCCAGAGCAGCTCCTGGCCCTTGCTCACCGCGCCGATCCTACTGCCACCTTCACCTGGCAAGCCGGCAAAGTGCGCCACTGGTGGGGCCCGCAGGTAACCTATCTGGTAGGTGTTCCGCGGGATAATACGCCGTAAGCCGTAGCTTGCGGCTCTCGCCGTCGGAACCTGCTCCCGCGCCTCCCCTCCCCACAGCAGCGTCTGCCCATGCCTTTTGTTGCCTACCGCCGCGCGCTGCCTTTGCTGCGCATTCCGTTTTCTGTGTATCTGATGCCAGTGTTCTGGTTCGGCCTGAGTGCCCTGCGTGAGCCCTTTAGCATCAGTCGGGCCGCGGGCGTGTTTGTGATTCTGCACCTACTGGCCTACCCGGCGTCTAACGGCTACAACAGTTACTACGACCGCGACGAGGAAAGCATTGGTGGCCTGAAGCACCCCCCTAAAGTTTCGCCGGAGCTCCTGCACTTAGTTTGGTTGTTTGATGCGCTGGCTGTGCTGGGAGGCTTGCTCCTGAACCCGTGGTTTGGAGCTCTAGTAGCGGGGTATCTCCTGGTTTCGAAAGCCTATAGCTTTGAAGGCATTCGGCTGAAAAAATACCCGCTGCTCAGCACCCTGGTAGTGGTAGTATTTCAGGGCGCCTACACATTTCTTATGACGCAGATAGGCGTAAATGCCAGCTCAGCCGAGATTCTGGCCCCTCAGAACTTAGTAGTAGCCTTAGTCAGCAGCCTGTTTCTGTGCGGCTCCTACCCTCTTACGCAAGTATACCAGCATAACGAAGATGCCCGCCGCGGCGACCAGACCCTGAGCTTGCGCCTAGGCATTAGAGGCACGTTTGTGTTTGCGGGCCTGGGCTTGCTAACCGGCGCGGCGGTTTTGGCCCTGGCCTACCTCTGGCGGCAGGAGGTCCCAGACCTGCTGATTTTCCTGGCTGCTACTGGTCCGGTAGTGGTTTTATTTCTGAGCTGGGCCAGGGCGGTGTGGCAGTCACCCACCAACGCTAACTTTGAGCGCACCATGCGCATGAACCAGGTTTCGTCGGTGTGCCTGAGTGCGGCCTTCGTGGTGATGTTGCTGCGCCACTGGCTCTAGGCCACTCCTTGGGGTATAGGGGCGGGCTCGTAGCCTCATGCGCAGCTTTACGCGTAGAACGCTATATTCAGCCCAAACCATTTATCTGAGTCTGCTATGCGGCGCACCCTTCTTTGTCTGTTACCGCTTGTAGCGGCTTGCTCCTCACCTGCTGAGCAAGCTGAGCAAACTGCGGCCTCTGCTTCATCGGTTCCTGAGTCTGCCTCCGGTACTACCGCAGAGCCATTGGATACCGCCCGTCCGGCAGTAGTTAATGCTCAGGCCGACACCTTAAAGGTGGTCCGCAAGCGGCATACCTTCTCCGCCCCAGCTACCCCCGACGTTTTTACCCTTGCACTTCGTGGCCCTAATCTCCTCAGCAGCGAGGCTACGTTTACTATTACTACGGCCAGCGGCCAGGTTATCTTCCGGGAAGAGCTTACTGCCCCAGATTTAGAAGCCGCCCTGGTATATGAGATGAAGGACGCTACCGCCACCCAGGCAGAGCGCGAAGCGTATGTACGCCGCCGCATGGATGAGTTCTTCGCGGAAAAGAATTTCCAGCGCCCCGCCATTCCTGCCGCCGCTACGTACCAGCCGGACCTAGCAGACCAAGCCGCCTGGACCGACCTTCGCCGCCGCCCTGATGCGCTTGGCTTCCACTACTTGGTAGGCAAAGAAGACCATCGGGTAATTGCCTGGTCACCGTTGCGCAAGCAGGTAGTTCGGGTGCAATAGCCACCCAGTTTTCGTCGGGCCCTGCTGGGCTGATGGCAATAGCTAGGCCTCTTCTGTTGCCTGCTGCAAGGCTTGCTCCAGCCCTTGCACAAACACTTCGTATGGCTGGTAACCACGGCTAAGCACATACCCCTGCGAGCCTATCCGCAAAATACTTGTTGGGAATCCCTGCACGCCAATTCTACCTACGGCCAAAAATTCCTGCTCTACCGCAGCTGCGGTTGCGGGCTGCTCAAATACCCGGCGGAAGTCCTCTGCCCTTACTCCATAGGGCCCCAACAGAGCCTCATAGGTGGCTACCACATTCAAGTCTTGGCCCCGCTCAAACAGAGCCAGTTGAATATCGCGCCCAAAAGCCACTGCTCTACCCTCCGGATCAAGCTGCCGAAACGCGTGCACTGCCCGAGCCGGGGGCTCAGAGTCTTGCACATACGTACCGGCCTGGCCTAGCAGTTTATATGCCTCTCCAAACCGCACACCCGTTACCTGTTCCACCTGTTGTAGAGTTCCTGCAATATCTTCCCACACTTCTCCGATAGGACCAACATCGTCGTGCTTAATCATTCCGCCACTGAGCACCCCAATGGTAATGCGCCCCGCAAACTCACGTGCCACCCGCTGAACGACGGGGCTCATGCCGTAGCACCAGGCACAGTACGCATCGGAGATATAAAGGAGCTCGGGCAGATTTTGTGTAATCATGGGCAGCACAGCCTTCGTGTGTCGTAACTAATCAAAAGTATGCCTTACTAATGAGTTGAGCATACCTTATTGCGTTTTATTTATAATTATGACCGTGGTTTAAGCAACATATTTGGTGGTATGCTCAAGACCACTCTCTGCTGTGGGCACTGTAGCAGCCCTTTCCTCCGCAAAAATGGCAGTAGCCATGGCAAACGTAAGCATCAGTTTACCGTTCACATCTGCCAGAGTTATGTGCAGCCAGTTGGTCCGGCCTGAGCGGTTCGTTGTGCACAAGTAGAGAAGTTGCTGGTGGAACGGGTATCGCACTGGGCTGTTGTTTGCCTGACATATACGGTAGCACAACTGGCAAGAAAAGTACTGACACAGCCCAAAACCAGTCGCCTATTGGCTTGCCCCCGAGTACTGAGGTTAAATGGCATGTGCAAGCCCGTGAGATCTAAGCTGCGTAAATTCTGGTTCTGGCTGGTAGTAGAGCGGTACACGCGGCGTATCTGGTCTGGGTGCTCTGCACACGCGGGACGGTAACCGCGCAATGGCTCTGGCAGGTCTTGCCCAAGCTGTATTGCACCGGCACCTGGTAATTTACCGATGAGTGGAAGGCATACCGGCAGGTGGTACCACTCACCGCCCATCGACCTTATCCGAACGGCAGTGGCCACACGGGCATCACGAGGCCGACAACTGTTCCCTGCGCCAGCGCTGTACCATACTGGTCCACAAGTCCTGCTCCTTTAGTCGCTCGCTAGCCGTGCACCGGACGCACTTACAACTCTGCATCAACGAGCATATTAGACGGTGCACCTGTTCAAAATATCGCCTGATAATCATACATAGGATTTAATATTATTATTGAATAATATCACTTAACTAATTAAGAGTCTTATAATGTTGAGCTATATTTGATGTCTCTTCTGTAGAGTTATAAAAAAAACCAGTTTTCCCCGTACATATGCTGAAATTGACACCTCGTGCACGTAGAGCGCTCTTGCAGACTGTGAAAATAGTATTCTGCATAGCTTTCATAGCAGGAATGACTACTCAGAGTTTTGCTCAAACTACGTACCGTTGGGTAGGTGGGGTTGGCAATGGTAGTAGCGCCAACGGCTGGACTGTGGCTTCCAACTGGCTGTCGGTCTCCCCCCAGGCAGGCTTGATTAGGAGTACACCGGCCGCCACCGACATACTGATTTTTGATGGTTTAACTTCTCCTACTCAGGCTGCCCTTGTAGATTTTAACAATGAAACAATTGGGCAGCTCAGATTAATTAATAATGTAACTCTCACCCTGGAAGCCCCTTCCACTGGAAATGGTTCTGGCACACTATCTATTAATAACCCTGCGGCCGGTGATGATTTCATTATTTCTGCAGGGTCTACTATCAACTATTCTTCTTCCGCATCTACCACCAACAGATACATCACCATTTCATTAGCGCCTGGTTCTACCGGGCTAATAGAAGGCACCGTAAATCTTAATGGTAACACTAACGGCTCGCCATTAGCCCAACGCCTTATTGCCGCTAGTGCCAATGCTATTCAGGTACAGAATAACGCAACTATTATTGCTCAAAATATTATTGGTCATCCTTTTGGTACCACCGCTTCGATACCTACTGGCAATAACAATACTAACTCTGATGTATCAAGCACTGCAGGCTCAGTAGTTTTCAATGCCGGCTCAACATTCCAACACTTAACGGGCAACGATGCCTTCGGTACTGGTACAAATCCAGTTGCTGTGTTTAGAAATGGCAGCACATACAGGTACTCAGGTGGCGTATTTTCTTCAGTAGGTCAACAGTATGGTAACCTCCAACTACTCGCGGCCGCTACTGTAGCAGGCAGCAATATGACAATTCTAAATGACCTTACAGTCACTGGGGTTACGGCCAACCTGAACTCTCTTAGCACCACTATTGGTGGCAATGTGTTTGTTAACAGCAATGCCACTCCAACCGCAGGAATATTAAATTTTACTCCGGCTAGTGCAGCCAATATTACATTTAATGGCACATCTGCTCAATCAGTTGGAGGAATTGGCACTGGTACAGGTTCTGGCACTTTAACCTTTGGGCCAAACGCAAGACTTGTAGTCAACAATACAGCAGGGTCCAACACGGGAGTAAGTTTGTTAAAAACGGTCACTGTAGCAGGACTTACGCTAACTAGTGGTATTCTGACTACTCTCAGCAATGGTATTACAGTGCCTTTTAATGTTAGTACTACCTCTGACGCTCTATTAACTGGCGGCAGTGCTACGAGCTTTGTGAATGGTCCCCTCACTCGTTCAACTAATGCTACTACTACCGGACAACCTAACATTGTATACCCTATTGGCGCAATTAGGAATAATACAACACCTGTTTACCGCCCCCTGACCTTTTCTCCTACCCAGCCTTCTATCGGTTCGTATACCGCTCAGCAGTTTGAAGGCGCTCCTGCTTCCCGAGCCTTCCCTGCCTCAACCACAAACAGCATTAAACGGGTATCTCAGATACGCTATTTCACTCTTTCAGCCGGGGCTGGGGCCACTTTCAACAACGCTAGAGTAACACTGAGCTTTGGGCCAGATGACCGGGCAGATAATGCCAGCGCTTTGCGCATTGCTCAAGGCAACGGGGCTGCTTGGGTAAGTGTAGAAGGAAATACGACTTTTACTGCACCAGCTACTCCCTACGCAACGGGATCTGTTGTTTCAACTCAACCTTTCAGCACCCTGGGAGATTTTGTGTTAGCCAGCACACTCAGCTATGCCCAGGGCAATAACCCTCTGCCTGTTACTCTCGCTAGCTTCACGGCCTCACGTCAGTCACAAAATGTGTACGTAAAGTGGGCTACTGCAACAGAGAAAAACAATGCTTACTTCGAGGTTCAGCGTAGCTCCGATAGCAAAGTATTTACCTCTATTGGCAAGGTACAAGGCAACGGTACTACTAGTATGGGCGCTGCGTATAGCTTCACCGACCGTAGCCCACTGGCAGCTACTGCTTACTACCGCCTACGTCAGGTAGATACTGACGGAACGGAGTCGTACTCATCTGTGGTGGCTGTTGCTGGTACTGATAAGATTGAAGCATCATTCTACCCTAACCCCACTAACAGCCAGGTTACGTTACCGGCGGTGAGTGGCATGGTTAAATACCGTATCTACAATGCTACGGGCCAGAACGTAGCCACAGGACAAGCGGTTGGCGGCTCTACCGTTGACATCCAGCATGTACCAATGGGCGTGTATTTCCTAGAACTTATTTCTTCTGACAAGCATAACGTACAGCGCTTCGTAAAGCAATAATTCTGGTTTTACCTCTAGGTCACAAAAAAGCCCGCTCTGTAATAGAGCGGGCTTTTTTGTGACCTAGAGGTATTCAGTTCAGATACTTGCTTAGCCGTTCATGGCCATCAGGAACTCCTCGTTATCACGGGTGCCTTTCATGCGGTCCTTCAGGAACTCCATTGCTTCGGAGGCCGTCATGTCCGACATGAACTTGCGCAACACCCAAATGCGGTTAAGCTCGTCTTTGCTCATGAGCAGGTCTTCGCGGCGGGTACCGGATGCGGGTACATCAATAGCTGGGAAAATGCGCTTGTTGGCCAGTTTACGGTCGAGCTGCAATTCCATGTTACCGGTGCCTTTGAATTCCTCAAAGATTACCTCGTCCATCTTAGAGCCCGTCTCAATCAGAGCGGTAGCAATGATGGTCAGGGAGCCGCCATCTTCTACGTTACGAGCCGCACCAAAGAAACGCTTAGGCTTATGCAGCGCGTTGGCATCTACACCACCCGAGAGGATCTTGCCGGAAGCCGGCTGCACCGTGTTGTAAGCCCGCGCTAGACGTGTAATCGAGTCGAGCAGGATAACCACATCGTGACCACACTCCACGAGGCGCTTGGCCTTCTCCATGGCAATAGTGGCAATCTTCACGTGGCGGTCAGCGGTTTCGTCGAAGGTTGAGCTGAGAACTTCAGCCTTTACCGAACGAGCCATGTCCGTCACTTCTTCCGGGCGTTCGTCGATGAGCAGAATCATCAGGTACACCTCGGGGTGGTTCTCTGAAATAGCATTTGCTATTTCCTGAAGCAGCACCGTTTTACCCGTTTTAGGCTGGGCTACAATCAGGCCCCGCTGCCCCTTACCAATTGGGGCAAACAGGTCCAGAATACGCGTGCTGTACTGCGCCGACTTAGTAGTAAGCTTCAGGCGCTCTTCAGCAAACAGCGGCGTGAGGTTGTTGAAAGGAATACGGTCGCGGGCTTCATCAACCGAGCGACCATTAATGCCCTCCACTCCTACCAAAGCAAAGTACTTTTCCCCTTCGCGCGGCGGCCGGATAGTGCATTTTACCGTGTCACCGGCCTTTAAGCCAAACTGCTTTACCTGCTGCGGCGATACATAAATATCGTCGGGAGAAGCCAGGTAATTGTAAAAGGGACTACGCAGGAAACCATACCCACCATCAGGCATCATTTCCAGAGTGCCATCACCAGGAATTACAATATCAAACTCCTGACGGGCCGGGCGCTGCTCTGAGTTCTGGCGGGCTTCGCCGTTCTGACGCTGCTCTAGGCCTTGGCGGGGTTCTCCCTGACCTTGGCGCTGCTCCAAACGCTCCGCTAACCGCTGCTGACGCTGTTGCTCGCGAGCGGCGTACCGCTCCTCGCGACGCTGCTCACGGCCTTCCCGTCCATCAGGACGAGGCGTACCGTCGCGCAGGGCACGAGGGGCATCGTTACGGAACTCCCGGGGCTGATCGGCGCGGCCATCCTGACGGGGCTCCCGACCACCCTGACCACCCTCCTGACGGTTTTCGCGGAAATCACGAGGCTCCCGACCATCCCGATTGAAGCGCTGATCCCGACCATCACGTAGCGGTGCCGGAGCCGTTGGATCTATGGGCCGCAGCTCACGGGGCAAGCTTTGAGGCACAGCAGGAGCAACTGGGGCAGTTGGCGCCTCTTGCTCGGCAGGCGCCGGAGCGGCTGGAGCATCCGCTACCAATGCTTCAGGCTGAGCGTACTCGGCTGTTATGGCAGCGCCATTGGCAGCAGGCTGCATGGGCCGACCATTACGATCAGTCCGCTGCCGACGCTCTGGGCGCTGATAAATTTTGATAGGCCGCTCAGTACCATCCGGCGCAGTCTCAGTGGCCTCAGTGGCAGGCGCTTCAACAGCTACTGTAGATTCGGGCGTTTCGCTTGGCTCTGCTGCTACTACAGGAGCGGGAGCTGCCGCAACCGGAGCTTCTACGGCGGGTGCTTCTACTGGGGCCGCAGGCTCTGAGCTTACTGACTCAGGAGCCGGAGCAGCCGCTTTAGCGGCGGGGCGAGCCGGACGTGCTGTCCGGGCCGGACGAGGGGCTGGCGCGGCTTCAGCAACCGCTACTTCCTCGGCAGGAGTCTCAGCCGGGCTGTTCACCTTGGCCTTACTAGCCGCTGGCTTTACTTTTTTGGGGAGCTTATCCGGCGGCGTAATAGCTTGTTGATCAAGAATCTTATAGATAAGATCCTGCTTGCTGAGTTTTTTGAAGTTGCCGACACTTAGCTCTTCTGCAATTTCCTTTAACTCGGACAGCAGACGGTCCTTCAACTCTTCGATAGTGTACATATAAGAAGCTGGGCGAAAAAATCAGGCGGGGCACAAAGCCAAATGGGAGGCAGCACAGGCCATTCCGGACACAAGGGCAACCGCAGAGCGGTGCGCATTCAACAGGATTCGGGAACGAATACGGAGGGGTAGTAGCGGGGTGGCGCTAAAGCAAAACCGGACCGTACGCGAGAGAATATACTAACTGCGGGTCCGGTATCAGCTGCCGGCTTGCTAACGCAATGTTAGCTTAATACGGATGAACTGCCAAATCGGATACGGGAATTTTACTCCCTAAATTCCTATCAGCTTTGTAATTGGACGAATCCTGGTGAACCGGATTAAAACCAAGTAGCAACAGGGTTCTGCATTCACCTATTTACACAATTGGCTTGCTCTGCTTAACTCAAGTAATTATTAGGCTAACACCTTGATTTTCAAACAAAGTTCATCTCACCTTTTCTGTATAAACCCTAGGCACAGGTGGCATTTCAGGTTTTTAAATTTCTTTATAGTGCTTTAGACAGGACCCTGACATTTATTTTCTGACTTGATTAACCGTCGGCTTTCTGATGTAGGATGATGCAACCAGCTGTTTTCCTGCGAGTACATACCTGGCCTAGGTGGCCTACGAGTGGGTTAATCTACAAATTGTGCAGCAGCTGCGAATCATCTTCCTACTTTTGCCTTATCTAAAATCGCGTTTTCTGCCATTATGCTGCAAGTTTCCGTACTGAAAGAGCACACTGATGCGGTGCTGGCCGGCCTGGCCAAGAAGCATTATAAAACCGCTGAGGCCGATGTACAGGCTATTCTGGAGCTAGACCAGCGCCGCCGCCAACTACAAACGGAGCACGATTCGGCCCAAGCCGAGGCCAACGACCTAGCTCGCCAAATTGGTGGCCTGATGAAATCCGGCGACAAAGCAGGGGCAGAAACCCTGAAGCAGCGTACGGCGGAGCTCAAGCTGCAAACCAAAGCGCATGCCGATGAGCTGACCCAAGTGGAGTTTGCCCTGCAACAAACGCTCTACAAGCTGCCCAACCTGCCGCACAGCAGTGTACCCGAAGGCAGGAGCGCCCAGGATAATGAGGTGGTGCGCGAGGTAGGCCAGCAGCCTCAGCTTGCTGCCGATGCTCTCCCCCACTGGGAGCTCATCAAAAAGTATGATATCATCGACTTTGAGCTGGGCAACAAGATTACTGGCGCTGGCTTCCCCGTGTATAAAAAGCAGGGTGCCCGCCTGCAGCGGGCCCTTATCAACTTTTTCCTCGATGAGGCCCGCAACGCCGGATACGACGAGGTGCAGCCTCCTATCCTGGTGAATGAGGCTTCCGGGTATGGCACGGGCCAGCTCCCCGACAAAGAGGGCCAGATGTACCACGATGCTCAGGACAACCTGTATCTGATTCCGACGGCGGAGGTGCCTATCACCAACCTCTACCGCGACGAGATTATAGGTACGGAGCGTTTGCCCATCCGCAATGCGGGTTATACGCCGTGCTTCCGCCGCGAGGCCGGCAGCTGGGGCGCCGATGTGCGCGGCCTCAACCGCCTGCACCAGTTTGATAAGGTGGAGATTGTGCAGATTACTCACCCCGATCAGAGCTACACGCAGCTGGAAGAAATGCTAGGCCACATTGAGGGCTTGTTGCAGAAGCTAGAGCTCCCCTACCGCGTGCTGCGCCTCTGCGGCGGCGACATGGGCTTCACTTCAGCCCTCACTTACGACCTGGAAGTATGGAGCGCCGCGCAGGGTCGCTGGCTGGAGGTATCGTCGTGCTCTAACTTTGAAACTTACCAGGCTAATCGCCTGAAGCTGCGCTACCGCGCCGAGAACGGCAAAACGCAACTCCTGCACACACTTAACGGTTCCGCGCTGGCTCTACCGCGTATTGTAGCGGCGCTGCTAGAAAACAACCAAACCCCAGAGGGTATTCACCTGCCGAAAGCGCTACACGCTTACTGCGGATTTGATAAAATAGCATAACCAGACTGGCCTAGGCCAGTCTCAGAGCTAAACGAAGGCCTCCGTACCTAGTACGGAGGCCTTTGTTGTATAGGCGTAAATATACACTTTCACTCTTGCTGCACTTACAGCATAAACCCAAGCCGGTTCATACGTAAGAGTGGCCTACTGCTAATATTCGGCCATTTGCTCATCTATATAGCACCAGGCCCACTGCTCACCGGGCTCGGCCGATGTCACTACGGGGTGCTCAGTAGCCTTGAAATGGCGCGTTGCGTGCTTATTCTTAGAGGAGTTGCAGCAGCCAACGTGCCCGCAAGTTTGGCAAACGCGCAGATGCACCCACGTATCGCCCTGGGCTACGCACTCGGGGCAGACGTGCTCGGCGGGAGCTGGCAATAAGGTTTCAACAGATTGCAAGTGAGAGCAAATAGCCATATGCGTAGGTTGCTTTGAAAACAGCTATTAAGAGTTTACTACTGTGGTAAGTACCCGGAAGGAGCCACTGGTAAGAGCCTTCTGTACGGGGCATTTGTCGGCAATAAGATGCAGGCGCTGCAATTGCTCGGGGGTAAGTGGCCCTAGCAGGCGCAGCTCCTTGTGTACTTCCTCCAGGGTTTCGCCCGGCGACTCGCACTTATCACAGTCTTGGCGGTGCACCCGCTCGTGGCTGAGATGTACCTCAATGGCTTCCAGAGGCCATTTTTTCTGGTTGGCGTAGAGACGCAGCGTAATGGCCGTGCACGACCCCAAGGCGGAGAGCAACATATCATAGGGCGTGGGGCCGCGGTCTAGGCCACCTACGGCCACTGGCTCATCTATGAAAAAAGTATGCACTCCGGCCTGTACATCAGCTAGCAGCGCCTCAGCCCCTACGCGTACTACTACTTTCTTCTCGGTTTTCTCAAGCATAGCTACTTTCTAGGCCACTGGGGCAAGATTACAGTTCCGGCTAATTGGCCGTATACACTCATAAGGTAGCAGTTTTGCGCGCTTTTCGCTACCCACCTGGTTTACTGTTGAGCTGTACGCAAAACCTGGCCTAGCGGCCATCGTGCGCCGGAGGCAGGTCCAGATCAAACTTAATATCGCGCATGCAGCGGAAATGACCTTGGGGGCATTTCTCGTACCCAATCTTGGAGCACGGCCGGCAGCTCAGCCCTTTTACCTCCAGCACCCGAAACTCGGTGCGGTACGGGTACATGCCAAACTCTGGTACGGTGTTTCCCCACACACTATAGATTTCCTTGCGGAAAGCCGCGGCAATATGCATGAGGCCAGTATCGTGGCTTACCACAAAGCTAGCCTGCCGCACCAATGAGGCTGACTGATTCAGGGTGAATTTACCGCAAGCATTGTAGATTATCGTTCGAGCCGGTGCTTCTCCGCCGCCCAACGAAGGGAAATAATACGGGCTTTCAGGAATGCGGCCTGGGGTCGGCGGCGAAATGGCCACCTCATTGTCAAACGCCAGCTCAATAACGTGGCCGGTGCTTTCATCCTCGGGCCCACCCAATAATACCACTGGCTGGCGCAAAAGCCCGCATAATTCAATTATCCGCTCTACGGGTAAGCGTTTGGTGGCGTGCTGTGCCCCAATAGCAAAAGCCACATATCCCTTTTGAAAGCCCGGCGGCAAGATTGCGGGGTCTACTTCGTCCTCGGCTGGGATGAAGTAATCTAGGCCTTGCCCGTCGCTTTTCACGCCCAGGGGGGCGGCGGCGGCCAAATACCGGTCTACAATATGCAGGCGGGGCATTGTGTCAACCTTCCAGTTCACCAAAAGCCACTTTCGCAGATTCAGCTTATCAAAACTCGATGACTTCACGCCCAGCTGCAGTTTAATGAGCGAGGTGCGCAGGTTGTTATGCAGGTCTATTACAACATCAAACTTCTCAGCCTTTAGCTCCGCCACCAACTCCTGTAGGCCACCCGTGAGGTAGTGGCCCTTCGCCACGTACGGGTTGGGCTCAATAAGCCCGCGGTAGGCCGGTTTGGTGGCCACGTGCACCTCTGCGCCCGGCACCTGCTGCTTTAGGCCACGGAGTACCGGCGTCGTCAGGACGATATCACCAATGGAAGAAAAGCGCAGAACAAGTATTTTCATATGCTGATTTGCTGCTCGTTGACTGCTGGCTGTTGGTTGCTGCTTGAGCCATGATGTTCTTTAGGAACAACTCAAGGCTCAAGCAGCAACCAACAGCCAGCAGTCAACCGCTTACCCGAACAACGAGTCTTTGAACTCTAGCGGGGGCTTGATGGCGGCTTTGCGCTGGGCAAAGTACTCCGCCGCTTCCGCCACCGATTTAGCGTTGAACGTCATTTCCTTGGTTAAACCGCCTTTGCGGCCCATAAACACCCCGTAGCGCATATCGGCGTAGCCGTTGGTGTGGTGAGCATCGGGGTTGATGCTGAGCATTACTCCTTTGTCTAGGGCATAGTGCACCCAGCGCCAGTCCAGGTCAAGGCGCCAGGGGTTAGCGTTGATTTCGATGATGACGTTGTGCTGGGCGCAGGCATCAATCACGGCCTTATGGTCGAGGGGGTAGCCCTCGCGCCGCAGGAGTAGCCGGCCGGTAGGGTGGCCTAGCATGGTGGTATACGGGTTTTCAATGGCCCGCAGCACCCGGGTAGTGGCCTTGCGCTCATCCATGCGCAGGTTGCTGTGCACGGAGGCCACCACAAAATCAAAGGTATCCAGCACGGTGGGTGTGTAGTCCAGGGAGCCGTCGCTGAGAATATCAGACTCAATGCCTTTAAAGATCCGGAAGGGCGCCAGCTCCTGGTTTAGCTCATCTACCTCGCGCTGCTGCTGGCGCACCCGCTCCGGCGTGAGGCCGTTGGCGTAGTGGGCCGCCTGTGAATGGTCGCAGATGCCCAGATACTCGTAGCCCTGGTCGCGCAGGAAGGTGGCCATTTCGCGCAGGCTGTGGCTGCCATCAGAGTAGGTGCTATGGTTGTGCACAGAGCCCCGCAAATCCTCATTCTCTAGTAAGCGAGGTAGCTTTTGAGCCTGGGCCAGGGCTAACTCGCCTAACCCTTCGCGCAGCTCGGGCTCTACGTATTGTAGGCCAGCCTTTTGGTAAATATCCGTTTCCTGCTCAAACCGCTCCTTCTTCAGCAGCTGGCGGAGCGTGGCGGGCCGGCCGGGCGGCACCTCAGCTAACCCCTCTGATAGGTGCGCCTCGGCGGCTGAGTGCAAAAAGAGCTGATTGGTAAAGTCAGGGGGCGCTACCAGCAGCACCTCTACTTTCACTCCGGAAGGAGTTGCCGTGCCGCGCCAGGCATAGGGCCCGCTGCGGTACGGGTCGGGTGTGATGCCCTGCAGCTTATCAAGCAGCTCATGGGCGTGGGTGGGTTGGGTGGTAGCAGCCACCAGCGTAACAGTTTCCACAATTTCCAGGCGGCGGCGTACTTCGCCTCCTATACTTACCTGCTCCGTTTGGAGAGCTTCCCGCAGGTGGTTGGCCAAATCTTCGGCCAATTCTTCGGCCTGCGGATATAGCAGTTTGCCCTGGCTCTGGCTGGAAAACTCCAGCGCCGCCAGAATGGTCTCCTGGGTTTTCTTCCCAAAACCTTTCAGTTTACTGACCTCGTCATTCTCAGCGGCCTCACGCAGTTGCTCGGGGCTTTCCACGCCCAGCTCCTTCCACAGCGCCCGTATTTTCTTGGGGCCAATGCCTTTTACCTGCAGTAGCTCTACCACGCCGGGGGGCGTAATGCTTAGCAGGCGCGTGAGCTCTTCAAACGTACCGGTATCAAGCATTTCGGCTACGCGGGCGGCGGCAGTTTTGCTTAGCCCAGTGCGGTCGGGCAGGCCAGTGCGCTCTACATCAGATACCGGAAAGCCCAAGGCCTCCAGGGCACTGGCGGTGCCTTCGTAGGCCCGGATTTTAAACGGATTTTCGTCGTGCAGCTCCAGGAGCTGAGCAGCCAGACGGAAGGCACGGATAAGGGCGCGGTTGTCCACGGCAAAAGGATAAGAGGGCGGAAAGATGAGGGCGGGGCAAATGTACGGGGCAAAGTCGTAGATTGGCGGCTCGGCTGAGCTGCTCATGTTTGCGGCTAAGCTGCCCCGATATTTGGTGGCGCCTTCCTTGTTTAACGCAATTGGCTTTTTTACCGTTATCTGCAGTGTACACCGCAGTCAGTACTTGCCATCTGCTTAACCCCCATTTCTTATGCGTCTGTTCACATTGTTAGCCTGCCTGAGCGTGCTCCTGCTGGCCGCCACCTGCAAACCCGACGCCACCGCGGCCATGAAACTGCAACAACTTGAACGTACTTGGCTGCATGCCCACGAGGAAGACCAGGGCGATGTGCGCGTATACCGGCCCAATACTTACGCCTTTCCTCCCTCCCGGGGCCGCACGGGCTTTTCCTTCGACCACAATGGTCTGTTTACCCAGTTTGATATTGCTCCCACTGATGGCATAGAAGGCCGTAAAGGCCGCTGGACAGCGGAAAATGACCATACCCTCCGGATTTCGCTCGACGACAAAAAAGACCCTGATTATCTGCTGGAGGTGGTATCGTTGGAGAACGATGTGCTGAAAGTACGCCGCAAAGACCTGTAACGGGTGCAGCACTTATCCCCTTCAAGGCCTCTTAATAAGGAGGCCTTTTTTGCGCCGTACTGTGTAGTGCGCTCAGTACGCTTTACTGCAGCCTCCGAGACGGACGTGAGCAGTAGATACGGTGGAGGAGTCACGCGCCATCTTTTGTAGCTTGCAGGCCATGAACTATTGGCTTGTAAAATCTGAACCTGCGGCCTACTCCTGGGCCGATTTTAACCGCGACGGCGGCACCGACTGGACCGGCGTGCGTAACTACCAGGCACGTAATTTCCTGCAGCAGATGCAACCCGGCGACCTAGTCCTGTACTACCACAGCGTCAGCGACAAGGAAGTAGTGGGTGTGGCAGCAGTGGCTGCCGCCGCTGCCCCCGATGCCACCGCTGAGGCAGGCAGTGGCTGGGTAGCCGTGCACCTGAAGCCGCAAGAGCCTTTGGCCCAACCCGTTTCGCTGGCGCAAATCAAACAAGATCAGCGCCTGAGCCAGATAGGCCTCTTACGCCAGTCACGCCTGTCTGTAATGCCTCTGCGGGCCGAAGAATTTGATGTTATCTTAGAGCTGAGTGCCTAAGCAAACGCTGATAAACACTTTTTTAGCGGCTGCCCCATAAGGCAGCCGCTTTTTTATGCACTCCCCGTATGGAATATGTGTTGGTTAGCCATCAAGTATCCGGCAGCTACCGTGACAATGCCACTAGTTCATCGTATCTTACTAGTAGTCCTGGCTCCGCTTGGTTTACGTATATTCTTTCCTATGAAACACGCGTATTCAGCCCTTTTGCTGCTGCTGCTGAGCTGCTTGCTGGGGCCGGCTCGTGCCCAAACTCCCGCCGCTCCCATTACGCCACAGCAGCCCGTGCGCTTAGAGCTTCCGCTGGAAGCCTATAACAGTGATGTGCACCTGCAGCCAATTCCCGAAGACAGCAGCCTGGTGCTATTGGTGGAGAAGGATATACCCCTGTCTTCCAAGTCAGAGTTCTTCTTGCAGCAGTACAACCATCTGCTGCAGCCAGGGCGCAAGCAAGAACTGGAGGTACCGCGCGAATACCAGTTCAGCCAGATTTGTGCGGAGGGTTCCGATGTGTATGCGCTGTTTACTTCCTCCACGCCGGGCAAGCTCTGGGTGGCCGCTTATGATACCCGCACCGGGGAGTTGGGCAAAGGCGAGTTTGACACAAAGCTGACCCGGTACGTGCACAACATGAAAGCCCTGGGCGGCAACCTCTTTGTAACAGTAGGCCTAGAGCAGCACCTGACTATTCTGCTCCTGGATTTGCATACCGCGCAGTTCAAGTTTCTGCCCTCCGTGTATGAGCCGCTCCCGGCCACCCTCACGTTCCTGGCTGACTCCGTTACCAAGCGAGCCGAGTTTATTTTAAGTGAGTCTAACGGGTTTAAGTCGCGCTTGCAGGTAAAGCAGCTCTCTGATCAGGGGCAGCTGCTGCGCTCTGAGTTTGTGCAGGCTGAAAGCGAGCGAGGCCTTATCTCGGCTCAACTCAGCCCCGGCGACAGCGCTGCGCGCCTGCTAGCAGGCACGTATACGCTCCGCGACTCCCGCTATTCGCAGGGATTATTTGCCGCCGATTTAACGGCGGGTATAACGGAAACCGGTCAGCGCCGCTCCCTGCGCTTCTATGATTTCCTCAACTTCAAGCATTTCTTTGACTTTATGAACCCGGCGCGAGTGGAGCGCTTGCGCCAGCGGAGCCAGCGGCTGCGGGCTAGCTCCCGCCAGCAGCGGCTGCGCTACCGCCTGCTCATGCACGACATGATTCCGTTTCAGGGCGGCTATGTGCTGGTGGCGGAGGTATACTACCCGCGCTACCAGTACGGCTACGGTACCTATTACAATGCTGCGGCCTACATGCCCATGTATAATCCGCTCTATGGGCCCACCAACTACGACCGTTATAACCGTAGCAACCGCAATATAGATGGCTACCGGTTTACCCACGCCCTGGTCTGCGCCTTTGACCGGCATGGCAACTTACTGTGGGACAATTCTTTCCTGTTGAAGGATGTGGAAACCGGCGAACTGGCCGAAACTGTGCAGGTGCGTCCTATGCCTGATGGCAAGCGCTTGGTGCTTAGCTACCTCTACGAAGACAAGCTGCGCTACAAGATTATAGATCAGGCAACGGCCTCATCCAATGACTTAGAAACAATTCTGCGCACCAGCGCGGAGGCTAAACCAGAAAAAGCGCTGGATACCTCCAACTCAGAGCTGGTGGCGTGGCACGGCAGCAAGTTCCTGGCCTACGGCTATCAGCGCATCCGGTCTTCGGGGTTTACCACCAGAAACGTGTTTTTTGTGAACAGCATAGCATTTGATTAGGCATCAGCTCAGAACAGGACGCCCGCAACTGCGTATGTCAGGGGCACATCTTATTCCTTTGCAGCCGATGAAACTTCGTACCCTCTCCTTCCTTACGGTTCTGGCCTTGCTCCTGCTAGCAGGGTGCCGGGCCGGTGGGCCGGGCCAGCCAGCCCGTACTGTAGCCCAATTCTTCAGCAAGTATGAAAACCGCCCGGGCTTCAAAACCACCGACTGGTCGGCGGGGCTTACTACCCGCCTGATTTTAGGCCGGCTGGGGAAGCTAGGCGGCGACAATGAGCTCACGCAGGCCCTAAGCTCTATCAGGAGCGCTAAGGTGCTCACGTTTGCGCCCACCACCAACAGTGCCCGCAACCTGGTAGCACAAGGCCTAATTAAAGAAGTAGATGGCCTGCTGGCTAATGAGCGCTACACCCCACTCCCCTTGGATACTACTGACCGCACCACTGTGCTGCGCTACGCCACTCGCCAGCAAGGTGACCGGATAACCGAGTTTGTGGCTACCGGCAACGTGCAGGGCGCCCCCGACTCGTTTATGCTGCTTTCAGTGGGAGGCAACTTTACCCAGGAACAGTTCAACCGAATCAAGAAATTCCTCCCTAGCGTGGCCGGAGAAATAGCACGGTAGTTTATACTTATTGCCACATTAAAAAAGGCTGCCCCACCAGTGGGGCAGCCTTTTTTAGTTGCGCATATTTTGCGGTAGCCTGGCTTATGCCTGCCAAGATGTAGCAGAAGGCACACCAGTACTGGCCTAGGGTATGTGGATAGTGACCACAGAGAGAAGTTAGTACGGAGAAATCCACTCCGCAAGGAGCCACAATCCCTAACACTGGCGTTTGGCACATGGCTGCGTGTACGCTAAGTCAACTACCGCTACTGGCCTAACTAACAAGAGCCAATACTGCATAGCTAAGCGCAGCCCGTCTTCAGTAGCGCAGGTTCCTGCTCGAGCAGTGTTTAGGCTGATAGCTCAACAGGAAATTAGCCACAGGCATATACTGGCAGTTTTGGGCCGCAGCCAAGTGGCCTAGAAATACGAGTTACTTACAAACATCTACT
This sequence comes from Hymenobacter taeanensis, assembly GCF_013137895.1. NCBI lineage: Bacteria > Pseudomonadati > Bacteroidota > Cytophagia > Cytophagales > Hymenobacteraceae > Hymenobacter > Hymenobacter taeanensis. The sequence goes on from NZ_CP053538.1 coordinate 639,443, forward strand.
TGAAACCACACAATGAAAAAAGCGGCGCACCTTTCGGTACGCCGCTTTTTACTTACCTGCTACTCCTGCCGGTTAGGGCTGGGGAGCATTCGGGATGAAGAACTCAAAGTGGAATTCAACCCGACGGTTCTGCGCCATGTTCTTAGCCGAAGTGTTTGGAGCAGCTGGCTCCGACTCACCACGACCTTCAGTTACAATGCGAGCGGGGTCAACCTGCTTGCCAGTGAAGTAGCGCTTCACCGAGCCAGCCCGGCGCTCCGACAGACCCTGGTTGTACTCATCGGTACCGCGTGAGTCGGCGTGGCCTACTACCCGGATGCTGTACTCTGGGTGGTCTTTCAGCGCCTGAATCATTTTGTTCAGAGCTGGGTACGAAGTGCGCTTGATCACGGTGCTGTTGGTCTCGAAGCGGATGGGTTGCTCGAGCTTCTTGATAGCCGGATCAATTTCCATGGGGCAACCATTGGCGTCTACGCGGGCACCACGAGGAGTATCGGGGCACTTATCAACGTTGTCTGGAACACCATCACCATCAGCGTCAACTACCAAGGGGCAGCCGCTAGCATCTACTTGCGTGCCAGCAGGCGTGTCGGGGCACTTGTCGTCTTTGTCAGCTACACCGTCGCCATCAGCATCTGGGCAGCCGCGCAGAGCAGCGGTACCAGCCTGGTCAGGGCATTGGTCGTCTTTGTCAGCTACACCATCGTTGTCGCGGTCGGGGCAGCCTTGCATAGCAGCCGTACCAGCTTCGGTGGGGCACTGATCCTGGTAATCTGGAACACCATCCTTGTCGCCGTCGAGGGGGCAACCGGTTTCATCCACGGCTACGCCAGCGGGCGTGTCGGGGCATTTGTCTTTGCGGTCAGAGACGCCGTCACCATCAGTGTCTTTGGCTTTGCCGAGGGCAAAGGTGAGGCCTACCGTGTGCTGCAGGAAACGGTCATCAATCTTGTTGTCGTCGCGGTTAGGCTCACCATCAATGTTGGCGCCCAGCGGGAAATGCTGGCCAGTTTGCACAAACAGGCTCACAGCATCACCGAGGCGGAAGTTCAGACCAGCGGCTCCGAACAGATCGAAGTACGTCTTATCTTCGTCGGTACGGATGGCCTGGGTGTTACGGTTGATGGTGCCCTCGCGGCTAGTGTAGGTAAAGCCAGGGGCAGCCAGCAGGTAAGGCCGCACGAACGACTCCTCTTTGAAGAGCTTCAGTTTCAGGCCTAGGTTTACGTTTACTACGTTGGTGGCAAAGTTGCTGCCGAAGTATGGGTTGCCCGCAGGAGCAGTTTTGGCAAACTCAACATAGTTACCGCTCAACATCAGGTCAAGACCATCGGTGAGGTAGCGGTTAATGGAGATGCCGGGACCGTATTCGTTGCTTTTCCACTTCCAATAATCGGAGCCGAAGCTGCCTTTGTACTGGAAAGCATTACCGGTAAGGCTGATGGCCGTTTTGCGGTCTGACGACTGCGCCTGCGCCCTCGGGGCAGCCGCCAGAAGCGACAGACCCAGGGCCGTTGTGGTTGCTAAAAGGTGTCTCATATGGGCGAAATTAGGTGAAGAAAATAGTACAGCCAGAATCCAGTGCCCGGTGAACAGCACGACCCCAGCTAAGCTGCCTATACTTTCTCCAACGAATAAAGTTGTATCCAGAGCTCCGGAAAACCATTCAGGCAGCGTCTCAAGCTAGCCTAAGTCCAACTGCAAAAGCCCTTTATATTCACTATATACATTATTTACACCCTTTATTAGCTTGCCTCATAAATTGTATTATACTCACTAAGCTGATTTAAATGACTAAGCTAAAAAAAGTTAAAAAACCACATCAACCTTCCTGTTTACTTGGCATATGAGTAAGTCAACATATAGATCTAAGGCCATTTTTCAGGTATAGCAGTGTTATTACTTCAAGAGCAATTGTAATACAGCCAGAGGCACCAGATTTTGCTCTCACTCCGCGGTTCATTTCTAAGTAAGTTCCATTTCTGGATTATTTAATTACTAGTTGACACCTGTACGCTTCAGCTTAGCTTGGTTGTTAATGGCTGGTAAAACCGGAGGCGGCAACCAAAAAAAGAGGGTGGCCCAATTACTAGGCCACCCTCTTTTTTTAATGGGCGAGAAGCTGCTACCGCGTCTCTCGCATCAGGCGCTCAATATCATCAGCTTCGAGTGGTATATTTTTCATCAGGTCATCATTGCCGGTAGGCGTGATGAGGATGTCGTTCTCCAGCCGGATTCCCAGGCCTTCTTCCCGAATGTAGATACCCGGTTCGCAGGTGTATACCATGCCGGGCTCAAACACGCGGTACTTAGCGCCCACATCATGCACATCGAGGCCCAGATAGTGGCTGGTGCCGTGCATAAAGTACTTCTTGTAGAGCGGAGCCGCAGGATCCTGGTTTTTTACATCCTGTTCGTTGAGCAAATCCAGCTTAATAAGCTCTTGCTCCATGGAGCGACCCACCGCGGCGTGGTAGGCCTCAATGCTGTTGCCCGCTACAAGCTGCGAGGTGGCAAACTTCATCACCCGTAAAACAGCCTCATACACATCGCGCTGGCGCTTGGTAAACGTGCCATTCACGGGAATAGAACGCGAAAGGTCGGCGGCATAGTTGGCGTACTCAGCTCCAAAGTCCATCAGCAGCACATCACCATCCTGGCACTCACGGTCGTTGCTGACGTAGTGCAGAATGCAGGCATTGGCACCGCTGGCAATGATGCTGCCGTAGGCAGGGCCGCGGGAAGCATTGCGCAGAAACTCGTGGTAGAGTTCGGCCTCAATCTCATATTCCATCACGCCGGGCTTCACAAAGCCCAGCAAGCGGCGAAAGGCTTTCTCGGTGATGTCGGCGGCGCGGCGCATCAGCCGGATTTCCTCATCGCTCTTGATGGCGCGCAGGTGGTGCATAATGGGCGCGGCGCGGCGGTAGGTGTGCAGCGGGTAGGCCTCTCTGATCCACTTGATAAAGCGGGCGTCGCGGGTTTCTACCTCAACCACTGAGCGAATGTGCTCATTAGCGTTGAGGAATACGTTTTCGGCCTCATTCATCAGAGCTGGCAGCACCGACTTAAACGAATCGAGCCACATGATGGTGCGCACGCCGGTTTGCTCGCGGGCCTGCTCCTTAGTGAGCTTGTAGCCTTCCCAGATCAATATATGCTCACTGGTTTCCTTCAGGAACAGGATTTCGCGGTACTGGGGCAGCACGGCATCAGGAAAAATTACCAGAATGCTCTCCTCCTGATCTACGCCGGAGAGGTAGAACAGGTCGTTGTTTTGGCGGAAGGGCATTGTGCCGTCGGCATTCGTCGGCATGATGTCGTTGGAGTGGAAGATGGCCAGGGAAGCCGGCGGCAGCTGCTGGGTGAAGCGGCGGCGGTTCTCAATAAACAGATCAGGCGAAATAGAGCCGTAGCGCATGGGCGGAAGCGGGTAAGGTGGCACAAACGGAAACCGCCGAAGCGGCCGGGGCAAGTTAGGCAGTTCCGCGCGGCTTTGGCGCAGTGGCTTGGCCTATCTTCTGCTGTTGGCAAACGGCGGCTAGTGCGGTACCTTTGCTAGTTGCCCTTGCCCTATGCCTGACTCTGCCAACCGCTCCGCCATCCTGCTCATTCAAACCGCCTTTATTGGTGATGTGATTCTGGCCACGGCGCTGCTGGAGTACCTGCACCGTACCGAGCCCAATACGCCCGTTGACTTTCTAGTGCGCAAAGGCAATGAAGGTTTGCTAAAGGGCCACCCCTACGTGCGTCACGTACTAATCTGGGACAAGAAAAAGGAGAAGTACCGGGGCCTCTGGCACCTGCTGCAGCAGATACGGCGCACGGGCTACGGCCGCGTAGTAACGCTGCAACGCTTTGCCAGCACCGGCCTCCTGACGGCCTTTTCGGGTGCGCCAGAGCGCGTTGGATTTGATAAAAACCCCTTTGCCCGGGGCTTTACCCGCACGGCGCCGCACGTTATTGGTGATGGCGTACACGAGGTAACCCGCAATCTGCATCTGCTCAACCCAGCGTATGATGGGCCAGCTATTGCCCCCCACCTCTTCCCTACCGCTCAGGATGAAGCGGCCGCCGCGCCCTTCGCCGCCGTAGGCCAGTACCTGTGCATTGCGCCCACTTCGGTATGGTTTACCAAGCAGTTCCCGGAGGAGCAGTGGTTGAAGCTGCTGGCAGCCCTGCCCTCTTCCTACACCGTCTACTTACTCGGTGGCCCGCCTGATGTAGAAGCCTGCGAGAGCCTGCTGCAAGCCAGTGGCCGACCCAACACCGTTAATTTGGCGGGTAAGCTGTCGTTGCTGGCCTCGGCGGCGCTTATGCGCGGGGCCACGCTTAACTACGTCAACGACTCAGCGCCCATGCACCTCTGCTCAGCGGTGGGTGCGCCGGTATGTGCGGTGTATTGCTCTACGGTGCCGGCATTTGGCTTTGGCCCGCTGAGCCCGTTCTCCAGAATTGTGATGATTCCGGAGGAACTGGCTTGCCAGCCCTGCGGCCTGCATGGCTACCGCCAATGCCCGCTAGGCCACTTCCGCTGCGCCCACGGCATACACACGCAACAGCTGCTGGCCGTGCTAGCCGAAAGGGAGGCACCAACGGAGTAAAGTGGCCTAGGCCACTTTACTCCGTTACCGTTCCTGTACTTTTGCAACCACTCTCGGGGCTATACGGTTATACTGGGCCGGGACGCCTAGTGAAAAGCCCAAGTCCCTAAGACCCAAAGTTTCCAAGACCCTACCTAATGTCTGATTACGACCTGTACGAGTTGCCCAACGGCATCCGGGTTCTGCATAAAACTGTTCCACACACCAAAGTCGCGCACTGCGGCTTTTTGCTTGACATTGGCTCCCGCGATGAGAAACCAGCCCAGCAAGGCTTGGCTCACTTCTGGGAGCACATGGCATTCAAGGGCACTGAGAAGCGCAAGAGCTTTCACATTCTCAACCGCCTCGAAACGGTGGGTGGCGAGCTGAATGCGTATACTACCAAAGAAAAAATCTGCTTCTACGCCTCGCTGCTCAGCACCCATTTTGAGCGGGCCATGGAGCTCCTCACCGACCTTACGTTTCACTCCGTGTTCCCCGAAAAGGAGATTGAGAAGGAGCGCGGCGTAATTCTGGAGGAGATGTCTATGTACCAAGATGCCCCCGAGGATGCCATCATCGATGACTTCGACGCTGTGGTATTCGGTAACCACTCGCTAGGCCACAACATTCTGGGCACGCGCGAAAGCGTGAGCAGCTTCCAGCAGGAGGACTTTTTCAGGTTTCTCGGCGAAAACGTGCGCACCGACCGGCTGGTGTTCAGCACCGTGAGCAACCTGCCGTTTTCGGAAGTGAAGCGCCTGGCCAATAAATACCTGGCGCCACTGCCCGCCCGGCTGGGCGCCCGCCCCCGTCTGCCGTTTGGGGCCTATAACCGCGTAGAGCGGGTAGAGCGCAAGCCCATTTCTCAGGCTCATTGCCTAATTGGTGGGCTAGCCTACTCACTAGAGGACGAGCGCCGCATCCCGTTCTTTCTGCTGAACAACCTGCTTGGTGGCCCCGGCATGAACTCCCGCCTTAATCTGGCCGTGCGCGAAAAGTACGGCCTCGTGTATACTATTGACTCCAGCTACTCACCCTACACCGATACCGGCTTGTTCGGGATTTACTTTGGTACGGAGAAGAAGCAGGTAAACCGCACTATTTCTCTGGTGCAAAAGGAACTCAAGCGCCTGCGGGAGCAGTCATTGGGCACGGCTCAGCTGCACACCTCCAAGGAGCAGCTCATGGGGCAGCTGGCCATGGCCGAGGAAAGCAATGGCGGCCTCATGCAACTCTTGGGCAAGAGCACCCTCGATCTGGGCCGCGTAGAGTCCATCAACGAAATTTTTGACCGGGTGCGGCAGATTACGGCCTCTGAACTGCTGGAACTGGCCAACGAGGTGCTGTGCGAAGACCAGCTCAGCATTCTGCAATACGTGCCTGAATAGGCCTGGCATTCCGCTTAGTACTCCGGAGCGGGGGAGCTATTGCTTGGCAATGGCTCCCCCGTTTTGTATTAGCGCCGCCGGAAATAGGCGCTAAAGGTGGAGCCAACTCCCAGCTCACTTTCTACCTCAATACGGCCCCCAGCGTTTTCCAGTATTTTCTTGACCATGTAAAGACCTATGCCGCTGCCTTCCACGTGGTCATGAAAGCGCTGAAACATATTGAAAAGCCGATGACTCTTCGTGACATCTAGGCCCAGGCCGTTGTCTTGTACTTGCAGCAGCACGTAGTCTCCTGCTTCGTGGCAACGGATACTTACCCGGCCTTTTCGGTTAGGAGCATGGTATTTGAGCGCATTACTGAGCAGATTGTACACCACGGAGCGCAGGTTCTTCTCGGCGAACGAAATGGTAGAGCATTCTTCCACGTCAATTTCCAGCACCGCTTCAGCCTCCTGAAAAAGTGGGGCCAGGTCAAGGCAAACATCTTTTATTACCTGCCCTAGTGCCACCAGCGTGGCCGGCTGATCGTTCTCCTTCTGCAGCTTTGTGACTTCTGTGAGGTGCTCAATGGTACGCTTAAAACGGTCCACGGAGTCTTGCATCATATCCAGGATGGGCTGCACCTGCTGCATATTGGTGCTGCCAGAGGGCAACTCCGAAAGCAGCGCGTACAATAGCCCCTCAATATTGTTGATAGGGGCCTTCAGATCGTGTGAAGCCGTGTAAATAAAATTATCCAGATCAACATTGACGCGGGTTAGTTGGGCGTTGTATTCCTGCAGCTCCCGCTGGGCCTGATCTACACGCTCCATTGCCAGCTTCTGCTCGTGAATGTCGGTGTAGGTGCCAATCCACTGGATAATTTCGCCCTGACTGTTACGGGAGGGCAGTGCCCTACCCAGCATCCAACGGTACTCTCCGTGCTGGTTGCGCAGACGGCATTCTACTTCCAGCGCATCTGCCGTAGCCAACGACTTCAGCCAGCTGGTTGTGGCGGCCTCTACATCTTCTGGATGAATGCTCTGTAGCAACGGATCTGGCCAATCTCGGGGTTCATATTGGCCCACATAGTCAAACCAGCGCCGGTTGAGGTATGTGTTTTTGCCTTCTGCGCTGGCGGTCCAGGCAATCTGTGGGATGCCTTCCAGCATGCGGCGAGCTTCGGCCGCGGCCTGCTCTACGGCTTGCCGGGCCGCCGTTTGCCACTCTAACTCCTCATTTTTGCGGTTGATAACGGCATTCTGCTCTGTCACCAGCGCCTGAATGTCCTGTATCTTTTGCTGGGCCGAGAGGTCGGTTATAATCACTGCCAGTACAGGAGTATCATTGAACAACAGTCGGTTCATTGACACGGAGAAAGGCCGCAGAGATAGGTCCCGGGTTTGCAGGGGCATCTCACCTCGGCTTTTGCCCGCCCAGCCCTGCGCCAGCAGCTCACGCCAGTAGCCATGGAATGCCAACGGAATAAAGGCCGCGACGGAGCTGCCCATAACTTCTTCCAGGGCATACTGCAGCCAGCCGGCCAGACAGGCATTACAATATAGCACGGTGGCATCCTGACTGAGTAGCAGGGCTCCCTCATTCATTTGCTCAATCAGGGTACGGTAGCCCTGGTCGGCGCCATGCAAGGTGAATATTTGTGGTCCGTCGGCACCGTGTACCGCCAGTGCATCTACAGCGCCCGTCCGGATAGCCAAAATCAGCTCTTCAGCTTCTTCCAGCTGCCAGCGCAACTCTTCATTTTTCCGAAGCAGTTCAGCGTACGTATCAGCAGGTATCTCCTTCATGACTAGCTATTGCTCAGAGGCACGTCAGGCAACCCCAGTGCGGCTAATACCTTTTTCTCCTCCGATAGGTCGCCGATGAGTCGGCGCAACGGTAAAGGCAACTTTTTCACCAGTGTAGGCGCGGCAATAATTTGCTCACGCTTGGCCAAGTCAGGCTGTTGATACATATCAATAATTAGCAACTCGTAGCGCCCCTGCAGGTGCCGCTCACAAAGCGCTTTAATGTTGCGCACCGCCCGGGTAGAGTTAGGTGTTGCCCCTGTAATATACAGATGCAGCACATACTCGGCCGGAGGGTTATCCTCGCTTTCGGGCGCAGTTCCCAGGGGATTATTTACCATCAACCACCCGGATATCCAGTCCTACCAGCACCCGCTCCTGATTAGATAAGTCGCCAATAATCTTCCGGATGGGCACGGGCACTTTCCGCACCAGCGTAGGAATGGCCAGTATCTGGTCGCCGGCCGCCAGCTGCGGGTGCTGGAGCAGGTCAATTACCTCTAGTTGGTACCGCCCTTTCAGGTATTCTTCGCAGTACTTTTTCAGGTTGGCCAGCGCCGTCACCGACTTGGTGGTCTGGCCCGCTACGTATAGGCGCAGTTCCCATGTTTCTTCTTCCATTGTAGGTGCCGTGGTGGCAACGTCAGTCTTCATGCCGTAATAAAAAGTAGCCTATTGATCGGCCGAAGGAGTAGTTTGCTCACCTTCAGCAGCACCGGCCAGTTAGGGCTTGCCAATGCTGTTTTTCAACTGTCGGGTTTGTTCTTCGTGACTGATTTGCCGTAGCTCCTCTTCCACTGATTCAAACTCAGTGCGCAGATTAGCAATGGTAGCTTCCAGCACGAGGCGCTTGCGGGCCAGTTCCCGATCTTTGCGCTCCTGCTCCTGGCGCACGGCCCGCGCCTGGGCCTGTTGTTGCAGTTGCTGGGTGAGGCGGCTAGCCCCGGTCACGATACCTTCCGGCCCGATTACCACATCCAGGAGTTGGATACCGTTACTGGTAACGATAAACTCCCGCACTTGGTTGGAGTGCGCCATTCCGCGCGCCTTCAGAATACTGATACCACGGTTTCGCTCCCCAATGCCCTCCAAGTCGCGCACACTGATCCAGGTATCAACCAGCGATGAAACGCCTTCTTCCGTCATCTCCTGGCGCTGGCTGCTGCCGCTAAGCAGGGAGGTAAATAGCGCCGTGATATTATTCACCTTCAGAAAATCGATGAGACGAGTAAGCATGCTGCGCACCTCCGCAATATTGCCTACCGTAATCAGATTGCTGATAGGATCAATGATTACCGCATCAGGCTTGTGAATGCTCACTTGCTTGTGAATGCTCACCAAATGTTTTTCTAAGCCATTGAGGGTGGGCCGCGAGGCTTCAATCAGCAGCTGGCCATTCTCAAGCCAGGGCGTGAGCTCAATACCCACCGAGTTCATGTTGCGCACCAGCTGCTGCGGCGACTCCTCAAAGGCAAAGAACAAGCAGGTGCCCCCCGTTCGGCAAACTTCGTTGGCGAAGCCCGCCGCCAGTGTGGTTTTGGCTGTGCCGGCTGTACCGGTTACCAATATGCTACTGCCTTTGTAAAAACCCTTTAGCCCAAACATCTCATCCAGCGCGGGCACGCCCGTTGACACTAGCTCATTCGAGACTTCATGATTAAGCAGCAGAGAAGTTACGGGCAGCACTGAAATGCCTTCCGTGGTAATCAGGTAGGGGTACTCATTGGTGCCGTGGGTGCTGCCGCGGTACTTCACAATGCGCAGGCGACGGGTAGTAATCTGGTCGATGACGCGGTTATCCAGCAGAATCACGCAGTCAGAAACGTATTCTTCCAAGCCCTGCCGGGTTAAGGAGCCTTCTCCCCGCTCCGCCGTAATAACGGTGGTTACACCCTTGTCTTTGAGCCAGCGGAACAGGCGCCGAATTTCAGAACGCAGCACGGCCTGATTGGGAAAGCCCGAAAACAACGACTCGATGGTATCCAGCACCACCCGCTTGGCCCCGATGGAGTCAATGGCGTAGCCAAGCCGGATAAACAGGCCTTCCAGATCATACTCGCCCGTTTCCTCAATCTCGGAGCGGTCAATGTGCACGTGGTCGATGCGGAGCTTGCCGGCGGCCTGCAGACCATTCAGGTCAAACCCCAATGAGGTAACGTTGGCCGTAAGCTCCTCGGCAGTTTCCTCGAAGGCCATAAGCACTCCCGGCTCATCGTACTCCAGAATGCCGCGCACCAGAAACTCCACTCCCATGAGTGTTTTGCCACAGCCTGCGCTGCCGCACACCAGCGTTGGGCGCCCTTTAGGGAGGCCTCCTTCCGTAATCTCATCGAGCCCATCTATTCCGGTAGGCGCTTTAGGCAGTTGCGGCAGGCTGACGGGAGCAGGGGCGTTATGATGTAGCATGAATAGAAATTTTGAGCACCACTAGGTAAGCGGGGCTCCCGGCAGTGAATAAAATGGACCGCAGCCCGTTTTGAGCAAAAACTAACGGGTAGAAGAAGCCAGAGTATGGCAGGCTCCAACCGGCTGGAAGGCCACAGCCAAACAACCTGGATAGCAAGGCATTGCAATGGGCAAGCGGCTGATTTTCCGCTTGCCTGGAGTGCGTTGCGCTAGAGTGTGCGCATGCTTAAAAGCTAAAAGTACCCTTTTTCGTTTGTATTGTTTTGCTCGCCAGTCTGAGGGCGGCCCTGGATACTGGTCTGGTGCACCACCGGCTTGGTTTTACCCCTGGCTGACGGCCTACATTTTGTGTAGGCCAGTTGGCAGCTTTTCCCCACACATGTTATTATGTCGCTTCGCATTTTCGGTCACATTAGCTACTACCAGCCCGGCGATACATTTCCTAACCGCTTGGCACTAAGCCAAGCCGGCGTGCACCGGCCAACCCGGGCCGGTATTAGTGGCACCGCCGCAGAAGGGGCCGACTCTATAGTGCTGGCCGACCAGTATGAAGATGATGTGTTTGCGGAAAACGAGCTGACATATGCTGGCCACGGCGGCCGCGACCCTAAAACCGGTCATCAGGTCAGTGACCAAGAGCTAAACCCTAAAAACCAAGCACTTGTGCAAAGCCACACCACCGGTCAGCCCGTGCGCGTGGTGCGCAAAGTGGCCCACGAGGGAGAGATGGTGTATCGGTACGAAGGATTATATCGGGTGGCAGGCGTTACTTTTGAGTCCGGAAAATCTGGGTTTAAAGTCTGGAAATTTCGGCTGGTTCCTTTTACAGCTACAGCCTGATTATGTGCAGCGCAGTGGCCTAGCGCCTATTTCTCTTCATTTATGTACCTCACCGACGAAGCGCAGCACTACGCCGACCAGCACACCACGCCTGAGAGCGCGCTACTGGCGCGCCTCAACCGCGAAACCCACGTGCAGCTCTTGCACGCCCGGATGCTCTCGGGCCACGCCCAGGGCCGGCTGCTGAGCATGCTGAGCCACATGGTGCGGCCCCGGCGAGTTCTGGAGTTGGGCACGTTTACCGGTTACTCAGCGCTGTGCCTGGCTGAGGGGCTAACCGATGATGGCCTACTGCATACCGTTGAGCAGAACCCTGAGCTGGAAAGCCGCATTAGGCGCTACGTGCAGGAGGCGGGGCACGAAGCCCGAATTCAAGTACACATTGGTGATGCCCGCCACGTACTGGGTGGCCTGGCCGAAACCTGGGATCTGGTGTTCATCGACGCCGACAAAATCAATAACGACACCTACTACGAGCTGGTGCTGCCCCAGGTGCGCCCCGGTGGGTTCCTGCTGATTGACAACGTACTGTGGGGCGACAAGGTACTTCCCTCCTACTCGCCTAAGCCCTCTGATAAAGATACCCACGCCGTGCGGGCCTTTAATGACAAGGTACAGGCTGATGACCGGGTGGAAAATGTGTTTCTGCCCCTCCGCGACGGATTGCTGCTGGTTCGGAAGCGCTAGGCCACATGCCGTGCGAGCCAAATATTAGAAATAGTATATCTATAAATCAGGGTATTTTCTGACTCCAACTAAACGTCGGGCTTTGTTTTGCGTCTATTGCGTCAGTGATTCATTATGCCTGATGTATGCCTAAACGTTTTCTATTGTTTTTTGCCCTAGTGTGGGCGAGCCTGGGAGCAGCCCAAGCCCAGTCCTCGGTGAGTGGGCGCGTGGTGGACGGCGCTGACCAGTCGCCCCTGATTGGGGCCAACGTGCTGGTGCGCGGCCTCTCCGCTGACTCAGTAAAGAGTGGTGCCGCTGCCGACGCCGACGGCAACTTCACCGTAACTGGCCTACCCAACGGCCGCTATGAGCTGAGCATTTCCTTCCTTGGTTACCAAACCCTGCGCCGCGAGCTTACGCTGGCGGGCCAGCCACTAGCGCTGGGAGCGCTGCCGCTGGCTACCGGTGGCGTTACCCTAAAAGGAGTGGAAGTAGTAGGGCAGGCGGCTGCGGCAGTACAAAAGGGCGACACTTCGCAATTTAATGCGGGCTCCTACAAAACTAACCCCGACGCCAACGCCCAGGACCTCATTACCAAAATGCCCGGCGTAACCGTTGACCCCACTTCGGGCAAGGTGCAGGCCCAGGGCGAGCAGGTGCAACGGGTGCTGGTAGATGGCAAAGAGTTTTTCGGCAACGACCCCGATGCGGTGCTCAAGAACATTCCGGCCGAAGTAATCGATAAAATTCAGGTGTATGACCGCGCTTCCGATCAAGCCCAGTTTACGGGCTTTGACGATGGCAACCAGCAGAAAACCATTAACATCGTTACCAAGCCTCAATTCCGGAACGGGCAGTTTGGCCGCGTGCTGGCCGGCTACGGCCCCCAGGACGACCGCTACCGCGTGAGTGGCAACCTCAACTCTTTTAGGGGCAAGCAGCGCCTCTCGGTGGTAGCGCAGAGCAACAACGTGAATGAGCAGAACTTTGGCACCGAAGATCTGCTGGGGGTGGTAGGCTCATCGCGCCAGGGCGGCGGGGGCGGCCAGCGCGGTCAGGGCGGAGGCCGCGTAGGCGGCGGCGGCCGAGGCGGTGGAGGCAATCAGGGCGGCAACAACGCCGGCGACTTTTTGGTGAACCAGCAGGGCGGCATTTCCAAAACGCACGCCATCGGCCTGAACTACTCTGACACCTGGGGCACCAAAACCGATGTGCAGGGCAGCTACTTCTTCAACCTCAGCGACAACACCTCCCTCACCGATTTACTGCGCAACTACATAGCGCCGGCAGGCTCTACCCGCGACCTGCGCTACAATGAAACCTCCCTTACTACGAGCCGCAACATCAACAACCGCTTCAATCTGCGCCTCGACCACAAGTTTGATTCTCTGAATTCCATTCTGTGGCGGCCCAGCCTCTCGGTGCAGCGCAACACCGGCAACAGCAACCTCAATGGGCGCACGTATGATGTAAACTCTGGGGAGCAGCAACAAGGCCTGGGCAGCAACCTCAGCGACTACCGCTCGGCCCTCACGGGCATTACGGCAGGCAACCAGCTGCTATACCGCCACCGGTTCCTGACGCGCCGCCGCACCCTTTCGGTAGGTCTCAACACTACCTACAACTCTAAAACCGGCGACAACAACCTGCTTTCCAGCACCTCGTCGGTTGACACGACGGGAACTACCCAAACGGCGCTCCTCAACCAGTTTTCGGAGCTGACGCAGCAGGGCTGGGCCTGGAATGGCAACCTGAACTATACCGAGCCGCTAGGCCAGTACAGCCAGCTGCAGGCTGAGTACCGCATTTCGTACACGCCTAATGATTCTGATAAGAAGACCTACAACTTCTCGCCCGGCGAGCAGTCGTACACTATTCTCAACGATACGCTGAGCAGCGTGTTTCAGAGCCGCTACCTCACCAATGCGGGCGGGCTCACCTACCGCTTCCAGAATCAGCAGCTGCAGTGGAATGTGGGTGCCACCGTGCAGTACGCCCAGTTGCGCAGCGACCAGGAGTATCCGCGGGCAGCTCTCACGGAGCGCAACTTCCTGAACTTGCTGCCCAACGCTATGGTGCGCTATAACTTTTCGCGGCAGCAAAACCTGCGCCTGAACTACCAGATGCGCACCAACTCACCGAACATTAGCCAGCTGCAGGAAGTGGTGAACAATGCCAACCCGCTGCAGCTCACTACCGGCAACCCCAACCTGCGCCAGGAGAACCAGCACAACCTGTTCATCCGGTACTCCTCGGCGGTGCCCGAAAAGTCGCGGTCATTTTTCGCCTTGATTGGGGGCTCCTACACCAACAACTACATCACCAACAGCACCATTTACGCGGCGGGCGGCCCGGTTGTGGTAGATGGCATTGTGATTCCGGCTGGTGGGCAGCTCACGCGCCCCGTTAACCTGGATCAGCAGTACAGTCTGCGCTCCTTCATGAACTACAGCCTGCCGCTGGCCTTTATTAAGTCAAACCTGAACCTGAATGCCAACGCTACCTATTCCCAAACGCCGGGCCTTGTATTTAATGAGCTGAACTACAGCCGTACTCCCAGCGCTGGACTCGGGGTGGTACTAAGCAGCAATATCAGCCCCCAGCTAGATTTCACTGTTTCCTCGAACACCAACCGCTCCTATGTGCGCAATAGCCTGCCCAACCAGGTTGACCGCGCCTACACCCGGCAGAACACGGCCCTGCGCCTGAGCTGGATCATTACCAAGGGCATAACCGTGCAGTCTGATGTCAGCCACCAGTTGTATACTGGCCTGGCCGGCGGCTTCAACCAGAACTTCGTGCTCTGGAATGCTTCCATCGGCAAAAAGGTGTTTGCCAGCCAGCAGGGTGAAATCAAGCTGTATGGCTTTGACCTGCTCAAGCAGAACAACAGCCTCAGTGTGAACCCCACCTCAGCCTACCTCGAAACCACCCGAACCAACATCCTGCAGCGCTATTTCATGCTGATGTTTACGTACAACATCCGCAACTTTGGGGGTGCCGGCAACAATGCCCTTCCCATTGACGATGAGCGGCCCGATGGCCCGCGCCGTGGTGGCTTTGGCCCTCCCGGTGGCCGCCCCGGCGGGGGTATGTAGGCCACTTCCTGCATATATTTAATGCCACTGGCTTTGTTGCTGGTGGCATTACTGCTTTTAGGGGCTGGCGGCTTCGCTGGGAGTGGCCTAGCCGTTTACTTGCTCTTGCAGCAGTTTTTGTTTGGTGCGCAGGTAAAAGGAAAGTAGTATTCTACCTTTCTTTTGTACTTGCGGCCGGCGGGCACCGGTTCGCTTAAATTTTTCCCCTTCTTTGTAAACAGCAGGGCTTTCCTGGCCACTATAGGCCACCCTGCATGTTGCTTGCTTTCCATGAAACGACTTGTATTCTTCCTGTGCGGCCTGCTGCCTTGGCTGGCCACTGCGCAGTCGGTTACCGTTCCGAATACCCTAGATGTAGCCGGCCTGCACCTGCGCTTTACCCCCGCCGGCCGCACCGCCGTTCAGCAAAAAGTAGATGCCCTGCGTCGGCATCAGGCCTCGTTTCAGTCGCGCGTGACGCTGGCCGACGCCTATTTTCCGCTCATCGACCGGGTATTTCAGCAGGAGGGCTTGCCGCTTGATTTCCACTTCTTGGCCCTGCAGGAAAGTGGCCTACAGGGTGATGCCCAGAGCATTCATGATGCGGTGGGCTACTGGCAGTTTAAGCGGGAGTCGGCCGCAGACTTTGGCTTGGTCATGACCGATGCCGTGGATGAGCGCAAGCACATTACGGCCTCTTCTAAGGCGGCGGCGCAATACCTGCTGCGCAACAACAAAACCTTCCACAACTGGATTAACTCGCTGCTGAGCTATAACCTGGGCCTCACGGGTACCAAGCCCTATACCCTACCCACCGACTACGATGCCACCAACGTAGAAATATCGGAGCAGACGAACCCTTACATTCTTACGTTTCTGGCGCACAAGGTAGCGTTTGAGCCGGCCATTGGCCTGAATACAAAGCCGCCTCTGATGCTGCAGGAGTTTCCGGCCCCGGCGGGCCAGCCTCTTGCTGTAATGGCCCAGGCCATGCAGCAGGACCCCACTGAGTTGGCGAAATACAACCGCTGGCTGCTGGCCCCCACGGTACCCACCGACCGCGTGTACTCCATGCTGGTGCCCATTACTGACCCGCTGCAGCTTACTGCCCTGGCGGCTCAGCAGAAAAATGCGGCCAGTGGCCAGCTGCTCAACAAGCCCCAGCCCGACCCTGAAAACGCCGATTTTGTGCGCGTAAACGGACTTCGGGCCCTAATTGCCCTGCCCGGCGACACCAAGGAGAGCCTGGCCCAGCGTGGTAAGCTGAAGATGCGCAAGTTCCTGCAATACAATGACCTGTTTGCCTTCGATAACATTGTAGCGGGCCAGCCCTACTTCGTGCAGAAAAAGCGCGACAAGGCGGCCGTGGAGTACCACGTGGCAAGGCCGGGCGAAAGCGTAGCTACCGTCTCGCAGAAGTACGGCATCAGGGCAAAAGCCATTTGGAGCAAGAACCGGATGGCCCGCAATGAGGAGCTGCGGGCAGGCCGCGTGCTGTGGCTTCAGCACACCCGCCCCAAAAGTGTGCCCATTGAGTACGCCGACGGCAACAATGCGCCGGCCCTGGCCGCATTTGAGCGCCCTGTTTCCGCTGACGCTCCTGCTTCGGCAAAAGCAGAAAAGCCCAGTCCCACCCAGGAACAAGGTACCGCTGTAGGCTGGCCCACTACCAGTCGTGCTCCGGCAACCAAGACTGCTCCGGCACCCTCCCCGGCGCCCGGCACCTCCGTAGTGCAGCCAGACAGCGCCACCGACGAGCACACCGAGAATCTGAATGATCTGCCACCGGCCCCGACTAAAGTGGCTTCCGACACTCCGCAGAATAGTAACAGCACATCCACAGCCGCTGCCTCTGCTTCATCAGCCCCAGCCCCCAGAAAGCCCCTGCCCGCCTCTGCTCCCATTGCCGATGAGCCTCTTGAAGAAGCAACTGAATCGGAGCCGGCAGCAACTCCGGCACCAGTAGCAATGCCTGCGGCCTCTCCTTCGGTGGTAAATGCACCAATTGCGGTGCCTACCCAGCCGGTGGTACCCGTTGCCCCAACGGTTGTGCAGCCAGTGCCCGCAAGTGGCCTGCATACGGTGGAGCCAAAGGAAAACCTGTACTCCGTAGCGCGCCGCTTTGCCCTGCGCCCTGCTGATATTGTAGCCTGGAACAATTTACCGCAAAACCCCTCTCTGCGTATTGGGCAGGTACTGCGGCTCACTGCTCCCGTGGCCGCAGAACCAGCAACAACCCCTGCTGCAGGTTCTGCGCCGGCCCAAACGACTGCTACGCCGGCGGCCACTGAGGGTATTCGCCATACAGTACAGCAAGGCGAAACCCTGTATAGCATTTCGCGGCGCTACGCCGTTACGCCGGCTCAATTGCAGGAATGGAATAACAAGCCTGATACCGGCGTCAAAATTGGTGAGGTACTGGTAGTGAAGTTCACCAGCAAGCCATAAGATGACGGCGTCTTCTCGCCCAGGCCACCTACATACTGGCCTGGGCGAGAGGCCTACGCGTTGTTTGGCCTCACCCTTCCACCCTCCAACTCCATCCTATTTCCTTACTCTACTCACTGTACGAATGCGTTTCCTTTTTAGCGCGCAACTTTTTGCCGGCCTGTTGCTTGGCTCCCTCACCGCACACGCGCAAAAGGCTCCGGCCTTACCCCCTCTTTCCGAAGATTCTGTGCGGGTAATGTCGGGGCTGGTGCAAACTAGTGTGCGTCAATTGCGTGGTATCTATTTCGAGCCTAACGATGCCCAGGCAACTCAGCTGATCGAGACGGCTCTGCAGGATATTCCGGCGCTTAACCAGCGCCTGAGCCACTATACCACCAGCCTTTCGCCGGCGCAGCAGCAGGCTCTGGCCAAGCGCTTGCGTCAGCAGCCCTGGCAAGTTGAGCTGCGCACCCTGCTGCGGAGTCCTCAGTTCCGAGGCTTTGATGCCCGGGCGGCCAAAAACCCGGCGCTGCAAGCCGCCGCCACGCGTCTTAAGGCCACCGGCTTTGTAGGAAGCCCACTGCCTGCTCCCGCGCCGGCGCCCCCCGTAGCAGCAACTGCCAGCCCGGCCGCTCCTACCATGGGCTTGATGCCAACAGCACCCAAAGATGCCGCCCCGAAACCAGCCCAGGAGGCGCATAACCAGCATACGGTACAGAAGGGCGAAACTCTTTTCAGCATTGCTAAGCACTACGGAGTATCCACCACGCAGCTGCAGCAGTGGAATGGCAAGTCCAATACCGGCGTCCGGATTGGGGAGGTATTGCTGCTGGAAGCCGCTACCAAGTAACTGCCTATACCACGGAAAAACTGCAGTATACCGCATGACAAACGCCACTCTTTGGAGTGGCGTTTGTTATTATAAGCCCTAATAAAGCTTGTGTAGCCTGTGCTCTTCTCCTACGTGCGCTATGCCCCATAAAAGATTGTTCTTCTGAATAAGGCCCAAGCTGGGGCCTACTGCACCACGCGCATACAAGCCCACGTTGCTTAGTAGCTACAAGTTTAGTGTACTATATCAGAAAGTAGGGTACCACGCAACTAGGTTTCCTGGCTAAAGTGGCCTAGCCTTCTTACTGCCAGTAGCTGGGCCGCACGTTGGTGCCGCGCTTACGGCAGTCAAGGCAGTCAGCGGTTGAGTATAAGTAGCCGCCACCTAAGTAAGGAGGAAGCTGTGCTATGGGAACGGGGAAGCCCGAGGAGAAAAAACTAAAAATTTCTCGCTCTGTAGGAGGCATGGGGTCTTTCGGCTGCGGAATAGTATCGGGCTTACAATACTCGTAGCCCGTAACCCGGGGCCAGTCGCTGGGCAATTCGTCGCGCGTGATAAAGAGGCGCTTCTCCCTCACCGATTGCGCTCCCACGTACCCAATAACATCTTCACTCGCATCCGTAACGTTGTGCACGTTTCCGGTGAGTTGAGAAGGCAATGGGTCGAAGAGGGTGCCAATATTCTCGGTGTTCTTGCGCAGCGTCTCCCAATAGGCATATTCATCAGGCGTGAGGGAGTATTGCTTTACCAGAATACTGTATTTCTGGCGCAGCTTCACGGTATTGCGGGGTAAGAGCGCAAGCCGCTGCTGTGAGATTACGTCCTGCGCCAGCTTTACACTAGTGCCTATTATAATTGCCGATGGAGCTTCCCTCGCCCAGCAGTTATAGATATCCTCTTTTCTATCAAACAAGCCCCCATTCCTGTACTCTAAGGTAGACCGGAAAGCGGAGGTGAATTCCCAGGTTTCGTCGTAGCTCCAACGGTAGTAACGCGACTGCTGCGTATCATCGTGGGCATTCACCCATATTTGCAGTCCGTCGCTACCTGGCCGCCAGGTGATAGAGTCAATAGCGGGGGTGGTTTTTGCTAGTGTAAAGTCAGAGGCATACTCCCGCCCGTTTGCCAGGGTAAAACGCAGGCGTACCGGCTTACTGCCCGCCAGCGAAAGTGCAGCGGAGGTATAAGTACCCGCAGGACTTTCCGTTAGCGGGTAACGCTGGCCTCCCTCCTGCTCTATAAACACCTTGGCTTTGCCTTCTACTGGTGCCGGCCCCGTTTGCCCAATACTGGTAGTTCGTTTGAGCAGAATGGTGGTTGTTCCACTGGAGTTAATGCTCCCATCAACCACCAGATAGCTACTGACAGCATCCGCCACTTTTGGCTCGAAGGGCTCAATGCAGCTTGTTAGTAAAAATAATCCGGCCCCTACACAAAGGCAGTTGCGCAAAAATAAACTAGGTCTCATAATTAACTTGAGGTACTGATAGCAAGCAATGCTTACGGTGGAGATAGTAATAGATAAGAACTGCCAAGGCGGCTCTTACTTCCAAAAGCTTGGGCGCACATTTACGCCACGCTTGCGGCAGTCTATGCACTCAGTAGTTGAGTAATATATTCCCGCTTTGTCCATAGCAATAGGAGTGTATTTCCCGTCCGCGAAAAGATCTTCACTAGTTGCTGTATCCAACGGGCAGCTTTCGTAACCCGTAACGCGGGGCCAGCTGGGCGGTAAGTCGCTTCGATCAATAAAGATACGTTGCTCGACTACCGACTGAGCGCCCACAAACCCTAGAACTTCTTCGGAAGCATCGGTGAGGTTGTGCACGTTACCTGTGAGCTGAGTAGGCAACGGGTCGAACAAGGTACCAATGCTTTCTGTATTCTTGCGCAAGGCCTCCCAATAGGTGTATTCCTCTAGGGAGAGAGCATACTGCCTGACTAGTATGCTGTATTTAGTTATCAGCTTAGTAGACCTCTCTGGTAGTAGCGTAATGGGCTGTTCCGATACCACGTTGCGGCTCAGCCTTACAGTGTTGCCCAGCGTAATAGTTGAGGGGGCTTCCTGCCCCCAACAGTGATTAATATCTTCTTGGCGGTCAACTAACTTCTTGTTTTTGTATTCCAGATAAGAGGCATACCGAGACCGAAATTCCCACGTCTCTTCGTAGCTCCAGCGGAAGTAGCGCGTGGCATTGGTTTCGTCATGCGCATTCACATAAATCTGCAGCCCTTGGTCACCGATTTTCCAGGAAACTGAGTCAATGGGTGGGGTGTACTTGGCAGGCGTATAGTCAGAGACATACTCCCGCCCGCTGGATGTAGTAAAGTGCAGTCGTACGCCTGTCTCTGCTGTCAAGGATAGAGCAGCCGAGCTATAAGTGCCTACGGGGCCTTCAGTAAGCGGGTACTGACGCCCACTTGCTTCCTCAATATACACTCGGGCTTTGCCTTCTACCGGTGCTTTGCCACCCTGGCCTAGGCCTAGCGTGCGCGACAAGCGAATGGTGCTCACCCCCTGCGTACTGATAGCACCGTCTACTACCAGGTAGCTACTCGGGGCATCCGCTACTTTCGGCTCAAACGGCTCAATGCAACTTCCCACCAGCAACGCCAGCATAATTGCATACACGCGTAACCATATGTTCATATCAGTAAGCTAACGCAACCCCCTATATAGAATGCTAAATATACGTAGTAACTCAGCTTTATCAGCTATTCGTCAAAACAGGCCTAGCGCTGCTACAAGCGCCTTAATCTGATTACGTAAAAAGGAGTGCTTTTACAACTTTCCTTTCCCCTTCTCCAGCGGTAACTTTACTTTCCGCTTCTTGCCCTAACGGCCCGAAGCCCGTTGCCCATGCCCGTCTTCTCACATCTTCACTCTCACACGCAATATTCCCTTCTTGATGGCCAGGCCAGCATCGGCGCCCTCATGAAAAAGGCCCAGGCCGATGGGATGCCTGCCGTTGCTCTCACCGACCACGGTAATATGTTCGGGGCGTTCAACTTTGTAGCGGAAGCCAACAAATATAACGTGAAGCCCATTGTAGGGTGCGAGTTCTATATGGTGGAAGACCGGCACAAAAAGGCCTTCAGCCGCGAGAAGGGCGAGCGGGACAAGCGCTACCACCAGCTTCTGCTGGCCAAAGACCAGGCCGGCTACCACAACTTGGCCAAGCTTTGCTCCATGAGCTTTATCGAAGGGGTGTACTCCAAATTCCCCCGCATCGATAAGGAGATACTACTCAAGTATCATGAAGGACTGATTGCTACCTCCTGCTGCATTGGTGCTGAGATTCCGCAGGCTATTCTGTTTGAGAGCGAGGCCAAAGCCGAAGAGTTGCTGAAGTGGTGGCTGGATGTGTTTGAGGACGACTACTACATCGAGATTCAGCGCCACGGGCTGATGAACTTTGATGGCACGGGCAAGAGCCAGGAAGACGTAAACCAGGTGCTGCTAGGCCTGGCCAAGAAATACAACGTGAAGGTTATCTGCACCAACGACTCGCACTACGTTGACCAGACCGACTTCGCCCCCCATGATATTCTGCTCTGCGTGAACACCGGGGAAGAGCACAGCATCCCGGTTGGTGACTTCCAGACGCAGTATTTCCGCCTGATTTCCCAGGACAACAAGGTACTCTACGACCACCTCGATAACCTGCGTCCCCTGTCGGGTCAGGATGCCAGCATCCGGCGGCAGCTGCAGCGCATTGATGAGGAAGCGCAAAGCCCCAAGCCGCGGGCCCGCTTCGGCTTTGCCAACGACCAGTTCTACTTCAAGACCCAGGAGGAGATGAACGCGCTGTTCGCCGATGTGCCAGAAAGCGTGGACAACACCAACGAGATTGTAGATAAGATCACGCCGCCCAAGCTGCAGCGTGATATTCTACTTCCCAACTTTCCCCTCCCTCCCGAGCACCCCACCGCCGACGCCTTCCTGCGTCACCTTACCTTCAAAGGCGCCTTCGAGGGGCCTAAAGCCCGGTACTCGGAGCGGACGCCCGAGATTGAGGAGCGCCTCGACTACGAGTTGCGCGTGATTGAAACCATGGGCTTCGCGGGGTACTTCCTCATCACCCAGGACTTTATTAACCACGGCCGCAACATTGGCGTGGCCGTAGGCCCGGGCCGGGGCTCGGCGGCGGGCTCGGCAGTGGCCTACTGCATTGGTATCACCAACATTGACCCGATTAAGTACTCGCTGCTGTTTGAGCGCTTCCTGAATCCGGAGCGGGTGTCCATGCCCGATATTGATATTGACTTCGACGACGTGAACCGTCAGCGGGTAATTGACTACGTAGTAGATAAGTACGGCAAGACCCAGGTAGCCCAGATTATTACCTTTGGTACCATGGCCGCCAAGTCCAGCATCAAGGACGTGTCGCGGGCCATGGACTTGCCCCTGCCGGTAGCCAACGACCTGGTGAAGATGGTGCCCGATCAGGTAGGTACTACGCTGCAGAAAGCCTTCGCGGAGAATCAGGAGCTGGACATGATCCGGCGCGATGATGCACCCGACAACCTGCGCGGCCAGATCCTGCGCCTCGCCGAGAAGCTGGAAGGCTCGGTGCGCAACACGGGTATCCACGCGGCCGGTGTTATTATCGCTCCCGACGATATTACCAAGTACATCCCCGTTTCCACGTCCAAGGACTCGGACCTGCTCGTTACGCAGTTCGACGGCAAAGTAATTGAGTCGGCGGGGATGCTGAAGATGGACTTCCTGGGGTTGAAAACGCTCACGATTATCGTGGACGCCATAAACCTCATTGAGAAGAACCACGGCGTCAAAATCGATATTGACGCTATTCCGATTGACGACCAGAAAACCTACGAGCTCTACCAGCGCGGAGACACGATTGGTACGTTCCAGTTTGAATCGGAGGGCATGCGCATGTACCTCAAGGACCTCAAGCCCACCAACATTGAGGACCTGATTGCCATGAACGCCCTGTACCGCCCGGGCCCGATGCAGTTCATCCCGAACTTCATTAACCGCAAGCACGGCAAGGAGCCGGTAGAATACCCACATGAGCTGCTGGAGCCCATCCTGAACTACTCCCAGGGCATTATGGTGTACCAGGAGCAGATCATGCAGACGGCCCAGATTCTGGCCGGCTACTCCCTCGGTGGCGCCGACCTGCTGCGCCGGGCTATGGGTAAGAAGGACATGAAGAAGATGGCCCTGGAGCGGGAGAAATTCTGCGAAGGCGCCGAGAAGCTGCACGGCATCAAGCCCAAGAAGGCCAACGAGGTGTTCGACGTGATGGAGAAGTTTGCGGCCTACGGCTTCAACCGCTCCCACTCCGCCGCCTACTCGGTAGTGGCCTACCAGACCGGCTACCTCAAGGCCCACTACCCCGCCGAGTACATGGCCGCCGTGCTCACCAACAACATGGGCGACATCAAGAAGGTGACGTTCTTTATTGAGGAAGCCCGCAAGCAAGGCGTGGCCGTACTAGGCCCCGACGTGAATGAATCCATCCTGAAGTTCAATGTGAACAGCCAGGGTCAGATTCGTTTCGGGATGGCGGCCGTGAAGGGCGCCGGTGAAGCGGCCGTGGAGGAGATTGTGCAGGAACGCGATAAAAACGGCCCCTATTCCGATATTTTCGACTTCTCACGCCGCGTGAACTTACGCGCCGTGAACAAAAAGACCTTCGAGAGCCTGGCCCAGGCCGGTGCCTTCGACTCGTTTGAGCGCTACCACCGTCGCCAGTACATTGAGGCGCCCTCCAATGACCAGAACGTTATTGAGAAGGCCATGCGCGTAGGCCAGCAGCACCAGGCCGCCAAAGAGTCGGCGCAGCAGAGCCTCTTTGGCGGCGGCGGTGATATGATGGCCATCCCCATGCCCAAGATTGTGGACATGGAGCCCTGGAGCCCCACCGAGAAGTTGCGCCGCGAGAAAGAGGTAGTTGGCTTCTACCTGTCAGGCCACCCGCTCGATGACTTCAAGCTGGAAATTGACTCGTACTGCACCTGTGGCCTAGATAAGGTGGAGAACTACAAGAACCGCGACGTAACGGTGGCCGGCTTGATTTCAAACGTGCTGTTCAAGACCACCAAAACGGGTCAGCCATTCGTGAGCTTTAACATTGAAGACTACGAATCAAGCCTGAACCTGGCCCTCTTCCGCGACGACTACTCCAAGTTCTCGGCCCTGATTAACCCGCGTAACTACGATAAGGAGCAGGTGCCGCCCATGTTCATCCGGGGCAAATACGCCCAGCGCTTCCGCGACTCAGACCAGTTTGAGTTTAAGATTCTGACTATGGAGCCCCTGTTTAACGTGGCTGAAAAGCTGGCCAACGGGGTGCGGGTGCAACTAGACCTGCGCACCATCACGGAGCCGTTCATGGACCGCTTTATGGAAGCCGTGGAAGGCTGCGCAGGCTCTAAGAAGCTGGAAATTAAGTTTGCGGAGCCCCATGAGCATCTGGCCGTAGACACCTACTCGCGCCGGTACCGCATTGAGCCGAAAGAGTTTATTCGGAAGATGCGCGAAATGGAAATTGACGCCTGCCAGCTGATTTAACAAGCAGGATGCGCTTTTCGAGACAGACCAGCAGAGTTGGCCATATCCTGGGGTGCATGTGGTTTACTACTGTTCTCCTGTTCGGGTCTTTTCTAGCCTTTTCTAATTCTTCTGCTGATTTATCTGGATTAGATATAGGGGAAGGGGTAGTAGAAAAACGTGGAGTAATGCCTCACCAATCCAGAGCAGCTAATGGCCTACGGGTTTCTTCAACGCTATTCTTCGTTAAGCTCTCGGGCTTGTCTCAGCTTCTGGCAGTTTATTATCCGGGTCAGGAGTACAGGTTCCTGCTGAATTCAATTCAGGTAGGCGACACACTTAAGATCTGGTATAGGCACTCGTCTGATCAGGATGTGCCTAACCTGAATACCTATCAGATTACGAAGCGAAACCAAATCGTTTTGAATCAGGAGGAATATCGGGGCAAAGAAACACTCGCGGGCTACATAGCCTTAGCAGGCGCAGTTGTGACGGTGTGGCTGGGAATAAGGCAAGACAGGAAATACAGAAAAAACAGGCAGAATTAAGTTCATTAAAACTGCCACTATGGCCGAATGAACTTTCCGGCTCGCTGCTTGTTGAAACGCAATCTGCTACCTTGCGGTCCTGTTGACCGTAAACAGCACACACATTTCAACAAACCCCCTACTATTATGGGACATAAAGCCATCGAAATTACCGATGCTAACTTCGACCAGATCATCAACTCCGACAAACCCGTGCTCGTGGATTTCTGGGCCGAGTGGTGCGGTCCGTGCCGCATGGTAGGGCCGGTAGTAGAAGAACTGGCTGGTGAATACGAAGGCAAAGCCGTTATTGGCAAAGTTGACGTAGACGCTAACCCTCAGACTTCAGCCAAATTTGGTATCCGTAGCATCCCCACCCTGCTTGTTTTCAAAAACGGGCAGATTGTAGATAAGCAAGTAGGTGCCGTTCCGAAGCACGTGCTGGCTCAAAAGCTCGATGCTCAGGTTACTGCGTAAGTAAGCCCTGCCTACGGCCTATAGAAAACGCCCCGCCTTCTCTACGTGAGAACGGCGGGGCGTTTTCTATAGGCCGTAGGCCAGTACCCTTTATTCGTCGTCGGGGTTGGTGGCACGGGCCTCCGTGGGGGGCACCTGTACGGGGCGCACGCCTTTGAGCAGCGCAAAGCTGGGAGCAAAGTTTATGGGCATGGTAAAGGTCATGGCCGTTGGGAGGTTATACTCGCGGCCGGGCTCGAAAGCAGGCAAGCTTGCTACTACCCGGCAAGCCTCCTGGTCGGCATCGGGTGAGAGGCCCCGCACCACTCGTACCTGGCCTACGCGGCCATCCTCGCCCACGGTATAGCTCACATACACCGTACCCGTAATACCCTTCCGGCGCGAGTTTTTTGGGTACGTGGTATTGCGAGCAACGTAGTTCAGCAGGGCTTCTTGTCCGCCAGGAAATTGGGGTAGCTGCCGCACCTGCACTTTCCCCATG
Organism: Hymenobacter taeanensis; assembly: GCF_013137895.1. Classification (NCBI taxonomy): domain Bacteria; kingdom Pseudomonadati; phylum Bacteroidota; class Cytophagia; order Cytophagales; family Hymenobacteraceae; genus Hymenobacter; species Hymenobacter taeanensis. The sequence goes on from NZ_CP053538.1 coordinate 665,466, forward strand.
TAAGGCGAGCCATCCTGGTTGAAAAAGGCCAGAGCCAGGGGCTTGCCTTGGCGGTCTGGCAGGGCAATAGCGCTAAGCTGGCCCGTGTTGTAGTAGTAATGCCACTCCCCAACCAGCCGGCCGGTGTGGTAGCGCCCCTCAGAGCGTTTCTGGCCGTTGCGGTGCACGCTAATCCAGCGGCCTACGCGCTGGCCGTCGTTATACTCTCCGCGCTGGCTTACCCGGCCATCCTCATACCAGCCCACGTACAAGCCATTAGCTTCGTCGTCGCGGTAATGTACTTGCCCGGCCTTGGTACCTGAGGGGTGATACCACGTGAACAAGCCGTTGCGAACGGGTGGGTCAATGGAAGACAGCACTCCTCGTAACAGCAACGTACCGTTGAGGGCATATTCCTGCATAGTATAAGTGCCCAACAGCTCACTTTTGCGGTCTACAACCCTGTAATGGGTAGCGCTATCCGGTACTGTAACCTCGTCATGATCATTCAGATAGATGGCCGGCAAACTCTGAGCCGACGCCCAGAACGGAAAACTGACCAACACGAGTAAAGCACTGACAAGGCCTTTCATACTTATTAGCTTAGACCAATTACGTAGGGGTTCCGACGAAATATACCTACTCCTGCTGTCTGGCCCAAGCACAATTTGTTTAAATCATGAAAAATACTATATTTCCTGTATCTCAGACAATTATCACCCACTCTTTTCCCTGCCCTTCTATGAAAAGTTTCTTTGTTTGTCTGTACTTTTTAGCTTTATCCAGCTTAACGCTGCAGGCTCAAACAGCACCCTCCCGCACTAGCAGCACGGTTACTACATCTACGGCGGCCCGCACGAGTGCGCATACCTCTACCGTAAAGTCAACCACGGGCCCTACTAAAGCTGACGGTACTCCTGACAGAAGATACGCACAGAACAAAGTGGCCAAGACTACCACCGTAACGGGGCCCAAGAAGGCCGATGGCACGCGCGATATGCGGTACAAAGTCAATAAAACCACTACTACCCATTCTGCGGTTAAGAAATAACTTGTAGCTTCTTACTGGCCTACACGCAAAAAAGCCCTGACAACTAATGCCAGGGCTTTTTTGCGTAAACTGATCTGCTACAGTAATTGAATTGGCCGGTTAAATGCCTCCTCCAGAGATATCAATGTTTCTGTGCGTTCAATGCCTTCAATCAGCTGAATCTGGCCGTGTAGCACATCGCGCAGGTGATTAGTATCGCGGCAAATTAAGCGGGCAAATATGCCATAGGCTCCGGTAGTGAAGTCAATGCTAACCACTTCTGGAATTTGGCGCAGTTGATCTACTACGCTATTATACACGGAGCTTTTTAATAAATAAATACCCAAAAAAGCCCGAACACCATACCCAAGCTTCTGGTAATCAATTTTCAGCGTTGCTCCCTGTACAATGCCTAGCTCTTCTAAACGAGCCATACGCACATGCACTGTACCACCGGATACGTGCACCTTACGGGCAATTTCTGTGTAAGGCATCTTAGCATCTTCAATAAGCAAGGCTAAAATGTTGCGGTCGGTGTCGTCAAGTTCGTAATTGCGGGCCATTTTTCAGTAAGTTGATTGAATATATTTCAATCCAGAAGATTCATTATTAAAAACTATGTAAATTTTAATCCAAATGTCTGAAATTATTTTATAATAATCATGAAGAGCCTACATTTGTCATAATCCAACGCAGACGGCAGCGGAGCAATTTCATACAATGTAGAGTGATGAAACTGGCAGACATGCCCTCCTCTCTCGAGGGTGGAGATTCGGGAAAAACTGGTCCGGCGGCCGGCTAACTACTCCGTGGAGGTTCGAATCCTTCTTCTACAGCTTTTTCTTCTTTGGGTGGATAAACGTGAGGAGGGAAAACGGGACGTATCTGGGTGGGTGCGTTCCTATTTTGAGAGGCGGCATCTGGGTGGGTGCCGCCTTTTGTTTTTTTGTATTTTCTGGGGCGGTTGTTTTTCTAACGCACCCTCCTTTTTTAAATCGGGTGCAAAGAACGCCATTTTTATGGCCTTATGCCCGCAAGCACATAAAAAATCCCGCTAGGCCTGTTGGTGGCCTAGCGGGATTTGGCTTTTACAAGCGGGCTTTGAGTGCTTAGCTTCTGAGTTGGGTTTTGTCCAACATGCTCAGCCGCGTAACCCCATCAGCAAGTGGCCTACTGCTGAGCTACGGCCTGGGCTTGCTGCTTGTAGCGCGCTACGCCAGCATCCAGAAACGCAACAAACTTGGTGACATCCGACTCATAGGCCACCGACGGGGCTAATGTGATGGGTTTCTCCAGCGTGCTACTGGGGTCAAGCAGTGCGTAATACGGCTGGGCATTCATGTTGAAGCGCGTGATCTGGAAGTCGAGGTTTTGCTCACCTATGGTCTTCTTTACGCGCTGGTCACGCGGAGAAGTGTACCATTGGCTGGGCGGCAGCTCGGTCTTATCATCAGCGTAGAGAGCCACCAGCACAAAGTCGTTTTGCAGGCGCTTCAGCACGCGCGGATCGCTCCAGACGGTGGCTTCCATTACGCGGCAGTTGCCGCAGTTATGCCCCGTGAAGTCTACAAACACGGGCTTGCCTTGCTGGCGGGCGCAGGCCAGCGCCTCTTGCAGCGTGAAGTACCCTGAGAGGTTATGAGGTAGTTCCAGCGTCTCGGCGAAGCGAGGCGTGCTACATAGCTCCATTGCCCCTGCTGTAGCCGTTACAGGGGCCGCGTTAGCGCTTAGCCACGCATAGTCTTGGCGGGTGGCGGGTGGCACTAGTGCTGAGAGCCCGTTGAGCGGAGCACCAAACAGGCCCGGCACCATGTAGAGCATAAACGAGAAAGCCACCGCCGACATTAGCAGGCGCGGTACACTTACATGGGTGGTTTCGCTGTCATGAGACAACCGGAATTTGCCGAGCAGGTACAGGCCTAGCAGGCCAGCCAGCACAATCCAGATGGCCAGGAATATCGGGCGCGGCAGCAGGCCCCAGTGGTACGATAAATCGGCGGAGCTCAAGAACTTGAAGGCCATGCCCAGCTCTACGAAACCCAGCACCACTTTCAAAGTATTCAGCCAGCCTCCCGAACGGGGCATTGACTTAAGCCAGGTAGGAAAAAGGGCAAACAGAAAGAACGGCAGCGCGAAGGCAGTAGAAAAGGCCAGCATGCCCAGCGTGGGGCGCAGCAGCTCTCCAGTAGCGGCGGCAATAGCCACCGAGCCTACGATGGGCACCGTGCAGGAGAAGGACACGAGCACCAGCGTAGCGGCCATAAAAAACAGCCCCGACCAGCCTCCTTTGTCTGCTTGCGCGTCTACTTTATTTACCAGGCTGCTGGGGGCGTTAATCTCGAACAGGCCTAGGAATGACATGCCGAAGATGATAAAGATAACGAACGAGAGTAGGTTGGGGAGCCAGTGGGAGCTGATAAGGTTAGCCGCATCGGCCCCAAACAGCAGGCTAAGCACTACGCCCACTCCGGTGTAAATACTCACAATAGACAGGCCGTAAACCAGGGCCTTGGTAATGGCCTCGCTGCGGCTGCGGCTGTTATTGGTGAAGTACGATACCGTCATGGGTAGCATGGGGTACACGCAGGGCATTAGCACAGCCACCAAACCGGCACCAAAGGCCAGCAGCAAGTACTTCCAGAGGCTTAGGCCAGTTCCGGCGGGCTTAGTGTCTTGCAGAACCGTACTGGCCACCGCGCCCTGCGGAGTGGCATCTGGTGCTACTACGGCGGCATCTGCCGTTACGGCTGGCGTAGTGCCGGCTTGGGCTGCGGTATCAGAAAGGGTTGCTGCAGTAGCGGGTTGGGGGGCAGTAGTAGCTGAAGCAGCAGTGGTAGCAGGAGCCGGCGTGGTGGTACCCTGCGCGCCCTGGCTGGGGCTGGCCGGCGTGGCGGAGGGCGCTATGGCTACGCCGGTTACTTCCAGGGGGCCAAACGAAAGCGGGTCGTTGCCGGGAATGCAGCGCCCATCTACATCGGTGCAGCTCTGGTACTCCGCCTCTGCCTTAATGGTAAGGGAGCCGGGCTGTAGCACCCGAATCCGCTGTTTAATAACCCCGGTTTTTTCAAAGTACGTGACGTCGCCCTTGAACACATCGTCATAATGCTTCTGCGCTCCCACCGACTTAGGGGTCCCTACCAGTTCGTAAGCCGGGCTTTTGGTGAAGCTAAAGGTAAAAACGGTAGGCCCCAGATCAGGGTCGAAGTTGGTGGCGTAGAGGTGCCAAGTGTCCTGAATGCGGGCGTTCACGATGAGCTCTACCTCATCGCCCACTTTCAGGTCTGTTTTACTTACTGTGGTGCTTAGCTTGGTAGGCGTGGTAACCTGAGCAAGGGTACTGTAGGCGCTAAGCAGCACCAGCACCACGGTCAGCCGAAATATTTTCAAGAGTTGCATGCAAAAAAGAAGAAGGACGAGTAAGGTAGCCTCAAGCCCACAAAGTACGCCAGTACCCGGCATAGTTCCCACCTTACGTTGCACCAACCGGCTCAGCCGTCGCAGGTTTTAGCCTCCCAACTAGTGGCCTAGAGCACCCTTACCCGAACCGCTTGCCCGGATTCTCGTACTTTTGTTACATAAAGGGAGCCAGGCCGGTCGAGCCGTGCCCCGCATCTATGATCTTAAATATCTTATTTACCGTTCTGCTGGTGTTGCTGAACGGCTTTTTTGTGGCGGCGGAGTTTGCCTTCGTTAAGGTTCGTATCTCGCAGATTGAGATAAAGGCGCAGAGTGGCAACCGGCTGGCCAAACTGGTGCAGAAGATGCTGCAGGATCTGAACTTCTACCTGTCAGCCACTCAGCTCGGTATTACGCTGGCCTCGCTGGCCCTGGGTTGGATTGGCGAAAGCGTAGTGGCCGAAATAGTGATGGCCATCATCGACAAGTTCCACATCACGCTGTCGACGGTAGCAGTGCACCAGATTTCCCTTGTTACCTCGTTTTCTATTATCACGGTGCTGCACATTGTGTTAGGTGAGCAGGCGCCCAAAGTAATGGCCATTCAAAAACCGGAAAGCACTACCGTGGCTATTGCGGTGCCGCTGTATGCTTTTGCTTGGGTGATGAAGCCGTTCATCTGGATTCTGAACAAGCTCTCCAACATGGTAGCCGGTTTGTTTGGGGGCCACGTAACCCACGGCCCCGAGGCCCACTCTGCCGATGAGCTGCGGCTGCTGCTAGACCAGAGCAAGCAGAGCGGAGAAATTCAGGACTCAGAGCACGAGCTGATTGAAAACGTGTTTCAGTTCAACGACCGGATGGTGAAGCAGATTATGGTGCCCCGCACCAAAATTGCCGCCATCGACGTGAACCTACCTCAGGATGCGCTCCTGGAAACGGTGTACAACGAGGGCTACTCCCGCATTCCGGTGTACGAGGGCAACATCGATAATATTGTGGGGGTGCTGTACGTGAAGGACCTGCTGCAAATTATTCGGCGGAATGAGCCCATTCTCGTGCAGAAGATTATGCGGCCCGCCTATTTCGTGCCGGAAACCAAAAAAATCAACCGCTTGCTGCGCCAGTTTCAGCGCAAGCACATGCACATGGCCGTAGTGAGCGATGAGTTTGGTGGCGTATCGGGCATCGTAACCATCGAGGACATTATGGAGGAGCTGGTAGGCGAAATCCAGGATGAGTATGATAACGAGGTGCCGGTGGTGGAAAAGGTTTCTGACCTCGAATACCGCGTGAACACCGCTACCCCCATTCCCGACGCCAACGAATATCTGCCCTATCCTCTCCCTGAGGGCGACGATTACGAAACGGTGGGTGGCCTACTGAACGTCATCTACGGTAACATTCCGGAAGTTGGTGATGTAGCCGTGCTCGATAACTATGAGTTCCGGGTTCTGAAACGCTCCCGCCGGGCTGTGGAGTTGGTACAACTGCGCGTAACCTCGCAGCAAGAGCGAGCAACTGCTGATAATGAAGAGCTAAGCCTGTAAGTACGGCAGCTGCTTTCCGCTCAACTTACCCCTTACAAAAGAGGCCTAGCAAATTGCTAGGCCTCTTTTGTAAGCTAGTATAGCTACATGCCCTACTACACTGCAAGCAAGGCGAGCAGTGTGCTATTTGCCGCTTATTAGCGCTATAATCAACAAAATCAGGCCCACTATGAAGGCAATACCGCCGATAGTAGCCACAATGTTGGTTCCCCCGATGAGGCCACCAATCAGAATCAGGACAGCACCTATACCAATTACAAGCCCGGCCCGGCCAGCCCGAGACTGTTCTTGGCTAGCTTTCGCCACTTCAGCATGCTTGTGCAACTGCTTGGCAACTTTAGCAACCACTATGCGCTTTGCCGCACTCAGAGGTGCAGCAGCCGGCGTAGCCGTTATAAGTTGCTGCTTCAAGTGCTTTGCAGATTGTGGTTCGGTAAGTACGGTTGGCTTAGGAGCTGTTGCCGCTCTTTCAGCAGAGTTTACCGCCGATAGCTCCTCTGTAGAAGTAGTGCTGCTTGGTGCATGAACCGCCACACTGTGATACGCAGAAGCGCTAGGCGCGAAGGCAAAATGATTGCTACTACATGAAGCCAGCGAAGCTGCAGCCATTACTGCACCTGCTAAATAGGTGTAGATTTTTTTCATAAAAAAACTTGAAAAATGATGTACACGACTTCTTCATTTGCTGTCGGCTTGGCTAACTAATTGATAACTGCCACACGCGTGTTCTGAAGATAAGCCTGTCGAAATTATACTTAACTGCTATAGTATCAAATAGACAACATCTCTTTACTCACCTTCTACCCGTAACCAACTAGCGTACAACACATAATTATCGGCAGTGCGCTGAATGGTGGCCTGTTGTTCTTCCGTTACGGGTTTGATTTTTCGAGCGGGTATACCTGCATAGAGGTAACCGGGCTCACACTGGGTATTCTCCAGCACTACCGCGCCGGCGGCAATTATACAGCCCTGGCCTACTACGGCGTGATCCATTACGATAGCGCCCATGCCAATTAGCACGTCATTCTCAATGGTGCAGCCGTGCACAATGGCCTTGTGCCCGATGCTTACCCGGGCGCCAATGGTGGTGGCTGCTTTTTCATAGGTGCAGTGAATCACGGCTCCGTCCTGAATGTTGGTTTTGTCGCCAACCCGGATGCTGTTCACGTCGCCGCGCACTACGGCGTTAAACCACACGGTGCAGTCAGCCCCGAGCATTACCTCCCCTACCAGGGTAGCATTATCGGCCAGAAAGCAATTGGGGCCTAGTTGAGGGGTGTTGCCCCGAACGGGCAGAATGAGAGCAGGCATAGTTGTGGGTGGTGAAAAGGTAATGGCGTAGTAAGCTGCCACCAAAGTAACAGCATAAGCCGGTACCCGTGTTTCTCCTCACCCATCTCAATTGCCCGCTTAGCGCGTCAGCATGCGCTTCCAGGTACCTTTCTCCCAGTTATACTTCACTGTGCTGGGTAGCGCCTGCCAGAAATACTTGCTGGTTTCTACGGCGAAGCTGGGCTGCATGTAGCAGTTGATGGTACAGCCTTCGCACTGGGGCAAGCGCCCTTCTAATGCCGCTAACCGTTGTACCGGCTCTGACTGATATAGCTCGTGCAGGCGGCCTTCAATGGGAAACTTCTGCTCCCCCAAGTGGTAGCAGGGCAGCACCAGCTCATTGGAGGGAGAAATAACCAGGGTAGTGCTGGCAGCCCGGCATACCGGGTTGGCCACATGGTTCCCCCCGTCGCGGCGTAGCTGTATGAACGCCTCGTTCAGGTACACTCCCTTCCGCTTACCAAAGCTAGAGAGGTAATCCAACTCTGCGGTGGTGAGCTGCTCCCCGGTTTCTACGGTGTTGTACTCAAATGCCGGGTTGAGAATCAGCATCAGGTTGTTGGGCTGCGCAATGGTGTGGTACACGGCCTCCAGATCGTGGAGATTTTCCCGAAATACGGTGAATAGTATATCAGGCCGCTCACCCAACTCCCGCGCCACCCGAATGCTTTCCAGCACAAAGTCATAGCAGGCCACTCCTCGGCCTTTGTCATGCACTTCTTTCTCCGAAGCATCCAGAGAGAAGTGCAGCATATCAACTTTGCCACGCAGCCGTTCTGCGTACTTTGGGTAGAGCAAGCAATTGGTAGTGAGCGTTGTGATAAAGCCCATGTCGTGGGCCAGGCCAATAAACTCATGAATCTGACGGTGTAGCAGAGGCTCGCCGCCCGTGAAGTCAATCACCGAAACGCCCAGGCGCTTTAAGTCGCGCAGGTTCTGGGCTACGTCTTCCAGCTGGATATAGGGCGAGGGTTTCTCCCAGATATCACAGAAAGAACACCGCGCATTGCACCGATAGGTGACGTAGTAATTACACAGAACCGGATGACGAACAAGACGCATAGGCGGGTAAAGGTACTGCACTGCCGCAACTCCGGGCTCAGCTCACTTTTATACGCAAGCTGCCATGCAACTTTATACTACTTTTGCTATTCTTCTTATTAGCCCTTAGCGCCAGGCTACCCAACAGGCCTTCGGGCTCAAAAACTACCGCAACTCCTGCGCTACCACAGGAGTTCGACTAGCCCCTGTAATGGGGTTAGCTATACCTGTTAGTGACATATTGCTTACTCTTTCCGGTTACCCTTATGCGTATTGTTACCCTGGCTGCTTCTGGCAGTTTTTTACTAGCTGCCCTTGGCACAGGCAGTTGCTCCCCCGAAAATCCACCTGTGGAGCCAGCCGCTGATGAGTTGGTTTTTGGCCAGTTCTACGGGGAATGCTCTGGTGAGCGTTGCATTGACATCTATAAGCTCGACACCCGCCATCAAGAGCTGCTGGAGGACACGAAAGATGCTTACCCTACTACTACGGCTCCGTATGAAGGCGCGTTTGTACCGCTGGCTACCAGCTTCTACCGCCGCGCCGAGGACCTAGGCCAGTACGTGCCAGCTCAGTTACTCCGAGAACCTAATGGCCCTATTGGCCAGCCTGATGCCGGCGACTGGGGTGGCTATTACCTGGAGGTAAACAAAAAGGGCAAGCGCAGCTTTTGGCTGCTTGACACGCAAAAGCGTAATCTGCCGGCTTATCTGCACCCATTGGCAGATACCCTGCGCGCCCGCATTGATCAGCTCCCGTAGGCCACTGGGTTAGTGCGGCAAAGCGCCCCAGGCGGTATCCCACTTTTTGGGAGTGGCGGCCAAGGCTTCGGGGGTAGCCGGGCCGTAGTGCTCCAGATAGTAATTACAAAACCCCTTCAGTGGGCACCGAGGACAGTCGGGCTTGGTGAAAAAGCAGACCCGCTGCCCGTGCCAGTAGTTGTGCTTGTGAAAGTTGAGCAGCACTAACGGGTCTGGGGGTAGTTGCTCCAGCAGCACTTTGTGAGCTTTATCGGCGGAGGCCTTGGGGGCAATCATACCCACGCGCTGGGCAATGCGGTGCACGTGCGTATCAACGGGCAGAATGGGCTTGTGAAAGTTGAACAGCAGCACCAGAGAAGCCGTTTTGAGCCCGATGCCGGGCATATCCGTCAGCCACTGCAAGCCCTGCTCCGTAGGCCACTCTGCCAGAAAGTCCAGCGTAAACTCGCCCCGCTCTGCCTTAATGCGCCGCAACACTTCCTGAATGCGCGGTGCCTGGGTGTCGGGCCAGCGTGTAGTTCTGATGGCATGGGCTAACTCAGCCGTGGGCGCATCCAACACCCCCTGCCAATCCCCGAATGCTTCCAGCATTCGGTCGTAGGCCAGTTCTTCATCGGCGTGGGTAGTGCGGTGCGACAGGATGGTAGAAATCAGCTCCCGCATAGGTGTGCGGCGGGGCTGTTCCAGAGTAAGCGGCTCAAAGAACTCATTCAGGATGAGATGATCTTGCCAGGTTTTTTCGGCGGGCGGCGAGGTGTAGGTGGTGGGCATAGCCCATTTACCGGCTGGCACGGCCGTAGGTTACGGCCGGCCCCAGCACGTAGGCCATAAAAAACGGCGGCACTCTGTGAGCACCGCCGTTTGCAAGACGTATTAGCTATTCCAGGCCTAGCTTAGATAGTGCCTTTCTCAGCGGCTTTCTTCAGTTTTTCGTTGGCATAGATGGCAATTTCTACCCGGCGGTTAGCCACACGGCCCGCTTCGGTAGAGTTGTCGGCAATAGGCTGGGTAGAGCCGTAACCTTGTACCGTGAAGCGCGAAGCATCAACACCTTGCTGCTGAGCGTAGTTAGCTACGGCCTGAGCGCGACGCTGCGAGAGCGGGTTGTTGATGGCATCGGTACCGGTGTTGTCGGTGTGGCCTTCTACCAGTACGTTGGTGTCGCCGTACTTCACGAGGGTTTTAGCCAGCTCTTTGATGTTGTCTTCGGCAGTAGAGGTCAGAGCAGCCGAGTTCTTTGCGAACAGAATGCCCGAGTCGAAGGTGATTTTGATGCCTTCGCCCACGCGCTCTACTTTGGCGCCCGCCATTTCGCGCTTCAGCTCAGCAGCCTGCTTATCCATGCGGCGGCCAATGAGGGCACCGCCAGCACCACCCACGGCAGCACCAATAATAGCACCACCGGCGGTGCTGTTTTTGCCACCAATTACGCGGCCCAGCACGCCCCCAACTACGGCACCACCGCCAGCACCCAGTAGGCCACCCTTGAGGGTCTTGCTCATGGGCTTCTTGGTAGTAGTGGTAGTTTGAGCCTGAGCGAAGTTGCTGCCCAACAACAGCAGAGCCAGCAACAGAGTGAAATAGGAACGAAGGGTTTTCATGAAAAAGGGGTTGAGTGTATTGGTGTGATGAGGCTCGGTTATGAAGCGCTACACTGGCGCGGCGCAAATATCAGCTAAAACTGCTACTGTGCTAAAGGGCATTTTACAACCACCTTGCCAAAAACGCCAAAACCGTAGAAAAATTATCCGGCGGCCTATTTACCTCTCTTTTCTCTGGCTCCGTCTTGGCTTAAGCTCAGCAGTATGACACTCCGCATGTAGAGCTATTCTCTCCACTTACCAACCCACTGGTTTCTCCACAACTATTTCATTTTGCAGCCGGCAGTAACTACTCCCAACGTGGCTCATGCAGCCCCGTACCTCTGGCACCGCAGTGTTTTCGCGGAGTTATTTGCCATTAGAAGTAAGCCGGTGCACTGCCCCTGAAAACACCAAGGGCCACCGTTGTCGGTGGCCCTTGGTTACTAGTACAGCAAGCGAGAATTAGAGGCGGCCTTCTTCGGCAGCTTTCTTCATTTTCTCGTTGGCGTAGATGGCAATTTCTACCCGGCGGTTAGCTTGCTTGCCCTCAGCAGTAGAGTTATCAGCAATTGGCTGGGTAGAGCCATAACCACGCGTAGTGATACGAGCCGCATCAACGCCCTGTGAGGTGGTGTAGTTAGCTACGGCCTGAGCCCGGCGCTCAGAGAGGGGCTGGTTGATGGCATCAGAGCCAGTGTTGTCGGTGTGGCCTTCTACCAGTACGTTGGTATCGGGGTACTTCTTCAGCACGTCGGCCATTTTCTGGATTTCCGTCATCGAAGCCGGACGCAGATCCGACTTGTTGGTGTCGAACAGGATGCCCGAGTCAAAGGTAATTTTAATGCCTTCGCCTACGCGCTCAACCTTGGCGTTCTGCATGTCTTTCTGCAGCTCCTCGGCCTGCTTGTCCATGCGGCGGCCAATGAGGGCACCGCCGGCACCACCTACTGTAGCCCCAATGATAGCACCAGCCGCGGTACCACTCTTGCCGCCAATTACACGGCCTAATACTGCGCCGGCTACGGCACCACCACCGGCGCCCAACAGGCCACCTTTAGCCGTTTTGCTCATGCCGGTTTTGCGGGGACCCGTACCGTTGGTGTCAGCTTCTGGAATATTAGGATTTCTGGTGGTAGCACACGAGCTCATGAAAAGCACCAGCGCCATCAGCAACGACAGAATGGAATTACGAGATTTCATCGGATTGGAATTTGGTAAAGAGAAAAGAGAGGTGCGGTTGCGTTGATTCTTTACTTGAGTTAAATGGAAAAAGTTGGACAAATATAGTTTGGTCTATATTACCAAGCCGAGGCTTTACTTTTCCAGCTACAACAAGAAAGGCTTTCTGCCGGGGCATTTGGCCCAGCAGAAAGCCTTTTCCAAAAAGCTTGCCGAAAGTTAATTTCTGCGCTCTTTACGCAGTAGTAGAGGCCTTAGTATCCTTCTTAACAGGCACTTCAGTTTTTTGCAGCATCGTCAGCAGATTGGTGAGCTTCTGCTTGAGCTCCTTCCGGTCTACAATGAAATCGAGGAAACCGTGCTCCTGCACAAACTCGGCGCTCTGGAAGCCCTTCGGCAAATCTTTGCCAATGGTTTCCTTGATAACGCGCGGCCCCGCAAAGCCAATCAGGGCACCAGGCTCAGCAATGTTGAAGTCGCCGAGCATAGCGAAGGAGGCAGTTACGCCGCCCGTGGTAGGGTCAGTGAGCAGTGAGATATAGGGAATACCTGCTTCCGAAAGCAATGCCAGCTTAGCCGAGGTTTTGGCCATTTGCATCAGGGAATAGCCCGCTTCCATCATGCGGGCACCACCGGAGCGCGAAATCATCAGGAAGGGCAGGCGGTTTTGGCGGGCGTAGTCAATGGCGCGGGCAATCTTCTCCCCTACCACTGAGCCCATAGAGCCCCCAATAAACTTGAAGTCCATGGCGGCTACTACTAGGCCTAGGCCATTAAGCTGGCCGTGGGCTGAGCGCACGGCGTCTTTCAGGCCCGTGGCCTTCTCCGTGGCCGCTACACGCTTCGGGTACTCTTTGGTATCCACGAAGTGCAAGGGGTCAGCGGAGTGCATATCGGCATCCAGCTCGGTGTAGGCCTGGTTGTCGAACAGAAAGTCGAAGTAATCGGCCGCGTCAATGCGGTCGTGGTGGTTGCACTTGGCGCAAGTGGACAGCAAACGCTTGTGCTCAGCCATTGTAGCCACGGTTTTGCACTCGGGGCACTTATACCACAGGCCGTCGGGCGTCTCTTTCTTCTGCTCCGTCGGGGTGACGATGCCTTTCTCTACGCGCTTAAACCAAGACATATATTCTTCTTAAATGAGACGTGAGGGGGAAGAAAAGCCCGGGACGTAGCGCGCCCTGGGCAGCTACTCTCAGGCTTTTTCTAAGGTGCAAGTTACGGCAGATTCCAGCAGTGGTGAAATAGTTAGCGGGGAAATGGTAGAGAGTGTTACCGGTTATGCAGGCTACACGGGTGCAAACGTTCCTGCATCACCCCCATTTCCGGTATCCTCCGCGTTTCTCGGGCTTGCCGGGGCAGTCTGATTGTAACATGCCGCCAGAGTACGCTACCTTGCCACGGGGAAAGTAGGCGAAGTGGCCTAGCTTGCTCAATTTCGGACTGAAACGTGTCTTTCTGTGAAAAAACTATCTTCTTTGGCTGTTTGGGCCCTGCTGGCTGCTACTGCCCTACCCGGCTGCGTAGCCTCCAAAAAATACGATGACCTGAAGGCCCGCCAAGCTGCCACTGAGCAGTCTCGCGCTGATATTGAACGCCAGCAGCGCCAGGCAGTGGCCGAGTTGAAAAAAACCACCGATGAGCTGGCCGAATTGCGCCTACAAACCCGCCGCTTGATTGACGACTCCACGGAAACGGGCCGCAACCTGCGTCGCACGCGCCAGCTGAATACGCAGCTCACCGATAGCTACGACAAGCTGCTGAAGAACTCTGACCGTACCATTGCTGACAAGAATGCCGATTACAACAAGGTAGCCAAAGATCTGGCCCGCCGGGAGGCTGAACTGGGCGAACTGGATGTGAACCTGAAAAAGAGCCGAGCCGATATTGATAAGCTCACCGCCGACCTAACGGCCCGCGAGGCTCGCTTAGCGGAGCTGCAGAAGGCGCTGGCTCAAAAAGACAAAGCGGTGAATGACCTGAAGGCCAGCGTGAGCAATGCTCTGCGCGGCTTTAAAGGCACCGATCTGGAGGTGAAGATGAAGGATGGCAAAGTGTACGTGTCGCTTTCAGAGCAGCTCTTGTTTAAAACGGGCTCTACCAAAGTTGACCCCAAAGGTCAGGAGGCGCTAAAGCAGCTGGCCGCCGCCCTCCAAAACCAGCCTGACGTGAACGTAGTGGTAGAAGGCCACACCGATAACGTAGCCTTTACCCGGCCTACCGCTGCCATGCAGGACAACTGGGACCTGAGCGTACTCCGGGCCACCGAAATTGCCCGCCTGCTCACGAATGGCGGCATCCAGCCCCAGCGCGTTACGGCTTCAGGCCGCTCCCAGTACGTGCCCGTGGCCCCCAACGACTCGCCCGCCAACAAAGCCCTGAACCGCCGCACCGAAATCATCCTGACGCCCAAGCTCGACGAATTGTTTAAGATCCTGGACACTAACTCATCCGGTGGGCAATAAGCCACTACTTACCTATAGTGTCCCTAGCTATTTCTTTAGCCTACCGTGTCTTATGAATACATTCACCTTTTCTATTTTGCCCGTACCGCCGATGGTCAGCGGTTAGTGCGCGAATTACACTGTTTGTACAGCTCAACGAGAAAGCCCCGGCTCATACGAGCCGGGGCTTTCTCGTTGCTGAAGTGGCCTAGGCGTGTTTAGTTAGACGTAGGCAGGTTCACGATGACACGGGCAAAGTAGAAGCCGCCATTGTAGCCGAACTGGTTGGGGTTATAGATGGTACGCCCGCGGTTGGTGTTGTCGAGGCTGGAGTTGTAGTTCAGCAGCGGGTCGACGGAGAAGTTGGTGGCGCTGTTGCGCGGATCTACCTTGAACTTGTCTGGGTACACATTGAAGATGTTGTTGGCACCCACCGTCAGGCCAATTTGCCGGGTTACCTGGGCGCTCAACGTCAGGTCGGTGACCCATTTGGCCCGGAAGGTCTGGTCGATGGAGGAATACAGGAAGTTTGGGTTGCCCGCCGGGCTGCCCAGGCGGGCATCCTTATACTGCACCGCCCCAAAACGCACTGTGCGGGCCTCCAGGCTGAAAATACCGAGGGCATAACCGGCCGTCAGGTTGATTTTGCTGCGGGGCTGTGCCGTTTCGAGGCGGCCGCGCTGCTGCCGGTCAAACAGGGTATTTTGTAGGCCAGTCTGGTCGGCATCAATGGTAGGTGAGCTGTTGACTTTGCGCACCTTCGTTTCGTTGAAGTTAGCGGCCACCGTCAGGTTGAGGTTGCCGGGGCCAAGCGGCATGCGCTGGTTGGCCACAATATCAATGCCGCGGGTGCGGGTGTTCACGGCATTGGCAAAGAACTGTACCTGGCTTACCGGCAGACTCCCCAGAATAGTGTTTACGGTAGCATTGGCGCGGCTAAACTGCGACGACAGCACAATCCGGTCTTTAATGTCAATCTGGTAGGCATCCACGGTGAGAGAGCCACTCTTCAGAATACGCGCTGTGAAGCCCAGGCTGTAGTTCTTCGACTTCTCCTGCTTGAGGGCCGCTACGCCAAAGCCTTGCTGGCCGGTGCCGCCCTGCGTGAAGCCATTGCGCACAATGGGGTTATCGTTGCTGACGGTGAGTACCTGATTGGGGGCACCCTGCACAAACTGGGTACTGGTGTTGGTGAAGTAGCGCTGCTGCAAGGAGGGCGCCCGGAAGCCGTTACTAATGGCCCCTCGTATGGCCACATCCGGCAGAATACTATAGCGGGCGGCCAGCTTACCGCTCACGTTGGAACCAAAGTCGCTGTAGCGCTCAGCGCGGCCGGCAATGCCCACCAGCAGCTTTTCGGTAATGTCGCTTTCTAGGTCGAGGTAGCCGGCCACGTTGTGACGGGAGCGGTTGAGGGCATCGGAGGGCTGATAGCCCGGAAACACCTGGGCTCCGGCCGCCGCAAACGTAGGAGGCGTGCCCGGCGTCACAATGCGGCCATAGTTTTCGTATGAGCCCCGCTCCCCGGCTTTAATCTGGTAGTTATCGTCGCGGTATTCGCCGCCAAAGGCCACGTTAAGCGTGCTTATAGTTGCCACATTGGTAAAGCGCCGCGTGAAGTTGAGGTTTGAGGTGTTCTGGCGGAAGGCAATGGTGCCAGCGTAAAAGTTGGTGGGGCTAATGCCAATGGGCAGCGAAGCATTCAGCGTATTGCTGATATCAAACTGTATCTCATTGCGGCCATAAGTGTTGCTCAAATCAATATCAAACCCCAACGCCCGCGCCCGCAGCCCCGAGATGATGGACTGGTCATTGATGGTGGTATTGATGAAGGGCAGGAAGCCATTGGGGTACAGGGTTGCATCTACCTGCGTAACCTGGCTAGGCAGGCGGTAGAAGCCCGCCGCTTTGCCCGTTCGCTGCATAGCGCCGGCTGTTACGTATGCCTCTAGGCCTATGGCGGGTGCCAGCTTGTAGCCAAAGTTCAGGAAGCCCCCGTAGTTGCGGGCTTCTGACTGGCCTAGGCGCAGGTTTTTACGGTCGTAGCCGTTTTGGGCTACCAGGGCATCATCCTGGGCTTTTAGCTCGCGGCGCTTGGCCTCCGTGTTGGCACTGCTGGGGTAGTTACCACCATTGGCACCTAAGTAAATAAGCGGAGCCGTATCAATGCCGCTGCGGTTGGTGTAGGCGCGGTTGCTGAACTGCCCGCTCAAGTCCAGGAAGCCGCGGCCATTCAAGCCAACGCCCACGTTGGCATCGGCCTGGTACAGGCGGCCGTCGCTCTCGTAGGTCTGGCCTACGGTGCTGCTGGCCTGCACGCCGGTGGTGTCATCCTTAAGCTGAATGTTGATAACGCCGGCAATGGCATCGGAGCCGTATTGGGCGGCGGCCCCATCGCGCAGCACTTCAATACGCTTGATAGACGCATTCGGAATGGTGTTCAGGTCGGTACCCACCGAGCCGCGCCCCACGGTGCCGTTGATGTTCACCAGCGCCGACGAATGCCGGCGCTTGCCGTTCACCAGCACCAGCACCTGGTCGGGACCCAGGCCACGCAAAGAAGCCGGGTCAACGTGGTCGGTGCCATCAGAAATAGCTTGCCTCGACGACTGAAACGAGGGCGCGATATACGTCAGGATCTGCGATACATCCGTCTGAGCAAACACCTTGATTTCGCGGGCCGAGATAACATCTACCGGAGCTGTAGTAAGGATATTGGAGCGGCCCTCCGTGGCGCGCGAGCCCGTTACTACTACCTCATTCAGGGCAGTTTCATTATCTACTAAGCGCACGTCGAGATTGGTGCGTCCGTTTAGCGCAATCTGCTGAGTGGCTGAACCTACCGCCGATACTACTAACGTGGCTGTAGGAGGCACGGTTAGGCTAAACCGGCCACTGCCATCGGTGCTAGTGCCGTTAGAAGTGCCTTTTTCCAGCACCGTTACGCCGGGCTGCGCCGCACCGTTGCTGCCTAACACCCGCCCCGTGACGGTTACGCTTTGTGCCTGCGCCTGGCTGACCATGACAATGGCAACTGCAGGAAATAGTAAGAGTCGTTTCATACAAAAAAGTAAGGGGTAGGGGAAAGATGGGCTGGCACAATGCCAAGTGAAACTCAACGACTAGTGGGTATTTTGGCAGGCAGCAGGTCAGAGCTCCTGGGTCAATATAATCAGTGAATAGTAATATATAAGTTATTACTATTCAGACGTGCTTTTTACTCGACCAACACTATGCTATTGAAGCTCAGGGCAAAACGCAGCTTGCTCTACTCCTTCATGCCAGGCCACCTACCAGATATGCCCAAGGCAAGCACAAAAAAGCTGCCCCAGCAGTTGCTGAGGCAGCTTTTAGCATAAGCTTATGCAGAATGTGGCTTAGAACGACAGGTTTACCCGGCCAAAATAGAAGGCGCCCGAGTAGCCAAACTGGTTGGAGCTGTACAGGAAACGCCCGCGGTTGGTAGCGTCAAGCGTAGAGTAGTTCAGACTCTGCTCGTTGTTGTTCGGATCTTGGTACAGACGGTCGGGGTAGACGTTGAACAGGTTGTTGACTCCCACGCTCAGGCTAAGGTTTTTAATTACCTGGGCGCTGAGCACGAGGTCGGTTACCCACTTGGCAGAGAACGTTTGGTCGATGAAGGAACGGGCGGGGTTAGCATCTTTGGTCTGCACCTCCCCAAACCGCACGGTGCGCAGGTTGGCACTGAAGATCTTATAGCCGTAGTCGGCGCTCAGGTTGATCTTGCTGCGTGGCTGTCCGTTCTCCAAACGCGCCCGCTGCGAGCGGTCGAAGAGCGTGTTCTGCAGTGCAGGATTCGCATCAATGATAGCCGAGCTATTGAAGCCGCGCACGGTGGTTTCGTTGAAGTTGGCGGCGGCCGTCAGGGTCAGGCGGCTATCAGGGCCCAGGGTCAGGCGCTCATTCGCCACAATATCGAGGCCGCGGGTGCGGGTGTTCACGGCATTGGCAAAGAACTGAATACCCTGCACCGGCAGGCTGCCCAGAATCTGGTTGACGGTGGCGTTGCCGCGGTTGTACTGGCTGCTGAGCACAATCCGGTCGTCAATATCAATCTGGTAGGCATCAACGGTCAGTGTAATGGTGCGCAGCACGCGGGCAGTGAGGCCCAGGCTGTAGTTCTTTGACTTCTCCTGCTTTAGGGGCCCAATTCCGAAGGCGCGGGTCAGCGGGTTATCGTTGTTGGTGGTAAGTACTTCGCGCAGCTCGCCGCTGGTAAACTGGGTGCTGGAGTTGGTGAAATAGCGCTGCTGCAAGGAAGGCGCCCGGAAGCCGTTGCCAATGTTGCCCCGAATGGCCAGATCGGGCAGAATGCTGTAGCGGGCAGCCAACTTGCCGCTTAGGTTGTTCCCGAAGTCGCTGTAACGCTCCGCGCGGCCAGCCACACTTACCAGCAGCTTTTCGGTGATGTCGCTTTCCAGGTCAAGGTAGCCGGCCACGTTGTTGCGGGAGCGGTCCGTGGCATCGGAAGGCCGGTATCCGGCAAAGCCCTGAGAGCCCGCCGAGGCATACGTGGCGGCCGTATTGCCGCTGGCCGGCGTAACCACGCGGCCCTGCTCATTGAGGCCGTTGGCGTACGAGCCTGGCTCTCCGGCCTTGATCTGGAAGTTATCTACCCGAAACTCCCCGCCAAAGGCCACGTTCAGGGTACTGATAACCGGTATGCTCACCAGCTTGCGCGAAAACCCTAGGTTCACGGTGTTTTGCTGAAACACCAGCGTACCGGCGTAGAACTCCGTAGGGCTGGTACCCAACGGCAGCGAGGCGTTGAGGGTGTTGGTGATATCGTAACGCAGGCTGTTGCGCCCGAAGGTATTGCTCAGATCGGCCTGGAAACCGAGCACTGTGCCGCGTAGGCCAGTGATAATCGATTGGTCATCGACGGTGCTATTGATGAAGGGCAAGAAGCCGTTGGGATAGATGCTCAGGTCGACCTGGGTAGTTTGGGTAGGCAACCGATACAGTGCCCCACCCCGGCCCGTGCGCCGCGTTACGCCACCGGCCACGTAGGCCTCCAGGCCACTGCTTGGTGCCAGCGTATAGGCCGCGTTCAGGAAGCCGCCGTAGGTGCGCGTATCAGAAGCGCCCACCCGAATGTCGCGGCGGTTGAAGCCGTTCTGGGCAATGAGGGCATTATCTTCGGCTTTGAGGGCGCGCTTCTGGTCATCGGAGAGGCCACTGGGGTAGTTGCCGCCGCTGGTGCCTTTATAGATAAGCGGAGCCGTATCGCGGCCACTACGGTCAAAGTAGCTGCGGTTGCTGAACTGTCCGCTCACATCCACGAAGCCGCGGCGGCCCAGCCCAAAGCCAGCATTGGCATCAGCCTGAAATAGCTCCCCATCCCCTTCCACCGTCTGGCCTACAGTACTGCTGGCCTGCACGCCGGTGGTATCATCCTTGAGCTGAATGTTGATAACGCCGGCAATAGCATCGGAACCGTACTGGGCAGCGGCACCTTCCCGCAACACCTCAATGCGCTTGATAGCCGCGGGCGGAATCACGTTCATATCGGTACCCACCGAGCCCCGGCCCGGCGTACCGTTGATATTTACCAGCGCTGAGGTATGCCGCCGCTTGCCATTAACCAACACCAGTACCTGGTCGGGGCCTAGGCCGCGCAGGGTGGCGGGGTCCACGAAGTCGGTGCCGTCGGTTACGGTTTGGCGCGTGCTCTGGAACGAGGGCGCAATGTAGGTGAGAATCTGGGTGACGTCGGTTTGCGCATAGGCCTTGATTTCGCGGGCCGATATTACGTCGACGGGGGAAGTGGTGAGGATGTTGGAGCGGCCCTCCGTGGCCCTGGAGCCCGTTACTACCACTTCATTCAGCGTAGTTTCATTATCGGCCAGCCGCACATCAATGCTCGTACGGCCACTCACCGAAATTTGCTGGGTGGTAGACCCAATGGCTGATACTACAAGTGTAGCGGCTGGCGATACGCTCAGGCTGAAGCGCCCGTCGGCATCGGTGCTGGTGCCGTTGGTAGTGCCGCGCTCCAGCACCGTCACGCCCGGTTGCGCCTGCCCGGTGGTATTCGTGACGCGGCCCGTAACGGTTATGTTTTGAGCCACGGCGGCAAAACCGGTCAGCGACAACGCGGCAACCAGCCCTACGCGAGCAGAGAATAGATTTTCCATAGTAGGTAAGCGAAAAAGAAAACAACTACACTACTCTTTGGCCTAGGCAAAGCAGCCTGGCTTAGAGCAATTCAAAAAACTTAAGGCTTCCAACTACCACTGTTTTACTACTTAGTGGCCTTGGCTTAGAAACTGGTGCAAACGCCTGTTTTGACGCATACGCACACGTGTGTGCAAACGCCGGTAGTGTTCAGCTAGCTGAATCACACAACTTCAGAAACAGGGAAAAGGAAGGTGTACTTACACTCGCGCTGCCCTATGGCAGCCTAGCGCATTACCAACAACAGCACTGGTACGCTGCTTCAGCGGCCTCAAACGGCAGCAAATAAATGAAAGTGACAGAAGAATGAGAGGCATCAATCAACCGGGGCCCTGGCAAATGCGAGGCGGCTGAGGAAGAGTTTTTCACGCGGCAAAAGTAAATAGCCCGGGCAGGCAGTGGCCTAGCACCCGGAATGTGCTCCCAACTACTACCAGCCCAGGCAAATTGTTTTGCGTTATTTCGATGCTGGTGCTAGCCCAGCAGCCCCCCCTCTAGGTAGTTCTGCCACCAGTAGCTCGTCATCGGCCCAGCTGCCGCCACCACCCGCTGCCCCGGTGCTGGCAGCAACAACGGCACATCTGGCCCGGCTGCGGCTATTAAGCGGTCAGCGGGCTCGTGCCAGCTATGAAAAGCCAGATTGAAAGTTGCCCAGTGCAGTGGTAGTAGCGCCCCACCGCCCAAGGCTCGGTGAGCGGCCAGGGCGTGGTCGGGGCCCATGTGAATGTCGGCCCATTGCTCATCGTAGGCCCCTATTTCCAGCATCACCAAATCGAAGGGTCCGTAGGCCTCTCCTATTTCCCGGAAACCTGCTTCATAGGGGCCTGAGTCGCCGCCGAAGAAGGCGCGGTGCTGCGGCCCAATAAGGCACCACGAGGCCCAGAGCGTATTGTCGCGGGTGAGGCCCCGGCCCGTAAAGTGGCGGGCCGGCGTAGCGGCCAACGTGTGGGAGTGGCCTACGCGCACCTCCTGCCACCAGTCGAGCTCCGTGATTTGCGCAGCGGCTACGCCCCAGCGCCGCAAGTGTCCGCCTACGCCCACGGGGCAAAAGAAAGTTACTCCCGTGCGAGCCAGTTCGCGCACAGCATCTTTATCGAGGTGGTCGTAGTGGTCATGCGAGATAATTACGCCATCGAGTGGTGGCAGCTCCGCCAGGGTTAAGGGCGGCGCAAAGAACCGCTTGGGGCCGAGAGCCACGGGAGAAGCCCGCAGCCGCCATACTGGGTCGGTTAGGAACCGCAGGCCATCTATCTCAACAAGCGTAGAGGAATGCCCAAACCACGTTACGCGCAAGGCATCGGTGGGTACTGGCTCCTGCAACGCCGCTACATCGGCTTTAAACGGCCCAAGCGGCTGACGCGGCACCCGCTCCTCCTTACCTGTCAGCCAGCGCTGCAGCATACTGCTATAGTCAGCCGACATGCTGGTGGGGACGGTGTTCAGGAATTTTTTACCGTTGAAGCGGGAGGGAGTTTTCATGCACGAGTGAGGCTGCTTAGGCAGCACTATCTCTCAGACGCCTAACTCTCTCCTTTACTTTAAGTAGCCTGGTAGTCGCAATCCGTTGCAGTAGCATCATACGGCCCAGTTGGTCCCTCATATACAGGCGGGCACGGCGCCATTTCTGTTTTTTATTTGCTGAGTGCTACTTTGTGGCTGATTGGCCCTTTTTGCCTTCCTACCATGACCATCCGAAAATTAGCTGCTGAGCGGCGGCGGCGCGAAGCTGCCGAGGCTGAGGTAATTCGACTGCGCGCTCAACTGGAAGCCGTTTCAACCAGCTTGGCCACGGCTCGGATTCCCTCCAACGCCGTTGAGAGCTTAACGGAACTCATCAGTCAGCTGAAACGCACGGGCCAGCAGCTCGAAGACCAGCAGGGGTTGGCCCGGCAGGTTATTGATAACAGCCCTAACCTTATATATGTAGAGGATGAAGCGGGCCGGTGTGTGCTCTCCAATAAAAGCTACCTGCACTTACAAAACCAGCGCATTGACCTGAACCGCCTGGAGGAAAAGCAGCCCGGCATCTCGGCCAGCCAGCACGCTACCGAGTGGCCTAGCAACGCTTCCTCCTCCTATGAGGAGTTCTATCAGCTAAAGGACGGGCAAACCGTATGGTATTACACCACCAAAAGCCCCCTGGTGCGCAGTGATGGGTCGCGCTACCTGCTCACCTACTCCTCCGACATCACAGACCTGAAGCGCGCCTACCGCGTTGCCGAAGAATCGGTGCAGGCCAAGCAGACGTTTGTGGCCACTATGAGTCATGAGATTCGTACGCCCTTGCACGGCGTGATGGGCCTCGCAGGACTCCTCCGTAAAGGGCCCCTATCAGAAGAGCAGGAAGATTATGTAGAAATGATTCAGTCGAGCACGGAAAACCTGCTGGTCATCATTAACGACATTCTCGACTACGCTAAAATAGAATCAGGCACCATTAGCCTGGAAAGCATTCCGTTCGATATTCTCAAGACGGTGCAGGACGCAGCCCGTTCTCTCAGCTTCAAAATAGCGGAGAAGGGGCTGCTGCTGCACATTGTAAACCTGAACGATAAGTTGCCTCAGGCGCAGGGCGACCCTTTCCGGCTGCACCAAGTGCTGGTGAACCTGATCAGCAACGCTATTAAGTTTACTCAGCAGGGCATCATCACCATTACCATTGATGCCCGCCCCGAGGAAGGCGGTAAGCTGCCCGTCACGTTTAGTGTAGCCGATACCGGCATCGGAATTAGCCCCGATAACCTGCATCAAATATTTAACAGCTTTCAGCAGGCGAATAGCAGCATACCACGGTTATATGGCGGCACTGGCCTAGGCCTCACCATCTGTAAAAACATCGTGGAGCTACAGGGGGGCCAGATTGGGGTGCGCAGTGAGCTGGGCCAGGGCAGTTGCTTTTACTTCACCGTTCCTTACCAGGAAAGCACAGGCACTATCAGCCACAAACCCGCTACCACGCAGCCCCTGGATCTGCTGGAAGGGCTCTCTGTGTTGCTGGCAGAAGATAACTCTGTTAACCAGCTTATTGCCGTAACCATGCTGGGCCAGTGGCAGATTCAGGTTGACTTAGCGCAGAATGGTGAAGAAGCCATCCTGAAAGCTCAGCAGCGCAAGTATGATATTATATTGATGGACGTGCAGATGCCCCAGCTTGATGGGCTGGCCGCTACGGTCAGGCTGCGCCAGGAAGCCAACCCCAACCAGGAAACACCCATCATTGCCTTAACGGCCGATGCTATCCGCATCAGCGAAGAATCTTACGAAGCCCTGGGGTTCACTGATTTTCTGACTAAGCCCTATTCTGAAGCCGAGCTGTACAACCTGCTTGCCCAAACCAGCCAACGCCAGCAAACCCCCTTACCCGCCCCACCCCCGGTAGCCTCCCAGCCCGAGGGCCTACGCTACGACTTTTACATGTTGGGTAAGCTGGCCAGCAACAAAGAGTTCATCCGTAAGATGCTTGAGCTTTTCATTGAGCGCGTGCCGGGTCAGGTTAAAACGTTGCAGCAGGCCGTTGAGCAAGAAGACTGGGAGGCAGTAGCCCGGGAGGCCCATACCCTCAAGTCTACCTTTGGTAGCTTAAACATTCAGCCCGAAACCAGCCACTTGCGCCGCCTAGAGGAGCTAGCTGAGCTTCAGGCCCCCAAACACGAGCTTTCGCCATTGAGCAATGCCGTATGTAAGGCTACGCAACAGTTTGTAGAGCTCTTTGCTCAAGAGCTAATCCAGTTGTCTTAATCCTATATGTTGAGACGCCCGGTTTTTAAGGCCGACCGTCACTGACTCCGACTACACTTTAGCTATGTTATAGAGATATAACGGGTTAGGCAGCTCGCAATCGATTGCAACTACTTCATTTCGTTATATATGCGCTAAAACTCCTGATTAAATCGTCAATCAGAGTCGTACTAGAGCAAATACAAATTAATCCGTATAAATAACAAAAAATTGTGCTTAGGAGCTTTTAAAGCCTATTTCAGCTATAAAAAGCACAGAAATAATGAACCATAGTGCCTAAGCATCGTATCAAGTCTGTATTTTCAAAGTTACAATTTTGTTATGCTAACGTTCTCGCTAAAAAATATTCTTATATTTAGCCCATATTGTTTTATTCGAGGCAAAACACAAAGATTCTCGTAGAATAAATATATTTTGATATTCCGTTATGAAGTCTTATTTTTATCACTATTACCACATTGATTTTACCCTTGCTTACTAAGCTATACTCCTCTATGCTTTCTATACAATACTCACTGCTTGTGCTACTCCCCTACTCCCATGAGAAAAACTCTACTAATAGTTGATGATGAGCCTTCCATATGCTTGATTTTAGAGCACTACTTCAATTTTGATTATCAAGTAATTTTGAAATCAAATGGCTCTGAAGCAATGGCTTGGCTGGAAGAAGGCAACAGTCCCGACGCCATTGTAGCCGACTATTCCATGCCTGTTATGGACGGGCTTGACTTTATTAAACGAGTTCGGGCACATCATTCTCACCAGCATACTCCGCTGGTAATGCTATCGGGTAAAGACGAAACCAGTAACAAAATCAAGTGCCTTAAGCAAGGCGCCGATGATTACGTGGTGAAGCCTTTTAACCCTGAAGAGCTTGATTTACGCGTAAAAAAGTTGCTGGACCGAGTTCGGGCCTGACTTTTGCTAAGAAATATCTGCACTATTCTGCTCCCACCACCTACTCCTTGAGCCGTGCAACACTCAAAATCCAGAGCTTATGAATGCCAGCATCACCAATCTGTTGTTTCAAGAAGCAACAAAGGAACGGCCTAGGCCTCATGTTCCTATACCCGCAAACGACAGCCCCGTAACTGGTTCATCTAATTCAGTAGAGCCACCTAAGCCTAAGCCCACTGCCACTGAGCAAACTATTTATACCCGATCATTAATAGGCAAAAGAATTTTTGATGTGCTGTTTGCATCAATGGCGCTCATCTGCCTGGCGCCTCTTTTTCTGATAGTTGCTCTTCTGATCCGCTTAGAATCGAAGGGACCGGTGTTTTACTACTCTTATCGGGTAGGTAGAGGCTACCGTATTTTCAAGTTTTGGAAGTTCCGCTCTATGCGGCCTGACGCTGACAAGCTATTGGCTTCCATGAAGGGCCTAAACCAGTATCAGTCCGCTGACCAGGAAACCACCTACATTTCTCCTCTTTGCCCCAAGTGCCGCACTCAGGGCCAGTCCTGCCGCCAACAGCTGATTGACAGCAAAGGCGAAGTGATTTGCGAAAGCCAGTATCAGCTAGCCAAGAAGCTGGAAGCGGAAGCTGCTTTTGTGAAGATAGCCAACGACCCGCGCGTAACCCGCATTGGCCAGTTCATTCGCAATACCAGCATTGATGAGCTGCCCCAGCTGTTCAACGTGCTACGCGGCGACATGTCTATTGTGGGCAACCGCCCACTGCCACTATATGAGGCTGAAAAAATCACTACAGATGAGTTTGCAGCTCGTTTCATGGCCCCCGCCGGTATCACTGGCCTATGGCAGGTAAGCAAGCGCGGCAACAAAAACATGTCGGCTGAAGAGCGCAAAATGCTTGACGTAGAATATGCTAAGAGCTACTCTTTGTTGAAAGATCTACAAATTGTCTGCAAGACAATCCCGGCTTTATTTCAGAAAGAGAACGTGTAATGAAAAAACTATTGGGCGGCCTTCTATTGGTTCTACACACCACCTTAGCCCTAGGCCAGGCCAAAACCACGTCAACTGATACCTGGCAGAGCACCTTCTTCGATTCGCCGGGTACGGCCCTGCCCCTCCTGACAGCTGCTGCCATCAAGCACTCCTCGCAGCTTAAGTCCATGGAGATTGAAAAATCAATTGGGCAGCAGGATATCAAATTAGCCAAAAAGAACCTGCTGGAAAGCGTTGCATTGGGCGGTAGCTACACTTATGGCAACCTAGCCAGCATCACCACGGCCGATATTGATAACCCAAACCAGTTCAGAACCACGAGTGCCCCCCGCTATAACACGGGTATAAGCGTGGGGTTGCCACTTGGGCAGATAGTTAACCGGAGTAACCGAATTAAAAAGGAGGAACTTAGCTTTCAGCGCATGGAAGCCCTGCGCCAAGAGCAGGAGAATATACTTCGCCGGGAGGTGATTCAGCTGTACCAAAATGTATTGCTGGCCCGCAAAACACTAGCGCTGCGCCAGGAAGCACTAGTGACGGTGCAAACCAACTACCAGCTGGCCGAGAAGCAGTTCCGGCAGGGCCAGATTACGCTACCGGCTTTATCGGCCGTTAGCAATCAACTGACTGAGCTCTCCGTTTCTCAGGAAAGCGCCCGTAGCCAGTATGATACTGCCTTTATGATCTTGGAGGAAATCGTAGGAACCAAGATTTCCTCCCTAATGACCGCTCAATGAACCTTTCTGACTTGCTCCGTTTGCTGGCGCGGAAATGGCCACTGCTGGTACTGGTGCCATTGGTGCTCAGTGCCTCAACGTATTATTTTGCGCGTAAGCTGCCAAAAGTATACGCTTCTGATACTACTATTTATACCGGTATTGCCTCGGGTTATTCCCTGACTGGCAACGCAGAAGCCGACTACAACAAGACCTCCAACGCCTTTGATAACCTGGTTAACCTGATTACATCTCGCTCTACCAAAGAGGAGGTGATTTATCAGTTGCTGGCTACTCATATTTGGCAGGCTAGTCAGCAGCCTTCCCTGCTGAGCGTACCACCCTATGATGCCTTGCGGGAGAGCGTGCCTACTAAACTGCGGCAGGAGTTAACGGGGCCCACCAAAGAGGCTACGCTGGAGAATGTGCGGCGCTACGCCCAAGCCAATAATACTAATACCCTCTACAAGCTCCTTAACTCTACCAATGCTACCTATTCTATTGATGCGCTAACGCAACTGACGGCCGCCCGCATTGGAAGCAGTGACCTGATTAAGCTGCAGTTTGAAAGCTACAACCCGGAACTATGCCGGAGCACCCTGGCCTTCGCTACCAATGTATTTCTGGAGCAGTCAAAAAACCTCCGGGAGGGACAAACCTCCTCAGTAATTGCGTACTACGAAGAAGAGCTAAAGCAGGCCAAAGCCCGATTGGCAAAAGCCGAAGGGGAGAACCTGGCTTTTAACCGCGACAATAACATCATCAATTACGATGAGCAATCGAAAAACATTGCCACGGAGAAGGAAGCCCTGGCCACTGAGCTGTCTCACGTAAGTCAGCAGTACGCGGGGGCGCAGGCAGCTTTGCGCGCCATTAACGCAAAACTGGGCGGCCGCCAGGTGGCCCTGGTAGCGGGTAACGGTGATGTAATCAAGCAGCGGCAGAAGCTTGCCCGCCTGAATGCTGCAATTGCTGACCAGCAGCTTTACAGCCAGCAGCAGGAGCCCGGTTCAGCCACCAAGGTTAAACAGTTACAAGCTGAGGCTGACAAGACCGCACAGGCCATTCAGGCCAACGTAGACAACTACTACGCTCATAGTAACTCTACGGAGGGTGTTCCCAATCAGGACCTGCTCTCTGAATGGGTGCAGGATATGGTGCAGGTAGAATCTAGCCGCGCTAAGCTGGAGGTAATGACCCGCCGCAAGCAGGAGTTTGAGCGCGAGTATCAGCGCATGGCCCCGTTAGGTGCTACCCTCAAGCGCATTGGCCGCGAAATTGAGTTAGCAGAACAGAATTATCTGACGGTACTCAATAGCCTGAACGCCAGCAAAGCTTCGCAGCAGAACACGCAGCTTACGGCCAACCTGAAAATCATTGACCCGCCAAACCTGCCCGCCCGTCCCAAAACCAGCAAGCTTATGCTGCTAGTTTTGCTCAGCGGCGTGGGTGGCTTCGTATTCGTTACGGGCCTGGTTATTGGCCTCGGGATGCTGGACAAGTCATTGAGAAACCCAACCGTGGCTGCCCGCCGCATAGGCCTACCGGTGGCCGGTATGATGCTGGATACCCATGCCTCGCCGAAACTCCTGCAGGCCTCACAGCAACGCAGCCTCGACCAGCTGGTGCGCCATATTCTGCTCAAGGCTAACTCCACGCCTATCACCTCGCCCTTTGTGGTGGGGGTGTTTAGTGTGCAGCGCCAGGAGGGCAAAACTACGTTGTGCCAGGCGCTGGCTCAGCGGTGCCACGAAATGGGGGTTCAAACCCTGGCCCTCTACCCCGATGGCAACGAAAACGACGAAACCCTGGAGGCACCTACGCTATTCTACCCCTCGGAGGCTGCGGCCGTACAAGGCTGGCCTCTTGATCAGCTGATTCAGCACGCCGTGCCTAAGCGCATGACCGAGCTGAGTGCTCCTAATGTGCAGGTGGTACTCATTGAGTTCCCGGCCTTGCGCGAAGAGGCCTTGCCTGTTGGGGTACTGCGCCAGCTTAACCTGGTATTCCTAACAGTACCTGCTACCCGGGCCTGGCGGATGACCGACCACGAAACCGTGGAGCGCCTGCGGGCCTCCACAACAGCCCCAGTTGAAGTAGTACTCTCTGGGGTGGCCTTGCATGATGGCGAAGAAGCGCTAAGCTAAACACAGCGTTTCCCTCCTTGCCGCATTGTTGCCGCGCTTATGAAACTTACCCCTCCTCTTTCCCAATCCATGCTGCATTCCCGTTGGCTGTTGCCTACGGCCGTGCTTGGGGCACTGGGAGCAGGTTGGCTGGCAGGCATTGCGGGTCCGGTAGTTCCGGGCATTTTGCTTGCGCTGCCTTTGCTTTTTTTCTTCCTGTACTTGGTTTTCCGTAGCCCCCGGACGGGCATGGTGGCCTACGTGCTCTATTGCTTCCTGCTGGGGTTTATTGGGCGTCACTTTGACACAGGAATACCACTAGGCCTTGGCATGGACGGAATACTGCTGCTTACGTGGGTAGCCGTAATCATGCGCCCCGAGGAAGTGCAGTGGAAGCGCATTCAGAACGACATTTGCCTGCTGGCGCTACTCTGGTTTAGTATCAACATCCTGCAGCTGGCTAACCCCACCGATGCGAGTGTTACGGGGTGGGTGTATGAAATGCGCAGCCTCACGCTTTATTGGGTGCTGGCGGTGCCCCTAGGCTTCCTCGTATTCAACACCCGCCGAGACCTGCGCCTGTTTCTGATCCTGATCATTGGACTTTCTGTATTGGGAGCCCTCTACGGTATGAAGCAGAAGTTCATTGGCCTTGATGCCGCTGAGCAGCAGTGGCTAGACTCCGGGCAAGCGCGCACCCACCTCATTTGGGGCAAGCTGCGGGTATTCTCCTACTACAGTGAGGCCGCTCAGTTTGGCGCTTCGCAGGCGGAGGTAGGCCTCATCTGCCTGGTGCTGGCTCTAGGGCCCTTTACCTGGTGGAAGCGCGGCTTATTTGCGGTGGCCAGTGGCCTACTGTTCTATGGCATGCTGATCTCGGGTACCCGGGGCGCCCTCTTTGTGTTAGCTACCGGCATTTTTGTTTACCTGGCCCTCAGCAAACAGATCAAGGTTTTGGTTCTGGGGTGCATAGTAGCTGGTATGGGCTTTGGAGTACTAAAGTACACCAGCATCGGGAGCAGCAACCCCGATATTGTGCGCCTACGCTCATCCCTTGATCCCGAGGACCCGTCTTTCCAATTACGCCTTTCCAACCAAATGAAATTGCGTAAATTCCTGGAAGACAAACCCTTTGGCGAGGGAGTGGGTACTATTGGCCGCTGGGGCCACGAGTTTAACCCTGGTAAATACATCTCTACCATCGAGCCTGATAGCCTCTATGTGAAAATATGGGCTGAATACGGGATTGTGGGCTTCATCATCTGGTTCGGGATGATGGTGTACATCCTGGGCAAGTGTTGCGGCATCGTCTGGCGCATCCGCGACCCACTGCTCCGGCAAAAGCTCCTGGCCCTAACGGCCGGCTACAGCGGTATTCTGGTGGCTAGCTACGGCAACGAGGTAATGAACCAGATTCCCTCGGCAATGATCATTTACCTGTCCTGGGTTTTTGTATTTCAGGGTCCTGAGCTCGATACTCTCCCTTCTACTGCAGTAGTTCCTCATGTCTAGGCCACTTGTCTCCATCATATCCGTCAACTATAAGCAAGCCCGCGTGACGTGCGAGATGCTCGCGTCGTTGCAGCGGGTGACTTACCCGCAGGTGGAGGTTATTATTGTTGATAATGCGTCGCCGGAGGAAGAGGTTACGCCCATTCAGGAGCAGTTTCCGGAGGTGCAGCTTATTCGCTCGGCCGAGAATCTGGGCTTTGCCGGCGGCAACAACCTGGGTATTGCCGCCGCTAAGGGCAAGTACCTGCTCTTTCTGAATAATGACACCGAGGTAGAGCCTGGTTTTTTGGAGCCGTTGGTAGAGCTGTTCGAAACCAACCCCAAAGCCGGCATTGCCTCGCCCAAGCTCATCTTCTACGGCACCGACAACCTTATTCAGTACGCCGGCTGCGGGGGCATAAACCCCTGGACCGGCCGCAGCGTAACATACGGGCTGATGGAAAAAGACCACGGCCAGCATAACATCTCCTCCCCCACTGCCCTAGCGCACGGTGCGGCCATGATGGTGCCCATGCGCCTTATAAAAGAGGTGGGCCTGATGCCTGAACTCTATTTCCTGTACTACGAGGAGCTGGATTGGTGCGAGATGATTAAGCGGGGCGGTTATGAGTGTCACTATATCGGCAACTCAACCGTCTACCACAAAGAGTCTGTTTCGGTAGGCCAAGGCTCCGTTATGCGCACGTATTACATGTACCGCAACCGACTGCTGTTTATCCGGCGCAACTCCACGGGCATGCGGTTCTGGAGCGGCATGCTGTTTTTTCTGTTCGTAGCCGTGCCCAAACAAGTGGCCGTGCACGCCCTACGGCTAGAGCAAAAGTATCTGGGTGCTTTGTGGCGAGGGCTTAAATGGCACCTACAGCCACAAAACGTTCATCAAAACCATTACTTACGATGAGTCTACTCCTTACTCTGCTTTCATTGGTTCTGTACGCGGTAGGCCTCTTCTTGCTGTTCAACGTACTCTACCTCTTGTTTTTTGCGTTGGCGGGGCACTGGAAATCCATTCCTGTCTCAATTGAGAAACCGGCTTCGCTGCGCCGGATGTGCGTACTTATTCCCGCATACCACGCCGATGCCGTAATTCTGGAGACAGCCCCTGCTGCCCAACGCCACGCCTATTCTGGCCACATGCAGGTGCACGTTATTGCCGATGGCCTCCAGCCGGTTACCGTAGCCAAGCTGCGCAGCCAGGGCATTGGGGTAATTGAAGTGGCCTTCGAGAAAAGCACCAAAGGCAAAGCTCTGCTCGTAGCCCTTGAAACGCTCCCGGCTGAGAGCTACGACGTAGCCGTGGTGCTTGACGTGGATAACGTGATGGATACTGGGTTTCTGGAGGAAGTAAATCGGGCCTTTGCCGCGGGCTACCGGGTAGTGCAGGGCCACCGCACCGCCAAAAACGTAGATTCTCCCTTCGCCGTGCTCGATGCCTGCAATGAGGAAATCAACAACCACATTTTTCGGCAGGGCCACGCCAGCCTGGGCATGTCGGCAGCGCTGATTGGCTCGGGAATGGCGTTTGAGTACTTGTATTTCAAGCAGCTACTCCAGGATATTGGCGATACTCCCGGCGAGGACAAGGAAATGGATTTCCGGATTGTGAAGGATGGGGTAAAGATTGGCTACCTCTCCCACTCCTACGTTTTCGATGAGAAGATACCCAACTCCAAGGCCTTCACCACACAACGCACCCGCTGGATTGCGGCGCAGCTGGAGTTCCTGAAAAAATATTTCTGGGAGGGCCCGGTGCAGCTTTGGCGCGGTAATGGCGAGTTTTTTGATAAGGTGCTACAAACCTTATTAGTGCCCCGCATTCTGCTGCTGGGCGTACTAGGCCTGTTCCTGCTGCTTTCACTGCCAGGGTGGCCGGTTGGTCCCCCACCTCTGTTTTGGGCGGGCTTGCTGCTGGGCACCGGAATGGCACTACTCATTTCGCTGCCTGCTCGTATGTATAACCGCCAGGTGGGCCAAGCCATTTGGCATTTGCCCATTGCACTTGGGGCCATGGTTGTGGCTTTGCTGCAAACCAAAAAGGCCAAAACCTCATTCCTGCCTACTCCGCACGCTGCCCCTGGCGCCGGAGCTGCGCAGCCGTAAGCACTCACCTGTATGCCTTGGGAAATCATTGCGCTACCAGCCCTGATCTGCTTTGTTGTTGGCCTCCGGAAAGGCCTGAAGGTTTTTTCTAAAAGGTAGCAGCCTACTCACGTGTGCCCCATGAACGACCAGAACATCATCATTATATCTCAACAACCCTGGGACACCACCATAGGCATGAACTCCCGCAATATGGCCAAGGAGTTCAGCCAGACCAACCGGGTGCTGTTCATCAACCTGCCCCTCGACCTGAACACGCTGCTGCACTCGTATCAGCAGCCCGAGGTGCAGAAGCGGCTGCGGGTAGTGTTGGGGCAGGCGGAAGCCATGGAGCAGGTAGAACCCAATATATGGGTGTATAACACGGGGGTAATCTTCTTGTCGGCCAACTGGATTGCTTCTAGGCCACTGTTTAAGGCCGCCAACCTGCTAAATGCCCGCATGCTGGCCTATAGCATTCAAAAAGCGGCTAAACTCCTGGGCTTTGATTCTTATTACTTTTTGCAGGATGGCTTAATTTATCCGGGCCTGGAGCTGCCTAACCTGCTTAAGCCGATTAAATACATCTTCAACATCCGAGATTTTGTGCTGCCCCAGCCATATTTCAAGCGGCATGGCCCCTGGCTAGAAGCTGAATTGATCAAACGAGTAGATGTGGTAACAGCCAACTCAGTATATCTGCGCGACTACGCCCGCCAGTTTAACCCCCACAGCCACGATGTAGGTCAGGGGTGTGTACTCTCCTTATACCAGGCTGATGGGCCCTACGACATGCCCGACGACATGGCCGCCGTAGCCCACCCCATCATCGGGTATACGGGCTACCTCACCGACCTACGTCTGGATATTGACCTGTTGCTCTACATTGCCCAGCAACGCCCACACTGGAACCTGGTGCTGGTAGGCCCCGAGGATGAGGCCTTCGAGAAAAGCGCGTTACACGAGCTGCCCAACGTATACTTCCTGGGTACCAAAACCCCCGATCAGCTTCCGTCCTACGTGCATCACTTTGATGTTTGCATCAACCCGCAGATTGTTAATGATATTACCATTGGCAACTACCCGCTAAAAATAGATGAGTACCTGGCTATGGGCAAGCCCGTGGTAGCCACCGAGACGCAGGCTATGGAGATGTTCTTGCCGCACGTGGCAGTGGCTAGCACCCATGAAGAGTGGGTTACGCAACTAGAAACTGCCTTAGCTGATAAAGACACCGCCGCCGCCAAAGCCCGCATCCGATGCGCCCAGAGCCACACCTGGGAAGCCACGGTTTCTAAGATCTATGATGCGCTAGAGCCCTCACTTCAACCGGCTACTCCCTAGCCCCCCGTCTGCCGGCCCCACTTGGTTTACTCTCTGCCTACTTTACCCACCCCGTTTAACGACACTCTAGGCACCATCATTCAAATACAGAGCGCTCATGTTAAAGGAGGTTTTCAACAACAAAAAAGTATTATTTATTGGCGTAGCGTTCTATGAATACCACCTGGAGATAAAAAATAAAATGGAGCAGTATGGTGCCGAGGTAACTTTTTTCGCGGAAAGAGACACCTCTATCAAGTACGGCATTGTAAACCGTTTATTTCCATCTTACCTCGATGCGTATCAGCAGAAACATTACACTTCTATCCTTAAAAAAATAGCGAATCAGAAATACGACTACTTATTGGTAATACGTGGCCTACGCATGCCTGCCTCTTTTGTGAGAGCGGTAAAGGCCATGAACCCAGGAATTACCTGTATTATGTACCAGTGGGACGCTAATATTAACAGTCCATTCCTAGACTTGGAAGAAGGATATAATATCACGGGCGAATTCGACAAAGTATTGTCTTTCGATTTTCAGGATGTAGAACAAAATCCCTGGATAAAATACAGCCCTACTTTTTACATTGACGAGGTAAAAGAATTAGCTAACAAAACAAAGACTGAGCCCAAGAAAATTGATTTTTTCTTTTTCGGCTCATACTTGCCTGAGCGCTACAAGGGGCTAATTAAGTTTCGGGATTATGCCGCCCAGCATGGCTACACGTTGCACAGCCATTTTTATATGTCGTATCGATATTATTTGATCGAACGATTGAAGGGCACGCAGCTTGATAAAAGCTTAATCAGCTTTAAACCCATGAGCCGCAAAGAATATCTGGCTCTTTTTAATAAGTCGAAAGCCATTGTTGATGTCAGCAACGCAAAGCAAACTGGCCTGGCCATGCGCGTTATTGATGCCATTGGCACCGGTAAAAAAGTACTGACAACCAATAAATGGGTCACAAAAGAGCCCAGCTTTAACCCAGATCAGATAGCCATTATTGATTTAAACAATATTGAGCTACCGCCCTCTTTCCTGGAGAAAGAGATAGAAGCCAGCACGGCTGATTACTCCCTCGATAAGTGGCTGGAGAACATCTTCGCCTGATCCTGATTAGCCTCCCTTCTCCTTCCTAAGCCAAATCCGGAATTAGCCTGAGCCTCGGGCATAATACGCCTTACCATGAATATGCCGCCCTTTTCTGTACCCAACTGGATTCAGCAGCACTTGTTCTTAGACAAGGGCTTTGCCGACCTTTCTCCGGCTGAAGTAGAAGACCTGCGCACGCGCCTGAGCAAGTTCAAGCATCCCAACCCTGACGTATCGGTGGTAATACCCGCTTGGAACGAAGCCAATAATATTTACCGCACCCTCTCCACGCTAGCAGCTAATACAACTTCTTTGCGAGTAGAAATAATCGTTATCAATAATAACTCCACCGATTCAACCCAGGAAGTATTAGACACGCTGGGTGTAACCAGTTATTTTGAATCTATGCAGGGTATTACGTATGCCCGGCAGCTAGGCCTATATAAGGCGCAAGGCAAATATTTATTGTGTGCTGATGCCGATACCTTTTATCCACCAGACTGGATTGAGCTTATGACGGCGCCTATGCGCAACTCAGCCGGAATTACTGGTGTATATGGCCGCTATGCATTTTTACCATCAGAGGGAGCAAGCCGTAAGGGGCTATTTGTGTATGAAACAATTGGCAATATTTTAATTGAAATAAGGAGAAAGCACCGCGAGTTTATTAATGTGCTAGGGTTTAATATGGGGTTGATAACTCAAATAGGCCGTGAAACCGGCGGATTCAAAACCCACACCGCCCGCACATTCAATAATGCCGAGAATGTGGAAGAATCAGAGGACGGCCGAATGGCTATCCGTTTGAAAACAAGGGGGAATCTAAAACAGGTAACCGACCCCAGAGCTATTGTTTTTACTTCTAACCGAAAGCTTTTGCAGGACGGCAGCATTTTGCAAGCCTTCTTTAACCGCCTGAAGCTTCACACGAAGTATATGTCAGAATACATTACCGGGCCCGCAATTAAAGTTCAAGACTAAATTTTAAGATCGGGATAAATGCCCTGGAATGCTGCTGTGGCATTTCACAGGTGCGCTCCTTGCTTTGCATCCTCTAGCTTCCTGCTCATGCTTGTATTTTGTTTTTGGCTTTTCCTGGGCATTGTGTTTTACACCTATGTGGGGTACGGTATGCTGGTAGCCGCCTGGGCTTATGTACTTCGGAAAACGGCCACACCCAAACCCCTCTCCTCTACTTTTGAGCCGGAGGTTACCCTGGTGGTGCCCGCTTACAATGAGGCCGATATTCTGGCCGCCAAAGTGCGCAACTGCCAAGAGCTGGACTACCCCACTAATAAGCTGCAGCTGATGTTTATCACGGATGGCTCCAATGATAATTCTGGTGAGGTGCTAGCGGCCTACCCCGAGGTGCAGCACCTGCACATTCCGGAGCGGGGTGGTAAGTCGCTGGCCGAAAACCGGGCTATTCAGCACATTACCACGC
Source organism: Hymenobacter taeanensis (assembly GCF_013137895.1). Lineage (NCBI taxonomy): Bacteria > Pseudomonadati > Bacteroidota > Cytophagia > Cytophagales > Hymenobacteraceae > Hymenobacter > Hymenobacter taeanensis. The sequence goes on from NZ_CP053538.1 coordinate 701,911, forward strand.
CCTACGTCATCTTCACTGACTGCAACACGCTGCTAAACCCCGAGGCCGTGCGGGCCATGGTTACCCACTACCAGAACCCACGCGTGGGAGCCGTTTCCGGGGAAAAGCATGTGCTCAACGACGGCACCGCCTCCGGCTCAGGAGAAGGCCTATATTGGAAATACGAGTCGTTGCTGAAGCGCTGCGATTCTGAAATCTATAGCCTCATGGGAGCGGCCGGTGAGCTGGTATCCTTCCGGACGGAGCTGTTTGACCCCTTAGAGAAAGACGTGATCCTCGACGACTTCATTCAATCAATGCGCATTGTGGGAGCGGGTTATAAGGTGGTATACGAGCCAAAGGCCTACGCCATGGAGCCGCCATCGGCCTCGCTGAAGGAAGAGATGCGCCGTAAAGTGCGGATTTGCGCCGGTGGCTGGCAAGCCATGTCGCGTCTCACGTTCCTGCTGAACCCACTCCGGCAGCCGTTGGTCACGTTCCTGTACATCTCGCACCGGGTGTTGCGCTGGAGCCTGACCCCGGCCTTGCTGGCGCTTTTATTGCCGCTTAATGCTTACCTGGCCTACACGCACCAGGGCATCTACACGGTATTGCTGGCGCTGCAGGTGCTGTTTTACGTGGCCAGTGGCGCTGGCTGGCTAATGGCTACCCGAGGCCGCAAGGCCGGAGCGGCGCTGGTACCGCTCTATTTCACGATGATGAACGTGGCAGCCTTCCGGGGTTTCGGGCGCTTTATCCGCAACGCGCAGCCTGCCGCCTGGGATAAGGCTCAGCGGGCCGTAGCGGTTCCTACCATTACCATCTAGGCCACTCTTACCCAACTCTCTCCGTCCTCGATTTCTCCTATTCCTCCCTTTCCCTGATGACAACGGCTAGCTTCCCTGAGGTTACACTCCTGATTACCCACTACAACCGCAGCAAGTCTATTGAGCGGCTGTTACGGAACTTTACTAAGCTAGGAGTAGCCTTTGGGGATATAGTTGTCTCGGATGATGGCAGCAAGCCAGTGCACCAACAGGCGCTGCAGGAGCTGCAGAAGCAGTACCAGTTCCGGCTGATTACCACTCCCGTTAATAAGGGCCTGGGCAATAACCTCAATAAGGGGCAGGATGCCGTTACCACCCCCTACACACTGTATGTGCAGGAGGATTTTGTGCCCTCCCCGGAGTTTACGCCGCACTTCCAGGATGCCTACGCCATAATGCAGCAGGCCGCGGATATTGACATTGTGCGGTTCTACGCCTACTACGCCTACCCCTATCTGAAACCCTACGGCAAGGGGTTCTCAGAGATGCTGTATAAACCTTGGTACCTCAATACCACCAAGATTTACCACTACAGCGACCATCCGCACCTACGGCGCAGCTCTTTTATGGAGAAGTTTGGCCGCTACAAAGAGGGCATCAAGAGCGACCGAACCGAGTACCTGATGTGCCTATCGTTCATTCAGAACCACGGCAAAGGGCTGTTTTACGATAAATTCAACGACTTATTCACGCAGGAAAACTCTGAGGAAGAACCCAGCACCGTTACGCGCAGCAACTGGCGCAATAGCAACAACCTGCTAGTTGCCTGCGTCAGAATGGTGTTCCGGCAGATCAAGTACAACTACGACCTGCACCTGGGAGCTAAGGTGAAAAGTGCCTAACCTCACGGCGTATGCGTTGCAACAGCTCAGCCGTGTAGCGGGTGCCGCCCGTATCTAACCCGACCTTTTACTCTTCTGCCGCTTCACCATTTCCAGCACCTGAAGCGGCACCCTACCAATACAATGGGAAACAGCCTGACCAATAAAATTGCCTCATTCCTGAGCAACAAGCATCTGATGTCGCTTACGGGCAATATGACGGTACAGGCAATTAACATCGTGTACTTCGGCCTGCTCTTTCGCTACATGAAAGTAGAGGAGCTGGGGGCCTACGTGTTCTTTAACTCCGTTCTAGGCCTAGCCGACTCTCTACGCGCGGGCTTTGTAACTACCGCGTTTATGCGCTGGTACTGCGGTGCCGCCGCCAAGCGCGCCGCCGAGGTAATGGGCTCTACCTGGGTTATCAGCATTGCCATTACCCTGCTGTTTGGGCTGCTCAATATTGGGGCCTATCTGCTGAGCTACCCACTGGCCAACGAGGGCCTGAATCTGTTCATTAAATGGTCGGGGTTAACGCTACTGTTCATGCTGCCCTCCTTTGTGGGCATGTGTGTGCTTCAGGCCGAGCAGCGTTTTGATAAGCTGCTGTATCTGCGGTCTATGCAGCTGGGAATATCTGTACTGGGCTTGTTTGGGCTGATTTTGCTGCAGAAAGTAAATGTTACCAATGTTGTCTATACCAACTTATTCGCGGGCGCCTTCACCAGCTTTGTAACCCTCATTGCGGGGTATACCCGCTTCGGCGACATTAGGCACCGCAGCGCAGAGTGCATGAGAGAGCTAGCTCACTTCGGCAAATACAGCGTAGGCAGCCAGATCGGTGCCACGCTGTTCCGCAACTCCGATACGTTTATCATCAACTTCATGCTGGGGCCGGCGGCACTGGCCGTGTATAACCTGGCGCAGCGCTTCATGATTATCATTGAGCTGCTGGTGGGCAGCTCTATTGCCACGGCTATGCCTATGCTTTCAGTGGCCTACAACAAGCACGATAAAGCGGAACTGACAAGCATTCTGACCAAGAACGTAGGCATTCTTACCTGGGCGCTGCTGCCTATAGTGGGAGGCACTATTCTGCTGGCCGAAATTCCTATCTACATTCTGGGCGGCAGCAAGTACATCGGGACGGAGGCGGCCAACCTGCTGCGCATTTTTATGGCCATGGCCATTCTGTTCCCCATCGACCGTTTTACCGGCATCACGCTCGAGGTAATCAACAAGCCCCGCCTTAACCTCATCAAGGTGTTCATGATGCTGGCCATAAACGTAGCCGGCGACTTTGCAGGCATTTACCTGTTTAAGGGAATTTACGGAGTGGCCATTGCCAGCTTCCCCACCATACTTTCGGGCTTCTTATTCGGGTATCTGCTGCTGCGCAAAGACCTTTCACTGTCCTTAACCGATATGATGAAGGTGGGCCTAGTTGAGAGCAAAGCCATAGTTGCTAAGTTCCTGGGGGCCTTTAAGCGCGTCCAGAACGCCTAGGCCAGGGTGGATATCTGGCCTCTTTTGCTCATGCTATTTGGCGCCTGGTAGCAGCACAAATACGGGTGTTTCCGTCACCTGCAACCTCAGCTTGCCATTGGTCAGCGGTACGCGCTGTTTGTCCATGGTTTCTTTCCCGAGGGCCGGCCGGTACACCTCAGCGTAAGCGGCCTCACCCAGGTTGAGGGTGTAAGGCACCGTGCGCCCCTTCTCATCGGGCACTACCAGCACATAGGCTGAGCGCCCCTGCAGCTCATACCGGTCCACTATAGGGTCGGAGTGGAGGGTTTGCTTATAGGTGTAGCTGCCCAGGAGCTTGTTGGCCTGGCTGATGTACTGGGCCGCGGGCCGGGGCGTTTTGTCGTCGTTGAGCAGGCCCATTGAGCCAAACCGCGTTGGGTTCTGGGCATTATCATCATAAAGCTGATACAGAAACACCCGCTCCACGCCCCACCGGGCATACAGCAGTGAGGTGCGCAGTATCCAGTCGGCCTGCGTCTCCTGCACTGATTTGTTTCCGATGGCAATGGCCTTCAGGGGACTACCCTGGTTCAGATCATAACCAGTTTCGGTAATCCAGACGGGCATATTGCCGGCGTACTGGTGCGCCATCTGCACAAAGGCCTGGGCCACCTTTCCTGCTTCTGCTACCTCGGGCGCTGCACCGCGCGTGGGCTCACCTCCCTGGGAAGTGCGCGCATCGTTGGAGTAGAGATGGTAGTTAATCACGTCCCAGCAGAGGTTTACGCTCCCATCGGCATTGTACCCGCGGTGCTGCCGGCACCAGTCCACCATGCCCTTCACGTAGTCGGGGGTAGGGGCGGCCAGGCCACCCATCACCACCTGCATCTTGGGGTCAGCATTTTTCACGCCTACTCCAGGGCCCAGCGTGTTCTTGTGTCCATCATAAAACGCCGAGAGGTTGGCGGCGTATTCGGCGGCTGTTTGGTAGGCTTTGCGACCCTTCCACCACTTGTCGCGCTCGTTGTCGCACTCCATGTAGCGGATGAGGCCTAGGCCAGTCTTGACTTCGTTTACCGGGTCGGCCGTCCAGCGGGGCGGGCTGGTACTCACCTTCACCAGCTTGCGCGCCACTGCCGGGTTTCGGCCGTAGCGGGCGGCAAACTGAAACGCCATCTTGGCCTGCTCCACGTACGATGCGGGGGCCTTACGGTCTTTACCGAATGAGGCAGGCACATTTTCGGCGTCTCTTTCAGTAGCTGGGTAGGTTTCCTGCAGCCACTTGGGCAGAGTTTTCAGGCATACCAACACCTCCACGCCTTCCTGCTTGAGCCGGCTATACATGGCATCATAGTTCCAGCTGCCGTTGTGCGAGGGATTAAACGTGTAGCTATCTGGCGTGGGCTCTAGCTTTTCCCAATCGAGATAATGCCGAATGCCGCTGAAATATTTCACCCCTTTCAGCCGGGCCGGGTCTACTACCGAAGGGTTATTACCGTCCTCCAGATTCCACTCAAACGCATTCACCCCAAACATTTGCCGCAGCTTCACACCTTTTTGCATAGCCAGCGTGCTGGCGCTAGGGGCTGCCGGCACTTTGGCGGCTTTGTAGGAGCCATACAGCTCAATCTCGGTGGGATATATGCTGCCTGATGTAATAACCAGGTAGCGCGCATTACGAATAGGCTGCCCCAGCGCATAAGCTGATGGCTCACTTGGGTCGGGGCCTACCCACTGCTGGTACTCGCTGCCCGTAAATGTTGCAATTGGAATCTGCTCCCAGGCTTCGGTAATAATAGATAAGACCATGGGGGCCCCAGAGCCGGTGCCTTCTCCATCGTACATCTTCACGCTTTCAATTACAAACGACTCCCCCTTCTGCAGTGGGTAATATGCTTCATACTGATCAAGCAGCTTGCCCCACCCCCGCGAGATATTGGCGTTGGTGAGGCCATCAAACAGGGCCGGGATACCGTCGGGGGCATTTGTGAGCTGGTACCAGCGTTGCGGATCAATAGGAATTTTCCCGGCGCCCTCTACGGCTTCGTTGGTGTTGCTGGTTAATGTGGCCGGAGCTCCTACGCCGCTACTTGCCTCTTGCCCAAACAGGCGCCCCCAGCGCACTACGGCAAAGAGCACACCCCCAGCAAGGCATACGAGCACAACTATTTTCAGAAGGGTTTTGCCCATTACTGGCGGGGTGAACGAGGAGGTGGGTTTCACGGGAGCGGATGAGCGTTTTGTGCTTGTAAGCACATGCCGGCACCAAAGTACACCCTCTACTACAAACGCACGCAGTTCTGGCACGTCATCGGTGCCCACAACCATCACTGCCCCGTGGCACTCGGGCGAGTGGCCTAGCGCTACTGCATATGACTGGGGCCGTGCCCACCTCTTGCCCGGCAGCCACTCGCTGCGGGTTCTACTGTTCGCGTATGCGGCTTTCTGCTACTCAACCTTAGCGCAGCAACGTGCGCACCACAGGCAGCGCCCTATCAGCCCACTGCTGCATTTGTTTACCGGAGTAGTGAAGGCCATCGGGGGCAAACTGCGTGGGGTCGTTAGCGGCGGCGCGGGTAAGGTCGGTGATGTTGACGTAGGCCACTTTGGCTTCTTGGCACTCCTGCTGCGCTACGGCATTAAACTGGTCTATTTCGGTGCCAATGCGGGCTTGGTCGTAACCGCGGGCATAAGGCGTCTGGCCCCAATCCGGGATGGACAGTACCAGTACCCGGCCCGGGCGGTTACCAGCAAAGCGAATAGCCGTTTGCAGCAGCTCCCGAAACTCCGTGCGGTACGTCGTCAGGGGTTGTCCTCGAAACTGATTGTTTACCCCAATCAGCAAGGAAACCAGGCCGTAGGTCTGCTGAACGTTGGCAGCTTTAATGGCAGCCTGTAGCTCTGCCGTGGTCCACCCGGTGCGGGCAATGATATCCGGCTTTGCCAGCCCCTCAGCCTGGCCTAGCTGAGCCAGCTGCACACTCCAGCGGTCGGCTTCACTCACGCTTTGCCCAATGGTGTACGAGTCGCCGAGGGAGAGGAAGCTCACTGCCGCGCTCATAGGCGCCGGCGGCGTGGGCATTGTAGTACTATTACTCGGGGCCGGGTCGGAGGTATGCTGCCCGCAGCCGAAGCTGAGCAGCATGGATAGAAGCAGAAGGAAGCGCATGGGCAGGGGAGCAGTAGGCATGAGGGTAAATTATGTACGGACCAATAGCCAAAGCAGATTGAGTATAGTTCCGGGCTCCTGGTTCAGCGCTCAGCACATTCAGTAGCTAGACCACTTAAAACCAGAACCCGCCCGGCGCTTAGCACCGGGCGGGTTCTGGTTGCTTGTTTTCAGCGGGTAGCTAAACCGCAAAGTGGCCTAGCTCTGGCAGTTTAGAAGCCCTAGGCCTATAGTTAGCCAATGGCCTGCTTGAGGTCTTCTATTAGGTCTTCGGCATCCTCAATGCCTACACTCAAGCGTATCAACGAATCAGACAAGCCTGCCTTGCGGCGCTCCTCGGCCGGAATGCTGGCGTGGGTCATGGTGGCGGGGTGCCCCGAGAGGCTCTCTACACCTCCAAGGCTCTCGGCCAGCGAGAACAGCTCAAACTTCTCCAGCACCGCAATGGCATCCTCTTTCCGGTCGCCCTCGAGCACAAAGGAAATCATGCCGCCAAAGCCACGCATTTGCTTGGCTGCCACTTCATGGTTCGGATGATCGGGGAAGCCAGGCCAGTACACTTTACCTACTTTGGGGTGGCTCTTGAGGAACTCAGCTACGGCACGGCCATTCTCACAGTGGCGCTGCATGCGCACGTGCAGCGTTTTCAGGCCTCGCAGCACCAGGAAGCAATCCTGAGGACCGGGCGTACCACCGCAGGCATTCTGCAGGAAGCGCAACCGCTCGTGCAGCTCATCATCTTTCACCACAATGGCGCCCATCACCACATCAGAGTGGCCGCCCATATATTTGGTGAGCGAGTACATCACCATATCAGCGCCCAAATCAAGTGGGGTTTGCAGATACGGCGTAGAGAAGGTGTTATCCACCACCAGTAGGGCACCTACCTTTTTGGCTACTGCCGCCGCCGCTTCAATATCAATAATGTTCAGCAGCGGGTTGGTGGGCGTTTCTACCCAGATAAGCTTGGTGCGCTCATTGGCTACGGCCTCCACCTGCGTCATATCGTGCATGGATACGAAATGGAACTTGATGCCGTAATTGGCAAACACCTTCGTGAAAAGGCGGTAGCTGCCCCCATACAGGTCGTTAGTGGAAATTACTTCATCGCCGGGCTGCAGCAGCTTCACAATGCAGTCGATGGCAGCCATACCGGAGGCAAAGGCCAGGCCGTGCTTACCATTATCCAGGGCCGCCAGCGCATCCTGCAGCTGGGTGCGGGTGGGGTTGTGGGTACGGGAGTATTCAAAGCCTTTGTGGTCGCCGGGCGAGCGTTGCACATAGGTTGAGGTCTGATAGATGGGCGTCATGATGGCCCCAGTTTCGGGGTCAGGATGCACACCGGCGTGAATGGCTTTGGTTCCGAATTTCATAAGGGCGGGACGCGGGAGATTAAAGACTGGTGGATATGAAGCGCAAAGGTAAAAATGTAGGGCATGTACGTGCAGCCCCGCAGCAGCGGCCTAGGGCCCTTAGCTGTAGAAGCAGATTCGGACGCGTCTTGTTTGCGGTTCTACTGGCAGCGTCTTTCTTTAACGACAAAATTCTATTCATACTTTTCACTTTATCCGTTTGAAAAAACTCCTGTTCCTGGGGGCTTTTGTGTGCTTCCACATTGCCGCCCACACTGCCAGCACCCCTCCTGACTCTGTGGCTCTCTACTAAGCCTACGTGCAGGCCGTGCAAGACTCACTGCACTACCAGACGGGCCACGTTACGCTTCCTAACGGCGTGGGTGAAAGCAACGTCCCGAAAGGTTTTCGCTATCTTGATGTAGCCCAAAGCACTAAGGTTCTGACTAAGCTGTGGGGCAACCCTACCGCCGAAAACCTGGGCATGCTCTTCCCCGCCGACCGTGGTCCGCTGGATGAAAACAACTGGGCCTTTGTGGTGCAGTACGATGAGATGGGCTACGTGAAGGATGATGACGCCGACGATATCAACTACGACGACCTGCTCAAGGATATGCAGTCGGATTTGGTAGCGACCAACAAAGAGCGCGCTGAGGCCGGCTATGGCACTGTAACTCTGGTGGGCTGGGCTGCCAAATCATTCTACGACAAGCAGCTCAATGCCCTACACTGGGCTAAGGAGCTGAAGTTTAACGGCGAAGACGAAAACACCCTGAATTATAATGTGCGCGCCTACTAGGCCGCAAGGGAGTACTCGTGCTGAATGCGGTAGGCACACCCAACCAGCTAGCGGAAGTTCGGAGCAGTATTCCGGGGGTTATGCAGGGCGTGAGCTTCAGCAAGGGCCTCCGCTACACCGACTTCGACCCCAAACTGGGTGAAATGGCTGCGTATGGCACTGGTGGCCTGATTGCCGGTAAGGTTCTGGCGAAAGTGGGCTTCTTTGCCCTGATTCTGAAGTTTTGGAGAATTCTGCTGGCGCTGCTGGCAGCGGCCTGGACGGCCATTCGCCGCTTCTTTGGGGCCAAAAGCCCCAGGGATAAGGCTGCACAGCCAGCCCTGGCAGGCGGCCCCGCCCCCGATACTGAACCCGAAGCGTAGCCTTCGGCAGCAATATTACGTTCTTACCTTCGGGCCGGCATAACAAGCCGGCCCGATTGTTTTTGCTGCCTATGTTGTTTCTCAAGGAGCTATTTCAGAAGAACGCTTCCACCCTGCTCTCTATGTTTCTGCTCGTGGCTCTTCCCGTTTTAGGAAGCTCCTCGCTCAGCTATGTGCTCTACCGTAACCAGGCCTTATTAGAGCAACTCACGCCCGGGCAAAGCATTTTCTACTTTGTAGTTATTGCTTTTACTATGGCCTTTGCTCTTACCCCCACCACCTTTGTGGCCTTGGTTACCGGGTTTTACCTGGGGTGGCCTGGGCTGCCCGGCATGGTACTGGCCTACGCCCTGGCGGCCTTCATTGGCTACCACATTGCTGCCTCTCTCGACCATGGCAAGATGCTGCACTTTCTGCACCACTTCCCCAAAGCCGATGCCGTGATGAAAGAGCTGAAAACCCAGAGCTGGCAGCTGATCATCTTAACCCGCATTTCGCCGGTACTCCCCTTTGCGCTCATGACGTTTGTGCTGGCGGTCATGCGCGTTGATGCTCGGCGGTTTTTGGTGGCTTCCGTTATCGGGATGCTACCGCGCAGCTTGTTCTTCTACTGGCTCGGCACCAAAGCCCAGGATGTAGTTGCCCTACTCCAAGACCCCGACACCGGTACCATGGGCAAGCTCTTGGTAATAGGCTTGGTGGCCATTTCGCTGTTTGGCCTTTATTATCTCTTCAACCGCGCTTTGCAACGCACCTTAAGTAAAGACGCAGGAAAAAAATAAAAAAAATTTCCCTGAAATTCAGCACCTTGCAGTCTTTCTCTAACAGATTGAAGAGAAAATACAGCAGCTAGCTTGCACGGCCGGAAATTTACCCGCTATCTTTGCACAACCAAAACGGAGAAACGCTCCGCTAAAAGGTAAAAATGGTTGTGTAGCTCAATTGGATAGAGCATCTGACTACGAATCAGAAGGTTTAAGGTTCGACTCCTTACACGACCACTAAAAGGCCCCCAGCAACATGCTGAGGGCCTTTTTTTATTCTTTTATTGTGGTGTAACAATCGTAGAGCCTAATCTGACTTTTTAGCTAAAGGCTATATTCTATTAAGTGCCGCAAGTATCTTGTGTTCCTACACGAGTTTTATGGCATGGGGATTTATTTCGTGGCAAGTGTGTTATCAGGTACTGCCCTGCTCTTCGTAACACACCTCATGCAATTAGTTGCTTACCGCCCTGAATACCGTATCTACCTGGATACGCGCCTCAACATGCTGCTCTATGAGCAGCTAGAGGAAATGACTTTTGTAAAGCAACTCCCCTATTACTTGGGCGACTGCCAGCGAGCGTTAGAGCATATGCAGCCCGGCTTTACGGTTCTCTGCGATGTTCGGCGCACACTAGGCCCCAACGTGGATTTGCTGCCTACATTTTTGCGCAGCCACCAGCTCATGCTGGCGGCGGGCGTTGCTATTATGGCAGAGGTGTACCCGGCTGGCCCGACGCGCATGCCGGTAAGCCGCATGTTGAATCAGCTTTCTTCCTTGCCTACCCGCCAGTTTACTGACTTAGCCGCCGCTGAGAACTTCTTACAGAGCTACGGCACGTCCGTTGCCTCTTAAAAATCTGTTGCAGCCTCCTGATGTTAGCGCGTACTTGTGCTCCTTATATTATTGAGTTACTCTGAAGCTATTGTTCGCTCCTAGTAGCTGCGTCCAGTGCATTCTGGCTATAGGTTGGCAGGTCTGGGCATCAGTTCACCACCGATTTTAGTGCTTCGTCAGCCCGTTTTACACGATGACAATACACTTGGAAACGAGTATCAGTCTGTGGTCAGGAAGCCCTATAACCCAGAAAGCCTCTCCACGCAGAGGGGCTTTCTGGGTTGTAGGCAGCTAATAGGAAGCAGATGTAACTGAAAGCTGTGCCACTGACGCGCCCTTGCCTATCTTTGCACCCGCATTTGCGCGCTAACCCAACGTTTTAGGCTAGCTAGCTGTTATGAGCATGGCCCTGGGCCATTTGTTTATTCTCACTTTTCGCTGATGAATTCCATTTCCACCGATATCTGCATTATCGGGGCCGGCCCGGTGGGGCTGTTCGCCGTATTTGAAGCCGGATTGTTGAAGCTGCGCTGCCACGTGGTAGATGCGCTGCCCCAGGTGGGCGGTCAGCTCTCTGAGATATACCCGAAGAAGCCTATTTATGATATTCCGGGTTTTCCGGAAGTGCTGGCCGGTGATTTGGTAAGCAACCTGATGCGCCAGATTGAGCCCTTTCATCCTACGTTTACGCTAGGTGAGCGGGTAGAGCGCTTTGCCAAGCTCGAGGATGGCTCCTTTCAACTGTTTACTACTGATGGCACCGAGATTCTGTGCAAGGCTATTGCTATTGCAGGTGGCCTAGGCTCGTTTGAGCCCCGCAAGCCGGCCATCGAAAACCTGGAGAACTATGAGAGCGGCAAGGGTGTGTACTACATGGTGCGCGACCCCGAGACGTTCCGTGATAAGCGCTTGGTAATTGCCGGCGGCGGCGACTCAGCCCTCGACTGGACTATTTTCCTGGCTGACGTAGCGAAAGAGGTAACCCTGGTACACCGGGGCACCACCTTCCGCGGCGCCGCCGACTCAGCCGAGAAAGTAAAGCATCTGCATGATGCCGGCAAAGTTCGCCTGGTGCTTTCTTCCAACGTTACGCACGTACACGGCCCCGAGCAACTGGAAGCCGTAACTATCACGCCTAACAGTGGCGAGCCGGAAACGCTGCACGTAGATAGCTTTATCCCGCTGTTTGGCCTTACCCCCAAACTGGGTCCAATTGGTGAGTGGGGCTTGGAGCTGGAAGATGATGCCGTGAAAGTGAATACCGTTGACTACTCTACTTCAGAGCCAGGTATTTTTGCTATCGGCGACATCAACACGTACCCCGGTAAGCTGAAACTCATTCTCTGCGGCTTCCATGAGGCGGCCTTAATGTGCCAAGGTGCCTTCAAATACATCAACCCCGATAAAAAGTACGTGCTCAAGTACACTACGGTAAACGGGGTGCCTACCTTGTAATTCAATTGCCGGTTGCCAGTTGCCAGTTCAGGCTGCACCAACTGGCAACTGGTAACCGGTAACTGATAACTTATGACTGACGAAGTACGCGTATATGTAGAAGAGGCGCCCGGTCATCGGCGCGAGGTAGTAGCGCCCACCGACATGGGCCTGAGCCTGATGGAAGTGCTGAAAGCATCGGGTTACGATATTCAGGCTACCTGCGGCGGTATGGCTTTGTGTGGCACGTGTCACATTGAAGTGCTGGCTGGCCCGGCCCTCGATGAGCCTTCGGATGAGGAACTGTATATGTTGGAAAGCCTGCCCGTAATGAGCCAGGGCAGCCGCCTCTCCTGCCAGGTACGCGTTACGCCGCGCCTCGATGGTTTGGTGCTGCGCCTAATGCCCCAACAGGCCTAGCGTTACTCTGCCGAAGCTACAGCTCTTAAACGTCATAAAAGCCAACGGGCCCACTTTGCAGAAGGTGGGCCCGTTGGCTTTTATATACCCCAGGGGGCCTAGCGCCGACGACGGGTGCTGGTTTTGGCGCTGGTAGTTTTCTTTTTGGCCGAGCTGCTGGGTTTGCGCTTTGAGCTACTGCTGCTCCTGTGCGACGAACTGGTTCTGTGCGTGCTATGGCTCGTGCGGTGAGAGGAGGTTGTAGGGCGGTGATAAGCAGGTTTGGCCTCTGCTTCTTCAGGCTTAGGAGCCTCAACTGCTTCTAGGGCACGGGCTGCAGTTTCTACGGCCGGCTGGGTAGTAGCTTCTTCATGGGCTGCGGCGCGCAGAGCAGCCGCCTGCTTGCGCCGCACGGGCATCAAAAAGTCGCGCTCGGCTCGCTCTTGGGCTGAGAGCTTTTCTTCCCCAGGTAAAGCCGTGGGGGTAACGGTAGCAGAAACCGAAGGCTGTTTTTCGCCTTGAGCCAGCACCGGAACGCTGCCCAACAGCAGCCCGGCCATCAACACATATAGCTTACGCATCATCATCATTCTGAAATAGAAAGGCTGCAAAGGTACGGCTCATAACCGTCAGACTCAACCCTAAGTTATTTCGACCGTGCCCAATGTGCCCTTCGTCTGCTGAATAAGGGTGTTTACCTTCAAAATAGCGTTGTCATCTCTTTACAGAATGAAACTTGGCCTTAGTTTATTTCCTCTCGGAAAACTTACTTGGCACACATGCATACTGCACCTGGCCTGGCTTATGGCTGCGGGGTAATCTGTACCCGGGTGCCCGCGGAATTGGCGGAAAACTCGGGGGCGTATAGGCACTGCAGTTGCGAGAGGCCACCACTGAAATTGCCGCTCTGGGCGGCCCGCAACCGATACTCAAACGTGTGCGTGCCTTTGGGGAAATAGCTCATGAAAAAGTTAGTGGCCGCATCGCGGGGGCTTTCATAATAGCCTAGGCCACCCTGGTAGCGGTAGCCAGAGGTTTGGCCGATAAGCTCCAGCCCCGCCGCGCGCTGGTCTTTGAGATGCACGTATTCCAGATCCCGGTCGGAGCGCAGCACGAGGCGCACCACCAGTACATCACCCACGCGCAGGGGCGTGGCGGTGGTTATGGGCTGAAGCACGGGGCCGCCGGCGGTGCGCTGCTCACGGTAGAGCTGGCGCTCCAGGCGCAGGGACGTGGCGGCAGGTGTAATCTTATCTATCTGCTCAAAATACTGCCAATACAGTGCTCCCCAGGCCACTCCGGCATCCGTTTTCTTTACCGTCACGTTACCTTGGGCGGGCTGTACATCGGCGGCAGCCCAGGTGGTTTTGAAGTAGCCAGTACCTGCCTGGAGCGCGGGTGGCGTAACGGACTTCCCTCCTACCGTTACCTGAATGGGCTGGGTGGGTTGCAGCCAGTCGGAGCCGCGCAGCAGCAGGGCGTAGCACGCATCAGCAGTAGCGCGGGTACTTTCCCAATTCTGAGTTTGCTTCTGCTTGAGTAGCCACAGCTTCATTTCATCCGCTGACTTCTGGTCGTTCTGCACCTCATCGTAGGCCTCTATGAGGGTGGCTTGGGTTTCGGTGGGGGCTTCTTGCCAATAGTATCCGCCGCGCACTTCTTTCCAGTACATACCTAGCTCCGCGGAGTGAAGAGCGTTTTCGCTGAGGGCCTGCATGATCATACGCACCGCCGCGGGCTGCGTCTTGTACCGATGCAGGCCTAGGGCCAGTTGGGCCTGTAAGTAGCGCGTCTGGGCTTGCCAATAGGCCGCCGCTTGCTGCTGATAATAAGTCAGGGCCGGTTGGGTGGCTTTAGGCACCTCTATAGATACCCAAAAGCTGCGGGCATACAAGGCTTGCACCTGTAGCGCCGATAAGTGGTTCTGCTTCAACTCAACCTTGGGCTGCTTGCGCAAGCTGGTGTAGTCGCGCTCTAGCTGCGCATCTAAGTAGCCTAGCGCCCTACTCAGCATTTCGCGGGCTTCCTGGTTGCTGTTGGCATCAAAGGCCCCTAGCTTTTTCAGCTTACCGAAGCCTGCCACAATGAGCTGAGTGATGTACCGGTCGTCGGGCATATGCTCAAACCATGGGAAGGCGCCGTTGGGCTGCTGCATTTTGGCCAGCTTAGTGAGGGCACGTGCCGTTTCGGTCTGGAGGCGGGGCTCATCGAACAGCTCCGTGAGGCGGCGCATCCGCTCGGTATCTGTTTGGGCATCGCGCACCCAGGGCGTTTCCTGGAGCAGCAGGTTTTTCAGCTCCTGGTTTTGCTCCAGCTTGCTGGTAAGGGTGGTTTTGTCGCCGGCCTGAGCCGCGCGGCTCCACTCCGCCAGCATAGTTTTGAGGCGCGGGTTGCTCTGCAGAATTTTGGCTGCCAGCAGATTAGCGTAGAGGCGGCTAAAAACCTGCTCGGAGCATTCGTATGGGTACTCCATCAGGTAGGGCAGGGCCTGCACGGCGTACCAGGCCGGGTTCTGGGTCATCTCCAGCGTTAATGAGTAGTTGCGGCGCGTGGCAGAGGTAGTGCTGGTAAGCTTCTTGAGCTCAAACTCTCGCGTAGCTGGCCCCACAATGGGCAGCGGCAGGCTTTCCGTAATCAGCAGACGGTTGGGTAACACTGGCAGCGTGTTTTCCTCACCATCAGATACGGTAGCTAGTTCAGCGTTGCCGGTGGCCTGTTTGTTCTGACGGCGTTGCTGACGCTTCTCTTTGCCTGATAACTGAAGGCTGGTAATTGGCATCTGCGTGGCCTGTGCCACCACCCGATAGGTTATGGCTTCTAGCGGCATCTGGCCTTCGGCAGTTTCAGGAATGGTTAGCTCCCAGCCTAGGCCAATGCTTTGGTTGGCTTTGAGGTCGAATTTAACCTGACCGGCGCTTTTCAACAGCCTGGTGTCGAGCGGCTGTTGGGTGCGGGCGTCAATGAGGAAAAGCTGAGCCGTACCACTCATGGGTTGGCTGGTAAGGTTGCTGAGCTTGGCGGTGAAACGCAGCTGGTCGCCTTCGCGGAAGAAGCGCGGCGCATTAGCGGTTACCTGGAGCTGCTTCTGCGTCACCAGCTCGCGGGCCAGTAGTCCACTGTGCAGCTGTTGGTCGTGGCCTAGGGCCAACAACTGCCAGCGCGTCACGGCTTCGGGCATCTGGAACTCCAGCACGGTTTCACCCTGGGCATTGGTGCGCAGCGCGGGCATCCAGAAAGCCGTTTCGCGGAAATCGGTGCGGGCTTGCACAGTGGAAAGGTCAGGCTTATTGGCCTTTTGCCCACTACCTTGACTCATAACAGAATCAGAGTAGGCCTTCACTTCCTCATCTTTCTTGATAACGGGAGGCGTAAAGCGTACTGCAGACATTTTGCGAGAAGCCACAGGACTTGCCATGGCCGCCGATGATTCTAGGCCAGATAAATCAGCCGGATTGTCCGTGTTATCCTTACCTGCCTGAGATGAAACGACCTTGTCTTTCAAATCACTTTGGTCAGGAATTTCATCCTGCCCCTGATAGCCCCACATATTCAGGTGGGGATAAAGGATTTCAGAAATCCCCTCCCCCACATACTGGGGGTTGAAGAGCCCATCAGATTCCTTTGTCTCAAACTGCCCCTGCCAAGCCAGCACGGCTGGATAGTAGGGTTTCGAGAACTCCAGCTCGGTGAATGAATGAGACCGAAAAACATCCAACGACTTATCGTAGAGAGTAGCCAGTAGTTCTGCTTGCGCAGGTTGGCCGCCGGTTTGGTGGATGGTAACGCGCCAGGATTCCTTCTGGCCAGGCTGCAGCTTGTCGCGGAAGGTGGCGATGCTAAGTATCAATGGCGCGGGTGGTGTGGCTACCTGTACGGTAGCTGTATGCAGGTAAAGCCGATTATCGTGCACCTGCGTGAGGTGAACGTATAGCTGATTACCATCCAGAGTGGCGGGAACGGAAATTTCTACTACGCGCTGCTCCCCGGCAGTCAGCGTCAGCCACTCCCGGCGCAGGGTTTCGCCCTTGGCTTCGGCTTGTACCAGAATACGGGCCCCAGCTTCGGAGCTGCCGATCAGAAAGCGCGCCACCTGGCCGGGGACCACGCTATCCTGCAAACTCACGAACCAGTCGGGCGTGGGCACAGGCAGCTCCTTTACGGTGGCCGAGTACAACGTAAACCGCACTTCAGCTTTGACCTGCGGTCCGTTGTTAACGGGCGGAGCCGTGGCTTCTAGCACATACCGGCCGGGCTCCTGCTGGCCTAGCGCGGTTCGTAGGCCAGTTAGCCCTGTAGTTTTCTCAGTGTCGAAGGCTTGTTCCAGCACTAGCGTGCGAGCCCAGGTACTGTCGTTATCTTCTTGGCCATAGGCATCGAGCGGAAACTGACGCTTGAACTCAGCGCGGCTGAGAGCTTCACGCTCGGGCCGCTCCCAGGTGCGCGGGCGCAGGCCAGTAGCGGGTGGCGTGAGGCGGTAAAGTTTTAACTGGCCGCGGGCGGGCAGGGCTTCGCCGGTGGCGTTGGTACTGAGCAAGCGTAGCGTGGGCAGTTGTTCGCGGTTGAGCAGACTCGGTAGTTCCAAGCGTAACGTTAAGGCATCGGTACCCAAGTTCACCCGTTGCTCGCCGGTGCGGGTTTCGCCGGCCGCATCTGTCACGTCGGCCGTCACCTCAAACACATAGCCAGGAAGCCAGGGCCCACGCTTCGACTGGCCTAGGGCCTCTCCTTTCGCCGTGAAGGTGACGCTGAAGCTGCCCGCCGAGTCAGTTTGGGCGGTACCATTGAGAATTTCTAGCTCGGGCTGACCTCCGCCGTAGCCGCGTCCAAACAACGGCCAGAACGTGCGGCGCACCACGCGGTACTGCACGGTGGCGCCATCAATGGGCTGGCCGGCGTAGGCCACTGCCTTGCCGCGCACAGTCACAGACTGGCCTAGCACGGGCGTACCCTTCACGGGTTCAAACGTTACCAGGAACGTGGGCCGCTTATAGTCCTCCACCGCGAAGCTCACGTTGCCGTCGTCTGTCTGCAGACTCATTTCGCCGTTTAGTAGGGCAGTTGGGAGCACCAGAGAGCCGTGGAAGGAACCGAAGTCAGAGGTAGTGAAGGGCAGCGTTTGCACCGTCTGGCCGTTTACGTCCACGAGGCGCACCGATACAGCCTGCTTGGTGAGCAATTGCGACTTACCAGCACGGGTTTCGGTCAGGATACCCTTAAAATAAAGGGTTTGGCCCGGCCGGTAAATGGCGCGGTCGGTATAGAGAAACGTGCGCCGCTGGGGCTGCTCTTGGTCGCGGTTAATGCGGCGCGGGCCATAGTAGCCATTGGTTTCAGCCAGTAGTGAATCGGGGCCTTTTGTTAGCAGGACCGCGCGAAGAGCCGTGTTCTCACCAGTGGTGAGGCCTAGCGAAATTTCTACCTGGCCTTCCGCGGAAGTAGTCAACGGCTTGCCCCGCCTCTGTTCGTAGCGGCGGGTAGTCTGGTTGTAATATTGAAAGAACGGTAGTACTTGCACGCCGGCCAACGCTTGCCCGCTCTGCCGGTGCAGCACCAGCACTTCCGGGCCATTGGTGGTGGCCGCGTTACGGCGTACCCGGCTTAGCTCACTTACCGAGAGGTTAGAGTAGACCGTTGTTGTTCCCGCGTGCTCCTTGGTAGGAGTATCTGCGGCGGTACTTATAACCACCAGGTACTGGCCTAGCGGCAATGCCGGCCCGGCCTGCTGTACTGAGTGCGCCTCGTAGTCAGTAGGGCCAGGCACGGTTAGGGTCCAGGAGGCAACGGGCGCGGCGGCTAGGGCGCGGGCGTAAGTTTTGCGGAAGCTGCCGGCTGTTCCATCAGTTACGCGGGTACTTTCCAATTGGCGTAGGGCCTGGGCAGTGGTAAGGCGGTACACCTTGGCGTAGAGCTTGGGCGCATTGCGCACATCGAGTTTTAGTAGCCACGGCTGATTGGGCAGCACCACTTCCTCAGCAATAAAGCTGACTTGTACCTGCTCAATACGCTGCCGTAGCGCCCGCGCCAGCTGTGCTCCTCTCGACTTTAGGAAGCGCTTTTCTGCTTCCAGCGCTAACTCACGGGCTTTGGCGGGTTGGCTTTGCTCCCAGGACTCTGCCTGCGCCACTATGAACTCGGCACTGATGGGCAGCGCCCCGAACGTTTCAGCAGCGCGGGCTAGCGCCCGCCGGTATAGGGAGTCGGCGGTAGCCATGGTAGCATACTGCTTCACGAAACGCAGACGCTGCAGCTCCACATCGGCCAGGGCCGCTTGGTTCTTGGCATCGGCCAGTCGGAACTGCGTGAGCTGCTGTAAGGCGCGCAGCGCATGAAACCGCCCGTTTAATGAGTCGGCGACAGGAGCTGTTAGCTTTAGGCGCGCAAACTCTTCGGCTGGAGCAAATAAGGCTGGGCGCGTTAGCTCAAACTGATCTACTGGGTGCGTAATGTAGAATTCTTCATTCTGAAGACCCTCAATGGCCCGGTGCACCAGCAGGTCGTACAGGGTGGGGCGTAGGGCCCGCCCTTCGGCGTCGCCGCCCCGCACGGCATAGCCTAGTGCCGCTAGCTTCAGCTGCTGCTGGCGCTGCGGCGCATCGGTGAGGGAGACGCGATAATGCTGCACTACGGCGCTGCCGAGACGGGCAGCATCCCAGGTGCGGATGTCGTTGGTGCTGGCAGGAGCTGAGGTGGGGGCGATGCGAGTGCGGTCGTAGAGCTCGTACCGGTTCTGCTGGTAATAAGTGGCGTAAAGTTGGCCTAGCAGGCTGTGCAGGATAGGCCTAGCCGGAAATTGGGCCGTTTTCAGGTCGGCTTCTACTAACGCAATGGCCTTTGCATCGGCATCCTCTTCCTTGGCTTCCAGCAGGCGCAGCTTGTAGAGCAAAGCCCGCAGGTATTCTGGGGTGTCTTGCCGCTTTCGGGCAGCTTGGTAAATGGGCTCCAATAATTTGCTGGCGGAAGTGGTCTGGTCTTTGGCCAAGAGCTGATCAATCTTCTTCCAGGTAGCGGCATTATCACCGCCGCCTTTGCCAGGTGGGGTAGTTTGGGAAGAGCCAGTAGAGAATAACATTAGCAGGAGCAGTAAGCTAAACAGGAAGGAGCGCATAGGCATGGAGCAGATAACGGAAGCAAGTTGATAAAAAGTAGATGCCTCGTTCAGCTTGATTCCATAATGCAGGCAATAAAAACTTGCTCACTGCCTCAAAATCAGATGCGAAATCTATGGTTGCTTCTTGCCGGCCAGCGCTTATACCAGTACCTTCCCTTTGCCCATACCAGATGTTTGGCCATGCCTACAACAGTTTTAAAGTATCGGCCTCACTCAACTACCTTATGCCCTCACCTGCCACCTCCGCTCACTTACAGCTCACCACCGGCCAGCGGTACGTGGAGCTGGCCCGCCCCTGGACCCTGGCAGCGCTGTATATAGGCCTAGCTGTGGCGGGCTGGTGGTGGCTGGCCGTACCGGTAGCCGTGGCGGTGTGCCTAGCCGCTTTTGTGCAAATGCACGATGCCATGCACAACGCTCTAGGCCTCTCTAAGCCCATCAATGAGCGGATTCTCACGCTCAGTGGGTTGTTGATCTTGAAAAGCGGCCATGCCCTGCAGGTTAGGCATTTACGGCACCATGGCCGCTGCCTCACCGAAGATGACCCTGAAGGTGCACCAGCTAACTGGAAATTTTCTCGGGTGCTCTGGCAAGGCCCCTGGCATATTCTGATGCTCCGCCGAAAGTCCTTACGCATCGCGCCTAACACGCGGCGTATGCAGTTGCTGGAAACCGCCTTCACAATGTTCCTGTTAGCGGCCTTTGTGGCGTTATATTTTCTACTGGGCTCCGCCGCAGGCCTGGTGTATTGGGGCGTGGCGTTCTTTATGAGTGCTACCATGCCCATTTGGGCTTCGTACATTCCGCACCATGTAGCCTCGCGCAACCCGGCAGCACGGGCAGCAGCGGCTGTTGCTCAGGTCTGGACGCCGGTAGTATCGTCGTTCGCTTTCCACCACGTGCACCACTACTACCCTCGGGTACCCACAGCCTTGCTGTACCGGGCGGCGGCAGAACTTCCCCCTCCGCCCGAAAAGCATCACCACTAGGAACTCTTTATTGCAAAGAGGCCTAGCGCTTAAAGCTGCTATTCTTTACCTACCCCCTGCCCATCCAGCACGGCCTCGGCCTGCGCAATGTGGCGCTGCATATGCACTACCAGCAGTTCCAGCGCATCGGTGAGGCGGGGCAGCAGCAGCGGAACAAGGGGGTTAGGAATACGGATAGAATTAGCGTTTACTCCGCGCGCCTGCTCAATCAGGCCAGCTAGTTCATCAAGCTGGCGGCTGAACACTTCCAGTACGGTGCGGGGCAACCGGAAACCGCTGGGCGCATACTGCTGCGGCGACTTCATAGCCTTCTCCGTGGCTGGCACCCGCATGGCATCGGTCATTTTCTTGCCAAAAAAGCCGTGCACCACCGTATCGGCGGGTTTGGAGCCGCGCTCCTGGGCAGCTTTGATCTTTTTGCTAATAACTGGCAGATGCAGCCCACCCACAATATTAAGGTGCTCCAGGCACTGGCCTACACTCCACTTGCCCGGGCCCGGGCCGCGGTTGAGTTGGTCGTCGGTGAGGGGCCGGAAGCGCCGGTCTACCGTTTCGCGCACCTGGCGCAAGTCGGCAGCCAGAGAATCCAGAAACTCAGTAGTACGGCGGGTAGTGGCAGGCATGGCAGAGGATAAAGTAATTCAGTTGCTGATGTAATGATACGCGGCCGTCGCGGTTTAGCCAACGGCTTGGGCTCTTGCTACGCATAAATTACGGGTGAAGTGGCCTACCATGCGTGCAGAGCCAGCTGCTTAGCTTGCTTTAACGAGCAAACCAGCTTACTTATGTTGTGAGGGCGGCCACTGCCACAAGCACCTTTTATCTACTGCTGGTTACTGCCTATATTAGCCAAGTTATTCCCTTAGCCATAGGTACATGGCCTAGCAGCTATTAACTAGTTCTATTATCTCCGTATTCTGATGGCTGCGCCGCGCACTGCCCGTCCTACTCCCACTTCTTCAGGGGCACCCAAACGCTCCCTGCTGGTTAATCTTCAGCGAGCTGTGCGCCGGCGGTTTGGGTTTTCACGGCGGGAAACCTCCGGGTTTATTGGGTTGGTGTTCCTCATGCTGCTGCTACTCTGGCTTCCGGAGTTGCTGCGCCCCGCGTTGCCGCACTATAACCCTGCCGCCGACCAAGCTCGCCTCAACAACCTGGCCGCAGAGCTGGCCGCGCAACGCCAGCCCCGCTCCTATCCGTCTCGATACCCGCGCCCCGCGTACGCAGCTCAGCCCAGCGTGCCGCAGGTTACCCTGGCCCCCTTCAACCCGAACCAGCTTTCAGAAACAGATTGGCAGGCGCGGGGCCTTCCCGCCTTTCTGGCGCGCCGGTTGGTGCATTACCGCGAGGTAATTGGCGGCTTCAAAGCCAAAGAGCAGATCAAGCGCACCTACGGCCTCCCCGACTCTGTGTACGCCCGGCTAGCGCCTTTCATGCAACTACCAGACCTGCTCCCTGCTAAGAACAGCCAACAGTACGCCGCTAACAAAGCCGGCTACTCCCGCTTTCCGGCACGTGCAGGTGGCAGTTTGGGCTTTACGCGCAAACCTACGCGCCTGGCGGCTTTTGACCTAAACCTGGCCGATACTACGCAGCTCATGCAAATCAGGGGCATTGGGCGGGGCTATGCGCGCCGGGTGGTAGAGTACCGGCAACGCCTCGGTGGCTTCGCGCAGGAAGAGCAGCTGGCCGAAATTTACAGCCTCCGCGATGCGCCCGACTTAGTTGATAGCCTGCGCAAATACACGTTTGTGGGCTCAGCTTTTACGCCAGCCACAGTGAATATCAATTCCGAGCCGTTTGAGGTGCTGCAGGCCCACCCCTACATTGGCAAACGGTTGGCGCGGGTGGTAGTGGCCTACCGACAGCAGCACGGCCCATTCCGCCAATCTGCTGACCTACGCCCGATCCGTATTCTGGATGAGGCAACCTTAACCAAACTCCAGCCCTACTTGCGCTTTGAGTAAGTGGCCTAGCGCTACCAGCACCCAGATTTTTTTATAAGGTTTTCACGGCTAACACCGCCCCTACCCCGGCGCCGGGCACGTACGTGGGCAGCAGCAACAGCTTCTGGCCCATGCGCCCCGGCAACAGGCGCGCCGCAACCGGGTACAAATGCCATACGGCTTCGGCCGAAAGCACCCCTACGCTAGCTCCGGCCAGCACATCAGTAATCCAGTGGCGGTTGTTGAGCATGCGCATAGCGCCAGTGGCTGCAGCAATGGAGTAGCCACCCACCGCTACCCAGGGGCGCGTGCGTCCAAATTGCTCATACAGGAGGGTGGCCGTCATGAAGGCCTCGGCAGTGTGCGCCGAGGGAAAAGAGCTGAAATCAGCCGGGTTATCGGGCCGGGCGGTGTGGCTCAGCTCTTTTAAGTTAGTGACTACGCCCGTGCTCAGCGCGTGTGAGAGGCCATAGATAATAGTGAAGGGCAGCACACCCCGCTCACCTTTTACCCCACCTGCGTAGAGGCCATAAGCCACCACAATGGGCATGTGCCGGGTGTAGTCGTCGAGGGTGGTATGAAACCGCGGAAAGGCTTCCCGGGTCTCCTCGCATACTTCTTCCTTGAACTCATCTACAATATTTTCATTCCGGCTTACATAACCCAGCCCAATAAGACCAACCGGAATGGCCGCGTGCCAAACCGCAGGCTTTTTCAGCCATGCGCCCAGCTCAGCCTTCGAGTTAAGCTGGTGGTGCGTTGAGTCAGTACCCGTAGCAGTTGTTGACAGTGTTTGGGCAGGCAGTGGCCTGCTGGCCAGTAATGACAAAAGCAGTGTAAGAAATACTGAGCGCATGCAGGAGCAGTAACGAGGGGAATGCAGGCTAACAAGTTACCTACATTCAGAGGCTTCTGGCATACCCTTCAGGCAAATTCTCCGTATTTATCGGCGGCCATTCATTTCTGCTCGACATAGCCTCCTTGCTTTATGCTAAACGAGCGGCCTGCCTTCTGCCTATGTTATTTTTGCTACGCGATAAGCTCTTTCCTCTTTTTATTTTCTTGCAATCCGTTATCTGTGGCTGCAGCCCCGATAAAGGTCGGGGTGAGTTTAGAAAGGTGCAGAAGGAATACGATGTGCAACCGGTGGGGCGCCTTAACCGCCAGCAGGTAGCAGAAAGCTCCGGCCTGGAAGCTGCCGACGCAGAAGGTGACCTCTGGACGCACGCCGACGGAGGCAACACGGCCCGTCTCTACAAAATCACGCCCCAAGGTGACCTACTGCAAACACTGGAGCTCTCGCCACTAGTGAATATTGACTGGGAAGACCTGGCCCAGGACGATGAGAAACGTCTGTACATCGGTGACTTTGGCAACAACCAAAACAAGCGGCGCAACCTGTGCATTTACCGGCTGAGCGGCTCCAGCTTAAAGCAGATAGATACCATCCGGTTCGATTATCCCGATCAGCGCAAGTTTCCGCCGCGCAAGCCGGCTCGCAACTTTGATTGCGAAGCCTTCTATTATTACCAGGACAGCCTTTATCTCTTCACCAAAAACCGGGGCGAGGGCAACTGGGTAAAGCAATACGTACTGCCTGCGCAACCCGGTCACCACACGGCACGCCTAGCCGATAGTCTCAAAATTAACACCTGGATTACCGCGGCCGACATTAGCCCCGACGGCCGCCGGGTGGCCCTTATGGGATACGGCCACGTGTACCTGATTGAGCGCCAACCCGGCCAGCGCCTTTTTGATGGCCTGAAAACCTGCCTGCCCATCCCATCTACCGGCCAAGCGGAAGCCCTTGTGTTTACTAGCAACCAAGACTTTATCTTTAGCAACGAGAAGGGCCGCCTGTATTATGCCAAGAAGAAAGACTAAGGCCTGGCAATGCAAGGGGCGGTTTACTCCGGAGTAAACTGCCCCTTGCATTGCTAGGCCTAGTCCCTATTCCGGCTTCGGTAGTGCGGAATCGTCGTGGGCTTCCGCCCGGCTCGGAGCCGGACCGTAATCCGGCGAGTCTTGCCGGTTGTTTTTGTCGCCGGCAGCCCCACCGTAGTTTTGAGCTGCGTCCTGCTTATCGTAGTCGCCGCGGGCGGGGGAAGCGGTGTGGCTGTCGTCGGATGACGAATCGTACTCATCATTATAAGACCCGCCCTTAGAGCCAAACCCGTTCTGGTCGCTGCCCTGGGCGCTGGAGCCGGTAGCATTATAGCCGCTACGGGTGGTTTCTGCGTCACTGGTGCCAGCCTCCTGCCGGCCACGCGCGGGCTCATTGGCACCACGCCCGGTGTCTAGGCCCCTGGGGCCCTGCTCCGGATGGCCCGGGCGGTAATCCTCGGCCTGGTTGCGCTGCTGGGTATCGGGCTGGGCGGCGGCAGTGCCGTTGGTGGTTCCGCCCCCCAGTGAAGAGGTACCGTAATTTTCGCTGTAGCCCGAGTCTAGGCCCCGAGGAGCAGCGTTATCATTGGCAAAGCCGGGGCTTACCGTAGATTTTTCGTGGGTAATAGCGGGGTCTACTTCGGCACCGTAACGGCTACCCATGGGCTCTTCAAAGCCCGCCGGCTTTTGCTCCCGCTCCCCATCATACCCGGTGGTGGCAGCAGGAGTATTCAGCGTACCGGCGTAGGTTTCAGCGCCACGGCTGTACTCATTTCCGTAGCCGCCCTGCGTGAAACCCTGGCCCGACTGCCGCCCGAACTCACCCCGGCTGGGGCCTTGGAGCTCGTTTTCGTCGTGGTTCAGGTCGTTGGCGAAGGGCTGCTGGCTGACGGTGTTAGCGGGTGTTTGAAGACTCTGGGGTCTAACGTCTTGGTCTGGGCGTTCTGCCTGCTGCTGATCCTGGCTGGGGCCACCCTGGCCTACGCTATTTTCAGAATCAGCGGGTGAATTGCTGGAGGTGGCAGGGTTCTGGTTCGGGGAAGTCGGTTGGTCTGGCATAAGAGAGACTTGTATCGCGTGGGATATGCAAATTCATACGCACTGTCCCGCTCTGTGTTCCTTTATCCGCGCCAAGGTTTTCCGTAGTTTGGAAATACCCGTTAGTTTTACTGCATTCTTTCACCCACAATTCTTAACACCAGCTATGAAAACTGGCAAAGTGAAATTTTTCAACGAGTCGAAAGGCTATGGTTTCATCGTACAAGATGAAAATGGTCAGGAGATCTTCGTGCACCAGACTGGTCTGATTCATGAAATCCGCGAGAATGACCGGGTTTCCTTTGACATCATCGACGGTAAGAAGGGCCAGAACGCAGTTAAAGTAGAGCGTATCTAGCCTTTTTCCCTTCCAACTTGCCTATTGCCTGTGCTCCAGCCACTGCCATTTGGTAACGGGCTGGAGCATTTTTTTAGGAGCCCGGCCCCTCCAGCCAGAGCCGGTGAGAAGAAGTGCGAAACCCAAGGGCTGTGTTAGCCGAGCGGCCTTGCTACTCCAGCAGATAAAAGCCCCCAGTAGCCAGGATTTACCTGCTACTGGGGGCCTTATTACGCTTCACTGGCTATGGCTTATTTCGGTGAGTTTGTATGCTTGGCTACACGTATGCCAACGGCCATAATATTGGGCAGCTGATCTTGGCGCATGTACTGCTCCAGCATGATTTTGTATGGGCCGGTTTGCGAGAAGTGCTGGTTAGGCAGGGCCAGGAACTGGTGATCATAAATATCTCCGGTACCGTTGCCGCGGGGCTCACCGGTTCGCGGGTCCATCAGCAGCATTTGGTGCAGCAACCGCGAAATAACCTTTCCATCGGGGCCCGTGAGGGTGTGCTTCACATATAAGTTGTAATACTCATAGCCGGAAGCATTGCGCACATTGAAGTACACATCGTAGCGCTGCGTGGTGTCGGGTATTTCAAACTCAAACGTGGGCTTTTCCTGCACAGCCCACACGTAGGGCACCCCCGAGGGCGACTTCAGATCGGTGTTCTTCTCATACACCTGACCAGAGTCACAACTGGCAAGCAACAGGCCTAGCAGGGCCACTACCGGCATCAAACGAGAAAACGCGCGCATAGGCTTAGGAGGCAGGGGTTGGAGAAGTTGCACCACCTTCTGAAGAGCGCCCAGACCGCCCACCGCGCCGCGAATGGTTGCGGCGGCGTTCATTGCCTGGCTCCCCGCCCGGCCGCGGCGCATCGGAGCCGGCTTCAGGCGCGGCACCACGGGGTGGCCGCCCTTCTGTGCCGCGCGATGAGCGCCCTTCATTTGCTGGGTTTTCACCGTCAGCGCCGTTGCGTGATGCGTCGTTTCGCTTGCCTTCGCTGCGGCCGCGGCCCCGCCGGTTTAGCGGGCGGGCCGCCGCCCCGCGCGGACGCCGAACTTCGCCGGCCGGAGTATCAGAAGTTTCGGCCGGAGCCTGCGGATCCAGCACCGACGGATCGGCGGGCACAATTTTGCCGGCTGCGGGGCGGCTGGTCCTAGGCGCGGCTGGTGCAGCGCCTGTAACAGGCTTATCCTTTGACTTTTTGCGCTTGCTGCGCTTAGAGCCCTTGATCTTGTCGTCTAGGCGCTCCAGGGAGCCCTCCACAATGGCCGTAACTTCGGGCGCTTTTTCTTCTTCCCGTACCGGAGGAAGTAGGCTTTCCGGCTTTTCGCCGCGCTTATTCATCTCCTGTACTTCGCGCACACGCTCGGTAGGCAGCACCACCCAATTGTTGTCGCCGCGCACGGCAAACCACATTTTCCGCTTAAAGATATCGGTCTTCTGAAGCACATAGTCGCCTTTCTCGGTGAGCAAGGGGCGTTGCACCTGCGGAATGTCCTTCAGGGCATCGAGGTAGGTGTCCAGCTCGTAGTTCAGGCAGCACTTCAGGCGCCCGCACTGGCCCGAGAGCTTAGCAGGATTGAGGCTGAGGTTCTGATAACGGGCCGCCGTGGTGCTTACGCTCTTAAAATCAGTCAGCCAGGTAGAGCAGCATAGCTCGCGCCCGCAGGAGCCAATTCCGCCCAGGCGGCCGGCCTCGTGGCGCAGCGAAATCTGGCGCATCTCTACCCGCACCCGAAACTCGTCGGCCAGGCGCTTAATCAGGTCCCGGAAGTCGACGCGGTCTTCGGCAGAATAGAAAAACGTCGCGCGGGTGCGGTCGGCCTGGTACTCTACATCGGAGAGCTTCATTTTAAGACGCAGCTCATCTACCACGGAGCGGGCCCGGAACATAGTGCCCGTTTCCAAGTCGCGCACGGCATTCCAGCGCTCCACATCTTGGTCGGTGGCTACCCGCAGAATACCCCTGATATCCTTCGAGTCAAGAGGTACTTTCTTTTTCTTCATCTGCAGGCGCACCAGTTCTCCTTTCAGCGAAACGTGGCCCAGGTGCCAGCCATTGCTGGCGGCTTCTACCACCACGGCGTCGCCGGTGATGAGCGGCAGGCGGCTGGTATTACGGAAGAAGTCTTTGCGGCCGCCCTTGAAGCGGATTTCTACTATGTCAAATTCTTTAAAATCACTGGGCAGGTCAAGGTCCTGAAGCCAGTCGAATACATTAAGGCGGGTGCAGCCGCTACTACAGCTGCCTTTTGAGCCGCAGCCCGAAGCAGATGTAGTGGAGCAGCCTCCACCGGAGGAGCAGGAAGTGCAAGCCACGGCTTGTAGAATCTATAGGTAAGGCGGAGGAAAGGGGGTCCGCACGAAAATGGTCTTCTACAAAGATACAGATTTAGGCGGCGCAAGGGTGACCACCAGTATTTGCCCTTTTGGCGCCGGTATCTGCACCCTTATTCAATCTTCCAAGATAAAGAAGCCGCCTTAAACGGTATAATTTAACCTAAGGTTTCATCAGTGCAGCCATTTCCCAAAACGGAAAAATTCAAATTCTCATTTTCGTAGACTTCGCATTATTTCACATGCACTACCTGATATTAGTATATAATTTTGGCAAAATAACCCATTATATTTTGAGAAGTCATTAATAAACAACTACCTTTTCGTCGATCTTTCCACTTATCACAACCAAAACACATGAAACACTCAAAAGTACTCACCCCCTTCGCGCTCTTCGCGGCAGCGGCATTCTCCCTTGCCTCGTGCCAGGAAAAAGCCAATGTTGAAGTAAAGAACGAAGTATCTGAAAGCACCATCAGCCAGATCAAAGCTCTGGGCTTCTCAGCTACGGAAGCACGCAAGGTTGAAGGTGGTGTAATGGTAGAAGGTGACATCCTTCTTACCAACGACATGCTCGCCAGTAAGCCCGATTACAAGGTGATGCGCGTAGGCGAAGATGAGCAGTACCGCACTACTAACCTGGTAACGGGCCTGCCCCGCACCATCACGGTACGCGTTTCTACTACGCTGCCTTCGGCCTACGTAACGGCTGCTGATGAAGCTATACGCCGGTACAATGCTCAGAACCTGCAGCTTCGTTTCTCGCGCGTAACGTCGGGGGGCAGCATTGTACTGACTAAAGCTCCCTCGGGCTCGTCGTACCTGGCTTCAGCTGGCTTCCCCTCAGGCGGCAACCCTTACAACCAGGTTCTGGTTAATTCCGATGCTCTGGGCACCAGCTATGCTACAACTACCATTGCCTCGGTACTGGCTCACGAAATTGGCCACTGCATTGGTTTCCGCCACACCGACTACATGAGCCGCCAGTATAGCTGCGGTGGTTCGGCCGTGAACGAGGGCGCCAGCACGGTAGGGGCTATCCTGATTCCCGGCACTCCTTCGGGCCCAGACCCAAACTCCTGGATGCTGGCTTGTATCGGCACTGGCGTAGACCGTCCGTTCAATGCCAACGACCGCACAGCGCTTAACTACCTGTACTAAGCATTAGGCCACTATTGGCCCGTTAGCTTAGCAAAAAGCCCCCAGCTCACCTGAGCTGGGGGCTTTTTATTTGCAGCCCGAATCAGGACTAGCTGGTTATCCTTTTCCATGAAGCTTTGTTTGCTTTAGCGAAGCTGAACAGATGAGTTCCGGTTACGACTCCGTTATGAGCGAACTACTCATGGCGGGCATAAGGTAAAGCAAATTGTAGGGAGGGGCATTGGAGAGTACAGTGCGGCCACGCAACCCATGAGCTAAGCCAGAGACTGGCCTACGGTGGCTGGCGGCTCTGCCCGATTTAACAGCCCCGTGCTGCTTGACTGAGCAGAGCTAAATGCGCTTTGAAATAGTTACCCAGACACTTACAACACTAGTATGCGGCGGGTAACCTCAGGGCCATTACCGGCGCTGATGCGCAACAGGAAAGTACCTTTGCCCAATGGAGGCAGCACCAGGGAGTTGATGGCCCCATCGGCGGAAGCTTCGCCTCGCAGGCGGCCCAGCATATCATAAATGCGCACCCGGAGCGGTTCTCCTTCAGGCCCCACAACTTTGAGCGGCTCCCCCTGTAGTACTGGCACCGGATAAACCAGTACATCCGTCGGGCGCACAAAAAAGGCCTCTTCGAGGGCGCTGTAATACAAGCGGCCGTCTTGCGCCTCTGCCCGGGCCCGGTACTCACTCCGGCCGACTACCGGGGCCGGATCGGTCAGCACCAGGTTAAGGGCCGGCGCCACCGATTGCACACTCCGAAAAGACCCGTCAGGCTCGCGGCGCTCCAGATGCACGGCTTTCAGTCGGTAAGTGGTGCCCAGCTGTAGTTGAAACTGCACCGTATCGGAAACTAGCTGCTCTGGAATAAAAGACCGGATGTAGCAGCCGTACGTTTGCTGGGTTACGTCGGGGGTGCTGCCCCGCTCCCCTACCATGCCTTGCACAATAGGTGCCACCGCAAAGTAGCGTTGGGTGGCTTCGGTGGCCGTTAGGAACAGCACCGTATCCGTTACTAGCCGGTACGGCTCTAATTGGGTAGCACCAAGCGTATACACCTGGTATTGAGTTGCTCCGGGCACACGCGTCCAGGTGAGCAGCGTTTCATCGGGGCAGGCATAGCCCACCTGCAACTCTAGGGGTTTAGCCACAAAAAACTTATCCGACTCATACGCTGCTGTGCTGGTGCTCAGGCGCACTTGCACGGGTGCTGTGGTGTCTGGAGTGGCCCAGAAAAAATAGTGCTGCGCCAGATTTACCGCGGGGCTTAGTACCTGCCACTGGCTCTGGCCTACGAAACGATACTCCAGGCGAGCAGAGACTGGTGCTCCCGCCCATTGCCAGCGCAATACCGTCGGCCGGCCTGCTGTTAGATTTCGGGCGGCGGTAGGCTGCGTCCAGGTAAAACCCTGCTCATATTCGTAGGCTACACTAAACGCCTGCGGCCCCTGTGCCAGTTGGTAGCCGCGTACGTGCAGCTCATATGTGCCGGCCTCCGGAACCTCCAGGGTAATCTGCTCGGCGTTGTTTAGGTGATCAGGATGCCGACGAGCGGGCAGCTTAAGCGAATCAGGATGCGGATAAGCACTGAGGGTCCAGGGTAGCCAGCGCTGCTTGCTGGCGGCACTTACCAGCACCAGGTCAAGATCATTGAGCAAGGCTTGGGGGGCGTTGGCGGCGGCGGCAGGATCAGCCCACACCAGCGTAACTTTCAACTCGTGCGTGCCAGCCGGCACCACAATGGGTATTACCTGCTCCTGCCCTTGCCCCACGCTGCCCTGTGCATACCGCTTTTCTAAAATAGTCTGCACGGCCCCCAGCGCATCGGCCTGGCCGTAGCCAGCCTCAAAATCTACGGCTGGCCGGCCGGTGTCGTCGGCACTATTGAGCAGAGCGGCTTTTACCAGAGCAGCTGGTGGTACGGCTCCCTGCTGGTTGCGGTAGGCCTGTTGCACCAGCAAGCTAATACCCGATACCAGCGCAGCTGACTCTGAGGAGCCGCCGTCGCCATAGGCCACTAGCTCAGGCTTCACGCGGCCGTCGTAGGCGGGGCCGCGGGAACTGAGCGGAGCTACCTGGCCTAGCGCATCAGTGGCCCCTACGAGCAGCGCATTTTTGGCCATTTTGAATTGCCCCGTCAGGTTGGCCACTGCTGGCAGGTTGGCATACGGGCCTTCGGTGCTGGCTTGGTTGCCGGAATTGCCCGAGGAAAATACGTGGAGCAGTGTCGGATACTGCTGGGTCTGCTCGTCATAGGCTTTGGCTTCTAAACCGTAATAGTTTTCTATGCCCACGCCATACGAATGGTTTTGCACCGTCACGCCCTGCTGGGCCAGTAGCACGCCATCATCAGGCAGCAGGTTTTCATAGTCAGACTGCGCTATTTTGGCTTGCCAGGCCGCACCTTTGCCGTTAGGCGAAGAATTGCCGCCGCCCGCAATGAGGGTGGCCATTATAGTAGAATGCGACGACTGCATTACCGCCTGCGGATCGGGGTTCACCAAGCGCCCCCTAAAGTCGATATCCAGTATATCCAGGGGGTTCTCCTTAACGGAGACCGTTAGGCCACTGCCCGTTAGCTGCGGATACCGGCTGTGCACGGGGCTCACCTTGTTGGCGGCAAAATCGGCGCCGCTGAGCTGCCGCTCATCGTGCGGTTTGCGGTTGGGCTTATCAACAAACTGCACCCACTGGCAGGCAGCCAGTGCCGTAGGGCTGGCACCTTGCACCCTCACTAGGCCAGGGTAGCGCACCTCTGCCGTTGCCGTAGCACCGGGCTGCTCTGTGGCCAGCCACCTCCGGAACGCTGCTACATCCGTTACGCTCACCCGCACAGTTTGGGCGGCCTTGGCTGCCTGCATCCCGGGAGCAAGCCGGGCCGCGGGCGGTGTTGGCAAACTAGTTTGCCCAAGGGCCGCGTCAGGTACCCAGCCAATAATCACTCCGTAAATTACCAGGCAAAGGAAACGCAAACGAGGGATAAGCCGGCAAGCCGGTTGAGCAGCAGACATAGCAGGGGTTTTGGTTGTAAGGAGGCAGGGCGGCGCAACGGACAGCACAAAACCGTCCTTTCCAAATGTAGGGATAAATGCGCTTGTGCTCAGCTGCCTGCCCTTGACACCAGGCTACAAAAAAGGGCTGACCAAAAGCCAGCCCTTTTTTCAATGAGCGAAGCCCTTACTCACGGCTTCAGCACCACTTTTACGCAGTCTTCTTTCTTGTTACGGAAGATGTCGTACCCATGCGCGGCTTCTGAAAGCGGCAAGCGGTGGGTGATAATATCGTCAAGCACCACCTTGCCCTCTATCACATACTGGAGCAGCTTGTCGATGTGCTTTTGAGCAGGCGCCTGCCCACCTCTGATGGTAATACCTTTGTCAAAGAATTGGTGAATGGGGAAGTTATCAAAGGGCGAGGCATAAACCCCCAACACCGATACAATGCCGCCCCGCCGGACGGCACTCATGCAGGCCTCCAGTACTTTAGGAGAGCCTTTCTCCAAGTTTATCACGGCTTTGGCGCGGTCCAGCAGGTCACGGTCGGGCTCAAAGCCCACGCAATCCACGCACACGTCGGCCCCGCGGCCTCCACTCATGGCCCTGATTTGCTCTACCGTAGAGCTAGCGTCTTCCCAGAGGATGGTTTCTGAGTAGGTAGAATCCCGGGCTTTATCCAGCCGGTACGGGAGCGTGTCGACAACCACTACGCGGGCGGCACCCCGCAACCACGCCGACTTGGCAGCCATAATGCCCACCGGGCCGGCGCCAAATATGGCCACCATCTCCCCGCCTTTTACCTCGCCCCAGTCAATGCCAGAGTAGCCCGTAGGGAAGATATCCGTCAGGAACAGTGCCTGCTCATCGGTTAGCGAGTCGGGAATAACGCGGGGGCCAAAGTCGGCGTAGGGCACGCGCACGTACTCTGCCTGGCCACCGTTATAGCCCCCATACAAATCAGTATACCCGAACAGGGCACCGCCTTTTTCAGTCAACAGACCGCCTTCGGGCCCGTAATGGTCGGGGTTGGAGTTTTCGCAGTGCCCCGGCAGCTGATGATTGCAGAAGTAGCAAGTACCACAGGCAATAGGAAAGGGTACTACCACCCGGTCGCCTACTTTTAGCTTGTTGCCTACCCCTTTCCCCACTTCTTCTACAATGCCCATAAACTCGTGACCCAGCACCATGGGGCGGGGCTGCGGAATACTCCCGTTGTAAATGTGCAGATCGGAGCCGCAGATAGCGGTGCTGGTAACGCGGATAATGGCGTCGCGGGCATCTTCAAGTTTGGGGTCCTCCACGGTATCGACGCGCACGTCTCTCATCCCGTGATACACGAGTGCTTTCATAGCCAGTTAGTAGGAGTAGTGGAGAAGAACGGACAACAAGCCAAAGGGCCTGATGTATCCTAACGGTCCAGCTGCGGCACGGGTTATGGCGGAGCTTAGCTCTGGCTCCTGGCCCCTACCTGCTTACGGCAGCCAAAACGTGCGTGCTACGCGCCATACCAGCCAGACTCATGAGCCGATTACTCCTTCACTACCTGGCCTAGAGCCGGTATACCTGTAGGCCGGCAGCGGTAAATACATAAGCATACTGCTCACCTACCAGCACCTGCTGCACTCCGGCGGGTTGGGGTGCAGGCAGCCCTAGGGTGCGCTCGGTTAGGGTGTAGAGGTGAAAGAAATGCACCCCGTCGGCGGCTAAGTAGTACAGCTCGTCGCCGCGAAAACCGAGGGTAGTCAGCCCCGGGAAAGGTAGCCTCTTCCGATAGTTACCCAGATTATCGAACACGTACACCCCATTCTTATTATCAACCAGGTAGAGGTTGTTCTGGTACTCACGCAGAAACCGGAAGTCGGGGTGGCTGCGCCCAATGAGCAGGTCTAGCGGGGTAGTAATGGTAAACCGGCCAGCCGCATCCAGCTGCCGCAGCGTGAGGTCGGACTCATTCAGCAGCCACAGCCGGTCGTCGGGCGCCAGCGTGGCGGTGCGCACCATCCCATCAAAATAATCAAGCAAAGAAAGCTTGCTGATGGGCGCCAGGAAACGGTTGAGCAGCACCAGCTCCTGTCGGTCGTCGTAGAAGACCAAAATTTTAGTGGTGTTCCAGGCTTCCAGCTGGGCCGTATGGCCCGGCAGCGGTGGCGAGTATACGTTTAAGGCCTGCCCATCAGGGCCGTACTGGTGCACGTTGTTCTGGGCATCTGTCACATAGAGGTTGCCCCGCCGATCAAGAGAAGCCGGACCGGGTTTGGCCAAAGCCACGGTGCGCACAAGCTGCCAGGTGCCGGGCGTGGCGGGCCGGGCATCAGCGGGTACCGTTACCACCGGTGAGGCCTGGGCAGCGGGAGCTACTGAGCCCGCCGCCGGAGCGGTAGTTTGGGCCTGCGCAGGAGCCATGAGCCATAAATTGGCAGCCAGCCCCAAGCAGCCAGCCGGCAGCCACCCAGCTAAGCGGCTAGGCCAGTTATAGGCCTCAGCCTTTACCTTTCTCAGCTTCAAAGTGCCGGAGCGCCAGTTCAGTACCATCATATTGGCCGTATGAGCAATAATTGACCCACTCGCCGAGGTTAAGGTAACGACTGCCGGGCGCTACTGCTACATCAAGCGGCAAATGACGGTGGCCGAAGACGTAGTACTCGTGGTGGTAGGCCTGTTCCAGCTCCCGGCAATACTGCAGCAGCCACTCGTCCTCGCCAAAATAGGTGCTGTCGGCCTCGCCATTTTGCAGACGACTATGGCGGCTCCAGTGGTTGGCAATACCAATGCCCAAGTTGGGGTGCAGGCGCGCAAACAGCCACTGCGCCAGCGGCGAGGCAAACACCCGTTTCAATACTTTATAGGTATGGTCGCCAGGGCCTAGGCCATCCCCGTGCCCAATATGAAACTGGTGCCCGCCAATGCGCTGACTTACGGGGTGCCGGTAAATTGGAATGCCCAGCTCCTTGGTGAAGTAGTCGAACATCCACATATCGTGGTTGCCGGTAAAAAAAATTACCGGAATACCCGCATCCGTTAGCTCAGCCAGCTTGCCCTGCAGCCGAATAAAGCCGCGCGGAATAGCATGCTTGTATTCAAACCAAAAGTCAAAAATATCGCCGAGCAGATAGATAGCAGCGGCATCCTGGGCGGCCCAGGTCAGCCAGCGCACGATGCGTCGCTCCCGCTCCAGGGAACGGGCGGCATCGGGCGCCCCGAGGTGGAAGTCGGAGGCGAAATATACTTTGCGGCCCGGGGGCAGCGCGAGGTCAGGTAGTTGCGGCGGGCGCGTCATCCAGCAAAAACAACACAATGCTGCGCGGGCCGTGGGCTCCGAGTACCAGCGTTTTTTCAATATCAGCCGTTCGGCTGGGCCCCGTAGTCAGGGAAATCATGGAGGGTATTCGGTCGGGTCCGTACTTCTGTTGCACCAGCTTCAGGGCATCCCCAATATCGGTTACTATTTGTGAGGTGCGGGCCAGCACTAGGTGCTGATCAGGGTAAATACTTAATCTGCGGCCGCTGCTACTGGCACCGCTAACCAAAATGCTGCCCGTACGGGCCACCAGGGCTTCGCAGGAAGTGAGGCCCGCATCGGCGTGAGCCAGGAATTCAGCTTCATCACCCTGGAAAACCAGGTTGCCATCGTGCAGCATTTTCTTGAGTTCGGGCTCCCACACAAACAGCCGTTCCAGCGCCTTTTCCTTTTTATAAGTGAAGATCTGATCGTAGAAGTGCTCCACCGACTCGCAGTAGTAAAATAGTCCTCCTACCCGCACAAAGTTCTGAGCGAAATCAATGGCCAGATCTTCCTCGGTAGCTGGCCTAGGGTGCAGCGGGGCACTGAAGTCGGGCTTGGCGGGTTGCTCAGCCGGCTTCTGCAGCGCCTCCCTTATTCGGCGCAGGATAGTATCGCGTGACGTATCGCCCATTAGGCAAAGGTAACAGAGTGAGCCCATGCGCCGCGCTAGGCCAGGCCAGGCGGGTCATTTGGCACTACTTATTTATTGAGAGCCAATATTTTATTATCCGTGAGCAAAGTAGTATCTTATACTATTGAAAGCAGTAACTACCAGCTAGTTCGCTCAGCACCATGCCTATTCTCGTACCTCCCGAGCGGCGGGGCCGCCTCTTTACTGGCGCTGAATGGCTGACGTATGCCCTGGGCTTGCTGGTGTTGCTTGCCTTTGCGCCCACTTTTCCTGAGGCGCCTAAAAAAGCCCTAAAAACCCGGAACGTCATTATAGTGGTCATTGACGGGCCCCGCTACTCCGAAACCTGGGGTGCAGTTCCTGGGCTCATCCCGAATATGGCCACGAAGCTGAGGCCCCGCGGGGTCTTCCTTTCCAGCTTCTTTAACAACGGCTTCACCTTTACCAACTCCGGCCACACGGCTATTACCACCGGCCTAAATCAACCTATTGACAATTTTGGGGAAGAGTTGCCACAACAGCCTTCCATTTTTCAATACTGGCGCAAGGCCTCCGGTAAACCCGCCACCGCAGCCTGGCTAATTACCAGCAAAGACAAGCTTCATATTCTGGGTAACACGCAGAATACCGAGTGGAAGGACCAGTACCTGCCTTCTCTTGATTGTGGTATTAGTGGCCCCGGTAGTAGCTACCGACCCGATTCTCTGACGCTGGTGGCCGTTAAGCGCATTCTCACCGAGCACAAGCCAAACTTAGTGCTCATCAATTTTATGGAGCCGGATGGGTATGCCCATGCTGGTAACTGGGAGCACTACCTACGTGGCATTGCCCGCGATGATCGGTACGTGATGCAGCTCTACGACTTTTTGCGGCGGAGCAAAACCTACCGCGGCAATACCACCCTCCTCATCACCAACGACCACGGGCGCCACTTAAATGGCATAAGCAATGGCTTTACCGACCACGGCGACGATTGTGAGGGGTGCCGCCATATTAGCCTGCTAGCTCTCGGCCCCGATTTCAGAGCGGGTATTTCTTTGCCGGAGCAGCACACTTTAGTAGATATAGCTCCTACGGTGGCCTTCCTGCTCGGCTTTCCCTTTCAGCAAGGGCAAGGCCAGGTTATGCAGAGCTTATTTAAGCGCTAAGCTTCTCTCCTCGCGCCCTGAGAAGGCGGAGTAACGATCTGCCAGATCAGCAGATCCTTGCGTGTTGCTCGCTTGGTACCCATCGGCTGCCTCCGCCGGATTACTTCTCAGTGTGTGATGAGAAAAGCGCTCTATTTACTGGCCAGCCTGAGCTGGTTACTCACGCAGCAATTGGCCCAAGCTCAGGCCCAGACCAGTGAGGCACCCGCAACAGGCCTAGCCAACCCGCAAACGGCGGCGGAAGAAGCCTTTTTTACCAATGAAAAAGAGCTTCGCTTTACCCTGCACCTCCCGCTGGATGAGCTACTGAAGGACAAAGGCCGCAAACCTGTGTTGCACAATGCCGCCTTGCAGTATCAGGACGCGGTTGGGGCTACCCGCATGGTACCGGTGCAGGTGAAGCTGCGCGGCCATCGGCGCCAAGACCCTGCCGTTTGTCAGTTTCCGCCCCTGCTCATTCACTTTCCTGATAATGGGGCGCATCCGTCAATGTTCGGGAAAATGGCAGACCTTAAGCTAACCACTCACTGCCGCGCAGATAATTACGTGTTGCGTGAATACTTGGTATACAAGCTCTACAATGCCCTAACGGACATGAGTTTCCGGGTGCGGCTGTGTTTGGTAACGTATCAGGATATGAATAGCCGGCAAAAGGCTACCGTGCATCAGGCCTTTCTGCTGGAAGAGGCCTCCGCTATGGCCCAGCGTAACAAGGCCACTATTGTTCCTAAGCCACTCATCATCGGTATGCAATACACGCATCAGGAGTCAATGGCGATGCTTACCCTGTTTCAGTACATGATTGGAAATACCGACTGGTCGGTGCCGTACCGCCACAACATCCGGCTCCTGAAAGCAGACGGGTACGCTGCTCCCGTGCCAGTGCCTTATGACTTTGACTATGCCGGTCTGGTAATGGCCCCCTATGCTGAGCCGCCCCAGCAATTAGGTATTACCTCGGTTCGGCAGCGCCTGTTTAGGGGTTATAACTTCACAGAGGAGCTGTACACGAAAATGCGGGCTCTTTTCAATGAACGGCGGGCGGCGCTTTACAATGTGTACCTCTCATGTGAATACCTCAACCGGGATGAAAAAGCCTTCGCCACTCAGTTTTTGGATGAATTCTACGATACCCTAAATGACCCCAAAGAATTTGAGCGAAGTATTGTGCGTGTAGGGCGTCGCAATGAAAAGCAATACATCAGCATCAAGGGGTATGATTGAGTTGCTGGCAGACCTGTACTCCATTTGCAGCTTGAGCCATTGTGCGTAGGCCTGTAATAGAAAAGGGAAGCTCTACGGAGCTTCCCTTTTCTATTACTTAATCTGACAATCACCTAAACCGGCGTTACGGCGCTGCCGCTCGGCTCAGTGGTAGTACCAGCTGAATCATTCTGGCTATCGATGCCGGGCAGGTTCAGATCAGGCAAGTCGTTGCCCAATGGTACACCGGGGTGCTCCTGCTTCAGCTCGCTCAGCGTTTCGCTACGGTCGGTGCCGGCCATGTGCGCTTGGTAAGTGGTCTGGCTGTCAAATGGGCGCGGACCTACCAAACGAACCAAGTCATCTTGCTGCAGAATTTCTTTCTCCAGCAACTCCTTGGCAATTACCTCCAGCTCATGACGGCGCTCCGTGAGTAGTTCCTTCGTCCGGATGTACGCGCCTTCGATGATGCTACGTACTTCCTCATCAATCATCTGCGAGGTAGCTTCTGAATACGGCTTCGAGAACCCATATTCATTCTGCCCTTTCGAGTCGTAGTAAGAGATGTTGCCGAGCTTGGTGTTCATGCCATACATCGTTACAATGCTGTAGGCCATCTTGGTGATGCGCTCCAAATCGCTCAGGGCACCGGTAGAAATTTTACCAAACACCAACTCTTCCGCAGCGCGGCCACCCAGCGTCATGCACATTTCGTCCATGAGCTGCTCCGTGTTGTAGAGGAACTGCTCGCGGGGCAAGTACTGCGCATAACCAAGGGCAGCAACGCCACGCGGTACAATGCTCACCTTCACCAATGGGTCAGCGTGCTCCAGGAACCAGCCCGCAATAGCGTGACCCGCCTCGTGGTAGGCCACAATCTTCTTTTCGCCGGGGCTAATGATCTTGTTTTTCTTCTCTAGGCCGCCAATTACGCGGTCAACGGCATCGGTGAAGTCGAGCATCGTTACCATCTTCTTGTCGCGGCGGGCGGCAATCAGGGCGGCTTCGTTGCAGACGTTGGCAATTTCAGCACCGGCAAAACCAGGCGTCTGAGCAGCCAACTTCTTAGCTTCTACATCGGGGCCCAAGGTCAGGGGCTTCAGGTGCACGTTGAAAATCTGCGTGCGGCCGTTGATGTCGGGCTTATCAATGGAGATCTGACGGTCGAAACGGCCCGGACGGAGCAAAGCAGAGTCCAAGGTATCGGGGCGGTTGGTAGCAGCCAGGATGATAACCCCTGAGTCGGTACCGAAGCCGTCCATTTCTACCAGCAGAGAGTTGAGCGTGTTTTCGCGCTCGTCGTTGCCGCCGGGTACGTTGCCACGCGAGCGGCTCCGACCAATAGCGTCAATTTCGTCAATGAAGATAATGCAGGGCGCTTTGGCTTTGGCCTGCTTAAACAGGTCACGTACCCGAGCTGCACCTACCCCCACGAACATCTCCACAAAGTCGGAGCCCGACAGCGAGAAGAACGGCACGTCGGCTTCGCCGGCTACGGCCTTTGCCAGCAAGGTTTTGCCGGTACCAGGAGGACCTACCAACAGGGCACCCTTCGGGATTTTACCACCGAGGATGGTGAACTTAGAAGGGTTCTTCAGAAACTCTACAATTTCCTGCACCTCTTCTTTCGCTTCTTCCAGGCCAGCTACATCCTTAAAGGTAATCTTCACCTTGTCGCCGCCTTCAAACAAAGCAGCGCGTGATTTCCCAATGTTGAATATCTGTCCGCCAGGACCACCAGCGCCACTCATCCGACGCATCAGGAACCAGAAGCCCACGAACAGCAAGAGCATAAAGCCCCAGGTGGTAACGTAGTCGCCATAGCTGGTTTCATCGGCTACGCGTAGGCCTACCTGCCGTTCTACGGGCAGCGTAGCCTGCAGCTTGTCGAGGTCGGCTTTGAAGGTTTTACCATCTACTACCCGGAAGCCAAACTGAGGGCCAGGGTCGTTAGTGGTAGTCAGCGGGCCCCGAGACATCAGCTTCTGCTTGTACTCAGGCTTGGTCAAGGCCTCGCGCTTGAGCGTGACCTTCACCTGCCGGTCGTTCACCAGCGCTACGTCGGCCACATCGCCAGCGGTCAGCATCTGCTCAAAGTCCCGCTGTTTAATTTCTATCAGGGTGGTGCTGCGGTTAAGGTAGATCATCCCCAGGATGAAGACTACCAGCCCCGTCAGCACCCAAAGCTGCATTCCGGGCCGTGGCGCGGGGTTGGGCAGCATGGGCTTTTTCTTTTTAGGGCTTGTATCAGGCATGTATAAGAATTACTAAAGCGAAAAACAAAAGCGGAACACGCCAACGCTGGGTTTGTTGGCGCAGAACCATCTCAGCTACCTAGACGCAAACAGCCAGCGTTTACTTTACCGAAGCGGCAGTTTCTTCTTCTACGTGCGTGATTTCAGCATCGCCCCACAACTCCTCGAGGGCATAGAACTGCCGCCGGTCGCGCAGGAACACGTGTACTACCACATCCACATAGTCAAGCAACACCCACTCACGGTTCATGCGCCCCTCGGTCTGCCAGGGGTTTTGGCCGGTGAGCTTTTCTACTTCTTCTTCAACTGAGCGCGCAATAGCGTCAATCTGGGTATCAGAGGAAGCTGAGCAGATAATAAAATAGTCTGCTACAGCATTTTTTAAATCTTTTAGGTTGAGTACCACGATATCGGCTGCCTTCTTCTCTTGCATGCCGCGTACTACTACATCTGCCAACTTGTCCGAATCCTGCCGAACCAGGGTACTTTTCATGGGGTATTGTTAGGTTTGAACGTCACAAAGTACGAAAATCAGGTGGACGCTATATCCCCCCAAACTCTCTTCACGGGCCAACAGCTTGTCTGGTTGCCCGAATGTGCCTCCACCAACACGGAGGCGCAACAGCTGGCTGTCCAAAACCGGGCCACGGATGGCTGCTGTGTCATTACCGACAAACAGACCGCTGGCCGAGGCCAACGGGGCAACCAATGGGAAGCTGCCCCGGGGGAAAACCTGACGATGTCGGTGGTCTGGCAGCCCACATTTTTGCCGGCCGCTGATCAGTTCCAGCTGAGCCAAGCCGTTGCACTAGCCATTCACGACTGGGCAACCGCTTTGCTTGGCCCCGATCCTGCCCTACGAATCAAGTGGCCGAATGACATCTTTTATGGAAGCCAAAAGCTGGGCGGCATCCTGATTGAGAACACACTTCAGGGCCCGAAGATTCAGTATAGCATCGTAGGAATAGGATTAAATATCAACCAGCGGGAATTTGGTGTGACAACGGCTACCTCACTGGCTCAGCTCACTGGCCACGCCTACTCCCTGGCTGCCATGGCTGCCCGGCTGCTGGAAAGCCTGGAACGTCGTTATCTGCAACTGCGAGCTGGCCGGGTAGGTGGCCTACGGCAAGAGTACTTGCGGGTACTTTACCGCTATCAGGAAGAGCATGAGTATGAAGTGGATGGGCGCCATGTGCGTGGCGTACTAGTTGGGGTGGATGAAGCCGGACGGCTGGCGGTACAGATCAATGGCCAACTCCGTTTTTTTGACCTTAAGGAAATCCGGTATATATAAGCTAAGCTTAATTTTTCGCTCTACCTTTGAGAGAGCAGGTAATGACAAAGTTTTCTGCATACCTTAAGCCAACGATTAGTTTTGGCTGAGCGTATAGTTTTTAAACCTTAAGGGCAACTATTCGCTCTAACTAATCATCTACGGTTTATAAGTTCTTGGCTCGGCAAAAACGGGCATGGTGCTTGTAATTGTAATACACAGGAAAGTTGGTTGCCAATTCTGGCAAAAAATATTGCCTGCTATTTTTTATACACCGCTTTTAGCGGCTGCTTTTTCTGACTTAATGCCATGAACATATTTACTCGTTCTCTTTCTCTGGCTTTGCTTCTGCTTATGCAGTTGCCGATAGTGGCGGCTACCGTTACGCATCGTCCGGGAGGAGCTTTGCCCTGGCACACTGACAAGGCAAGCTATCTGCTAACGAAACATGAAACGCGCACTTGGTACACGCTGCCTCAATACAGCTTTACTACCCCTACCGTTTCTTTTCTGAATCTTGAGCAGAGCTTTACCCAAGCTCCAACAGTGGCTGTTCCCAGCTCTGCCGCTCGCGGTTTAGCTCCCACGCTATCGGTATATCCTAATCCGGCTCGTGGCCTTGTAACCGTTTCGCTAGGCCAGAAATTCACCGCCGACTACAAATTGCGCCTGAACAACATTATTGGGCGGGAGGTGCGCACGGTTTCACTGCGCCCTGAGGCAGCCGATGGTGGCATGGCTCTCAACCTTTCTGATTTGCCCCCTGGCATGTATTTCTACAGCCTCGTGCTCGACAACAAAGTAATGAGCACCAAGCGTCTGGTTCTTCAAAACTAGGCCTGTTGCTTGCTCTCTACAAAAAAGGCAGCCCTTTACCGGGGCTGCCTTTTTTATTGCTGACTCTCAGAGGCTTGCTGCCCACCTTGGGAGGCGCTGTTGGTTTGTGGGCCCTCGGGTTGGTTGAGCAACTTCAGCAGGTTGGTAGAGTACGTTTGCCCCGTTGGTTGATTGATAGGAGTTGTCTAGCTAGTTATTGTCTACTTTTGGTCTTTCACTGATTTCCTTATCTCTGACTTAAACCCCGTCGTGCTGCGACGGGCGGACCTCGCCCCGCCCCTACTCATTCCTTATGCGGAGTTACAAAAGCCTGAATAATCTACTGGGTTGGTTGGTATTTGCCATTGCCACCCTCACCTACATTCTCACCCTAGAGCCCACCGCCTCATTCTGGGACTGCGGCGAGTTTATAGCCTGCTCCTACAAGCTGCTGGTGCCGCACCCTCCGGGAGCCCCCACCTTTTTGCTGCTGGGCCGCCTGTTCTCGCTGCTGGCCTTTGGCGATGGCACCAAAGTAGCAGTGCTCGTGAACATGCTCTCGGCCCTGAGCTCGTCCTTCACGGTGCTGTTTCTGTTCTGGACCATTACCATGATGGCCAAGAAGCTGGTGCTGCACCGCCCTGGCATGCACGATGACCGTAATCTGGAGCCTACCAGCGGCCAAACCTGGCTAATATTGGGGGCCGGTGCCGTGGGCGCCCTGGCCTACGCCTTCTCTGACTCTTTTTGGTTCAATGCCGTGGAGGCCGAGGTGTACGCTATGTCGTCGTTGTGCACGGCGGCGGTGGTATGGCTGATGCTGAAGTGGGAAAACCGCGCCGACGAGGCCGACTCGGACCGGTGGCTGATTCTGATTGCCTACGTGATTGGCCTCAGCATTGGGGTGCACTTGCTGAACCTGCTGGCCATTCCGGCGCTGGGCTTCATTTACTATTACCGTCGTACCAACAACCCCACCCTCACGGGCGGCATTATTACGCTGGCCCTGAGCAGCGTAATTGTAGGCCTGATTCTGGCCGGGATTATACCGGGCCTGCCTACGCTGGCGGGCAACTTTGAGGTGTTCTTCGTGAATACCATTGGCCTGCCCTTCAACTGGGGCCTCGTGATTTTCCTGGTGGTATTCGTGGGCCTGATCTGGTTTGGCTTCCGGCAGTCGTTTCAGCGCCGCAGCCGTCTGCTGAACACGGCCATGCTAGCTTTCGTGTTTATCCTGATTGGCTACTCGTCTTACCTGATTGTACCCATCCGGAGCAGCTACCACCCCACTATTAATGAAAACGATCCGGAGGATGTGCTGTCCTTCGTGAGCTACCTGAAGCGCGAGCAGTACGGCGACCGGCCCTTGCTGTACGGCCCGCAGTTTAACGCCCAGCCCGTTGCCCAGAATGAGGGGGCTCCTCGCTACGTACGCAAGGGCGACAAGTACGTGGTGGCAGAATACCGCCCCGAGCTGGAGTACCGCCCCGAGGATAAGATGCTGCTGCCCCGCCTGTACAGCAACGATCCGCTGCACATGATCTACTACAAGAAGTGGGTGGATATTCAGGAAGGCGTGAAGCCCACGATGGGCCAAAACCTCTCCTTCCTGACGCGTTACCAGATGG
The DNA here is from genome assembly GCF_013137895.1 of Hymenobacter taeanensis. Lineage (NCBI taxonomy): Bacteria > Pseudomonadati > Bacteroidota > Cytophagia > Cytophagales > Hymenobacteraceae > Hymenobacter > Hymenobacter taeanensis. The sequence continues at coordinate 746,158 of NZ_CP053538.1, forward strand.
GCCACATGTTCTGGCGCTACTTCATGTGGAACTACGTGGGCCGCGAAAGCGACATTCAGCAGGCCGGCATTTTGTGGCCCGGCGCCAGCAGTGCAGGCTTGCCTGAACGTATTGCCGATAGCGAAGCCCGTAACAATTTCTTTGCTCTGCCCCTCATTCTCGGCATCCTGGGCCTGTTTTACCAGGTGCGCCGCGACGGCCGCAACGCATTCATCGTAGGCCTGCTGTTCGTGTTTACGGGTCTGGCCATTGTTCTTTACCTCAACCAGCCGCCCATTGAGCCCCGCGAGCGGGATTACACCTTTGCGGGAGCCACGTTTGCCTTTGCCATCTGGATAGGCCTGGGCGTACTAGCGCTGGCCGACTTGCTGAAAACCGCCCTCAAGGCCGATACTGCCCGGGCTGCTGTAGCCACGCTGCTAGGCCTAGTGATTCCGGGCATTATGGCGGCCCAGGGCTGGGACGACCACGACCGTTCTGACCGCTATAACTCCGTTGACTCGGCGAAGAACCTGCTTAACTCCTGCGCTCCGAACGCCATTCTGTTCACCAACGGCGACAACGATACCTTCCCGCTTTGGTACGCGCAGGAAGTGGAAGGCATCCGGACCGACGTGCGCGTAGCCGTACTAAGCTACCTGAACACTGACTGGTATATTGATCAGATGAAGCGCCGCGCCTATAAGTCGCAGCCGTTGCCCATCTCGATGGACAATGCCAACTACGCTCAAGGCACCAACGACTACCTGCCCTACGCCGAAAACCCGGCCGTAAAGGAGATAGACGTGCGCCAGTTCATGCAGCTCGTGAACCAGAACAGCGACCTGCTGAAAGTATCTTACGGCGACGGCACAAAGTCCTTGCTGTCGTTCCCCTCACGCAAGTTCTATCTGCCCATTGATACGGCGGCCGTGTATAAGATGGGCATCATTCCGGCCGAGCGCCGCAGGCAACTGGTGCCCCGCATGGAATGGGAAGTGAGCAAGAGCGCCATCGAGAAGAAAAGCCTCGTGATTCTGGATATTCTGGCCACCAACAACTGGCAGCGCCCCGTGTACTTCTCCAGCACCGTTGACTCTCGTGACTTCATGGGCCTGCAGCCCTACTTCCAGCTGGAAGGTATGGCCTACCGCATCCTGCCGGCCCTCGACCCGAACTACGAGCCCCGCGGCGAAGAAGGCTACGTGACCAATGACCTGATGTACGAGAAGCTAATGAAGACTTTCACCTACCGGGGGCTGAATGATCCGAACATCTTCTACGACGAGAACCACCTGCGTTTCCCGGCCAACTACCGCGACAAGTTCTCGCGCCTGGCTAACTCCCTGTTGGCTGCCGGCGACAAAACCCGGGCCAAGCAAGCCATTGACAAGTGCTTTGCCGTGATGCCCGACAAAGCCATTCCGTACGACTACTATGTGCCGCAATTCATTCCGGCGTTGGTAGCCGTAGGCGAAAGGCAGCGCGCCACTGAAATTATGGACACCATGACGGGCCGCGCTGAGCAAGCCCTGGCGTACTATAGCACCCATAACAGCGCCATGTTCGACCAGGAATATCAAACCTACCTGCTCTCCCTGAACAGTGTGGGGCGCGCCGCCCAGCAAATTGGCGATGAGCAGCGCGCGGCCAAAGCCCTAGGCCTGTTTCAGCAGTACATGCGTCAGTAGGGTAGACTTATTACTGTAAAAAAGCCCGCTCTCAACCAGGAGCGGGCTTTTTTATGTTGTTTAGAGTGGCCTAGAGCGCTAGTAAGAAAGCTGTTTCACCTCCTAACTCAGGTACCACCTTAAACTCTAACTTTATGAGTCTGGCCATGTCCCTCATTGGTTACGTACCTTGGTTACAAGCCTATTTTATCTTTCTGTGAAAGCTGCTACCTCCTTCCTGCTATCCCTAGTGCTCAGTCTGAGCAGCTTTACGGCCCTGTGGGCCGCTCCACGCCGCGACTTCGCCGAGCAGTATCGGCCCGACCGCCAGATAGTGGTAGACACCCGCCGCGAGGACGACAGCCTACGCCTGTTCCTGCGGTTTCCGGGCAACCACTTTAGGCCTGGCCAGGTGATGTACGTAGCAGCCTGGGCCAGCTATACTGCCAAGCAGCCGAAGTGGCAATACCCCGTACAGCTGCAGCCAGGCCATTTCCGGCAGGAGCCAGCTGGTACATGGGTTGATGTGGCGGTGCCCATGAGCCGCGTGCCGGTTGGGCAGATCATCAGTATACAACCCAGCTTGGTGCCAGCGGCTGCCAGTGCCTCAACCAGTAAGCTACCAGCCAGCGGTTCTGCCACCCCGCCTGCCAACCCCGATTATACCGACGGCGCTCTTTGGTTAACTATCACAGCCGCCCGGTTACATAAGCCTTACATTCTCACTGACTCACTAGACCGGCCATTACTTCGGCCCTACCTGCACACTGGCGAAACCTTTAAAATTGCCAGCTACGGCCCTGAGCAGCCCCTGCAAACCCGGCGCTACCCCCTGAGCTCCCAGCCTGCTCTGCCGCCCATGTCGAACCCGGCGGCAGTGGCACTGCCTCGCACCCTGGCTCTCACAGATTCAGCCTCCTTCTCTCCCAACCAGGTAGTGCGTCTTCCCAGCGGGCTATACTTACTGAAAGCGGGCAGCAGTGCCCCCTGGAGTGGCCTACTGGTGGAAGACAACAGCTACCCGGAAATTACCTCCGCCGATGAATTAATTGCCCCCCTTACTTTCCTGACTACTTCTGCCGAGCGCAAAAAATTGTTTGACGCGCCCGACCCTAAGAAAGCCGTTGACAAATTCTGGCTCGATCTAGCGGCCGGCAACCAAGCCGTAGCGAAGCAGCTTATCCGGACATACTACGGCCGGGTGATGAAGGCGAACCGCTTATTTTCAGCGCATAAAGCCGGTTGGCTCACCGATCGGGGCCTACTGTATTTGGTGCTGGGGCCACCTGAATCAGTGTACAGAGAAGCGGGCCAGGAGCAATGGGTATACCGCAGCGACCCAGAACGAGCAGCGACCTATACGTTCCGCGCTAAACCAAGTACCTTTGCTCCTGAACACTATGAATTGGTGCGCCGCCCCGAGTACGAACGTCTCTGGTATGCCGCCGTCGAGCAATGGAGAAAAGGAATAACCGTCCGGACCGGCCGCTAAATGAGCGTCGCCAATTTTTTGATTCTGAGAATCGGCCTGTGACGCCGCGCCGCCCGGCCCGGGATGGCGAAGGCCGCGACGACCGCCCCGCCCGGCGCCCTGAAGGCGGCCGCGACGACAAGCCGCGCTACCCCCACCGCCCCGCCGCCGACCGGAGCATTGACATGATTTTTGGCCTGCGCCCCATTTTAGAAGCGCTTAATGCGGGCCGCACGCTGGACAAGATCTTTCTGCTCCGGGGCACGAAGAATTCTATGACGCAGGATATTCAGGCCCTGGCCAAGGCCGCCAATATTCCTATGTCGATGGTGCCGATTGAGAAGCTCGATGGCATCACGAAGAAAAACCACCAGGGGGCAGTGGCCTACGTGTCGCCCATCGACTACATGCCCCTGGACAGCATTCTGGCAGGTTTGTACGAAGAGGGCAAAACCCCGTTGCTGCTGGTACTAGACCGTATCACGGATGTGCGCAACTTCGGCTCAATTGCCCGGAACGCGGAGTGCCTAGGCGTGCATGCCATTGTAGTGCCCAGCCACGGCGCCGCTCAGATTAACGGCGACGCGCTTAAAACTTCTGCCGGCGCGCTAAACCTTATTCCGGTATGCCGCGAGGCCAACCTTAAGAACACGCTTACTTTCCTTCGCGAATCCGGCGTGCAAGTGGTGGCCTGTACCGAAAAGACCGACGCCAGCCTTGAAACCGGGGCCGTTGACCTTACCGGCCCGCTTGCTATACTCATGGGCAGCGAGGAAGACGGCATCAGCCCCGAGTATCTCCAGATAGCCGACTATAAGCTGCGCATTCCCATGGCGGGCCAGATCAGCTCCCTGAACGTGTCGGTTGCCAGCGGCATCATGCTCTATGAAGTGCTGCGCCAGCGCCTAGTGAAGGGAGCATAGTGCTGCTCCATCAAATAAAGCCCGTCACTACTTAGCAACGCTTTGTAGTGACGGGCTTTATTTATTGCTCAAAAGCTTCCTTCATCTATTGTCACCCGCTCGCGTTGCTCCTCGCTTAGCCCTAGGCCACCACGTGAAGTAGACTCCTTCCCAGTGATTGTACCCTTAGCAGCAGAAACATCAATACCTATCTCGCGCGGGTACTCTTCATTGCCGTCTTTGCCAGCTTCCGCGTGAGTCAGATCATAAAGCTGATATTCAACATTTCCGTTTCGGAAGGACAGCCTATACTCCTCACGCCCGGCGTTGGCTACCCCTCCGCCCCGAAAATACCTGAAGTACGTAAACTTACTCCAGCTACTAGCATCAAGAACTGCTGGATATTGCAGCTCTGTTTTAGATGCCGTGCCGAAGCGGTACACTAGGTAGGCGCTTTTCGGGCCCTCACAGAGCGAAACGGTTTTGCCCCTGCCCGTCACAAACGAAAATACGGTTGTTTCTCCAGGCCGGCGTAACACGTCGGGTGCAGGTTTTGCCTGACGGACCGGGTTGCCGATACCCAGCCATAGTGGAGCAGCAACCACCAGTATTCGCAGGCTCATTAGTTATAGCCGAGGCCTTTTTTCGATTTCACATCGGCCACGAACTCCTTCACGCGCTGTTCTTCAGTACGCTTGCAGATCAGGAGTACGTTGTCGTATTCGGCCACGATAAAGCCCTCTAGGCCCTGCACTACCACGAGGCGCTCAGAGGGGGTTTTGATGACGCACTCACGGGTGTCATACAGCAGGGCGTTGCCATCAACCACATTCTCGTCGGCATCGTGGTGGCCCATGCGGTGCAGGGAGTCCCAGGTACCTAGGTCGCTCCAGCCAAAGTCGGCGGGCAACACATACACGTTATCGGCCTTTTCCATCACGCCGTAATCAATGCTGATGTTGCGGCACCGCGTGTAGGCGCGGGTAATAAAATCTTCTTCGCGCTCGGTACCGAGGTCGTTGGCTCCCTCATCAAACACCTCAGCAATGTCGCTGAGGTAATGGTGAAAGGCGCTGATGATGGCATCGGCCCGCCATACGAACAGGCCGGAGTTCCAGAGGAAGTCGCCGCTGGACACGAACATCTTCGCCAGCTCCAGATTAGGCTTCTCCGTGAAGGTTTTAACTTTAAATAGCCCTTTAGGAAAGGTGCTTTGCTCACCTCCCTTCGCCGCTGCCACGGTCTTTGGGTTTACATCTTCATCAATAAATTGAATGTAACCGTAGCCCGTGTCGGGGCGTGAAGGCTGAATGCCCAGCGTGATTAGCACATTGTGCTTCTGCGCCGCGCCCAACGCCGTGCGAATAGCCTCCCGGAAGTTTTCCTCGTGCATCACGGCGTGGTCGGCGGGCGTCACAATAATCACCGCCTCTGGGTCGCGCTGCGCAATGCGGTAGCTGGCGTACGCAATACACGGGGCCGTGTTACGCCCAATGGGCTCCCCCAGAATTTGGTTGGGGGGCAGCTCCGGTAAATGCTGTTGCACCAGGTCGGTGTAGTCGCGGTTCGTGACCACGAATACATTTTCGGGGGAGCAGATTCCCCGAAATCGATCAACGGTGAGCTGCAACATGGAGCGACCCATACCTAGCACATCATGAAATTGCTTGGGGTGATGCGTCCGGCTAAAGGGCCAGAAGCGGCTGCCAATGCCGCCGGCCATGACCACGAGGTAGGTGTGCTGTTCCATAGGTGAAGGGCGCAAAGTCCCTACGGTGGTGAAAATGAAGTGTAAGGTAGCCGCGGCTGACTAGTAAACCCGACTGGCCTAGCTAGCCAAACCCCAACTGAGCGGTCAAACTAAGCAGGCAATAAACAAACTCGCATGCATACACGCACATTTATTGTCCGGCAGATGCTACACCAGTCCTTCCCGCAGCAAATCGTGCAGATGAATGAACCCGCAGAAGCGCCCGTCATCGGTTACTACTAGCTGGGTGATATTACGGGCCTGCATGCGGGCTAGTGCTTCCACGGCAAAGTCGTCGATATCGATGGTAACGGGGGCGGGGGTTAGAATGTCAAGGGCCCTGACGGCGTCTAGCCGGCCTTCAAAGGTGGTAAGCATACGGCGCAGGTCGCCATCAGTTATAATGCCTACCAGTTCTTCTTGGGTATTGAGCACGGCCGTGGCACCAAGGCGCTTGCCTGATATCTCCAGAATTATTTCTTTCAGGGCGGCATCATCGCGCACCCGGGGTTGCTGGTTCTGGCGGCTGAGGTCCCCCACTTTAAGGTAGAGCTCTTTGCCCAAGGTACCTCCCGGGTGCAGGCGGGCAAAGTCTTGCCGGCTAAAAGCGCGGCTTTCCAGCAGGCATACCGCCAGCGCATCGCCCAGGGCCAAGGCGGCAGTAGTGCTGGTGGTAGGTGCCAGATTATGGGGGCAGGCCTCGCGGGTTACGGGGGCGTGCAGCACGTAATTGGCCTGCACTGCCAAATATGATTCAGCGTTGCTGACCAAGGCGGCCAGCGGCACTCCTTTGCGCTTGAGCAAAGGCACCAGCACTTTTATCTCGGGCGTGTCGCCGCTCTTGCTGATGGCAATGACGAAATCATCGGCCTGAATCATGCCTAAGTCGCCGTGAATGGCGTCGGCGGCGTGCATAAACAGGGCCGGAGTACCCGTAGAATTTAGCGTGGCTACCATTTTGCCTGCAATGTGGGCGCTTTTCCCAATGCCAGTTACTACCACCCTACCACGTAAAGAGAGAATAGCAGCTACGCATTGTGCAAAATCCGGGCTGTTGCCTATAACATCGGCTACTCCCTGAATAGCCTCAGCTTCTTGCTGAAGCACTTTTTTTGCAATCAGGATGGGGTCGTTCTGCTGTTTCAATCTAAATTTGATATCAAATAGAAAAGAAGAGGCGGCTAACCGATGCTAAATGGCTTTATCTGTGGCCGCACTGTGCTCTCTATCTTAATTTTGTCTAGATTAGGAATGCAACTTCAAGTATGTACTCCAGTCTGCAACCCCAATCAGCGCAAGTGAGGATGTCTATGCCAGCCGCCGTGAAAATTCAAGTGAAGCAAGAGGCTGATCTGAAAGGCAAGTTAAAGGAAGTTTTTGGGTACGGTCAGTTCCGGGGCGTGCAGGAGGATATTATCCAAAACGTCATCCGAGGCAACAATACCTTCGTGATTATGCCCACTGGGGCAGGCAAGAGCTTGTGCTATCAGCTCCCGGCCTTGGTGTTGCCTGGCACGGCCATCGTGATTTCACCGCTTATCGCCCTGATGAAGAACCAGGTAGATCAGCTAAATGCGTTTGGGGTAAATGCTCAGTTTCTGAACTCGACCTTGTCGAAGTCAGAAATGAACAAGGTGAAGAAGGACGTTATCAGCGGCGAGGTAAAGCTGCTGTACGTGGCGCCGGAGTCGCTGACCAAGGAAGAAACCATTGAGTTTCTGCAGAAGGCTACTATCTCCTTTGTGGCTATTGACGAAGCTCACTGCATCTCGGAGTGGGGCCACGACTTCCGTCCCGAGTACCGCAAGATTCGCAGCATTATTGACGGCCTGGGCGTGCAGGTGCCGGTTATTGCCCTCACGGCCACCGCAACGCCCAAGGTGCAGCAGGATATTCAGAAAAACCTGCAGATGGACGACGCCTCGGTGTTCAAGACCTCGTTCAACCGCACCAACCTCTATTACGAGGTGCGCCCCAAGCACAACACCAAGAAGCAGCTGATTCAGTACGTGAAGCAGCGCAAGGGTTTAGCGGGCATTGTGTATTGCCTGAGCCGCAAGAAAGTAGAGGAAATTGCGGAGCTGCTGCGCGTGAATGACGTGCGGGCCCTCCCCTACCACGCCGGCCTTGACCCGCACGTGCGCATGGCTAACCAAGACGCCTTCCTGAACGAAGACTGCGACGTTATTGTGGCCACTATTGCCTTTGGGATGGGCATTGATAAGCCCGATGTGCGGTTCGTGATTCACTTTGACACGCCCAAGAGCATTGAGGGATACTACCAAGAAACCGGCCGCGGCGGCCGCGACGGCCTGGAGGGCGACTGCCTGATGTTCTACAGCTACGACGACATTGTAAAGCTGGAGAAATTTAACAAAGACAAGCCCGTAACCGAGCGCGATAACTCCAAGCTGTTGCTGCAGGAGATGGCCAACTACGCCGACTCGGCAGTGTGCCGCCGTAAGCAGCTGCTGCATTACTTTGGCGAGAGCTATCCTACCGACTGCGGTTTCTGCGACAACTGCAAACACCCCAGGGCCCGTTTTGAGGCCAAGAACGAGGTGGTAATGGCCCTTAAAGCCGTAGTGCAGACGGAGGAGCGCTTTGGCCTCGACCATATTGGAACGGTGTTGATGGGGATGAATAACCCCCACGTGGAGAGCTATGGCCACGACCAGCTACCGGTATATGGCCAGGGCAAGGACCACGATGCTCAGTTCTGGCACTCTTTATTGCGCCAAGTACTGCTGGCAGGATACCTGGAAAAGGATATCGAGAATTTTGGCGTAATTAAGATCTCGCAGAAGGGTATCGACTTTATTGAGAACCCACATTCGATCAAGCTCACTCAGGACCACAACTACGAGGAAGAGGTGAAAGAAGAACAGGAACAAGAAGAAGTCCAGCAGGCAGCGGGCCACGACGAGACGCTGTTCGAGATGCTGAAGGCGCTGCGCAAGAAAATTGCTCAGCAGAAGAACCTGCCCCCCTACGTTCTCTTCCAAGACCCGTCCTTGAAAGAGATGGCTACTACCTTCCCCGTGAAGATGGAAGACCTGGCTCACGTAGGTGGCGTAGGCCAGGGAAAAGCCCAGAAGTTTGGGGCGCCCTTCCTAGCTCTCATCCAGAAATACGTGGATGAAAATGACATTATAACAGCCGCCGATGTGGTAGTAAAATCGGCCGTTAATAAGTCTAAAATCAAGATCTACATCATTCAGCAGATCGATAAGAAAATGGACCTGGAGGAAATTGCTTCTTCTAAGGGCATTGATATGCGGGAGCTGATGGAGGAGATTGAGCACATCTGCTACTCGGGCACCAAGCTCAACCTCGATTACTATATTGATGGGGTGCTGGACCAAGACCGCCAGGAAGAAATTACCGAATACTTTTTGCAAGCCAGTACCGATAATATTGCGGTAGCCCTGAAAGAGCTGGGCTCTGATGACTACACCGAGGAAGATTTGCGTTTGATGCGCATTAAATTCCTGAGCGAATACGCTAACTAATTGCCTCAACGAAACGGCAGTGGCCTAGACATAAGAAGGGGCCTTTCTACCAGTGAGAAAGGCCCCTTCTTATGTCTAGGCCACTGCCGTTACAACCACAGATGATAAATTAACTCCTCATGCTCTAGCCGGAAGCCCTCGCTCTCATAGAACTGATACGCACTTGTGTTGGCTCGTTGTGTTACCACTTGCAGTTGGGGTAAGTACCAGGCAGCAGCATAATGTTTAGCGCCCTGTATCAGCTGATGCCCAATACCTTGCCTGCGCATACCTGCATCTACCGCCAGCAGCCCAATATCGGCCCGGCCGGGGCGCACACCCAGGGTTAAGAGGCCCGTGGCATTAGCAGTGGGTGTGGGCTGGTACTGCAGGACTATGCGTGCTCTTTCACCCTGTATGCTCTTCTCAATCCACTCCCGATAGAGGCGTTCGTACACTCCTGGGGCAAAATGAGGATCAAGGCGAAAGCGCGAGTGCATACCACTCTGCTGCGCTAGTTCATGTAAAGCCGGCGTTAGGGTAGTGGCCGCTTGAATGGCAGGTGGCAACGGCTGAGCAGTTAACTCAACATCAAGTACAAAGCGTACTTTCTGGTCGGCTAGTACTGCCCCTACCACCTGAGCACTTTGGTTTGAGGTCTTATCATCGGGGTCTACGGCCCAGTACAGAAGCCGCCAGCCTTCCTGCCAGGCCCCACAAATGGTAGAGCGCAACTGCTGCTCCGGCATGTTTAGGCTGATGAGGCGTCCGACCGGAAACCCTAAAAAGCGACTATCCCAAGCCAGTGGCTCGATAATGGAATTCATACTGCAAAAGAGGCGTGACTAAATAGCATAAAAGCCGGTCATCACTTAACAGGATGACCGGCTTTTGTACGTGGTGCTTGGCAGCTTGGCCCTAGGCCACTACCACTTTTAGCAGTACTCCTCGAATGCGCCCTGCAGGTTGTTGGCAATGCGCATCAGGTCATTGCCTTCAATGTGGTAGCGCTCAATCATGTGCACCAGCTCACCATCTTTGAACAGCGCAATGCAAGGGCTGCTGGGTGGGTAAGGCAACAGGTGCTCCCGCACCTTCGCTACGGCTTCGGTTTCCATGCCGGCAAATACGGTTACCAGCTTGTTGGGCTTCTTATCGGAGCTGGAAACAGCCATTTTCAGGGCGGGGCGGGCCTTACCGGCGGCGCAACCACACACTGAGTTTACCGCTACCAATACAGTGCCGCTCTGCTCATTGAGCACAGCATCCACTTCTTCGGGGGTCATTAACTGCTCGAAACCGGCCTCAACGAGGTCCTGACGAATCGGGGCTACCATGTATTCTGGGTACGTGGCCATAGGAGAAAGCTAGGCTTTTAAGTAAAAACGAGGGCTAGACATCAAGCCCATCAGGAGTGCAAAAATACGCAAACTCTTCCGGCAGACCATCAATCAGCCCATCAACCCCCATAAGCGGCCGGAAGTTTGCGGTTAGGCTATTTTTTGCAAATGAATACCTGCTCGCTGGTAGTGCGCCAAGCGCTTAAGCCCTCTGCGCCGGGGTTCCGTATAGGTCATGTGCCCTTTTTACTCCGCTCAAGTTGCCGGTTATGACTTACAAAGAATTTATGGATTCTCAGACCCAGTTAGAAGCGCCTGCTCATCTTACTCCCTTGCTGGAAGCCCTCTGGTATGCTGGCCGAGATGAATGGCACCGCGCTCATGATATTGCCCAGGATAACGAGCATGACCCGATGCACAACTGGCTGCACGCCTTTTTGCACCGCCAAGAAGGTGATTTTGGCAATGCCGCCTACTGGTACCGGCGCGCTAACCGCACCGTTTATTCTGGTGGCCTCCGGGAAGAATGGCAAGAAATGGTCAGGACCCAATTACCGGCCTAAACACGCAGGTTGAAGTCAGGCCCTCTAACAGGCCTGTTAATTATTCAATTAATTCAATTACATAGCTATTCAATAGGATTTCGGTCCATATTGTGTTAATAAAAATTATATTTACCCGCACAAATCAAATCAGCGGGATGCTATGCTAAGGAATGTTCTGGCCGTTATAGTTATGGCCTCTGTTGCCAGCACTGCTCATGCGCAGGTAGATACTGTTAAGGCTACCACGCTGCCACCTGCTCAGCTGGCCGAAAAGCTCTATAACAGCGGAGTGGCGAAGTACAACCAGAAAAGCTACCGGGCCGCTATCCTGGACTTTGACAAGGCTTTGGCTGCCAAGCCTGACTTTGCCAAGGCCTATTACAATCGGGCTACCACGCGCTATGAGCTGAAGGAGTATCAGTCGGCGGTGCAGGACTACGACGCCGCCATTAAGCTCGATGCCGCCACTTTTGGCCCTTATTTCGGGCGTGGTCAGGCTCGGGAGGCGCTGGGTCAGTCGGCGGAGGCGGAGCAGGACTACACCAAAGCGGCAGAGTTGAAAGCAGATTATGCTCCCTCCTGGTATTACCGCGGGGCTTTGCGGTTTGAAAAAGGCAGTTATCAAGATGCAAAAGCCGATTTTGATCAGGCCATTAAGGCTGACCCCGCTTACGCATACGCCTGGCACGACCGGGGAAGCGCCCAGCGCCAGCTCAACAATTTACCTGCCGCCATCCAGGACTACAGCAAAGCCCTGAGCCTGCAGCCTGAGTTGCTGCCTGCCCTGCTAAACCGGGCTGCTACCAAGCGCCGCGCCGGTGACCTAAAAGGCGCCCTCCAGGATTACAACGACTACTTGAGCAAAAAGCAGGATAACGCTCTGGCCTTTACAAACCGGGGTGCCACCCGCTTTGAACAAGGCGACTTTAAGGGGGCGGTAGAAGACTTTTCAAAAGCCGTTACCCTGCAACCTGATTATGCTTACGCCTGGAATAACCGCGCCGCCGCTTATCTCAAGCTGGAGGACTTTGCCAAAGCGGAGGCCGATGCCTCAAAAGCTATTAGTCTGAATGCCCAATACGCAGAGGCCTACCTCAACCGGGGCCACGCTCGCGAGATGCTGCGCCACCCCGACCAAGCCTGTCAGGATTGGCGCAAAGCCGCTGACCTAGGCTTGGAAGTAGGCAACACGTACGCGGCTAACTCGGGCTGCGGGGCACAATAGGCCTCGTTGCGAAGGGAAAAGCGGCGCAAAAACATTCTTCATTCTCAGTCGCAGCGCACCACAGTTATCGGCACGCAAGCCTACCCTAACTTCTCATTACACTATCCATGCATAAATACCTACTCGCCTTCCTGCTACTCACTACTGCCGCGCACGCGCAGAATGTTGAGTTCAGCAAAGACCGGTTTGGCAATGATAAGGAAGGTCTTAAGGCAGCCCTTAAGGAGGTGAAAGCGGGCAATGAGTGGTACGAAATGGACCCTCCGCGCTATGAGCAGGCTCTGGGGCACTACCTGATGGCTCAGAAGTTCAACCCCAATAATGCCGAGCTTAATCTCCGCATCGGAGACAGCTACCTGCACTCTGGGTTTAAGCCCCGGGCCCTCGCTTATCTGCAGAAGGCTTACCAGCTTAACCCCGATGTAGACCCACGGATACATTACCTGCTGGGCCGTGGCTTGCACCTCAATGCTAAATGGCAGGAGGCTATTGCCGAGTATAAGCGGGCTACTCCGGCCAGCGGTTCTAAAAATACGGCGGCCTTCACCGAGGATATTCAAAAGAAAATTCGGGAGTGCGAAAACGGTCAGAAACTAGCGGCTAAACCCACCCGGGTATTCATTGACAATGCCGGACCGGGCGTAAACTCCCCCTACCCCGACTACGGCCCCGTAATTACCGCCGATGAATCCGTAATTCTCTTCACTTCTCGGCGAGATAACTCCACGGGTGGGCAACGCGACCCGGAAACCGGCGGTTTTTTCGAAGACATTTACCAAAGCACCCGCACGGGGCCTAGCGAATGGTCGGCGGCCCGTAACCTCGGTGACCCCGTGAATACTGAGGGCCACGATGCCACCGTAGGCCTCTCGCCCGATGGACAGCGGATGCTGATGTATATGGAAGACAACGGCGGCGACCTGCACGAGGCAGACCTGCGTGGGGCCCAGTGGCGCAAGCCCCAGAAGCTGGGCTCCCGCATCAATAGCCGCTCGCACGAGTCATCAGCAGCCTACACACCCGATGGCCGCAGCCTGTATTTTGTGACCGACAAAGAGGGTGGCCTGGGTAGCCGCGACATTTACAAAATTGAGATTGACGGCCGCGGCCAAGCCCAAAACTTAGGTCCGGTTATCAATACCCAATACGGTGAGGAAGGCGTATTCCTGCACCCCGATGGTAAAACCATGTACTTCTCGTCAGAAGGCCATAACTCCATGGGCGGGTACGACATTTTCAAATCGGTGTATGAAAATGGCAAATGGAGCGCCCCCGAAAACCTCGGTTGGCCCATTAATACCCCCGATGATGATGTATTCTTTGTGATTTCGGCATCGGGGCGTCACGGCTATTACTCTTCCTTCCGCGACGATGGCCTGGGCTCTAAGGACATCTACCAGATTACTTTCCTGGGCCCCGAGAAGCAGCCCCTGCTAAGCCAGGAGGACCAGTTATTGGCCTCCCGGGTGCAGCCAGTAAAAGAGACCCTGCTGGCCCCGCCAGTAGCTATTGCCTCGGCCCAGGTTACAATTCTTAAGGGTACGGTTACCGACGAAAAAACCAAGGAACCGCTGGAGGCAACCCTTGACGTAATTGACAACTCACGTAACGAGGTTATTGCTTCGTTCAGGGCCAATGCGCAGTCGGGGCGCTATTTAGTGTCGTTGCCCTCGGGTGTTAATTATGGCATTGTTGTTCGGCAGGAAGGCTACCTCTTCCACTCCGAGAATTTTGACCTGCCTGCTGGCGCCACTTACTCTGAAGTAGTGAAGGACATTGCCCTGAAGAAGCTTGATATTGGGGTGAAGGTGGTACTGAACAACATCTTCTTTGACTTTGATAAAGCCACACTGCGCGCCGAAAGCACCAGTGAGTTGGAGCGCCTCCAGAAGCTGTTGACTGAAACTCCTGCCCTGCGCCTGGAAATTTCGGGACATACTGATAATGTAGGCAATGCCGCCTATAACAAGGACCTAAGCCAGCGTCGGGCTAAAGCGGTAGTAGATTACCTGGTGCAGAAGGGCATCACCAAAGACCGGCTCACGTTTGCGGGGTACGGCGACACTCAACCCGTAGCCCCTAATACCACAAAAGGAGGCCGCCAGCTCAACCGGCGCACTGAGTTTAAAGTCACGGGCAAGTAACGCGCCCCATGCATCACAGCAAAGAGGCCTAGAAGCAGTGTAAGCTGCTTCTAGGCCTCTTTGCTATTACTTGCTCATGGCTACATCTTACCAAGCAATATGGCTAGCCAACGTAGTTGCGGCCAGCGTGCTCAGCGGCCGTTTGTTCCGCTTCCAGTTTACGTAAAATATCAAGCGTGTACTGCCACAGATTCTCGTAAGGAATGATTTCGATTTCGCCGTAGGCCTCTCCCGGCTGCGGCGCAACTTTGAGCCGTTCCAGCAGTGGCAGTGCCTTTTGCTCACAAGCCTGCGACATGAAGTTTTCTTTCACCGTCAGCAGCAGCATCCGAAAGAAGAGTTGACTGCGGAGCGTAGCGGGGTTGCGCAAATGCCGTTGCTCGTACTTACGCAAGCCTTCCAAACGCGCCAGCAATCCTTCAATATCCCGGCGTCGCAGAAAGTACAGGAACTGCAGAATGAGTATGGCCACGTTATACCCTTGCTTGTCCCGGCTGTAGTCGGGCACGGTTTGCACCAACTGCGCAAAGTGCCGCATCTTGAGCGGCGACTGCTCGGGCTGAATCAGTTGAATGTAGGCTTCATAGAGCTCCCAGCGCTGCTGAGCCGCGGGGCGTTGCTTACGATAATAGGGGTTGCGCCGGGCCTGCTGCAACAGGTCGTAGGCCTGTCCGTACTGCGCCGCGTGCATGGCCAGCAACAGGTAAATCTCGAGGTAATAAAACCAGTTACCAGATGAGTAATGGAAATCTTTGAAATACTCCTCGGCAAGCTGCAGGCCCTTTTCAGCTCTTCGGCATTGCAAGTGCGCATACACGCTCATGTAGTTGTTGAAGCGTTTGTCAAACCGCTTTTCGTTAATTTTCCCCTGCTTAAGGGCTTTTTCAGTGGCGGTAGTCAGCCGAATGATTTCTTCGTAATTCCCGGTTAGCTCCTCCCTCGACATTTTAGTCACGTACAGGAAGTAGAACGTATTGTAGCTTTTAGCCTTTTTGTGCAATAACTCTAGCCGCTCCAGGTAATCAGGAAGTTGTTTCAGAATAAACTGCCGCCAGCGCACCTTGTGCTGAGAAAACACCTTTATCTCATAGTAAAGTTGTTCCGCCTCATCTTCCAGCTCTAGCAGTTTCTGCAGCTCATTGAGCTGCTTGTTCATGACCTTAAAGCGGGCTGGATTACGCATTTCCGCGTATAAAATGCGCAGTGTACGTGCGCACATTACCGCGTACTGGGTCAGCTCAGCTTCCGTGGCCAGGGTTAGCGCTTTGCGGTATAGTCTTTCCGCCAGCTTATATTCAGCTTCCCCACTCAAAATTTTGGCCTGGTGCAACAGGCCCAGGCAGTGCTGCTCATGGCGGCGAGACACCACGTGGCGCGCATCAGTATGATCCAGGAAATACAGATGGTTCAACAGTTTCTGCTGTACCCTCGACTTAAGCTTCCGGAAAGTCGTCTGGCTTTTTGCTTCCGTGCTCCCATATAAGGTTTTAACTATCTTGTTCTGAGTAATGGTAGGGTCGCTTTCCAATAAGCGCACTAACTGCAAGTCTTTGCTAGTCCCATTTCGGTCAGAAAAGTCTAAAAATGGTAACACGGCCAGGCGCCTATCTGTCACAATTTTTACCAGTGTAGTTAATTCGTCCATTTGAAAAGGCTCTTTTTAGATAATAGCGGCTATTATACTAATATAAGTTGAGGTAATAGGCATGTCACAAAAACAGCATTACTATCCTTTCGCTACTATGAACTTCCACTCATCTTTGTACCAGATAGATTTTGCTCAAATAACCCGTTCTATGTCACAACAATGGCGCAAAACGACCGGATTATTTATAGTTTTTCCTTTCTCGATCTTACTTTCTTAAGTCTAAAAAGCATTTATATTTATTTTACAGCTCAAGACAGGGCAGAATTTCACGTCACGTTTACCCAGCTTCTTTCCTTTACGCTGGCTGGTTTGGTCCCCACATTTGTGTCAGTCAACCACTTGAACCACAAATATTTTCCATACCATGTTGAACCTACTCGCCCTCGCTCTTCTGCAGTTTTCCAGCCTCACTTCGTTCAGCACGCCTTCACAGGCCCGGAGCGAGCAAGCTACTACAGTTCAGACCGCACGCACTACTGAGCATGGCACGAGCGGCTGGGGCGATGGTTACCTGGCAGCCGGAGAGCACGGCACCAGCGGCTGGGGCGATGGCTACTTAACAGTAGCTGACCATGGCACCAGCGGCTGGGGTGATGGTTACTTAGCGGCTAACGACCACGGTACCAGCGGCTGGGGTGACGGTTATTTAGCCCTCCTTGACCACGGCAAAAGCGGCTGGGGCGAAAGCGACATAGCTGTTAGTGGTGAGCACGGCACCAGCGGCTGGGGCGATGGCTACTTAACAGTGGCCGACCATGGCACCAGCGGCTGGGGTGATGGTTACTTAGCGGCTAACGACCACGGCACCAGCGGCTGGGGCGATGGCTACCTCACGGCCTAAAATCTTCTTTCACCTGTGGTGCTTTTCTCACGCACGAGTTGTCTCCTAAAACGTGGTAACTTGCCCGGCAGCAGTGCTTGCACAGTTGTCCGTTCATGAAAAGAAGTATACTTGGTTTGTTTCTGCTGTTGTGGAGTGGTCTGGTAGGCTGCTCCACAACAGTTTCATCTCCACCTGATGCGGTGCGCATCCGCTGGGCTCGTGACCCAGAAAACCTCGATCCACTGATTGTCAAAACTTCAGGGGCACTTGAGGTAATTAGCTTGCTGCACTGCAGTCTGTTGCAGCCCAGCGAAGCGAAAGGGGAGTTTCTACCCTGGCTGGCCCAGGAGTTTCCGAGCGTTAAACGCCTCGGCGACTCCCTGATGCTGGTTACTTACCAGATTCGTCCGGAAGCCACCTGGGACAACGGCACTCCGGTATCAGCCAGCGACGTGGTATTTACCGTGAAGCTGATGCACTGCCAGGGTCTCCCCATCGAGCTGGCGCAAGCCCGCTTTGGTTTCGTAGAAGATGTAATTCCAACCCCCGGCAGCCCCCGCCGTTTTTCGCTGCTGTGTCGGGGGCAGTCTATTGACTACATCCGTAGCTCCGGCGACTTCAGCATTTTGCCTGAGTATGCGCTAGACCCCAAACATACATTGCGGGCCGTCTCAGTAGCCGAAATGCACAAGCCCCTACCGGTGGTGCAAGCCTTCGCGAAGCGGTATTTAGCGGCGCAGTTTTCCCGTCACCCAGAGCGTGTTCCGGGCTGTGGGCCTTACAATTTAGCGAGTTGGCAACCCGGCCGGCAGCTCACTCTTACCCGAAAACCAAAGTGGTGGGCCGACCGAGTATCGCCGCAACCTCCGCAGCTGCAGGCCTACCCGCACGGCATCAACTACCAGATCATTCCTGATGCTGCCACTGCCGTATTAGCCCTGCGCCGGGGTAATATTGATTTATACCCCTTGATTCCGGCCACAGAGTTTGCCCGCTTGCAGCAGTCGCCCGCTGACCGGCGGCACCTGCAGTTTCTTACCGCCGACTCTTACGAGTTTTTGGCAGCCCATTTCAATACCAGGGCTCCGTTATTACAAGATAGGCTCACCCGGCAGGCCCTTACGCATTTATTCAACGTTCCGGCGCTCATTCAGGCTACGCAACTAGGCCACGCTTACGCTAGCGTTGGCCTCATTAGTCCTCGTGTAAAGCAGTTCTATAATGATAGTCTGCCCCTGCTTAAGTACAGCCCAGAGCAAACTGCCCAATTACTGCGGCAAGCGGGGTGGCAGCAGCAACCCGAACGTAACTGGTCTCGCATTACCGAGGCCGGCACTCAGCAGCAACTGCGGCTCAGCGTGAGTTACCGTGCCGGCGAGCCTTCCTTTGAAACAGCGGCCTTACAGTTTCAGGCCGCTGCTGCCGCCGTTGGTATCCCTATTGAGTTGCGCCCTACGGAGGCCTCTTTGCTTAACCGGCAGCAACAGCAAGGGAGCACTCAGATTAGTTTGCTTAACCTGAGCGGCAACCCATTTGCCTACGACTTCACCCCTATTCTGCACTCTCAAAGCACAGGGCTATATAACATATCAGGCTTTGGCACGCCATCGAGTGACCGACTCATTGAAGCCATTGCTAAGGAAGACAACCCGGTGGCGAAGGCTCGTTTGCTCCGTAGGTTTCAGCAGCTGATTTATGAGGAGCGGCCACTTACGGTGCTGTATTTCCTACAATACCGGATAGCCGCAGCACGGCGTTTGGGTAAAATTGCGGTATCGGGTCTGAAACCTGGGTATATCGTTACCAGCATTCATTCAGATTCTGTGGCTCAGGAACGCTGATATGCAGTTAAGCCGATTCTTGTTTCTTCGGCTTGGCAGAACCGCCGTGGCGGCCTGGGCTATCGTCTCGTGCATCTTTCTGCTTACACGCCTGACTTCCGGCAACGCCGTTATTCAATCGGCCCTTGATGAGCTCAGCTCCCAGGCAACTATCAGCAACGCAGGCCTGAGTGCTACTGAAACAGCCTTGCGCCACCGCTATGGCCTGGATGTGCCCTTGTTTTATGTTTCCTTCTCTACTTCTCCCCCCGCCACGGGGTGGCAGTGGCATGGTACTTCCAACCAGTACCACATATGGCTACAAGGGCTATTACACGGTGATTTAGGCACTTCTTACCGGGAGGGCACTGCCGTAACGGAGCTTCTGAGCGCCGCCTTGCGCTACACTCTTCCGCTTACCATGTTAGCGGCATTTCTTGCCATTGTTTTTACCCTGGAGCTTAGTAGCTGGCTGGGTTATCACCTTAAGTGGCGCGGCGTGGTACTAGCACTTATGCACGCCCTGCAGTCAGTACCTCTTTTTGTGGTGGCGCTAGGGCTACTGCTGCTATTGGCCAACCCCGATGCCTTGGCTTGGTTTCCGGCGTATGGCTTGGCTAATCAGGAAACTGTTTCTTCGTGGGCAGATGGCCTAGGCCAGTATCTGTACCACTTAGCGCTGCCATTATGTAGCCTGGTGGCGGTTAGTGTGCCAGGGCTGCTGGTTCAGCTAGATGCCGCTATTCAGCAGGAGCGACAGGCATTGTACGTTGCTACGGCCCGGGCCAAAGGCGCAACGCCGCGTGCTGTAGTCCGGCGCCATATCATCCGTAATGCCTTATTAGTGGTGCTGCCTTTATTTACCGAACTCCTGCCGAGCTTGGTAACCGGCTCAGTGGTGGTGGAAATGATATATGCTCTGCCGGGTATGGGCCGGCTCTTGGCAGAAGCCGCCTCTACGCAAGACTATCCGGTTCTGCTTGGGGCCGTGCTGTTGGTATCGTTCGTTCGGCTGCTCAGCCAATTACTTGCAGACCTGCTCTACCAGTGGGCAGATCCGCGCATTAGGCTCCCGGCATGAAGCGCAAGCAGTGGAGCACGCATGTAGCCGCTTGGGGCTGGCTCTTGCTAGTAGGCCTAGCTGCCCTAGCGGCACCCTCTGTTTCGCCCCCGCCTGATTTGCTCAATACGCTGGTGCCGCCTTTTCACATGCCAAACTGGCTCGGCACCGATACTGTAGGCCACGATATTTGGAACAGCTTGCTAGCTGGCGCGCGCTCTACCCTACTCATCAGCTTGCCCGCGGCCTTACTCTCTAACTTGCTGGGTGGCTGCCTGGGTGTGGCAGCTGGGTTCTTCGGGAACAGCCGCCTGCGTGTTGCAACAAGCTGGTGCATAGGCAGCCTGGCCGCCGTGCTTGCGCTGGTGGCAGGTATTGGTTTACTCTGGGACTCCCCCTCGTTACTCCTGCTATTCACTATTGGCATCGGAGGAGCTGCTGGAACCCTTTTGCACCGTACCCACTGGGGCCGCCGGCCACTGCCCGTGCCACTAGACACATTTGTTCAGTCACTTATTGCCCTGCTTGATTCAATTCCGCTGTTGGTATTGGTTTTGACCGTGGCGGCCATTCAGCAGCCTTCTCCGCTGGGCTTGGTAGTGCTGCTCACTGTTACCTGCTGGACCACCCCCGCCCGCCTGCTACGCGCCGCCACCTTGCGCACGGCTTCTCTGCCCTACGTGCTGGCGGCAGAAGCCGCCGGTATTCCGCCGCTACAAATCGTGCGGAAGCACATAGCTTTAAACGTATGGCCGGTGTTGCGAATACGCATTCCGCTTAGCATTGCACTGATAATAGGCCTAGAAACCACCCTGGCGTTTTTGGGAGTAGGGCTGCCACCGGACGTAGCCAGTTGGGGGCGGCTGTTAGCTTCTTCTCGCTTAGCCCCAACTGCCTGGTGGCTGATTGGGTGGCCTAGCGCTGCTCTTTTTCTGACCATTTGGGCCTTACAGACCCTGGGGCAGCCTAAAAATTTAGCAGTAGCTACACACAATGATGTCACAAAATGAGCTGCTTTTTCACAACCCCTACCTACTCGCTTATCAATTTGCGCGCTACTGATGGGCTTATGTAATTGGCTAGGTGAGACCCCGGGTGGTTTAAGACAATTCAGCCCTTTGCACTATCAAAATATTATATAATTTTTTTTAAAATCAATACAAGTCACAATTAGTGCAGTAGTGTCCTTTACAGCACTATTTTGACCCCTTAATATTGTTATGTGGAACGGCACACAGGAAATAATAGCCGGATTACTCAGCTGTTCGCAGTTGCAAAAACACATGGGCTCCTCGCTCTTTCAGTATAGTCAGTGCCACGCTAACCAGGTATTACCCCTGCACACAGCAATGCCACAGACGCCTGCCGTACCCACTGGGTTCACGACAATTGATGGAGATATAGTAGCCTATAGAACTGGAATGGAAGCCATTGAAAATGGCACTGCTGTTCTGGTAGGAGGACTGCTCGTCGGAGCGGTCTAGTCGCGAGACATTGAATATGAAAATACAGACTCAGGTGCCTGCAGTTGCTCGCAGTGCCGCCTGATCTAAAGGTTGTTGCAATAGGTGTGTGAAAATCCCGCAGGCGTTGTCTGCGGGTTTTTTTACGCCCTTACATTTCCTGGCTGCTCAAAGTAACATACCTGCTCTGGCTTTTATGTATGCGCCGTTGAGCCGGTAGCAGGCCTACCAGGGTTTAGGCAGCAGCTTCCGTTTGCTGAGCCAGCAAGGCAATACCTTCTGCAAAGGTGCGGGGCTGGTAACCAAGGTCTTTTTGGGCCTTGGTAATGATAAACCCGGTACGGAGGGGGCGTCTCGCTGGCTGGGTGAAGGTACTGGCATCTACTTTTTCAATAAGCGTAGCATCTAGCCCAAAATACTGAGCTACTTGTAGTGCCATCAGATAGGGAGTAAGCAGCTCCGCGCCGCTGAGGTGATAAATGCCCGTAGCATTATGCTTCGCCGCGAGCCAGCAGCCCTGTGCCAGGTCTTCAGCTAAGGTAGGCGTCCGGAGTTGGTCGCTCACCACTTGTATAGGCTTGTTGGCCCTCAGTGAGTCTCGCACCCATAGCACAATGTTGGTGCGCCCGTACTCATGGGCGGTACCATACACCAATACGGTTCGCAAAATGGCCCAGGGCGCACGGCAGGCCTGCACAGCCTTCTCAGCCGCCAGCTTACTCTCTCCGTAGTAATTTACGGGCGCAGGTACAGCCTCCTCGCTCAAAGGGCCCTGCTCACCGCTAAAAATAAAATCTGTGCTCACGTGCAACAGATGAATATTCTGCTGCTCGCAAGCTTCAACCATATACTCCGTGGCCGCCACATTGTGCTGCCAGCAGGCTTCCTGGTGCTGCTCACATTCATCCACATTGGTCATGGCAGCGGTATGAATGAGGTGCGTGGGTCGTTCGGCAGCCAGTACGCGCTGCACCTGGGCGCGGTCGGTTACGTCTAGCCCCACAAACGTTACCTCAGGGTACAGAGCGGCTAACTTGTTCTTACCGCGAGAAGTAGCCACCAGCTGCACCCCGGCCTGCCGACTAAGCAAGGCTACCAACTTTTGCCCGAGCAGGCCATTAGAGCCCGTAATGAGTAGTTTCATGGGGATGGTAGCTTGCCGCTGCTATTGATACTGGTAGCCGTAGAGCTCCGTTATTTTCTTTTTTTTCAGCTTCTCCACCTTCACCGTCATCCTGATGTCGGTTATGGGGCGGTTGCGCTCGGCTACTGGCTGTTGGGCAATTTTGTCAACTACCTCTAGGCCACTTATCACCTGCCCAAACACGGTATATGCCCCATTCAGATGAGGCGTGCCGTTGTGGTTTTCCACAATGTAAAACTGCGAGGCACTGCTGGCCCGTTGGGGGTTAATCATGTCGCCGGTGCGGGCGGCGGCTACTGCGCCGTACTTGTGCGTCAGCTCCGGCCGGATTTCCGCAGGAATGCGCTTTTCATCTGGTAGTCCGGCTCCATCGTTCGTGGGGTCAGCATCCTTTGAGTTGGCGTCGCCGCCCTGAATCATGAAGTTGGGAATAATCCGGTGAAAGGTGGTACCATTATAAAACCCGCTCTGGGCCAGCTTCAGGAAGTTAGCTTTGTGCAGAGGGGTCTGATCGAAGAGGATGAGCCGGATATCACCTTGAGCGGTACTGATAGTTATGAGCTGATCCTTCTTGGATTTGCGGGGCAGGCGGGCTGCTTCTGACAGAGGAGAGAACAGCAATAGAACCCACACCAGCAGGGTAAGCCGAGCAAATAGCTTCATGCAAAAACAGGTTTGATAACGAGCCAAGGCGCCAAGTTACACGCTTTTTGTAGCCAGGGGTACGTACTCAGAGCGCAACAGAGCATACTGATCCAGGTCGTAGAGGCGCCCATCAGCCCCCCGGTAGTCTTGGCGAAAGCAACCCTCATGCCGAAACTGCAGGCGCTGCACCAGTTGGGCGCTTCGCAGGTTTTCGGGCCGCAGCTGGCAGTATATCCGGGCCAGGCCTATCTCCTGATATGCCCAGTGCAGCACTACTCCCAGGGCCTCCCGCATCAGCCCCTGTCCTTCTGCTTCGGCGCTGATCAGGTAGGCCAGCTCCGCCTTCGGAATTTCCCAGGCCAGGTTCCGCAAGCTTACCAGACCCAGCAGCTCCTCGGTTTCCGCTCGCCACAGGCCCAACTGGTACGCCCGGCGCTGCTGCCAATCACGCTGCCGCTCCCGGATAAAGGCGGCCGTATCTTCTAGAGTGCGCGTGGCAGCCAAGGTCTTGGGGAAATTTAGCCGGAGCCGCTCGTGGTTAGCGCTTAGCAGGTCGTGCAGCTGCGGTGCATCGGAGGTTTGCCAAGTACGGAGCCGGAGCCGGGCCGTAACCAAGGTAAGGTCTGAAGAAATAGCAAGCTCATTCATGGCGCAGAAGGTTTGATACAACTTCAGGTGCGAAGACCGGAAATTTATTTCACATTTTCCAGCTATTTGCCTTCAGCCGCGTATGTGGGCCCAACGCCTCTTTACCTACCTGATTTTCCTGCATGAACAACACTGCTACCCCTGCCTCCCAGCCAAGCTGGTTTCCTACACTGTTACTGGCAGTTTACTTAATTGAGTTTGTGGCGCTGGGCATCAGTCCGGCGGAACGAGGCACATGGTGGGCCGAAAATATCCCCATTTTCCTGATAGTGGTAGCCCTAGTGGTGTTGTACCTGCGCGGAGTGCGGTTCTCTAACCTAGCTTACGCCCTCATGAGTGTACTGCTGTTTATGCACACCATTGGCGGGCACTACACCTTCGAGAAGGTACCCTTTGATTGGTTTAACAACCTATTTGGCTTTAAGCGCAACATGTACGATAGAGTAGCTCACTTCACCGTTGGCTTTTACGCGTACCCCATCATTGAGCTGACAGACCGCAACGGCACCATTCGCAACCGCTTCATCAGTTACTTATTCCCACTGTGCGTTATCGGGACGGTGGCCATGAGCTATGAGCTCATTGAGTGGGTGTATGCGGCTACAGCCGGTGGTGAAGCCGGAGCCGCTTTCCTCGGCAGCCAGGGCGACATCTGGGATGCCCAGAAAGACATGCTAGCTGATACCAGCGGCGCCCTATTTGCCCTGTTGTTATACGCCTTCTTCGGCCGTGGCCGGCGTGAAGTGGCCTAGCCCAAGAGCTTGCCGCTCAAACTCATTTTAACAGAAGAGGCCTACGCCATTAATTTGCGTAGGCCTCTTCTGTTTATCTATTGGCTCGGTTGTTAGGCCACATTCTCGGCATTGCGCACTTGCCGGATATCATGTAGAATCTGCTGGCCACCGCGCGCCAGAACAGTTTCAGCAATTCGAATACCAAGCGCCTCCGCGTCGTCGGCCGGAGCAGTTTGCTTTACATCAATGAACTGTTGCCCATCGAGGCTGATTAGCCCCCCGTGCAAATGCACATGCCCTTCAGAGGTGAGCGTAGCCAGCGCAAACGACGGAATACTGCAGCCGCCTTCCATGGTGCGCAAAAAAGCCCGCTCAGCTACCAGAGCCAAGTGTGTATCGGGGTGGTCCAAGATGCGTTTCAACTCAGCTTTGAGGCTGGGTTCTAGATCACGCGTGCTCTCAATTGCCACGCTACCCTGGCCAGTGGCTGGAATGTATTGGGTCTCGGGCAGGATATAACGGATCAGACCATCATACTCCATGCGGTGCACACCGGCGTAGGCCAGTACCAAGGCATGGTACTGGCCTTCCTCTAGCTTGCGCAGGCGGGTTTGCAGGTTGCCGCGGGCTTCGGCGGTAGTGGCGTGGGGCAAAAAGCGCTTCAGCATGGCTTTCCGGCGGGTGCTGCTGGTGCCCAGCACAAGGTCGGGACGTTGCAAATCGAGGTCAGCATTAAAGCTCACGATGACATCGTTTACTTGCTCCCGCTCCATAAAGGCCAGCAGCTCCAGGTCGGCCGGGATAGAGCTTTGCACGTCCTTAGCGCTGTGCACGGCAATAGTAATGTGGCCCGTGCGCAGGCTCTCTTCCAGCTCTTCCGTGAACACGCCTTTTGCGCCAATCTTGTCCAGAGAACGATCCAGCACCACGTCGCCGCGGGTAGTGATGATAACGATTTCAGTGGGCAACCCGGCCTGCTCCAGGCGAGCGGCCACATGGTTCGCTTGCCAGAGAGCCAGCTTGCTGCCGCGCGTTCCGATGCGGATAGGCTTTTTCACGAGAAGAATTCTGGTTTAAAATTGAAAAATGTCGCCTTACTTTAGGCAGTGTCTAAAACGGGTGCTGGGTGCGCCCCGGTTCCGGCTAGGCCCGTTTTGCCCGAGCAACTGCCCACTCCAGTAACCAGACAAAGATACCAGCTCACCAGTTTCTGAGCCGACTATAGCAGATTTAGCACCAGCTATAGCTTTTGACCAAGCTGTATTTTCTCAGTTTCCAGCGCTCCTAGGCCATTTTCAGGAGCTCTGCTACCCGCAGTGAGGTATCCACGAACACCATGCGCGGGTTGGCATTGCGTTCCACGTGGTAGTGCGCTTCGTTCAGCTCCCTGGTAATGGTATCGGCGTTGCGGGGCGTTACAAAACGGCTAAAGCCCTGCACAAACTGTTGTTCTCCCGTAGGCAAATGCGGCACCAGCTGGGGGTCGACGCCAAACAGCAGCACTTTGCGCAGCAACGTGAGGGCGTACTGCAGCAGCTCTTTCTGATTTTCGCGGCCCAGCTTCTGGAACTCGTCGGCAGTGGTAAGCATCTTGTCTACTTTGCCGCTAAAACACAGACGCATCCAGTCGACAAAGAAGGTGAAGTAGTCGTTGTCGGCGGTAGCGGCATCTTTGGAGGCCAGGGCTGCTCCCGGGTTACCTTCTACTAACTGCGCAATTTGGCGGGCCTTTGCCTCCGGCACATGGTGCACCGCATGCAGCCAGTCAGTCAGCTCGGCCTCTGGGATAGGGCGCACTACTACCGGCTGCACTCGGCTGATAATGGTTGGCAGCAACTGCTCTGGCGCATTACTCACCAGCAAAAACACGGTGGCAGGTGGCGGCTCTTCCAGCAGCTTCAGCACGGCATTAGAAGCTGCGGGGTGCATCAGCTCCGGCAGCCAGATCACCACCAGCTTAAACTGGGCCTCAAACGCTTTCAACGACACCAGCTTCAGCAGTTGCAGGCTTTCTTCCTTAGAAATACTGCCCTGCTTGTTGTCGGCCCCAATGTGCTGCATCCAGTCATTGAGCCCCTGGTACGGGTTAGCCAGCACAAACGCCCGCCAATCGGCCGCAAACTTGCTGCTCACGGCATCTTTAGACACCGCTTTGGTTGTCGTGACGGGCACGATGAAGTTGAGGTCGGGGTGCACTAGCTTATCGATTTTCTGACAGCTGACACATATCCCGCAGGAATCTTCCGCCTCGTGCGGACGGTTTTCGCAGTTCAGGAAAGCGGCGTAGGCCAGGGCCAACGCTAGCGCTGCCGAGCCTTCAGCCCCCCGAAACAGCTGGGCATGCGCCACGTGCTGCCGCTGCACCGACTGCACCAGCACTTGCTTCACGCTCTGTTGCCCAGGAATATCAGAAAAACGCATCAGAATAGTTTACAGCTCAACTCCTCCTGCCTGGGGCGCTGCCGGGGCGGCACGGTCCCACACCCGGTCTTTGGCCGTCGCCTCAAACACGTGGCTCATAATGGTCTGCTCGGTTGCATCGTAGGCCAGGTGGCGGCGGGCCATCACGCGCTCGGCTACTTCAGCCACCTTTGGCAGGCGGAACGTTTCGAAACCGGCCGATCCGCCCCAACTGAAGCTCGGGATGAAGGTACGCGGGAAACCCGCCCCAAAAATATTGGCGCCCACGCCCACCACCGTGCCGGTATTGAACATAGTGTTGATGCCACACTTGCTGTGGTCGCCCATCATGAGGCCGCAAAACTGCTGGCCCGTATTCACGAAGCGGCCGGCTGAGTGGCTCCAGATTTTAACCGGAGCGTAATTATTCTTTAGGTTCGAGGTATTCGTATCGGCTCCGAGGTTGCACCACTCCCCTATCACAGAGTTGCCGAGGTACCCATCGTGGCCCTTGTTGCTGTAGCCAAGCAGAATGCTGTTGCCAACCTCGCCGCCTACTTTGCTAAAGGGGCCTACGGTATTATCGCCGCGCATTTTGGCGCCCGCATTAATGTGAGAACCTTCGCACAGAGCTAGTGGACCTTTTATGATGGCGCCCTCGTGCACCTGGCTGTTTTTGCCAAGGTAAATCGGACCATCCTCAGCATTCAGAATTGCCGCCCTGATCTTCACGCCCTCTTCAATGAAAATGTTCTCCGGAGCATACACAATGGTGTGCGCATCGCCCACGGGCGCTGATTGGCGGCCTTTAGTGAGTAAGTCAAAATCGCGGCGAATTTCGGCGCCGTTGCGCAGGAACAGGTGCCACACTTCCTTGATGGCCATTACCGGCTCCGCTACATCGCGGGTGCGCTGAAAGCCATCCTGAATTAACTCTGCTACCTGTGAAGCATCCGACAGGTGCGCGGCCACCAGCATCTTCTCGTCAAACAAGGCCTCGCCGGGCTGCAGGCTCTGCACCTGCTGCACCAGCAAATCATCGGGGCACACGGCTCCGTTGATGATCAGGGCGGGTCCCTGGGTGTTGCCCGCCGGGAATTTCGCTTGCAAGTAGGCCTCCGTGAGGTATCCTACTTGCTCACTCTTGAGCCTCAGCTGCCACTTTTCAGCAATAGTCAGAATGCCACACCGCAGAGCAGCCACGGGCCGGGTAAACGTAAATGGCAACAGGCGCGGCCGAATCAGAGGGTCGTCGAAGAGCAGGATAGTCATAAGGGGCAAGTTAATAGCGGCGAGGGGCCTAGACCACTCTCTGGCAGCAAAGCTACGTGGCCAGCCGGGAGCGGTGAGCAAAAATACGACTCCCAGGGCATCTGCCGTGGATAAAAGAAAAGCTCCTTCCATTGCTGAAAGGAGCTTCTTTATAGGGCAAACGGCTACGAGCCAGTAGTAAACTACTTCTTCTGGTAGCGGTTGCGGAACTTCTCTACGCGGCCAGCCGTGTCAAGCAGCACGTTTTTGCCGGTGTAGAAGGGGTGCGATTCGCTGCTAACTTCCACCTTGATGACGGGGTAAGTCTTGCCGTCTTCCATCGTGATGGTCTCATTAGAGTTCATCGTCGAACGGGTAACGAATTTGAAGCCGCTAGAAGTGTCCTGGAACACAACTTCGCGATACTCGGGGTGGATGTCCTTTTTCATGGTTTAATACCGTTTGTACCTGAGTGCCTGCCGATTTTGCGGAAGGGACTGCAAAAGTACACGTTACGCCGGAATATCAAAAATATGGGGCCACTTTTCCGCCCCTTGCAACCCTGCAGCACCGTGGTGGCTCTTGGAATTGCTTATGTTTGGGCCGCTACGCTATCTATATCTACCCGGCTCTACTTACTTGCTTTGCCTATGTCACGCCAATTTATTGCCTGTCTGGTGCTGCTCAGTGGTGGTGTTTTGTTAGCCTACGGCGCCACCATTACTTCTTTCCAAGCCACCTACAACGATACCCACGTGGTGGTTGAGTGGGAAGCAAACCATGATGGTGATGTGCAGGAATATACCCTATTCCGGAAGGCCAATAATGAACCTAGCTTCAGCAAACTGACCAGCCTAGAACCCAGCAACCAGCGCACGTACCAGTACGTTGATCAAAACAGCTACCATGGCCTGGGCGGTGGGCCTTTCACGTACCGCCTGCAACTACGTACGGCGGCTGGCCAGCAGAGCTTTTATACTGTTCTCAACCAGACACCCAGCGCCGTTGAGCGCTCCTGGAGCAGCATCAAATTGATGTTTCGCTAACAGATAACGAGGGAGTGAGGAAGACGCAAAGTGGCCTAGGTAGCACCACCAGTGCCGATAAAGGGCTAAACTTTCTGCGCAGTACGTAGTACTCAGTATACCTCGTTCATCACTTCGCTCTTTTACCTTTTCTCCTCTTCACCGTTTCTATGCGCCTTTGTTTTGCTTCCAACAATGCTCACAAGCTAGATGAAATTCGGCCACTGCTGCCGGCTTCAGTGGAGCTAGTTAGCCTAGCCGCCATTGGGTGCGAAGAAGAGCTACCCGAAACCCAGGATACGCTGGAAGGCAACGCCCGCCAAAAGGCTGAATACGTGTGGAACAACTACGGCGTAGCCTGCTTCGCTGATGATACTGGCCTAGAGGTGACGGCCCTAAACGGGGAGCCCGGTGTGTACTCGGCCCGGTACGCGGGCCCCCAGCGCTCAGCGGCTGATAACGTGCAGAAACTACTGCAGGAGCTCCGGGGCCGCTCCGACCGCTCGGCCCGCTTCCGCACCGTGGTGGCGCTGGTGCTGCCCGGCGGCGAAGTACACGAGTTTGCGGGCGCCGTAGAAGGCACTATCATCAACGAATTACGCGGGCAGGAAGGCTTCGGCTACGATCCGGTTTTTTGTCCTATTGAGAGTAACGGGCGCACTTTTGCCGAGATGAGCCTGCCAGAAAAAAATGCCATCAGCCACCGCAGCCGGGCCGTGGCCAAGCTGGTGCATTTCCTGAACCAGCGGCTGAAATAGAGGTTTAGCGGGCCATTTCGCCCGGCTTTTCTCTTACTCAGCAGCAAACTTCTTACTTTTGCAGGGTTGGCCCCGCCGGTACGGGCCTATTCCCACCCCCAATGCAACACCCTTTCATCGTCGGTATCACGGGCGGTAGCGCCTCCGGTAAGACTACTTTTCTGCGTCGGCTACTGGCTTCGTTTCCCGAGGAAGATATCTGCCTGATTTCACAGGACAACTACTATCATCCCCGTGAAAGCCAGCTGGTAGATGCCCAGGGCGTCACGAACTTTGACCTTCCCAGCAGCATTGATTCGGCGGCGTATGCCGCTGACGTATTGCGCATCAGCCAGGGCCTGGAGGTACGCCGGCAAGAGTACACCTTTAATAACCCGAACGTAGTACCCGCTGAGCTGGTGTTCCGGCCCGCTCCCATTGTAGTAGTAGAAGGCATCTTTGTGTTTTACTTTGAAGAAGTAGCCAAGCTGCTGGACCTGAAAGTGTACATCGATGCGCGGGAACACGTGAAGCTGCAGCGCCGCATCGTCAGGGACCGGGATGAGCGCGGCTATGACCTGGAAGATGTGCTGTACCGCTACACCAACCACGTGGCCCCCACTTACGAGAAATACATTAAGCCCTTCAAGCACGACGCCGACGTCATTATCCCCAACAACCGGCACTTTGATCGTGGTCTGGATGTGCTGGTGGGGTACCTGAAGGGCAAAATAGCCGCTAACGCCTCATAGCCACTGGCCTAGCTCAATCACAAAAGCCTCGCTGCCCTACCGGCAGCGAGACTTTTTATTTCCACTGTGTAAAGGATTAATGCAGGCCAGGAAGCGGTAGAATACTGAAACGTGCTGGCTTACATAGCTCTGTAATGCCAACTTCCTGCGCTGTACTGCACCGCACCAACAGGAATATAGTAAAGCAGTTTTCTTGCAATAGTAAGGGCAAAGTGCAGTTGTAAAGCACACAAAAACTCCTGCCTGAGAGCAGACTGTAGCAGGATACTTTGCACCGGGCTACGCAAAAAAGTATATTTGTACTTCTTACCCCCGAAGATTTTGCGTTTCCTACCTGCCTTTATGCCTCGCCTGCGCTTCGCGCTGCTCACAGCCACCGTGCTGTTTGTGCTGTCGCTGAACCACCAGGCCGTGGCTACGCTCCGGGTAATTCCGGCGGGTAAAGGCACTCAGGTAAGCGCGGGCCCTAGGGCCGCCGTGGTAAAGCAGCGCGTAACGCTGGAAGCCACTTCGCCACTGGTGTTTTTGCTGGCGCCGGCGGCTGATGCCTGGCTGCCTTCACCTACACCGCCGACTACCATTTCCTGGTTGCGGGCTCGTTTAGCGGAGCCGCAGCCCCGCCCCAGCGCCGTACCGGATTTGTTTCGGAGCCGGCTGCTCGTTGCCGCCCTCTCGCCACATGCCCCCTAGGCAAGCTGGCCTGCTGAAAAGCAGTTGCATTGCTAGGCCACTTAGCGCCCTCTCCCGTTGCTGATGCGGCCGGGAATGCTGGCCCTACAGGCATCAACCATGCTTTTCCGGAGCGCCTTTGCGCCGCATCAGCTTATCCTGGATTCAGAATACCTACTTTTTATCAAATGCGAAATAAAGGACTCGTCATTACGCTGACGCTTATTGTGTCGGCGTTGTGCATCTACTTCCTGACGCTCACCTTCGTGTCACGAGGGGTGCAGCGCGACGCGGTGGCCTACGCCAGCCGCGGGGGCAAACTCGTGGAAGCCAAGCGCCAGCACTACCTCGATTCCGTGTGGCGCGCACCCGTATTCGGGCCGCTTACTTACAAGGATGTGCGCACCTCAGAGCTTGGCCTCGGCCTTGACCTGAATGGTGGTATGCACGTAACGCTGGAAGTATCGCCGGTAGAGATTGTGCGGGCCATGTCGGCCAACTCAAAAGACCCGGCCTTCAACAAAGCCATTACTCAGGCCCAGGAGCTGCAGAAGGCTAGCCCTTCTACGCCCTTCACCACCCTGTTTGCGCAGACCTACCGCGACGCCGCTCCTAACGGCAAACTGGCTTCCATCTTCGCCAACACGCTCAACAAGAGCCGCAACATCGACATCAACTCTTCCGACGCGAAGGTATTGGGCGCTATTAACAAGGAAATTGAGGAAGCCATTGACCGCTCCTTCAACATCCTCCGCTCCCGTATCGACAAGTTTGGCACCAGCCAGCCGAACATTCAGCGCGTAAAGGGCACTGGCCGTATTCAGGTAGAATTACCCGGCGTAGACAACCCCGACCGTGTACGTAAGCTGCTGCAAGGCCAGGCTAAGCTGGAGTTCTGGGAAGTATGGCGCCCCGATGAGTTTGCTCCCTACCTCAACCAGCTTAATGAAGTACTGAGTGCCAAGGAAGCTGCCGCTGCTCCAGTAGCGGCCAACACTGCGGCCACTACTGGCACCACAGCTGCCGCCGGCGACACCACTTCTCTGGCTAGCCAACTCGCTAAAAAAGGAACTGCTACCGCTAAAACCGACTCGGCAGCGCCTAAGAAAAACGTACTGGCCAGCCTGTTCACCATGCCTGGCACCCTGGGTGCTAACGTGCGCGACACCGCCCGCGTGAATGCCGTACTGCGCAGCCCCGACACCCGGGCTGTATTGCCCTCTAACCTAACGTTCCTGTGGGGTGTGAAGCCCGACATTATCGAAGGTCAGGAGTACTTGCAGCTCTACGCTATCCGCAAAGCTAATGGCGTTGAAGCTCCCATTGGCGGCGAAGTTATCAGCGACGCTCGTGGCGACTTCGACCAGCTCAGCGGTCGTGCTGAAGTATCTATGCAGATGACACCCGGTGGCGGCCGGAAGTGGCAGAAGCTAACCGGCGCCAACATTGGCCGTCAGGTTGCTATTGTCCTTGATGACTATGTGTACTCGGCCCCAGTAGTGCAGGCTGAAATTGCAGGCGGCAACTCCAGTATTTCCGGCAACTTCACCATTGAGGAAGCACAGGACCTGGCTAACATTCTGAAGGCCGGTAAGCTGCCCGCTCCTACCCGCATTGTAGAAGAAGCCGTAGTAGGCCCCTCACTGGGTCAGGAAGCCACCAACCAGGGGTTGTACTCTTCGCTGGCGGGCCTCGTGATTATCATGATCTTCATGGCCGTGTACTACGGCCGGGCCGGCATGGTAGCCGATGCTTCCCTGCTGTTCAACATGTTCCTGATTCTGGGTGTGCTGGCGCAGTTCTCCTTCGCCCTCACCCTGCCTGGTATTGCCGGTCTGGTACTGGTAATTGGTACCTCTGTAGATGCCAACGTACTGATCTTCGAACGCATCCGGGAAGAGCTTGACCATGGCCTACAGACCCAGGACGCTATCAGCAAAGGCTATAGCCGCGCCTTCTCGGCCATTTTCGACTCCAACGTTACCACGCTGATCATTGCCCTGATTCTGGGCTTCTTCGGTACGGGCCCGGTGCAGAACTTCGCTATTACGCTGGGTATTGGTGTATTCACCTCGTTCCTGTCGGCGGTATACGTGTCGCGCCTCATCATTGAGCGTATCACCAAAGGCAAAGCAGCCAGCTCTCTCACGTTTGACACTGCTGTTTCGCGTCACCTGTTCAAAGGCACCAACTTTGACATCGTAGGCAAGCGCAAGTACGCTTACATCGTTTCTACGGTGGTTATCGTGCTGGGCTTCGTGCTGATGGCCATGCAGGGCGGCCCGAACCTGGGTGTTGACTTCCGCGGTGGACGCGAATACATCGTAGACTTCAACAAGGCCATTCCGGCTTCGGATGTGCGCGACGTGCTGACGAAAGAATACTTCGGGGGTGCTGGTACAGAAGTAAAAACCTTCGGTGCCAACAACCGCCTGCGTATCACTACGGGTTACCTGGCCGCCGATGAAAGCACCGACGCCGACAAGAAGGTGCGCACCGCGCTGGAGACTGGCCTGGCCAAGAAATATGGCGCAGAAAATCCCACTATTAAGAGCTCTTCGAAAGTAGGCGCTACCATTGCCGATGACATCAAGAAGACCTCGGTAGTGAGCTTGGGCCTGACGCTGCTGGCCATCTTCGTATACGTACTGTTCCGCTTTGAGAAGTGGCAGTACTCGATGGCTGCCGTAGTGGCGCTGTTCCACGATGCTCTGCTGGTAATTGCTACTTTCCCCATTGCGCGGGCCCTGGGCCTGAACTACGAAATGGATCAGGTGTTTGTGGCAGCTGTGCTCACGGTAATTGGCTTCTCGATGAACGATACCATCGTTATCTATGACCGAATTCGAGAGTACCTACGCGAGAACAAGCACCTGACGTTTGCGCAGGTGGTAAACCCCGCCCTGAACAGCACCTTCTCCCGCACCATGATTACGTTCACCACGGTATTCCTGGTGGTTGGGGTACTCTACGTGTTCGGTGGCGAAACTCTACGCTCGTTCTCCTTTGCCATGCTGATCGGTATCATCTACGGTACGTACTCGTCGCTGTTTATTGCGGCTCCGCTGATCCTGGACACCTACGGTCGCAGGGAGAAAGCCAACCTGAATACTACTACCGACGCTGGTGCTCCTAAGCTCTCGACGGCCAACATTTAATGCTTAGAAAGGTGGCCTAGGCCACTCTCTTTCTAGCTAAAAAGCCCGGTTCGCAAGGACCGGGCTTTTTTTATTAAATTTTCTGAATACTCAGGCAACCTTTAGGCGGGCTGCTCCGAGTGGGTTAGTAGATAGACGCTCCGCTGCCGTGGTTACTCCCAACCCTGAACATGCGCTTCTCACCCAGTTGCTCGTCGGATGCCGAGGGAACGACCGGGCCAGCCAGCGGCAGCTGTATCTGCGCCATTACGCCTATGCCCTCAGCATCTGTCTGCGCTACCTCCACGACCGGGACGCTAGTCAGGAGGCCGTAAACGACGGATTTATCAAGGTATTCCAGGAGCTTCCGCGCTTTGATGAGCAGCGCTTCCCTGATCTGGCCGGGTCGTTGCGCGGGTGGCTGCGGCGGATTATGGTTCGTACGGCCATTGACCACTTCCGGGCCCTGAACCGCCACGCCTTTCAGGTGGATCTGGATACCGTGCCTGCTCCTCCTGATGTCGCCTGCTCACCGCTCGACACGCTCTCATTTGAGGAACTATTGCGGCTGATTGGGCATCTGCCCCCTGCTTACCGCACCGTATTTAACCTCTTTGTGATTGATGGTTACACCCACGAAGAAATTGCGGAACAGCTAGGTATTTCGGTTGGCGCCTCCAAGTCGAATTTATTTAAGGCTCGGGCTCAGCTCAAACTTTTGCTTAAACAACAACAACACCATGCGTACGCCGGATATGTCAGATGAAGAGCTAGACCGGCTGTTCCAACGGGGAGCCGAGGCCTTCCCCGACGAGACATCCCTTAGCGGCTGGCTGCGCTTAGAAACGCAACTAGATGAGGCGGCGCGGCAGCACCAAGTGCGGCGCCAGCTGTGGCAACGCGTGGCTGGCTTGTTTGCAACAGAAATGGGAGTAGTTGCTGTGTTCTTGTGGCTCTGGCTAGGCCACTTCCCAGGTGGCCTAGCTACCACTGGGCTACCCACAAGCCCCTTATCTCAAACTACAAGCACTTTATCTAAAGAAGTCACAGTCACCCAGCAGTCTACCCTTATTAAGCAGGCAGCGACCAGCCAGGTTGAGCGAGAGCACCAGCCGCTGGCACAGAGGCAAAACCCCAGTACCACGGCACCAAAGTTGGCTGACTTAAAGGGGTCTGAGGTTGCGTTGCAAGAAACCAGGTCAGGACGGCTGCTTCGGTTTTCACGCCCGAAGATGCCTTTTGCGGGAGCTGCTAGTCTGGCAGTTAGCAGCTCCCGCACTTACCGGCCTGCAGTTATACCTCCCACGAAAGAAGCCGCCGTTGATAGAGCCTCGGAAACAGCGTTAACCCCAGCGGCTGGCAGTGGCCTAGCCACTCCTAGTCTAGCCACTCCTACTATTGATGAGCAAGCAATACCTGCTCCTTCGGGTAGGGTAGCTGTGGTACCCCAACTACCGGCGGCCGCTGACTCAAGCAAAATTACTGCTCCGGCAGTTGCAGCAGAACCTACTGTCGCACCCGCCGCTGCTGCCGATTCTCTGCTGCCAAGGCGGCAACGGCCCGCAGCCCCAGCTTACCGTTTTTTGGTAGGCGTGGTTGGTGGTCCTGAGCTGTCGGCTGTGCTGCCAAGCCCTAGCCCCCGCACGGGCGGCACAGTAGGCTTGGTAGCCGAATACCGCCTTAGCTCACGGCTGCGGGTGCGTACCGGAGTGCTGCGGAGTGTGAAGCGCTACGGCGCCCGCGGTTCCGACTACCGCCCCCCAGCCGGGTACTGGACGTGGCGCATTCCGGTGGAGGAAGTAGAGGCCAATTGCCGCATTCTGGAGATTCCGCTGGATGTTCGTTACGACGTTTGGCTGCGCCCCGGCTACTCGTTGTACGCCAGCGCGGGCCTTACCTCCCTCGTGCTGCGCAATGAGCGCTACACCTACCACTACGAGCTAAACGGCGAGTACATGGAACGCACCAGAAGTTACCCCAACGGCGGCACGCAAGCCCTACAGGTACTCAGGCTGGCGGCTGGGTATGAGCGCAACGTAGCTCCGCGCTGGGTAGTACAGGCTGAGCCATTCGTAAACGTACCGCTTCATGGCGTTGGGTTTGGGCAAATGCGGTTGGGCAGCACGGGCCTGCTGCTAGGCCTCCGCTATGGCCTAGGCCATCCTAAAGTGGTAGCACCGGCCCCCTAGGCCACCTTCATTTCTTGCTGGGGTTGGCACAGTCACCCCTCTCCTACTGGCTTCATTTTTTGAAGTCCTGGCTCTGCTATGCCTTTTCAGGGCCCTTATGTCGCTGTCTATTCCTTCACCTTATCTACTCACAACCATGCTCTACCCTCATTCCTCCTGGGTTACCCGTTGGGCTTCCCAACTCTTTTTGCTGCTAGTACTAGGCTGGGCACCGCTGCTCAGCAGCTGCAGCGATTCAAAAGAAAAGCAGGTCGTGACGCCCGACCCAACCATTAAAGTGGCTTCAACCGCAAACCTGGGCTCCTTCCTTACTGATAAGGATGGCAACACTTTGTACTATTTCTCGCGTGATACTGACGGCAAAAATGTGTGTACCGGCGGCTGCGCGGCCGTGTGGCCACTCTTTTATGAGGCCAATATCCAAGTAAGCGGCGACCTGCAAGCCTCCGACTTCTCTACTCAAATGACCGCCGATGGCAAGCCTCAAACCTTGTACAAAGGGTGGCCGCTCTACTACTACGCCCCGCTGGTGAACGGACAAAACGTGCGCGAAGCCACCGGCCAAACCTCCGGCGACGGTGTGGGCAATGTGTGGTATGTGGTAAACCCATCGTACTCCATAATGGTGGCTACCAAGAGCATCGTCGATAAATCAACCAACCAAAGCGCCAACAAAAACTTTCTGATTGATGCCAAGGGACGTACGCTCTACACCTTTCTCAAAGACGACCGTAACCCCACTACCCTAGCTACTAATTGCACCGGCGACTGTGCTACCGTGTGGCCGCCCTTCTATACCACGGGGCGTAACCTGCCATCGGCCCTTAAAGGCAGCGACTTCAGCACCATCACGCGCACCACTACCGTTAGCGGCCCCTACGGCGACGGTACCACTACCAATCAGCAGCTTACTTATAAAGGAAAGCCCCTCTACTATTACACCGCCGACAACCAGACTCGCGGACAGGTGGAAGGCAACGGTTTGGTAAGTGAAGGCGACAAATGGCTGGTAGCAACTCCATGAGCCAGCTACTAGCTCCACTGAAGCAGATGACCGCGGCGCGTGTTCCCCTGGCAGCCGCCGCCATCCGCTACTGGTGGCTTGGGCTGCTGCTGGCTACCCTGCTGCCCGCCTGCACCTACGACAGTGCCGAGGAGCTGCTGAGCAAAACCCCACCCGCTCCCGCCTGCGATACCCTGGCCGTTACCTTCGCCGCATCCGTCGCACCGCTGTTGCAGCAGCGGTGTGTGAGTTGCCACAACCCCACCCTCCGCAACGGCGATGTGAACCTGACCACTTACGCGCAAGTGCAGCGCGTAGCCGCCGATGGCCGCCTAGTGGGCGTGATTACACACGCAGCCGGCTATCCGGCCATGCCACAGGGAGGCCCAAAGCTTTCTGATTGTGAAATAGCGCGCATCCGCTCCTGGGTACGGCAAGGGGCTCCAAACAACTAGCCAGCCTATGAAACGCTTACTTTTTCGGCCCTTGCTGTTGGGCTGGCTGGTGCTGTGCGCCCACTGGGGTAAGGCTCAGGAAACGCGTTACCAAACGC
Source organism: Hymenobacter taeanensis (assembly GCF_013137895.1). NCBI lineage: Bacteria > Pseudomonadati > Bacteroidota > Cytophagia > Cytophagales > Hymenobacteraceae > Hymenobacter > Hymenobacter taeanensis. The sequence goes on from NZ_CP053538.1 coordinate 784,376, forward strand.
GCACTGGCTTTATTTCCTTTTTCTCATCTAGCCCTCTGGAAGATATAGAAGCTCGAAGCCAGCAAACCTCTGCCGTGCTGGATTTGCAAACCGGCCAACTCGCGTTTAGCATCCCTATTCGGTCGTTTGCGTTCAAGCGCACCCTCATGCAGGAGCATTTCAATGAGAACTACCTGGAGTCGGAGCGCTACCCCAAGGCTACGTTTTCTGGTCGGCTGCTGGAGGTGAATCTGCCGGAACTGCGGGAAGCCTCCAAGGTGCAAATGGTAACCGCCGAGGGCGACCTGACCATTCATGGCGTCACGCACCGCGTGCAAGTGCCCGGCACCTTGCAGCTGCAAAACGGACAGCTGCTGGTGCAAGCCGTTTTCACTGTGGCCCCCGCTGACTACAAGATTGAGATTCCGGCCCTGGTGCGCGACCATATTGCCAAGAGCGTGCAAATAAAAGTGCGCCTCGCCGCCGACCCACTCCGGACCATGGCTTCCCGCCCCTGACCTCTATGGCTATGCTTTCACCCACTACCTATCGCCTCCTGGGCTTGCTAGGCCTGCTATGCTGTGCTCATAGTGGCCTAGCGCAAGATGCACTGCTGCAAGAACTGGAGCGCCAAAACCCCGACAGTACCCGCCGGGCACCCGTAACGGCAACCTTCAAAGGCACCCGGATAATTAATGGGCACTCCGTGGAAACGCCGGGTGGGGGCACGCTCATCTTTCTGATTTCCCACCGCTTTGGTACCCTTAACAGTGGAGCGTATAACTTCTTCGGCCTCGATCAGGCTACCATTAGGCTGGGGCTGGAGTATGGGTTCACTGACCGCTTGGCCGTAGGCATTGGCCGCAGCTCCCTTGAAAAAACCTTTGATGGCTTCGTGAAATACCGCGCCCTACGGCAGAGTACTGGCCTAGGCGCCGTGCCCGTGAGCGTAACCCTGTTGGGCGCCACTGCTCTCACCAGCCTGCGCTATGCTAATGAAGGGTTTGAGCACACTTTCCCGCGCCGGCTCACCTACACCTGGCAGGCTCTGGTGGCCCGCAAGTTCACCCCTGGCTTATCGGTGCAGGTAAGCCCTACGGTAGTACACCGAAATTTGGTGGATACCGAGGAAGATGAAAACGATGTGTATGCCCTAGGCTTTGCGGGCCGGCAAAAGCTCACCAAGCGGCTGGCCCTTACACTGGAGTACTACTACCGCCTACCCAACTCCCGCGCTACTGGCCTACGCGACGCCCTGGCCGTCGGCATAGACATTGAAACCGGAGGGCACGTGTTTCAACTGCACGTCACGAACTCCCGCGGCATGATTGAGCCCTTCTTTGTGCCCCGCACAAGCGGCGACTTTTTTAAGGGCGACATTTACTTTGGCTTTAACGTGGCCCGCAACTTCACGCTTAAGCCCCAACTCTAGGCCACTTGCCACCCTCGCAACACGCAAAAAGCCCCGGTCATTACGGCCGGGGTTTTTGGTGTACAGCTGCGTAGCTGTTTAGGCTTGGCTAACTTAGAAGGAAGCGGTAACGCCTTCGGCTACCACTTCTTTCACTTCAGGCACCATGCGCTTGAGCAGGTTCTCGATGCCCGACTTCAGGGTAACGGTAGCCGAAGGGCAACCCGAGCATGAACCCTGCAGATTCACGGTCACGATGCCGTCCTGATAGCTCTTGAAGGTGATGTTGCCACCATCTTGCTCTACGGCGGGGCGCACGTAGTTCTCAAGCAGGTCAATGATTTTCTGGCTGGTCTGCTGGTCAACTTCTGAGGAGTTGCCAGTTGCGGCAGCCTGCTGAGCAGCTTGCTGCTCGGCGGCGGGGTCAACGGTGAAGATGGGGCCGCCAGCCTCTACGTACGACTTCAGGAAAGTGCGCAGCTCGGGAATGAGCTGGGCCCACTGGTGGTCGGTACCTTTGGTAACGGTTACAAAGTTCTGGGCAATGAAGATGCGGTTTACGTAATCAAACTGAAACAGCTCCTGAGCCAAGGGTGAGTTGGCGGCAGCTTCCGCATTAGGATAGTCCACGCTCACCCCATCCGACAGGAGGTGGGTGTTGAGCACGAACTTCATGGATTCGGGGTTGGGGCTGGCTTCGGCGTAGATTGAAACCGGACCAGCGGGGGCAGTGAGTTGTTCAGCCATGTTTGAAAGACTTGGAGACAAGCGGGAGATAAGCAGCCGGCCGAAGTGCCGGGCTGGTAGGTAAAACCGCGCGGGGCGGCAGAAGTTACAAAAGTACGCAAGTATGCGTAGCCACAGTGGCTTTTGGCAAGATAAGCAGGCCGCAGCCCACCAGTTGGGCAGAAGAGGCCTAGGCTATAACTCACTCCGCAAAAAATCAGTTTCAGGTAGTCTGTACCTTTGCGCTCTGCCTATGGTCCTTTCTCCGCTCCTGCTCGCCGCTACGGTAGCGCCTCCGTGGCCATTGCTGGTGCCTTTTTTTGCGTTGCTTGGGTTAATTGCGCTCGGGCCACTGTTGTTCGCTAAGCTCTGGGAAAAGAGCTACACCTACGTGGCTGTAGGCTTGGGCTTGCTCATGCTGCTCTACTACGGCCTGGTACTGCATGACTGGCACACGGCCGCCGAAACCCTGGCTGAGTACTTCTCCTTTGTGGCGTTGCTAACGGCCTTGTTTGTGGTAGGCGGCACTATGTACCTCAACATTAACCTGGCCGGCACCCCCCGTCGCAACGTAATTCTGCTGGCCCTAGGCGCTATTCTGGCCTCTCTGATCGGCACTACCGGTGCCTCCCTGCTGCTGATTCGGCCCCTTATTCGCCTCAACGACCAGCGCGTGCGTCCCTACCAAGTAGTGTTTTTCATCTTTCTGGTGAGCAATGCCGGTGGGTTGCTCACGCCCCTCGGCGACCCTCCCCTATTTATTGGGTTTCTGCGCGGCGTACCGTTCTTCTGGACGTCGTGGCACTTGCTGGTGCCCTGGCTTCTTACTACCAGTCTGTTACTGCTGCTTTTCTGGTTCCGCGACCGTAAAACGCCTTACCCCTCTCGCCTCTCCCGCAGTGAGCAGCGGCGCGCCCGCCAGGAGGGTGGCCTACCGCTCTATGACTTTCATGGGCGCTACAACCTCATCTGGCTGTTAGTAGTGTTAGGCGCCGTGTTCCTTGACCCCGCCCGCCTGCCTTGGCTGCCGGCCATTTCGCTGGGCGGCATGCATATCTCCTTTGTGCGGGAAATCATTCAGCTGCTGGCGGCCTGGGGCTGCTACCGCACGGCTTCGCCGAAAGCTTTATCGGGGAACCACTTCACGTTTGGGCCTATTCAGGAAGTTGCTTTTCTGTTTTTTGGCATCTTCCTGACCATGATTCCGGCCCTCCAGACTGCTGCACATATTGCCAGTAAGCCTGCAGTAGCTAAAAGCTTAACCCCTACCGCTCTGTATTGGCTGGCGGGTATGCTCTCTGCATTTCTTGATAATGCCCCCACCTACGCCTCATTCCTGAGCCTGAGCATGGCGGGGTACAACCTGCACTTTACAGAAGCGGCCGCAGTGCAGCAATTTGCAGAAAGCGCTGCTACCATGCCGCTCCTGCGCGCCATTAGCTGCGGAGCCGTGCTGTTTGGAGCTCTTACGTATATTGGTAACGGCCCCAACTTTTTGGTGCGCTCCATTGCGGACAAAGAAGGTGTCCCCATGCCTAGCTTTTTCGCTTACATCGGGCGGTTTGCCGTACCGTATTTGTTGCCAATATTAGGAGTAGTCAGTATTTGGCTACTATTTAGCTAACGCCTCCGCGCATTTCTGATGCAAACTTTCTGCCCCTATGAGCGCGTAGGAAGGTAACATTATGCTGCCATGCCTAGTCGCTTACTAACTGCGCTGTTCCGCCCCATAGATTGCGCGTGGCTGGTGGCGTTCCGAATAGGAGCCGGCACGTTGTTAGCGCTTGAAATGGCCGGAAGCCTAGCTCTGGGCTATTACCGCGAGTATACGCAGCCTAAATTTCATTTCTCCTACCTCTGGTTTGACTGGTTGCCGCAGTGGCCATCCGCTGTAGGCCTAGGCCTGCATTTTGGGGCTGTAGCTACCGGAATAGCTGTGGCCGTAGGCTGGCGCTACCGCTTAAACGCCTTTCTATTGACGGTTTGCTACACATTGTTGTTTCTGGCTGAGCAAACGCGCTACATCAACCATCTGTACCTGTATTGCCTGATTGCCGCCTGGCTTTGGCTGTTACCTGCTCACCGTGCTTGTTCAGTTGATGTACGCCAGGGGCGAGTGTCCCCTGCATTCACCGTTCCGGCCTGGGTGCGCTACGTGTTTATCTTTCAACTAAGCTTGGTGTACTTCTACGCGGGTATAGCAAAACTCAACCCCGACTGGCTCCTGGCCCGCCCACTTAGCGTCTGGATGGCTCCTAAAGCGGTTTACCCAGTATTGGGGCCGGTGCTGGGGCATTGGCTTACCCCCTGGGTTATGAGCTACGCAGGCTTAGCCTTTGACCTACTGGCAGCCCCCCTGCTGCTCTGGTCGCGCACTCGCCGCTGGATGTTTGCGGCAGCCGTGCTATTTCATCTTTCCAACGTCATCATCTTTGGACTGGGCACGTTCCCGTGGTTTTCCCTGATGATGACGGCCTGCATCTATTTCCCACCTTACTGGCCCAGGCAAGTGCGTGGCCTACGTCGCTGGCTGAGCCCGCGCTTGCCGGTGGCAGCTGTGCGCCGACTGAACACGCTCACCAGCGTACCGCGGCACGCTGGTCTGCTGCTTGCTGGCCTGGGCCTCTACGCCACGGTTCAGCTGCTGGTGCCATTGCGGGCCTTTCTGTACCCCGGTGATGTGCACTGGACGGAAGAGGGCCACCACTTCGCCTGGCATATGATGCTCCGTAGTAAGTCAGGCTATATCAGCTTTCGGGTAGTACTGCCCAATGGGCGTACAGAAGTAGTAGCTCCCGGTACTTACCTCACGCCACGCCAGTGCAATAAATTAGCCGCTCAGCCTGATTTAGTTCTTCAGTTTGCACACTTCCTCGCCAAGGAATACCACCGGCGGGGCCTAGGCCAGGTACAGGTCTATGCCGACTCGTATCTTCAGCTGAACCGCCGGCCACCGCAGCCGCTGGTTGCTCCCACCACTGACTTAGCCGCTCAGCCCCGCACGTGGGCGCCTTCGCCTTGGATTATGCCCGCTCCTCCGCTCGATGAGTAAAGCACCTATCTCGACAGCTTAACATAGCTCTCATTGCGCAATAGTCTTCTATTCTCCGCTGGTGCTACTGCAGCAGTAGAGCCCGCATTTACGCCTTGTTGCTGCGGGCGCGAAGCAGCATGTCGGCCAGCACTAGGTTGGTCATGGCATCCACGATGGGCACGGCGCGGGGTAGCACGCAGGGGTCGTGGCGGCCTTTGCCAGCCAGGGTAATTTCCTCACCTTGGTCGTTGAGCGTTTTTTGGGGCTGCAAAATGGTGGCTACCGGCTTAAATGCCACCCGGAAGTAAATATCCTGGCCGTTGCTGATGCCACCCTGAATACCACCCGAGTGGTTGGTGCGGGTGCGTACCTGGTCGGTCTCATCCCGGTAAAACTCGTCATTGTGCTCTGAGCCAAAGAGCAGCACCCCACTAAAGCCCGACCCATACTCAAACCCTTTTACGGCGTTAATGCTCAGCATAGCATGGCCTAGCTCGGCATGCAGCCGATCAAAAACCGGCTCGCCCAGGCCTACGGGCACGCCCTTGGCTACGCCCGTTACCACGCCTCCTACCGTATCGTGCCGGTCGCGAGTCTGCCGGATCAGCTCGGCCATACGCTCAGCGGTTTCAGGGTGGGGGCACCGCACGGGGTTGGAGTCAATCAAATTCAGGTCCAGGGCCTCGTAGCTCACGGGCACCTGCACCGCCCCTACCTGCGACACATAGCTGCTAACCCGAATGCCGTGCTGCTCCAGCAGCTTCTGGGCAACGGCCCCCGCGGCCACCCGAGCGGCGGTTTCACGGGCCGAGCTGCGGCCACCCCCGCGGTAGTCGCGGCGGCCGTATTTCTGGTCGTAGGTATAATCAGCGTGCGAAGGGCGGTAGGCGTGCTCAATGTGCGAATAATCGTGGCTGGCCTGATCCTGGTTGCGGATAAAGAGCCCAATGGGCGTACCGGTAGTAAACCCCTGAAATAGCCCCGACAGCACTTCTACCCGGTCGGCTTCCTTGCGGGGGGTGGTCAGGTCGCTCTGCCCTGGCCTACGCCGGTCCAGCGCCGCCTGAATGTCAGATACCTCTATGGGTAAGCCTGCCGGGCAGCCATCAATTACCACCCCAATCCCCGGCCCATGCGACTCGCCAAACGTGGTAATGCGAAACAAGGTGCCAAAGGTATTCATAGGGAGAAGTAGTGAAAGGTGAAAGGGCGAAGCCTACGGGCCCAACCGGGCAGCCAGCAGGCTGTTGGCTGGGGGCATTAAGCAGGCAGCTGCTGGGGCCAAAGGTATGGCTGGTTGCGCCAAAACCAGTCCTTTCCTGTTTTTACATTTCCCGGTTTCAGCCTTTAGCCCGCCACCACCCTACGGCGGCGCCTGCCAGCAGCACCAGCAGCAGCACATTGGCATAACGCCGAACATCCTGATACACTGAAATCTTCTGGGGGGTGTTATCGGCCTCCCGGAGGGCCTGTTGGTAAAACGGATCCGTAGGATCAGGCCGGAACTGCAGGGCCTCCCGTACCGGCCCCTGCACCAGCGGGTGCAGCTCAGAGCGGAGGGTATCGTAGCGGGCAGTGGTAGGGTTAAATACTACTAATGAAAACAGACTATCAAACGCCAGTGGGCCAGGCCTGCGGGCTACCAACCGGAACTGGAAACTCTTGCGCCCGCCTACGCGGCCACTCTGCCGGGTAGTGCTTTGCTCTATATTGGGCCCGTATACCTCCAGGCCAGCTAGGGGGGTAAGGGGCGGCATATTGAGTGCTGAGAGGTTGCCTTCTCCTTCCACTATAAAACTATAGGCAAAGGTTTGCCCCGTGCGGAAAGAGGTGCGGCTGATGGACTCCCGTAACCGGTAGTCGCCAACGGGCACCTCATCACGCAGGGGGTGGGGCGGCAGGGGCAGCACCGTAATATTGATGGGAGCAGTGAAATAAGTTTTGTAGCCCTCCATACGGTTGTCTAGGCCGGCTTCGGGCTTCTTTGCCACCCGGTACTTTACCATTCGTAAGGGCACCACCGGGAAAGTGAGTGGCTGCGCATTTAGCGGGTACAGCTCCGCCTCATAGAGGCGGTAGCGCAGAAAGGGCTTACCGCCCACCTGCACGTTTTCAGGCACAATTTCCTGCTCGTCAAACGTCTCTTCCCACACGGTGCGCTGCCGCAGCAGTCTGATTATATTCTGCAGCTGGTCGGCAAAGTTGTAGAAGTCAAGTATCCCTTGATCTTGGGGCGTTAGGTAAAAGTACAGCCCAATGTGCACGCCTTCGCCCACGTAGGCGCGGGTTTTATCAGGTATCAGCGCCAGAAAAGCTTCGTCTTTGGGTTCCACAAAATTCTGCGGCTTGGGCTTGCCAAACAGCTGATCTAGCAGGCCAATAGCCGGCGGTGTAGTCCCCGCTGGTGGTACGGGCACCACAGCAGCCTGAGGGCCTACCTTCAGCTTCGTGCCCGCTGAGCGCACCGTGAGCCCATTAATGGTCATAACGAAGGGCTTCACCTGGAACTCGCCCTCCTCATAAGCAGCGTAACGCTGGGTAATAGTAAGCTCCGTAGAGCGGGCACCGTTTACAATGCGGGTAGTAGTGGTGCTTGACTTCCCACTTTTCTTAAAGCCCTCAATTTCCGGGAAGGCCGAGTAGCGCTCCAGTGGCGCGCCGCGCAGCTGAAAACTGATCGTGAAGTACTCACTAATGGCAAAGGCCGCCGGACCAAGGACGATTTCAGCTTCTGCGCCGGGATTGGCAGGCTGCGCACCTAGTGGCAGCGCTACCAGCAGAAATAACAATAAGCCCGAAATAAAGCGAAACAAGCTCTGCATGTACAGCACGCATGGAGAAAGAGCCAAATCTACGTAAATCCTTAGCAGTGGCTGCTTTCCTCCAAAAGCAGCCTGGTGCCCCAAAAATGATAGGTGCAAAATTTTGGCTTTTGGCAATCCGCTTTCTCAAGACCCGCGTACCTGAACATTAGAATCCCCTACCGCACTTTACTAAGTACAAAAAAAGCCTCCGTGAGGTGGCCTGAATAAGCATTGCCCTTTCTTTTTTCTCACTCCAAATTTCCCCTTCTATGTCTAACATCACCAAATCAGGTGGAGACGACGCGGAATTCGCTAAGCCGCTTTACACGCCAATCAAGCGCCGCTCCTTCTTCATGTACGCTGGTGCCACCGCCGGTGCTACCGCGCTGCTGCTCTCGGGCTGCGACGATGATGACAATAACAACTCCATGGATCCCGGCACGGTTAGCTTAGGCTCGGGCGATGTAGGAGTACTGAACTATGCATACGCACTGGAGCAATTGGAAGCTGCCTTCTACGCTCAGGTGAAAGCAACCCCAGCCGCCGACTTCTCGGCTGTTGAGAAAGACTATTTCACGCAGGTTGCTGCTCACGAAGCCATTCACCGCGACTTCTTTAAGGCAGCCATCAACCGTGATGCTCCCGGCAAGATCATCCAGGACCTGACTCCCGTTTTCACCGGAGTTGACTTTACAAAGCGTGCTTCTGTACTGGCAACCGCCAAGACGTTCGAAGACCTAGGCGTAGCTGCCTACAATGGTGCTGGTAAGTACCTCAAGACGGCCGCTTACCTAGTGGTTGCTGGTAAAATTGTTTCAGTAGAAGCACGCCACGCCGCTTACGTACGTGACCTGATTGCCAACGGTAGCTTCGCCGATGACTCTATCATTGATGCGGCCACGGGCTTAGACAAAGCAATGGAGCCAGTAGACGTAATTTCTGCTGCACAGCCATTCATCCAGCAAAAGATTGACGCTTCCAGCGTAGGCAAGTAATCTCTCCTCAGTTCAACGACACTTCACCATGAATATACTTCGCATTATCGAGCAACTGTCGGAGGTAGATGCCGACGTCCTGGGACGCTTCGACTCTCGCCGTACCGTTTTCAAAACCCTGGGCAATACCGCTAAAATGGGTGCCCTCGCTGCCGCGCCGGCTTTCGTAGCTTCTCTGTTCCAGAAAGCCTATGGCCAGACCACCAGCACTTCTGTTATTGATGTGCTGAATTACGCCCTGACTCTGGAACTTCTGGAGGAAGACTTCTACAAGAAAATGGTAGCTGCCGGCCAGGTGCCAGCAGGTGCTCCCCAGGGAGCCATTAACCTGATCTTGAAGCACGAATCAGCACACGTAAAACTGTTGACTGATACCGTTACAGCCCTGAAAGGCACGCCTAAGACGGGCGTAAAATTCAAGAGTTCGGCTTTCCCAGCAGATTATGCTACTCAGCTAGCCTATGCTCAGGCTCTGGAAGACACCGGTGTACGTGCTTACAAAGGCCAGGCCGGCAATTTGATTGGCGCTATGGCTGGCACTACTAGCCTGCTTCAGGTAGCTCTGCAGATTCACTCGGTTGAGGCTCGCCACGCGGCTCACATCCGCACCATGCGCATGCAAGCCCCCTGGATTCCAGCTGCCGACTCTAACCTGCCTGCTCCGCTTGGCCCAGTATACACCGGTGCCACCCGCGAAGACAACGTAATGCAAGCCGGCGTTGACGTAACCAAGCTTGGTGCTGGCTACAGCGCCAACGATGCCGCTGCTGCTTTTGATGAGATTCTGACGATGGCTGAAGTGACGGACTCGTCACGGGCTGGCGGCCTTATCCAATAGTATCCTTCAAGAAATTCACTTCTTGAATTTACAGCAAAAAGGCTGGCCTAGTAGTAGGCCAGCCTTTTTGCTGTGTTTTGTTTCTAGGCCTGCTTTGCAAGCAACCTTTCCGCTGGCTTACGGCTCTGCTGTCTAGTGCATCCCGGTTTATCGGAGTACATTTGTTATCAGGCCCCCGCTGCCGGGTGCCTAAGATGAGCCCGCTGAGTAAATTACGCATGTCTGAGCCACTATTTTCTGATTCCTTTCTGGCGCGTACGCTGCGCCGCCGCTCGTTTTTTCGTGTGGTAGGTGCCACCGTAGCTACCTCCACCCTGCTGCTGGCGGGCTGCAACGACAACACCAACCCCGACCCTGCCCCCACTACCGCCAGCCTGACCTTAGGCTCCGGCGACAACGGTCTCCTAAACTATGCCTACCTGCTTGAGCAGTTAGAGGCGGCCTTCTACCAGAAAGTAGTTGATGCCTTCCCTGCTGACTTTACCGCCGAAGACAAAGCGGCCTTTGTGGACCTGCGCGACCATGAAGTAATTCACCGGGAGTTCTTTAGATACGCCCTGGGCACCAATGCTTACGACTCAGGGGGCACGAGCATTACATTTGATTTTTCCTCTTTCGCTCTCACTACCCGAGCTGGCGTGTATGCTGCCGCCCGCACGCTGGAAGACACAGGCGTGGCGGCCTACAATGGTGCGGCAAAGCTTATTGCTGACACTACTACGCTCCGGTTGCTAGCCAAGATTGCGTCGGTGGAGGCGCGGCATGCGGCCTTCGTACGCGATCAGGTTCAGCCGGGCTCTTTTGCAGCTTCGGATGTTGTAGCTGATTCCGGCGATGCCGCCGGCCTCGACACGGCTAAAACGCCCCTTGAAGTAGTTGAGCTGATTGCCAAGTTTGTGCCGGCTACTATTGTTGCTACCTCCCTCCCAACTTCCTAAGCCGCTCTTCCAGATGGATTTTCTGAAACTTCTGGCCCGCTTGGCCGAAACCAATACCCAAACCCTCACGGTAACGGGACCACGCCGTACGGCACTCCGCCGCCTGGCTCAGGCCGGCACTGCAGTGCTGCCAGCCGTGCTCACGGCGCTGCCTCAGCCCGCCGCCGCCCGCGACAGCCGTACCGCGCAAGATGTACTGAAGCTAGCACTAGTTCTGGAGCAGCTTGAGAATGAGTTTTACACCCAGGCCCTGAAACAACCTCTGAGCTTCTTCGGCACTACGGAGAACCAGGCGGCCATTCAGACTATACAGCGCCATGAGCAGCAGCACGTAGCTGTGTTTACTCGCTTACTTGTTAACTCAGGTGCTACGCTTGATGCTGCTCCGCGCTTTGATTTTACCGGCAGCAAAAACGGTACCCAGGCTGCTTTGTACCCTGATGTGTTTACCAATTTTGATACATTTCTGCGGGTAGCGCAACTGCTAGAAGATACCGGCGTGCGTGCCTATAAGGGCCAGGCTGAGTACGTTCAGTTTGATAACTTCCTGCTAGAGTCGGCGGTACGGGTGCACTCCGTAGAGGCCCGCCACGCTTCCCACATCCGCACTATGCGGCGGCAGCGCGGTGCTACCGTAAAAAGCTGGGTAAGCCCCTCTGATGCCCCCATCACTACGGCAGGCTCAGTGGCAGCAAAAGCTTACGCGGGCGAAGAAAATTATGCCCAGTATCTGGCCGGAAACAACCTCGTGCCTTTCGTGGATAATTTGCCGATTAACATAGCTACGCCACCGCTCTCTCAGGCAGCCATTCTGGCCAAAGTAGCTGAGGCCTTTGATGAGCCCCTCGATGCGCTAACTGCCACGGAAGTAGCAAGCTTATTCATCTATTAACCAAGGCTTCATCAACTCTTAATGCTGCTAAAAAGCGGTTTAAAACAAAGAGGAACGGCATAACCGTTCCTCTTTTTGTTTTTATTTTTTAAGTCGGGAACGACTAACAAGCGTTTGCTTGTATCCTTCAAACAATCTTTTGTATCTTTCTATAAACCCAGGTAAAAAGCCCTATATACAATAGCCTTTTTTCAAGGTTTGCGTATAGCAGGTCACATTACCTAACCGCTCTGTTCTAACCCGCTTTTTGAAAACCCACTTCACCATGCTTGAGTACGCCAAAACCATCCTGCTCAAAGTGAGCTTCGACAAGATCTTGTTCGAAAAGGAATTGCGCAAAGCTCTACGAATGCTGGTTCCGGCCGAGTTGCTGGAGCTAAAATCCTGGTGCTACCAGCAGTTCTCTACGGTGTATCGCCGCATTCTGAACCGCGTGTTCGTACAGACCGCGTAGGGCTCTCGCAAAGCCCTACAACCTGACTGGTCCCCATCCGGTTCGCCTCAGTTGCTACAGCAACCCTGGGCGGGCCGGATGGGGACTTTCATTTTTACTAGCACTACTTACAACGCCTGCCGTTGCTCGCTGCCCAAGCTATAGTTGTTCTGCCTAATTGGGAGAGGATTATCAGTTATGACATGCTAGGCCACTATCCTTCCTGGATGGCTGGCGTATCTTCTCCCGTCACGAACTTGATGTTGCGCGTGAGGCCTGCATAGCCCGTACGCTTCACGGCCGATTGCTTGAACAGTTCCGAGAATAGCTCGTGGGTGATTTCGCGCCAGTCGCCGGCGGTGAGGTCTTTGAGGCCGGGATGGGCATTGAACTGTGGCTCCTGGTGGGGTTTGGAGAAGCGGTTCCAGGGGCATACGTCCTGGCATATATCACACCCGAATACCCAGTTGCCAAACTTGCCTTCCACCTCCCGTGGAATCTGGTCTTTCAGCTCAATGGTGAAGTAGCTAATGCACTTGCTGCCATCTACTACGTAGGGCTCGGTAATGGCCTGCGTTGGGCAGGCGTCCATGCATTTAGTACAGGTGCCGCAGTAGTCCTTGATGGGACCGTCGTAGGCCAGTTCTACGTCTACGATCAGCTCAGCAATGAAGAAAAAAGAGCCCACGCCCGGCCGGATCAGGTTGCTGTTCTTGCCTACCCAGCCTAGGCCACTCTTCTTGGCCCACGCCTTGTCCATCACCGGTGCTGAGTCCACAAAGCACCGCCCGCCTATTTCCCCAATCTCCTCCTGCATATCTTGCAGTAAGGTCTTGAGCTTGTCTTTGATGACGAAGTGGTAGTCGCGGCCGTAGGCGTACTTGCTGACTTTGAGCGTATCATCAGGCTGCTGGGCTTCCTCGGGTGGGTAGTAGTTGAGCAGCAGCGAAATCACCGACTTAGCTCCGTCTACCAGCAGGCGCGGGTCGAGGCGCTTATCAAAGTGGTTGGCCATGTAGGCCATCTGCCCGTGCATCTGGCGGTTGAGCCAGTTCTCCAGCCGCGGCGCTTCTTCCTCCAGAAAGTCCGCCTTGGAAATACCGCAATACATAAAGCCCAGCTCCGCGGCGCGGCGCTTAATGAAGGCAGTATAGTGAGCAGTGGGGAGCATTGGGTACAAAGGTCGGCTAGAAATGCCGAAACACCCTTTCTTACAGAAGCGTTCTTGCCCGAGTAGCTCTGAGCTACCTATTAAGACTGCGGAGCTATGCGAGTTTCGCAACTGCCAGTGCCCCACTTGGCTTTTATTCTACGTTTATCACAGGTATGCTATGGCATAAGCTATAGGCTGTCGCGCTCTACTTCTTTAGCTTTTTAAAAATGCGAGGCATAGTTTCCGCATCAATTGCATCCATTTCTGTGAGCTTCAAAGCCTTTACCATATTCAGGGTAGTTGTCTTGTATTTCAGAAAATGTGGCGTTTTCAAATGCGCTTCGTAGGCCTCTCTGCTGGCATATATCTCCAGAATCCGTATCTGCGTTGGGTTTTCTTTCTGATACATTGGATATATAGAAATAACTCCGGGCTCTAACTTCATTGATTCTCGGGACTCTTCTTTTAAGATAGCCTTGTATTTTTCTAAACTAGTTGCCTCAACTTCTATTTCAGCTATCCTAATCATCATGCTTTTCTTTTGCGCTAATACACAGGTAAAAAGAAGAAAAAGTAATGCTACAGTTAGAGACAGTTTCATTCTATTGGGCTTTTCATTTTTAATGCGCTAGGATAGGGACCAGCGAGCTACGTACCTGCCTACGTACTATCTTGGCTACAGGCTGGTTCGCACATAGGCAAACCCAAGGGCCAGCAAACCTAGGCCGCCTAGTATCACCCCTACTATTAGGTTGGCAAAGCCTACATCCTTTTTCTCGTAGTCACCGCTTCTAGAGGAAAGTCCTAGGCCTCTCCAAGTGAATACGAGACCAGTTACCGCAAACAGCAATAAGCTCAGGCAGAATGCACCTAAAAGCAGCCCCTCCCCTATTCCTACCATTGCCAGAATCAGGAAAATGAAAGGTAGGGCATAGCAGTACGTAGCCCGCTTGTACAGCTTTGCTATTCTGGCTCGGCTCATACTGACTACGCTAGTCAAGTTGACAATCTGTTCTCTATTGACTGCTTATTAGGAACTCGCCCTTTACTGAAGTAAATAAATCCTATCTCCCCAGCGCTTGGAGAAAAAAAGACCATGGGCACGAGTTAGGTCACGGCCAAGCATAACACAGGCCAGGTGGTTTTCCTAGATATCACTATCCAGGAAAACCACCTGGCCTATGTTAGTAGTTTCAGCTAGATGGATGAGCGGCATTCTAAAATGTCGCCTGGCTGACAATCAAGGGCTTTGCATAATGACTCAAGCGTGCTGAATCGCACTGCTTTGGCTTTGCCGGTCTTTAGGATGGAGAGGTTAGCTAACGTAAGGTCTACCTTTTCTGATAGCTCACTTAGGCTCATCTTCCGCTTGGCCATCATAACGTCAAGGTTCACGACTATAGGCATAGGTTATACCGTCAGGGCATTTTCGGCTTGAAGGTCGGCACCTCTTTGAAAAATCTGAGCAATAAGGAAGACAATACCAGCCAACAGCAGAAATTCCCCGCCTGGCCAGGTCAGCGTCTCAACAACACCACTTTTTACAAGCCATTTGGTGTATCTATTGGCAACCAACCCCACTACGCCGGCACTTAAAGCCACAAAGCTAATTCTTGTTATGAGCGCGGCCACACCAATGCTGAACGGTGCTTCAAAATCTGTTTTCCGGAACAGCTGAATTACCAAGTAGGCCATACAAGCTTTAATTGCCAAGAAATATACTGTGAGAGATACCACACCGGCGTAATGTGCTTCGCTATAGTTTTTCAAGGCTGAGAGATCCATTCCCATGGCAAGAATTTGCGCTCCTCCGGGATTTAGAAACTCACTTACTAAAACAGAAATGAGCACAGACCCAATTTGGATGCAAAACCCAACAAACAGCACCCAAGACATAATGCGCATTACCTTCAGGACAAAAGTTGAATTGGTTTTCATAAGCGTTGTGTTGGATAATGACCATCCGCTAGTCTTCTCTTATTCGGCAACTAACTTTCTACATTTCAAATATCGATAAAAATTTATTGATAATCAATAAAAATACAACAATACATCTTCTACTTCGGAAGCTATGCCCCATTGGAGGGTATAATATGACGAGTACAAACACCAAGCGGCAGCTTACAGAACGTATCCGTAAGCTGCCGCTTGTGTTGTCAGGCAGTCCTGGTGCTAGGAAAACAGTTCTCCTGTAGCCTCATTCCCGCGCAGGTGTTGGGGCATGGGGCGGCCGAGGTGCTTGTAGGCATTTTCCGTGGCTTCGCGGCCGCGGCTGGTGCGCTTGATGAAGCCTTCCTGAATCAGGAAGGGCTCGTACACTTCCTCGATGGTTTCGGCCTCATCACCACAGGCGGTGGCAATGGTAGACAAGCCTACGGGACCACCTTTGAACTTGTCGATGATGGTGGTCAGGATACGGATGTCCATTTCGTCGAGGCCGTTCTGGTCTACGTCCAGGGCGTTGAGGGCGAAGTGGGCAATTTCCTTTGTGATGGTACCGGTGCCTTTGATCTGGGCGAAGTCGCGGGTGCGGCGCAGCAGGTTGTTGGCAATACGGGGCGTACCACGTGAGCGGCGGGCAATTTCAAAGGCGGCATCCTCGTAAATAGGCGTGCCCAGAATCTCGGCCGAGCGCTGCACAATGCTGGTCAGCAGCTTGGAATCATAGTACTCCAGGCGGGAGCTAATACCGAAACGGGCCCGTAGCGGCGACGTGAGCATACCCGAACGCGTGGTAGCCCCAATCAGCGTGAAGGGCGACAGCGAAATTTGCACCGAACGCGCATTCGGACCCGAGTCGAGCATGATGTCGATGCGGTAGTCTTCCATGGCCGAGTACAAGTACTCTTCCACTACCGGGTTCAGGCGGTGAATCTCATCAATAAAGAGCACGTCGTTGGGCTCCAAGTTCGTGAGCAGGCCAGCCAGATCGGAGGGCTTATCGAGCACCGGGCCGCTGGTCATTTTGATGCCTGATTCCAGCTCATTGGCAATGATGTGCGAGAGGGTGGTTTTGCCCAGGCCGGGAGGCCCGTGCAGCAACACGTGGTCGAGGGCCTCACCGCGCTGCTTGGCGGCGGCCACAAATACTTTCAGGTTTTCAACCACCTTACCCTGCCCCGTGAAGTCATCGAAGGAGAGCGGGCGCAAGGCCTTGTCAATGTCTTTGTCGGTGGCGTCGAAGTGTTCGTTGCCACCCGTCATATACGGTTCGCGCATAAGCGTAAGTCGGTTCTGTTTGTCGAAAGATAACACCCGATCATTCGGCTTTGTGCCTTTTTTAGCAAAAAATATTGTCCAAAGTCTATTTTGGCTAATTAAATTAGCAAAGCTTGTATTCTAGGCTGCTCATTAACTGAATAACTAGGCTGAGAGCATCTGTTTTGCTATTTTCGGGCAGCCTCTACTCCCTCTAGGCCAGGCTGCTACCCCATTTGTTGATGCGCAACTTCTATCTCCTGCTGGCCAGCATGGCCTTATCCCATCAACTCTCTGCCCAATCGGTTACGCCCGCCGCGCGGCCCACCGAGCGGCTGCTGTTGAAGATTGCGCCCCTTACGCTGTTTGACCCCAGCACCAGCGCAATTTTGTTGGGAGCAGAGTTCCGGCCGGTGCCTCGCATAGGCCTGGAGCTAGACTACGGGTTCCGGTTTACGCCGCTGCATCTGTTCAGCTGGAACATCAAGAAGGAGAACATGCGCTACCAGAAGTTTAAGGCTGAGGCGCGCTATTACTTCCCGCGCACTGAGCAAAAGCAATGGTACGTAGCCGCCGAAGGCTTTTATGTGCCGGAAGAGTATGACCTGGGCAAGGGCAACTTCTACCGCAACGGCGAGTTTCGGGCGTATGAGCAGGCCCACATTGAAAAGACCATTGAGGGCGGCGCCCTGAAAGCGGGCATGATGCGCCGGCTGGGCCAGCGGTTCTGGCTGGATGCCGCCTTGGGTCTCGGCTTCCGGCGCATTGAAACCGAGTACACCACGCAGAATGAACGCCCCGGCGACTACCTCTACGATGCACCCGAGCAGAACTTCCTGAGTAAGACGCCTGACCCTGGAGTGCAGCGGAAGGTGCACCCCGCTTTGGCCCTGCGCCTAGCATATACACTGGTAACCCGCTAGGCCTGTCTTAGGCAGTGCACCCAAAGACGATAGGCTGGTAGCATTTTGTAGCGCAAAACCCCGTTTCGCGACGAGCGGCCAGCGAGTAGCCAATACCGCGCGGCTTCGGATGCTCACTGTGTTCGACGAGAAACAGGCTTTTGTGGCACGTACTACGTGCTGACCTTTCTCACCAGCCCAACAGCAGTTCGGTATTGCTGCGCCCGTAACTTGCGGCTTCATCAGTTGTTGCTGCATGTCTTCTCCTTCTTCTTCCTGGCTCGACGCTCTCCCCCTTGATTTTTACGACCAACTGGCTCATTGCCTGAGCTTACATGGTATGGCCGCCGCTGAACTATTCAGCCGGCCTGACACAGACTTTTCTCAGCAGCTCCATGAGCTTACGGCCCTAGACTCGGCCGATGTTCAGCGGCTCAACACCATTCAGGACCACACGGCGCTTCTGGCAGCACTTCGCACCGAGCCGCTGGCCCTCTATCACTTGCTTTTGCTGGGGCGCCTCACGCTGCAGACCTCCCTGGCCGTACCCGTACTGGCCTACGTGCAGCAGCAGATGCACATTCAGGAGGAGCAGCTCATGGTACTTAATGAGTATTGCCTGGAGCTCAGCGGCGCGTTCCTCACTACCCTGGAAGAGCATGTGCCAGCTCCCGCTGGCGCAGCTTCCCTCGGCCTGCATCGTCTGCAGATTGAAGAAGTCTTCGCTCAATACATAGCGCATATTCCGGCCCCCGTGCCACCGGTTGCCAACTTAAACCTCTCCGAGCCGCAGCTTCAGATGCTGCGCCTGTCTTTGCTACTGGTGCATAGCCTGCCTCAGGCCGCCGACCACCCCTTTATGCGCGCCGTAGGCCAGTTGAAAAACCTGCAGCCCGAAGCTCTGGAGCCACTGCTGGAGCACTTGGGCCGGGCGCACGCCCAAGAGCAGCTTTCCCTGACCATGCCCGAGCTGATTCAGCTTTACCAGGGCATGCAGGTATGCGGCATGGTGTTCGTGTCGGATATTATGGCGCGCATTGGATTGGAAGAGCTATTTCCCACTCTGCCTACCGATGCCGACCCCGCCACCGCGGAAGCTGCGCCGGCCAGCCACCGCCAGGCAGTGGGCGAAATGGTAACCGGCTTCACGCGCTGGGTGCAGCATACCTTCCCCAACGACCCGGAAATTGCCAAGGCCCGCGAAGAAGTTATGGCCCTGGCCGACTTGCTCTAGGCCACCCTTCTCCCTACTGCAACTGGCCTAGGCCCGCTCTAGCAGCACTTCAATTTCCAGGTGCAGCCAGTCCTCTTCCCAGGCTTTGTGGGTGAGGCGCGCCGCCACCGGGTAGCCCGCATCCAGCAGGCGCGCCACGGTTTCGTTGCGGCCTTCGGGCAGGTACCCCAGCCAGAAAGCATTGGCACCAGTGGTGTACACGCGTACGGCCCAGTCGTCGTAGGAGCTGTCGGGCTCCCGCTGCAGGGCGAGAGGCTGGTTGGGTTGCAGCTGAGGCTCAAGCTCGCGTAGGCCAGTGCGGTGCGTGGTACCGGCCACCAGGCATTCCAACAAGATCAGAGGTTCAGGAGAAGACGTAGACATAGCGGAAGAGGAAGTGAAGCCGTAAAATAACACCGGAACGAGCAGATCTGCCACGTCGGCTCAGCGTGGGTATTTGTAGCCCTTACCTCCACTCACCAAAACAGGCCTGGCTCAGCTGGTGCCTTTCTTTTCAATGTACAGCAAAACTGAAGTCAGCCAGCTCCGCCAAGCCTTCTGGACCACCTTTGGGCAGTATATGCAGCCAGTACCGTCTGCCGAGGGCGTACCCACCAACTGGATCAATTACAAAACCGGCCTCAAACACGTGTACTTCCGCATGCACGCCGACGGCCGCCACGCTACCATCGGCATTGAGCTCACGCACCCCGACTCCGATATCCGGGAGCTGTTTTTTGAGCAGTTTGAAGCCCTGAAGCTCGTGCTGCACGAAACTCTGGGCGAACAATGGATTTGGGAGCCCACTACGGAAGATGCCAACGGCCAGCTCATCAGCCGGATCTACCAGGAGTTGCGCCCCGCCAACTTATTCTCGCGCGACGACTGGCCTAGGCTCATCTCGTTCTTTAAACCGCGCATTATGGCCCTGGATGAATTTTGGAGTACTGCGCAGTACGCGTTTGATGAGTTGCGGTAGTAGACATGGCCTACTGGCGCTGTATAAGTGACTATCGATACCGCTCAGAAAGGAGAGGCTTGCAACCATAGCCCTGGAATTCTCCTCTCCCTTTTACGCTAGCGGACTCATTCTATGTTGATTACTTTTATCCTGGTTTTAACCTGCCTCTCAGCAGCAGAGGTGCCCAACTCTCCTGCCGACACGCTCCGGCGCTGGGCACCGCGCATTGCCCCTGTCTCCCTTGCCGATCCGCGCCGACCTACGTTGCAGGTAGGCATCGAGTATTTTTTACTGCCTCAGCTCAGCCTGGGAGTCGATTTCGGCACGCGCGTAGTGCTGGCCAAAAGCTTTCGGCAGCCGGAGCAGCAGGTGCGCCATCAAACGTACCGGGCGGAGGTGCGCTATTACCTGCCGCTTGCTAGAAGGAGTCAGCAGTTTGTGGCAGTTGAGGGTTTCTATGTGCCGTATGCTTCTACCAACCACTACGGGGTACTGGAACGTAAGGGCGCTTTTTTCACTTACGACCAAGCCCGCATTGTGCGTCATACATGGGGTACGGGCCTGAAATACGGCTGGCTTTATCCCTTTGGCCGGCAGCAGCGCTGGTGGGTTGAAACAGCCCTGGGCTTGGGGCTTCGGCGGGTGCCGGCCCGCTACTCCCGCATTCGCAACGAGCAGCCCGCCGACTCGGCTAGCGCCTACAACTACCGCTACCAAGAGTGGCAGCTAGGCACCCAACCCGCCGATGGCGGCTACGTTGACCGACTACACCTTACCGCATCTTTCCGCGTGGGTTACCGTCTGTTGCGGCGGGTGGGAGGGAGCTACCAGTAGTTCACGCACCTACTACTATCCGATACCAAGGTATGAGGGACAGTCCAAGTGCGCACTTGAGCTTACTTAGGAGGCTTAGGAGAGGCTACAGACAGGTACACTGCCGCAAACAAACCCAGCGTAACACAGCCACTCACAATTCACGCTGAATACCCTCTTTCATACGACCTTGATTAAACAAAACGGCCGCTCTGTTTCCAGAACGGCCGTTTCAGTGTAATATTTCCCAGACTTACTTGAACGCCTGAATTCCCGTAATATCGGCGCCGGTGATGAGCAGGTGAATGTCGTGGGTGCCTTCGTAGGTCACTACTGACTCCAGGTTCATCATGTGGCGCATGATAGGGTACTCACCCGTGATGCCCATGCCGCCGTGAATCTGACGAGCTTCACGAGCAATTTCTAGAGCAATTTCTACTGAGTTGCGTTTGGCCATGGAAATCTGGGCCGAGGTAGCTTTGCCTTCGTTCTTGAGCATGCCCAAGCGCCACACCATCAGTTGGGCTTTCGTGATTTCGGTAATCATTTCGGCCAGCTTGCGCTGCTGGAGCTGGAAGGAGGCGATAGGCTTGCCGAACTGCTCACGCTGCAAAGAGTACTTCAGCGCCGACTCATAGCAGTCAATAGCAGCTCCCAGGGCGCCCCAGGCAATGCCGTAACGGGCCGAGTCGAGGCAGGAAAGTGGGCCTTTGAGGCCGTCGATGTTGGGCAGGATGTTTTCCTTGGGGATGCGCACATCCTCAAACACCAGCTCGCCGGTGATGCTGGCGCGCAGGCTCCACTTATTATGAATTTCGGGAGTAGTGAAGCCTTCCATGCCGCGCTCCACAATCACGCCCCGGATGCGGCCGTTATCGTCCTTGGCCCACACTACGGCTACCTGGCACTCGGGGGAGTTCGAAATCCAGAGCTTGGCGCCGTTCAGCAGGTAATAGTCACCTTTATCCTCGATTTTGGTGATCATACCGCCGGGGTTGGAGCCGTGGTCGGGCTCCGTGAGGCCGAAGCAGCCGAGCCATTCACCGGAGGCCAGCTTGGGCAGAAACTTGCGGCGCTGCTCCTCAGAGCCGTACTGGTAAATAGGGTACATTACCAAGGAGCCCTGCACCGAGGCAGTAGAACGCATACCGGAGTCGCCGCGCTCAATCTCCTGCATAATCAGGCCATAGCTGATGTAGTCCAGGCCACCGCCGCCGTACTCCGTGGGGATGGTCGGGCCAAAAGCTCCCACCTCACCAAACTTGCGCACAATTTCGGAGGGGAAGTGCGCCTGCTGGGCCCACTGCTCAATATTAGGCGAAATTTCCTTCTTCACGAAGTCGCGCATGCTCTGGCGGATGAGCTTGTGCTCCTCGGTCAGGAGGCCATCGATGTCGTAATAATCAGTAAAGCCAGCGGCATTCAGGGAGCCTTTGTTTTGCTGTACCTGAGCCTTGGGTGAGAGAACGTCAGCTTGCGAAGACATAGTAGAAAGGTGGGTGGGGTTATCTTTCCAAAGATAAACATTTCAGAAAGGAACGCCGGTTCACCCCTACTGGCCTAGAGACAAAAAACCCTGACCAGAAAGGGGGCTAGTCAGGGTCTTGGGGCACGGGGCGCGGAGGAAGAATGCCAGAACTGCCCTCCAGCGGTGTGCCCATTAAAAGCCAGGAGGCAGATTCCCGGCCAAATAAGTCGTATAAAGCCTCCGGCAAAGCGTGTGCCGAAAAAATAGCTTCGCGCTAATTTTTATAAATAAAGTACCGTTTTTCGAGATTAGAAAATAGCTCCTTCCTAAATAATAGTACGCGGCAATGGTTGAGCTTATCAGAAGATCAAACCAACTAAGCAGCGCAGTACTTTCTCTACCAGTTATTTCGGTAGTGCGAGGCTTAGCTGAGCCCTCCCAGAGGTGCAATTACCCGCCAGCAACGACACAAACGCCTACCTTTCGTAGAAGGTAGTCCCATCCGCCGCATTTCCCCCCATGAGCCACGAAAAGAAACTAAACGAGCTGGAGGCCACTGCCATTTGTGGCAATGATATTTCTTCCTCTTGCTTGTACGTGTCAGCATTAGCCATTGCCTATGCTGGCCAATACGCGTGGGTAGCGCTGCTATTTGTGGGGGCGGTGCTGTTCCTATTTCGTAAGATTTATGGTGAGGTGGTAGGAGCCCTGCCGCTCAACGGGGGTGCTTATAACGTGTTGCTTAACACCACAAGCAAGCGCAACGCGGCCTTGGCAGCTTGCCTCACCATCCTGTCATACATGGCCACGGCCGTAATTTCGGCCAGTGAGGCCATGCACTACCTGCACACGCTATGGCACGGGCTGCCCATTATTGGGGCCACGCTGGGGCTGCTTGGCCTGTTTCTGGCTCTTACTATTCTGGGTATTTCGGAGTCGGCGAAGGTGGCAGTGGGTATTTTTCTGGTGCACCTTACCTCACTTACCTTGCTGGTAATAGCCACCATCTGGTTTCTGGCTACCAACGGTTTCGGCACCTTATCCTTCAACTTCACGCAGCCCGTACCGGGAGGACACCTGCTAACGGCCCTGTTCTTTGGGTTTAGCGCAGCCATGCTGGGTATTTCGGGTTTTGAGAGCTCCGCCAACTTCGTGGAAGAACAGGCGCCGGGGGTTTTTGGTAAAACCCTGCGCAACATGTGGGTGGTAGTGAGCTTTTTCAACCCGGTTATTGCCTTTCTGGCAGTGGCAGCGCTACCGCTGGCCGAGGTGGGCCCCAACACGGAAACTCTCCTCTCCTACCTGGGCACTAAAACTGGTGGCCGCTGGCTGGGCACGCTCATCTCTGTAGATGCCGTAGCCGTACTCAGCGGGGCCGTACTTACCTCGTTTGTGGGCGTGAGTGGTCTCATGAAGCGCATGACTCTGGACCGGATTCTGCCCCAGTCGTTTCTGAAGGAAAACAAGCGCCAGAGCAACTACCTCATTCTGATTGTTTTCTTTTTGCTGTGCGTTTCGGTGTTGCTGATTACTAACGGGCAGCTGGGGCCGCTGTCGGGGGTGTATACTATTTCCTTCCTGTCGGTAATGGCGTTTTTTGCGCTGGGCAACTTCCTGCTTAAGAGCAAGCGACCCAACCTGCCGCGGCCGGTGTACGCCGGTATTCTCACGGTTACGGTGGCCCTGCTGAGCATTTTGCTGGCCCTGTACGGCAACATCCGGCTGCACCCCGACTACCTCATCGTGTTTCTGCAGTACTTCCTGCCGGCCATGCTGCTGGTGTATGGCATGCTCAACCGCACGGCCATCCTGAACCTCACGCTGGCGGCCATGAAGTCATTTGCTGAGCACTCGCCGCGGTTTTCACGGGTAGCGCGCCTCTTGGTGCGGCGGAAGCTGCGGCAGTTGCACCAGCAGGAATTTGTGTTCTTCACCAAGGGCGACAATGTCTCGAACCTCAACAAGGTAATGGCCTATGTGGTAGAAAACGAGTTTACTAACCGCCTTAAAATCGTGACCTTACTGCAGGATGGTGAGACGTTTCCGGAAGAGCTCATGAACGACATCCGGGTGTTGGACCGCGCCTATGAGCAGATTGAGGTGGAAGTAGTAGCCATGCCCGGTACCTTCGGCCCCGAGCTTATTGACCAGCTTTCCGAAGAGTGGGAAATTCCCAAGAACTTCATGTTCATCGGCTCCCCCGGCGACCGTTTCCCCTACCAGATATCAGAGCTGGGCGGTGTGCGGTTGATCATCTGATCTGCTCCAGGCCATTTATTGAGAGCAAACTCCCTTTTTCACTTGTAAAGCCCCTTATTGCCTAATAAAAAGCCCTTACCTCCAGCGTGGAGGTAAGGGCTTTTAAGCAGATCAGAGATTGTCAAGACCTAAAGCAGGACTGCTTCGCTCTGCCCGCAATGACCTTAAACGGCTCACAGTAACTATCTAAAATTTAACTCCCACAGACGCCAGGAAGTTGCGGGTAGCCTGCGGGAAGTACCAGTTGAAGGTCTGTTGCAGGCCGTTGGCATCGGGGTAGCCGTAGGTGTAGCCGTTGGCTACGTAGCGGCGGTTGAGCACATTGTTCACCAACAGGCCTAGCTCAATTTCCTTCACGAACACCGGATGAAGGGCGTAGCGCACCCGGAAATCTAGCACCTGATAGGGCTTGATGCGGCGGTCTTCGCTGGTAGAGTTATCGAGGTACTGGCGGCTCACGGTTTTATAGAGCAGCGCCACGCGTAGCCCACTTAGCGGCTGCCCCTCCAGGGTGTGCGCCGAAATCACGGAAGGCGAATACGATACCGTGGTGGTGCGGGCTTCAGTGGCGACAACGGGGTTATAATCCGCATCATAGCTCACGTCGCGGTAGTTCAGGATGCGGTTGCGGCTTAAGGTAAGCGTGCTGCTCAGGCTGATCAGGTCATTGGCCGAGGCAAAGCCGGTTAGCTCCAGGCCAGTGCGGTAGCTACGCGCTACGTTAGTCCGCAGGGCGGTTCCCACATCATTCAGCTGGCCGGTAGCCACCAACTGGTTGCGGTAATTCATGTAGAAGTAATTGGCCTCGAAGCGCACGGCCGTGTTGGCGCCCAGCCAGTTGGTGTTCGGCAACGACAAGCGGTAGCCACCCTCATAGTCATCAAGGCGCTCAGGTTTGGCCGATTGGTCGCCGGCCGGGCGGTCGGTGAAGTCGGAGCGCACGGGCTCGCGCTGGCCTACGGCGTAGCTGGCGTAGAGCTGCTGGCCTTCGCCCAGGGAGAAAGTGGCGCCAGCTTTGGGGTTAATAAAGGTGTAGCGGGCGCGGGTGGTTACGTCGTTCTGGGCGCTTTCCAGGCCGTTGAGGTCGTACTCAATGCGACGCACCTGCAAGTCGCCGTACACGCCCAGGCGGGGCAGCACCTGGTAGGTAGCGCGGGCGTAGCCGTTGTAGTCGGTCTTGGTGGCGTCGTTGAAATAGTAGCGCTGCCGGATGTTGCTGTTAGACGCGTACTGAGCCCAAATCACCTCGCCGTAGTGGTCGTTGGTGAAGCGGTTCCAGGCGCCGCCCAGCGTAGCCTGCAGCTTGTCATTCTGCTTGGGCTGGTAGTTAAGCGCGAAGGTGCCACCGTAGAAGTAATTGTCCAGCCACTTCTGGTCTACCAGGTTGGTGCGCGTGATGGTTTGGCCGCCAATTACTACGTTATCGAGGTTGTAGGCCGAGAATTTACGGTTGGCGCGGTAGCTTTCGTAGTAGCCAAAGCCGCGGGTGAGGTGCAAGGCCGCCCCGATATTCCAGTCTGGCCCCAGGCCCTGCGACAAATGGAGCTGATAGTGGTTTTGCTGGTAGTTATCGGTCTGGTTGTCGTAGGTGTAGTAGCTGTAGCGGCGGCCTTCGCGGCGTACCCGCTCGGCATCGGCCTCGCTTAGCTCGCCGTTATCAATGAACTGCTGCAGCAATGCCTGGTTGCCGGTAATGGCGGGCTCAGGCACCCCATTCCAGGCCTGGTAGGTTTTCTCGCGGCCCGAGAAGGTGATGAACTTGATGAGCGTGTTGTTAGCCTGGTAGCCCGCCGAGAGATAGTACGACTTCAGATCCGAAAACGCACGGTTCATGTACCCGTCAGTGGCAATCCGCGACAAGCGCCCATCCACGGTGAAGTGCTTGCCCAGTAGGCCCGTCCCGAAGGAAACGTTGTTTTTCCAGGTGTTGAAAGAGCCGTAGGTATTCTGGGTTTCGGCGTAAGCTTCCTGGCGGTTTTCGAGGGTTGAGATGTTGATGCTGGCTCCGAAGGCCGCGCCGCCATTCTGGCTGGTGCCCACGCCGCGCTGCACCTGCAGGTTGTTGATGGAAGAAGCCAGGTCAGGCAGGTTCACCAGAAACGAGCCGTGCGACTCCGGGTCGTTCAGGGGCACGCCGTTGATGGTCATGTTGATGCCCGTGTTGCTGGTGCCCCTAATACGGATATCAGTGTAGCCTACGCCGGCGCCGGCATCAGAATTCACCACCACGGAAGGCGTCTGGTCGAGCAGGTAGGGCAGGTCCTGTCCGAAGTTGCGCTTGGCCAGCTCCTGCTTACTCACGTTGGTATAGGCCGTGGCCGTGCGTTCATTGGCCCGGGAGGCAGTAACCAGAGCGTCGCCGGTGAGCACGCCGCCCGGCTGCAGCGTGAGCTGTAGTTGCTGAGGAGCCTCCTGGCCTAGCACCCGGCTTACCAGAGGCTCATACCCCACAAATGTGATGCGTAGCTCATGGGCGCCAGCAGCCACGGCAGGCAGCGTGAAAGTGCCATCGGCGGCGGCCGCTACGGCTAAGCCATCAAGCAAGATGGTAGCCCCAGGCAAAGCGGTGCCGGTGCGGGCATCGCGAATGGTGCCGGACACGGGGCCTTGCGCCCATGCCGAGCCCGAAAGCGCCAAGACGGCTACTCCGGTAGTTAGTACATTTTTCAACTAGAAAAACTGGAAAGGTGGAACGGACCCGGCGCCAGGGGTCGGCACCTTAGGTGTTTCGTTCGCGGATCGTTTGTTCCCTTCGCCGGCATTACCCGGGCAGGTTCAATGGGTATGATCTCAGCCGCCGTGGCCATTACTGGCCTAGAGGCACCCCTAAAACTTCTGGCAGCAAATGTAGGCAAGCCTGAGCCAGTTCCAGCAGTCGGCGCACAGTTACTTTACTTTCGCCTGATAATCACGTAACTTAGGCAAGGCTCACTCCCTCAGAAAATCCCGTTTGCCAAAACAACTCCCGCGCGGCCTCCGTTATTCTGCTATAGCTCGCTGCGTCCCATCCCGTTCGCCCTTTTAATCATCTTCCACCATGAACATCATCGTTTACATGCTCGTGGTTTTGGCCATTCTGGTCTACTTCCTCCTCTCGCCGCGCCGGCGGTTTCGGCAGCCCCCCTCCCCCGACAACGACGATGATGGCGGTGAACCGCTCGATGATGGCCTCCCCGACCTCGACCTGCCGCCCGGCATTACTCGCCCCATCAATGACTGGGAACCCGACTATGGCCGGCCTACTCGTACGCCAGTGCGCCCCACTGAGCCCATGCTGCTCTAGGCCACTTAGGGTTTATTTCTCTGGTTAGAATACGAAAGACCGTCATGCTGAGCGGAGCCGAAGCATCTTTACCGTGGTGCTAACATAGGATTAGCCAGAGGTAGAGATGCTTCGGCTCCACTCAGCATGACGGTCTAGTGTACTATGTTTTCGGCCTATAGGCCTAGCTCATTACAGGCCTAGAGTACGGGTTCTTGCAGGTCTCGGGCCATGCGCATGTAAGGGATGGTGCCACGGTAGAAGCGGTTGCCTTCTGGCTCCAGGCCGAAGGCACGGTAGAAGGCCTCATTCACGGCGCGGGCGTCGCACCAGATGCGCTGGGCGCCCTTATCCCGAGCGTAGTCCATGGCGTGGCGCAGCAGCTTAGAGCCGATGCCCTGGCCCTGGCAGTCGGGGCGGGTAGCGAACTTACGGAAGCGAGCCACATTGCCATCAATGAACAGGGAGATAACCGAGACGAGCTGCCCGTTGTACATGGCCCCAAAGTGGTGGCCCTGATCATCGTTATTCAGCTTAATATAATCTGGCGTCTCCTGGGGCCAGAGCACTTGGTGGCGAAGCGTGTAGGTTTCGGCGGCCGTAATGGGGCGAATTTGTACTTGGTTTGACATTCAGGCCAAAAGGTTACTCAACAGTGATGCTGTAGGAAGTGAGAAATTGTTGATGGGGGCCCAGCGTCAGAATTCCTTCTTTGTCGGCTAGCTCCCCCGAGTCAGTAGTAGAGCTGGCAATGCCGTGCCAGGGTTCAATGCACACAAATGGCGCCTTGGCACCCTTGGTCCAGAGGCCCAGGAACGGGAAGCCATCGAAGCGCACCCGCACCCCACGGCCGGAGCGGCGGCTGCGCAAGGTTACGTGGGTAAAGTCAAAATGCTTCAGCACCAAGGCATCATCGGCAAATAATGGGTAGCTCAGGGGCAGCGTTTCCTGCTCTTCCAGCAGAGCAGCAGTTTTGCCGTTCAGCAGGCCACCTTCCAGCAAGTGCCGCTCCACGGTTACCGGCTGATCAAACACGAAATCGTAGTCCTCAAACGCCTCGCCTTCTACCAGGGGGCACCGGAAGGCAGGGTGCGCGCCAATGCTGAATAATAGCTCGCCGGTACCAGGGTTTTCAACTTCCCAGCCCACAGTGAGCATGGTGCCCGCCAACCGGTAGCTGATGCGCAGCACAAAATCAAAGGGGTACTTGCGGCGGCTTTCTTCATTGGCCCGCAGCTCAAAAGCCACGGCAGTATTGGAGTGGTTTAGCACCTGAAACTCCTGGTCGCGGGCAAAGCCGTGCTGGCCTAAGGTGTAGGTCTGGCCCTGGTAGCTGAATTCATCTTGCGGCAGGCGCCCCACAATAGGGAACAGCACCGGCGCATGACGCGCCCACACGGCAGGGTCGGCCGCCCAGATGTATTCCAGCTCGCCCAGGTCCTTGCGGATGAAGCTGCTGAGCTCTGCCCCGTGAGAGTTGATACCCACACGGCATTGTTCATTTTCGAGGAAATAGGTCATTTCGATAGCAGTAAGCAGTTTGCGGCCTTACGCGGAAGTGGGGCGGGAAGATTCGCCTCCACGTAGTAACTCATCCACGTAAAAGCAGGCCTGCTCCAGCCGTTGGGCCGGTGAACCGCTTATTTCTGCAAAGTTCGCTACTTGGCTGCGCAATTCGCGCTGGTAGAGGTCGTAAAAGTACTGCCGATGATTGGGATGCTCCCGCAGCGGGTCGGGCTCCCAGGGCAAATCTACGCCTAACAGCAGCACCAGGCTATAATGGTGCTGCGCAATCCGGCGCAAAATCCACTCGGGGCAGTGTCCAAACGCATGCTCCGACCAGATTTTTATCACCAGCAAGTCGGTATCCAGGAACACCAGGTGCTTGCCCAGGTGCCGGGCCTGCTGCACGGCGGCGTCTTCGGCCTGCAGTTGCCCACGCGCTATTTCCTCCAGATCCGCCAGCGTGTAGTCGGGGCCGCGCTCCTCCAGGTACTGGCGGGCATACTCGGGTGCCCAGGCAGTGCGGTACTGCTCGGCCAGCTGGCGGCTTAGCGTAGTTTTCCCCGTTGATTCAGGACCAGTTAAAGCAATTCGCAGCATCAGGCCGAGACTAGAGAAGATGATTCAGCCGTGTGCAGTGCCCGGCGCCACTCCCAGAAGCCGTAGGCCGCCAGGCCCAGATAGACTGCGTAAAGTACGCTGGTGGGGTAGAGCTGCTTATGCCACAGAATTGGCACGTACACGATGTCCACTATTATCCATAGCCACCAGTTTTCCAGGCGCTTGCGCATCATCAGAAACTGCGCCCCCAAGCTGCCGGCCGTGGTAAAGCTGTCCCAATAAGGTACGGTGTCCTGGGTGTAGTTATCCAGATAATAGCCAAAGCCAAAGGTGAAAGCGGGTATAAACAGTGCGCATAGCAGCCATTCCCAGCGCCGCGTGCGCGAAACCGGCAGCTCTGTTTTGCTGCGCCCACCATACAGCCACTCGTACCAGCCATACACGCTCAGCCCGATAAACATGATTTGCAGCAAGCTGTCGGAGTACAGGGCCTGCCGAAAGTACACCACTATGTATAAGGCGCAGCTGAAAATAGCCACTGGAAAATTCCAGAGTGACTCGCGGGCCGCCAGCCACACACAGGCAAAACCGGTTACAACGGCCACCCACTCCAGGGGCGTATTACCCGCGGCAGCGGTCCAGAACTCGTAAAACGACTGCGACAAAACGAAAAGCACTGCTAAGTTTAAGCCAGGCCACTCTTCCCTGACCGGGTTGCGCGGCAAAGACCAAAGCTAACCCGCCACGGGTTAATTTTGCGGCTGTCCCTTGTTTTTCTTCCTCACTGGCACTGCCCCTTATGCTCCCCGAACTCACCCCCGAAGACCTGCACGCCCGCCTGCAGCGCGGCGATGACCTCCAGCTCATCGATGTGCGCCAGCCCGAAGAGTACGCGTACTGCCGCATTGCAGGCAGCCACCTGATTCCGCTGGGTGAGCTGGCCAGCCGGGTAGAGGAAATTGACCCCGATAGGCCTACGGTGCTCATCTGCCACCACGGGGTGCGCTCCATGCAGGCCCTAGCTTACCTGCAGCACCGCCACGAAATGACCAACCTCCTGAACCTGCGCGGCGGCATTCACGCCTGGAGCACCCGCGTCGATCCGTCGGTAGCAGTGTACTAGGCCACTCGGTTTGCCCCAGAACAACTCCGCACCCTCCGCGCAAACACCGCGTCCTCTGCGGGCTAAACCCGCCTGAACAATACGCCATGCTCCTCCCCGACCTCCCGATAAGAGACGCCCTACCCGAGCTGCTGCAAACGCTAGCGGCATTTACCATAGCTGTACTGCAGGCTCCGCCCGGCGCGGGTAAAACGACCGTGGTACCACTGGCCCTGCTGGATGCACCGTGGCGGGAAGGAGGCCGAATACTTGTGCTGGAACCCCGACGGCTGGCAGCCCGGGCAGCAGCCATCCGCATGGCCCAGCTCCTGGGTGAGCCCGTAGGCCAAACGGTAGGGTACCGCATGCGCCTGGAAAGTAAAGTATCGGCGCAAACCCGAATTGAAGTAGTCACAGAAGTAATTCTGACCCGTCAGCTTCAGGATGACCCGGCCCTGGAAGGCGTGGCAGCGGTGCTGTTTGATGAATTTCACGAGCGTAGCCTGCAGGCCGACCTTGGCCTTGCACTGGCGCTGGATGCCCAAAGTGTGCTGCGGCCGGATCTACGCCTGCTGGTTATGTCGGCCACGCTGGACGCTGACCGGCTTGGCGCTTGGCTGGGTGCGCCAGTGGTGCGCAGCCTAGGCCGCATGTTTCCGGTAGAAACGCACTACTTAAGCCCGGCGCGGGCCGCTACTGCCAGCCGTCGGCCCCACGAAAAGCTGCAGGATCTTACACCAGTCATCATCCGCGAAGCTCTGGCGGAGCACGCCACTGGCGACGTGCTGGTATTCTTGCCTGGCCTAGCCGACCAGCGCCGCGTGGCAGATAAGCTCGCCTCGCTGCCCGATACCATTGATATACACGTGCTGCACGGGGAGCTGCCCGCCGAGCAGCAGGATGCAGCCCTGCGCCCGGCTGCTAATGGCCGCCGCAAGATTGTGCTGGCCACCAGCATCGCCGAAACCAGCTTAACTATTGAAGGCGTCACGATAGTAGTAGATGGCGGTTACGCCCGCGTGCCCCGTTTCGAGCCGCGCACTGGCCTTACCACCTTGGGTACTGAGCCCGTGAGCCAGGCCGCCGCCGATCAGCGCCGGGGCCGCGCGGGCCGCCTCGGGCCCGGCACTTGCTACCGGCTCTGGACAGCCCACGACTACGAGCAACTCCCTCACCACCTCGCCCCCGAAATTCTTACCGCCGACCTCAGCGCCCTGGCCCTGGAGCTGGCCCTCTGGGGTGCCCGCGACGCATCAGCCCTGCGCTGGCTGGATGCCCCGCCCGCCCCGGCGCTGGCCCAGGCCCGTGAGCTGCTGGTACGCCTGCAGGCCCTCACGCCCGATTGCCACCCTACTGCCCACGGCCGCCTGCTGGCAGGCCTGGGCCTGGCCCCACGCCTCGCCCACCTGGTAGTGCGCGGCAAAGAAACAGGCCACGGCGCTACGGCATGCGCTCTGGCGGCTTTGCTCACCGAGCGCGATATTCTGCGCCCCGCCGATGGCTCTTTTGGCCCACCAGATTTGCGCCTACGCCTGGAGGCTCTGGTAACGGGCCGGGCCCCGCTCCCCGGGCTGCAACCCGATGCCGGCGCGGTGCGCCGGGTGCGGGAAGCCGCCGCCGTGCTCCGCAACCGCGCCGGGGTAAGAGGAGAAATAGAGCCTGACGTAGCGGGGCTACTGGCCGCCCTGGCCTACCCCGACCGCCTAGGCCAACGGGAAACTCCAGAGCGCGTGCGCCTGGTAACCGGCCAGCGGGCCACGCTGCCTGCCGAGTACTTTAGCTCCCAGGATGCGTACTTTGCCGTGGCCGCGCTGGATGGCACCGCCGCCCAACCCCGGGCTGGCTTAGCAGCTCCGCTCAGCAAAGCCGAGCTAGAAGAGCACTTCGCCACGCAGATAGAAACGCTGGAGGAAGTACGGTGGGATGAGGCTACCGGCCGCGTAGTAGCGCGCCGCCTGCGCCGCTTGGGGGCACTGGTTTTATCTGAAGCTAACCTGCCCAACCCAAGCTCCGAAGCTATTTCGGCGGCACTACTGGGAGCTTTGCGGACCGCAGGCATCAGTCGGCTGCCCTGGAGCGAGGCGGCCACCCAAGTGCGGGAGCGGCTGGCATTTCTGCAGCATCTGGCGCCTGATAACTGGCCTAGCGTTTCAGATGAGCAGCTGCTGGACGAACTGGAGGATTGGCTTGGCCCGTACCTCACCAACGTAAAGTCCATGGCTGAGCTGAGCCGGGTAGATTTAGCTGAAGCCCTGCTCAACCGCCTGCCCGGGGGCTGGGCCCAGCGCCAGGAACTCGACAAGCTGGCCCCCTCTCACCTTGAGGTGCCCACCGGCTCCCACATCCGGCTAGACTACTCCGAGCCGGCGGCTCCGGTGCTGGCCGTGCGGCTGCAGGAAGTATTTGGACTGCTGGATACGCCTATGGTAGGCGGCGGGCGCGTGCCTCTCACGCTCCATCTGCTCTCGCCCGGCTACCGCCCCGCCCAGGTCACGCGCGACTTGCGCAGCTTCTGGACCAGCAGCTACTTTGAGGTGCGCAAGGAGCTGCGCGGGCGTTACCCCAAGCATTATTGGCCCGAGAACCCGTTGGAGGCGCAAGCTATCCGGGGTACCAAAAAGCAGAACGGCTTGTAGGCTACTGCAAGGCTACATCTATCCATAAAGCAAACAGCCCCGCAGTTATACACTGCGGGGCTGTTTGCTTGGTTTTTGTTGCTTACTCGCCGGCCGGGAAGTCAGCGGAGTCGCCGAGGTCGGCTACAGCTTCCAGATCTTTCACTAGGCTAGTAAATTTTTCGCGGGCACCTTTCACAGCGGCTTTGCCGAGGGGCAGGTGCAACGGAGGATTTTCCTGGCGCACCACGTCGAACATGATTTTGGCAGCGCGCTGCGGGTCGCCGGGCTGCTTGCCGCTGTAGCTCTGAATGCCTTTGAGGTTTTCGCCCACGGTAGAGCGGTAATCCTCAATCTTGGTATCGACGTAGGTAGCCGAGCTGCCGGCCCACTCCGTGCGGAAGCCGCTGGGCTCAATGTTCGTGACTTTGATGCCGAGGGGAGCCACCTGCTGAGCCAGACTCTCACCAATGGCCTCCAGGGCAAATTTGCTGGCGTTGTACACACCCACCCCAGGGAAGGTTTTCAGGCCACCAATGCTGGTGATGTTGAGCACGTGGCCGCTTTTCCGCTCGCGCAAGTGAGGCAGCACTGCCCGGAGCACGCGCAACGGCCCGAACACGTTTACATCAAACTGGCGCTGCACTTCGGCATCGTCAATTTCTTCAATGCTGCCCAAAGAGCCGTAGCCCGCGTTGTTAACGACCACGTCCAACTGGCCGAAATGCTCGATAGCTGCCTGTACGGCTGCCTTTACTTGCTGCTCATGCACTACATCGCACACAAAGCCGCGGCCGTTTTCGCCGGCTTTTTGCGTGAACTCATCGGCCTGCTCCTGCTTGCGGAAGGTGGCGGCTACTTTGTCGCCATTGCTGAGGCAATACTCGGCCAACTCTTTGCCGAAACCGGTGCTTACGCCGGTAATAAACCAGGTTTTAGTGTCTGCCATGGAAGTTCGAGGGAAAAAATGAGAAGAAGCCCACCTATTATTTCAGCAGGCTGGGAAGTATAACTGAAGAAATAGCTCAGGAGTTTTGAAGGGCCTGAAATATGCTCCGGCTTCGCTCTAAGTAGCGCATTCATGATTTACTCATAAAGCGCCCCCAAATTGGGGAGACTTACTTAAAATCATCATCTCCGCAGTGCTTGCGGTATCTCTATTCCCGTTTCTCATCTCAACAGCTCCCCTCAGCGGAAAGCCCCAGTGAAATTCATTGGGGCTTTTTTAGTTAAGGTCTCGCCAAGCAAATATTGCGGTCCGGGGCAGCTGAGTGGCAAGATTTAACACAAGCACAATTTGGAAATTGGAGGCCTACAATCGGAAACCCAATTATTAGCCGTAATTTTACCCGGCAATAAGCGGAACCTAACCTACTTGTTGCCATGGCCGACTACGCTGCCAAAATTGCCTTCGAGGCGCTTACCTACGACGACGTCCTGCTACTGCCCGGTTATTCGGAAGTACTGCCCCGCGACGCCGACCCCAGCTCCCAGCTCACCCGCAACATCCGGCTCAAGCTCCCCTTCGTTTCCGCGGCAATGGACACCGTAACGGAAGCTGAAATGGCTATTGCTATGGCCCAGGAAGGTGGCATTGGCATGATTCACAAGAACATGAGCATCAAGGCCCAGGCTGAGCTCGTGCGCCGGGTGAAGCGCTCCGAGAGCGGCATGATTCTCGACCCCTTCACGCTGGAAGAAACTGCTACCCTGGCCGACGCTAAGAAGCTGATGCGCAACAACAACATCGGAGGCATTCCGATTGTGGACGACCAGCGCCGCCTCAAAGGCATCCTGACCAACCGCGACCTGCGCTTCGAGAAGGACATGACCCGCTCGGTATCGGAGGTAATGACCAGCGAAAACCTGGTAACCGCCGACGCGGGCACCGACCAGAACCTGGCCGAGGACATTCTGCAGGAGTCGAAAGTGGAGAAGCTACCCGTAGTGGACACCGAAGGCCGCCTGGTAGGCCTCATCACTTATAAAGATATCCGGAAGCGCCGCCGCACGCCCAACGCCTGTAAAGACGAGTTTGGCCGCCTGCGCGTAGGAGCTGCCGTGGGCGTAACCCCCGACCTGATGGACCGCATTGCGGCCTTGGTGGAAGCCGGCGTAGACGTGGTAAGCGTAGACACGGCCCATGGCCACAGCAAAGGCGTGCTTGATGCCGTGCGCAACATCAAGCAGCGCTTCCCGAAGCTGGAAGTAATTGCCGGCAACGTGGCCACCGCCGAGGGTGCCCGCGCCCTGGCTGATGCCGGTGCCGATGCCGTGAAAGTGGGCGTAGGCCCGGGTTCCATCTGCACCACCCGCATTATTGCTGGCATTGGCGTACCCCAGCTCTCGGCCGTGCTCGAAGCCGCCCGTGGCCTGGAGGGCACCGGCGTTCCGCTCATTGCCGACGGTGGCATTAAGTATTCCGGCGACGTAGTGAAGGCTCTGGCCGCCGGCGCTGGTACTATTATGATTGGCTCATTGCTGGCCGGCACTGAAGAGGCCCCCGGTGAGGTTACGCTGTTTGAAGGCCGCAAGTACAAGAGCTACCGTGGCATGGGCTCAGTTGAAGCCATGGAAGAAGGCTCAAAAGACCGGTACTTCCAAGATGCCGAGGACGACGTGAAAAAGCTGGTGCCTGAGGGCATTGTGGGCCGTGTGCCGTACAAAGGACTGGCCTCAGAGGTTCTTTACCAGCTCTCAGGTGGCCTACGTGCTGGCATGGGCTACTGCGGTGCCGCTACTATTGAGGCCCTGCAAACCGCTCGCTTCGTGCGCATCACGGGGGCCGGCCTGCGCGAGTCTCACCCCCACGACGTGCAGATTACCCGCGAAGCTCCTAACTACAGCAGCCGCTAACTACGGTTGAGCTTGCTGCTCACAGGTTTTGCCGGTGCCCTACGTAGGGCACCGGCAAATTTGTTTTCATTGGAGCCGCATTGCCAGGGGCTTAAGCTGCGAGCAACATCTAATTTCGTTAGTACACGATAAGAGTCTGCTTTTAGCCCTGTATCTTGGCTGTCCTTTTAACCCATTTGCGGGATTCTAGGCCTCTGTACTTAACCCGGATTCATGTCTCTCTCCCGGAAGTCATCTTCCTTTATGCAGCCATTCGCCATACTCAGCTGGGTTGGGCTTTTGGTGTGTACACTTCTCTACGCCCGCCCTGCGCTGGCGCCCGGAGTGGGTACCCCGCCGGGTTGGCTGCTGCTGGGAGTGCAGGCAGTATTTGCGGCGGCCGTGTTCCTGCAGGAGCGCGCCCGCCCCGACCGCCTGCGGGGCCTAGACTTTGTAGGCCTGCTCCGAAACCTGGTTTTTGGGCCCGGGCTGCTGGCCACGGTTTGCGTGGTGCTGCACTTAGTGGAGCGGCTTCTCAAAGCCGAGATGCCCGGCACGAGTCCCCTGCTGTTTACAGTTCTCTACACCGTAAACGTAGGCCTGTTCATTCTCTTTCTGGCCCGCACCAATTACAGCTGGCGTTCCTTGGTGCTATTCCGCTCTTCTGCCCGGCTGCGCCGGATCTGGGAGTGGTTTGAGCTGCTGCTGGGCTTCACCCTCCTGCTAAGCCTGGTACCCCGGTCCTTACCCTACAGTCTGACGACTGCCCTGCTGGGTGGCTTGGCCGTATTGGGCGTGTACATCAGCAGCCACCAGAAATGGGTGGCTTACCTCAATCGGCGCCAGAAAATTCAGGCAGTTCTGCTGCAGTCGGGCGTGATTGTGGCCATGGGCATTTTTGCGGCCTACTTCCTGCAAACCCAGTACGATCCGCTGCTGGTGGCGCCAGCGCCCCAGCACGCCTTTCTGGTACTGAATGCTTTCTTCGCCGCCTTCTATGCCTTCATGGGCCTAATGGTTACCTTCTTTAATCTGCCCACGGCCGGTGTATTTGAGCAGAAGCGGGAAGAAATTCTAAGCCTGCAGCGCCTCACCCAGCTCATCCAGAAAAGCCAAACGCCTGAGGAGGTGTACCGCATGCTGTTCGACTCTGCCATTCAGACGGTAGAGGCCGATGCCGCTTGGCTGGAAGTTGAGAGTATTGATAACAGTGAGTACACCGGGCAGCATTACCACGTCAGCCCCGATCAGGCGGCGGCCATTCAGCGCCTACTCACAGAGTATAACCTGGGCCACATTGAGTACCTCAATAACGACCTGCAGAACAGCGCCGGCTTCCGGAGCCTGGAGCTACCCTATGGCTCCCTGATTGTAATGCCCCTGCGCTCCAGCAAACGCCAGTACGGCGCGCTGTATATGCTCAAGGAGCAGCGCCAGGGCTTCGACCGTGAGAACCTGAGCATCCTGCAAACCTTCACCAGCCAAACGGTACTCAGCATTGAGAACCTACAGCTGATGCAGGCATCCATCCAGAACCAACTGGTGCAGGAAGAGCTCAAAATTGCCTCCTCGGTGCAGGATAGTCTGATTCCGAAGGATCTGCCGATTGACAACTGGTTTGAAATCAGCTCTCACGCGCAGGCGGCCAAAGAAGTAGGGGGCGACTTTTACGACTTCCTGCACCTACCCGGCCGGCGCTTGGCGGTGCTCATCGGCGACGTTTCGGGTAAGGGCATTACGGCGGCCTTCCACGTGGCCCAGATGAAGGGTATTTTTCATGCCCTAATGCAGGAAAACCCCTTGGCGCGCAACGAACGGGAGAAGTTTCCGGTGCCCAGCAAGTTTATGGCCCAGGCCAACAACGCCCTGGCTCGCTGTCTAGAAAAGGCGGCTTTCATCACGGCCTCTCTTTACATTATTGATTATGAGCACGGCGGCTTCGTGTTTGCCCGTGCCGGCCATTGCCACACGTTGTACTACCACTCTATTAAGGAAGAGGTATCATACTTCCATACGGCAGGCCTGGGCTTAGGCATCATCCGCAATGATTCCTATGAAAAGCACATCAAAAACCAGTTTTATGATTACAACCCCGGCGATGTAATGGTGATTTACACCGATGGCATTGTGGAAGCCCGCAATGCGGCCGGGGAAGAGTACGGCGAAAATCGCCTTTTGCTTATGCTGGAACGCACCTATTACATGGATGCGGCCGTTATTAAGGAGAAGATTCTGGCTGATTTAGAAGAGTTCAGTCGCGGGCAGCCCATGCACGACGACCAAACGCTGCTCGTCATTAAATTCCGAGCGTCCCAACCCGATATTCCCCTTTAACGTAGCCTTGGGATATGAAAATCAACCAACACACCACCGACCATACCTTCACCCTAGTTCTGGATGGCGAATTGGATGCCAGCTCCTCCGTATTACTTGACACGGAGCTGAACCAACCATCTATTCTGGAGTACCAGAAAGTTCTGATTGATTGCCAGAAGCTGAACTACATTTCCTCTGCCGGATTAGGCGTGTTTATTTCTCATTTGCAGCGCTTTCAGGATGCCAACGTAAAACTGGTGTTCTTTAACATGCAGGAGAAAGTGCACAATGTATTTGAAATTCTAGGCCTGGACTCACTGCTCACAATTGTGCCATCGCAAGCTGAGGCCACCGCTATTTAACCCTACGGGACTACAAGCAGGGAATGAAAAACGCTATAAGAGTCAGCTGCACTCGCCGCAACCTAAAGGTAGTGCGTGACTTTGTGAGCGAGTTTCTGGAACACTACAAGCTCTCAGAGCTACAAATCAATCAAGTTGTGTTGGCTGTTGATGAAGTAGTGGCCAATCTTATTATTCACGGCAACAGTGAAGATGAGTCGCGGTTTTTGGATGTGCGCCTCACCATGCAAGGCAAGGAGTTTGGCATTGAGTTGGAAGACGAAAGCTCTACCTCCTACTCCCCTTCCAGCTACCGGGAACCAGATTTACAAGAGTTCGTCAGGATTGGCAAGAAAGGCGGCGTAGGCATGATGCTAGTAAACCGCATTATGGATCGGGTAGAGTTTTCTACCCAAGGGGTTCATAATATTTGTCGGTTGTACAAGAAACTAGCCTAAGTTTCGTTTAGCAATAGAAAGAAAAGCACCCTAACTACCGGGTGCTTTTTTTTATGCCTGTCTGGCAAATTGCTAAACTCCGCGCGGCGGAAAAAAATCCGTAAAATTGCGTTAGCCAGCCGTCCATGTCCGGGGCACACTCCGGCCGGCCTGAGCGCTTAGAAGAATACTTTCCTCCCGTATGCACAACCGCTTTTTGTTTGCTGGCACGGCTGCCGCTGCGCTGTTAGCTGGCTGCCAAACCACAAAACCTACTACTGCTACTACCAAACAGCCCGTTGTAGAAACCCTTGGCACCACCCAGGTTCCAACATCGGAGTTTAGCTATGTGTATCGCAAGAACAACAGCTCGGCCCCGGAGTTTGGCACTAAGGCCAGCGTAGCCGAGTACTTAGACCTTTATACCAATTTCAAGCTGAAGGTGCTGGAAGCGGAGCAGCGCGGCCTGGATACCACCCAGGCGTTTAAGCGGGAGCTGGAGGGTTACAAACAGCAGCTGGCCCAGCCTTACCTGACCGAAAAAAGCGTGACGGACAAGCTGGTGCGGGAGGCCTACGACCGCATGAGCAAGGAGGTAAACGCCTCGCACATCCTGCTGCGCGTGCAGCCCGACGCCGACCCCAAGGACACGCTGGCCGTGTACCAGCGCATACTAGCCTTACGCCAGCGCGTGACAAGCGGCGAAGACTTCAACAAAGTGGCCAGTGAGAACTCAGAGGACCCCTCAGCCCGCGACAATGGCGGCCAGCTGGGCTACTTCACGGCCATGCAAATGGTGTATCCGTTTGAGTCGGTGGCCTACAACACGCCCGTAGGCCAGGTGTCGCAGCCGGTGCGCACGCGCTATGGCTACCACATTATTAAGGTGAACGACATGCGCCCCGCCCAGGGCGAAATCAAGGTAGCTCACCTCATGATCCGGACTACGCCCGGCATGCCCAAGGCCGACTCGGTGACGGCAAAAAAGAAGGTAGATGAGCTCTACAACCGCCTCACCCAGCGCAAAGAGAACTGGGAAAAGCTGGTGGCGCAGTTTTCTGAAGATGCTGGCTCAGCAGCCAACAGCGGGGAGCTGCCCCCCTTCGGCACGGGCCGCATGATTCCGAGCTTTGAGGAGGCCGCCTTTAAGCTCCAGAAGCCCGGCGACTTATCTAAGCCCGTGCAGACGCCCTATGGCTGGCACATTATCCGCTTGCTTGAGAAGCAGCCCATTCCTTCTTTTGAGGCCATGGAGCCCACGCTGAAAAGCAAGGTAGCCAAAGACTCGCGGGCTGAGCTCAACCGCGCCGCCTTCCTGAAGCGCGTGCGGACTGAAAATAACTTCCGTGAGTTTTCAAAGGATAAGGAGGAAGCCTTCGCCAGGCTAGATACCTCAGTGGTAACCGGTCACTATAAATTTGTGGCTCCCGATTACCAATTGAAAACTACAAAGTCAGGCAAGAAAACTACCTCCACGGGTACAGCGCAATCTGTTCTGTTCTCTATCAAGGACACGCCGTACACAGCCGATGATTTTCTGGCTTACGTACAGAAAAACCAGAAGCCTCGTCCTGGCGCCGATCCTCGCTTTGTGGCTCAGCAGCTCTACGACCAGTTTGTGGACGAGAGCCTAACCGAATACGAGAAGGCCAACCTCGAAAATAAGTACGAAGACTACCGCATGCTGGTGAAAGAGTACCGCGACGGTATTCTGCTTTTCCAGCTGATGGATGAGAAAGTATGGAGCAAAGCGGTGGAAGACACTGTGGGGCTGCAGCAGTACTTTGCCGCTAACCAGGCTAAGTACCAGTGGGAGCCGCGCGTGCAGGCTACCGTAATCAGCGCTGCCTCACCGCAACTGCTAGCCAAGGCCCAACAACTGCAGAAAGCAGGTAGCTATCCGCTCAGGAGTGGCCTACCGGCTCCCGTGCCTTTTAAAGCCAACTCCGCCGAGCTGCCCTCCGCCGTTCCGACGCTGGATGAGCTGGCTTTCCGCCTGATCAATGATGAAACCCTGACCCGCACGAATGTGGTAGGCCACATCAAGAAGGGCGAAAGCCCGGCACTGGCTCGTCGGCGTGCCGACCGGATAGTGGCCTACCTGCGCGGCAAAGGTGCCAACGCTGCCCGCCTCACGGCCACCGCCGAAACCCGCCCTGCTGCCAGCAACGTTACGTTTGAGCTTACTACCACTAACCCCGCCGCGCTGGAGGCCCTGCTGAATGAACAGAACCCGTTGTCGGTACAGGTGCAGCAGCGCAACTTCCAGAAGGGTGATAACAAGGCCGTGGATCAGTTCATGACCAGTGCCCCCGGCACCTACACCACCCAGCAAGATGGCCGCTACTACGCCGTGCAGATAGAGAAGCTGCTACCCGCTGGCCCTAAAACCCTCGCCGAAGCCCGCGGCCAAGCTACCTCCGACTATCAGAATTACCTGGAAAAAGAATGGGTAAACCAGTTGCGCCAGAAATATCCCGTGCAGATCAACCAAGCTGAGGTTGACAAGCTGATAACGAAATAATAGTGGCCTAGCACACTGCAATAGCTGATAGGAGCTTGAATGGAATCGAAAACCATTTAGGCTCCTATCTTCTTTCTCGGGCCTTGCAACGCTAGGCCAGTCTGTGGGCTCTACTCCCAAACGCACCGCCGCTGCCGGGGCCCGGTGTTGTTTTTGCCGGAGAAAGTATTTATGATGAAATTTACGGGCAGCTTTTGGCGTTTTGTCTGCTGTCTGGCCTGCGGAGCTTACGTGCTGCTGCGGGCATTACTTGGTAAAGATTCCATGATTCAATTTTTGCATACGTCGGCCCGTGGGGTGCTTCTGAGTGCGGCCCTTTTGGCAGCATCAGTTACGGCTAGCTACGCGCAGCTGGGCGTAGGGCGCCCGGTGGGGCGTCAAATCCTCGATGGCATTGTGGCTAAGGTGGATAACCAGATTGTACTGCGCTCCGATGTGGAAGCACTCTACGCTCAGGAAGAAGCCCGCGCCGAAGGCAAGCCCTTGCCACCCAACCTGCGCTGCCAGATTCTGCAGAGCCTGGCCCTGAACAAGCTCATGCTGGCCAAAGCCGAAACGGACTCTGTGGTGGTAGAAGACTCGCGGGTGAAAAGCGAGCTAGACCGCCGGATGGCTTACTTCATTCAGCAGATTGGCTCGGAAAAGAAGCTGGAGGAGTATTATAACAAGCCCGTGAAGCAACTCAAGGAGGAGC
The DNA here is from genome assembly GCF_013137895.1 of Hymenobacter taeanensis. Lineage (NCBI taxonomy): Bacteria > Pseudomonadati > Bacteroidota > Cytophagia > Cytophagales > Hymenobacteraceae > Hymenobacter > Hymenobacter taeanensis. The sequence goes on from NZ_CP053538.1 coordinate 826,583, forward strand.
TACGCGTGCAGGTAAAAGAGCAGTTGGTGCAGCAGGAAATGCAGGAGAAAATTGCCGGCAAGGTGTCGGTTACTCCGCGCGAGGTGCGCCAATTCTTCAACCGCATTCCCAAGGATAGCCTGCCCTATTACTCTACGGAGGTAGAAGTAGGCCAGATCATTCGGTTCGCGAAAACCAACACCAAGGCTAAGCAAGCGGCCCAGGCCAAGCTCAATGAGCTACGCGCCCGTATTCAGGGTGGCGAAGATTTCGCTACGCTGGCCAAGCAGTTTTCCCAAGACCCCGGCTCAGCGGCTGAAGGCGGCTACCTGGGCTTCTTTAAGCGCCGCGAGCTGGTGCCGGAGTATGAGGCCGCCGCACTGCGCCTGGAGCCCGGCCAGCTTTCACCGATAGTAGAATCGCCTTTCGGTTTTCACCTCATTCAGCTGATTGAGCGCAAAGGCGACAGCTTCAGCACGCGTCATATTCTGCTGAAGCCCGAAACCGGCGCCGCCGATGCCAACGAAGCCGCTCAGGAGCTCACCAAGCTTCGCCGCCGCATTCTCAGCGACAGCATTTCATTTGCCAAAGCCGCTAAGGATAACTCCGAAGACAAACTCACCAGCGGCAACGGTGGCCTGATTGCGAACCGCCAGGATGGTAGTTCCTATCTACCCCTCGATAAGCTGGACCCCGCCATTTTCTTTGCCATTGATACCATGAAGGTGGGCAGCATTACACCCCCCATGCCGTACCGCACCGATGATGGCAAGGACGCTATGCGAATTTTGTGGCTGAAGTCGAACACGCCCCCGCACCAGGCTAATCTCAACGACGACTACCAGAAGCTGGCCGCCGCCGCCCTCAACGAGAAAAAGAACAAGGCCCTGGATGAGTGGTTTGCGGCTAACCGTAACACGGTATACCTGGAAGTAGACCCGCAGTACGCCGACTGCCAGGTGTTGAATTCTATTAACTAAGGTTGAAGTGAAGGGAAAGACATGGGAAGCAGGGCTTCTCATGTCTTTCAGTGTTTTAAAGCTGCCTGTGCAGCTTCTGCCCGATAGTGGGCGTCTCATCACTTCTGCTCTTTCGCTCTTTATGGCTAAAACATTCTCATCTGATAAAGAAGCCGCCGACTCGCTGGCGCAGGCCTACCGCACGTTGCGCCAGGAAATTGGCAAAGTGATTATTGGGCAGGAAGAGGTAGTGAAGCTGGTGCTGACGGCCGTATTCTCGCAGGGCCATTGCTTGCTGGTAGGAGTACCTGGCCTGGCCAAGACGCTGCTGATCCAAACCATTGCCGACTCGCTGGACCTCTCCTTTAACCGGGTGCAGTTCACGCCCGACCTAATGCCCTCCGACATTGTGGGCTCGGAAACCCTGAATCAGCAGCGCGACTTTCACTTCGTGCCCGGCCCCATCTTCGCCAATATTGTGCTGGCGGATGAAATCAACCGGACCCCACCCAAAACCCAGGCGGCCCTGCTGGAAAGTATGCAGGAATACGCCGTAACGGTGGCCGGCAAGCGCTATCCCCTGGAGCGGCCGTTCTTCGTGCTAGCTACTCAGAACCCCATTGAGCAGGAAGGCACCTACCCCTTGCCCGAAGCCCAGCTCGACCGCTTCATGTTCAATATTGAGCTTGGCTACCCCAGCTACGAGGCCGAACTGCAGATTGTGAAAAACACCACATCGGACAGTAAGCCTACGGTTTCCAAGATTCTGCACGCCGACGAAATACAGGCCTACCAGCACCTAGTGCGCCGCGTACCCGTGGCCGACAATGTGGTAGAGTACGCCGTAAGCCTGGTGCACAAAACCCGTCCGAACACAGACCGGGCCGGTGCCCGCGCCACGCAGTTGCTGGAGTGGGGAGCAGGCCCCCGCGCCTCCCAGCACCTCATTGTGGGTGCTAAGTGCAACGCACTGCTTAACGGCAAGTACTCGCCCGATATTGAAGATGTGAAAGCCGTGGCCCTGCCTATTTTGCGCCACCGTTTGGTGCGTAACTTTAAGGCCGAAGCCGAAGGCATCACCGTAGAGCAGATTGTAAAAGAACTTTTATAAGCCAAGGTTTATGAGCTTGGAGACGCAGACGATGTTCGCTAGTAAAAGCATCATCTAATCGAGCGTCATCAGGCCCCCTACCCCTAGTACCAAAGACCCCCAACAATGGAAGCAGCCGGTTACTACCAGCAGTTTGAGCGCAACGTAAAAATCATTCTTGACGCGCTAGATGCAGGCCTTGATGTTCGGACCACGCACCTAAACACCTCATTACCCATTGAGGTATATGTGCTGTGCGAAGTACTAAACCAAGGTGGTGAAAACTTCCGCCTCACTACCCAGGGCCTAGACTTGTTGCGCGAGTTTGCTGCCCAGTATTTGCAGCACGATTCGGCTACTGAAGCTACCATGCGCCGTATCCTGGAAGACAAGAAATCTATGATGCGCACGCCGGAAGGCCGGGTACTCACCAAAGAAATGCTGATTCGTCGTCTAGAGTTTTTCAACGAGGCTGCTCGCCTTGTAAACGTAATGCGCACCCAGCATGCATTAGGCAGCCCGCCCCAGTCGCGCTCGGGCAACGGCCTTGCTTTGCAGAAGTAAGTTGGAGTGGCCTAGCCCACACTACGGACTACCCCAAAACAAAAGCGCCTCTTCAGCTGAAGAGGCGCTTTTGTTTTATTTATTGGAAGCTAGCACGCTACTGCATGGAAGCCAGAGCTTCCTTACGTACGCTGGTATTGCCTTCTTTCGAGTGCTTCAATTCTAGCTCACCAGTGGGTTCCTTTTTGAGGCTGCTAGGCACCTCATCACCGTGCGGGCCTTTAGAAACGGTTACGCCACCATCTACGAAATAAATAGCGCCCGTTACAAAGCTGGCTTCATCGGAGGCCAGGAAGGCGTACACGTTAGCAACTTCTTCCGGCGTACCTCGGCGGCCCATAGGCACACCTTGGGTAGTCATTTTCTCCATTTTGGCATCCATGGGGCCGGTTTCTTTGTGAGTCCAGGCGGTATCAATGGGGCCAGGGCCTACGATATTAGAGCGCACCCCAAACTTGGCCTGCTCTACGGCTACCCCCCGCTGAAAAGCGTGAATGAAGCCTTTAGTACCGCCGTAGGGCGTATTTTGCGGCTCTCCCATGTGACCAGCCTCCGAACCCGCCGACACAATGTTGCCGCGCGTTTTCTGCAGGTGCGGAATAGCCGCTTTGGTCATCATGAAGTTAGAGTAGATGTTATTCTTAATCATGTACTCGAATGCCTCCAGCGGGTACTTATCAATGGTGGAAGTAGCAGGGAAAGCCCCGGCGTTATTCACCAGAATATCCAGCTTGCCAAACTCCTTCACAGCGGCTTTTACGCAAGATTCTGCGGCCTCTTCTAGGGCAATATCGGCGAGGTACCCAATGGCACGGCCACCTTCCGCCAGAATTTCATCTACTACTGCGCGCACGGGGTCTGAGTCGAGGCCTACGACAACTACAGCGGCCCCCTCCCGGGCGAACTTCTTGCTGATGGCTTCTCCAATACCTGAACCACCACCTGTTACAATAGCTACTTTATTTTCCAGTCTTCCTTTCATCGGAGTAAATGATTGAGTGATAAAATGAAGCGCAACCACTGGCCTACGCTTAGCTCAGCATAACAAGATGCGCTGAACTCTTTTCCTGAACGAAGTGCAGCCAGTCAGGTTTTTGTTGCGTAGGCCCCTTGGAAACCTTATCGCCCTCTTTGGCTCATTCACCGGACGTTTGGCCGGCAACTGCCCAAAATCATGTACGCCGCCTCACCGCCGCTTCGGGCTCCGGCCCACACGCCCATACGTTCGGCCCGGCTCACGCTACGCCCCTACTTGCCGTCTGATCAAGCTGCTTTCTTTCAGCTTATTGATGAGAACCGGCCACGCCTCCGCCCCTCCTTCCCGAGCCGGGAAGCCAGCGTACAAACCCTGGCCGATGCCGCGTCCGTGCTGGCTATGTTTCAGCAAGACTGGCAAGCGGGCCGATTATACGTGTTCGGTATCTGGCACTCGGAGAGCCACACCTATCTCGGCGACATTAGCCTCAAGCCCAACTGGACTGCCCCCGTCACCGCCGAAATAGGCTATTACTTAGCGGCCATTGCCGAAGGCCAGGGCTACGCCCGCGAGGCCCTGGCTGCCGTGGTGCCGTTTGGCTTTGAAACCCTCAGGGCTGCCCGCCTGCTCATCCGGTGCCGCGCAGACAACCCTCGCAGCTGCGCCGTAGCCGAATCTGTGGCTTTTACTCCTTTGCCGCCGCGCCCCTGCCTATTGCAGCCCTTCGCCGACCGCTCCATTCTATACTACATCCGCAAGCAAGCGTCCCTGACCTAGGCTACTCAGGTGAGGAACATCGTAAGGCCGTCTATTCCGTTTCGTGGCGCAGCTTCTTGAGCAAAAAGCTTTGGTTGAAGTTCAGGTACAGCGCAAACGAAAAATCGAAGAGCCCATTATTAAGATCATAGAGGGGCTCAAAACGAGTAGTCAGGATGAGGTTACCTGGCAGGCGGTAGTCGCGCAGTACGCGCAGAATGAGCAGCTGCCGTTGCTTTTCCACGTAATCTGGGTCGGCGGTTGAAACGGATATGGAACGGTATAAGCGCCCTCCAAGTGGGGAAATAAAGCCGCTGCCGTGCCAGTAGGCCAGTTGCAGGTTAGAGAGGCGCGTATCAACCCCAGCATTCAAGTACAAGCCCGTGCCACTCTCAAACGGCAGAGCCTTGGTAAAGGAATAGTCATTGAAATACGTGACGTAGCCATCAAAATGCACCGCCGACACAAACTCATAGGGTAAAGCTTTTCGCACGCGTAGGCCAGTAGCCAGGTTAAACAGCGTTTGCAGCGGCACATCAATGGTATCGAGCTGGCCGCCGCGGTGAGTAGCGGTAAACTGAAACGGCACCCGCAGCAGCCACCCCGTAGAGTCGCCGAGCACGCGGTGCTCCGTAGCTAGGCCACCTGCTACTTCTTCCTGAAAATTGCTGAACCGGTATTGCTGCCGCTGCCAGTTTACCCAGGCATCTAGGTGGGTGCGGGGCGTTTGATACAGGTACTGCACCCCTTCCTCAAGCCGGTTGGTTATTACCCGTTCAAAGTCAAACAGGGGCTCAATATACCCGTGGTACAGGTTGCCCTGAATATTACCGAATAAGAGGCTGTGTGGCCCCTGCTGGTACTTTACGGTAAACAAGGGGCGCACCTGCCGTAACCGGGGGGTACCGTAGTCCTTCCAGATAAAAACACCGGCTTCCAGCCGCAGGTTGGCCGAGGGAAAGTAAACCAGCCTGGGCGCCAGCTGCGCGCCAAAGTAGGTCAGGCCGGGGTCAATCTTGTTGAAGTACTCGTTGTCTTTATTAAATAAAAAGCCCTGCACATCAAGCCGGAGCTGATGGTCGTAGGCCGGCCCAACGGGTAATGCGTGCGTGAAGGCACTGTTGTTTAACTGGCCTACACTCTGCCCGACGCTGCCTAACCAGGCTACTAAGGTCAGTATCAGGGCGGTAGAAACCGGGGCTTTTCCTAAAAATTTTAGCACAGAAAAAACATCCTAAAACCGACGAATTTTTTTAGCATTGTGGGCACAAAATATAGCCCGGCGGCGTTACCATGAGCCGGCCCGAAAAGGGGCCAGCAATGGAGCGCCGCTAGGTCACTCGCCGCATTGTGCGAGCCAGCCAAAAGGGCTACATTCACCAAACCTAAGAAGCATTTTTCAATAACCCCCTCTATACAAGTATGGCTGCAACCACTGACAAGGCCGTCAACGCCAATGCCGAGAAAATGAAAGCCCTCCAGCTGACGCTGGACAAGCTGGACAAGAACTACGGCAAAGGCACCGTGATGAAGCTCAGCGACAACAAGGTGATGGACGTCGAAGTCATCAGTACCGGCTCGCTGGGTCTGGATATTGCCCTGGGCGTGGGTGGCCTGCCCAAAGGCCGCGTAGTGGAAATCTACGGCCCAGAATCGTCGGGTAAGACGACTCTGACCATGCACGCTATTGCCGAAGCGCAGAAGAAAGGTGGCATCGCAGCCTTCATCGACGCTGAGCACGCTTTCGACCCACTGTATGCCAAGAAGCTCGGCATCGACACAGAGAACCTGCTAATTGCTCAGCCCGACAATGGTGAGCAAGCCCTGGAAATTGCCGACCAGCTGATTTCCTCCGGTGCCATCGACATTATCGTAATTGACTCCGTAGCTGCCCTGGTGCCGAAAGGCGAACTGGAAGGCGACATGGGTGACTCCAAAGTAGGTCTGCACGCTCGTCTGATGTCACAGGCCCTGCGGAAGCTCACGGGTACCATCAACAAAACCGGCTGCTGCTGCATTTTCATCAACCAGCTGCGTGAGAAGATTGGCGTAATGTTCGGCTCGCCCGAAACTACCACCGGCGGTAATGCTCTAAAATTCTACGCTTCCGTACGCCTCGATATCCGTCGGATTGGCCAGATCAAGGAAGACAAGGACAACGTAACCGGTAACCGTACCAAGGTGAAGGTGGTGAAGAACAAAGTGGCTCCTCCCTTCAAAGTGATTGAGTTCGATATCATCTACAACGAGGGCATTTCGAAAGTAGGTGAGATTCTTGATCTGGGCGTTGACATGGGCATTATTGCCAAGTCGGGCTCGTGGTTCTCGTACGACGGCAACCGCCTGGGCCAGGGCCGCGAAGGTGTAAAAACCATTCTGCAGGACAACCCCGAGCTAGCCGATAAAATTGAAGCGCAAATCCGGGCCATGGTAAAAGGTGAGCCGGAAGCTGCTCTGGCAGCTATTCCCGAAGACCGCTCCATAGGTGACGACGACACCGTGGAAATCTAGGCTACCTGTGCTTGAGCACTTAGCAAGCCCCGCCGAGTATTCGGTGGGGCTTTTTTGTTGTATATTTTGCTCGTCTGCAATTGCTAAAACCATTCTTTATGCGCTTTCCGTACAGACGTATCCGTGCCCTGACCGAATCCATTATCTTTGCTGGCATCGCATTTGAGAAGGCACCGGCTATACCTTATCTCGCCGCTATTACATGACTCGCCGCTGGTACCTGTTTCCTTCGCTTCTACTGCCGCTAGCGGCTTTGCTGACGGCTTTCGGGCCTTCTGATGCGACGCGCTCCGTCCCTAATTCTAGTTTTGCTAAAGGAGAAGTGCTGCAATACAAAGTGCATTACGGCCTAATTAACGCAGCTGAAGCTACTATTGAGCTGGCCGATAATATTCACCGCGTAAATGAGCGCCCCTGCTTTCGGGCTACCGTTACGGGCCGCACTACAGGCTCCTTCGACTACTTCCTGCGCATTCGGGACACGTGGCGGTCTTATATTGATACTACCAGCATCTTGCCCCAGCGCTTTTTCCGCAATATTGAGGAGAAGAATTACCGGAAGCAGGAAACCGTTGATTTCGACCACATCAAGGATATGGCTTCAGTGGAAAGCCATAAGCGCGACAAGAACAACGTGAAGCGCAACACTTTCAAAATCCCGAATAACGTTCAGGACATTGTTAGTGGCTTTTACTACCTGCGCACTCTCAACTACGACCAACGCAGAGTGGGAGAAGTAATTAAGGTGCAGGGGTTCTTTGATGAAGACGTTTATAACATGGACGTGATTTACAAAGGCCGAGAAACTGTTGAAACCAAGGCAGGGGCCATCCGCGCCATTCGGCTCGTCCCGAAAATGCCCGACAATAAACTCTTCCGCGGAGAAAATGCCGTTTCGGTGTACCTCTCCGACGACCGTAATAAAATTCCGGTTCTGATTCAGGCAGAACTGGTTTTGGGGGCTGTAAAAGTTGATATGTACAAATATCAAGGCTTGCGAAACCGTCTGAATCTGGTAGCTAAAAATTGACTTTGCATAAAAGCGACTCCGTCCGGGTCGCTTTTTTTTTGTCTTACCTTCCACCTCCACCGTATGGATTTCACCGAATCGACCTGGCACTCAGCACCCTCTTGGTCGGAATCCCCTGAAGAAGACACCACCGTTGCTGCGCCACAAAAACTCGTGGGTGGCAGTAATGAAAACGTAACACGCCGCGCCCGTCGGCCGGCGGTACTTTTGAATTCGCGCATTCTGTTTTACCCTAAACCGCCTCGCTCCGTGCAGCCAACCGCCAACCCCAACGCTTACAAGATCCTGGTAGTCGATGATGATCCTGATATCGTCGAGCTGCTGGAGTACAACCTGCGCAAGGAAGGCTACGAAGTGGCCTCCGCCCCCGATGGCCGTAAGGCCCTGGAGGTAGCCCCGCAGTTCGGCCCCGACATTATTCTGCTGGATGTCATGATGCCCAATCTCGATGGTATTGCGGCCTGCCGCCAGCTTCGGGAGATGCCGAAGTTCAAGGAAACCTACATCATCTTCCTGACGGCCCGCGCCGAGGAGTTTTCGGAAGTTGCTGCCTTCGAAGCTGGCGCCGATGACTTCATTGCCAAGCCCATTAAGCCCCGTGCCCTCATGAGCCGCCTGGCCGCCTTTGTTCGCCGCGACAAGGACCCGCAAGTCCAGACCGATAGCATCGAGATTAACGGCCTAAAGATTGACCGCACCGGGTTTGCTGTGTACCAGGATGGCAAGAAGATCAGCCTACCGAAGAAGGAGTTTGAGCTGCTGGCCTTCCTGGCTGCCTCGCCCCACAAAGTGTTTGGCCGCGACGAACTGCTCCAGAACATCTGGGGCAACGATGTATTTGTGCTGGCCCGCACCGTGGACGTGCACGTGCGTAAAGTCCGCGAGAAGGTCGGCGACCATCACATCCAGACTATCAAAGGAGTAGGCTACAAGTTTAATATCGACTAAGCCTCACTTTTCCCATTGCCCCGAGAAAGAAAGGATCTTACCTGTTTGAGCGCGGCGCGGCTAGGCCAGTCGTTCAAGCTGGCTAAGGTCCTTTCTTCCTGACGCTCGGCGGCTAATTTGCTTATTACTTCGCTCTTCGCGGCCTCTCTTCTAGAGAATGAAACTTTCGTCTCGCACCATTGCCGTACTTCTGTCGTTGCTGGTAGCTACCATTCTGAGCTTGCTGGCGTGGCTGAGCCCTTCATTGCCACTGCGGGAAGGCGTGCTGGTGGCTGGCATCACTATTGCGGCATGCTTTCTGCTGCTCTACCTCATGTTTGAGGCCCTGATTTTTCAGGAGATCAACAACATCTATGAGGGGCTGGAGCACATTAAGCGCAAGGAGTTTCGGCGCATGTCGAACAAATTTCTCTTTCGGCCGGAGCCCCTCAAGCGCATGCGCGATGAGATTCTGGACATGGCCCAGCGCAAGCAGCAGGAAATTGATGAGCTGAAGCGCTTGCAGGTGCTGCGCCGCGAGTTTCTGGCCGATGTATCGCACGAGTTAAAAACGCCCATCTTCGCGGCTCAAGGGTTCGTCCACACCATTCTCGACGATGACGATGTGGACGAGTTCACGCGCAAGAAGTTTCTGCAAAAAGCCGCCTCCAGCCTCGATGCCCTTGATGCCTTAGTACAGGACTTGGTCACGATATCACAACTGGAGAAAGGAGTGGTGCGCATGCGCCGCCAGAACTTTGACCTGGTACAGCTAGTGCACGACATCTTTGAGCAGCTCGAGCTAAAGGCCGTCCGCCGGAATGTGCAGCTGGCCTTATCGCCCCCGGAGTTTCCGGCGGGTGGCCTACACGTACTGGCCGACCGGAACCGCATTCGGCAAGTGCTCATCAACCTCATTGATAACGCCATTAAGTACGGCCGCGAGAACGGGCACGTGACCGTAGAACTCACGGAAAACGCTAAGAGCGTGCGGGTTAGCGTCCGCGACGATGGCGAAGGCATACCGAAGCAGCACCAGAATCGCATCTTTGAGCGCTTCTACCGTATTGACAAAAGCCGGACTCGTGAGTCTAGAGAAGCTGGAGGCTCAGGCCTGGGCTTGGCTATCAGCAAGCACATTGTGGAGGCGCATAAGTCTGCCATTAGGGTGCAGAGTGAGCCCGGCCAGGGCACCACGCTTGAGTTTAAACTGGCTAAGCCCAAAGCAGTGAATTTGCGAAGCGACGAAGCTGTGAGTTGAGGCTCTTGCGGGCATGGGTGGCCGGATGTATGTGTGGTCTGGGCTAGTAGTACGCTCAGGCACCCCGCTATTAATCACCGGTTCACAAATTCGGCTTCCGTACCTTTGTAGCTCATTATGAAGCTACCTGAGTTCAAAGACCTGATTCTGTTTGAAGACGAAGATTACGTCGTCATCAACAAACCACCATTTCTCGCTACCCTCGACGAGCGTTTCGGCGGCGCGCCGAATATCCTGCGCCTAGCCCGTGAGCAGTACGACGATATTCAGGCCTGCCACCGTCTGGATAAAGAAACTAGTGGCTCGCTGGCGCTGGCTAAGAACCCCGCCGCCTACCGCCACCTGGCTATGCAGTTTGAAGACCGGCAAGTAAAGAAAGTGTACCACGCCGTTTCGTGGGGGGTACACGAGTATGAAGGCCTAGAAGTAGACCGCAGCATTGAGACTACCACCAAAGGCAAAGCCCGACTGGCCTACAAAGGCAAGCCGGCCGTTACGCTGGTGCGCACGCTGGAAACCTACGCCCGCCACACCCTGCTGGAGTGCCAGCCCATTACGGGCCGCATGCACCAGATTCGTCTGCACCTGGCCTATCTGCAAGCCCCTATTGTGGGCGATACGATGTACGGAGGCGACAACTTCTACTTATCATCGTTGAAGAAGAAGTTTAACATGAAGCAGGGTGAAGAGGAGCAGCCATTCATTAAGCGGTTTGCGCTGCACGCCCGTCAGCTCACGTTCAGCCTGCTCAATGGGGAGCCGATAACCGTGGAGGCACCCTACCCCAAAGACTTCCGGGTGCTGGTGGAAAACATGCAGCAGTACCGCTAGAGCCATCTACTACGCCAGCGCCCCTTCTTGCAGTAAGAAGGGGCGCTTGTTTTTTTGGAGCCGTAGTAAGGCTCCAAGCCTATTGTGGCACAGTAGCCTTAGACTCATATAGCAGCGCATAGCCGCGGTACACCGGGTAGCGAGCCACTATGTTTCCTTGCGCGGCTGCCAGGTGCGCGGGCCCTTCATCTTCGCGGTCGTAGACTATCCAAATACGGCGGACACCCTGTTGCTGCAGCATGAGCAGTCCGTTGGCAAAAGGATCTTGCGCGGTAGGCAGAGAGCCGGGCTCCTGGAGTGTTAGGTTAGCTAACGGCAGCCCAGGAGTATGCTCCTGGGTGTAATAGCGGGCTACCGGCGCTACATTATAGTAGGCAAAAACGGCATCGCCGGGCTGCTGGTGTTGGGCAACATACTCTAAGGCGGAGCGCACATCGGCATAATCACTCTGAAATGCTTGACCGAGGTAGCGCAATTGCTGCTGGTTGGCCAGCACCACCAGCCCGAGGATAGCTACTCCCCAAGCGGCCCCTTTGTGCTGTCGCGCCAGCCACTGCGCTCCGTATCCTAGCACTAGCAGCAACAGCGGCAGCATAAACAGCACCAGCCTCGACATGAGGGAATAGTAATGCAGGGCAGAGGCGGCCAGGCACGCGGCTATTGGCACGAGCAGTACGCAGGCCAAAAAGCGCTGACGCCTGAGCAGCTGGTACAGGCCTAGCGGGAAGCAAAGTATAGCCAACACTGCTGCCAAGGCCGTTTTGCCCACCGTTTTATTGATAAGCTCTCCTACTTGCTTTGCAAGCAGCTGTAGCTCCTCCACATTGTGAGGCGGGAAAGCCAGAAACATCTCATGATGGTACTGCTGCAAGTAGTTAGATTTCACGTTGGTTTGCAGCAGAAGCAGGTAGTACACCCCAAAGCCCAGCAGCCACGCTAGGCCTGTACCCAGCACCCAGCCCACGGCGCGCCACTGTTGCCGCTGCCAAGCTTCCAGCAGGTACCATATACCGATGCCCGCCAACACAAACACAGTGGGCATAGAAAACCAGATGCTGGTGCAGCCAACTAGCACCCATATTGCCGCCTCACGGGCTCCAAACCGGCCACGCCCCACGTAATAGGCCACCTCAATAAGAGCCAGCGCGGCTAGGCCATCAGTGGCGTATTGCTTACAGACGGTGCCATAGTCGATAAACACCTTTCCGAAAGCCAGAAAGCTCAAGACAAACACCGCTACGGGCGGAGCAAGCCAACGCTGCGTTTGCCGAAAGAATAGGCCCAGCGTGAACATACTTGCCAACACCGGTACTAGGCGTACTGAAAGCTCATTATTGCCGAACAGACCTAAGCAGCCTTTGATCAGTACCGAAAATAGCGGCGGCGAATACTGCTCGTAATCCAGGTTGCGGAACAGGCCCAGGTAAGACCGCTCCGTGAAATTACGCAGCAAGTTGGCTTCATCAAGGTATAAGGAGCGCTGCTGCGCCCAGATCACGCCGCGCAGCACAACCCCTACTACCAGAATCGCCCATGCCACCCGGCGCAACCAAATAGCTTGCCGAGGCACTGCAGAAGCGGGCAAAGTGGAAGTAGGCGGCATAGGCGGCGAAATCGGGCGGCAAGGTAAGCGGTTTCGGGAAGTAGGCAGAAGGCCGCAGTAAGTGTTTCAGGGACAATTATTAGAGCATGGCTTTGAATATTCGGCGGAAGGCGGTAACTTTGTGTCCGTTTTTCCCGAACCCGTGTTCGGTTTCCTCTCATTTCCAAACGCTTATCCTCCTACCCAATGGATCATCTGAGCTTCAAGACGGTATCCGTCAACAAAGCCAATGCCGACAAGGCCTGGGTTGTGGTTGATGCCAGTGTTGCGCCGCTGGGCCGTCTGGCCAGCCAGATTGCCAACATGCTGCGTGGCAAGCACAAGCCAAGCTTCACGCCCAACTCCGACTGCGGTGACAACGTTATCGTTATCAACGCCGACAAGCTGCGCGTAACCGGCAAAAAACTGACCGACAAGATTTACATCTCGCACTCGGGTTACCCCGGCGGTCAGAAGCGCATCAACCTGCGCGACAAAAAGGCTAAAAACTCAGCCAGTGTTATTGAGCACGCTGTAAAGGGTATGCTGCAAGGCAACCGTCTCGGCCGTGAGCAATTCCGTAACCTGTTCGTGTACGCTGGTGCTGAGCACCCACACGAAGCTCAGCAGCCCAAAGCTGTTGAACTCACCAACCTCTAGGCCACTCGGCTTCCCCATTTTCTAACTCATTCTATTAATGGAAATTTCCAACACCTCTGGTAGAAGAAAAACCTCGGTGGCTCGCATCTACATGCAAGCCGGGCAAGGGAATATCACTATCAACGGCCGGGACATGAAGACTTACTTCGGTAATGAACTCCTGGAAAACATCGTGAACCAGCCTTTGGCTACTGTTGAACAAGTTGGGCAGTACGACATCAAGGTAAACGTGCGCGGTGGTGGCATCTCGGCTCAGGCTGAGGCTATCCGTCTGGCCATCTCGAAAGCCCTCGTAGGCGACAACGAAGAAGTTCGTCCTGCCTTGAAGAAAGAAGGCTTCCTGACCCGTGACCCGCGCATGGTGGAACGTAAGAAATTCGGTAAGCGTAAAGCTCGTCGTTCGTTCCAGTTCTCGAAACGCTAATCTTCCAGAGGAACCCCTATCATGGCTCAGACCACCACTTATAAAGAACTACTTGACGCCGGTGCCCACTTTGGTCACCTTACGCGCAAGTGGGATCCAAAAATGGCGCCGTACATCTTCATGGAGAAGAACGGCATCCATATCATTGACCTCAACAAAACCCTCGTTTCGCTCGAGCAGGCGTCTGCGGCTATCCGCAACATCGCTAAGAGCGGCCGTAAGGTGATGTTCGTGGCTACCAAGAAACAAGCGCAGGAAATCGTAACGGAAGAGGCTAAGCGCCTCAAAATGCCGTTCGTAACGGACCGTTGGTTGGGTGGCATGCTCACCAACTTCACTACCGTGCGCAAGTCGTTGAAGAAAATGAGCACCATCGACAAGATGGTGAAGGAAAACACGGCATACGCCGCCCTCGCAAAGCGCGAGAAGCTGATGATGTCGCGTGAGCGTGAGAAACTGGAGCGTGTTCTGGGCGGCATCGCCGACCTGAGCCGTCTGCCCGCTGCTCTGTTCGTGATTGACGTGAAGCGTGAGCACATTGCCGTGAAAGAAGCCCAGAAATTGGGTATCCCGGTGTTTGCTATCTGCGACACGAACTCGAACCCCGAGCTGGTGCAGTTCCCAATTCCTGCTAACGACGACGCTTCGAAGTCGATCCAACTCATCGTTGGGGTGATTGGCAAAGCTATCGAAGAAGGCCTCTCTGAGCGGAAAGTCGACAAGGAGGATGCCGACAAGAAGCAAGCTGAAGAGGAAGGCATTCAGGAAAAACAGAACGCTGACGAATAGTCTGCCTGTTCATTGAAAAAAGGGAACATGCGAAGCGCTCGGCTCCGATGTTCCCTTTTTCTTTAACTGCCCGATACTGGCCTAGGCCACTACGCGGCCCCAAGTAAGATAACCCTCACACCCTCATATACCCTCACAACAATGGCAGCAATTACCGCCGCAGACGTGAATAAGCTCCGCACTATGACTGGCGCGGGCATGATGGATTGCAAAAAAGCCCTGACGGAGGCCGAAGGCGACTTCGAAGCCGCTCGCGACATTCTGCGTAAGCAGGGTCAGAAAATCGCTGACAAGCGCGCTGAGAATACCACGTCGGAAGGCGTAGTACTGGCCGCTGTTAGCGAAGACGGCACCAACGGCAAACTGATTGCGCTGGCTTGCGAAACGGAGCCTGTTGCTAAAGTTGAAGACTTCAAAAACCTGGCGCAGCAGATCCTGGCTACGGCCGTGAAGTCAAACGCTGCTTCGAAAGAAGAGCTGCTGGCGGCTGCTCAGGAAGATGGTCGTTCCTTGCAGGAGCACATCACCGACCTGATGGGCAAAATCGGCGAGAAGCTCGACGTAGTGGCCTACGAGAACGTAACCGCTGAAAAAGTTGCTTCTTACATCCACTCGGATAACAAGAAGGGCGTTCTGGTAGCTATGAAGAACGTAGGCGGTGCCGACGTAGCTTCAGTTGGCCGCGACGTGGCTATGCAAATTGTAGCTATGAAGCCGGTTGCTCTTGACAAAGATGGCGTTGACGCTGCTACCATCGAGCGCGAAATCGAAATCGGTAAAGAGCAGGCTCGCTCAGAAGGCAAGCCCGAGGCTATGCTGGAGAAAATTGCTCAGGGCAAGCTGAACAAGTTCTACAAAGAGAACACCCTGCTCAACCAGGAGTTCGTGAAAGACAACTCGGTGACCATCGCCCAGCTGCTCGACAAGACGCAGAAAGGCCTGACCATCTCTGACTTCAAGCGCGTAGCCATCGTAGGCTAAGCAGCTCAGCGCTTATTGCATAAAAGCCCCGCTGGCATATGCCAACGGGGCTTTTTGTTTATTCAGCCTATATTTTCTCCCTACTAACCTATCCCCCACTCATCTTCATTCGATAAGCTCGCACGCGAGCTTCGGCATTTTGGCGAATGTTGTAGTAGAACAGACTATAGTCGGCGATGTGGAAGGAGTGGCGCAGTTCGGGGCGGCCGGGTAGCAGAAAGCGGGGGTAGCCGTCGCGGATGGGTTTATGCACCCACAGAATACCGTTGTGGACTTTGGCATCTACTACGCGGGAGTCACGCCGATTAAAAGAATATGGTACGCCACCTAAGTTCAGGCGAGCCTCAGCGGTTGCGGTATCACGTGACCAAGTAAGCGGGTTAGTAGCAACGCTGTTTTTATACGGAGCGTATTCCTGGCCCCAGTCGGCGGTGTTCCAGGTCACGTAACAGCCAGTTTGAGTAGAGTCCTCACAGGGCCGAATAACCTGCAGGGCGTCCTCGGGCACATTAAACCCCACGAGATACGCTGCCACAAGCTGATGCCGCAGCTTGGGGTCGTTATCGAAGTAATCTTGCAGAATGTGGGTCAGGTGCCGGGTGCCCTGGCTGTGCCCTGCCAGGATGATAGGCCTACCGTGGTTATAGTTTTTGAGGTAGTATTCAAACGCGTTTTTAACGTCGCTGTAGGCCACCTCAATGGCTTCATCCCCATTCCTGGTCTTCTCATCAAAGAAGGAATACAATGTAGCCTGTCGGTAGCGAGGTGCGTAAATTCTGGCAGTGCTATTAAATACCGACGCCTGTTTCCGGATAGTAGTGATATCCGTGAGGTGATTGAGGGACTTGTTTTCGAGGCTGGCGTTCCACTGACCGCGGCCCAGGTGCGTGGTTGGGTGTACGAAGAAGACATCTACTGGCGCATCGCGCTGCCGGTCCCGGAGCAGAGTGCCAATCGGCACGGCATCGGCGGAATCGAGGCGGTCGGGCAGGGCAGCCCAGTTGTCCTCCATGCGGTAATCAGGCGCATCGGAAATGTCTTTAACCGGGGTGAATTGGTGACTGGGCCGGAGGACTCCTAAGCAGGAGCTCAAAAACAGCAGCAGGGGTGCTAGCAGGTGCAGAGGGCGGGAAGTATAGGCAGGCACAGCAGGCAAGAGCAGGGGAGAAAGTACCCAGCCTGACGCGCAACTCCACGAGACAGGCCTGGACAGATACAGGGGCGGTAAAGTTACTCATTGAAGGTGTTTTCAAGGAGTCTCTCGCGGCGCAGATAAATGATCTTGAAGTTCTTATCGAAGCGTGCGCGCACCTGGGCCCGGGTTTGCTGATGCTTCTGCATAGACTGCCGCAATGACTGGATTTTCTCAATGTACGTTGCCACCCGGGAGCCGTCGTTAACGGGCGGGCTGATTTTCAGGGAGCCCGGCTCTATCTGGTTTTGCGCCTCCAGGAACTCAGGAAAGTAGCTCTTACCCATTTCCTCGGCGATGGCCGCCGGGGTGGTATTCTGCATGAGGTAAAATCGCTCTACCTGGGGAGCCAGGTAGGTACTAGCTGAGAAGGGCGGCGCCTGCATATCCTCATAGAAGGCGTTTAACACGCCCTGAATACGCGTTTGCGCATCGGCATCGGTAGCGGCGTCGGGAGTGGTGACGGCTTCTTCTGCCGGAGCTGTAGTAGCGGGCGCCAGGGCAGGGGTAGCAGCCTGGCCTATTGTATCAGCAGTAGCAGGAGCTGTTGGTATTACCGGTGCCACCCGAATAGTTTCAGGAGCCGCAGCGGGGGGCAGGTCAATCTGCTCAGCCTGAGGGCCCGTTTCGGGGCGGGTAGAAAGCGTGTCGGCGGCGGTGATAGTAGTACTCGTCAGACGCTCTGACTCCTTGTTGCCCAGCATGAGGTAGGCCACTATGGCTAACAGCGCTACAATGCCGCCCACAATAAGTACCGTGGTTAATGGGTTGCGTGAGGCCGCGTCGTTGGGTACCGGCAGGGTATCGTCCTCCAGAGTGCCGGCAGCCGGGTATACCTCATCATGTTGCGGGTCGGGGGTACGCGCACGCACTGTTTCCTGGGGCGGCAAAAACTCTGGCGCTGGCGACACGGGCGGTACTGCTGAAGCCTCTGCCCTCCCCGTGGTAACTGGCGGCACTATGGGCGGCAGCATCGGGTCCTCAACGGGGCCGCTGGTAGTGAAAGTCTGCTCAGCTTCGGGTGGCCTGGGCGGCTCGGGAGCCGGCGTGGCGGCCGAGCGGGAAGGATACATCTGGTCGGCGGCTGTTACCGCAGGCTTCTCTGGGGCAGGAGGTGGAGTAGAAGCTGGTGGGCCAGCGTTTTCGGAGAAAAGCAGCTTGCGCTTCAGAGTCTCAAACTCCTGAGGCGTAATAGTGCCCGCATCCAGCCACTCTTTTAATTGGCGCAGGGTGTCGAGGGGAGAAGGTTCGTTTTCCATGACAAGAAGCCAGCAGCGTAAGCAGCGCAGAGTTATTTACGGTCGAGGTTGGTAAGCCGGGCGCGGCGGCGCTCCACCTGGGCTTTACGCAATTCCAGCAGTCGTGCGTTGTCGAGGAGCTTCACAGAGTCTTCGGCCAGCTTGAGTTTATGGTCGGCGTTTTGCTGTTTGAGCTGCTCAATTTTGGTCAGGTTGCTTTGCGTGGTGGCGGCCAGTGAGGTCCGTTCTTTCTCCAGCTTCTCTTTCTCCTTCTCTGACTCTTTGAATTGTTTTTCAGCTTCGGCTATTTGCTCGCGGTAGGCTTTTACGCGGGCGGCGGCGGCAAAGCTCTGGGCAATGTTGCGCAGAGAGCTAAACTCTGAGGGCGTGCCGCCGGAGGTAATAAAGGCATCGGGGCCGAGCGCAGCCCACACCGACAGCTCGGCCACGGAATCAGAAGGAGCCGTAACGGAGGAGTACAGGTCTACCAGCTTCCCTGATACACTGGACATAGGCGCCTGCTTAGCCACCAGTATGTCCTTTTTGCCCACGCCCAGCACGCCATCACCCTTCAGCTTTATGTTGTAGGTATCCTTGAGCCAGGCCTGCCAGTAGTCGCGCGTCCATTGGGCGGTGCCTTCTACCTGCACCTTCACCCCATCGCGCTCTTTGCGCTCAAAATTCACGCTGCTGTTGCGCGCATCATACAGCTGCGCCTGCGCCGGGGCCGAGGCTAAAACCTGCACAACAAATGCCAGCAGGAAAGTAGGAAGACGGTTCATTGACATACTATTCAAGGGGGAGAAATAACCCAAAAGCGGACTTATCAGATACCGTGCCGGTCGAAGGCCGCTTGCAAGTCTTGCTGCATACCAGCAAAGCGCCGCACGGCGGCCTGCACAAACTCATTATCCAGGAGAAGATGCACATCCTCCTCGCCGGTTAAGTCCAGCTCGCTTACCTTATAGGTTTGCTCAAAAGGGCCCTTTTCCAGCTTAATAAGATATTTCCCATTCCAGGAAAAGAGCGTGATTTTGGCGTCGGGGTGCGGAATAATGGCTAACTGGCGCATAGCAGGCAAAACGTTGAGAGGGCGAAGATAGGTAGTGGTAGTTAAGCTTACCGGCGCAAGCTCAACATAACAGCGCCGTTTGGCCTGCGTAAAACCCATTAGCTCTCCCCTACTTTATCTTCCACCTTTTCCCCTCCCTTTCACTTATGCCACAAGGAGATAAATCGGCCTACACCGACAAGCAAAAGCGGCAGGCCGAACACATTGAAAAAGGATACGAAAAGCGCGGCGTTTCGGAAGAAGAAGCCGAAAAGCGCGCCTGGGCTACCATTAATAAAAACGATGGTGGCGGCAAAAAGAGCGGCTCGGGCCGTAAGAAATCTGAATAGCACTCCCCCTAGAATATTCCAGAACACAAAAGCGGACGGCTCTCATGAGTCGTCCGCTTTTGTGTTCTAGGAGAGTGCGTACACTAGGTCAGGGCAATGGTACGATTTTTCGGTGCGCCGTTCTGCAGGGCTGTGTTGGGCATCTGCTTGAGGTTGGAGCCCGTGGTTTTCTGCCACAAATTGATAATGAGCGAAATCTGTTGGGCAAAGGTATTGCCGGGCGCGCTTGGGTCGAACAGACCCTGAATGTTGGCGGCTATATCAAACTTGCCTTCCTCCACCATCCGCAGCAGAATAGCCAGCAAGGGCGCCAGCTCAAAGATGTCGTGGGTTTTGGAGTGGGGCGTGACGCCTACCAGCTTACCGAGCTTGGCCAGGCGCTCATAGGGCGTAACGGCTTCAGCGTTCAGCTCCCGTACCAGCTCCGTGTTGGTGGCAATAACCTGGTAGTACCATTCGGCCATTATCACCGACAAGAACTCTTCCTTCGAGAGGCTGCTGCTCTCATAAAACTCAAGGTTTTTATCGGCGTTGCGGCGGGAAAGCAGGCTATCTTTAAGTTGCAGCGCCAGCTCTGAAATAAAGATGATATCGGTGGTGTTGACGCCGCTGGTGTTTTTGTGGTTGATGACGCCCTGCCAAACTTCGCGCAGGAAGTGCTCCAAGAGCGCCACAAAATTCAGGTTGGCGTGGGTGGGCTTCACGAAGCTGACCGGCGTATTGGCTTGGCTGCCGTGGCCTAGCTCCAGCCCAAAAAGGCGGTAGTAGGCATTGCGGCGGGTAGCATCGAAGCTCGGGGCCAGCGCCGTTACCACGGAGCGGAACTGCGGAATATGCACATCCTTATAAAACAGGTCCTCCGTGTTACGAATCCACTCGCGGGTGAAGGCGCTGGGGTGGCCTAGATCTTCGCCTGTCTTGAACTTCATAATCAGGCGCTCGAAGATGACGAAGATGCGCGAGTGCTCGATGAGGTAGGCGAAGATGAGGTGGTAGGGCGGAAATTTATCTGCGGCAGGTACGTTGGCCCCTTTAATGTTGTACATCAGCTCATACCAGTGGTAGCCAATGCAGTTTTCGAGCACACCTGCATCGGGCATCGACACGAAGGCCCGGATAGAGTCGGCATTGGGTGCTTCCGTGTCGTCTTTGTTCAGGTCGATATTGAAGGAATCGGGTGGGCCGGGTGCTACATCGGCCCCAAACTGCCCGGGGAACGTCCAGCGCTTAATAATGGGCGTATTTACCGGCGTGCCGTCGTTGCGAAAGTTGGGCAGAGCATAGGGCCGCTCAGCATTGTTGTAGCTATACAGCGTGTTATACGCCTTGATCAACCTTAGAGTAGCTGACATGGTGGCGAAGGGTTAAAGGTGAACGATAGGCAACGACGAGAAATAGCTACACCCGGGTTTTGACGTAGGACCGCAGCAGCACTTCCAGCCTTCTCTGAAAATCAGGCGTGGTAGACAGCGGTGCGTCCTCCCCGTTTTTGCGGCCCTTCATGCGGCGCTTCAGATCATGCAGTTCCTGCTTGTAGCGGGCCATTTCGGCCCGAACTTCCTCTACTTCCTGGCGGGAAGCGGTTTCAATAATCAGCACGTCGGGGCCAGAATCGGGGCTTCCGTTGAATTCCGTATTCTGTGATTCCTCCGACTCAAAAGGTCCTTTTTGGTTTCTCATGACTTGGGGCAATAAAAGTGGGTGGGGTGTGCCGAGACACGCACGGGTATCAGTTCAAATTCACAGACCAGCCGAGGCGCTGCATCCATTCTTCCTGGCGCTGGTATTCGGGCGCGGGGTCATCGGCGGTGGCAATTTTAAGGCCGCTCAGGGCCAACAGGCGCAGGCATTCCTTCCAGATCCAGGCGTGGTTGGTAAACAGGGCCGGTCCGGCTACATATTCCAGCTTAGCCAGCTCATCGGGCCGCACGCGTAGTGGGTTCACAATTTCCGTGAGGGCCCTGCCCCCGAAGGCGCGGAAGCGCTGCTTCAGAATAATTTCCACGGCCTGGGGCAGCACCGAGAGGCAGGCCTGAATGACAAGGGCCGCATGAGAGCCACTGTTTTTGACTTGGTAAAAGTCGACCCAAGCCCGCTCCAAATCATCCCAGGGGCCTAGGCCAAAGCACTGCCGACACATTTCGGTGCCTAGCAGCACGCGCAGGTAGCTTATGGGGTGCGGGTCGCCGAGGTTATATTGCACTACGCTCCAGGTCTCGCCGGCCATTACATCGTGTAGGGCTGCTACAGCCGCGTAGCCCGTGTGCACAAAGGCAAACGCATCAGCGGCAATTTCTGAGGCCCAGCCTGCAAACTCGTCGGCCGCCAGGCCTGATTTTGCCTGTAGGCCAGTCCGTAGGCCCCGCGCCAGCTCCTCGTTCCAGTCCAGAATATGCGCCAGCTGGTGGCCGGTTTCGTGGATGGCCGAGGTGGGGCGCAACAGGTTATGGCGGGTAATCTTGATGACGGCCACGGGGCTGGTAGAGCTGTCCCAGAGCCGCAGCCCCGCTTTCATGATAGATGCCCCAAGGCCTTTATCGATGTAAGTGAGCACAGAGGGTACCGGCTGGTTGTTCACTTTGCTCAGCACCTCCTGCATACTTTGGGCGCAGAGCGCGTCGCAGGCTCGCAGCAGCGCCGCTACTTGAGGCGTAGTGCGCGAGTTGATGGCATCAGTGTAGAGATGCACGGTGGTTTCGCACTTCACGTACTGGCCCCGAAACTGAATTACCTGCTTACGCATTTCCAGTAGCGCTGCCTCGGTAGTGGCTTGGTCTAGCTGCATTTGCAGCTGCTTGCCGCTCAGCAGCAGGTTGGTAATAGACTGCGTTAGAAACGCCCGAATCTTTAGGCCTATGGCTTGGTCTACCCCGGCCCAAGCCCCCGGCGAGGCCAACTGCTCGTAGGCTGCCAGCCGCGTGGCAGCCTGAAGCCAGTGGCCAATTTGCCGCCGGATAAGCGGCTTCGTGCTGACAAGAGGAGGCGTGTGTACCATCATGGCGCCCGTGGTTTAATCAAACTGCCGTCCGCCTACTATCACCACGCTGGGTGTGGGGAGAGATGGCAGCACAAAGTCGGCCAAGTCGCCCAGATTGGTGGTGCCCTTCATGGCACTGATCACCAAGCGCAGCTTCGACATAATGGGCACATTGGTGAAAATGGCCTTCACTGTAACCCCGCTCTGGTTAGCTGATGCCGTGATAAACTCCTGCTTGCGCGATTTTAGGTAGGTGATGATGGAGTTGTAGACAACGTCGGCAAACTTGTTGATGAGCTTCTCTACTACCTTCACCAGCGCATCCTTCCCGAATTTGACCAGCGCGCCGCCAGCCGCTCGGGCCACTCCACCCAGAAATTGCTCTTGCGCGGGCTCGAAGTTCTCCAGATACAGCTCGGGCATGGCCTCATGCACAAACTTGACTTTGTGGGGCACGTTGCGCACAAGTGTATTTGTGAGAATATCCCGCACCACGTTCCGGATGGTACCCACCGCCGAGAGGTAGTCGCCGCTGCCTAGCTTCTGTCCGATGGCGCGGGCATCTTCCCCGCTAAAGAAGAAGTTAAAGCGGACTTCGCTTTTGAGAAAGTTCAGCACGCACTGCGCATCACTGGAGCGCGGAATAACAGGCTCTACTTTGGGGGGCGTCCAGGGGGCGCCGGGCGTAACTGGCACAGGTGGGCGGTTCACCTTTCCGGCCCCGTAGGGCGGATGCACTTTGGCGCCCGGAATTTCCAGGAAGTAAAACCGTTGCCCGGTACTAATCAGGTCGCGCGACTGCAGGAACCGCGCATCTACGTCACGCCCTAGGCCAGGCTCTTTGAGCAGCATGGCGGCGGCCGAGGTGGTAAGCGGGTGCAGTTGGCAATACGCCGACCAGTTGGAGCTACCTAGGCCAGGCAGCTTTTCCATCCGGGAAATGACAGAGAGCTTGGTGTGGCGGATAGCCTCGTAGAGGTGCACCTTGGCTTGCACGGGCTTACCCATGGGCAGCCCCAGCTTGTCTTTGAAGAAGCTTGCCAACGACTGCCCCTTGAAGGATTTCACCTGCAGGGCCGTGCGCGCATCAATTACCACCGGGAAAACGGTGGAATACTTGCGGTAAAAGCGCTTCACGCGTGGCATTTTGTACCACATGCCATTACCGGACGCCTGGCGCAGGGCCGGCTTAATCATAGCGGCCGGGAAGTTGTTGGCCACGGCCGTTTCAAAGGCCTCGCTCACCAAGCTCTGGACTACTTCCGGCTCGGCGGTGTAGTTCTCGGGCCGGCTCCCTATTTCCGTCAAAATTTCTTCTACCGTAGAGGCGTAGGCCTCATAGCCCAGCCGCTCCTGGTTTTGCAGGGGGCTTTCCAAGGAAATCATCGACATACCAATGTCCGCAATGGCGTTGCCTAAAGCCCGGTGGTGGGTTTTGAGCGTATTGCCCAATATTTTTCCTACCAGTTGCGCCACTAGGCCACCCAGGAAGTTCACCACTTTGTCGCGCCCGATGACGGTAATGGCCACCTTCAGAATGGGCAGCAGCGCCGGAATAAAGCGCTGAATGGCCGGGGTGGGGTCTTCCCCATCTTTCAGCTCACTGAGTTCCTGTACAAACCGCTCACGGGCAGCATCCAGGGAGCTGGCCTCGTCTTCTGATTGGGGCTGCTCGTTTTCCTGGAGGTAGTTGTTCACCGTAGCCTCGCTTTCCTGCTCGGTTTCGGCAAACAGCAGGTTGGTAACCCGCGCGTTAAACTCCATCTGAATTTCGTTGATCTCGTAAGTTGTGGGCTGCTCGGTTTCCGCCTCGGTTTCGTAGGCTTCTGCCGCGTAGCTGCCCTCCGTTTCAAACGACTCGCGGTTCATGAGCTTATTCACGAACTGCTTGGCAATAGGCCGCAGAAAGATGGGTAAACGGTTGATGGCAAAGTTGATAACCTTATGCACCAGGGGCTTTACCAAGGCCCTCAGCTTCTTCATAATCACACCGATGGGCAGGAATTTACCCGCGAAGGCAACACCCTTCTTGGCCAGATCTACAGCGCCTGCAATGCCTTGTTTCCCAATGTCAATGGCCTTTCTGGCCACGTTCTTTACCACCCGGAAAACCTTGCCGAAGAACTGCTCAAAGCGCGGCGAAAAGCCTTCATGATCTACTAGGTAGCGGTCGAAGAATTGTTCTAGTTCGGCCTCGCTCTTACTGCCCATGTCCTCCCGCTCCATTTCGGTGGCCATGTTATTGATCATGGTTTCCAGCTCATAGATGAGGGGCGCGGCGTGGTTGCGCAACTCGGATACTGTGCGCAGGCTGTACTCGCCGGCTTCATTGGCAAACCGGGTAGCGGCTACGTCCTCAAACTCATTAGCCAGTTCAAACAAGGCTTCGTTGAACTCGTGGTCGTGCAGCTCGGCCAGCATGCTCACCATTTGCTCGGCCAGCGGGTTGGTTGTAGGCCGTGCCTCCCCCGTGATTTCCAACTCTGAGATAAATGGGCTCTCCATATCTACCCCGAAGCTTTCCTGCAAGGGCAGCATTTCTTCGTACCGGACGTCGGCAAACTCCTCCTCTGACTCGTCGGCAAAAGGACTACTGGACAGCAAATCGTTTACTCGCTCACCATTCTGGGATGGGAAATAGGTATTCATAGCCACTCAGATTTGGGTACTGACTAACTGACTGAATCATTAGCAGGCCGCCAAAACCCAGAAAAGCGCACGAGTGCTGCTCCCTAATCAGGCAGGCATCCAGTGGCTCGGTTTCGCTAACGCGGCCGACGTCAATTGCAGAAGGCGCGGTACTCCGCTGCCTTTCCCATGAGCAGTTGCTCATAACTGCCCCACACCGTAGTGCACCCTTCGCCCCTACTTCGGCTACTGTTGTTAAGTATTATTAAGGTAATATATATTGTTTATATTTTCCAAACAATTCCCGCATTTTATCCTTGAGCTGCTAAGCTTATAGATACAAGTAGTGGAGCAAACTCATATAGTGAGCCGCCGCAAGGATTTGCCGGGGTGCCTGATGGAGTGGCCTAGGCCTATATCGTGTGCAGAATCACGTAGAGCGAGGCTGCGGATATCACCGTCCAGAGCAATACGCCCAGCACAAATGGCTTGGGCCCAACTGCTTTGATGGCCTTGCCAGAGAGGCCCGCCCCAATAAAAAACAGCGTAACGGTCAGGCCTAGCTTAGCCAGGTGTACTACGGTGGGCGCGGCTACTTGCAGGGCTGGCACGTAGGTATTGAGCAGCATGGCCACAATGAAACCCAGAATGAAGTAGGGAATCTTCACCTTCACATCTTTCTGCTTGAAGGCCAGCGCCGTGCCCAGAGCCACGGGAATAATCCAGAGGGCGCGGGCCAGCTTTACGGTAGTAGCTACTTGCAGGGCCTGGTCACCGTAAGCGGCGGCGGCCCCTACTACGGAACTGGTATCATGAATGGCAATGGCGCACCAGAGGCCGAACTGGTTCTGGGTCATGTGCAGCCAGTGGCCCAGCGGCGGGAAGGCGAACAGGGCAATAGCATTTAGGATAAACACCGTGCCCAGTGCCACCGATAGCTCTTCCTCCTTAGCCCGCAATACGGGCCCTACCGCCGCAATGGCACTACCACCGCAAATGGCGGTACCACAAGAAATAAGGTGAGTAACGTGGCGGCTTAGCCCCAGCCAGCGGCCCACAAAGTACCCGAGCATCAGCGTGCCCGTAATGGAAGCCACCGTAAACAAAATTCCTTGCTGGCCGGCCTGCACCGCCGCGTGTGCATTCATGCCAAAGCCCAGGCCTATTACGGAGTATTGCAGCAGTTTGGCCGTGAGAGCGCGTGTTTGGGTGGTGAAGGGGTTGCCTACTGTTTGGGCCAGTACCAGGCCTAGCGCCAGGGCCACAGGTGGTGAGGCCCAAGGCGTGAGACAGAACAGCAGGAAAAGAAAAAACAGCACCTGCTGCCCCGTAACCGAGTGGCCTAGCAGCTGATGGGGCTGACGAAAGGATTCCCAAAACCCGGCAGCAAGACCGTCGGGCGGCGTGGGATGAGAAGAGCGAGAAAGGGTGGTTTTCATAAGGGGTGGTAACTATGCCCAAAGGTACGCTACTCCCCTCTCGCTGGATAACCAATAATTGTTATAGGTTATTACTTCAAGTTATAGACACTGTTAAACGACTACTGCTCATAGTGCTTGTGCGCATAGGACAGAAAGCGCGTAGCGGCCGGCGACAATGGCTCTCCTTGCACCCACACGGCCTCAAACTGCCGGGCCAGCTGTAGCTCCGGCACTTCCACAATTTCCAGCTCCCCGGCCGCTACTTCTTTCACCAAAGCCCGCCCAGACACCACCCCCAGGCAGCCCGGCGCCGCGGCCAGGTAAAGCTTTATGGCTTCGGTGCTGTCGAAGTAAAAGGCCACCTGCAGCTCCGAGAGCTTTAGCTGGTGGGCCTTGAGGGCATATTCCAGCACCTCCAGGGTGCCGGAGCCTCGCTCCCGAAGCACTAGCGGATGCTGGGCAAATTGCGCTACGGTAAGGGTGGCGGGCTGAGTAGCATCAGGGCTACGCACCACAACCAGCTCATCTTCCAGGAGCAGCTCGTAGTGCAGGTCTCGGCTTTTGCTACGGCCCTCCACGAAGCCTAAGTCGAGGTGGCCCTGCAGGAGGGCATCGGCAATTTGCTCGGAGTTACCATTGAGCAGGGTAAGCTCAATGTGGGGGTAACGGGCCTGGAAAGCGGGTAGCAGGGGCGGCAACACGTATTGAGTGAGTGTAGTGCTGGCTCCCAGCCGCAAGCGGCCCCGGGCTGCTCCGTGCAGCAAGTGCAGCTGCTCAGTGAGCTGCTGGTGCAGGTTCTCTACGGCATCGGCGTGTTGCAGCAGGAGCTGGCCGGCCTCAGTGAGACTAATGCGGTTGCCTCGCCGCTCAAACAGACGCTGGGCATAGCTGCGCTCTAGCTCCCGAATGTGCTTGGTAATGGCGGGCTGAGTGATAAATAGCTCCTGAGCCGCTTTGGTAAAGCTCAAGTGGCGGGCTACCGACTGAAAAACTCGCAGACGAAAATCAGGCATGGCTGCAAGGTACGGGGCCGCCGGACGTAAGGAAATGAAACTCGCAGTTGCCCCAGCACATTGCCCAGAAGAAGCAACAGCGTTATGAGGCCAGGAGGAAGGCCCTAGGCCTCTGGTTACTGCATGAATAGCTCCACTGTTTGTTCGGGCTACATCCCGCGGCTGCCTAGGCCTGATCTGCTTAACTTGCTCCTTTCTTTCCCACTTGAATTCCCCATGAGAAAAACCTTTCTGACTGCGCTGGCCTTGCTGCCCTTGGCCGCTTCAGCGCAACAATCTGTGTACACCCCTGAGCTGCTGATGAAGCTCGGCCGACTGGGCGAGATGCAGGTATCACCAGACCGCAAAACGGTGGCCTACACCGTAACGCGCTATAATCTGAGCGAGAACAAGGGCAATACCGATATTTGGGTGGTGCCCGTGGCGGGCGGGGCAGCCCGGCAGCTCACCAATACCCCCGGCTCCGAAAATACTATCAACTGGCGCCCCGATGGTAAGCTGACTTTCCTCTCGGGAGAAGGCGGCACCGATCAGCTCTACGTGATGAACGCCGACGGCTCAGGTAAGCAGAAGCTCAGCGAGTTTCCCGACGAGGGCCTCGCCAACCTCAGATACGCGCCTACCGGCAATTTTATCCTCTACACGAAGGACGTGAAAACCGGCAAGTCGGTGCAGGACTGGTACCCGGATCTGCCCAAGGCCGACGCCAAGCTCATCGACGACCTAAACTACCGCCATTGGAATACCTGGGACGACTTTAAGTCGAGCCACGTGTTTTTCCAGCCCGTAGGCGACGATGGCCGCCCCACCGGCTACGGCAAAGACGTAATGCCTGGTGAGAAGTTTGATGCCCCACTGCAGCCCCTGGGCGGCTCAGAACAGCTGGCGTTTTCGCCGGACGGATACCGACTGGCCTACACCTCGCGCAAGCTCTACGGCAAGGCCGAGGCCGAAAGCACCAACTCCGATATTTACCTCTACGACATTAGGGAAGGGAAAACTCAGAACCTGAGCGAAGGGATGGATGGCTACGATACCGAGCCTATCTTCTCGCCAGATGGCTCGAAGGTAGCCTGGCTGAGCATGGCTACGCCGGGCTTTGAGGCCGACCGCAATGGCATTGTGGTGTACGATTTCAAGACGAAGAAGCGCGAGGACATTACACAGGGCTCAGAGCAGGCTGCCGCCAATATCCGCTGGAGCCCCGATGGCAAGACCATTTACTTTGTGAGCGTGCTGGAAGGCACTGAGCAGCTATTTTCGGTGCCGAGTAAGGGCGGCAAAATCAAGCAGCTGACGAAAGGTGCCCAGAACTACAACAGCTTTGAGCTGGCCGGCACCAACGTAGCCATTGCCAACAAAACCACCCAGGCCCAGCCCGCCGATTTAGTGCGGATAGACCTGAAAACCGGCCGCGAAACGCAGCTCACGAATATTAATCAGCAGGAGTTGGCTGGCGTGAAAACCGGCAAGAGTGAGGCGCGCTGGGTGAAAACCACCGATGGCAAGCAGATGCAGGTATATGTTATTTACCCACCCGACTTCGATGCCAGCAAAAAGTATCCTACCCTGCTCTATTGCCAGGGTGGCCCGCAAAGCCCCATTACGCAGAGCTTCTCATACCGCTGGAACTTCCAGCTGCTGGCGGCCAACGGCTACATTGTGGTGGCACCCAACCGCCGCGGCCTGCCAGGCTTCGGTACGGAGTGGAACAACAGCATCAGCGGCGACTGGGGCGGCCAGCCCATCCGCGATTACCTCTCCGCCATTGATGCCGTGAGCCAGGAGCCTTACGTTGACAAAGCCCGCCTAGGGTGCGTGGGTGCTAGCTACGGCGGCTACTCAGTGTACCAACTGGCCGGCAAGCACGAGGGCCGCTTCAAGACCTTTATTGCTCACGCGGGCCTCTACGACCTCACGAGCTGGTACCCCAGCACCGAGGAAATGTTCTTCGCCAAGCACGACATGGGTGGCACGCCCTGGGATGCTACGCTCAACAAGAGCTACATCGACTTCAACCCCCAGCAGTTTGCCAAGAACTGGGATACGCCCATCCTGGTGATTCATGGGGGCAAAGATTTCCGGGTGCCCGAGGGCCAGGGCATGGAGGCCTTTGGTACGGCGCAGCTGCGCGGCATTCCGAGCCGTTTCCTGTATTTCCCTAATGAGGGCCACTGGATTACCAAACCGCAGAACGCCGTGCTTTGGAACCGGGTGTTCTTTGACTGGCTTAGCCGGACGCTAAAGCCTGATGGGCAGGCGGCCCGATAACCACCTTTAGCTTGCTCCTACCCCTTCCTTTCCCCTGCATTTCAGCTGTTGCTTACGGTTGAGGTGCAGGGGAAAGTATTTTTTTAACCTCATTAAATTGTATTTATTTACCAGAGCAGCGCCTCCCACTCACGCACCTACTTATGTGGCTTCGACTACTAATTGTATTCCTGCTGGGCACTCAGCTGGCGCTAGGCCAGTCAGTAGGGCCTGAAGAACCGCCACACATCGTCCGCGACACGCTCCTGCTGAAAGACCCCAAAGGCCCGCATATATCAGAGGCCTACCGCTACTACACGGAGCCCTTTACGCTTGCGCCCAACCCTGAACGCGCCGAGGCTCAGTGGCGCCTGGGCAAATTTCGGTCCGGGCCCTGGCACAAAACCCTAAACCTAGGGCTCCTGCATGAGCGGGTATGGATGCGCCTAACCGTGCGTAACACCGAGGACCAACGCCTGCGGTATCTGTGGAGCATTTTTAACTTCACGGATAGCGCCGCATTGTACTGCCGCCGCCAGGGAGAAGCCAGGTTTACTCAACTGGGAGCGGCTAGCTCTTGGGTGCCGGCGGTTGAGCGCGCTTTCCCGGCCCGCTCCCTGAGCTTGCCTTTTACACTGGCCCCCCACGAAACCGCCGATCTGCTGCTGCGCATTGACCTGCACGCTGGGGCATTGTACTTGCCCACCTACATTGAAACCGCTGAGCACTTTCTGGCCTGGGAAATGAACTTCCCGTTTGAGAGGCATTGGGTCTGGCTGCTGGGCTTTTACTTTAGTAGTGCCCTGTTTAACCTGGTGCTGTTCACCTTCCTGCGCGACCGAATTCACATTTGGTATGTGGCCTACGTGCTGTGCTTATCTATTTTCCTGATGATGGAAGATGGCCTGGATGCCATGCTCCTGCCCACCGGCGCTTACCGGCTGATCTGGACGGTGGGGCAGTTCAATTTCACCATGCTGGCGGCGGCGGCTGGCATTCATATTATGCTGCTGTTTCTGCGGCTGCGGGCTAGGTGGCCGCGGCTGCACCGCACTGGGTACTGGCTCTCGGGCCTAGCCATGGGGTTTGTAGTGGTATATGCGGCGCTGTTCCCATGGGCCGTACGCCATAGCCTATCGTTTCTGCAGGTGCTTAATACCACCCGCGAGCTAGTGCTGCTTTCACTGTTTTTATACAGCTGGACGACGCTAGGCCTCGTGGCCCGCTCTAAGCCACGGCGCCAGCTGGCCGCTTACTATGCGCTTACCTACTTTTTCTTTTCGGTGGGCTTTGCCATTTTTTGGAGCAATCATGCGGGCCTGAGCAGCTTTAATCCCATTTATCCCAACCCCCTGGCCTGGGGTCTGTTTCTGGAGCTATTGGTGCTGAGTGCGCTGCTTACGGGTCGTTTCCGGCATACGCTGCGCCAAAATGCCCGGCTGCGGGTGCGCCAGCTTCGGCAGCGCAATGCCTTGGGCGCGCGCCTGATTGAAGCCCAGGAAGAAGAGCGCACCCAGCTGGCGCGGGAGCTTCACGATGCCCTGGGACCTAACCTGGCCGCCCTGAATCTGGCCTGGCAAAGCCCGGCCATTAAGAAGGTGCTGGATAGCTCGTCGGAGGCGGCCGCTGCGGGCAAGCAAACCCAGCTGCTGCTGCGTCACCTCCGCGACCAGGTGCGCACCTACAGCCACGCCCTGCTGCCCGCGGAGCCCGGCCAGGAAAGCTTAACTGACTCGGTGGCGGCGCTGGGGGAATTGCTCAACCTGTATGGGAGCCCCCATGTGCACGTTCATTGCGACGATGGCCTGGAACAGCTACCGCCCGTGGTGCAGCAGGCCGCCTACCGCATTGCCGCCGAGCTACTGAACAACGCCGTGCGCCACGCCCGCGCTACTGAGGTAACCGTGCGTTTGCAGCGCCAGCCTGCCACCCTTGAAATAGTGGTAGAAGACAACGGCCGGGGGTTTACCCCCCACACGCCGGGCTCCGGTATTGGCCTGCGTGGCGTGCGGGCCCGCGCCGATTACCTCCACGGTAAAATGTTCATCAACAGCTCAGACCACGGCAGCCAGATTACGGTAGTATTGCCCTGCTAAGGGGCAGAAACAACAGGCAGCACTTGCTGTTGCCTTCGCCCTAACAACCAACACAGGCCAAGCACCACCAGGCCACACCCCAAACCCAAGGTGGGGGCGCTGGCCACTTGCAGCACCCAGCCTGTAATATACGAGCCACATACTCCGCTTAAATTCACTAACGCCATGTAGGTCGTGAATTGAGAGCCCTCAATCTGGGGGCGACACAGCGTCATAAGCAAGGGCAGCGCCGCCACACTCAGGCTAGGGTCGGCGAGGTTCCAGACCAGCAGGCCCAGGGTAGCCAAGGCCTCTCGGTGCCACCAGAAACTCAGACTGCAGAACAGGAGCAGAAAGGTACCCAGCGCCCCCAGCACCCAGCGCTGCAGCCGGGCCGGGCCAATGCGGTCGGCTACCATGCCGCCGGCCCCAATCAGAACCAGAGAACTGAGGCTACCCCACCCACCCTGCAGCATAGAGAGCTTGCTGTCTGACCAGTGCAGCTCCCGAATGAGGTGAAAGGAATACGCCCATCCAAATACGCTAAAGCACAGATAGGCCAGGGCAATGCCCCCGAAAAGCCGCAGTGAGCGAGGCTCGCTAATGGCCCGAAACAGCTCCTTAAACAGCCATTGTACGGATGGATTATCAGCATTCTGCGCTAGGGCTACGCGGCGCTGGCTGCGGCTGGGCAGGAGCTGATCCGTCGAGTCAAGACGAATGAAAAAGGTAACAATGGTAAATACCAGCAAGGCCGCCGACTGTGCCAACGCAGCCCAAAAAAATCCATAGCGGTGCAGCAGCCACGAGAGTCCCGCTGCCCCGGCGGAAATTCCTAACAGGAAGCCCCCGCGCATGCAGGCATTCACGCGTCCTCGCTCGGCTTCCGGCACTACGGATATTGCAATGGCATCAACGCTGGCATCCTGAATAGAAGCAAAGATGCTGTGCACCACAAAAGCCGTGGTAAGCAGAGAAAGCTGCGCCACGGGCTCCCGCACCAGCAGCAGCAGCAGCGAGGCCAACACCGCTACCAATTGCGTAAGCACCACCCACTGCTTGCGGTGACCAATAACGGAGTACTGATACTTATCAATCAGCGGCCCCCACACGAACTGCACCGTCCAGGGCAGGCCTACCATGGCGGTGAAGGTAGCTACCGCCTGCACCGGCAGATGCTGGGCGTTGAGGTAGTTAACCATAGCCGTAAGACCAAACCCCGCCGGAATGCCCTGCATTCCATATAAATAAAAGAACGTACCGTAGCGTAGCCCCGCGCTTTCCCGCAATACCAGACTCTTCACATTATACGTGCGCTAGTTAAGGTGCCAATATAAGGCACCGCAGGTCATCTCGGCTACTTACTGCCAGTCGGTTCGCTGCTGAGGGTTTCTTCCGTCACCTTACGAATATCAGTGCTGACCTTCTGAATGAAATCAAGCTGCTCTACTAGCTGCGGATCAACGGTGGCCTCGGTGGTCAGGCCAGTGCTATCGGGCACGTTAGGTAGCTCGGGCTCTTGGGGGTTAAGCGCCCGCAAGCTCCGGTACAACGACTGCTGAGCCTGACGAACGGGCTTGAGCAGGCTGGGCACCTGCGGCGGCCGACGACTGCCCGTGAGCATTGCCGAGGTAATGGAGGCCACATTGGAGGACAGGATGTGGTTGAGCACCACAAACTCGTGCACTTCATTGGGGCGGTGCTGCTTAGCGCGGGGCTCCGACATCATGCGCTGAAAAGCGGCCGCCAGGTTAGCTGAGCTTACATACACCTCCTTGCGGGCCAGCTTGTAATCTACCACCGCCACAGCTGACCCGTTTAGGGTTTCAAACAGGGTTTGGAGGTAGCGCAGATTGGCGTGCAACACCTGTTTCATGTAGTCCTGCAACTGGTCAGACTCCCACCGCGGAAACAGCAGATACGCGGCGCCAAAGGCCAGCACACAACCCGTAATGGTATCAATCACGCGTTCTTCTACCACCTGCAGATAATGGAGCCCCAGGAAGCTGAACAGGATAAGCACGAAGGGCGTCATGAAGGTAACAGCCACCACGTAGTTGCTGCGCGTGAAGCTGAAAGAGGCAAGCATAAACAGACCTAGCAGCACCACTAGGGTAGCTTTATCCTGCACCAGCCAGAGTACCACGCCGCCTACTACGCCGCCCACCAACGTACCCAGCACCCGCTGCACGTTGCGCTGCTTAGTGAGGCTGAACGCGGGCTTGAGCATGTAGGTAATGGTCATCAGAATCCAGTAGCTATGGTGGCCGGGCAGCAGCAATTTGGCCACCAGAAAACCCACCAGGCAGGCCAGCATCATGCGTACCGCGTGCCGGAACACGCCGGAGTTCAGGGTTAGATGGTCGCGCAGTTGCTCTAGCCCAAAGCTTTGGTGGCCTACAAACCGGCCAAACTCCA
The DNA here is from genome assembly GCF_013137895.1 of Hymenobacter taeanensis. Classification (NCBI taxonomy): domain Bacteria; kingdom Pseudomonadati; phylum Bacteroidota; class Cytophagia; order Cytophagales; family Hymenobacteraceae; genus Hymenobacter; species Hymenobacter taeanensis. The sequence continues at coordinate 860,516 of NZ_CP053538.1, forward strand.
GCTCGTTGCCACCGAGTGTGGGGGCGCTGGCATTGAAGTAGGCCTGAATATCCTGCAGGCGCTGGTTGAGGTTGCGCAGGTTTACCAGAATCTTTTTCAGCACCAGCGTACTCCCGGGCTGACTGGGGTCATCGAGGGCATCGATGCGGGCTTTGAGCTGCTCTAGGCCACTGGTGAGGTTAGCGCGCGACCGGAAACCGTGGTTGGCCTGAATGGCAAATCCTATGTTCTCCAGCTCAGCGGCCATCAGGTCGGCCACATCGGCCACTGCTTCTAACACCCCAGAGGAGCCAAACTGCGTCCGGATGGCGGCATAGTCGTAGTACGTGACCGTAATATGCTCGTAGAGGTCAATTACATCTACGAAGGTGAGCACCAGCCGCCGCCCATTGCCCGTTGACTCCTTAATCATTTGGCGGGTTTTGAATAGCAGCTCGCGCACGGCATCCTGCTTTTCGTTCACGGTTACCTGCTGAGCCACCAGCCGGCGGTAGTCTTCTTCCAGGCTGGTGCGGGTGCGGTAAAAATCGGCCTTGAGCCGCAGGAAATCAGCAATTGACCTAATGCACTCCCCCAAGGCCTGCTGGGCCGGCCGGTAGGGCCTAATTTGGTAGGTCAGCAGGCTAATGGCCATGTACCAGAGGCCCCCAGCCGCAACCAGTCCCGCATACTGCAGCAGCTGTAAAAACGACAGGTGCCGGTCCATCATCAGAATGAGTAATAGCAAGCCGGCTGTCCCCACAGAGGCAGCGCGGTTGCCGTACGCCAGAAACAGCGTAAACACAAAGCTGAGCACCACCACCTCCAGGCCCAGCAGCCACAGGTAAGGCTGCGCCAGGCCCGTGAGCAGGGCCACCAGCGGCAGCAGTACCAGGCCTGCCAGCATGCCATTGCGCTTGTGCACCACCGGCCCCGGCGAGTCAGTAATGCTAATACACAAAGCCCCCAACGATACGGTCAGGCCGGCATCAAGGTGGCCTAGCAAGCCCAGCGCCACCCCCGGAATCAGAATGGAAAGCGTGGTGCGCAGGCCATCAGAAAAGTCCTGGCTGGAGAAGAAGTACTGAAAATTGCGGGTATGATCATTCATTGCAGCAGGCTGCGGGGCAGGTTCGTGGCGGCTATACGGATGTACGCGCCCTACGGACGGGTTCTGACGCTTGGGCCAAGCTACCAGAAAAAAGCCGAGCCTACGTTGCGCAGACCCGGCTTTTGTTTTGTGGTAAGTCTCGGCTAGGTCACCTCTCAGGTGTGCATTTGCTCCAGTATGGGCAGCGTATATCGCTCACCCCGGGCCAGCATGTGCACGCGCAAGTCGCGCATGGTGAAGGGAGTGCCAGGGGCTATTTCATGAATGTTGGTAGAGGAGCACTGCATGCCGTCTACTATAATCACGATACCATCCCCAATTACTTCCAGCTCGCAGCCTTTGGTAATAACTACGCCGGTATTTTCCTCCAGCCCCAGCCCAATGCAGGCGGGGTTGGTGGCAATAATCTGGGCCATGCGCACAATGCGGCCCCGGGCTACAAAGTGCGTATCAATGGCCACGTTGTGCAGAAACTCTAGGCCAGTGGTAATATGAATTTCATCCTTGAGCATGCCGGCATCATTGCGGCCCTGGTAGATCATGGGCGTACTCATGGCCGTGGCTCCCGCGCTGGTGCCCGCAATCAGAAACTGGTCATGGGTGTAGCGCTGCTTAATAACCTGCTGCAGCAGAGTGCCGCCCAGCAACGCGGTCAGCCGCAGCTGGTCGCCACCCGTAAACATTACGCCCCGGGCCTTCTGCAGCACCTTCACCAGTTCTTCGTCATTAGCCTGCTGCCGGGTCTGAATGTTGAGCACCTCTACCCGGCTGGCCCCTAGCTTCCGGAATATTTCCACGTATTCCTCGCCTGCCTGCTCCGCATCCTCTGAGGCCGTTGGTATCACCACAATGGGGCCTTTACCATCCAGCTCATCTACTACGCGTTGCAGAATAAGCGCTGGCGCTATATCTGGTATTTCACTGGTTTCACTTTCGGGGAGCTGCTCTTTACGCTCATGGCCCCCAATAGGAATTAATATTCCCTGGGGGTGTGGGCAGCTCGCTTGCCCGCCTGCCTTGGCAACGGATTTTTTAGAGGATGCTGGCATACAACAATGTAGTACAACAACTAACCTGGCCTGGCCGACCACGGCGTGACGGTAAGCGCTGATTATTCTTTTACAGGTGCCAAGTTGGAATTGGCCGGGCCATTTAGCAGCTCACCAAATGGGGTAAAGCGCGAGCCGTGGCACGGGCAGTCCCAGCTTTTTTCGAGGCCATTCCAGTGCACCACGCACCCCAGGTGGGGGCAGATAGCAGAGCACTCGTGAGTTTGGCCGGCGGCATCACGGTACACAGCCACCTTCGAGATGCCCCGCCGCAATACCGCCCCCGTACCGGGCTCTATCTCTGCTTCCTTGCTCACGTCGCCGCCCGTGAGCAGATCGGTGTACTCCGCAACTACATTGAGGTTTTCGCGCACAAACTCCTTCACTGACTCCGGGCGAACGGTCACGCGGCCGGGGTCGTAGAGGCTGGTCCAGGGGTTGGGGCGGTTTTGGATCAGGTCGGTGACTATCTGGGCGCCCAGCGTGCTGTGGGTCATCCCGTGGCCTGAGTCGCCGGTGATAATATACATATTCTCGGCATCGAGGGGGTTGCGGCCCGCATAGCCCAAGCTATCTACAGGCTCCATCACCTGCCCCGACCACCGGTACTCAATGCTCTGCACCGCCGGGAAGTGCTCACGCGTCCACTCCTCCAGGCAGCGCAGCCGCTCCTCGGGGTTGTCCTCCTGGCCGGTTTTATGATCCTCGCCGCCCACCAACAGCAGGTCATAGTCAGCCGCTGAATCTGTGATTTCCTGCAGCCGGATGTAGTGGTAGGGGTCGGCGGTATCCCAGTACAGGGCTTTAGTTACTGAGCCCTTAGGCACGCGGGCCGCCAGCGCATATGTGCGGTAAGGGCTCTGTTTGGTATGCATCACCACCCGGTCGTTGAAGGGGGTGTTGGTGGCTACTACCACGGCCCGGGCCTGCACATCCACCTCATCAGAAACGACGGCGCGAGCTTTGGGGCCACCCTGCACATCCGTTACGTGGGTGTGGGTATAAATCTGGCCACCCTGCCGCACAATGGCTTGGGTGAGCCCTTCCAGATACTTCAGAATATGAAACTGTCCCTGGCTCGGAAACTTCAGGCACTCGCCGGTATGAAACCCTTTTACGCGGGCATCCTTGAGGCGCTCAACGCCGCTCAAGCCTGCCCGATGAGCAGCCGCTAGCTCGTCGTCCAGTTCTTTAGGGTCGCCATCTTTGGGCAAAAACAGGTAGCCATCGAGGCGGGTAAAGTCGCAGTCGATGTTTTCCCGCTGCACAATCTCCTCAATGCGCGTAATGGCCATACCGTGGCTCTCGGCCGCCAGGCGGGCACCGGTCTCCCCAAACAGCTGCTCCAGGGTGCTGTACCGGTCATCGAGGGCATTGGAGAGGTGGGCGGTGGTGCGCCCGCTTTCGCCGCTAGCCAGGTCCCCATCTTCCAGCACTACCACTTTGAGCCCCTCCCTACCCAGCAAGTACGCGGTAGTAAGGCCCGCAATGCCGCCCCCTACTACCACCACATCAGTAGAAGTAGACTTTTTCAGGGGCTTAAAGGCAGTTAGCGGGCCAGCAGTACCAAACCACGAGGTAGTAGTAGCGCCAGAAGTACGGGCAGGGTTAGGGGTAGAGGCCATAGCAGCAGATCGAAAAAGATGAGCTTCTCTCTACGCCAGGCTTTCGGGGCGGGTTAAGGTTGAGCTTACCCCGCCCCGAAAGCCTTACGGCTGCTTAAAGCCTATTTGCTTTACGGTGGCTACCTCCGTGGCCTCTACTTTAGCTTCTAATACCTTCCCCGTAGGGCAAGCGCAAGCCCGGCACGTAACCTGCGAAGCACTGTTGCTGATTTTGATACCGTACAGCTTCACGCCTTTCTGCTCAACGTATTGCTGCACGGCTTGCTGAAAGCCCTCATCGGTGGTGGTGTTGGGCGCGGTAGTAGCCCACGGGTCGGCGCAGTTGGTTTGGGCGTAGCGTACGGTGACGGGGTTGGCTGGGCCTGGCTCCGTTTCTTCCTTATCACAGGCCGAGGCTCCGGCCACCAGTATGAGTAGCAATGCAATCTGATTCCGCATAGTATAGATTAAGAGGGTAGCTGGGGTGGTTCTACTCAGGAGAGCCTGCTCACCCCAGTGAGGTTGCAGGTTGCCGGCAGAAAGACCTCCCCAGCTTCCTGGTGGCCTAGCGCCAACAAGCCAGTGCCGCCCACCCTGTCAGCGGTTGCTACTAGGGCGGGCGGCACTGGCCGGATAAGAAAGTAGGGGTTGGCGGGCGCTATACGCTAGTACAGAATATCATCTACGGGCTCCAGTTTCGGAGGCACCTCGGTTTCGCCCAGCATCTGGCGCAGGTCAATTTCAATGGTGCGGCAGATGGCCGTCATGGGCACATCGTTCATTTCGTTTTCAAAGGGGTTCTCGCTGGTGTGGCCTACCACCTCAATGGTATTAAACACCCACGACACCAGCACGGAAAACGGCACGGTCAGCCAGATATGGTCGGGGCCCATTTTGGCAAATTCGCCAATGAGGCCTAGCGGCAGCAGGGCCACAAAAATCCAGATGAAGACGTAGCTGAAGAAGGCATATTGGCGCGGGAAAGGCGTATTTTTGATTCGCTCGCACCCGCCCTGCAGGTCATACAGAATTTCTAGAGTACGAATCATTTGCACGTGCTGGAAGTCATTGAGCAGACCACGCTCCTCCCGGAGCACTCGCAAATCGGCGGCCTGCTGCCGGATCAGGTGAGCCGGGGGGTTGCCCATCTGCCGCAGCCTCTCTGATTCTTCCTCATCCAGGAAAGGGGCCACAGCGGCATCCCACTGCTCGGGCTGGCGCCGCAGGTTCAGGCGCAACGCGTTGCACCACGCAATCTGGCGGTACACCATGCGCTTGTGCCGCACCGAAAGCTCCTGGGCCGAGGCCGCGGGGGCATCTACGTTGGGCGCATCAACCACGGAAGTCACAAACTCCAAAGCCTCCACCGCAAACGTGCGGCTGCTGTTCACGATACCGCCCCAAAGCTTACGGCCTTCCCAGAAACGCTCATAGGAGCCGTTATTTTTGAAACCGATGTAAAAGGCCACGGCCGTACCCAATAGCGCAACCGGTTGCCACGGAATGGATACCGAGTGCAGGTTTAGGGGGCCATATACAAAACATACAAACACGGAGTAGGCGGTAAAAACCAAGAGGCTTTTCCAGGCATACTTCCAGATTACGCGCAAGCGCAGATTACTACGTACGTACACGGAGGGGGTGTTAAGGAGCAGATGAAAGAAGGCTCCCAGTAACCCGGAGCATTGCAAAGTACGTGCGCCACATTAACCTCACATTAAAGTGGCCTGCACGCTACTATGCAGCTGCTTTACGCATACCATCCAGTGCACCGCTACTCACCGTTCGCAATTACCTGCTCAGTTGCTCTTGTTGCCTTTGCGTCTATTCCAACATAATACCCATTAGGCGCATCAGCTGGCTGGCATTGAAGGCCCGGCATACGCCCGGCGTGAGGTGGTAGTCGAAGCGTAGGGTGCCATCGGGCTCCAAGAAGCTGTTGAAGCTAAAGTTGCTGACGGTACCCGGCAGCTCCTGCTCCAGAGCGGCCAGCTCCAGGTCGTGAGTGCTGATAAGGCCGCTGGCGGGGCGCTTGTGCAGCTGGTGTACCAGGGCGCGGGCCCCGCGGTGGCGGTCCTGGGAGTTAGTGCCCTTCAGGATTTCATCGAGCAGGTAAAACACCGGCAACTGGGCGGCTTCGGGCGCCTCGGCCAGATCCAGCAACAGGCGCAGGCGTTTAAGCTCAGCGTAAAAGGAGGATGTGTTTTCCGCGAGGTTGTCGTTGGTGCGCATGGCGGTATACACTTGTGCCGGGCTGCACCGGAAGCTGTGGGCGGCTACCACGGCACCGGCCTGGGCCAGCACCATATTCAGACCCACCGTCCGTAGAAACGTGCTTTTGCCCGCCATATTTGAGCCCGTAATAACAGCCGTCTGGCCCAGGCCACTCAACCGGAAATCGTTGGTGATGCGCTGGTGGTCGAAGATGAGTGGGTGGCCTAGCGCTTCGGCAGAAACCTCCAGCGCCTCCGGGCTCAGGCCAGGCTCGGCGTAGGTAGGGTTAGCAGCTCTGAAGGCAGCCAGGCTCACTAGGGCATCTAGCTCAGCAGCAGCCTCCAACAGCGGCTCCAGCTTACCCCCAAGGCGGCGCTTCCAGCGCTCCAGCTGCCACATGCCCCATAGGTCCCAGAGCAGCAGCCCATTCACCGTGCCCGCCACGGCCGGGTTTTGGCGCAATGAAAACCAGCCCGCAATGCGCGCCAGCCAGCCTAGCAGCTGTGAGGCCGTAACGCCCTCTGCTACCTGCAGCGTGCGGTGAAGGCGGCGCAGGCCGGCATCTTGCCAGTCACGTTGCTCAAAGAGCGCCAGCTGATCGTGCGCCGCCCGCAGCGCATCACGCATGGCCGTGGCCTGCTGATAATACGCTGCCCGCTGCTCCTTAAACCTGGAATTCAGGAAAGTAGTCAGCAGTAAGCCACCGAACAGGTACCAGGGGCCATAGTCGTTCAGCAAAGCCACCAGGCCACCTACCGTGAGCAGAGGCAGCACTACCAGCAGCGGCAGCAGCCAGCTCTTGCCCGCAAAAAAGTCCGGCAGCTGCAGCCAGGCCGCAAACTGGCGCGGGTCTGACTCCTGGCGGGCGTAGTGCCAGGCGCGGGCCTGCCACTCCTGCTGCCAGGCCACGTCGGGGGCCAGCTCGGCGGTGGCCTGTTGCCGCTCCCGCACCGCCGCGGCCGGGCTGGGGGCCAGCAGCCACCCGGCCAGCCAATCCTGCCCTAGCCGGGAGGTACTGCGGTTGAGTAGCTGGAACAAGGAATGGCTGCCAAACACATCGAGGTCGGCGGCGTAGGGGTGTTGGGTGTCAAGGTAGCGCAGGCCGGGGTCAAAGCTCGTGAGCTTGCCCCCCAGGCGTAGTTGCTCGTCGCGGTTGAGCTGGGCCAGCAGGCGATGATGCTCCCGCTGGTAGCCCACGGTAGTATGCCAGCGCACTAGGCCCAGAAACACGAGGTAGGCCGCAAACAGCAGTCCGAAGCCCGCCATCACTTGCCCATTGCTGAACAGTAGCCATGCTCCTACTGCCGCGCCCCCAAATACCAGCAGCCGCACCAAGGCCACTAGGCGGTGCCGGCCCGCGAAGTAGGCTTCACGCTCAGTGTAATGGGCCAGGTTTTCCTGGAAAAGCTCAGCGGGCGAAACAGATAGGGTACGAGTGGCAGGGGAAACAGGCACGGCAGCAGATTCAATGAAACCACGAAGGTACGCAAGGTGGCCTAGGCCAGGCTAGCTTAAACTGCACCGTGCCTGAGCCTGTTACTCACTCTGCCAAGTGAAGCCAAGGCCTTTCGCCCCGTCAGTGGCCCTATAATAGCCACATACTCCCTGACATGCTTTCTACTCAATAGAGTAAATCAGCTTATTACCGCAATGCACTTCAGCTCAATGGCAATGGGTGTGGGCAGGCAGTTGACTTCCACAGTGGTGCGGCAGGGCTGGTTGCTTTGGAAATACTGGGCATAGAGGCGGTTATAGGTCGGGAAGTCGTTGCGCATGTTGGTGAGGTACACGGTTACGTCCACGAGGTCTTCCCAACGGGCCCCGGCTTCTTCCAGAATGTAGCGCACGTTCTGAAACACGGCGTGGCACTGGCGCTCAAAATCGTAGGCCACTATGCGGCCGGCGGTGTCCAGCTCCACGCCGGGCACCTGTTTCTCGCCGCGCTGGCGTGGGCCCACGCCAGATAGGAATAGCAGATTACCGGCGCGCCGGGCGTGCGGATAGAGGCCTACCGGCTCGGGGGCGCGGCTGGAGTTGTGGGCCGAGGAAGTTGCGTCAGATGCCATACCGCCAAATCTACCGAAATGCGGCGCTTTTTGCATGGCCAACGAACCTGAACCGGGGCTGGTGCGGTTGTTGACGTACGCCCAACCCGGTATTTTAGCTCCTTCTTCTCTTCTATCTTTCTCATGACGCCCACTTTCCGCCGTGTTACGCTTGCGCTGGCTCTGAGCGCCGTGGCCTCCGCATCTGCCTTCGCCCAGCAAAAACTTAAATACCCCAAGCAGCCCGCCGCCGAGATTTATGACGCCGTGGAGAAGCCCGCCGTGCCTCTGGGTGGCCTGGACGCCTACGCCCAGTACCTTGCCGACAAGCAGCAATACCCCACCGCGGCGCTCCAGGCCGGCACGCAGGGCACCGTAAATGTGACCTTTGTAATTGAGAAAACCGGCTCTATTTCCAACGTGACCGTGGCCCAGCCCGTAGCGCCGGAGCTGGATGCCGAGGCCATCCGCCTGATTAAGGCTGGCCCGCGCTGGACGCCCGCTCAGCACCGGGGCGGTGTAGTGCGCCAGCGCGTTTCTATTCCTATTACGTTCCAGATTCCGGCCAGCGCGGAGGGCGGAACGGCCGGAGCTGCCCCAGCGGCCGGGGCTGGCCCCACCACCCAGGTTGTAACGCCCGATAAACCCGCCAGGCCAGTAGGCGGCACCGATGCGTTTTTTGAGTGGATCCAGCAAAACCAGAAGTACCCTGCCCTAGCACGCCAGCGTAAGGTAGAAGGCCGCGTGATGATGGAGTTTATAGTACAGAAAGATGGCTCTCTTGCTGAAATAAAGCCCATTAAGCGCATGGGCTCCGGCCTCGATGAAGAAGCCATTCGCCTCATCAAAGCGGCCCCCAAATGGGAGCCCGCTACGTATAAGGGCCAGCCTATGAAGCAAAAAATGGTTTTGCCTGTTGTATTCCAGCTATAGCCTACCCTTGGGCACTTAAAACTTGCGTGTAGTGCAACGCAGGCAGGTTTTAGGAACTCTTTTAAAATATATCCTTTCGTTACTCGTCTGCCAGTATACTACTGTACTACCGGCTGATGAGTTAGTGGCCCGCCGGTTCCTCCGCTCCTGCCATTCTTTCTGCCCCTTCCGATGCTGTCGCCCCTGCCTCTTATTTCGGCCCCGCCCGTCGCCTTTGGCCATCCGCTGCCGCTGCCCGATAGTTATTCTATCTGGCCCTACCAGGCACGTTTCCGACAGGCAGCGCAGGTGGTAGCTACTGGCATTTTTGAGGCGCTGGATGACGACCTGGACCCCTACGTGCTGCTGCTGGCCATTCCAGCCGATCCGCATGAGGAAACTACCACGGTGTGCCTGGAGCCGGAAGACTGTGGCTTTGATGCCGCAGCTTTTACGGGAGCCATTGCCCGGGGCCAGTATTTGCAGCTCACTTCTGAATGGGCCCCCTCCGACCCAGAGGTGATGCCCGAGCCGGTAATTCAGCGCCGCCAGCACGCCATGGGGCTGCGCCGCTCTGTGCAGGAAGTTCTCGAGGAGCTAGATAACCAGGGCAAACGCGTCTCGTTTGCGGGCTTCCCTATTCAGATAGACCGCCACTTCGTGATTCCGGTGCTGCAGCTCAACCGCAAGGTGATGAACAGCTACCCCACGTTGCAGCCTAACCGTTTTTATACCGATGGCCGGGTTCTGCCGCACTCTTTGCTGAAGGCCGCCATTGTGCGTTTTAATGAGGAGTGCCTGAAGTCCCTGACGGAGCCGGAACCGGGCTCGGGCCTGCTGGTACGCCCCCGTGATACCGATGAGCTGATACGGGCCGCGGGCCAGCTGTTCATGGATACTCCCGCCCAGGATATCGGCATGAACCCTTCCATGGCCAAGCTGTTTGCCACCTGCAACACTATCTCGTCGTTGCGCTATGAGGGGGCTGAAGGGGTAGGAAAGATGATGCTGGCCCGGCGCGGCCACCCTAATCTCACGGAGATATTTGCCCTCACCTGCCCTACTCCGCTCACCGACTACCGGGCGGTGCGCAAGCTTCTCGAAATGACGACCGAGGACGTAAGCCTGCTGGCCGACGCCGAGAACGTGTATGCGCTGGGCCGCCAGGTAGGCCACTACGATACCACCCGCGAAGACCTGTTCGTCATCAACTTCGTGAACCACTACGCCTGGGAGTTTCAGCATGATGGGCATGTGCTGATGCGGGCCCACTACGGCTTGCCCAGTTTGCCGCGTACCCACCTCAACCGCAACAAATTCCGGCGTGACCTTAAGCGGACCTTCCAGCTCACCGACCTGGATAAGGTGGAGCGCCTTTGGGATGTGGTGCAGGAAGCCAGCCGCCAAAAGCACGGCACGCTGCTGGTTATTACCACGGAAGCACTAGCCGAGGCCGACCGCCTTAAGCTACAATGCACGCTCATTGAGCCAGTTCCCCTCACCCCGCTCATCACGAGCCTGGTAACAGCCATTGATGGCGCCGTCTTGCTCGACCCCGATGCATATTGCTATTCTATTGGCGTAATCCTGGATGGCAAAGCCTCCGGCCACGGCAACAGCACCCGCGGCGCCCGTTTCAACTCCGCGGTCCGTTACGTAGACAGCTCTCCTTACCCGTGCATTGCCATTGTGGTAAGTGAAGACGGCCTAGTAGATGTGGTTACCAAAGAAAGCCTGCGCGAGGAGTAAATGAGGTGATGTAAAAAGGGAAGAGGTGAGAAGTAAGTTGCCCTACTTCTCACCTCTTCCCTTTTTACATCACCTCATTTACTTCTTTGCCCTAAACGACCACGTGATGCGGAATACGGCCACTACGTCGCCGGCTTGGTCTAGGCCAGTGCTGGTGCACACTACGGTGCGCCCTTCACCCGTTGCGCGGCTTTCTGCCATGGCTTGCGCAATAGCGGCGCCATCAGTGCTGGTGAAGGCAATAAGGCCCACGGCTTTTTTAGTGAATTCAGCTTCCAGGCCCACTACCAGCATGGAGGTAGGCGAGCCGCTTTGCACGTGCATCATGGCCAGTAGGCCACTGGCCATTTCGGCGGCCATGCTCAGGCAAGCGAAGTAAATGCTGCCAAACGGGTTTTTTGTGAGGTACTTAAACGGCACCGTCACGGTAGCCTCCTGCACGGTTATGCTCCGGATGCGCAAGCCCGCCAGATACGCCATGGGCAGGCTGCGCAGCATAAACAGCCGCAGCTTCAACGGATTCTGGATGATCCGACGAAATTGCTCCATGCGGGGCGTATCAGCGGGAGCGGGAGTTGGCTGGGAGGTCATGCCGAAATATACCGAATTAGGTGAAGTTGTTAGGCAAGCCTACTTTCTACCTCTTTCTACTCTTCGGTAGGCCACTACTTGCGGCCAGCGCGCGGTGCTTTGCGGGGTTTGTCGTCGGCTGGATGCACGCTGAGTTCCTTGTAGCCGTAGGTGGCATCGGTTTCCCGACGGAAATCCAGCTCAGGAAGTTCTCCCAGCACTATTTCGGCGGTGGTATAAATGATGTTTCCATCCAGCAGATGCCCGCCAATAGTTCGGCCCGTGGAGTCAGCTACGGATAGATGCAAGTGGCTGCCATTCACCGACAGCGTCCCGACTAACGACACAATCTCAAAGTGGCCGTGGTACACTGTGGGTCCCTCTTGGTTAGCCAGGCGTAGCGTGGTGGTAGTCAGGCTCCCCACGCAGGTTAACACCGCACCGGCTTTCAGGTGCTGCCCTTCCACAAAGCGTAGTAGCTGCTGGCGTAAATCGTCGCCGGGGTGCAGGCGCAGGGCATGAGCCCGCATGGGTGAAGAAGCACTGGAAACGGCAAGTGGCCTAGCAGACATAGCAGGAGCAGATTGAGCCGAGGCAACCAACACCTGCAGTGCCAGCAGCCCCGTCAACAAAAATTGAATCATGAGGCCAAGGTAGCTTCCCTATGGGTTACCCCATCTTTCCAGCTACAGCAAAGCCCTCCTTCTAACTGCCCTAGGCTGGGCAGTTAGAAGGAGGGCTTTGCTGTATAGTGGCACTTGAGGCTAGGTGCTTACTTATTGAAGCTTACGTTGCCGTAGCGCACTTTAATGTTCACGTTGCCGCCCGCGCGGGTTGGCACACTACCAAAGCTGCCCTGCATGTCACTGGATGAGGCACTGCTTTCTTCTGAATCTACCCGCACCAAGCGTTTATCTACCAGCAGCTTGCCGTGCTCGGTGTTTACATCAAATTTGAACGCGGCCTCGTCGGGGAAATTCAGCTGGATTGTGCTGTACCCTCCGTCTACGTTGATCTGGCGGAAGTTTTTGCCCGTGCTGCGCACCTCGAAATTGGGGCAGAACTGCACGGTCATATCCAATTGGTTGCTGAGCTTATCAACGCTGAACTTGGAATAGCCCGAGGTGCCGCGCAAGTTGCTTACGTTGCCCAGGGCCACGTCGCCGTACTTGCTGTGTACGGTGAGGTCTTTTACCGTTCCAATGTCAATGTCCGAGGAGTTGTTGCGCAGGTCTACTACGTCGCCTGCCGTCAGGCGCAGCTTGGAGTAGGAAGCATCAATGCTGGCGGTACGCACATACGACATGGCACACTGGCCGTTATTTACGCGCACCAGGTTACGGCTGCCCTCGAGCCGGGCGGTGCGCAGGGTGCCATACTCTACGGCCAGGTCAGTAATGCCGCTTACGTCACCGGTCAGAATTACCTCCCCAAAGCTGTTATGCAGGTGCAGGGGCGTATTTTTGGGTACCCACACGGTGTAGTTCACCTCGTAGAGCTTGGTGCGGCTCCAGCACTCCCGCGGCATAGCACCAAAGCGCGACTTCACGCTGATGCCGTCGGTGGCAGGGTCTTTTTCAGCTACCTGCACGTTAATCATTTCCTGCAGCTGCTGAGCTTTTTCTTCCGTGTCGGAGCGGGTAATGATATCCACATCAGTCCGCACCTCGTTGCGGCTCCACACGTTTACCTGCACGCGACCATAGCGGGTATCCAGGGTATAAGGCTTACCCATGGCCTTGAACGTCCGGCTAAGCCTGCGGACTTTCTCTACCGTGGGGGCCTGGGCATCATCTTGGGGGCCTTGGGCGGTGCTGCCCTGGCAAATATTGTCGGGGCCGCTCTGGCCTTGGGGCCAAGCCGTGTCTTTGGGCTGAGGGTAGTAATGCACCGCCGGTCCCATGGCGGGGTCAGATGCAGTCTGTGCCCCTACCGGCCCCGCCACCACGGCCAGTAGCCCCACTATTGACAGCAGGCGCCACGGCCACAAACTTAGTACAGCACTATTACGAGGGGAGCTCATAGCTTACGGCATCCGGCGGCTGTCAGCCACCATGTACGGTTGATTGTGATAATCACGGATTCTTTCCCGCGTGCGCAACTGCTGGGTCAGCAGATCCAACCGGATCTGCAGGTTGCGGTTCATGGCTTCCAGCACTACATCTGGCTCGGGGTTGCGGTAAAGCTCTACTTTCAGCTGCCGATACGTTGAGTCGAGGGAGGTAAGCTCCTGGCGCCAATCGGCACGCGGGGCGGCGGGCATTTCGGCATCCAGGGTGGTTAGCTCCTGCTGGCGCTCCGTAATCTGGGCGGCGTAGTAAGACTCCATGCGTTGTACGGCACCTCCCAGGCGTTGCTCGGGGCCATCGGTAGCAGCCGTGGCAGTTAGGCCTGGGCCTTTGTAAAAGGTCTGGCTTTCCTGAGCATCCGGTGTTATCTGAGCGGCCAAGGCAGAAGTTGTAGCGCTTGCCCGCGTCCAGATGGTGGCGGGGTGCTGGGCTTGCCAGAAATAGCCGGCCATTACAATAGCAGCCACGGAAGCGGCAATGCCATAGGGCCAGGCCGTGCGGGCAGCGGGCGGCGTAGTGGGGGCCACAGGCGCCAGCGGCGCCAACGCTTCTTCAGGGTATAGGGCTACGATCCGCAACGGCGCTTCTTCCTCAGAGGAAACCGCTGGTGCGGTAAGGTCTAGTTCGATGTCGTCCCACAAGTTGGGGCGCGGCTCGAACGCGTCAAAGTCGGCGCGGTGGCGCTCAACAAAGGATTCAAGTCCGGTTTTCTTCTCGTTCATGTCAGGTGGTGAAGCGCTCTAGGCCACTATGCCCGGTATCGTCTGGAAGGGGTGGTGGGCGATACTAGGCCGCAGGCTAAAAACAATCAGGCGGAGTCTGGTACGCTGTCGAATACGTGTTACAGGCCGTGTTGGCGGGCCAATTCAAGTAATTTCTTGCGAGCCCGGCTGTATTGCGACTTCGAAGTAGATTCAGTGATATGCAAAATGCTGGCTATTTCGGCGTGGTCGTAGCCCTCCAGCAGGTACAACGACAGCACCACACGGTAGCCATCGGGGAGTTCCTGCACGCAGCGCCGTACTACATCGGCCCGCCACGAAAGGTCCTCTGAGTCGAGGCCCAGGCCGTGGTCGTCGTGGTCGAAAGCAGCCCCGTCGTGTTGCTCAGCCAGCGGCACTAGTTGCAGGCGCCGGTTACGCAGGCAGTTAATACTTTTGTTGATAACAATGCGCTTCAGCCAGGAGCCAAACGATGAGTCGCCCTTGTAGCTGTGCAGCTCCCGGAAGGCACTCAGGAAAGACTCTTGCAACACATCCTCGGCCTCAGCAAAGTTGCCGGTGATGCGCAACGAAGCGTTGAACATGGCTTTTGAGTAGCGCTTGTAGATTTCAGCCTGTGCCCGCCGGTCACCCAGGCGGCAGCGCTCCACCAGTGGAGCGTTGATGTCAGTGTATGCAAATGCCTCCATGGGTTGGGTCTGGGTTGGCGGGGATTCGGAAAGGTGTGAATCGTAAATATCCAACTTTTCCGGGCTAAATCGGCGAGTACTATCGGGTAAGCAGGTGAAAGACAGGCCTAGACCCGCGAGGTTGCACTCTCTTTCCAAGACACCCGTCAATTCAAGATTGTTCATTGGCCAGCGCTGCTCACCTCAGGCGGTGTAGCATTGCCACTTTTCTGGCAGATGGGCTCAGCCGTTGATGTATTGATCAATAAGATGGCCCGCCAATTAAATATTTATGTTTTCTGGCGCATCTTACTGCCCCGTTACCTACTTATATCAGCTAATGAAAAAACGTATTTTTAGCGCATGCCTTCTGGCCAGTGTAACTGCGTGTGATAAAAAAGACGCCAAGCCAACCATCGACTTTGGCCCCCATGATGGTATTACCCAACGCGACGCCAGTAACCGCCTCTACGGCACCATTGATACCACTGACTGGACCGCCGACGAGACCTGGACTAAAGAGGAACAAAAGCTCTTTACTGTTCCCTTCAACTTAAATGCACCATTCCCGCTGCGCATTCAGCCGCGAGAGTTTTTCCCCAACCCCACTACTACTAAGAAAGGCGCCTACGGCTTTTATGGCATTCCTAATGGAGCTACCTGGTCTATGGTTTTTGTTGACAAAAACTATAAAGTGGTGGAGAAGCTCGAGTATGGCCCCTTCAGCGTTTCCGAAGTGCTCTTCGGCTTTGATTTTCCCGCCGATAAATTCCAGCCCAATACCACGTACCGGGTGTACTACCTCATTTACCAAAAGGCTCCGGCAATCCTGTACCTAAAAGGCCACGGCGACATTAAGATTGGCTCTTAGAAAGTGGCCTAGAAACAAAACGCCCGACTGGAAAACCAGCCGGGCGTTTTGTTTCTAGGCCACTAAGCCACTTTACACGTCAAACTTGATACCCTGAGCTAGCGGGAGCTGATTGGAATAGTTGATGGTATTGGTTTGGCGGCGCATGTAAATGCGCCAGGCATCGGAGCCAGACTCACGGCCGCCGCCGGTTTCCTTCTCGCCCCCGAAGGCGCCACCAATCTCAGCACCACTCGTGCCAATGTTTACGTTGGCAATGCCGCAGTCGGAGCCGGCGTGACTGAGGTAGGTTTCCGTTTCGCGCATGTTCAGCGAGAAGATGCTCGAAGACAAGCCTTGGCGTACGCCATTTTGCACCGCAATGGCCTCTTCCACCCCGCCGCTGTACTTGATGAGGTACAGGATGGGCGCGAAGGTTTCTTCCTGCACCGTGTGGTACTCGTTGCGGGCTTCTACGAGTGCAGGCTTCACGTAGGTGCCGGTTTCGTAGCCAGCGCCTTCCAGTACTTCGCCGCCAATCAGGAGCTTGCCACCTTCCTGCTGCACAGCTTCCAGAGCTTTGGTGAAGCCTTCTACTGCTGCTTTATCAATGAGCGGGCCCACCAGGTTACCGTCCTGCAGGGGGTGGCCGATGGGCAGGTTAGGATAGATTTTTAGCAGGCGGGCCTTCACATCCTCAAAAATACTCTCGTGGATGATGAGGCGGCGAGTGGTGGTGCAGCGCTGCCCGGCCGTGCCCACCGCGCCAAACACCACGGCGCGCATGGCCATGTCCAGGTCGGCGTGCTCAGTGAGGATGATGGCGTTGTTGCCGCCCAGCTCCAGCAGTGCGCGCCCGAGGCGGCCACCTACTACTTCGCCTACTTTTTTGCCCATGCGGGTGCTGCCCGTAGCCGATACCAGCGGCACGCGCCCATCGGCGGCCATGGCGGCGCCAATTTCCGCATCGCCAATAATCAGGTTAAAAATGCCCTCCGGCAGCTCATTTTCCTGAAGCACTTCTTTCAGGATGTGCTGCACGGCCACGGCTACCAGCGGCGTTTTCTCAGAGGGTTTCCAGATGCACACATCACCGCACACGGCGGCCAGCATCGCATTCCAGCTCCACACGGCCACCGGGAAGTTAAAGGCCGAGATGATGCCTACCACGCCCAGCGGGTGATACTGCTCATACATGCGGTGGGCGGGCCGCTCTGAGTGCATAGTGTAGCCGGTGAGCTGGCGCGAGAGGCCCACGGCAAAGTCACAGATGTCAATCATCTCCTGAACTTCTCCCAGACCTTCCTGCAGGATCTTGCCCATCTCATAGCTTACCAGTTTGCCCAGGGGCTCCTTGTACTGGCGAAGCTTGTTGCCAATTTGCCGGACAATATCGCCGCGCTTGGGGGCGGGCACCAGGCGCCAGGTTTGGAACGCTTCTTGGGCGGTTTTCACCACCTGGTCGTAGTCGGCGGTGGTAGCAAAGGCCACGGAGCCAATCAGGCGGCCATCGGTGGGGGAGTGAATGGCACGGGCATTTTCGGTGCTGCTACCCCAGCGTAGGCCAGTGCTCCAGGCGGCGCTTTGGGCTTCTACGCCCAGCTCCTGCAGTACCTGCCGGATGCCGTGGTGGTCGTGGTCCTGTACGTCGGTGCCAGTGGCGGCCGCTTCTTCGAGGGCTTGTTTCATGCTAGAAGGATATGGGGATGGGTGGGAAAGCGAAGGAAACTCTTTGGCAAAGCTACTAAAATAGGCTTGGCCCCCTTTCTATGCTCCTCCGCTACATACGCCACCTGTTTCGCACCC
Source organism: Hymenobacter taeanensis (assembly GCF_013137895.1). Classification (NCBI taxonomy): domain Bacteria; kingdom Pseudomonadati; phylum Bacteroidota; class Cytophagia; order Cytophagales; family Hymenobacteraceae; genus Hymenobacter; species Hymenobacter taeanensis. The sequence goes on from NZ_CP053538.1 coordinate 877,864, forward strand.
TAGGCCTCTTGCCTGATGCGCACCGAGCGTAACCATTCCTCGGCGGTAGGCACATCATCAAAAAGCTGCAGGCGCAACTCGTCGTTGGGTGAGCAGTCACCCAATGTAGCGGCTTGGTCCAGCAAATCATGAGGTTGCACCACGTGCGCAATGTAGCGCAGTCCCAAGTGCAGGGCCCGTGGCATCCATACGCTGCGCAGCCATTCCACCGAGTCAAACCAGGGCCCTGAGAGCCGGCTGTTATCATTAAGCAGATATGGGCAGTGCAAGTTCTGCATGGTGCTCAAGAACATTTCGGCGCCATTATAGGCCTCCATGGGATCAACGTGCCCTAACCAAATTGCTCGCAGCCACCCCTCCTCTTCATTAAACTCCAGCTCGCAGCTACTGCCGTCACGTAAATCTGTATGTTTAGAAACTCGCATATTGTACAGCTGAGGGGACTTGGTTAATTTTTGCTAACGTACCAGCCGTGGTTGCAGGTTTCGGCGTCACTGGCCTACTGCTCTGCCCTTGCCCGGTGCTGCTACTTATGCAAATTTCGCCACTTCATGGCCACCTGATTTTCCAGTAGCCGTGCTTTCCAACCGCTGACGCCTCTTTCAATTGCCTCCCTATGCCCACCGAATCTTTCACTCTTACTCCCCGCCCCGACCTGGGTATTCTGGTGGCTCGTTGGGCCGAAAATGCCCCCTATCCGCAGCTGCAGCGTGATTTTTCCGCTCTGCTAGCCACGGCTCAAGAGCATAATGTGTGGCGGTGGCTGCTGGATGTACGGCGGCGCGACCAGCTTGCCCCGGAGCTAGGCCACTGGACCACCCACCTATTTTTTCCGGAGGCCGCTCAGCTTGCGTCCGGGCTGCTGCGCATTGCGGTACACTGCTCGCCCGCCCGTTTGCTGGTGTACGAGTCTTCACCTGATCAGCAGGAATACATTGAGTACGGTATTGCCTCTGAGCGGCCCTACCAGCTTCGGTTGTTTATTGAAGAAGGCCCGGCCATTACCTGGCTACTGGCCTAGCACCAGAAGTCAGGCCACCTTGCACTTCCTGCTTACGCGTTTAACCATAGAAAAAGCCCTCCGCTGTGTCAGCGGAGGGCTTTTTTTATTCTAATAGGGGGCTTGCTTACTCAGCCTGCCCAATGGGGTAATATGCCTTACGGCCGTCAGGATACACACCTTCTACCAGCGCGCCCTGGCTTTCCTTAGCCGCCTCCAGGTAACGCTGCACGTCCTGGGGCTTGGTTACCTTATTTTTATCAATGCGGGTGATGATGAAGCCATCGGCAATACCGGTTTCGCGGAAGTTAGAATCCTTAATACCGTTGATTTTGGCGCCCCCCTCAATGCCCAGCTTGCTCAACTCCTGCCGGGTTACGGGAGCCAGCGTGGCACCCTCATATTTCACCGTAGAAGCTATTTCTTCCCGAATGATATCGGTGGTGCCAGTGGAGTTGCGCAACGTGGCAGAAGTGGTGCGGGAGTCGCTGCCGCGCAGGTACGTTACCTTAATCTTGTCGCCAGGACGGAAGCGGGCTACCTGCTCCTGGAGCTGCGAAGAGGTGTTCACCTTCACGCCGTTGATTTCAGTAATGATGTCGCCTTCTTTAATTCCGGCTTCCGCCGCTGAGCTATTCTTGCCCAGGCCCATCACGTACACGCCATTCAAAGAGTTGAGCTTTTTCTCTGAGGCCAGCGTTGCATCTACCTCCCTAATCTGCACACCCAGCAAAGCGCGCTGCACTACCTTATACTTGAGCAGGTCAGACACCACTTTGCTCACAATGGAGCTGGGCACGGCAAAGGAGTAGCCTACGAAGGAACCCGTCTGCGAAGCAATAGCCGAGTTAATACCAATCAGGTCGCCATTCAGGTTTACCAGTGCGCCACCAGAGTTACCGGGGTTCACAACGGCATCAGTCTGCAGAAACGACTCCACGCCCATGCCATCTTCGCGACGCAGAATGTTGATGTTCCGGCCTTTGGCCGAGATGATACCAGCCGTTACGGTTGAGTTCAGGTTGAAGGGGTTACCTACCGCCAGCACCCACTCGCCTACTTTTACGTTGTCGGAGTTGCCGTACCGGATGAAGGGCAGATTATCAGCCTCCACTTTCAGCAGGGCCAGGTCTGTGTTGGGGTCGGCGCCTACCAAAGTGGCTTTGTACTTGCGCTTATCGTCAAGAACCACCTCAATTTTATCGGCTTTTTCAATCACGTGGTTGTTCGTGACGATGTAGCCGTTGGCGGCAATAATAACGCCCGAGCCCGAGCCCTGCTGCGGGCCCTGGGAGCGGCCATGGCCCTGGTACTGGTCAATATCATCACCGAAGAACTGCCGCAGGAACGGGTCCATGCGCATAGCGCTATTGTCGCTGGCCTTCGGGGCGTACTCGGTCATTACGTGCACTACGGCCGGCGTTACGGTGGCAGCCGCGGCCGTGAAATTTAAGCCTTCCGGCACTGTGTACGTGCTACTGCGCAGCTCACTGGCGTACCGAACATTGGGGTCAGCTGCAATAGCCTGGGGCGTGTTATTACGCTCGGGCTCCAGCAGCTTGTACCCACCTACGGCCACACCACCACCTAAGATGGCGGAGCTTAGTAGACCGAGCATCATTTGTTTTGCTTGCATGGGTATGAATAAGGTTGAAAATGAAAAAATGTCAGAACTGAAAATACAACAGAAAGGTGAATAAGCCGTGAACCTACGCTGTATTAACGCTAGATGCCGACTCTCCCGTATTCGGTTGCATGCCTGTTGAAGGATGAAAACGGCCCGTTGGTAGATTATCTCAACTATAAGCCCTTCATCCGCACCCGCAGGCAGTTGTTATAGCAGGTTGCTCTAGGTTCTTGTAGCTGGCCTGCTTGAATAAGTAGGCCTGACCGTTTTCAAGTCCCTGAACAGCTAACTACTATACTAACACTAAAACCAATAAAAAAGGCACCCGCTAAGGTGCCTTTTTTTAGATATTTTGGCTTAGTGAATCTCAATCTGATGCTTGGTTACCTTCTTGCTATCGAAGGGCAGCGTGAGGCGCAGCACACCATCTACCAGTTGAGCGTCGATGGCAGTAACGTCTACCGTGTCGGGCAGGCGGAAGGTGCGCGAGAAGGAGCCGTAGCCCGATTCTACGCGGCGAAACGTAGGAGCTTCCTCCGAAGCTTCGGGTGCTTTCCGCTCGCCACTTACCGTCAGTTGGCCTTCCTGGAAGTCAATCTTGATGGCTTCCTTCGGAACACCGGGCAGCATCAGGTGCAGCTCAAAGCCTTGCGCAGATTCCAGCACATCGGCCTGAGGCACGAAAGCTTTGGATGGCTGCTTTTGAGCAGTTGGGAGTGTCTCGCGCAGCATTTCGTTCAGAACAGAGTTTAAAGCACGAGTAGGACGCAGAGTGGGGAGGTTATTATACAGAAGCGTTGCCATGGGTTTACTACTGTTTAAAGTCAAAGTCTAGAGTCAGAATTGGATGAGTACCGTAACTGATACACCCTGCCTTAATAAATTTTGTACCACTCGGCACACCATCTATTTTTCAAGACAAAATGACATTTAGACTATAAACAGGTATAGACATTCGCTACCCCTTTGGCTGACATTCTTCTCTTAACGCCTATTTAACCACTTTTACTTGATCTGCAGGCAAAGACATTTTGTCATAATATTTTTCAATTTGTCACAGGCACCACGCAACACAGCCCAGGCCACGAAGTCTGGAAACAGCAGGTGCGTTATCCGGGCAACGTAGCCTGGGCCGTGTTGAGAGGCAGTGCGATTGGAGCTACGCCTAAGCGTGACTAATGCTGCGTTGGGAGCTGACGACGCTCAGCCGAGGGCTCACCGCTAAACAGTGTAAAGCGAACATCCAACCCAACCACGGGCGACACGGTGTTGGTGCTGCCGCCGCTTACCTGCTGGCCTAGGGCATCATACTGAGGCACGAAGAAGGCATAGGCAGTTTGCGAGGCAAACCACGGAGTAACATCTACGTGCGGCGATAGGCGTACCCCAACCTCGGCGCGTAGTACGCCAAAGTCAATGGTCCGCTCCTTCAGCTGATTCTCATCGCGCTGGAAGCGTAGGTAAGCAGCTGCTTCGTACGCTACCCGTGGGCGCAGCACAATTTTCCCGCTCAACGGAAACAGGCGGTCTACATCGAGGCGCAGGCGGGCCAGGGCGCGGCCAGTAGCATCAGATTCTAGCAGCCTACCTGTATTGATGGCGTACTCTGCCCCCAGACGCTGCCCAAAGTTGAAGGACCCAATTTTATTGGTGTGGCGTACAAACACGCCGGGTATTACGTTGCCAGGCTGGCCCAGAAAGTCGCCGAGGCCCTGACGATACTGGCCTAGCAGCCGCAGGGTGGCCCCTCCGCTCCACTGCTCATTCCAGAAGTGCTCATAGCCCAGCCGAAGCTGACCGCCAGAAAGGGCCGTACCGCTTTCCTTAACGTGCAGGCCACTTAGCCCCATAAACAAGTAATCGTTGCTTTTTAACGCTAATTCAGCCTGCACCTCAGGCCGTAATGCGGTGTATCCCCCAAGGCGACGCTGGGCAGATGCCGTAAGGCCAGCGAGTAGCAGCGCTGGTAGTATCAAATAAGCTCGGGCAGGTATCATCAACCGAATAAAAAGTGGCATAGAACTAGGCCGGTTGCTCAGCCAGCTCTCGTAGTGTGAGCCAGGCCATTAGGCCCGGGCCCGTTTCGAGCGCCTTGGTATCAATATCGAAAGTCGGGGTGTGCACCGAGGAGGTATAGCGGCCGCTACCGTCGGCGGCGGCAGTACCCAAGCGGTAGAAGCAAGCACTGGCAGCCTGCGAGAAGTAAGCGAAGTCCTCGGCGGCCATCCACTGATCCAGCTCCACTACGTTTTCGGCTCCCAGGTATTGGATAGCAGCTTGCTCTACGCGGCTGGTCAGCTCCGGCTCATTCTCCAGGTAAGGGTAGCCCCGGCGGATTTCCAGCTCGCACGTAGCTCCCATGCTTTCGGCCAGGCCTTCACACAGCCGACGCAGGTGTTCATGGGCCTCGTTGCGCCATTCCTCATTCAAAGTCCGAAAGGTGCCTTCCATATACACTTCGTTCGGGATGACGTTGGTGGCGCCCTGGGCAATAACTTTCCCGAACGACAGCACTGAAGGTAGCTTTGGGTTGGCCCGGCGGCTAACTATCTGCTGGGCGGCCACAATAATGTGAGCCGCTACCAGCACGGGGTCAATGTTCTGCTCGGGCATGGCACCATGGCCCCCTTTGCCGCGCACAGTTAGGTACAGCTCATCAGTGCTGGCCATATAGCGGCCCGCCCGAACACCGATTTTACCGGCGGGCAGACGCGGAAACACGTGCTGACCGAGTACGCTGGCTGGCTTGGGATTTTCCAGTACGCCTTCCTTAATCATCAGAGAAGCGCCACCGGGCAGCAGCTCTTCACCGGGCTGGAACATCAGCTTCACGGTGCCCTCAAACTCGTCGCGGAGCTGGGTGAGAATACGGGCCGTGCCCAGCAGCGACGATGTGTGCACATCGTGGCCGCAGGCGTGCATCACGCCTGGATTTGTAGATTTATAGGCTACTTCATTCTGCTCCGTAATAGGCAGCGCATCCATATCGGCCCGCAAGGCTACGGTGCGGACGCTGGGATTACGTCCTTCAATAAGCGCTACTACGCCCGTATTGGCAATGGGCTGCGTTTGCAGGCCTAACTCCTGCAGCTGTTTGGTTACGTAAGCCACCGTATTGAACTCCTGAAAGGAAAGCTCCGGGTTGGCGTGCAGATGCTCGCGCAAGGCTATTGTTTCGGCGGCAGCTTCAGCAGCCAGCGTTTGAATGCGGGGTATCAGGTGTTGCATAAAGTATCACTGATTCGCGGGAAGTGGCTTAGCCATGGTAGAGGCGTACCTCCGCCCTCATCTGTACGGCTTACCTCTGTGTCAGTGAGATTTGGCCCACTGACACACGGTGCGAAACGGCTAAAACGTGGTTTTATTGAGTACTACCTGCGCCGACTCCAGCTGTGCTTTGGGAGCCAGCTGCTTAATGCGCTGCAAAGCCTGCTCGGCTTCGAGGCGGGTAGTATAATCGCCTACCCAGAGGCGGAAGATAGGCTGCTTGTAGGCCAGGTAGTCGGTTTCTTCGGGGTAGCGGCTGATGATACTCCGCCGGATGCTCATAGCCTGCTCCTTCTCCAGGCCCACGTAGGCCAGTATTCGGAAGCCCTGAGCGTACTTCACATTTTTGTTGGTGTAAGCCTGGTCACGCAGGCGCTGCTCAATCTGAGCGTTTACCTGGTTGGTAGGGGTTACAGGCCTGGCCGCCGTTACGGGGGCCGCGGCAGGTGCCTTGGGCGCAGCAAAAACCGGCCGGTACTTACTCAGGTCTTCTGCCGGCGCAGTGCTTGTTGTGGCCGGCCGGCGCGTGGTATCAGCAGCGGAGGCCGATGGTGCTGCCGGCCCCGAAGATGCGCAGGCGCCCAGCGAAAACAGGGTGGAAAGCAGCAGCACGTTACGAAGCGAGTGTTTCATGGGAGTTGTCTTCCAGCAGTACCAGACTATTAGACGAGCCAATGCGGTCGGCGCCGGCAGCAATGAGGGCCAGGGCCGTTTCGCGCGTGCGAATTCCGCCGGAAGCTTTAATACGAATGTGGGTGGGCAGTGACTGGCGCATCAGCTCAATGTCGGAGATGGAGGCACCCCGACCCGCAAAACCCGTGGAAGTTTTTACAAAATCGGCGCCGGCCTCCGCGCATATCTCGCAGGCCAGCACAATTTCATCCTCCGTCAGGAGGGCCGTTTCAATAATAACTTTCAGGAGTGCACCCCGCAGGTGGCAAAGCTCGGCCAGCTCACCAATCTCCTCCTCTACTTCTTCTACCCTGCCGGCTTTCAAGGCCCCAATATTAATCACCATATCCAGCTCCGTCGCGCCCTCTGATAAGGCTTGGTGCCCCTCAAAAAACTTGACTTTAGCCAGCCCATACCCCAGCGGAAAGCCAATAACTGTGCACACCGGTACCCCCGTATCTCGTAGGGTTTCTACCGCCAGCCGCACGTAGCACGGCGGCACGCACACGCTGGCGAACTGGTTGTCGGCGGCTTCCTGACAGAGCTGCTCAATCTGCTCGGGCTGCGCGTCAGGTCTGAGGAGAGTGTGGTCGATGTACGAGGCGAGGTTCACGGGGTAAAGGTAGGGGTATGTAGCACGAACTTGGTAGTGCGCGTCTGGGTGATTGGCGTAGGTACATAACAACTCATACGCTAACCTTGCCGGGAAGGTCTGCAGAGCAGTGGATGTGCCCTACAACAAACGGGCCGCGCTTCCAGATTGGAAACGCGGCCCGTTTACTACTGCTTACCCGTTGCTTAGTCAACCAGCACGCAACGATCGTTCAGTAAGTCGTCTTCTACTGACTTGAACTTCACATCGCGCACGATGCGACCATCCATGTACTGCACGCTTACTTTCTCGTTGCGGTTCGCCACTTTCTGCGACTTAGCCGGCTGCTGCTTCTCTAGCACCTGGGGCTGACCAGCGGCCTGCTCCAGATCCTCGGGGCCAGCGCCCAACGACACCGATGAAACTTCTTTCTCGGCCTTCAGCTTGGGCATGGGCGGCGCTACGGGCAGCTCATCCTCGGTGAAGTACTCGGGCTCGTCGTAACCATCCTGGCCGGCCTGCATGGGCACGTCGGCGCGGAACAAGAACTGGATAGTGTCCTCGTTTACCTTGCCGATCATCTGCTTGAACAGCTCAAACGACTCGAACTTATACACCAGCAGTGGGTCTTTCTGCTCGTATACCGCGTTCTGCACCACCTGCTTCAGGTCGTCCATGGCGCGCAGGTGCTTGGTCCAGGCCTCATCGATAACCGACAGCACCACCACCTTCTCCATGGCCCGAATTACATCGTGACCACCCGTGGCCTGGGCGCGGCGCAGGTTGGCAATAGCCTGAATCTGCTTGCGGCCATCGGTGAAGGGAATGGCAATGTTTTCGTAGGGCGAGTTCTGGCTGAGCAGGTCATTGATCAGCGGCATGTTGTTACCGGCGATGAAATCGTTCTTGCTCTGATAGTAGCCGAGAGCCTCGTCGTAGAGCTTCTGCGTGAGCGGACCGGGCTGCATGCCACTTAACTCCTGAGCCGTCAGGTGCGTGTCGTACCCGAACACCCGGATGATGGCCAGCTTGAAGTCCTCGAAGTCGTTGCTGCCTTTGTGGCCTATCACGATGTCTTCGCAGACGTCGTAGATCATATTCCACACGTCCAGCTCCAAACGCTCGCCGTGCAGGGCGTTGCGGCGGCGCTTGTACACCACTTCACGCTGGGCGTTCATCACGTCATCGTACTCCAGCAGGCGCTTTCGTGTGCCGAAGTTGTTCTCTTCTACTTTCTTCTGAGCACGCTCAATAGAAGAGGTAATCATCGAGTGCTGAATTACTTCACCTTCCTCCAGGCCCATGCGGTCCATAAGTTTGGCAATCCGGTCAGAGCCGAACAAGCGCATCAGGTTGTCTTCGAGGCTCACGAAGAACTGCGAAGAACCTGGGTCACCCTGGCGGCCGGCCCGGCCACGCAACTGGCGGTCAACGCGCCGCGACTCGTGGCGCTCCGTGCCAATGATGGCCAAGCCACCCGACTCCTTAGCGGTGCCGCGCAACTTAATGTCGGTACCACGGCCGGCCATGTTGGTAGCAATGGTTACGGTGCCAGGGTAGCCGGCAGCGGCTACAATCTCGGCCTCGCGCTGGTTCTGCTTAGCATTCAGCACCTGGTGCGGAATCTTGCGCAGGTTGAGCATACGGCTTACCAGCTCCGAAATTTCAACCGACGTAGTACCTACCAGCACCGGACGGCCAGCTTGCACCAGCGTCTGGATTTCCTCGGCTACGGCATTGTACTTCTCGCGAACGGTCTTGTAAACTTTGTCGTGCTCGTCTTTGCGAGCGATGCCGCGGTTGGTGGGAATTACCACCACATCGAGCTTGTAGATTTCCCAGAACTCGCCGGCTTCGGTTTCGGCCGTACCCGTCATGCCGCCCAGCTTGTGGTACATGCGGAAGTAGTTCTGCAGCGTTACGGTGGCGTAGGTCTGGGTGGCGTCTTCTACGCGCACGTTTTCCTTGGCCTCAATAGCCTGGTGCAACCCATCGGAGTAGCGGCGGCCTTCCATCACGCGGCCGGTCTGCTCATCCACAATTTTCACCTTGCCGTCGTCGGTGAGGATGTACTGGTCATCCTTCTCGAACAGGGTATAGGCTTTCAGCAGCTGGTTGATGGTGTGAATCCGCTCCGACTTTATCTGAAAGTCATCCATGAGCTTCTCCTTGGTGTGCAGCTTCTCTTCACCGCTCAGCTCTTTGCTGTTTTCAATGGCAGCCAGCTCCGAGCCAATGTCGGGCATGATGAAGAAGTGCGGGTCTTCGCCCTGGCCGGTGATGAGGTCAATGCCTTTTTCCGTCAGCTCGATCTGGTTGTTCTTCTCGTCAATCGTGAAGAACAGCGGCATATCGGCCTGGGGCATCTGGCGCTGGTTGTCCTGCAGGTAGAAGTTCTCCGTTTTCTGCAGAACAGCCCGCATACCGGTTTCTGAGAGGAACTTGATGAGCGGCTTGCTCTTGGGCAAACCACGGAAGGCCCGGAACAATGCTAGGCCACCCTCTCCTTCTTTCGGGCCATCTTTGCCTTCCTTGATGAGCTTGCGGGCCTCCACCAGGTAGTTCTGCACCTGCTTTTTCTGAGCATCCACCAGCATCTGAATGCGAGGCTTCAGCTGGTAGAACTCGTGCACATCACCGCGCGGCACGGGGCCGGAGATGATGAGCGGGGTCCGGGCATCATCAATCAGTACGGAGTCCACTTCGTCGACCATGGCGTAGTGATGCTTGCGCTGCACCAGCTCCTCGGGGTCGCGGGCCATGTTGTCGCGCAGGTAGTCGAAGCCGAATTCGTTGTTGGTGCCGTAAGTGATGTCGGCGAGGTAAGCCTTGCGGCGGGCATCCGTGTTGGGCTGGTGCTTATCAATGCAGTCAACCGAAATGCCATGGAACTCGAACAGCGGCGCATTCCACTCGGAGTCACGCTTGGCGAGGTAGTCGTTTACGGTTACCAGGTGCACCCCGCGCTTAGCCAAGGCATTCAGGAAAGCCGGCAGCGTGGATACGAGGGTTTTGCCCTCACCCGTCGCCATTTCTGAAATCTTGCCCTGGTGCAGCACTACGCCGCCAATCAGCTGCACATCGTAGTGCACCATGTCCCAGGTAATCTCGGCGCCGGCAGCCAGCCACTTATTGCTCCAGATAGCTTTATCGCCCTGAATCGTGACGTTGCTCTTGCGGCTGGCGTATTCCCGATCGTAGTCGGTGGCGGTTACCACCAGCTGCCCGTTCTGGGCGTAGCGGCGGGCAGTTTCCTTAGTAATGGCAAAGGAAACGGGCAGCACTTCCATGAGCACTACTTCCAGTTCCTTGTTGCGCTGCTTCTCCAGGGCATCAATCTGGTCGAAGAGCTGCTCCTTCTGGATAGCGTCCAGCGAAGCGTCTTCGTTCACACGCTGGTGTAGGGCCGCAATCTGGTCGTCAATAGCTTTGAGGTGAGCATCAATCCGGGCGCGCACCTCATTGGTGCGGGCGCGCAGCTCATCGTCGCTGAGTTGTGCCAGATTGGCATATTCGGCGTTTATCAACGCCACATACGGAACAATCTCCTTCAAGTCCCGGTCCGACTTAGAACCGAAAATCTTGGCGACGGTTTTCCCTAGAAAATCAAACATGCTGGTTTACCTTAATTGAAACGCCGGGGCGCACCTCAAATTTACAAGATTTCTAGCCAAAACCGCCCCATATCATAACACACCGTCAATCTGACCGATTTTAACCAGTTCGGGTACTGCACCGATGACAAGCAGGAGGCGGAATGGACCTGAGCCAAACCCTGACTATTTTATCTAACTATTTCGGCCGCAACGTAGTGCGAATTTCGCTTAAGCCAGGGCTTTTCTACCCCATGCCACAAGAGAAAAGCGGCAGCCAGCAGCACCAGCAACAATGCTGTCAGCCCCAGCCACGGATACCCACGAAACAGGCCTACGTGTATAAACAGCTGAATAAGAGGAAAGTGCAATAAGTAAGCACCATATGATAAATCTCCCCATTTCCCGGCCTTCCAGTGAAAGGGTAGCCGCGTAGCCAGAAATAGTACCACCGAGGCATAGCAGATGGGCTCCACTACGGCGCGCAGGCTATGCTCATGCAGGAGCCAAAAGAGCGGCCCTGACACAAGCGCCACCCAGCCCATATACTGGCCTAGCCGCCGCTCCTCCACCCCAAACAAGGCACCCAGCGCAAACAAGTGCAGCATACCCGGAAACTGCCGGCCTAGCTCAGCTACCATTTTAGGGGTGAGGGCGGCAGATTGGCCTAGCAGCCACTCCCACCCTAGCGCAACCCCAAAAGCCAGCACCACGACGGCGTATGGCCCAATGCGGCGGAACAGGTACATTAAAACTGGCACGCAACAGTACAGGCACAGCTCTACCTTAATAGTCCAGAGCGATGCATTCATGACTGGCACCGGGTGCTGCTCAAACACCCCTGGCAGTGTAGGCTGCAGGAAGTTGAGGAACGTAGCGTTGGCCACGAGGTAGTTGTAGGCCTCTTTTGTACCCAGAAACTCCGCTGCGGGCAGGTGGGTAGCGGCTAGGCCTACCAGCCAGGCCACCAGAATGGTGGTTAGGTAAGCGGGGTAAATACGCCGCACACGTTTCTCAGCGTAGTCAAGGCCGGAGGTGCTGCTAAGGAAGCTGCGCGTAACCAGACAGCCGCTGAGCACAAAAAAGCCCTTCACCGCAAAATCAGCCGAGAGGTATGCCAAGAAAGGCTGAAACGCCGGCAGCCCCGTTAACACGGCCAAATGACAGAACACAACTACCAAAGCCAGGCCCAGCCGCACGGCATCGAAGTTATTTTGCATGGAGGGAAGCTAGAGGTACGCTCCGCAAATTACAGGTCCTGTCTGAATGCCACCTGGCCTTGCTACTAGCCTAGGTCACTTACATGAGGCTCAAAATGATGAAACCCCACTGCTTTGCTAAGACTGCGGGGTTTCCACGAAAATAAGGATTTTCAGAGCGGTGATTAGCTACGCCAGCGTGCGGCCAGATAGCTGTAGCCGTAACGAACGCTGTTAGGAGGCAACTGCCATGCGTTCTTCAGAAAGCTGCTTGATGCCCTCCGTAACTTCTGCAACACATTCATGCAGGCGCTCCTCTACGGATGGCAGCAGATTGCCCTGCTTACTGCCTAGTACGCTATAACCAGGGCGTGGAGCTGCCAAGCCAAAGCTATGCTGGGCACGAGGCACTACAAAGGAAGTAGCCAAACCAGCCATATCGGCGGCTAGGCGAGCCAAATCAGCCCAGGTATAGGAGCCCTGGTTTGCCAGGTGCCATACGCCCCGCTCCTCGTCAATGAGCAGATCCAGCGCCACGTTAACCAGGTCGGGCACAAACGTAGGCGACACTAGCACGTCGTCGGCCGCTGCGAAGGGCAGGTTTCTGTGGCCAGCCCGCAGGGCCGCGTACACAAAGTTATACTCATCCCAGGGGCCGAAGAAGGCACTGGTACGTACCACCAGGGCCTCGGGCATGCGCTGTAGCACATCGCGCTCCGCCAGCCGCTTGCTGTTGCCATACACGTTTAGGGGCCGCGGCGTGTCATGCTCTAAGTAGGCCTCGGCTTTGTTGCCGTCGAAGACCAGATCAGAGGAAAACGTGAGCAGCTGAATTTCCTGGTAGGCACACGCCGCCGCCAAAATGGCCGGGCCTGTTGTGTTTTCGCGGTAGCAGCGCGCATACTCGTGCTCGGCGTCATCAACGCGTACGTAGCCAGCGGTGTTTACTACTGCCCATGGGTTATGCTGCAGTAGTACCCGCTCAACCGCCACCGGATCGGATATATCCAGCTCAGCCCGCCCAAGGGCTACTACCTCTATCCCCCGGATAGCGCAAATGCGTTTGAATGCCTGGCCTAGCGTGCCGTTGGCACCAGTGATTAGCAGGGGCTGCACAGGAGATAAGCCTGCTGGTGCCTCTAGTGAGTCAAGTATTCTCATAGCTCAAGGGTATTGGTGGAGATGGGCCGGTGGTGATGGTAAACAAAACGGTCGTTACGCTCCCACCAGCCTTTGTTGTGTAGCAGGGGGTGATGATAATGGCCTTCGGTAGCCAGGCTTTGCACCATTTTAAAAAGCGCCGTGCGCCTGGGGCTGCCTCCGCGCAGGTCAAACACCCCACTTTCATAGTAAGCGCCTTCCTGCGTGAGCAGCGTATTCCAGTCATAGGCGCCCAGCAACGACCAAATGGTAATGGCGCGCATATCTACTCCTTCGGCTTTCAGTTGGTTGGCAGCATCCCAGGCGTATTGGATCCAGCGCATCTGCTCCTCGCGGGTGCATTGCAAGTGTACCTCCGTAATGGCCATGGGCAGGTGGTACCGCTCCCACGCTTCCCGCAACAGGTCATGAATTCCCGCCATCCGGACCCACCGGACCCGCACGGCCTCTACATCAGCATAATTAACCCGCGCTTCACTTTGCCGCAAATGCTGGGCGGGGAAGTATTGGTGGTTTTCATCTAAAAACCGCTCACTTGTGATGTAATAATTGATACCAAGCACATCGGGCGGCATTGGGTCATTTACCAGATTCAGCAGTTCTATTTCGGAGGCTCCATTCTCGCGGAGGTAGCTCCACATGGGGTGCTGCTCATTTATACGGCCGCACAGCAGATCGAAAGTGAGCCAGCGCCGGTTGTTTTCAAACTCCGCCTGGTAGGCCAGTTTGGGCGTGCAGTGAGTTTTGCCCAGATCTTCGGTTTGCACCAATTGGGCGTCAGGCGTTACCTTCCGGATGGCTTTCATAGCCTCGCGGGTGCCCTTAATGTGGTTCAGCTGAATCCGGACGAAGGTTTTATCGTCGAGGCCGTGAGGGTACCAGATGCCGTAGAGGCCGCTGAACCGAGCCGTGGTTAGGGGCTCATTTACGGGGGTGAAGTGCTTTACCCAAGGGTAGCGCTCGGCTACCATGCCGGCAAAGCGGGCCAGCCCCGCCACAAAGTTTGCTTGATGGAGCGCCGTATAGCGTGGGCCACTGCCGTGGTGCAGCAGCGTTACAATAGGGTCAATGCCCAATTCTTGGAGGCGAGCCATTCGCTCATCGGTCCAGGTCCAGTCGGGACTGTCCAGACTTTCGGGGGCCACCTGCTCCCACAGAACGGGGTACCGAAGCTTGCGAATTCCCAACTCTGCAAACTGGTCCAGATCCTCAATCCGGTCCCGGTGGCCACTACTGACGAGCTGGTCAGAATACCCATCTCCCATGCGCCGAATGGTGCATTCTATTCCGCCCCACATTTCTACGTGTTCCATGCTGCTTTCACGTACGGCTGCAGCTTCAGATGGCGAAGTGTTGAGTTTGAAACACCTGAAAACAGATCTGTCATCCTGGGCCGCTGCTGTGAGGTTTACTGGTAGCAAGCCAAGTGGCCTAGCAACCAGTAAACCTCACAGCAGCGGCTCAGAATGACAGCATCTGACAGCCAGTTTTAGAAACCGCTATTCCTTGGCCGGATCGCGCGGTACGAGCTTGTTTATAATGGAGGCCGAGCCCGTGATGGCAGGCATAGTAACCTTTTGGGCTTCTTCGGTTTTCTCCGTGAGCTTCTTGTACAGGGTAAGCGCCTGGGCTACTACCTGGTCCATGTTGTAGTACTTGTACGTAGCCAAGCGGCCTACAAAGTGCACCTTAGGTGTTTCGTCGGCCAGCTTCTTGTACTTGTTGTACAGCTCGGCATTCTCCAGGCGTGGCACGGGGTAATATGGGTCTCCCTCTGCTTTGGGGTACTCATACACCACGCTGGTTTTGGGGTGCTGCTGGCCTGTAAGCTGCTTAAACTCCGTAATGCGGGTGTATAAGTGCTCATTGGGGTAATTTACTACCGGAGCGGGCAGGAACTGCTCCGTGTTGAGCGTTTCGTGCTTGAACTCCAGAGAGCGGTAGGGGAGCTTGCCGTACTTAAAATCGAAGTACTCATCTACCGGCCCCGTGAAAATCATTTCCTTGAAAGGAATGAAATCAATGATGTCGTGGTAGTCAGTATTCAGCATCACCTTGATGTTGGGGTGATCCAACATACGCTCAAACATGCGGGTGTAGCCGTGCAGCGGCATAGCCTGATAGGTGTCGGTGAAGTAACGGTTGTCGCGGTTGGTGCGGGTGGGCACGCGGCTCGTTACTGACTTATCCAGCTCCGAGGGGTCCATGCCCCACTGCTTACGGGTGTAGTTGCGGAAGAATTTCTCGTACAGCTCGCGCCCTACTTTGCTTACCACTACATCTTCAGAGGTTTTAATAACTGGCACGCTCTCGGCCAATGACTCTAAAAACTGCTCCACCTCAAAGCTGTTCAGCGAGAGGCCATACAGCATGTTAATGGTATTGAGGTTGATGGGCATGGGCACGTGCTGGCCATCTACGGAAGCCAGTACCCGGTGCTCATATGGGCGCCAGTCGGTAAAGTTGGATAGGTATTCGAATACGTCCTTCGAATTGGTATGGAAAATATGCGGGCCATACTTGTGGACCAGGATACCTTCTTCGTTGTAATGGTCATAGGCGTTCCCAGCAATATGGTTGCGCTTGTCCACCACCAGTACTTTTTTATTGGAACGAGTCGCAAGCCGCTCGGCCAACACGCTGCCAGCAAAGCCGGCCCCTACGATGAGATAATCGAACATAACGAAGCGGTGTTTGGAAAGAAATGAGGGGGAAAGAACAGGTGATGGAGGTAGTAGAGTGCAGAACTAAGAGAGTGCTGCGGTATGCGGTTTGCTGGCAGCCGGCGTAAGCTTCTGCTGCATCAGCTGTACCATCTGTTCCCAGGTCTGGTCCCAAGAGATAGTAGCCAGGTAATCGTCGGTGCGTTGGCGCCAGTCGGCGTCCTGGGTCTGGATCAGCGCCTTTTCAATGGCCTGCCCAAATTCATCCGCCGTAGCGGCAATCTGTACAAGGTTCAACTCGCCGTAGGGCCGAACCACATCTCGGATCGGGGTGCTCACGACTGGCCGTCCGGCGGCCAGGTATTCGGGAGTTTTAGTGGGCGAGATAAACTTCGTGCTCTCATTATCAGCAAAGAGCAACGTTGCTACATCCCAACCACTTAAGTAGGAAGGCAGTTCCTGGTAGTCTTTGCCACCGAGGTAATGCACGTTCTGCTGACGGGGCAGCGTGGCTGGGTCAATCTTCACTACGGGGCCAATAATCACAAACTGCCACTCAGGGTGGGCATCGGCTAGCTGGCGGAGCAGCTCAATATCCAGGCGCTCATCTACTACGCCAAAGAAACCCACGCGGGGGTGAGCAATTCCGGCTTGGTCGGCGGGGTCGGGCTGTGGCTGCCGGGCCTGAGCAAAGTGGGCCTTGTCGATGCTGCTGGGGAAAGGGTGCGCATCGTTATGCTGCTGGCTTTTGGCCTCGTAGAGCGTGTGGCCGCCGGTAAATACCAGTGCTGCTTTTTTGAACAGCTCCTGCTCCCGCTCCCGCAGAGCAGGGGGTGCAAACTTAAAGGCGGCCAACTCATCCATGCAGTCATACACCGTCAGGATGGGCTGGAAGGAGCGTGATTTGCCCAGCGCCATGGGGGTATAATACCAGAAGATGTACTTTTCAATATGCTGTTCCCGGAAGTAGCTGGTTAGTACTTTCTCCTGGGCTTGGTCGGCGGCATCATCTTGGCCGCGCAGGCGGGCCGGCAGGTGTACTACTAATACGTTAACCCCATTCTGCCGCTCCTTTACCTCCATATGAGGCTCAATGAGGTCATCGGCATGGTAAAATGCTTCTTCAACGTAGAACACGCGGCCATGCTGCGCAAAACGAGAGAGAAGATGCTGGGGGCGCTGCCACACAAAGTCCCAATGCAAATGGGCAAAGCACACTAAATCAGGCAGGGCATAGGGTAGGTTTTCGGCAGAAGCAGAGTTTTTGGTTGAGGGAGAGAGGGCAGAGGCACGCACGGGCGACTCCGCTGGTGGAGACAGCGACATAGGGTTTAGAATAAATCGTTCTACAGACGACACTGCCCCTTTACGAACCAGCAATAACTGGCAGTGCTTGTCTGGTTAGGTCTCTATACGCCCCCTTTATTAAAAGGATATAGCCGAGCTTGAGTATCTGCGTTTTGCACTCTAGCGCTTGCTAGGCCGGAAATAGTCAGTTTACCAGAAGGTGTTGCATCTCCACTACATCTTGCCAGCCACTGGGGGTGCGCAACCACTCCCGGCGTACTCCAATCTTCTTGAAACCTGCTGCTTTAAACAGCCTGATACTAGCCCGATTTGTTACAGCTATAGTACAATACATCTGGTGTAATTGAAGCACCTGATGAGCATAGAGCACTAACAAATCCAATGCAGCACGCCCGTACCCCTGGCGGCGGTGCTGGCCTAGCACCGTAATACCCACGCTGGCCCGCTGGTGCAGGGGCGAATAATCAAAAACATCTACGGTACCAACGGCTGCTTGGGTATCTTGCCGACATAGTACTAATCTAAGCTGCCGTACTTCCTGAAAATCTGCGCTAGCGTGCTCCAAATACTGCCGTAGTGTGTAGCGGGAAATTGGCACCAGCATATCCGACACTCCCCATACTGCGGGGTCGTTTTCCAGCGCATAAAGAAACTCAAGGTCTTCGGCTTCGAGGGGGCGGAGAAAAACGAGGTTGGAGGAGAGCATATGAGTTACTGAAACGGTTTTTTCAGGCTTCTTGGGCTACTGCGGCAGTAAGTATCAGCCCTCACTACAGGACAGCCGAGAGCAGAAGCCGAAATTATACGTCAACAATCCGGTTTAGCCGGGAGTTTGACAAGGATTCACTTCTAATCCTCTCTACTATGAAATACAACCTGCTAGGTAACACAGGCCTGAAAGTATCAGAATTGTGCCTGGGCACCATGACCTACGGAGGCAAAGGCTGGGCAGCCGCTATTGGCTCGCTGGATCAGCAAGCCGTAGACGAGCAAGTAAAGCGCGCCGTAGAGGCGGGTATCAACTTCATTGACACGGCCAACGTGTACTCCGAAGGCTTATCGGAAGAACTCACCGGCCAAGCCATTCACAACTTAGGCCTCTCGCGCCATGATATTGTGCTAGCCACCAAAGTACGGGGCAAAATGGGTGAAGGCCCCAATGATGCCGGCCTCACGCGCAAGCACATCTTCCAGCAGGTAGAGGATAGCCTGCGCCGCCTGAAAACCGATTACATCGACCTCTATCAAACCCACAGCTACGACCCGCTCACGCCCCTGGAGGAAACCCTACGCGCCCTCGACGACCTGGTGCGCAGCGGCAAGGTGCGTTACATTGGCGCCAGCAACGTGGCGGCTTGGCAGCTGATGAAAGCTCTCAGCTACTCAATCTACAACCACGTGGAGAAATATGTGTCGCTGCAGGCCTACTACACCATTGCCGGCCGCGACCTAGAGCGGGAGTTGGTGCCCCTGCTGCAAGATCAGAAAGTGGGCCTAATGGTGTGGAGCCCACTGGCCGGCGGTTTCCTTAGTGGCAAATACACCCGCGAGAACGAAACGGAAGAGGGTGCCCGCCGTGCCAACTTTGACTTTCCGCCCGTGGATAAAGAAAAGGGCTTTGATATAGTGGATGCGTTGCGCCCCCTAGCCGAAGCTAAAGGCGTTTCAGTAGCGCAAACCGCACTGGCGTGGCTGCTACATCAGCCGGTAGTTACTAGTGTAATTATCGGGGCCAAAAAGATGGAGCAACTCGAAGACAACCTCAAAGCCGTGGACGTGCAGTTTTCGCCCGAGGAGCTTCAGCAGCTGGATGACGTAAGCAAGCTGTCTCCCGAATATCCCGGCTGGATGCTGGACTTCACCAAAGGCGACCGACAGGCCTAGGTCTGCTGGTTTTACAGTAAGTAAAAACGGTCTAGAAAATCACTTGTTTACGCCTTAGGAAAGACTCTTAGCTCCGCGAGCTAAGAGTCTTTCCTGTATGGGAGAGCCAATGCCGTAGAGCGCGTCGTGATGGTTTAAGCATAGCAACCACGTGTACTTCTTCGAAATCAGATAGACTTCGTCTAGATAGTAGCACTCGGCCAGTACACTGTGGATAGCGTGGGGTGTTCCCCAGTAGAACCAGAATTTGTCTCTAAAGCTGACCGTTTCGTTGAGCACTAGCCAGACGATTTCTTCCGGGTCGACTAAAGAAGTCAGTTGTGTAAGCGGATCGTATTCACACACTAACCCCACTGCTCCTGGCCGCAAGCGCTCCCACAACCAGCAAGGGCGAACTGTGGGGTGATTTAAGCGGCAAAACGCGTGATAAATCCGCTCTTCCAAGCTGGCCCACTCAGTGGTGAAGGGCAAAGGCGCAAATTCTTGCTTGGGTAACCGCAGCCGTTGGCGGGCCTGCTCAATTTCAACACGTAGGTCGGACCACATATAGCGAAGATAAGCAGGCGCTACTGGGCCTGCTACTTGGTGTTCAGCAAAACGGTCATTCCGAGCGGCAGCGAGGAATCTGGGTGGAGCTCTGGTGAGCAACTCAGATTCCTCGCTGCCGCTCGGAATGACAGCTTTTTAGTGGCCTAGAAGCCAGATCACACCTCGATAGCACCGTCGAAGACGCGGGTGGCGGGGCCGCTTAGGAAGATGTTGGTGAATGAGCCGTCGGGTTTGGCATCGAAGGCTACGCGCAGGTCGCCGCCGGGGGTGCGCAGGTGCACGGGGCTGGTGGCGCCGCGGCGGGAAGCAGCCAGGGCCACGGCCGTTACGCCAGTGCCGCAGCTCAGGGTTTCGTCTTCTACGCCGCGCTCATAGGTGCGCACCTGCCAGGGCTGGCCGGGCACGACGGGCGCTTCCACGAAGTTGATGTTGGTGCCTTTCTCCCGGAACCGGTCGTTGTAACGAATGGCGCGGCCTTCGCTGTACACGTTCAGTTCGGCCAGAGTACTCATGGGCTGAAAGCGTACCAGGTGGGGCGAGCCCGTGTCGAGGAACACGCCGTACTCCTCTACTTCCTGCTGGCCCAGCACGTCCTGCATGCGTAGGTGTACGGTGCCATCGGCGTCAATACGGGCCTCGTGCGGACCATCGGCAGCCAGGAACTTGGTTTCATTTTCAATTACGCCAATCTGCCGGGCGAAAGCCACGGTGCACCGGCCGCCATTGCCGCACATGGAGCCCAAATAGCCATCGGCATTGAAGTACACCATCTCAAAATCATACTGCGCGTGCAGGCGGAGCAGAATCAGGCCATCGGCCCCTACGCCACGGCGCCGGTCGCAGAGAAAGCGCACCAGCTGGTGGTTGCCGGCGTCGAACTGCTGGGCGCGGTCGTCCACCATCACGAAGTCGTTGCCGGTGCCTTGGTATTTGTAGAAGGTGAGAGTCACGGTATAATGCGTATGGCAGTGAAATCAGCTTAAAAAGCTACTGGTTTGTTAGAGTAAAGATAGGACACCCGCTCGCCATAAAACAGTTTACTAGCAAGCAGTGGGCTAGGCCAGTACCCAGCCCAAACCCCAGGTGAAAATAAGTACCAGCGCCTTCGGCCCACTTCTCCCCTTCCATCCGTGGCGGCTCGTATAGGTTGCTGGTCCAAACTGTACCGTACCTTTGCCGCCCTGCCCTGCTGGGCAGCGTAAAGATAGCCTTATGTACACTTTCCTTACTACCAGCCCCTGGGCCGATTACGAGCTACTCGATGCCGGCAACTTTGAAAAGCTGGAGCGCTTTGGTAAACATATTCTGGCCCGGCCCGAGCCGCAGGCTATCTGGGACCCGCACCTGGCGCAAAGCGAGTGGCAGCGCGCCCATGCCACCTTCACCCGCGAGAAAGGCAGCCAGGAGCGCGGCCAGTGGAAGATAAAGCCTGGCACGCCCGAGCAATGGGTTATTGGCTATGAGCGTCCTGATGGCCTAAAGCTGCGGTTTCGGCTGGGGTTGTCGTCGTTTAAGCACGTAGGCCTGTTCCCGGAGCAAGATCCCAACTGGCAGTTCATCTACAACCAAACCCGCCAGCGCAAAGCCGCTCAGCCGCGGGTGCTGAACCTGTTTGCCTACACTGGCGCCGCCACGCTGGCCGCCCGCGCCGCCGGCGCCGACGTTACTCACCTCGACTCCGTGAAGCAGGTGAACTTTTGGGCCCGCGACAATATGGAGGCCTCTAACCTGGATGGGGTGCGCTGGCTGGTGGAAGATGCCATGAAGTACGTGCGGCGCGAGGTAAAGCGCGGCAGCAAGTACCAGGGCCTCATTCTCGACCCGCCCGCCTACGGCCGCGGCCCCAACGGGGAGAAATGGCAGCTGGAAGATGAGCTCAACGAGATGCTCAAGCTCTGCAAAGAGCTCCTCGACCCCGAGGACCACTTCTTCCTGATCAACCTATACTCGCTGGGTTTCTCAGCCCTGATTCTCGACAATCTAGTATCGGAAATTTTCCCCGGCATGCAGCAGAAGCGCGAAATTGGGGAGATATACCTGCACGACGCCGGTGCGCGCAAACTGCCGCTCGGCACGTTTTGCCGGTTTGCTACCTGAGGTGATAAAGTGACGGGGTGATGGGGTGAATAGTAACAAGCTGAAAAGCGCTGAATACTTTATCCCATTACCTCATCACTCAGTAACCTCATTCCCCCTATCACGTCATCACCTCATTAATCACTCTGTGTCACAGCACCCTCCCCGCCACCGTCGTCTGGCCCTGATTGACATGGGCACCAACACCTTCCACCTGCTGATTGTGGAGTTGCCCGAGCCCAAGCACCAGGAGCCCATTACGCTGTTGCGCACCAAAGTAGGGGTGCGCCTGGGAGAGGGCGGCATCAGTGCCGACCACATTGCACCGGAGGCTTACGCGCGGGCGCTCCAGACGCTGATTGGCTTTAAGGAGGAAATTGAGCTGCACCAGGTTACGGAAGTACGTGCTACTGCCACCAGCGCCATGCGCGTAGCCAAAAACGGACCGGAGCTGGTGAAGGAGATCTTTGAGCAGACGGGTATTCGGGTGGAGGTTATTCCCGGCGACCGGGAGGCGGAGCTGATAGCCAAAGGCATCCGGCAGGCAGTGCCGCTAGGCCAGGTGCCGCATCTGCTCATGGATATTGGGGGCGGCTCCGTGGAGTTTATCATTGCTGATGAGCATGCCACCTTCTGGAAGCAGAGCTTTGAAATTGGGGCGCAGCGCCTGCTTGATAAGTTTTTCACCGCCGATCCATTGCCCGCTTCCGCCGTGCAGGCCCAGCAGGCCTACCTTGCGGAGGTGCTCGCGCCTCTAACGACAGCTATAGCCCAGTACCACCCCGCGGCGCTGGTGGGCGCTTCCGGCACTTTCGATACGCTCTGCGACCTGCAAGCCGCCAGGGCCGGCCAGCCGGAGCTGGTGGGCCACGCCGCCCCGGCCACCCGTATTTCCTTTGAGAGCTTCCGCACCAGCTACGAGCAGCTCCTGCACCTAGACCATGCTGGCCGCCTGAGCCTCCCCGGCATGACGCCGTTGCGGGCCGATATGATTGTGGTGGCTTGTGTGCTGATTGATTTCGTGCTGACAACGTATGGACTCCGCACCATCACGGCCTCTGCTTACGCTCTGAAGGAAGGCCTGCTGAGTGAGCTGCTAAGCCAGTAAGCTTTCTTTTCCTACTCAAGGCAAGGCACGGCTCAGCACTAATCAGCCAAGCCGGCTTATTTCATGATGCGAGGAACTCCACGCTTCCCGCCACACTTTTCTTCATGGCAACTACGCTTTCCTATACCCACCTTTTCAGCTTTACGGAAGCCGTTTTTAAAAGCATTGGCTGCCCCGATGAGGACGCCACGCTGGCTACCGAAACCCTGCTGGCCGCTGACCTGCGCGGCATCGACTCTCACGGCGTAGCGCGCCTCATTGGCTACGTGCGGCTCTGGGAAGCCGGCCGCATCAACCCCACGCCCCGGGTAGGCGTGACCTATGAAACGCCCAGCACTGCTGTGGTAGATGGCGATGGTGGCCTAGGCCTGGTAGTAGGACCTAAAGCCATGGATGTAGCCATTGAGAAAGCCCGGCAAGTAGGTACCGGGTGGGTATCAGTGAAAAACTCCAACCACTTCGGTATTGCGGGCTACCACGCTATGAAGGCCCTGGCCCACGATATGATGGGCATTGCCATGACCAATGCTTCGCCGCTGGTGGCACCCACCTACTCTCTGGAACGCCTGCTGGGCACCAACCCCATTGCCGTAGCCGTGCCCGCCGGCGACCAGCCCGACTTTGTGCTTGATATGGCTACCACCACGGCCGCCAACGGCAAGCTGGAAATTGCCCAGCGCAAGAACTTACCCATTCCGGAAGGTTGGGCCCAAAACGCCGACGGTACGGGCTCAACCGACCCCAACGCCGTGAAAAATGGCGGCGCACTGTTGCCGCTGGGCGGGGCTACCGGCTCGCACAAAGGCTACGGCCTGGGTGCAGTGGTTGATATTTTCTCGGCAGTACTGAGCGGTGCCAATTACGGCCCCTGGGTACCGCCCTTCGTGGCGTTTCTGCAGCCGTCCGCCAATCCGGTTGGGCAAGGCCTAGGCCACTTCTTCGGAGCCATGCGCGTAGATGCCTTCCGGCCCGCCGCCGAGTTTAAGGCCCACATGGATAACTGGATTACCACCTTCCGCAATGCCCGCGCCACTGAAGGCCAGCACGTGCTGATTCCCGGCGACCCGGAGCGCGAAATGAGCGGTAAGCGCCTGATTGAAGGCATCCCGCTGCTCGACCCAGTAATCAAGGATCTGGAATCAGTAGGAGCAAAGTTTGGCGTGAAGCTGTAACGCTGTTTCTCAACTTCCCTTAACACAAAAAAGCCCGCTTTGCATTCGCAAAGCGGGCTTTTTATGCGCTAGGCCAGTATGCCGGTTAAATCATCTGGGTGTCGTTTAGCAGGCGCTGAATGGCAATGTCTTCATTTAGGTACTTAGAAGAGTACTGCTGGTCGGGTCCGTTAAAGAATAAGCAGGTGCCACCGTTTACGGCTTCAATAATGGCGTCTTTTTCAGCCATGGGCAGGGCCGGGCAGCCTAGGCTACGCCCCAGGCGGCCGTATTGCTTAATGAAATCTTCGCTAACGTAATCGGCGCCGTGCATCACTACGGAGCGTTTCAGGGCATTTGTATTATAGCCTTCATCTACGCCCTGCAACTTCAGGGAGCGGCCGTGCTTGCCGGTATACTCACCTTTAGTAACGTAAAAACCCAGACTGCTCATGTTCGACTCGTTCTCGTTGGAGAAGTTAGTCGCCATGTTTTCGCCGGAGTTATGGCCGTGGGCCACCAGCGTATGAAACTTTACTTGCTTGGCCGCCAAATCCAGCACCCAAAGGCGCTTTTCGGTGGAAGGCAGGCTAAAGTCAACCACGGTCAGAAACTGCTTGTCGTTAGTAAGCTTGCCTTCATCTTCGAGGTTGAGGTACCCGGTCATGGCCTTCTCAAACACCTCGTAACGCAAGCCCTGCTGGGTCAGGCCCAGGTCTTGGTACACATCACGCAGACGCTGATCATATAATGCCTCTTTCGTAGGCGTGGGGGCAGCTACCCGGCGCACCGCTATTTTAGGCGTAGCGGCCTGCGTGCGGGCAATAGGAGCCGCCAGGGGCGTAGCCAAGAACAGCGAAGCCACAAACGGGAGTACCCGACGTGCCATTCGGCGGGCCCGGCGCTTAAGGCGCTGACGACTTACTACACTCTTCTTTTCCATCTGCACGAAATGTTGTGGTTGTGAGAAAGGCCCAGCTAGTACTTCTGAGCCAGAGAGCTATACGCACTACACTAACAAACGATACACCTTACTGTTTGTTGACATATAGCGCTTTTACTCTATTTAAAACTTCCTCTTACCGCTCAGAGTTCCCAACCCCTTTAAAAGGCAAACTTATCTGCTTACTTTGTCGGCCAAATGACACTTCTACTAACTATAGAAAAGCTCTAGCATGTTCCAATGATAAAGCTTGTGTTGGTGATCCATCGGCTGTCCATAATGGCGCTATCTTATTATCATCCCGAAAGGTGCGCTTGTTTAGTTACCGCCACCCACTGGCCGCTAATTGCTGGGCCGCAATAGTAGCATCCAGCCATTTTGACTTCAGGCCGGGCCCACCCACATACAGACAGCCCCCCTCTCCTACCGCGTTAATGATGGCCCGGTATTGATCAGGCGGTAGCGCCGGGCAGCCGCGGCTGTAGCCTACTTGCCCATGCCGTTCTATATATCGCTTGCTCACGTAGTCGGCGGCGTGCAGGACCACGTAACGGTGCAGGGCGTTATCGTTCTGGCCTACATCGAGGCCACGGAGACGACGCGAGAGGCCATGTTTCCCCTGGTAAGTATCCTGGGTGCGGTAGAAACCCAGAGCGGTGCATTCTGAGCGCATCACGTTGGAAAACCGCCGTGCCCGCAGGTAGCCTGAGCCCTCCCCATGCGCTACGTGGCTGCGCTGAAGCACCTTGCCGGCCTTCAAGTCTAGCACCCACAGGCGTTTTGCGGAGGAGGGCATATCCATATCGGCAACCGCCAAAACCCCGGGCTTACTCACGCGGCCTTTTTTTCGCAGGTTAAGGTAGCCCACACAAGCCCGTTCCAACACTTCTAGGCGGAGTTCAGCGGCGTTGGGGCCTAAGCTGGCGTGCAGGGCCTGAATTTGCTGGTGCAGTGAATCTGGAACGCCCGGTAACAATGCCAGCGGCGTGAGGCGCAAAGAATCCGGCAGCTCTGCCGTAGTACTCATTGAACCGAGAGGCGTAGCTGCTTCTACCGTCCGCTTGCTGGCTGCATAAGCGTTGCTGGTTTCGCCCACGGAGGTCTGGCAGGAAGGCAGCAGCCCAACTAGGCTTAGCACAGCGGCCATGTGTAGTGGCCTAGCAGCCACCCGAGGCATTGATAGCAAGCGTAATAGTTGATTCATGGCAAACAGCACAATTCGGCCCGAAAGTCTGCATTTACCGCCCCGATTGCAAGCTTTCAGTTTGCGCTGCTCCTTTAACAATTAACGCATCACTTCACAGCTCTTTCATGGCACCTATATTATTCTTTGAATAGTAGGCCATTCGCCTTCCCAGCCGGCAGGCCATTTTCTTCGCTACTTTTGTGCCTTCCGAGCCCAGTAGCTGTTATAGCTTTTTTCCGCTCCTCTTTCCGCTCATTTCCGCGTGTTTTTGCACGCCGCTTGCATATGGCTAAAGTCGCAATTAACCTGTCCACCGGCAGCCTCCAACAGGAAGAAATCATTGTGGGTATTGACTTGGGCACTACCAACTCCCTGGTGGCCTACATTCACCCCGATACACGCCAGCCCCTGGCCATCAACGACCAGGGCCGCGGTACCATTGTACCCTCGGTGGTACACTTCCCCCAAGGCGGCGAAGACCCCATTGTGGGCACTGATGCCAAGAGCTACCTGCTTACTGACCCGCAGAACACCATTTACTCGGTGAAGCGCCTGCTGGGTAAGTCGTACCAGGATCTAGGGCAGCACGCCTCTGATTTAGGGTATAAGGTTATCGACGATAATTCCGAAGGCATGGTGAAGATTCGGGTGGGTGATAAATTCTACTCCCCCATTGAGCTGTCGGCCGAGATTCTGAAGGAGCTTAGAACCCGCGCGGAGCACGCGCTAAAAACACCCGTGAACAAGGCCGTAATTACGGTACCTGCTTACTTCAACGACTCCCAGCGCCAGGCCACCCGCGATGCCGGCCGCCTAGCGGGCCTGGAGGTGCTGCGCATTGTGAACGAGCCCACCGCCGCCGCTTTGGCCTACGGCGTAGGCCTATCGCCGGATGAGGAGAAGACCGTAGCCGTGTATGATCTAGGCGGTGGCACCTTCGACGTGAGCATTCTGCGCATTCAGCAGGGCATCTTCGAAGTGCTGAGCACCAACGGCGACACCTACCTGGGCGGCGACGATATTGACCGCGCCATCATTGAGTACTGGAGTGGCGAGTATCAGCTGGCTACAGTGCTCTTTCAGAACAGCGGGGCCCAGCAGGAGCTCCGCTTGCTGGCTGAATCGGCTAAGAAGCATCTGAGCCAAAACGAGGAGTTTGCCGCGGAGTTTGGGGGCACCGTGCTTCCGCTCACTAAAGCTAAGTTTAATGAGTTGATTGCGCCGTTGGTTGAGCGCACGCTAGTATCGTGCCGCCAGGCAATGGCCGATGCTAAGCTCACACCCCAGGATTTGAACGCTGTGCTGCTGGTAGGTGGCTCTACCCGCGTGCCGCTGGTGTATGACTCGGTATCAGAATATTTCCAGCAGCCTGCCAACAATTCCCTCAACCCCGATGAAGTAGTGGCCCTGGGTGCCGCCATTCAGGCCGACATTCTGGGTGGTAACCGCCGCGACGTATTACTGCTTGACGTGACGCCGCTCACGCTGGGTATCGAAACGCTGGGCGGCCTGATGGACCCCATCATCCCGCGTAACTCCAAGATCCCGACCAAAGCCGGCCGGCAGTACACTACCTCCGTTGATGGACAGGTGAACCTGAAAATTTCCGTGTATCAGGGTGAGCGGGACTTGGTGAAGGAAAACCGCAAACTAGCCGAGTTTGACCTGCGCGGTATCCCGGCCATGCCGGCGGGCCTGCCGAAGGTTGACGTAAACTTTATCCTGAACGCCGATGGCATTCTAAAAGTAGAGGCCATTGAGCTGCGTTCTAACACTCGCCAGGCGGTAGAAATCAAACCCCAGTACGGCCTCACTGATGAGCAGGTGGAGCAGATGCTAATGGACTCCATGACCCACGCCCGCGAGGATATTGCGGCCCGCATGGTGATTGAAGCCCGTACCGTAGCCGAGCAAATGCTTTACCAAGTAGAGCGCTTTGTCAGCAAAAACGGCCAGCACCTCACCGCCGAGGAAACCAGCCAAACCACTGCTGGCGTGGAGAAACTCAAAGCCGCCCTTGCCACCCAGGAGAAAGACACTATCCTGAAGGCCGTGGATGAGCTGGAAGAACTCACCCGCCCCTTCGCCGAACGCGTAATGAACATCAGCATCAGCCAAGCCATGGCGGGCAAGAAGATTGAATAACCAGTAATACAATAGCAGGACTAAACTCCTTCTTGCTTACTTAGAACCATTTATAAAAGGGCTCCACTGCATGTCGGTGGAGCCCTTTTGCGTTATTTACGCCGCAATAGATTGTTCCATCCTGCCGGTGATTTAGTATTAGGAAGCACAAAAAATATTTTAGGCTAGGGAACCTAGTTGTAAACGGTACAAAGCACCCACTGCGCCATGAATCCAGACCTTCGCCGCCTCTATCAATTTGCTCAGCAGCCTAGCCGGCGGATTATTGGGCTAATGTCGGGTACTTCTCTGGATGGGCTGGATGTGGCGCTCTGCCGCCTGCATGGGCACGGCACTACTACGCGGCTGGAGCTGGAGCACTTTGCCACCGTACCCTACCACGAGGATGTGCGCTACCGCATCCGGCAGGTATTTGCCCGTGAGCAAGTGAGCCTGGAATATCTGACGCTGCTCAACCCCTGGCTAGGCCACCTGCACGCCGATATGATTCTGCAATGCCTGGAGCAGTGGAACATTGCCCCCCCGGAAGTAGACCTCATAGCCAGCCACGGCCAGACGGTGTACCACGCCCCCCAGCATCAACATCTACGCACCGATTTTAACCTAAACGCCACGCTACAACTAGGCGATGGTGACCATGTAGCCGTGCGCACCGGTATCATCACCCTCAGTGATTTTCGGCAGAAGCACATTGCAGCTGGTGGCGAGGGGGCTCCCCTGGCTGCCTACGGCGACTACCTTCTGCTCAGCAGCCCCAAGGAAGAACGCTTGCTCCTTAACCTGGGCGGCATTGCCAACTTCACGTACCTGCCCCGCGCCGGCCAGGATGCCAGTACGGCCTTCAGCACCGACACCGGCCCCGGCAACACCCTGCTCGATGCTACCGTGCGCAAGCACCGCCCCAACCTGGCCTACGATGAAGATGGCCGCTTAGCCAGTGCCGGCCAAATACACGAAGGCCTCTTAGCTGAGCTGCTAGGCCACCCCTTCTTTGCGGCAACACTACCCAAAACCACTGGTCCCGAACTCTTCGGACCCGCGTATCTGCAACAGGCGCAGGAGCGCAGCAATACCACTGGCTTAGGCCTGGAAGACACATTAGCAACGCTCACGGAATTGAGTGCTATGGGGGTGGCCCGAGCCGCAACGCAGGTTTTCGGACCTAAGCCGGCTTTATCGGTTTATGCCAGCGGAGGCGGTGCCCACAATCCGGCACTACGGGCGGCTCTGCAGCGCCACTTACCCGCTTGCCGCTTCGATACCACCGAGACCCTCGGAATATTACCCGATGCCAAGGAGGCTATCCTGTTTGCACTGCTGGCTAATGAAGCGGTAGCAGGCCAGCCAGTGAGCATTGGCGCGGGGCGCCAGCGGGTACCGGCGGTGAGCATGGGCAAGGTTTCGTTCCCCAGATAAACAGAACGATAAAAAGCACAAAAGATTCTTCTTTTTGCTATGTTTAGTGGCTTGCTATCGGTGCCGTTGGGCTCCGTAGTAAGCCCTCCTTTTTCACCCCTAATCCTCTCTCTATGCCACACGCCTACCTTTTTGCGGAACGCCGCAGTTACTGTTGGATGTGGGTAGCGCTGCTCCTGCTCTGGCTGGGAGCTATGCAGCCCGTTTTGGCTCAGAATACCCGCTACACCATTAAGGGCCGCGTGCTTGATGCCCGGGCAGAAGGATTACCCGGAGCCACCGTGCGCCTGCTCAACACAGTGCTGGGGGTTACCTCCAACAGTGAAGGGCGCTTCGAGCTAACTGCTGGCCTAGATCCCGGAACATACCAGCTTGAACTTAGCTCAGTGGGCTACAGCCCCGTGCGCCGAAGAGTAGTGCTGGGTACTGAAACCACCGTTACGGTACCCGACGTGACGCTGAGCGAAGACCTGGTTCGGCTGAATGATGTGGTCGTGACGGGTACCTCCGTAGCTACCAGCAAGAAGCAGCTCGGCAATACTATTGCTACCGTTTCGGGCGAGGAGCTGCGCACTACCGTACCTACCCAGATTGACCAAGCCCTGCAGGGCAAGTTTGCCGGCGTGCAGATCACCCAAAACTCCGGTAACCCCGCCGGCGGCATCTCGGTGCGCTTGCGCGGGCCCAGCACCGTGGCGGGCTCCTCTGATCCGCTGTATATCATTGACGGGGTAATCATCAACAACGACTCCCCGCAGCTCCTCGACCTGGGCGGCTACGCCCAAAACCGGCTCGTAGATATCAGTCCCAACGATATTGATCGGATTGAAGTGATTAAGGGCGCTGCCGCCGCCGCTATTTACGGGTCACGGGCTTCCAACGGCGTAGTGCAGATTTTCACGAAGCGTGGTAAGGAAGGCAAGCCCCAGGTCACGGTGTCGTCGCAGTTCCTGACTTCCCAGATCCGCAAAACGCTTGATTACAACGAGTACCCTTTTCGCTTCACCAACACCATTGCCACTGATCTAAGCCAAGTGCCGGTGCAGCGCTACGACTACCAAAAGCAGATTTTCCGCACCGCAATTGGCACCGATAATTACGTATCGGTGACGGGTGGCAGCACGGGCACCAAGTACTTTGCTTCGGGCAACTACTTCAATAACCAGGGTATTGTCAAGAACACTGACTTCAACCGGGGCGGTGGCCGGCTGCGGCTTCAGCAAACCCTGGGCTCGAAAGCTAGCCTGAGTGTGGGGGCCAACTACGCCCTGAGCCAAAGCCAGGAAGTGCCCAACGGCGGCATCAATGAGGCCTACGGCGCCCTCACGGGCTTTATCTTCTCGAATAACTTCATTGACCCCAGCCCCGACCCCATAACCGGCCGCTACCCCAGCACCGCCCTAAACATTGCGCGTACCAACCCCCTAGAGGCCATCAACCGCTTTAACTTCCGCCAGCGCACGTCTCGCTTTATTGGGGATGCTCAGCTGAACCTCACCCCTTTTGCGGGCTTCACCATCGACTACGTGCTGGGCTATGACGCCAGCACCCAGGTAGCCACGGGCTTCATTCCCACTAACAGCACGGCGCCCACCTATACCACTGGCCTTGCCCGCCGCGCTGACCGCACCTCCTTCCTCGTCAACAACGACCTGACCTTCAGCTATAAGCGAGATTTCACGGAATGGCTGGCCAGCACCACCACGGCGGGCGGCACGCTACAGTATGAGCGGGCCCTCTCTACGGGCATTCAGTCCATCAACCTGGCGCCGGTGGTAGAAATTATCAATGGCACCACGGTAGCTGGAGAGGAGCGCTCGGAGCGTACCATTCAGGGTGCCTTCATTCAGCAAACGTTTGGGTTTTACAACCGGTTATTCCTGACTGCTGCCGCTCGTGTGGATGCTGCCTCAGTGTACGGCGCAAACAACCGCACCCAATTCTACCCCAAGCTCAGTGGTTCCTACGTGGTATCGGAGGAAAACTTCTGGAAGGAAAGTGCCCTATCCCGCTTCATTCCGCAGCTTAAGCTGCGTGCCTCCTATGGCGAAGCCGGCAACCTCACGGCCATTGGCTCTTACCAGCGCTTCACCAACTTCAACCCGTTAATTCAGGGCGCACTGCCAGGCCTGGGCACCTCTACCCTGCAGGGCAACAACAACCTGAAACCAGAGCGCCAGAAGGAGTTTGAAGTGGGTACCGACCTGAGCTTATTCAATGACCGGATAGGCATTGAATTTTCTTACTACAATAAGCGCGTTCAGGATCTGCTGCTACAGCGCGACTTAAACTTCAGCTCAGGCTTCCTGAACCGCTTCGACAACATTGGCAACATGCGCAACCGAGGCGTTGAGCTGCTAGTGCGCGCTACGGCCGTGAAAACAGAGGCCGTTACCTGGAACATTACGGGCACGTTTAGTCACAATAAAAACCGTATCACCAACATTCCGGGCGGGGTCGTGACGTTTCCGAACGGATTCGGACTGGTGGCGGGCGTTGAAGGGTATCCGCTGGGTACCTATTACGGCACCTACTCGGCCCGCAAACCCGACGGCTCTCTGCTGCTCACCCCCGGCGGCCTGCCTCAGCGCGAGCGGGGCGTTCAGGGAACATTTGGGGCGGCCAACACACCCCAACGCGCCGCCGACGGGCAACCCTCCGGGGCTTTGCTGAACGCGGTGCTCGGCGACCCAAATCCGCGCTACGTGGCCTCACTTATCAACGAGGTGGGCCTGCTTAATGGTCGCCTTTCCTTGCGGGTGCAGTTTGATACCCAGCAGGATTTCGACGTGTTCAACTTCACCCAGCGTGTAGGTAGCCGCGACATTTTCGGGGGCCTGGCCCAGTATGAGCCAGAACTGCGCGGTGAGGTGCCCAAGGGTACCAGCGTGGCCACCTACAACACGTTTGATCGGTGGATTGAAGATGGCTCTTTTATCAAGCTGCGCGAGGCTTCTGTCAGCTACCTGCTTACGCCCAAGTTTCTGGGCATGCGCGACCTGCGCTTCTCCGTGGCCGGCCGCAACCTGTGGGTGATTACCAACTACAGCGGCTACGACCCTGAAGTAAGTGCCGCGGGCCAGAGCAACGCCGTGCGTGGCTTCGACTTCGTAGAGGTGCCTATCCCCCGGTCCGTGTCGGTGGGCTTCAACGCCTCGTTTTAAATCCTTCTCTGACCTTGCTTTCTACCGATATGCGTCACTTTCTACCTAGGCCGCGCCGCCTGCTGGCCGCCGTACTGCTTGGGGGCCTGCTGCTAGGCACCGCCGCCTGCGACCTGGACCTGCCTAACCCCAACGCCGCCACCGACGCGCAAACCCTCACCACGCGTGAAGGACTGTTTGCCCTCAGTGTAGGCCTCCGCCAAATCTACTCCACAGCTGCCCTGGAGCCCATTGTCCTGACTACTGGCACCACCAGCCGGGAAGTAAAGGGCATCACTACATTTTTCAATATTACCGAGCTGGAGCAAGGCGGCGCGCAGCTGTCCCCAAGTAATGCCAATACCTCCGCCCTGTTCGCCCGCAATTATCGGGTAATACTTATTGCAGATCAGTTGATTGCCGCGGCCCCCTCCGTCTTTTCAGCTGATGCCGCCGCGCGCAGCGGAGTACTGGCCCATGCTTACTTATTTAAAGCGGCATCACTGGCTGGCGTGGCGTTGGGCTTTGAGCAGGGGCCATTAAGCGCCGATGCAGCGCCAACGTTTGTTCCACGCCAGCAGCTTCTCCAGGAAGCTATTCGACTGCTCGATTTGGCGGCTCAGGAGTTGGCTACTACTCCCCCATCAGCTGAGTTTAATTCGCAGGTGATTGGCCCCGATTTTAACCTGCCCAATACGGTACAGGCCTACCGGGCCCGCTTCAACCTGATGGCCGGCAATTATGCGGCGGCTTTGGCCGCTGCCAACCTGGTGAACCTAACGGTACGCTCAGCTTTTACCTACTCCACGCAAAACCCCAACCCGGTCTACCAATTCACTATTCTCCCCGGCACCAACTTCCGGCCCCGCGACCGGTTTGGGCTGCCCGCTAACCTGGTAGAGCCCGGCGACGGACGCTTGGCGTTTTACCTGACGGGCCCCGTGGTGGTAGACAATAACAATGGCAGCACAGACAATATCCGCAGCCTGGCTGGCTTCTTTACCAGCCAGACCAGCCCAATCCCCGCCTATCTGCCCGACGAAATGCGCCTGATCAGGGCTGAAGCGAACTTGCGGGCAGCCACGCCCAACATCGCCGCGGCCCTTACCGATATCAATGCTGTGCGCACCCAAACCACCGGCGACCCATTTGGGGTATACCCTGGCTTGCCTGCCTACTCCGGCCCGCTCACGGTAGATGCTCTGCTGCTGGAAGTGTACAAACAGCGCAGTGCCGAGCTGTTCCTGAGTGGCCTACGCCTGGATGACAGCCGCCGCTTTGGCCGCCCAGCACCACCTACCTCACTTACGGAACGCACGCGCAACTTCTACCCTTATCCGCAGCAGGAACGCGTCAATAACCCCAATACACCCGCTGATCCGGCTATTTGATGTTGGGTTAGATATAAAAAAGCCTCCTTCAGTGTATTGAAGGAGGCTTTTCGCTTTATAAGTGGTCTACGTTATTTCACGGGCGCCACCAACGGCACCAGCCCGAAGCCCAGCACCTGCCGGGCCGTAGAGTCGCGGAAGGTAACATCGAGCTGAAAATGCGGGTGCGGCTGCAGCGTATCGGCTTTGTAAGAAAAGGCCACGAAGGGCTGCGGCAATTGCGTGTCGCGGAGGCG
Organism: Hymenobacter taeanensis; assembly: GCF_013137895.1. NCBI lineage: Bacteria > Pseudomonadati > Bacteroidota > Cytophagia > Cytophagales > Hymenobacteraceae > Hymenobacter > Hymenobacter taeanensis. Next base: position 912,174 of record NZ_CP053538.1, read on the forward strand.
GTAGCCTAGCTTGTAGAGGCTAATGGTTGGGCCGTACTGCTTGCCTTGCTTATACAGGGGCTCAGCTGCTTTTCGGAATTGTTGGGCCGATAAGCCCTGCCGGACTTCGGGCGCTAAATGCCCGTAGGCCACTGCCCACTCGCCACGCACAACGGCTAGCAAAAACTGACGAGCCACTTGCACTTGAGAAGTGGGAGCCTGAGCGGGCTTAGCCAGCAGTGGCACCAACACCAACAGGCCTAGCAGTGCCCATCGCACTGAGAAAGATCGAAATACATTCATTACGAAAAGCAGGGGCAACTACCACGCCACATCGGCCGGGCTTACTCCTCCTCTTTTTCCGGCGACACCAGCACGAATACGTCCTCGCCGGGGCGTTTCATGATGTACTTCTCACGGGCAAACTTCTCCAGCAGCTCAGGACTGCTCAGCAGTTCGGCGCGGTCTTTCTTCACCTTATCAATCTCGCGCAGGTAATAGTCCTTGTCGGTGCGCAGCTCCTGCCACTTAGCGTACATGTCGTACTGCTTCACAAAGTCGTTGGCATCGAACACGAACATCCACACCAGAAAGCCTAGGCCAGTCAGGAAGTAAAAGCTGCGCAGGAAGCGCGGCACTCGGCTGAATGCATCGGAGAAACTCATAGCAGAAGCGGCTAAAGAAGCTGCCCATCAGCAGCTGCGTGTACAAATATCACGATTTCGGCTAACACCAGCACTACGCAAAAACGGTGTCGCCACCTTGTAGGTAACGACACCGTTCCGTTGTAAATATGGCTCAGCGCTACTCAACGCTCAGCTCACTTACATTTTCTTGCCGGGGAAGTAGGCTACCTCGCCCAGTTCTTCCTCAATGCGGAGCAGCTGGTTGTACTTCGCCATCCGGTCGGAGCGCGAAGCCGAGCCCGTTTTGATCTGGCCGGTGTTCAGCGCCACAGCCAAGTCGGCAATGGTGTTGTCCTCCGTCTCGCCCGAGCGGTGCGACATGATGCTCTTGTAGCCGTTACGACGGCCCAGGTTGATGGCATCAATCGTCTCGGTGAGCGTACCGATTTGGTTTACCTTGATGAGGATGGCGTTAGCAATTTGCTCATCAATACCGCGCTGCAGACGGTTTACATTGGTCACGAACAGGTCGTCGCCTACCAGCTGCGTGGTCGAGCCGATGCTGTTGGTGAGGTCTTTCCAACCGGTCCAGTCGTCCTCGTCCATGCCATCTTCAATGCTGATAATGGGGTACTTTTTGGTCCAGTCGGTCCAGTAGGCCACCATTTCCGAAGAAGTCAGCTTGTCGCCGGTGCTCTTCTTGAAGTGGTAATGACCATCGGAGTAGAACTCCGAAGCAGCGGCGTCCATGGCAATCATTACGTCGTCGCCGGGCTTGTAACCAGCCGTTTCAATGGCTTGAATTACAATCTTGATAGCGTCTTCGTTTGATTTGATGTTTGGCGCGAAACCACCTTCATCACCCACGTTCGTGCTCAGCCCTTGCTTCTTGAGCACGTTTTTGAGATGATGGAAGATTTCAGTGCCCCAGCGCAGCGCCTCCGAGAACGAAGGAGCGCCCACGGGCATAATCATGAACTCCTGGAAGTCGATGCTGTTGTCAGCGTGCGAGCCGCCGTTCAGGATGTTCATCATCGGTACGGGCAGCGTGGTGGCGTTTACGCCGCCCACGTAGCGGTACAGGGGCATGCCAACTTCAGCAGCGGCAGCGCGGGCAATAGCCAGCGAAGCACCCAGAATAGCGTTAGCGCCCAGATTGGCTTTGTTAGGCGTGCCATCGAGCTCCAGCATGATCTTATCGAGCAAACCCTGCTCGAACACTGAGAAACCAATCAGCTCCTCGGCAATTTTGCTGTTCACGTTTTCCACGGCCTTCAGCACCCCTTTGCCCATGTACTTCGACTTGTCGTCGTCGCGCAGTTCCACGGCTTCGTGCTTGCCGGTAGATGCGCCCGAGGGCACGGCGGCACGGCCTACGGCGCCGCTTTCGGTGGTCACGTCCACTTCCACGGTTGGGTTGCCGCGCGAATCAAAGATCTGGCGAGCGTGGATTTCGGTGATGATACTCATGAGAAATGGGTTGAATGGAAGAATAGAATGGCTTGGGAAATTTCACAATCCAAACCCGACCTAGGCCCGGTTGCGTTGGGGCGGCAAGGTACTCAATTGGACCTTTTTGCCCAGTGCGAAATATTGCCAGTGCAAAGCCAGCATCATAAACAGCCAAAGGCGTACTATAATGTATTTCTTGTTTGAAGTCTGTTACTTCTCATTTCCTGTCATTGCCTATTCAGTAGCCCCTTATTAGCCACAGTTATTCTGTGACTGTATTTAGAAATCTACTGGCCTAAAATGAAAAAAGGGACGCACCTCGCGGCACGTCCCTTTAGTATTTCAGCAGTTACTCGAACTACGAAGCAGCTTCCTCGTCAGCTTTAGCCTCATCACGAGTTTCACCTTCTTTTACCGTAGTAGTAGCGGTGTCTTCAGGAGCAGCGGTTTCAACCACAGCAGCGGGAGCTACAGCCTCGCCAGCAGGAGCATCAGCCTTCTTCTTGCTGCGCGAACGACGGGTAGTGGTAGCCTTGGCCTCACCAGCAGTCTTAGTAGCCAATAGCGTTTCGTTGAAGTCAACCAGCTCGATGATGCACATCTCAGCGTTGTCACCCAGACGGGTAGCGCTCAGCTTGATGATACGGGTATAGCCACCGGGGCGAGTACCAATTTTAGCGGATACCGTGCCGAACAGCTCTTTCAGGGTCTCTTTGTTCTCCAGAACCGAGAAAACAAGACGACGCGAGTGCGTAGTGTCGCTCTTAGCTTTGGTCAGCAAGGGCTCAACGAACTTGCGCAGAGCTTTAGCTTTAGCAACCGTTGTGGTCACGCGCTTGTGCATGATCAGCGAAGAAGCCATGTTCGAAAGCATGGCGTTGCGGTGCGAGGCCGTCCGGCCGAGGTGGTTGATGGTTTTACCGTGACGCATAAAAAAATGAATGTGTGGGCTTGCGAACGACGACCACGGCGGAAAGAAAAGCGCTAGGCCACTTTCTCATTAGAACCGTCATCCCTTGGGCTCACTGGTTGAAGTGTAAATGGGAGTGCAAAGGTACGCAATACCTGGACACAAAAAAGGTGCTGAGATGAAATAGTGCACTAGGCCACTTTCTCATTCTCAGCACCTTTCACTAGGTGTTCTATTCTTCGTCGAGCTTGTACTTGCCTAGGTCCATCCCGAAGGTCAGGCCTTTCTCCTCTACGAGGTTTTCCAGCTCGGTCAGCGACTTCTTACCGAAGTTGCGGAACTTCATCATGTCAGCCATGTCCAGCTGCACCAGGTCACCGAGGGTTTTGATATCGGCAGCTTTGAGGCAGTTGTAAGCACGTACGCTCAGATCCATATCCGCCAGCGGCGTCTTCAGAACTTTGCGCATGTGCAGCGTTTCTTCGTCCACAGTCTCCTCTTCTTCAGCCTTAGCCGTTTCGAAGGTCATGGTGCTGTCAGAGAACAGCATGAAGTGCTGAATGAGAATATTGGCAGCACCTTTAAGCGCATCCTCTGGGTGGATAGAGCCGTCCGTGTGAATCTCAATCAGGAGCTTCTCATAGTCAGTCTTCTGCTCCACGCGAGTGTTCTCGATGCTGTACTTCACGTTCTTGATAGGCGTGAAGATGGCGTCGATAGCAATCTGACCAAATACTTGGTCAGCTGGCTTGTTCTCCTCAGCGGGAACGTAGCCACGGCCTTTCTGAATCGTGAACTCGAACTCCAGCTCAGTAGCTGGGTCCACGTTGCAGATCACCAGATCCGGGTTCAGCACCTGAAAACCATTGGTGAACTTGTTGATTTCGCCCGCCGTGAACGTGTCCTGGCCCTTAATGCGGACCGTGATTTTGTCCTCAATGGCGTCGCTGACCTTCTTAAAGCGGACCTGCTTCAGGTTCAGGATGATTTCGGACATATCCTCAATCACACCTTCGATGGTCATGAACTCGTGCAGTACGCTGCTGGTGCGGACCGACGTAATGGCGTAGCCCTCCAGCGACGACAGCAGGATGCGGCGCAAAGCGTTGCCGATCGTGACGCCGTAGCCTTTCTCCAGCGGTTTAAATTCAAACGTTCCGTAGAAGTCGTCAGATTTCTCCATCACGACCTTCTCCGGCATTTGAAAAGCTAAGATTGACATAAGTGGGGCGGTTTGAAGTAGTGAATAGCAGGTAGTAAGAATGCGGCCAATCTAGCCTAATTCCTTACTACCTGCTACCCAAATCCATTTATAACAAAGGAAAAGTCGAAGCAGGAAAACGGCCCAGACTCCCGGGCCGCTTTCGTTATTACTTCGAGTAAAGCTCGACGATGAGCTGCTCCGTGATTTTCTCCGGAATCAGGTCACGTGAGGGGGCGTTCAGGAACTTGCCCACCATTTCTTTGCCGTCCCACTCCAGCCACGAGAAAGCGCGTGCGTTGCGGGCGCTCAAGCTCGTAGTGATGGCCTCCAGCGACTTCGACTTCTCACGAACGGCAACAACGTCACCAGCGCGGAGTTTGTACGAAGCAATGTTAACGATTTCACCATTTACGGTGATGTGCTTGTGCAGAACCAGCTGACGAGCAGCACGGCGAGTCGGAGCGATGCCCAGACGGTATACCGTGTTGTCCAGACGAGCTTCCAGCAGAGCCAGCAGGTTGTCACCGGTGATGCCGGGCATTGTTGCTGCTTTGTGGAACAGATTCTCGAACTGCTTTTCCAGTACGCCGTACATGTACTTCACTTTCTGCTTCTCCATCAGCTGGACAGCGTACTCGCTCTGCTTCTTACGACGACCACGGCCGTGTTGGCCGGGGGGGTATGCTTTCTTGGTGAGTGCCTTGCTTGGGCCGAAGATCGGCTCATTAAAGCGACGGGCAATCTTGGTTTTAGGACCAGTATAACGTGCCATTTCGGGGTTGTTGAGTAATGTGGGGGTTGAACCGCACATGTCGGGCTCCAGAGGCGCACCTTGCAGGGGAGTAAAGGCGCATCAGAAACCCGACATCGCTGACCTACGGTGTAGGCCTGTTCAATTAACTAAACGCGACGACGTTTGGGAGGACGGCAGCCGTTGTGGGGCAGCGGCGTCACGTCCTTAATGGTCGTTACCTCAATACCCACGTTACCCAGCGTACGAATAGCCGATTCGCGACCAGCGCCCGGACCCTTCACGAACACTTCAGCTTTGCGCATGCCCAGGTCATGAGCTACTTTGCCGCAGTCCGTAGCAGCCATCTGAGCTGCGTAGGGGGTGTTCTTCTTAGAACCCCGGAAACCCATCTTACCAGCCGATGCCCAGGAAATTACCTGGCCATTGTTGTTAGTGATGGAAATGATGATGTTGTTGAACGAGGCCTTAATATGAACCTGGCCTACCGGCTCAACAACGACAACGCGCTTCTTGGCTTTGTCTTTTCTCTTTTGTGCCATTTGGTTATCGCAAAAATCTGCGGGAGTTGTTGAAGAGTGCTTCTAACAGAAGAAGTCACCATTCGATTCCCACTACGGTTTATTTAGTAGCCTTCTTCTTGCCAGCAACGGTCTTGCGCTTACCCTTACGAGTACGCGAGTTGTTCTTGGTGCGCTGACCACGAACTGGCAGACCTTTGCGGTGACGCAGACCCCGGTAGCAACCGATGTCCATCAGGCGCTTAATGTTCAGCTGCACTTCTGAGCGCAGCACACCTTCGGTCTTAAACTCGGCGGCAATCACGCCGCGGATTTCGCCAGCCTCTGCTTCAGTCCAATCTTTCACCTTCTTGTTCAGGTCAACGCCTGCTTTGGTGAGGATCTGCTGAGCAGAAGGACGGCCGATGCCGAAAATGTAGGTCAGCGCGATTTCACCGCGCTTGTTGTCTGGGATATCTACCCCTGCAATACGAGCCATGTGCTTTTTTAAAAAGTCTGGTGCTACTACCCCTGACGCTGTTTGTAGCGGGGGTTCTTTTTGTTGATGACGTAAAGCTTGCCGTTGCGGCGAACCAGCTTACAGTCAACGCTACGCTTCTTAACGGAGGTTTTGACTTTCATGTCGTCAGATTATTTGTAACGGTACACAATTCGACCCTTCGACAAATCGTAGGGCGACATTTCGAGTTTAACCTTATCTCCCGGCAGAATCTTAATGTAGTGCATCCGCATCTTACCCGAAATGTGGGCAATCAACTGGTGACCGTTTTCCAGTTCCACTCGGAACATGGCATTGGAAAGGGCTTCCAGGATGACACCGTCCTGCTCAATGGAAGTTTGTTTGGCCATAAGGCTACTGTAAGGCTTTTTCTATGTATTCGAAGGAGGTTAATATTTCCGCCTTGTCTTTGCGAACAACAACTGTGTGTTCAAAGTGCGCCGAAGGCTTAAGGTCTTTAGTCCGGATAGTCCAGCCATCCTTTTCCTGTACCACGCTTTTCGTGCCCAGATTTACCATGGGTTCAATGGCAAGTGTCAGTCCGGTTTGCAGCTTCAGGCCCGCTCCACGTTTACCGTAGTTAGGTACCTCTGGCCGCTCGTGCAGCTTCTTACCAATTCCGTGGCCGACTAGTTCCCTTACAACTCCATAACCCTGTTTTTCAACGTGGTTTTGGATAGCAAAGCTAATGTCGCCCATCCGGTTCCCAGCCACCGCCTGTTCAATGCCCAGATACAGTGACTTTTTGGTTTCCTCCAGTAACTTAAGCACCTCTGGTGCCACCTCCCCTACTGGGTAGGTGTAAGCGCTATCCGAATGATAGCCATTAAGCAAGACGCCTGCATCAACCGAGATAACATCGCCACTCTTTAGAGTGTAGTCTCCCGGAAAACCATGCACAACTACCGAGTTAGGAGAAATGCACAGGCTATATTCAAACCCATTATACCCTTTGAAAGAAGGCTGCCCACCATGGTCCCGGATGAATTCCTCCGCGCGCTGATCCAGCTCTCGCGTAGTAATTCCTTCCCGAATCATGCCAGCTACCTCTCCGTGGGCTTGGGCTAGTACTTTCGCACTAGCCCGCATGAGCTCAATTTCTTCCTCTGTCTTGTAAACAATCATTTTGTTACGAAGCCAGCGCAATATTTTGTGAGCGGCCTCTCACCTTACCTGACTTCATCATGCCATCGTAATGACGCATGAGCAAGTAGCTCTTCACTTGGTTCATCGTGTCGAGCACTACACCCACCATGATGATGAGCGAAGTACCGCCATAGAACTGTGCAAAGGGCCGGGTAACACCTGCTACCGTAGCCAATGAAGGCAGGATAGCAATAGCTGCCAGAGCAACTGCACCCGGCAAGGTAATACGGGTTAGCACTTCATCTATGTATTCTGAGGTGTCACGGCCTGGCTTAACACCAGGTATGAAACCACCACTGCGCTTCAGGTCATCCGCAATCTGATTGGGGTTAACGCTGATAGCAGTGTAGAAGTAAGTGAAGATGATGATAAGCAAACCAAACACTAAGTTATACACCCAGTGATTAGGCTGGAACCAGGTGCCAATAAGACCAGCAGTCTCACTATCCTTGTTCCAAGCAGATGCTGCAATAGCGGGCACAAACATCAGCGACTGAGCGAAGATGATTGGCATTACGCCGGCAGCATTTACTTTCATCGGGATGTACTGACGCTGTGAGCTTAGCTGAGCGGCACCACCTACCTGCTTGGCATACTGCACCGGAATCTGGCGCACTGCTTGAGTCAAGATGATAACGGCCATTACAACCAAGAACAACACGGCAAGCTCAATCAGGAAGATCAGCGAGCCACGCATTGTGCGAGCAGTTGCTTCACCAATCAAGGCACCGGGCAGACGAGACACAATCCCGATCATGATGATCATAGATATACCGTTACCAATACCTTTATCAGTTATTTTCTCTCCTAGCCACATGCAAAACAATGTCCCGGCAGTGATGATCAGTGCCGTAGAAATCGTAAAGAAAGGTCCAGGGTTAGTGATTGCCTCCGCGTTAATTGTAGCAATAAACCCAATGGACTGTAAGGCTACAATCGGGATTGTAAGCACCCGAGTATATTGGTTGATCTTCTTGCGACCTGACTCACCTTCCTTCTGTAGTTTCTGGAAGTAAGGCACCGCAATCGTGAGCAGCTGCAGCACGATTGAGGCTGAGATATATGGCATGATGCCCAGCGCGAAAACCGAAGCGTGGCTGAAAGCACCACCGAGCAAAGTATCTAGGATGCCTAGTACTCCGCCGGCATTGCTCTTCAGTCGGTTCGGATCCACTCCGGGCAGCACCACGTAAGAACCCAGCCGATAGATGGCAATGAAGAAAAGCGTATTGAAGATCCGCATACGCAGATCTTCAATCGCAAAAATGTTCTTAATCGTGGTGATGAACTTGTTCATTGCCAATCAGGCTTAAAGCGTCACAGCTTTACCACCTGCCTTCTCGATAGCTTCAACAGCTGACTTAGAGAAAGCATGGGCATGTACTTCCAGAGCTTTGGTGATTTCACCGCGGCCTAGAACTTTAATCTTGGCGTTCTTAGAAGCCAGACCAGCATTTACAAAGAAGTCTTTGTCAAGCGTAGTGGTGCTGCCGTTTTCGGTCAGAGCAGCCAATACGTCCAAGTTAACAGCTTTGTACTCGACGCGGTTAATGTTGGTAAAACCAAACTTAGGTATGCGACGCTGAAGGGGCATTTGACCACCTTCGAAGCCCGACTTCTTGGAGTAACCCGAACGGGACTTGGCACCTTTGTGACCGCGCGTGGATGTGCCACCACGGCCGGAACCCGTACCACGACCTACGCGCTTCTCATTGCGGGTAGAGCCAACGGCGGGTTTGAGATTGCTGAGATTCATTTTCGGGAGATTCCTAGAGTTCGGTTACTTCCAACAGGTGCTTCACGGCATTAACCATACCAGCTACCTGGGGAGTGTTTTCCACTGCCTTGGTGCTGCCGATCTTGCCTAGGCCTAGGGCCTTAATAGTGCGCTTCTGACGCTCGGGGCGGTCAATAACGCTCTTAACGAGTTTAATGTGGATCTGCGCCATCTGCTCTTAGCCGTTAAATACTTGGGAGAGAGTAATGCCACGAGCCTGGGCAATCTGCATAGGGTCGCGCATTTTCAGAAGGGCATCGAAGGTAGCCTTAACCACATTGTGGGGGTTAGACGAGCCTTTCGACTTTGCAAGCACATCCTTGATACCAGCGCTTTCGAAAACAGCGCGCATAGCACCACCTGCAATTACACCCGTACCAGCAGCGGCCGGCTGAACCAGCACGAAACCACCAGAGTACTTACCTTCCATCACGTGAGGAACCGTGTGCTTATACAGCGGCACCTTCACGAGGTTCTTCTTCGCGTCGTCAATGCCTTTAGCAATGGCGTCGGTTACTTCGTTGGCTTTGCCAAGGCCGTAGCCTACGGTGCCGTTGCCGTCACCTACTACTACGATAGCCGAGAAGCTGAAGCGACGACCGCCCTTTACTACTTTGGCTACGCGGTTGATAGCAACAACCTTTTCTTTTAGATCGGAATCACCAGTGCGCGACTGGTCATTGTTACGGTCATTGCCGCGACGGTCATTGCCACCACCACGACGGTCATTGCCGCCGCCACGGTTATCGCCGCTACCACCACGGTTGCCGGTGTTAAATTCTGCCATGATGATTTAGAAATTGAGGCCGCCTTCGCGGGCTCCTTCTGCCAATGATTTTACGCGGCCGTGGTAGAGGTAACCGGAACGGTCAAATACCACTTTCGAAATTCCTTTTCCTGTAGCACGGGCGGCAAGTTCTTTGCCGACTGCGGCAGCGAGGGCTACTCCGTTGCCCCCTTCCACCGAAACGTGCTTCGAGGAAGCAGACGCCAGCGTGTGACCAGTCGTGTCGTCAATAATCTGAGCATAGATGCCCGTATTGCTGCGGAACACTGACAAACGCGGACGCTCGGACGTGCCAGCCACCTTAGTGCGGATGATGCGCTGGATCCGTTTTCTTCTAGTTGCTTTATCGAAAGCCATGGTGTGATGTTATTTCGAAGCCGTTTTACCAGCCTTACGACGAATTTGCTCACCCACGAAGCGCACGCCTTTGCCTTTGTATGGCTCAACTTTGCGCAACGAGCGAATCTTGGCGGCCACCTGGCCTAGCAGTTGCTTATCAATGCTAGTCAGCGTAACGATAGGGTTTTTACCCTTTTCAGTTACAGCCGTTGCAGTTACTTCCTTCGGCAGAGCCAGGAAGATGTTGTGCGAGTAACCCAGAGAAAGTTCAAGGGTGGTTCCAGCCATAGCGGCTTTGTAACCTACACCTACTAGCTCCAGCTTCTCTTCCAAACCGTTGCTAACACCGCTGATAGCGTTGTTCAGCAGCGAGCGGTACAGGCCGTGCATAGCCTTGTGACGCTTCTGCTCGGTCGGACGCGTTACCACTAGCTGACCATCTTCGGTAGCTACGGTAATGTCGCGGTCAACTGGAACCACTAGGGTACCCTTCGGGCCCTTCACGGTTACCGTGTTTTCGTTGCTCACTTCAACCTGCACGTTGGCGGGCAGGCTGATGGGCAGTTTACCAATGCGTGACATAGTCTCGTTTTCCTTTCAGATTAGTAGACGTAGCACAGCACTTCGCCGCCCACGTTCTCGGCTTTCGCCTCTTTCTCCGTCATCACGCCCTTCGACGTCGACAGAATTGCAACACCCAGACCGCTCAATACGCGGGGCAGGTTCTCTACGTGAGCATACTTACGCAGACCGGGAGTGCTCACGCGCTCCAGCTTCGTAATAGCAGGCTGCTTCGTAGCGGGGTTGTACTTCAGCGCGATTTTAATCGTGCCCTGTACAGCGCTGTCATCAAAACGGTAGCTCTGAATGTAGCCCTTCTTATAGAGCACCTTCGTAATCTCCTTTTTGATGTTGCTGGCCGGGATTTCTACTACCCGGTGGTTTGCCTTGATGGCATTGCGTACCCGGGTCAGGTAGTCGGCAATTGGATCTGTATTCATTTCTGTAGAAAAGAGGCGCCCATTTTTAGGGAGCCGCAAAGATAGGAAAATTTCGCCGCCACGGAAAGTGGCGACGAAATTTTCGGTTAAGACTACTTGGCTCGACTTATTTAGGCTCGGCCAATGGTTTCTTTCGGCAACCTGCCAAATAGAACTGCCTGATAAATGTATCCTGCAGTAAAAGCTGTACTACCAGCTAGACTTCGTTACACCGGGGATTTTGCCGGCTAATGCCATCTCGCGGAAACGTACACGGCTGATGCCGAACTTACGCATGTAACCACGGGGGCGACCGTCAATCTTGTCGCGGTTGTGCAGACGCACGGGCGACGAGTTGCGGGGCAACTTGTCCAGACCTTCTAGGTCACCAGCAGCTTTGAGGGCTTTGCGCTTCTCAGCATAGCGAGCTACCATTGCGATGCGCTTCCGCTCGCGGGCTTTGATGGATTCCTTAGCCATTAGCTTTGTTTCTTAGCGTTAGCGAACGGCATACCGAAAGCTTTCAGCAGCTCATAGCTCTGCTCGTCGTTTTCAGCGGTCGTTACGAAGGTGATGTCCATACCAGAAATTGACTTGATCTTATCGATCGAGATTTCTGGGAAGATGATTTGCTCTTTGATGCCCAAGGTATAGTTACCACGGCCATCGAAGCCTTTGTCGTTGATGCCTTTGAAGTCACGAACGCGAGGCAGAGCAATAGTCAGCAGACGGTCCATGAATTCATACATCTGCTCACCACGCAGGGTAACGCGGGCGCCGATAGGCATACCTTCACGCAGTTTGAAGTTCGACACCGAACGCTTAGCGATAGTAGCAACGGCCTTCTGACCAGCGATGGTCGTCAGTTCGTCTACGCCATTATCTACCAGCTTCTTGTCAGCAACAGCTGCGCCAATACCGCGGTTGATGCAGATCTTGGTGATGCGTGGTACCTGCATGATGCTCTTGAACTGGAATTTCTCCTGGAGCGCGGGTACTACTTCTTTTTTGTATTTGTCTTTGAGTCGAGCCATGGTCGTAGAGCGGATTAGGCGTTGGTCGAATCAGCGCGCTTCACGTTGCTCACGTGAATTGGTGATTCGATCTTGGTGATGCCGCCCTGGGGATTCTTAGCACTGGGTTTATTGTGCTTAGTTACCAGGTTTAGGCCTTCCACGATAACACGCTGCGTAGAACGGTTCACCGACTTAATCACACCGGTTTTGCCTTTCTCGTCACCAGCAATCACCAAAACGGTATCACCAGTTTTCACATGCAGTTTCGCGGGCGTTGCTTTCGTTTTCGTTGCCATTGCTTAGAGAACTTCAGGAGCCAGCGAAACGATCTTCATGAACTGCTTTTCGCGAAGTTCACGGGCCACGGGGCCGAAGATGCGGGTACCGCGGGGCTCGTCGTTATTATTGAGCAGTACGGCGGCGTTGTCGTCAAAACGAATGTAGGAACCGTCCTTACGACGTACTTCCTTTTTCGTGCGAACTACAACAGCCTTCGATACAGTGCCTTTTTTGGCGTTGCCGGAAGGAATAGCCGACTTGATTGCTACTACAATCTTATCGCCTACGCTGGCGTATTTCTTGCCCGTGCCACCGAGGACACGAATGCAGAGAACTTCTTTGGCGCCGCTGTTATCAGCGACGGTCAGACGGGATTCTTGCTGTATCATCTTACTTGGCGCGTTCTACGATTTCTACCAGTCTCCACCGCTTGTTTTTGCTCAGGGGACGGGTCGACATGATGCGAACCGTATCGCCTTCGCCACATTCGTTATTCTCGTCGTGAGCCATGAACTTGGTCGACTTGGTAACGAACTTGCCGTAGATGGGGTGTTTCATTTTGCTTTCCACAACTACCGTGATGGACTTATCCATCTTGGAAGAGGAAACGCGGCCGATGATTTCTTTACGCAGGTTCCGCTCGGTTGCGGTCGTTGCCTGCTGTTCTTCGTTGCTTGCCATCGTTAGTTAGCAGTGTTAGTTGCCTGCTCGTTCTCGCGACGCTTCAACTCGGTCAGCAGACGGGCGACATTTTTGCGGGCTTGCTTTAGACGAATCGGATTCTCCAGGGGAGAAATAGCGTGCGCAAAACGCATGCTCTGGCCGTTAGTCTGCTCAGCTTTAATCTGGGTTTTGAGGTCCTCTAGTGAGAGGGCACGGATTTCAGCGTTCTTCATCTTACTTGTTTTCTACGTAGTCGCGACGAACAACAAATGAAGTCCGAACCGGCAGCTTCTGAGCAGCCAGACGTAGCGACTCTTGTGCTACTTCTAGGCTAACGCCATCTGATTCGAACATGATGGTACCGGGCTTAACTACGGCTACCCAATATTCGGGTGAACCTTTACCCTTACCCATCCGCACTTCAGCAGGCTTCTTGGTGATCGGCTTATCAGGGAAAATGCGGATCCAAACTTGACCTTCGCGTTTCATGGCGCGGGTCATGGCAATACGGGCAGCCTCAATCTGGCGAGCCGTAATCCAAGCCTGTTCCAGCGACTTGATAGCGAACGAACCGAAGTCAATGGAGCTGCCGCGGTGGGCTAAGCCATGCACGCGACCCTTTTGCATCTTGCGATACTTGGTCCTTTTCGGTTGTAACATGATTTATTTTGAATTGAAATTCGAAAGAAGAGAAAAAGCCTAGCGACGCGGAGCACCGCCACTCTGGCCGCCACGGTTCTGACCACCGCCACCACCGCGACGCTGTCCACCACCTTGACCACCACGGTTATCACCGCCACGGCCTTCGCCACCACGGTCATTCCGGTCACGACGCGGGCCACGGTCACCACCACGGTCGCCACGCTCACCACGTGGGCCACGGTCGTTACCACGGCTCTCGCCACCTTGGTTAGCAGGAACCTGGTTAGGCGACAGGTCGGGCTTGCCGAACACTTCACCACGCATTACCCACACCTTGATGCCGATTTTGCCATACACAGTTTGCGCTTCCGACAGAGCGTAGTCGATGTCAGCGCGCAACGTGTGCAGCGGAGTGCGGCCTTCTTTGTACTGCTCAGAGCGAGCAATTTCAGCACCGCCCAAACGACCACCGCACTGGATCTTGATGCCTTCGGCACCAACGCGGATAGCAGCTTGGATGGCCATCTTCATGGCGCGACGGAACGAGATACGAGCCTGGAGCTGCTGAGCAATGCTCTCACCTACCAGTTTAGCATCAAGCTCAGGACGCTTAATTTCGAAGATGTTGATCTGAACGTCTTTGCCAGTGATCTGCTTCAGCTCGTCCTTGATCTTGTCAACCTCAGCACCGCCCTTACCGATTACCACACCCGGACGAGCCGTGTTGATAGTGATGGTGACGCGCTTCAGAGTGCGCTCGATAACGATGCGGCTAATGCCACCCTTCGGAATACGAGCGTTAATGTATTTGCGGATTTTCTCGTCTTCAACCAGTTTGTCGGCAAAGTCCTTGCCGCCGTACCAGTTCGAGTCCCATCCTTTGATGACGCCCAGACGGAAGCCAACCGGATTTACTTTCTGTCCCATAGTGCTTATGCGGTGGCTTCCGCCGTGGTTTCAGTGGATTTCTTGGCTGCGCTGCTACGACGAGTTTTCTTCGGAGCGGCTTCAGCAGTAGTAGCGGCGGGCTTGCTCTCAGCAGCTTGCAGAGTGGCAGCTTTGCTACCCAGCGGTACTACTTTAGAATCAATCACCAGCGTCACGTGGTTGCTGCGCTTGCGGATGCGGTGGCCACGGCCCTGAGGGGCGGGGCGCAGACGCTTCAGCTGGCGACCTTCATCCACGAAAATCTCTTTGATGTAGAGGTTCGCATCCTCGATACGCTCGTCTTCGTTTTTCTGCTGCCAGTTGGCCAAAGCCGACAGGAGCAGTTTTTCGATGCGAGCAGCGCCCGAGTTAGCCTCGAACTTCAGCAGGCCGAGAGCACGGGTCACTTTCTGACCGCGCACCAGGTTGGCTACCAAGCGCATCTTGCGCGGCGAGGTAGGCACGTTACGGAGTTTAGCTACTGCTTCCATTCTTAGCGCTTGCCTTTATCTTTCTTGGCAATGTGGCCGCGGAAGTTACGGGTCGGGGCAAACTCACCGAGTTTGTGTCCTACCATGTTCTCCGTCACATATACCGGGATGAACTTATTGCCGTTGTGAACGGCGAAGGTGTGGCCTACGAAATCCGGAGAAATCATCGAGCGGCGAGACCAGGTCTTCACCACCGACTTTTTGCCGGTTTCTTCCATTGCCGTTACTTTCTTCTCGAGCCGGAAGTCAATGTACGGCCCTTTTTTTAGTGAACGTGCCATTGATTACTTCTTGCCTTTACGGTTAACGATGAGCTGCTCGGAGTACTTGTTCTTGTTGCGAGTCTTCTGACCCTTAGCGAAGATGCCGTTACGGCTACGTGGGTGACCACCCGACGACTTACCTTCACCACCACCCATTGGGTGATCGACAGGGTTCATTGCAACACCACGAACACGTGGACGACGACCCAACCAACGGTTACGACCGGCTTTGCCGAGGCGTACGTTCATGTGGTCACCGTTCGACACAGTACCTACCGTAGCCATGCAGGTCACGAGTACCATGCGCATCTCGCCGGAAGGCAGTTTCAGGGTGGCGTATTTGTCTTCGCGGGCTACCAACTGAGCGTATGTTCCAGCCGACCGAGCCATTGCTGCACCGTTGCCGGGCATCAACTCAATGTTGTGGACGATAGTTCCCAGCGGAATCTCGCGGAGGGGAAGGGCATTGCCTACTTCCGGGGCCACACCCGTACCCGACACTACTGTTGCACCTACGGTTACACCGGCAGGAGCAATGATGTAGCGCTTTTCACCGTCGGCGTAGCTCAGCAGAGCGATACGGGCCGTGCGGTTAGGGTCGTACTCAATCGTCTTCACCGTGGCTGGAACACCAGCTTTGTCACGCTTGAAGTCAATGATACGATACTTGGCTTTATGTCCACCACCGATGTAGCGGTTAGACATTTTGCCCGAGTTGTTACGGCCACCGGAGTTTTTCATGGGTGCCAACAGCGACTTCTCCGGCGTCGACGCAGTAATCTCGTCGAAGGCCGGTGCAATGCGGAAGCGCTGACCCGGTGATGTTGGTCTTAGTTTTTTGAGTGCCATTACTCTAGCTTAGAAAATGCTCTTTGCGAAAAGGCGGGCTTACAGGCCGCTATAGAAGTCGATTACGTCGCCTTCTTTCACGGTTACCACGGCACGCTTGCCATGTGCACGACGGCCGGAAACTGATCCGCCTTTCGTGAACTTAGATTTCAGCTTGCCGATGGTACGGATCGTGCTGATGCCCGTTACCGTTACCCCGTACAGTTGCTCAATCTCTTTTTTGATCTGAACCTTGTTAGCGTCGATGGCTACTTCGAAGGCATACTGGCCTTTTTCGTTCAGAGCCGTGGCCTTCTCGGTCACGATGGGCTTCTTCAGGATGCTCATTACTCAGCAGTGGTATAGAGTTGTTCCAATGCCGTCAGGCCATCCTCCGACAGCAGCAGCGTGTCAGTGTTCAGCAGATCGTGCGTGTTTAGAGCTACGGGGGTAGCAACACTTACTTTCTGGATGTTACGGGCCGACAGCACCACGTTTTTATCAACTGCGCCCGTTACGAGCAGCGTCTTCTTGCCGTTGTTCAGCTTCAGACCGTTCAGGATGTCTAGGAAATCCTTGGTCTTGGGGGCCGACAGCGTGATGTTTTCCACCAGCGCTACTTTGCCATCCTTAGCGAGGCTCGAGAGAGCCGACAGACGAGCAAGACGCTTGGTTTTTTTGTTCAGCTTGAAGCCGTAGTCGCGGGGCTGAGGACCGAACATACGGCCACCACCTACGAATACACCTGACTTCATAGAGCCGGCGCGAGCACCACCGGTGCCTTTTTGCTTCTTCAGCTTCTTGGTAGTGCCGTGCACTTCGTTACGCTGCTTCGACTTGTGCGTGCCCTGGCGCTGGTTGGCCAAGTACTGCTTCACGTCGAGATACATCACGTGCTCGTTCGGCTCCAGACCGAAGATGGCGTCAGACAGGGTAACCTTACGGCCGGTGTCTTCGCCTTTGATGTTATATACTGACAGTTCCATTTGCTAGGTTATTTTTCCAGGACCACGAAAGAGTTCTTGGCACCGGGAACCGAGCCGCTCACCAGGATGAGGTTTTTGTCGGCTACAATGCGCATCACCTTCAGGTTCTGCACTTTCACACGGTCGTTACCCATACGGCCACCCATGCGCATTCCTTTGAATACGCGCGAAGGCCAGGAGCAAGCACCGATAGAACCGGGGTGACGCAGACGGTTGTGCTGACCGTGAGTCTGGCCACCAACACCGGCGAAGTTGTAGCGTTTCACAACGCCCTGGAAACCTTTACCTTTTGAGGTACCAACTACATCAACGAATTCACCTTCTTCGAAGAGGGAAGCGTCGATAGTAGCGCCAGCGGCGAAATTGGCAACCTCGTCGGTACGGAACTCAACGAGTTTTTTCTTGGGGGTGGTTCCGGCTTTAGCGAAGTGACCAGCCAGTGCTTTGGTGGTATTCTTGGCTTTTTTCTCGCCGTAGCCGAGCTGGATGGCAGTGTAGCCGTCCGTTTCGATGGTCTTAACCTGCGTCACTACGCACGGACCCGCTTCAATGAGCGTGCAGGGAATGTTCTTCCCGTCCGGAGTGAAGAGGCTTGTCATACCGATTTTTTTACCGATGATGCCAGGCATTCGATTGGGGTTTTAGAAAAAGACACACTTGAAAACGCCCAAGTGGCGTTTTCGGAAATGGAGTGCAAAGCTAGGAAATTGTTACGTTATAAGCTACCTACCTTCTGAAATATTTTCAGCGTCACTTACTTAGCTCCCATCAAACCTCTCTTTCTAATAGTTAATGACTTCCTTTACCCCTACCCTATCACTTGTGCTTTTCGATTCCCACGAAATACCTTTTTCAATAAAATTCTCTTAAGCTATTCCTTCGGAAAAATCCAATAGGCCTAACAAGGACGCCAGAGCCCCTCTGCTGATTCATTATTTTCCTTCTTTGCCCCTTCTAAAGCTAGTAGCAGGAAAAACAGAGAGAAAGCAATGCCTATCTGCGTCTCAATAGTGTACTCCACCAAAAATGATATAGTAACAATTATATATTGGGTTAGCAGCAGTGGGGCGTAGCGTGTGCCGCTCGTAATGCCAGGGTAGTAAAACCCTATAATGAATAAGACTACTCCTACACAACCAAGTGCCACGGTAGTAAACAAGAATTGGTTGTGCGGCAAAATGTAGGCCTCTGGCTGAATGTTCGGAAACTCTCGCTTGTAATGCTGAGCTAGCTCTTGCTCCATGTCTGCCTTACCTACACCGAACCAAGGATTATCTTCCACAACCTTCAAGGCTACCTTGTACGAGTACACCCGCCCAACCAGGGAATAGTTATTAGCGGAAGCTGTATGCTCGACTCGCCCTACATCTTCTCGAGTGTTAGCCGACTTATTTCTGAAGGTTGGAAAGCAGAGGTAGCTGAGTAATGGAAGTACTACCAGAATACTTCCTAGGCCAGTTGCTCTCTTATATTGCTTACGGTACAGGACCAGCCAAAGCAAGGCTATTCCCCCCAGCACGTAGAAGGTTACTAAGCCACTTCGCACAGCTAATAGATGCTGATACAAGGCTAGGCCTATAACTGCTACTCGTAGCATCGTACGAGTACGTGGCTCCAACTTTGACTGGCCTAGTAGCACTGCGCCTACTGCTATGGCCAACGTAACAATGAGACTGAACCGAATATGATCTGGCTCAGTGGGCATTACCTTGGAACGCAGGTATAGCTCATTGATCTCGTCTATATGGAACAAGTAGTTGCCTGTGCTTATTGCAGCACTAACGACGGTAACCACAATCAACAAATACCAAAGCAGACGCAACTGCCGGGTTGGGATTGGGGGCAAAAGCCAAAAGCCAATAGGTAATGCCAGAAAGGGTAGCTGCAACACAATGTCCCGTTCATACTCTCGCAAATTGGCGTTACTAGTCAGCAGACCCGATGCCGCATGTATCCCGTAAATGAGTACGAAGGGCAGATAGACCGCTCTACTGTTACGGGTATAGGAATCACCGTGGAGAATAAAAGAGAGTAGGCCACATAACAGCACGCCTACAATGCCGATGCTCGGGAGAATACGAAAGAATGTACTTGTAAACAGGCCTACAATTACGCAGGCGCAAAAAACGGTGCTAGCCGTTAATATTCGTGGAATAGTCAGTTGTGAACTGAGTGAGGAGGGCATGCAAGCGGGTACGGAATAAGCGGACTTGTAGTAAAGTTACCGCTGTCAAAAGCTCTATCATACGGCAGAGCTTACATCTTACGCCACAAGTTGCACCGATTAAAACGAAAACACCCCACCGACTCCGAAGAATCGATGAGGTGTTGTTCCTAATTAGTCGGGAATCAGTCCTCAGACTTTGATCTCAACGTCTACGCCGCTAGGCAGCTCCAGCTTCATCAGCGCATCTACGGTCTTCGACGAGGTCGAGTAGATGTCAACGAGACGCTTGTAGGTGCAGAGTTGGAATTGCTCACGCGACTTCTTGTTTACGTGGGGCGAACGTAGAACGGTGAATTTTTCCTTATCGGTTGGCAGTGGAATAGGACCGCTTACGATAGCGCCCGTAGCCTTCACCGCCTTCACAATCTTCTCCGACGATTTGTCCACCAGGTTGTGGTCGTAGGATTTCAGTTTGATGCGAATTTTCTGGTTCATGTCAATTAATGAGAAAGCGGATTAGCGAATGGCGTTACCCTTTTGCTTAGCGATGATGCCTTCGGCCAAGTTCTGCGGCACCTGATCATAGTGCGAGAACGTGAGCGAAGCCGAAGCACGGCCCGAAGAGATGGTACGCAGCGACGTTACGTAACCGAACAGCTCCGACAGCGGAACGTCAGCCTTGATAACATTAGCACCACCCTTGGTGTCCATACCTTTCATAATACCCCGACGACGGTTCAGGTCACCCGTTACCGAGCCGGTGTACTCGTCTGGCGATACTACTTCTACAGCCATGATGGGCTCGAGCAGTTTCGGACCAGCCTGCTTGCCAGCCTCACGGAAGCCACCACGAGCAGCGAGTTCGAACGACAGGGCGTCCGAGTCAACATCGTGGTAAGAACCGAAGAACAGACGTACACGCATGCCTTCAATAGGGAAGCCAGCCAGCGGACCGTTCTTCATAGCTTCTTCGAAGCCTTTCTGAACCGGAGCGATGAATTCGCGGGGGATAACACCACCCGTGATATCGTTTACGAACTCCAGACCTGGTTTCTCTGGGTCGGTCAGTTTCGGACCGAGTTCGAATACGATGTCACCGAATTTACCACGACCACCCGTCTGCTTCTTGTAAGTCTCGCGGTGCTCAACTGTTTTGGTGAGAACCTCTTTGTAGGCCACCTGAGGAGCACCCTGGTTGATCTCTACCTTGAACTCACGACGCATACGGTCGATGATGATTTCTAGGTGAAGCTCACCCATACCTTTCAGTACGGTCTGGCCCGTCTCGGGGTCAGTCTGTACCACTAGGGTAGGATCTTCTTCTACAAGCTTGGCAATAGCCATACCCATCTTATCAACGTCGGCCTGAGTTTTGGGCTCAATGGCGTAACCGATAACGGGCTCAGGGAAGGACATCGATTCCAGAACTACGCGCGACTTCTCGTCGGTCAGCGTGTCACCGGTTTTGATGTCTTTGAAACCAACACCAGCAGCAATGTCACCGGCCTGGATCTTGTCGATGGGGTTCTGCTTGTTGGAGTGCATCTGCATCAGGCGCGAGATACGCTCCTTTTTGCCGGTGCGGTTGTTGAACACGTACGAACCAGCGTCGAGCTGACCGCTGTAGCAGCGGAAGAAGCACAGACGGCCTACGAACGGGTCGGTAGCAATTTTGAATGCCAGAGCAGTAAAGGGCTCGTCATTGTCGGGGTGACGCTCGATTTCCTCACCAGTATCGGGGTTGGTACCGATGATGGCAGGCATATCCAGCGGCGAAGGCAGGTAGGCCATAACGGCATCCAGCATCGACTGTACACCCTTGTTTTTGAAGGCCGAACCGCACATTACGGGCGAGAACTTCATGTCGATAACCGCTTTGCGGATTACCACCATCATTTCTTCGCGGGTAATGGAGTCTGGATCATCAAAGAACTTCTCCATCAGCGTGTCGTCGTATTCAGCTACGCTTTCTACGAGCTTCTCACGCCACTCGGCAACCGTATCCACGAGGTCCTCGGGAACAGGGATTTCCTTGTAGGTTTTGCCCTGGGTTTCGTCGTCCCACACGATGGCTTTGCCAGTGAGCAGGTCAACTACACCTTTGAAGGTATCTTCAGCGCCAATCGGGATTTGCAGAGGCACGGGGGTTGCGCCCAGTTTCTCCTTGATCTCGTTAACAGCCTTGAAGAAGTCAGCACCAGCGCGGTCCATCTTGTTTACGAAGCAGATGCGCGGCACTTTGTATTTGTCAGCCTGACGCCACACGGTCTCCGACTGCGGCTCTACGCCCGAAACGGCGCAGAACAGAGCTACGGCACCGTCCAGAACACGCAGTGAACGTTCCACCTCTACGGTGAAGTCCACGTGACCGGGGGTATCGATCAGGTTGATTTTGTATTGCTTGGTCTCCGGCGTTGGATCACCCTGTACGGTAGGGTAGTTCCAGAAGGTAGTAGTAGCAGCCGACGTGATGGTGATACCACGCTCCTGCTCCTGCTCCATCCAGTCCATCGTGGCAGCACCTTCGTGCACCTCCCCGATTTTGTGGGTCTTACCGGTATAGTAGAGAATGCGCTCCGAAGTCGTGGTCTTACCGGCGTCGATGTGCGCCATAATCCCGATGTTCCGGAGGTATTGCAGGTCTTTGTTTACAGCCATTGCTTTTTTGTGACGTAGGGACTTCAGTAGTTGAGCTTGGGGAACACGAAAATCACTTTTCTCATTCCCAGAGCTACCAACTTCTAAAGCCCCTGTCTGTCTAAATTAGAAGCGGAAGTGCGAGAAGGCCTTGTTGGCTTCGGCCATCCGGTGGGTGTCGTCCTTTTTCTTAACGGCAGCACCCTCACCTTTAGCAGCGGCAATGATTTCGCCAGCCAGCTTGTCTTTCATGGTTTTCTCACCACGACGACGAGCGTACTGAATCAACCACTTCGAGCCTACAGCGATACGACGGTCAGGGCGAACTTCGGTAGGCACCTGGAAGGTAGCACCACCTACACGGCGGCTCTTCACTTCTACGGTTGGCATTACGTTGTTCAGGGCTTTGCGCCACATCTCTACGCCACTCTCTTTAGTGCGCTGCTCTACTAGCTCGCAAGCATCGTAGAAAATGGTGTAGGCCAGGTTTTTCTTCCCGTCATACATCATGTAGTTGACGAAACGGGTTACCAGCGTCTCCTTGTACTTGGGGTCGGGCAGGAGGATGCGCTTCTTTGGTTTTGACTTTCTCATGGGTGTAGAAATGAGTGGTAAGTAGCGAGCAGTGGGATAAGAACCATGTGCTATCCGGCACTGGGCACTACCTCACTCGTTCAATTACTTTTTCTTGCCGGGTGCTGGTTTACCGCCTTTGCCTGCTGCGGCAGCTTGGCCTGGCTTCGGACGCTTAGCGCCATACTTAGAACGACGCTGCAGACGACCGTTTACGCCAGCGGTGTCAAGAGCACCACGGATGATGTGGTAACGCACACCGGGAAGGTCTTTCACACGGCCACCACGGATCAGCACGATGCTGTGCTCCTGCAGGTTGTGGCCTTCACCTGGGATGTAGGCATTAACTTCTTTGCCGTTGGTCAGACGCACGCGGGCAACTTTACGCATAGCCGAGTTTGGCTTCTTAGGCGTAGTGGTATACACGCGAGTGCAAACGCCACGGCGCTGCGGGCACGAATCAAGGGCGGGCGACTTCGACTTCGTCGTCAGCTTCTCGCGGCCTTTTCGTACTAACTGGTTGATAGTAGGCATTTATGGAATGTTTTGTCAAGGAGGGTTCTCTCCCAAAAATTAGGCTTGCAAAGGTATAGAAGATGGGTTGAAATAGCAAACGGGTTGAAATAGATAATTTTAGAGAAACCCAGCCCGCTTTTTTGAGGCTGCTTGCCGGAGTTTAAATAATGGTTACGGTAGTGTTTAAATGGTGCTTATGACTGTTCCAAACAGTTGGCCCCTCCCCTACCACCGGTTCAAACTTCTAACTGCGGCATCTTCCAGCGCTGCCCTACTAGCTTGCGGAGCGTCCGCTGCCAGCTCGGGAGGTTGCGGTAGGCCAGTTCCTGCTGATGTATCATCGGCAGGTTGAGCTTATCTAGTTGCCCCAATAGTTGAGACTGTTTGCCATACTTGGCTACTACCTGTGAGATAACTGGCCTAGCATCCTTCAGATTCCAGTAGTGCCACAGATAGTCCGGCACATCAGCAATAGGACCTTCTACCGCGAAGCGCAGGCTCCACGCCAGCTGCTCCATCATGTGCTTGTTATAGGTAGCGTAGAGCTGCTCGGCTAGTGCCATAACCTCGCGCAGCAGATAGGCTTTGTCACTGCGGAATGCCAGCACTCCGGAATTAAACAGCTCTGTTTCGGGAGTTACGCGCATCGTATGACCACCGCTAGGCCACCCATGGCCACGTAGGTGCTTATATACTTTACGGCTGAGCGTATTGCCACTGATTAGCTTGCCCTCGTTCTGATGCATATAGAATGTACCGGCTTCTACTTGCTCAAAAAGTGGCCTAGGATCTTTACGCCAGATAGTGTCGGTATCGAGGAAGAACATGTTACCGGGGTAGTGTGCCGCGGCATGCTCCAGCACTCCAATCTTCAGCAGGTACACTTTATTCACCGCTCCCAGCCACGCTTGCCACTGCTCCGATTCCACGGCCGGGTACTGAACATCGGGACGGTGGCCTAGCACCTCCTGAAAAGGCGTAGCATCATCTGTATAAATCAGTATCTGAGTATCCGCCCTTGTAGGAGTTACCTGGTCATATGAAAGGATGCTATAGAAAGCTTCGTTACGAATGTCCGCTGAGCCGTAGGCCAGGTAGATCAGGTAGTTCATTCCGTAAAGATACCAGCCTAGAGTCACCTGTTCTCGACTGGTCTAGAATTGTCTTTAAATCAGCAACGGCTTTTACCATCCCGGTAAAAGCCGTTACACCCGTTGCATTATTCTACTTTCTAGGCCTCTCCCATCGTGCCACCAAAACCCATTGGGTACCCCTGAGCGTCAGGCTGCACCTTAATGGGACCGTATGCCTTTTCGTATCGGTCTAGGTTTTCGGTTAGAGCAGTAACCAAGCGCTTCGCATGCTCGGGCGTAATCACAATCCGCGCTTTTACCTTAGCCTTCGGTAAACCTGGCATCAACCGTATAAAGTCGATAACGAATTCGCTCGTGCTGTGCGCAATCATCGCCAGGTTGGCGTACTGCCCTTCGGCAATTTCCTCCGATAGCTCAATGCTGATGGCATTGGGGTCCTGGGGTTGTTGTGGGGCGTTAGGATCTGCTGGTTGGTTGGGTTGCATGTCGAGTTATTGTTTGTGCTCTGATTTCAGTTGCATGAGCCTTTGCCTACTCACATAAATGGTAAAAATAGAGATAACCGTAGTTAGCAACACGCTTACATACCCAATAACATCAAAAGCATCTTGATCAAGCTGATTATTAAAGCTATTGACAACAGCAAATACTAGCATAATAACATGGTAGAAAAGTAACCAAGTGGAGCACACCATAAGTGATATATAGCCTGTCTTTTTCAAGCTCATAATATCGTCAAATAACAGAAAAAGCCGACCGAATTGCTTCGGCCGGCTTCTCCTATTTACGCTACTTCAAAACTACTCCGATACGGACTCGCGGCGTGAGGCCCGGGCGGGGCGCTTGGTAGGAGCCGCAGCTTCGTCGGTCTTCGCAGCTTGAGCGGCTTCGAAATCCTCCTTCGAGCCCACGACCTGACGCGTGTATTCGCGCAGACCGGTACCGGCCGGAATGAGGTGACCTACGATTACGTTCTCCTTCAGGCCCAGCAGTTCGTCGGCCTTGCCACGGATGGCAGCTTCCGACAGCACCTTGGTCGTCTCCTGGAAGGAAGCGGCCGAGATGAACGACTGCGTACCCAACGAAGCCTGGGTGATACCCTGCAGCGTGGGCCGCGATACGGCCGGCTGTGCTTCGCGTACTTCTACCAGAGCCAAGTCGCGACGACGCAGGCTGGAGTTCTCGTCGCGCAGGCGACGGGCACTCACAATCTGGCCAGGCTTCAAGTTGGTCGAGTCGCCGGCATTCGTTACCACCTTCATGTCGATGATGGTATCGTTTTCTTCCATGAACACGATCTTGTCGATAACCTGATGCTCCAGGAAGGTCGTATCGCCGGCGTCGAGGATCACGACTTTCTGCATCATCTGGCGAACTACCACCTCGATGTGCTTGTCGTTGATCTTCACACCCTGCAAACGGTATACTTCCTGAATCTCGTTCACGAGGTACTCCTGCACCGCACCGGGACCCTGAATGCTCAGGATGTCGGACGGCGTGATAGCACCATCGGAGAGCGGCATACCAGCCCGGATGAAGTCGTTGTCCTGCACCAGAATGTGCTTAGAAAGCGGCACCATGTACTTCTTCTTGACGCCGTCTTTCGACTCCACGAAGATTTCACGGTTACCACGCTTCACCGTACCGTAGGTTACTACACCGTCGATTTCCGACACAACAGCCGGGTTCGAGGGGTTACGAGCTTCGAAAAGCTCCGTAACGCGGGGCAGACCACCGGTAATGTCGCGGGTTTTGCCCACGGCACGCGGAATCTTGGCCAGAATCTGACCAGCCTTGATTTTCTCGCCATTCTCTACGTTCAAGTGCGAACCTACCGGGATGCTGTAGCCCTTTGAGCCTTCCATGTCGCCCTTCTTGCCGGGGCGCACGATGATCGAGGGGTTCTGGTCCTTGGCTTTCGATTCGATAATCACTTTCTCGCGGTGACCAGTCTGTTCGTCCGACTCCTCGCGGTAAGTGATACCTTCGGTGATGGCGTCATACTGAATGGTACCATCAAACTCGGCCAGAATAACGGCGTTGTAGGGGTCCCAGTTATTCAGCTCCTGGCCTTTCTCTACTTCTTGACCTTCGTCAACCAGCAGGAATGAGCCGTATGGAACGTGGTTCGAGATGAACACCTTACCGGTGCCTTTCTCCACGATACGAATTTCGCCCGAACGACCCATTACCACTTTCACTGGCTCGCCATCGGCGTTAGCAGTTTCAACGGTCCGGATGTCTTCGAACTCCACCACACCGGCGAACTTAGCACGGATGCTAGCTTCAACGGCAATGTTCGAGGCAGTACCACCTACGTGGAAGGTACGCAGGGTCAGCTGGGTGCCGGGTTCACCGATCGACTGAGCAGCAATTACGCCTACAGCCTCACCTTTCTGTACCATGCGGCCCGACGACAGGTTACGGCCGTAGCAACGGGCGCAGATACCACGCTTCGACTCACAAGTCAGTACCGAACGGATTTCCACCGATTCGATGCTGGTGTTGTCGATACGACGCGTGATTTCTTCCGTGATTTCGTCACCAGCCGTCAGAATCACCTCGTCGGTCAGCGGATCGATGATATCGTGTACTGCTACACGACCCAGGATACGCTCAGCCAGCGGCTCTACGATGTCCTCGTTATCCTTCAGAGCGAAGGTTTCGATGCCACGGAGAGTGCCGCAGTCGTTTTCGTTTACGATAACATCCTGCGATACGTCCACCAGACGACGCGTCAGGTAGCCGGCGTCAGCCGTCTTCAGAGCGGTGTCGGCCAGACCCTTACGGGCACCGTGGGTAGAGATGAAGTACTCGATTACGTCTAGGCCTTCTTTGAAGTTAGACAGAATCGGGTTTTCGATAATCTCACCTACCGAGCCCTGCAGCGACTTCTGTGGCTTAGCCATCAGACCCCGCATACCGCCGAGCTGACGGATCTGCTCACGCGAGCCACGAGCACCGGAGTGCATCATCATGTAAATCGAGTTGAAGCCCTGGTTCTCCTTTTCGAGGCGACCCATGAGGGTTTCAGTGATTTGGTTGTTGATGCGGGTCCAGATGTCGATAACCTGGTTGTAACGCTCATTGTCGGTAATCAGACCCATCTGGTAGTTCTGAGTAACGGCCTTCACGTCGTTCTGCGCTTGCAGAACCAGGGCATCCTTCTCTTTCGGAATCTGGATGTCGCCCAGACCCATTGATAGACCACCTTTGTAAGCCGACTGGAAGCCCAGCGTCTTGATGTCGTCGAGGAACTGCGCCGTGCGGGCCATGCCCGTACGCTTGAACACCATCGAGATGATCTGCTGAAGCTTCTTCTTCGTCAGCAGTTCATCCACGAAACCTACTTCTTCTGGTACGAGCTGGTTGAATAGCACGCGGCCAGCCACCGTCTCGATGATCTTCGTTACGAGGTTATCTTCCTCGTCACGAACCTTCGTGCGCACCTTAATATAGGCGTGCTTCGAAAGTTGACCTTCGTTGATAGCAATAACCACTTCCTCGTCGGAGTAGAACATGCGGCCTTCGCCTTGGATGCTCTCCTCTTCAGTGCTGCGCTTGCCTTTGGTTACGTAGTACAGGCCTAGAACCATGTCCTGCGACGGTACCGCGATGGGCGCGCCGTTGGCGGGGTTCAGGATGTTGTGCGACGCCAGCATCAGCATAGAGGCTTCCAGGATAGCGGCCGGTCCCAGGGGAACGTGCACAGCCATCTGGTCACCGTCAAAGTCAGCGTTGAAAGCCGTACACACTAGTGGGTGCAGCTGGATAGCCTTACCCTCGATGAGACGGGGCTGGAACGCCTGGATACCCAAGCGGTGCAGCGTAGGAGCACGGTTCAGGAGCACTGGGTGGCCTTTCAGCACATTCTCCAGGATGTCCCATACTACGGCGTCCTTGCGGTCAACGATTTTCTTAGCCGACTTCACCGTCTTCACGATACCGCGCTCGATGAGCTTACGGATGATAAACGGCTTGAACAGCTCAGCTGCCATGTTCTTGGGCAGACCGCACTCGTGCAGTTTCAGCTCGGGGCCTACTACAATAACCGAACGACCAGAGTAGTCAACACGCTTACCGAGCAGGTTCTGACGGAAGCGGCCCTGCTTGCCTTTCAGCATGTCAGACAGCGACTTCAGCGCGCGGTTACCCTCGGCACGCACGGCGTTAACCTTACGTGAGTTGTCGAAGAGCGAGTCTACTGCTTCCTGCAGCATGCGCTTCTCGTTCCGCAGAATCACTTCAGGAGCCTTAATTTCAATCAGGCGCTTGAGGCGGTTGTTACGGATGATCACGCGACGGTACAGGTCGTTCAAGTCGGAAGTAGCGAAACGGCCACCATCCAATGGAACCAGTGGGCGCAATTCCGGGGGAATAACTGGCACCATGCGGATGACCATCCACTCGGGCTTGTTCTCCACGCGGGTTGCGGCATCACGGAAAGCTTCCACTACGCGCAGACGCTTCAGAGCCTCAGCCTTACGCTGCTGCGAAGTCTCGTGCGCAGCAGAGTCACGCAATGAGTACGACAGCTCGTCGAGGTTGATGCGCTCCAGCAACAGCTGCAGAGCATCAGCACCCATACGGGCAATGAATTTATTCGGATCCTCGTTCGGCAGCATCTGGTTCTCGCGGGGGAGCTTGTCGATGATGTCGAGGTATTCGTCCTCGGTGAGGAAGTCGAGCTGCTGCACGCCTTCTTCGCCCAGTACACCCGGCTGCACTACTACGTAGCGCTCATAATAAATAATCTGATCAAGCTTCTTGGTAGGCAGGCCTAGCAGATAGCCGATCTTGTTGGGTAGGGACTTGAAGTACCAGATGTGCGCAACGGGCACCACCAGTTCGATGTGGCCCATCCGCTCCCGACGTACTTTCTTCTCGGTCACCTCTACGCCGCAACGGTCGCAGATGATGCCTTTGTACCGGATGCGCTTGTATTTACCGCAGTGGCATTCCCAGTCCTTCACGGGACCGAAAATCCGCTCGCAGAACAAGCCACCCATTTCGGGCTTGTACGTCCGGTAGTTGATCGTCTCAGGCTTTACAACCTCACCGTTCGACCGCTCCAAAATGGATTCGGGCGAGGCCAGCGAAATGGTAACTTTCGAGAAGTCCTGTACCAGTTTTTTGTTTTTTGCAAACGCCATGTAGAGTAGCTGTTGTTAGCTGGTGGCTTTTATCTGTCCGTTGGTTCCGCCAGTCTTAAGAGTGGTCGGAAAGAACATAACAGTTCGACTCTGCGAAAAGTGCTCTACGGGTCGGACAGGTACGCCACGCAGTAGTTTTTCGCCAGGTCTATACTTCTAGATCAAGCTGTGCAAGACTCTTTAATCCTCTCTGATGATGTTCTGACCATGTCTCGGAACATCAGATATGATGAGTCTATTGAGCTATGATTACTATGTTTTGATTAAGCTTCTTTGAATGCGGATAAATCTCTTTCCATGATATCAAGCCGATCTAAGTATTCCCTAAGCAGCTTTTCATCGTTTCCGAAATCATTCCCAACGTCACCGTGTATTTGCTTGCCTTTTGCTAGGTCTTTCTCGTGAATCATTTTCTGCCGCGCAATTGCAGTTTTTACAAGCTGCTTTAACTCTACATTAATGCTTCCCGTGATTTTGCATTGGCCAAATCCTACGCCGATGATTGTCCGGTCCATACACCCAATGAAACTTGGATCTTCCTTTTCAAGCTTCTGAAGTTCCTCAGCACTTACTAAGCCTGAAGCCCATTTGCTTTGATAGGAAAACCCGTACTCATCAATGGTTCGAAATAACCAGTTGACAATCTTGTTTCTCCCTCTGGTTTCTTGGTACCACTCGGTTAATGAGAGTAGAGCATCAGCGCCATCATCATTACCGAAAGGGGAGAAATCGTCTACGCAGTCGAAGTAGAATTCTTCTTTTACCACAGCGGTGAAGTTGGGGTGGCTGGTTTGAATTGCCAATCCTTCCTCTTCGTCGTCGAAGTAGAATTTCTGCGGTTTCATCTGGCTACTTCTTATTCAGTATTTAAAGACTTGAAAAGTAGCTGCCGATACTTGCGCATCAGCAGCCACTACTTTCAAACCTCAGTCAAGCGTGATTTCCAGAGCCAGACCGCGTAGCTCGTGGATGAGTACGTTAAATGACTCAGGGATATTCGGCTTGGGCAGTACGTCACCTTTTACAATGGCTTCGTACGCTTTAGCGCGGCCTACCACGTCATCCGACTTCACCGTCAGAATTTCTTGGAGGACGTTGGAAGCACCGAAGGCCTCAAGAGCCCATACTTCCATTTCGCCGAAGCGCTGACCACCGAACTGAGCTTTACCACCGAGCGGCTGCTGAGTGATGAGCGAGTACGGTCCGATTGAACGGGCGTGCATCTTGTCATCAACCAAGTGGCCTAGCTTCAGCATATAAATTACCCCAACGGTTACCGGCTGGTCAAAACGCTGACCAGTCAGACCATCGTGCAGATAAGCACGGCCGAAGGTTGGTAGGCCTGCTTCCGTCAACTCACGCGATACTTCCTCTTCGGTAGCACCATCGAAAATTGGGGTAGCGTAGGTACGGCCCAGCTTCAAGCCAGCCCAGCCCAATACAGTCTCGTAGATCTGACCGATGTTCATCCGGCTTGGTACACCAAGCGGGTTGAGCACGATGTCCATCGGAGTACCGTCGGGCAGGAAGGGCATGTCCTCATCGCGCACGATGCGGGCTACCACACCCTTGTTACCGTGACGACCTGCCATTTTATCACCCACCTTCAGCTTACGCTTCTTGGCGATGTAAACTTTGGCCAGCTGCACGATACCAGCGGGGAGTTCGTCACCTACCTCCAGCGTGAACCGGTCGCGCTTGAAGCGAGCCGTGATGGTGTTACGCTTCTTGGCGTAGTTTTTCACCAGGTCCAGCACCATGCTGTTAACGCGAGCGTCAGCAGTCCACCCTTCCAGCACGAGGTCCTTAAACATGTTCACCTCTTCGGGAACAGCGTAGTTGCTCTCGTCCTTGTAGGGGTTCTTCTCGGGGAAGAGGTTTTCAGCAATGTTCTTCTTGCCAAATTTCACACCCTTCGAGATGATTTCGTCGCCAAACTTGTGCTTCACACCCTGGGAGGTTTTGCCTTCCAGTAGCTGCACCAGCTTTTCAACCATCACGGCTTTGATACCGCGCAGTTCCTTAGCATACGAATCCTTCAGCTCTTCTACTTCCTTCTTGGACTTGGCCCGCAGGTTTTTGTCTTTCTTAGGACGTGAGAACAGCTTGGTACCGATAACTACACCATTCAGGGAAGGTGGCGCCTTAAGCGAGGCATCCTTCACGTCGCCAGCTTTGTCACCGAAGATGGCGCGGAGTAGCTTCTCTTCTGGGGTTGGATCGGTCTCGCCCTTAGGCGTGATCTTACCGATGAGGATATCGCCCTCGCGAACCTCAGCACCCAGACGGATGATGCCGTTATCGTCGAGGTTACGCACGGCTTCTTCGCTTACGTTCGGAATCTCCGAGGTCAGCTCTTCTTCGCCACGCTTGGTCTCGCGTACTTCCAACTCAAACTCCTCAATGTGAATTGAGGTGAAGATGTCGTCGCGTACTACTTTCTCCGAGATTACGATAGCATCCTCGAAGTTGTAGCCCTGCCATGGCATAAATGCCACCTGCATGTTGCGGCCCAGGGCCAGCTCACCTTTGTTCGTGCCGTAGCCTTCGCAGAGTGGCTGTCCTTTCACTACCCGCTCGCCCTTCTTCACGAGAGGCGTCAGGTTGATGCAGGTGTCCTGGTTGGTCCGACGGAACTTGATCAGGTCGTACGAAATCTTCTCAGCATCGAAGCTTACGAGGATATCGTCTTCCGTCAGGTCGTACTTCACTACAATGCGGTTAGCATCTACGTAGTCAATTACACCGTCGCCCTCGGCTACTACCAGAGTGCGCGAGTCAATTGCTACGCGCCCCTCTAGGCCAGTGCCCACGATGGGGGCCTCCGCCTTCAGCAACGGTACTGCCTGACGTTGCATGTTCGAACCCATCAGGGCACGGTTAGCATCGTCATGCTCCAGAAACGGAATCAGCGAAGCAGCTACCGATACAATCTGGTTAGGAGCTACGTCCATGTAGCTGTACTCGTCGGGACCTACTACGGGGAAGTCACCTTCGAAACGACCTTTTACCAGCTCGTTGATGAAGTTACCCTCTTCATCGATGCGGGCGTTAGCCTGCGCGATGTGGTGAGTATCTTCCTCTTCAGCCGTCAGGTACTTCACGTTCTCCGTCGTATCCACCTTACCGTTCTCAACAGTGCGGTAAGGAGTTTCGATGAAGCCCATGGAGTTTACTCGGGCGTGCACGCAAAGCGACGAAATCAGACCAATGTTTGGTCCTTCCGGCGTTTCGATAGTGCAGAGACGGCCGTAGTGGGTGTAGTGAACGTCACGTACTTCGAAACCAGCACGCTCCCGCGACAGACCTCCTGGCCCCAGTGCCGATACACGACGCTTGTGCGTCACCTCGGCCAGAGGGTTAGTCTGGTCCATAAACTGCGAAAGCTGGTTCGTACCGAAGAACGAGTTGATTACGCTCGACAGAGTACGAGCGTTGATCAGATCAACTGGCTTGAAGTCCTCGTTGTCGCGCACGTTCATGCGCTCCTTGATAGTACGCGCCATACGGGCTAAGCCTACGCCGAACTGGGCGTACAACTGCTCCCCTACCGTGCGTACACGACGATTGCTCAAGTGGTCAATGTCATCGACAATGGCCTTCGAGTTGATCAGACCGATCAGGTATTTCACGATGAGAACGATATCCTCGTTGGTCAGCACGCGGGCATCCCAGTTCGTGTCAATACCCAGCTTCTTATTAATACGGTAGCGGCCTACGTCACCAAGGTCGTAGCGCTTATCCGAGAAGAATAGCTTTTGGATGATGTCGCGGGCAGTCTCTTCGTCGGGAGCTTCCGTGTTACGGAGCTGACGGTAGATTTGCTCAACGGCTTCTTTCTCCGAGTTAGAGTTGTCCTTCTGCAGGGTGTTGTAAATAATTGCGTAGTCCGCAATGTTTACATTCTCGCGGTGCAGAATTACCGACTTAGCACCAGCGTTCAGGATGGTGTCAATGTCCTCTTCCTCGATAGTAGAGTCGCGCTCCAGCAGTACCTCGTTCCGGTCAATAGATACCACTTCACCGGTATCCTCATCCACGAAGTCTTCCGTCCAGGTGCGGAGCACCCGAGCGGCCAGCTTGCGGCCTACTGCCTTCTTAAGGTTCTTCTTATCGGCCTTCACTTCCTCCGATAGCCCGAACAGGTCCAAGATATCTTTGTCGGTGCCGTAACCGATGGCGCGAAGCAGCGTAGTAACCGGAAACTTCTTCTTCCGGTCGATGTACGCGTACATCACATTGTTCACGTCCGTGGCAAATTCAATCCACGAGCCTTTGAACGGAATAATACGGGCCGAGTACAGCTTAGTGCCGTTGGTGTGCTTGCTCTGCGCAAAGAATACACCGGGTGAACGGTGCAGCTGCGATACAATAACACGCTCAGCACCGTTGATTACGAACGAGCCCTTCTCGGTCATGTAAGGGATGTTACCCAAGAACACTTCCTGCTCGATCGTCTCGAAATCTTCGTTGTCCGTGTCATTGCAGACCAGGCGCAACTTAGCTTTCAGCGGTACCGAGTACGTCAGGCCCCGGTCGATGCACTCATCTACTGAGTACTTAGGCGGGTCGACGTGGTAGTCAATAAAGGTCAGCACGAAGTTCTCGCGCGAGTCCGAAATCGGAAAGTTCTCGGCGAATACTTTGAAGAGACCCTCATCGGTACGGTTCTCGGCAGCCGTTTCCAACTGGAAGAAATCCATGAACGAGCGAACCTGCACGTCCAGGAAATCCGGGTACTCAATAACCTTTTTAATCTTGGCGAAGTTGATCCGCTCGTCAGCCGCCTGCAGTTTTTGCAGACCTGTCTGTGCTTTCGGTGTAGCCAATGTATGTGGGGTTAGGAAATGGACACTGAGAGAATCCAGTTCAGGGCAATAGCAGTACTACTACCTTGAAAAAATGAGAAGTTGTTGGCGCACGAAAGCGCAAAGCAAAACTTTGCGCTTCAGCGTCCGTAGGCACAAAAAGCCGCAAAGCGGCGTGCAAACGAACTTCCGACTAGTTTGTTGCCTACAAACAGGAAAAGACCTGGCTTAGTTGCCAGGCCTCTCCATATTTGCTGGTTTTAAGAGCAGGCAGCAGAAATTACTTAACTTCTACTTCAGCGCCGGCTTCTTCCAGTTGCTTCTTCAGCGACTCAGCTTCGTCTTTAGCAACACCTTCTTTCAGGGCCTTGGGAGCACCGTCAACCAGTTCTTTGGCTTCTTTCAGGCCCAGACCGGTCAGGTCTTTCACCAGTTTCACCACAGCCAGTTTGCCAGCACCAGCCGACTTCAGGATTACGTCGAACGAGGTCTTCTCCTCAGGAGCGTCAGCAGCAGCGCCAGCGCCACCACCAGCCATCATTACGGGAGCAGCAGCAGCGGGCTCAATGCCGTACTCGTCCTTCAGGATAGTAGCCAGTTCGTTTACTTCTTTTACCGTCAGGCTAACGAGCTGCTCGGCGAATGCTTTCAAATCTGCCATTTCTGTAGATTGTTAAAAAGGGGGGTTATTAAAAGAAATTGAAAGTGAAAAAGATGAGCAGCGGTTAGCCTGCAACCTCTTCTTTTTCGGAAAGCGTTTTGATGAGGCCAGCCAGAATGTTGCCACCGCTTGACAGAGCAGAGATAACGTTTTTGGCAGGCGACTGGAGCAGACCGATAACTTCACCGATGAGCTCGTTTTTACCTTTCAGCGTGCTGAGGCCGCTCAGTTGATTAGCGCCGATATAGATGCTAGCATCTACGTAAGCACCTTTCAGAGCAGGCTTCGGCTCTACGTTTTTGCCGTAGTTCTGTGCTTTATAAAAATCCTGCAGCAGTTTAGCAGGAGCATTGCCTGACTCTTTCGAGAACAGGATGCCCGACTGGCCTTTCAGTGCAGCGTCCATCTCCGTAGTATCGGTACCGAGAGTATCGAGCGCCTTACGGATGAACGTATTCTTGTACACCTTGAACTCCATACCGCGGTTGAAGCACAGGCGACGGAATTCGTTGATTTTCGCCACCGACATTCCCGAAGCATCGGCAATGTAGAACGCGTTGTGCGATTGGAACTTCTCGCTCAACTCGTCGACGAGGGCTTGTTTTTCTTCCCGGATCATATCGTCGTGTTGATTAAAATTATGCGGAAGTTACCGAGGTGTCAACCGGAACAGCAGGAGACATAGTGCTCGAAAGCGTGATGCTCTTGATGTACGTACCTTTAGCCGAAGAAGGCTTCAGACGCTGAAGCGTCTGGATTACTTCGATAGCGTTTTCAGCGAGCTTCTGCTCGTCGAACGACACTTTGCCTACTGAGCAGTGGATGATACCAGTCTTGTCAACTTTGAAGTCGATTTTACCAGCTTTCACCTCCTGTACAGCTTTAGCTACATCAGTTGTAACCGTACCAGACTTAGGGTTAGGCATCAGGCCACGAGGACCTAGTACGCGACCCAGACGACCAACCTTAGCCATAACTGATGGCATTGTGATGATTACGTCAATGTCAGTCCAGCCTTTCTCGATCTTGGCGATATAATCGTCCAGACCAACGAAGTCAGCGCCAGCAGCAGTTGCTTCAGCTTCTTTGTCAGCCGTTACGAGAGCCAGAACGCGAACAGTTTTACCGGTACCGTGGGGTAGCGTTGCTACGCCACGTACCATCTGGTCAGCTTTGCGGGGGTCAACACCCAGGCGAACATCGATATCTACTGAAGCATCAAATTTGGTATAGGTGATGTCCTTTACCACTTTGGCAGCTTCAACCAGATTCCGAACTTCGGTCAGGTCATGCTTAGCAAGGGCTTCCTTGCGCTTTTTGCTTACTTGTGCCATGTCTTCTCCGTCGTTAGATTATTCAGCAAAAGGAGAAGCACCCGACACAGTGATGCCCATGCTGCGAGCCGTACCGGCTACTTGCAGCATTGCCGACTCCACTTTGAAAGCATTCAGGTCTGGCATCTTCGTCTCAGCGATGGTGCGTACCTGGTCCCAGGTCACCGAGCCAACCTTGTTACGGTTAGGCTCTTTTGAACCGCTCTGGAGCTTAGCAGCCTCCATAAGGAGAACTGGCACCGGAGGAGTCTTCACAACGAAGTCAAACGACTTGTCGGTGTACATGGTGATGAGTACAGGACAAACTTGGCCGGCCTTATCCTGGGTGCGAGCATTGAACTGCTTGCAGAACTCCATAATGTTAAGGCCTTTGCTACCAAGTGCAGGTCCAACCGGCGGCGCGGGGTTCGCGGCGCCTCCCTTTATCTGAAGCTTCAGATAACCTCTAATTTCCTTGGCCATTTGGTTTGTAAGGCTTCGGATTCTGCATCGTAACACGCAGCATCCTCAGTTTTTTTGATTGCTCCTAGTGGAAGCACCGCCAATCCGGAGCGGATAACTGGCGACGTTGCTTGTGCTGAAGCTATATTAGAGAGCTTAGAACTCAGAGTCAGATGATTCTCAGTTCTAAGCTCCTTAATTCAAATCAGCTTATGACTCCTTTTCAACCTGCGTGTAGCTCAGCTCCATTGGAGTGCTACGGCCGAATATTTTTACAATTACGTTGAGCTTCTTACGCTCTTCGAAAACTTCCGAAACTGTACCAGACATTCCAGCAAAACCACCATCTACAATCTTCACCAGCTCGTTTACTACGAATGGAGTCTCTAGAGTAGCTGTTTGTTCTTCTGCTTCGTCCACGATACCGAGAATGCGGTTCACTTCAGAAATATGCAGAGGCACTGGCTTCGTGTTCTGATTAGCTGCTTTCCCTTCTTTATCACTGAGGAACCCAATTACTCCCGGGGTGCTAGTGATAATGTGGTCAACTTCTCCGTGCGTCAGATCAGCATGAATAATGATATAGCCAGGATAAAGGTTTCTTTCGCGCACACGCTTTTTGCCATTGCGCATCTCGAACACCTTCTCTACTGGAATCAGTACCTGAGGCACTAGATCAGAGAGACCATGGCGGCCAATCTCTGTTTCCAGATAGGTTTTGGCTTTTTTCTCCTGTCCGCTAACTGAGCGGACCACATACCATTTTAACTCGCCCATTGTCGTCGTGTGTTCTGCCGCTTACCGGAACGAAGTGTAAAACGCTTCCAGGCTCTTGCTGAACGCCACATCCATGATGCCAACTACTGCAGCGAAAAGAAGCGAGCCGAGCAGCACTAGGCCAGCGCTCTTCTGTAGTTCTTCTAAAGAAGGCCACGTTACCTTGTAACGCATCTCCTCAGAGGTTTCGCGGAAATAGTTTGTCAGCTTACTCATGATGCGGCACCGGTTAGGCTTGGTAGGTGCGGCTGCAGTGGCAGCCTTGTTTATGGCACGGGCGGAGAGATTCGAACTCCCATCAAAGGTTTTGGAGACCTCTATTCTACCCTTGAACTACGCCCGTGTATGCGTCCCTACCCTTCAAGGTGCTGGATTGGGACTGCAAATGTACTGAAGTGTTTAGACAAAACAAATCCGCCCCCGAAAAATATCGAGGGCGGATTGGCTTATTCTAGCAGAAATTAGTCGAGGATTTCAGTAACCTGACCAGCACCTACAGTACGACCACCTTCGCGAATAGCGAAACGCAGACCTTTTTCCATAGCTACCGAGTTGATCAACTCAACCGAGATGGTTACGTTGTCACCAGGCATTACCATTTCCACGCCTTCACCCAGCGAAATGATGCCGGTTACGTCGGTGGTGCGGAAATAGAACTGAGGACGGTAGTTGTTGAAGAACGGCGTGTGACGGCCACCTTCTTCTTTCGACAGAACGTACACCTCAGCTTTGAACTTCTGGTGAGGCTTAACTGAACCGGGCTTGCAGATAACCATACCACGACGGATGGCTTCCTTTTCAATACCACGGAGCAGCAGACCTACGTTGTCGCCAGCTTCACCACGGTCAAGGATTTTGCGGAACATCTCAACACCAGTTACGGTCGACTTGAGGTTCTCAGCACCCATACCGAGGATTTCTACTTGCTCACCCGAGTTGATGATACCACGCTCGATACGGCCGGTAGCAACCGTACCACGACCCGTGATAGAGAACACGTCCTCTACTGGCATCAGGAAGGGCAGGTCGGTCAGACGAGCAGGAATTGGAATGTAGCTATCAACAGCAGCCATCAGTTCCTCGATCTTGGGAACCCAGTTAGCGTCGCCGTTCAGGCCACCTAGAGCAGAACCCTGGATAACTGGAATGTTGTCGCCGTCGAAGTCGTAGAACGAGAGCAATTCGCGGATTTCCATTTCCACCAGCTCGAGCAGTTCGGGGTCATCCACCATGTCCACTTTGTTCATGAACACTACCAGCTGAGGTACACCTACCTGACGAGCAAGCAGGATGTGCTCACGAGTCTGGGGCATTGGGCCGTCGGTAGCAGCTACTACGAGAATAGCACCGTCCATCTGGGCAGCACCCGTTACCATGTTCTTCACATAGTCAGCGTGACCAGGGCAGTCAACGTGAGCGTAGTGACGGTTTTCGGTAGCGTATTCAACGTGAGCGGTGTTGATCGTGATACCACGCTCTTTCTCTTCGGGAGCGTTGTCGATCGACGAGAAGTCACGCTTAGCGGCCAGACCTTTGTTCGCCAGAACCGTGGTGATTGCAGCGGTCAGGGTGGTTTTGCCGTGGTCGACGTGCCCGATCGTACCGATGTTCACGTGCGGCTTGGAACGATCAAAATTTTCTTTGGCCATTGTAACAGAGATTAAGAGACTTTGAAGTAAAGAGGGGGAAAAAGCGAAGTGGCTATACTGCAAGAAAGCGAAACGCAGCTCCGTTTAGTGAGGACTGCACGTCGCTTTACTTGTCTGACAGATCCAGCAGAGTAGACCAGCTATTCCGTTGGTACTCGTAATTCTGAGCCATTTATGGGATTTGAACCCATGACCTCTTCCTTACCAAGGAAGTGCTCTACCACTGAGCTAAAACGGCTTATTCTGTTCAACAAAGGTACGCTAGCGAATCAACAATTCAACCAGCAAACTTTTGCACTGAGCGGGAGACGAGGTTCGAACCCGCGACCTGCAGCTTGGAAGGCTGCCGCTCTACCAACTGAGCTACTCCCGCGTAGGTGAGGTGGCGAAATAGCGAGATACTAACCTAGGCCACTACCTCATTCTTTCAACAACTCAGATATATGTGGGGGCGAAAGGACTCGAACCTTTGAACCCGAAGGAGGTGAGTTACAGTCACCCGCAATTGCCGCTATGCGACGCCCCCAGCTTGCATATTCCTCACCATTTATGAGAAACGAACCCTTTCATTTCCGTGGCCGATGCCGTTCTGGTTGTGATTGGAGCTGCAAAATTAAGGGCTTTCTGATGCAAGTCAAGCGCTGAAGCAAAAAACGTTTTGACTTTTTTCTTAAAACCTCCACCTAAATGTTTTTCTAACCTCACAAACATCTGATACTCTATAACAAGCAAATTATTATTACTCTAGCCAACAGCGAAAAAAAGTTTATGGAATGAGACTGTAAATCGATTTCAGTCGCTCATCTTTTTCCTTTGCCCGAATATCCTGAAGGGTAGGTTTAAGCACTGGCATACTCGCTATCAGCTCGTTTAGGCCTTTGTAAGCACCTAAGCGCACATAGTACATAGGATGCGTACGAGCAAGCACTTCTAATCGCTGTATCCCTTTTTCACGCTCTATGGGCGGCATGCGCTGCATAAGCGTACCAAAGTTTTCTAGTAAAGTATATAATACTTCACTCGGAGCGTCTTTAGTTCTGGCCAGAAACCACTGGTAATGATCTGCGGTGCCATTTAGCGCATAATAATTTGACAGCGCAGTGATAAGGCCGGGGTTTTTAGTGTCTTGCAGAGCATTGATTGGCTCACGGGTGGCTACAGTAGGCGATTTTGCCAAAGCATCAACAGCGGCCCCTACCACTAGGTAGGAGCTGTCGCGCAATGCCGCTGAATACAGCTCACTAAAATCTTCATTGGGGAAGGAGGCTAGTGTAGTAATAGCGGCAGCACGCACTACGCCTTTTTTCTCATTGAGTGCTAAGCGTTGGAGTTCTTTCCGTATGGCAATGCCCTCAGCCCCTTTATAGCGGCGTAAGCCTTCTAAAGATTTTTGTCTAATGGCCCAGAAATTATCATTTAAGGCATTTCGAAATATGGCGCTGACATTTAAATCAGCTGTTTTATTTCTCAGACCGTCAAGCGCCTCAAACTTTTGCAAGTAACTACGAGCGTGGTTGTATTGATATATCAATTCATCTTGGGTGCGCTCTTCATCTAATTGCGCTAATAGCACGCCTTCATTGTCAAACTTTACCAAGCTAGGTTTTTGGCTTACTGGCAAACGAAACGTCTGGTCAGCCTTGGTAATGACAATGTGGTGATCAGTAGGCTGGTTATTGTTCCAGGTAGTGACAGTAACTGGCAGCCGATATACTGGCTGAAACAGGGTATCCTGCACTTGGCGTACACGCAGCGCAACTTGCCCATTATCGTAACTGTGAGTAATGCGCAGCTCAGGGTGACCACGCTGCATAAACCACTGGTCAAAGAACCACATTAAGTCCTCTCCGGTCACATCTTCAAAAGCAATTCTCAGCTTGGCAATTTCGGAGGCTGAAAATTTGTTCTGACTCAAGTAGTGATTGAGAGCAGTAAAAAATGCCTCATCGCCAACGTAGTTGCGCAACATGTGCAGTACCCGGCCACCCTTATCATAGGAGTGCCGGTCGAACATATCCTCTCGGTTCGCATAACGATACCGGATTAGGGGCTCCCGCTTCGTTTGCGCCTCCTGCAGATAATTATTGAGCTTGGTCTGCAACACTAGGCCAGCCGCATCCTCACCGTATTTGTGCTCTGCCCACAAATACTCCGAGTAATCGGCAAAGGATTCGTTTAGTGGCAGGTTGGCCCATGATTCCGTAGTCACATAGTCGCCGAACCATTGGTGGAACACCTCGTGGGTGATTACTGATTCCGTATCGTAGCTGACATCGGGCAACTCTCGGTTAGTGAATTGCACGAGCTGTTGTTGAATGGTGGTGGCAGAGGTATTTTCCATAGCCCCCGACACAAAATCGTGTACGGCTACTTGCGAATACTTCTCCCAGGGAAAATCTACCCCTAGTTTCTTGGAATAAAATTCCATCATCTCGGGAGTATTACCAAATACTCGCTTGGCAGTATGCTGATAAGCGGGGTCAACGTAGTAGGCCACTGTTTTACCCCGCCACAGATCAGATACGACGGCAAAGTCGCCGACGGCGAGCATCGTCAGGTACGGAGCCGCCGGTAATGATTGCTTCCACACGTCGGTGCGGGTACCGTCTGGGTTGCGCTGAGAGGAGGTTAGCAAGCCATTGGAGAGAGTCTTTAGTTCACTTTCAACCGTGATGCTGATTTCCTGCGTCATGCGCTGGTTAGGCTTATCAATAGTTGGGAACCAGCACGAGCTAGATTCCGACTCACCTTGGGTCCAGATCTGTCGGGGCTTGGTTTTGTCGGTACCAAGAGGGTTGATGAAGTACAGCCCTTTGTCGTCGGTAATAGCCTCGCTGCCCCCGGTTGAGAGGATTTCATTAGGTTTGGCTACATATTGGATGCGAACCTGACAGGGTTCGGTACGAGTATAGGAGCGGTCAAGAAAGACCGTCAGCTTTTTCTTATCGTAAGCAAACTTTAGGTCTTTGCCCTTTTCAGCGCTAGTAACCAGCTCTACGTTTTTTACATCAAAACCTTTCGCATCCAGAACAAGCTGGTTTTGCGGATAAAAATGAGGCCTAACGGTTAAAGTAGCCGTCCCGAGCAGCCACTGCTTGGCCCAGTCGAAACGAACATCAAGCTTGGTATCTAATAGGTCATGAACGATAGTGGCAGCTGGCTGAACTGGATTAGTAGGCGGCAACCAATTGGGCACGGGTAACTGGGCAGGCGCGGCTATAGACGCTGCTTCCACCGGAGCAGGTACTTTCTTACGAACGGCCGTTTTATTAGTGGCTGATTTAGACGTGGTTGTAGTCTGAGCTGGGGCCACTATATAACAGGTCAGAATCAGGCTAAGAGCACCGAGGACCGGATATTTCATGAATAAACGCAATAGGGGAATGAAGGGTCAAGTTCCGAATTTATTTCAGATTTGACCTATCTTTAAGCCCTTTTCCGCTCTACACCTTCCTCTCCCACATGCTACAAGTACGCACCGGTCCTGATCAAGTATGGGACATTGATTACCGCCCTGGCGGCTCTACCACTGTGAACGGCCAAGTATTTGAGTGGGATTTGGCCTCCTTAGGCAACGGGCAATACCATATTTTACACAATGGGCAATCTTTCGCAGCTGAGCTTATCTCAGTAGATTACCCTTCCAAAACCTTTGTGCTAAAACTCAATGGGCAACGCTTGGAGTTGCAGGCTAAAGACCGGTTTGACTTGCTGTTGGACAAGCTAGGTATGAGCAATACTACGGCTAGCAAAGTCAATGAGCTAAAGGCTCCCATGCCCGGCCTTATTGTTGACATTCGGGTGGAGCCGGGCCAAGTAGTACAGAAGGGCGACCCATTGTTAGTACTGGAAGCCATGAAGATGGAGAATATTCTAAAAGCACCTGGAGAGGGCACCATATCAGCCATTAAAGTAACCTTGCGCGACAACGTTACGAAAGGACAGGTACTAGTGCTTTTCAGCTAGGCCACCCTCTTGCCCAACCTGCATCTGGTAGCGTTGCGCCACCCCAGCTACTGGCTATTGCCAAGCTTATTTACTGCATTTCACGCCTAACCCCATTTGTTTTGAAGTATAAACGGATTCTGCTAAAGCTGAGCGGCGAAGCTCTCATGGGCCAGCAACAGTACGGTATTGATGCCGCCCGACTAATGCAGTACGCGGAGGAAATCAAGACGGCGGCGGCCACTGGCACCGAAATAGCCGTAGTTATTGGAGGTGGTAATATCTTTCGCGGCGTACAGGCGGAGGCTTTTGGCCTAGACCGTGTGCAAGGTGACTACATGGGTATGCTAGCCACGGTTATCAACTCTATGGCCTTGCAGAGTGCGCTGGAAAAGCTGGATGTAAATACTCGTTTGCTTTCTGGGGTAACCATTCAGCGGGTTTGTGAGCCTTACATACGTCGGCGAGCATTACGCCACCTAGAGAAAGGCCGTGTGGTAATCTTTGGGGCCGGCATTGGCTCCCCTTACTTCACCACCGACTCGGCGGCCTCACTGCGGGCCATTGAGATTGAGGCCGACGTGGTACTGAAAGGTACGCGAGTAGACGGCATTTATACCGCTGACCCCGAAAAGGATGCTTCGGCAGTGCGCTACCCGGAAATCACGTTTGATGAGGTAATGGAGAAGAACCTCAACGTGATGGATATGACGGCCTTCACACTTTGCAAAGAGAATAACCTGCCAATCATTGTTTTCGATATGAACAAAGAAGGCAATCTGCAACGCCTGATTGAGGGTGAAAAAGTAGGTACGCTGGTGAGCATGAAAGGCTCAGAGGCGCAACAGCCATCTGCCACTGACACCTTGCAACCAGCTGTGTAAGCATCTTCTTACGGAACTGGCACCAATCAACTAGAATGATGAAGTGAAAGTTGAGGCGGAGCGCTGATTCATAGCCTAGGCTTTCATTTCTTACTGTTTTATTCCTTCACACATGGACGAAGAAATTAAGTTTTACCTCGACGAGGCTGAAGAATCAATGGGCAAGGCCCTGCAGCACACTGGCGTGGAGCTAACGCGCATTCGGGCAGGTAAGGCCTCGCCGGCAATGCTCGACTCGCTGCGGGTAGATTACTATGGCACCCCTACTCCCGTGGCACAGGTAGCCAACGTGTCGGCGCCAGATGCCCGCACGCTGTTTATCAAGCCTTGGGAGAAGAACATGATCAGCGAAATTGCCAAGGCTATTAAGAATAGCGACCTAGGCCTCAACCCGCAATCAGACGCCGAAGGCGTGCGCCTGAACATTCCAGCCATGACCGAGGAGCGTCGGCGGGAACTGGTGAAGCAGGCTAAGTCCGAATCGGAAAGTGGCAAGGTGCGCATTCGCGGCATCCGGAAGGACGTAAACGAATCGTTGCGGAAGTTGCTGAAAGAGGGAGCCTCGGAAGATGCTATCAAGGATGCCGAAGCCAAAGTGCAAAAGGCCACTGACTCTTACATCACGAAAGTTGACGACTTGCTGAGTAAGAAGGAAAGTGAAATCATGACTATCTGATTTCTGTTGCCCTCAGTTCACAGAAAAGCCCCACTTATTCAAAATGAGTGGGGCTTTTGTTTTGTTGTTGAGTTAGTGTTACTGGCCTAGCGCCAAAACCCTCCTTGCTCAATGCGAGCTTCTACGGCATCGGGTACTAAGTAGCGGATAGACTTATGCTCCCGTACGCAGTCGCGGATGAACGTAGCAGAAATATCTAACAACGGTGCATCTACTACTTTAACTCCTGGATGGGCATTCACTCCGGTAATGTCAACCCCAGGCCTTGGGTATACATATACCTCATGTTCATTGAGAATACGCTCGGCGTGTTTCCAGCGTGGTAGGCCAGGTAGGTTATCCTCGCCCATCAGGAGCACGAAACGATACGCCGGGTGCCGCCGATGCAGTTCATCAA
Organism: Hymenobacter taeanensis; assembly: GCF_013137895.1. NCBI lineage: Bacteria > Pseudomonadati > Bacteroidota > Cytophagia > Cytophagales > Hymenobacteraceae > Hymenobacter > Hymenobacter taeanensis. The sequence continues at coordinate 956,952 of NZ_CP053538.1, forward strand.
GCGTATCGATGGTGTAGCTTGGCTTAGGCATCTCAAACTCAATGTTGAGTGCTTGCAACCTCGAATTGCCAACAATAGCCAATTGCACCAACTCATAGCGTTGGCTTTCAGGAAGCAACTCCTGGCCAACCTTAAACGGGCTTTGCGGCGAAACCACCAGCCACACTGCATCTAGGTCAGTGTGAGTGGCCATATAGTTGGCCAGTATCAGGTGCCCAGTATGAATAGGATTGAAAGAGCCGAAGAGTAGCCCTACTTTCTTTCCCGGAGTAGCGGTGTTCACAGTATCTCTGACTCGGACATGATAAATTTCCGAACGAGCTGCTCCGCTTCATCAATGGCCCGATCCAGATCGTCGTTCACGATGGTTACATCAAAACGATCTTCGAACGTCAGCTCAAAGTTGGCTTTATAGAGACGGGAAGAAATGCTGGCGGCAGAGTCGGTAGCGCGGTTGCGCAGGCGCTGCTCCAGAATCTCAAGGGAAGGAGGCTTTACAAACACGGCCAAGGCACGGTCTTTGTAAAACTCCTTGATACTTAAACCACCCTTCACATCTACGTCCAGCACGGCATGATGGCCGCCTTCCCAGATGCGCTCAACTTCAGATTTGAGCGTTCCATAGAAGGCACCTTCGTATACTTCTTCCCATTCCACGAATGCATCGTGCCGGATTTTCTCCTGGAACTCCTGAACGGATATGAAGTAATAGTCTTTACCGTTGGCTTCCGTCCGGCCGCGCTTGTCGCGCGTACAGGCTGATATTGAGAAGCTTAGCTCTGGGATTCGCTCCAGGAGCCGATGAACAATAGTGGTCTTACCGGCTCCGGAGGGAGCCGAAAAGGCGATGATTTTACCCTGCATGGGGTAAAATTAGGCCATTTCTGCCTGAACGCGCGCAAGAATTGCGTTGGGCAGCGAAGAAGGAGCACCTTTACGGCCTACATGCTGCGACAAGAAATCGATAAAAATGCGCTGCTTATCGATGCTGTCGAAACAGGGAGAACAATCTTCGGCATGATTTACGAAGTAGTCTTCGTCCTCAGCCGTGGGCTCCTGGCCTACGATAATTTGGTCGAGTATTGTATTCACGCGTTCACAGTCGGGGGCATTGGGGATGGCCCCGCTCTGGTTGGTTTTTGTAGAAGTAGTTTCCATAACTGTTTCCTGGCAGGAGTTTATTCGGTGTCGTCTGAATCGGTTTCGTCGCCGCCATCTGAGCCGTAGCCCATTGACTTAGCGTATCTTTCAAGTTTATCCTTCAGGAAGTTACGCGCCCGGTGTAAGCGAGAGCGCACTGTTCCGATGGGGATGTCAAGTACCTTAGCCATTTCCTCGTACGTGAACCCTTCTAGATCACAGAGGATAATGACGGTGCGGAAATCCACGGGCAGTGAGTTAAGTGCGCTGGCCACTTCGTCGCCGATGAGGTCGCGCACGGCTTGCTGCCGCATGTCAGAGGAAGTGCTGCCGGCGTCGCCTTCGGCTTCTACATCTTCTGAGTTGTAGTACCCTTCGATTTCGCTGTAGTCAACCTTGGCAGGCTGCTTGCTCTTTTTGCGAAAATCGTTGATGAACGAATTTTTCAGGATGCGAAACAGCCACGCTTTGGCGTTTGTTCCCTGCTCGAAGTACTCAAAGAAGCGATATGCTTTCAGATAAGTTTCCTGTACGAGGTCATTTGCGTCATCTTCGTCAAGCGTAAGGCGAAATGCGAAGTTGTACAGCGAATCGAGCACAGGCATGAGTTCGGCCTGAAAACGCCGGTCTTTTTCCTCTTTGCTCAGTTTGGGAACCCGTTCGGGAGAGTCGCTCATAAACGCTGAAAATTGCGGCCGAATATTGAAAAATTACTGCCGATAGACAAATGATGTTACGGATTATACCGTAGGAAGGGCGGAAGGTTTTAGCGTTTCAGCTTCTTGACTTACACGGCGTTCGGTGGCTACCACGATAAAACCGTAGAGAAACACGAACAAATTGAAGCCGATCTGCAGCTCAAGCAGCGAATCTACCAGCATAGCGGTAGCTTCCATCAACAGGAAGTGATACACGTACGGATTGCGCCGCAGGCTAGGTTGCATAAGGGGACCAAATAGCACCAAGAGCCATACACTCAGGCCTACAATTCCGCCGCTCAGCAGCTGATGTAGATACTGATTATGAACCATTACGCGGTTTTCAGGGCGAAGGCCAAAATTCTTCCAGCTGTATTGGTTCATCATTGCCTGGTAAGCATCAGCGGGGCCCACTCCCAGCCACGGGTGCGCCTGGGCAACCGTTAGGGCCGTTTGCCAGGCGGCTAGGCGGCGGGAGAGGGAATACTCATTGATATCATGCCCGAGTTGGATCTGCTGCACATCCCAGATGGTAGCATCTAGGCGCTGGTGTACGGGCTCAAGGGTGTGGTACGCTACTAACGGCGAGGCCACAAGCAGGAAGAGCACTCCGAGCCCTAACAACAGGCGTTTTCTAAGCAGCAGCCGCAGCGCCTCTAGCAACGCCATAACGTAAAACACCAGCAGCCCTGTGCGGTAGGCCAGTAAGTGTAAGGTCACAACGCACACGGCCGCAGCTATCAGGAGCCCCAGGCGCAGACCCGGAGTATGGCTGTTGTGGCGCAGCAGCAGGGCAAAAAAGGCTGCCAATGCCAGCATCAGCCCAAAGTGAATATGGAAAATGCCCGTAACGGAAGGTAAGCTCTGCCCTAACCCGAAAGCTTTGTTTGCGGCGGCCGGATCTAAAAAGTACTGCCCTAGAGTAGCCAGGGCTACTAGCACAAAGCCCGTTACATACAATAGGCCTATCCCTGAGCGCTGCCGCTTGGTAAGCGGCACAGCCACACCAAAAGCCAAGGGCACACCAAGCCAGGGCAACAACCGAAAGGTTTCATGACGCCATACGTTCCATTGCTCAGTATGGAAGCCACTCAACAGCAGCAGGGCATACATAGCCGCCGGTGCCCAGACGGTACGCAGCCGGAGCCACTGGCCTAGCGCCCGACTAAGCGCGGGGTTAGCTAAAGCGGCCACCACACCCGTTACGGGGCTGAGTGCTACAAGGGCCCGCGATGTTAGCAGCCCTACTACGCCCGCAGTACATGCCAACAACAGCAAATGCTGCGATAGTAGCCCAGAACGCCACCAGGAATACCACCACGCTTTTTGTGGGTGGTGCTTTATGGTATGCGCCCTCATTTAACGGGTGGTGATAGATGGAACTGATGTCAGCACCAACGGCTGCCAACTCAGAATGCGAGCCAGCGCCTGTGTAGGCTCCAGAGCTTTAATGCAACTGCAAGCAGCTGGCTGGGCGCGGCAGTCTTGGCAGTTTGGCTTATCGAATACCAGATACTCAGCATAAGGGCCCAAGGGAGCCCAGCGGCCTGGGTGCATAGGCCGGATGGGTGGGTACAGGCCTAACGCATGGCGCCCCAAGGCGGCAGCCAGGTGCAGAGGCCCCGTGCTGCCCGCCACTAGGCCATCAGCGGCACCAATGAAGGCCAAAAGTTGAGGCAAGCTGAGCTGTCCGGTTAGGTTGGCGGCCAGGAACTGGTGATGCTGCTGAAGCCAGGAATGCAACTCCTCCCCTTCGGCGGCAGTGCCGGTTACGAACACACGATGCCCCGCCTGGTGCAGTAGCCGGGCCAGAGTGCCAAAGTGCTCTAGCCCCCACTCACGAGCACTGCCCCGGCTACGCGGATGCAGTATGACATTTAACTGATGAGGCTGGCGAGCAGCCAACAGCTCTTGTATAACCGCTGGTAAGGCAGCCACGGGCTGCAAGCGAACCAGCGCCGCTGTTTCTGGTAGTGGTAGCACTGTTGCCTGGCCTAGCGGCTCCACCAATTGCAGATTGAGCTGGGCCTCATGCAGTGGAGAGTGGCGGCGGCTGAGAGCTACCAGTTGATTGCAGGTAAACCAGTGAAACAGGCGGTTGCGTGTACCAATACGGACTGGCACTCCTGCTTTCCGGGCCAGTTTGGCTACTAGCTTATTGGGGAAGATGTGCAGAATGGCGTAGGCCTGTTGCTGGCGTAGCAGCGTTACCTGGGCCTGTTCATCTAAACTCAGCAACTCATCAAAATTCAGAAAGGCATCTACCCACGGACAGGCTTCTGCTACTGCCTGCGTGTAGGTGCGCCCAAGTAACACCACCCGGCAGCCAGGGTATAGCTGCTTAAGGCGCCCAGCTACGGGCAGCGTGAGCACAACGTCGCCAATAGCATCGGTGCGGCTAATGAGGAACGTCTTCATACGGCAGCTTTGGTTTTGAGCTTAGCGAATTTCAGAAATACGCCCCACGCCGAGATAGTAGCAATACTTAGCCCCGCGAAGCCATCGAGAAAACCGAGCCGGAAAAAGTAGCCGTGCACAAATTTCCACCACGGCTTCAGCAGTAAGTGAAACAGCGAAACCCGGCGCTTGCCCCGCAACCACAACTCATCGGCCGCGATGCTGGTGAAGCGGTTGAGCTGCTGCACGTGCTGCTCCACAGAATCATAGGAATAATGCAGGGCATCACCGGTGAGGGCTCCTACTGACTGGCCTACGGCTACCTCATAGCGCTCGTGCAGGAGCAAGCCCTCCCACTGGCCCAGGCGCCGATCATAGAGGCGCAACTTACGATCAGGGTACCAGCCGCCGTGGCGCACCCAGGAGCCGCAGTAGTTGGTAAGGCGGGCCAAGGTGTAGCCGGCGTGCTGCCAGTTGCTTTTAGCCGCCAGAATGCTTTGCCGGAGCTCCTCCGTCAGGACTTCGTCCGCATCGAGCTGCAAAACGTGGTTGTGCGTGGCCTGGGCAGTAGCAAAGTTTTTCTGTTGCACATAGCCCGCAAATGCGTGTTGCACCACCCGCGAGCCCATCTGCTGGCTGATAGCAACGGTATTGTCAGTGGAGAAGGAGTCTACTACCACTACCTCATCGGCAATACTGCGCACAGCCTCCAGGCAGCGAGCAATATTGCGCTCTTCATTGTAGGTGATGATAACAACTGATAAGAAGACGGTGGGCATGCAGAAGCAAATATCCGCAATTTGGCCGCTAATCAGTTTCGGGAGTTGCAGCGAGGAGCTGGGGGCCGTTGCCCGAAGGTTACATTTCACTGATCATCAGCCTAAACAGCAGTTATAGGCCACTTCAAATCAAACAGATATGGGCATTATGCGCACTTCTGCATTTCTCGGGTTACCCTTGCTTGTATTGCTTGGTTGCGAGAGCCCAAGTACCACGTTTGATGCCTTTCACATTCGACACCCTCAAAACCTGGAAAAGGTACTGGGCTCACGCTTGCACCTTGTTTCAGCGCGAGATACCCTGGATTTGCAGGTGCAGTACAACCCCGTATCGAAACGCAATATTATTACCCGGTCAGGCACCCCAGATACCCTCCTGAATGCGTGGGCGTTTCGTTACAAGCAGCTTTACTATGTGGTGCAGCCTAACAATGGCACCGCCTACTGGGTGCACGCCATGCGCATCCGCGGCAACGAGGTACAGGGCTTAGCTACCGGCTGGGAACAAATGCTGGATTTATCGGAGGCAGTAAAGCAAGGAGGATTCTCGGGCTTAGTCCGGTACCAAAGCCTAACCCGCGACTCTAGCCGGCTGCAGTTTGATGTGCGGCAGCTCCGAGACTTCTACACCACTGAAATTGATAGCTTCACGGTGTATAGGGTAGCTACTGCTGCGGTACGCCACCCCCCATCTGACACGCAGGAGGCGCCAGTGCTTTACCCAAATCCGGCGCAGCACTATACTACCGTGCGCTTCCCAGAGCCGGGCAAGCGTACGGTGCAGTTATTTACTCCTACCGGCCAGTGCGTGTACCGCATAGAAACGGTTGCTCATACGCTCACGCTGCCCTTATCCCAGTTGCCCGTAGGCCAGTATACGGTTCGGGCGGATGGCTTGCGAGGTCAGAAAGCTAGTGCTCTGCACTTGCTCATCAGCCGGTAGAGCGCCAAAGTCAAACGGTTGTTTTCTTCGTAACTCCGTATAGAGGAGCTGTTAAGAAACTACTAGACCTATGGCCCCTCTCGCGCAGCAACTCATTTTGGTTACGGGTGCTACATCCGGCATTGGTAAGGTCACGGCTCAAACCCTGGCCAAGCAAGGTGCTCACGTAATACTGCTGGCCCGCTCCGCCGAAAAAGCAGAACGCACCCAGCACGAGATACGAGCCGCAGCCGGCCACGACCGGGTAGATATTTTGCTATGTGACCTCTCTGACCTAACTCAGGTAAGGAAAGCGGCGGCTGAGTTTAACCAGCGTTACCCCCGTTTAGATGTGCTGGTGAATAATGCTGGGCTGCTGTTTGGCAAGGAGCGCCAGTTATCGGCCCAGGGCTATGAGATGACACTGGCCACCAACTACCTCGGTCCTTTTCTGTTGACTGCCCTGCTACTGGACAAGCTACGCCAAAGCCCGGCGGCCCGAATTATCAATGTGGCTTCTATGGCATACCGATTTGCGAAGCCTGACCTCACGAATCTAAACCAGGAACGGGGCTACGGTGCCATGCGGCAGTACGGCAACACCAAGCTCTACAATATTCTGTTTACACAGGAGCTCAGTCGGCGCCTACGTACTAAAGGCATTTCTAACGTGGTAACGAACAGCCTACACCCAGGCGTAGTTGCCAGCAACTTCGGCGACAACGCCAAGGGCTGGCTTGCCAAACTAACCAAGCTATTCCGCCCCTTTATGATTTCGCCGGAGCAGGGTGCACAAACTACTTTGTACCTGGTTACTGATGAGGCAGCCGGCCACATTAGCGGGGGCTTTTTTGCGAAGCAGAAAGCCGTGGCCGTGAAGCACCCTTTCACCACTCCCACCGACGCCCAGCAACTTTGGGAACAGACAGAAGCATTAGTAGAGCAGAATTTCCTGGATTAATTCACCAGGTTTCCATCGTGCAGTTATATTTCAGCATCTATCTCATTCTAGCCTGTTTATCCGATGATTATAGCTTGGTCTATATTCAACCTGCTGCTTGTACTGCTATTCCTCTACGCTTGCTGGCGCGTAGGCCGTTTTCTGAAGAGCCACGTCGGCACGGCTACAACTATCCCCTTTATGCTAGGCCACTCCTGGAGTGCGCAGGATGGTATACTTAACGTAAAGGACAATGCTTTTCAATACGACGTATCAGTGAAGCATGACTGGTCTGTTTTAGGGACGCAAGTGTACACCAGTATGGAGAACTACACCGGTCAGATGCCTATAAAAGACGAAAACACACTACATTAAAAAAGCCCCGCTCTTATTACAGAGCGGGGCTTTTTACTAGTGGACCAAAGTAGTCTAGTAGCGGTACAGATCCGACTTGAATGGGCCTTCAACTGGTACGTTAATGTACTCAGCCTGCTTAGGCTTCAACTCATCCAGCTCCACGCCAATTTTGGCTAGGTGCAGGCGGGCTACCTTCTCATCGAGGTGCTTGGGCAGAGTGTACACTTTGTTCTCGTACTGGTCAGCATTCTGCCACAGCTCAAGCTGGGCCAGGGTCTGGTTCGTGAACGAGTTCGACATTACGAACGAGGGGTGGCCAGTGGCGCAGCCCAGGTTTACCAAACGGCCTTCGGCGAGGATGATTACCTCTTTGCCATCAATGTTGTAGATGTCAACCTGCGGCTTCACGGTATCTTTGGTGTGGCCGTAATTCTTGTTCAGCCAAGCCATGTCAATCTCATCGTCGAAGTGGCCGATGTTGCAGACAATAGCTTTGTCTTTTAGAGCACGGAACGCTTCTTCGGTGATGATGTCGCAGTTGCCGGTAGCAGTTACCACGATGTCGGCTTCCTTGATAGCGTTGGCCATTTTCTTTACCGCATAGCCATCCATGGCGGCCTGCAGAGCGCAGATAGGGTCGATTTCAGTTACGATAACGCGGGCACCAGCGCCGCGCAACGAGGCAGCAGTGCCTTTCCCGACGTCGCCGTAGCCAGCAACCACGGCAATTTTGCCAGCCATCATCACGTCGGTGGCCCGACGGATAGCGTCAACAGCCGACTCTTTGCAGCCGTACTTGTTGTCGAACTTCGACTTTGTTACCGAATCATTTACGTTGAAGGCAGGCATGGGTAGCGTACCGTTCTTCACCCGGTCGAGGAGGCGCAGCACGCCCGTGGTAGTTTCCTCCGACAGGCCTTTGATGCCAGCAGCCAGTTCCGGGAACTGGTTGAGCACCATGTTGGTCAGGTCGCCGCCGTCGTCGAGAATCATGTTCAGGGGTTCGCGCTTCTCGCCGAAGAACAGCGTCTGCTCGATGCACCAGTTGAACTCCTCCTCGTTCATGCCCTTCCAGGCATATACCGGGATGCCAGCCGCCGCAATAGCCGCCGCCGCGTGATCCTGGGTAGAGAAGATGTTGCAGGAAGACCACGTAACATCAGCCCCCAGCGCAATCAGCGTCTCGATGAGTACTGCCGTTTGAATGGTCATGTGCAGGCAGCCAGCGATGCGCGCGCCTTTCAGCGGCTTCGAATCACCGAACTCCTCGCGCAGCGCCATCAGGCCGGGCATTTCTGCCTCCGCCAAGCGGATTTCCTTGCGGCCCCACTCAGCGAGGCTCATGTCTTTTACTTTATACGGAACGTAGGCCGTGGTCTTGGTCTCAACCATGATGCAGAGAATGTTTGCGAATCAACCGCAAAGGTAACTGATTTGTTAGCCTTTTCCTTCTACAACTGAATTACAAGCACTTAAACGCACATGGCGGGCTTTGGTGTAAGCCCTATCCTTCGCGGAGGCAGGCCAAGGCCTCTAAAGTCAGGAGCGAATAGATTATTGATTAGGTGGGCCAACAGTTCTATCTCTTGCGCCATACGCCATATAGAGTAGCTGAGAATGTCCTCATAATTTGCTGAGTATGCTGAGCGAATTATGGGGAGCCCACACGGGTCACTTGGGGCTTTCAGCCGTAACGAGTTGCGCTAAAATTATTCTTCGACGAATTGCACTTTTTTTTCGATGAGAGGCTTAGGTAGCTGTGGTTTAGCCAACTACATTTGCTCACATGCTTCAATCTATGATGATTCCAAATTTTGGCTCCTTGCGCCGCGCTCTACTCCTATTGCCTCTTGCTTTCGTGACATTTTTCGCTCATGCTCAGCAGAAGCCAGCAACACTTGTCCAGCTTAGCCCAGAAGACCAGGCACGGGGCTTAAATGGGGTGCAGAAAAATTTCTTCTTTGCTACGGGTCTTGACACCCCCAAAGAATCAGATTATCAGAGCGCTGGTTTCTTCGGCCAGAAGCTCCGCCCTTATTTGGCGGGCAACCAGGAGGCGCTCCATGAACTCAACAACTACCGCCGGCAAAAGTGGCTGTTCCTGGCTGAGCGCCTGACGTTTGTAGGCGCCGTAGGCCTCTATGGGCAGCAGGTGCTAGCTGACCCGGAGGTGCAGCAATACCATAACAACACGCAGAAAGCTGCGGTAGGCCTAGCAGCCGTAAGTCTGCTTTCGAATATTTTCATCTCGCGCCACACCAATGAGCACTTCCAGCGTGCCGTAGATGCGCACAATGCCGGCCTGCCCGCTGCCCGCACTGGAGCCTTGCAGTTATTGCGCCCAAGTACCGTAGGCCTCACAGCTAGCCGGTGGGGCCAGCCGCAGGTTGCGCTGAGCTGGAACCTGCGCTAGCGCTGCTGGCGTTACGTATTCAGATAGTTTTTTTGGAGGAATCCGGCAACTAGCTTCCAGCTTCTGGGGGTCAGTTGCCGGATTCCTCCTTACGTTTGGTAAACCTTTCTGCTTTAGTTGCTGACTAAGGCTAGTGTTTTTTCGTAGGAACCCTACATGGAATACCCGCTGCCGGCAGCGGCCCGGCAATACGTTGCCGAGCATCTGCACGACGACCCCGCCCAACTGGCGCTGCAGGCCCGCCGATACCCAGGCCTCCCCGTTCCGGACCTCGTGCGCCAGATTCAGGCGCGCCAGAAAGCCCGGGCTAAGCTGCCCACTTGGGCCGAAAACCCTGACCTGATTTTTCCGCCTACCCTCTCGGTGGAGCAGGCTTCCTCGGCCCGCACGGCAGCTTATAAAGCCAGCCTGGTACAAGGCCAACGCCTTGCTGATCTTACGGGAGGCTTTGGGGTTGATGCCGCCCACTTTGCGGCCACCATACCAGAGGTGCATTATGTGGAGCGCAACGCAGCGCTGGCCGACGTAGTGCGCTACAATTTGCAGCAGCTGGGCATTGAAAACGTGCAGTGCCACAACGAGGATGCTGTGCACTTCCTGCGCAATACGCCCGAGCACTTCGACTGGCTGTACCTCGACCCCGCCCGGCGCGACACGGCAGCCCGCAAGATTTTCCGGTTGCAGGATTGTGAGCCCGATGTGTTACGCATACTACCACTGCTGCTGCAAAAGAGCCGGAGTGTACTGCTCAAGACCTCGCCCATGCTCGATATTGAGCAGGCCCTCCAGGAGCTACGCCACGTGCGCCGCCTGTGGGTACTGGCCGTAGATAATGAATGCAAAGAGGTGCTGTACGAATTAGGCCCGGAACCTGCCGTTGACCCCGAGCGCTTCACGGTAAATCTGCTCCGTAATGGCCAGCAGCAGGAGTTCCGCCTGAACCGGGCCCGTGAAGGTCGCGCCATTGCCCGCTACGCCCTGCCTCAGCAATACCTCTATGAGCCCAATGTGGCGGTGCTAAAGGCGGGTGGTTTCCGCAGCGTAGGTACAGCCTTTGAGATGCTGAAGCTGCATCAGCACAGCCACCTCTACACCTCCGATATTCTGCGCCCTGAATTCCCAGGCCGCATTTTCCGGATTAAAGCTACGGAGCGGTACGATGCCGCTGCCCTGCGTGCGCACCTGGGGCCCGATGTCCGGGCCCACGTGACCACCCGTAACTTCCCCGACACCGTAGCCGAGTTCCGCCACCGGACCGGCATCCGCGAGGGCGGCGACTTGTACCTATTTGCTACCACCAACTTGGAAGGCAAATTGATGGTACTGGTGTGTGAGAAACTATGACACGGTGGTTGAGCGAAATGGTCTAGGCCAGTTACTGCCGGCAGAGCCAAGTAATCCCTCCTTTCGCCTTCCTCAAGCCTCGACCTACGCAAAAGCCCTTACTTCCGTGCTGGAGGTAAGGGCTTTTCTATTTTCAAGGTTCGTGCAGCAACGAAGGAAGGATTGCTTCGTCGTACCTCCTCGCAATGACACGGCACAAATTCACCATTTCACCTTATCACTTCGCCGGGCTTACCCATTTACTGCCTTGTAGGCGGAAGCGCCAGGGTAGAGAAACATCGTCGCCGGCGTAATCAATGCCTACTCTAGGTGAGGCAATAATGTCGTCGGAGGCCACTTCCTCGTTTAGGTCCTCCATCCAGATTAGGTCACCAGTAAGGTCGGTGCCATAATGGGCGGTAGTGATACCGAGGGCTTGGGTGAGTAGGCCAGGGCCAGCGGTGAGGTTACGTTGCACTGCGGTTAGGTTGCGGCGCAGCAGCATTTCTGGGATTCCCTCGGTGGGCTCTAAGCCTCTTATCAGCACGGCATCAGCTTTGCCGGCCTCGTTGGTGATGATGTTGAAGAGGACGTAACGGCCGTAAATGAGGTAGGTGTAGGCCACTCCGCCGGGCTCATACATGACTTTGGTGCGGGCGGTGTAGCGGCCAAGGTGCGAGTGGCAGGCCTGGTCGTTAATGTGGGCATAGGCTTCCGTTTCTACGATACGCCCGCCGGTCAGTACCCCATTAATGTGGGTGAACAGGTACTTCCCAATCAACTCACGGGCAATTTCTACAGGGCTGGAGCGGCGGTAAAAGTCGAGGGGAATCTTCATAAAGGAATTACATAAACAACACTCCGCAACCCATGCTGGTAGCTGCGGAAGCCGCTGGCTGCACGGCATCAAACAAACTTCGGATACGGATGAGTCGAAGCTTAGGCCACTTTGTCTATCTTTGCGGCCGTAAAGGTGGCCAGACCCTAATTGCAGGGCGAGGCTTAAAAGGGAATCCGGTTCAATGCCGGAGCTGTCCCCGCAACTGTACGCTTCACTTACCCAGGCGGTCATTCCCCCTGCCACTGTTTCGATGAAAGCAGCTGCGCTCTGCAGCTGCCGGAGAAATGGGAAGGCGACCGACCCGAAGCAAGCCAGGAGACCTGCCTTTACGTTTCCCATGTTCAGCGCCTTCGGAGGAAGGGCGGAGAATGATTGCAGTAAGCGGCCTTCGGGCAGCTTGAATTCCCTGTATTCGGCCTCGGCTTCGGTAGAGTATTCCGGTTTCGGAAAACAGTACCAGAAGTTTTGAACTGAACTTTCCTACCCCGGAAATTTTGGTTCGGATGTTTGAGTTTTGTGCGCCCCTCCTACACTTGCTCCGCTTGGCACGGACGGGGCGAAGCTATGCGCTACTCACTACTGGTTGGCTGATGGCCAGTACGGCAGCGGCTCAAAATAAGCCGGGCTTTTCGCTTGATTCGGTGCAGGCCTTGCCCTCAGTGCGGGTGCAGGCAGTACGGCCCAGCAGGTTTGCAGTGGGCAGCCGGGTTACGTCGGTGTTAGACTCGGGGGCAGTGCTACCTACGGGCGCCACCCTGGCGGAAGCCCTGGCCTCCCGCACGGCCTTATACCTGAAAGAGTACGGGCCGGGGCAGCTGGCTTCCATCTCTATTCGAGGCACATCGGCTCAACATACCGCGGTGCTGTGGAACGGCTTTAACGTGATGCTGCCCACGCTAGGCCAGTCGGATTTTGCGCTGCTGCCGCTGAGTGGTAACACCCGTGCCGAGGTACAGCACGGGCCTGCTGGCGCTACCTATGGCACCGGCGCGGTGGGTGGTACAGTGCTGCTATCGTCGCCGGTGGTGTGGGGCGCGGGGCTACGCGGCACTGTGCAGACGGATGCCGGCAGCTATGGCCTGCGGGCCGGCAGTGCCGAGGGCAGCTTCAGCAACCAGCGCATTTCGGTGCGCACCGCCGCCTCCTACCGCACCGCCGACAACGATTTCCCCTACTCTACCCCAGGCACAACAGGCCTAGTGCGGCAACGGCAAGCAAACGCTGCGCTGCATCAATGGAGCGTAGCCCAAGATGTAACACTGCGCGTAGGCCAGCAGGGCGAGATCCAGGCCTCGGCGTGGCTGACAGATGCCGACCGCCAGATTCAGCCGGCTATTGGCTCAGCCAACACCCACGCCCAAGAGTGGGACCAAAGCCGCCGCTTGCTGGCCGGGTACCGGCACGTTACGAGCCAGCAGGAGACGGGGGTGCGAGTGGCCTGGTTTGAGGATGTGCTCAACTACCGCAACGAGGCCACCGTGAGCAACTCCAGGGTGCGCACCACTCAAGCCCAGGCCGACCATACCATCAACTTCGGCAGCCGGGCCAGCGTGCGGGGTGGCCTAGAAGCCCAGCATTTTGCCGTAACCCCCGAGCTGTACCGCCGCCCGGTAACCGAAAATCGGTATGCGGGCTATGTGCTGCTGCGCTACGACCCACGCCCTGCGTTGCACCTCTCAGCCAATGTGAGACAGGCAGTGCTGCCCGGCCGGCGGGTGCCGCTTACCCCTACGCTGGGCGCTGAGTGGCAGGTCTGGCAAACCAGCCACCAGCAGCTTACGCTTAAGGCCAGCACCTCCCGCAGCTACCGGGCACCCACCCTCAACGAGCGGTTCTGGCCCCAGGGCGGCGACCCCAACCTGCTGCCGGAAAGTGGCTTTGGCTACGAGGGTGGCCTACTGCACACGGTGAAACCCACAACTCAACTCACGCTCGTTTCTGAGCTGACGGGGTATCACCAGTTGGTAAATAACTGGGTGGAGTGGACCTCTGACCCGCGCACCAACTTCACTACCCCGCGTAACCTGCGGCAGGTACGGGCCCAGGGCCTGGAGGCCAGCTCACAGGCGCAGTGGCAACCGGGAGCGTATCGCTTGAGCGCGCGCGCCAGCTATGCCCTCACCCAGTCAGAGAAAACCAAGGGAGATGCCGCTGACCAGCTGGCGGCGGGCAAGCAACTGGCCTACGTGCCCCTGCACAGCGCGGCGCTAACCACGGAGCATGGCTGGCACGGGTGGCAGCTCACCACGGCGCTGCGCTACACCGGCTACCGCTACCTCTACTCCGGCAATGGGCGCTACCTGCCTTCCTACCTACTGCTGAATGCCACGCTGGGCTACAAAATCAAGCTTACGCCGGCGCTAGGCCTATTGATAGCCGCGCAGGGCTTCAACCTCACGAATCAGAATTATCAGGTGTATGAAGCACGGGCCATGCCTCCCCGCTGGGGTAGCCTGAGCTTACGCCTGAACTGGCGCTAACACTATTTTCCTTTTCAACTTTCACTCATGCTGCAAGCATATCGCACCACATCTTTTATCAACCGCTTTTTCCTTATTGGGGCCGGTGTACTGGCTCTCACCAGCTGCGACCCAGAGAACGAGGAGGCCAAACCCATCTATAGCCTTAGCAAAGATGGCAGCAATGTATTTGTGCTGAACGAAGGCCAGTATGGCACGCCCAACGGCGAAATCAGCCTGTTCAGCAAAACAGCGCGGGAAGTACGCGACAACAGCGCCTTCCGCACGGTAAACCAGCGCGACCTCGGCGACGTGGTACAATCCATGCTGGTGGTAGGTGAGAGAGGCTACGTGGTACTCAACAACAGCAAGAAAGTACAGGTACTCGACCTTAAAACGCTGCAGGCGCAGGGCGATGCCATAACAGGGTTTGAGCAGCCACGCTACGCCATAGCAGCAGCTACCGATAAAGTGTACGTTACGGAGTGGGTGGCCCTAGGCCAGCCGGGCCGCGTGGCGGTGCTTGACACCCGCACCAATAAAATCACCAAAACCATTCCCGTGGGCCGTCAGCCGGAGCAGTTACTGCTGGCCAATGGCAAAGTGTATGTTGCTAACTCTGATGAGAACACCATCTCGGTTATCAACCCCACTACCGATGCCGTAGAAACAACGCTTACGGTGCAAGATGGCCCCAGCAGCATGGTGCTAGACCAGGCCGGCGCCATTTGGGTGCTGTGCGGAGGTATTACCCGCTACGGTGGGGCTCCATCATACCCCGTGCTCTCCTCTACGCCTGCCAACTTAGTGAGGCTAAACACAACTACTCCTGCGGCTTCTGTCACGCTGCCCTTTGCCAAGGGGGGAGCCAGCAGCTTGCGCACTAATGGCGCCAAGAATCAGCTGTATTACCGCTACAGCGGAGCAGTGTACCGCATGAACACCTCAGACCTAACGCTGCCCACTACGCCACTCATCCGTCGGAGCTTCTATGGCCTGGAGGTTGACCCCGCCGACAACACCATTTATGGCTCAATAGCCCCCTATACCTCTACCGGCAAATTTATCCGGTACCAGAGCACTGGCACCGCCATCGACTCTTTCAACGTAGGCCTGCTGCCCAACGGCTTCGTGTTCTACTAAGCTGCTCAGCACCCCAGCTGAGCGGTACAAGTCTTACATACCTGAAACGCGAAATGGCCGGCTCCCTTTGGGGGCCGGTCATTTCGCGTTTATCACCGGTGGTAAAGCCAACGTGCGAGGCTTAGTCAGCCAGTCCGTCGCGGTTATGGTCTTGCGCGTCGCCGGCCGCCTCATACTGCTCACGCCCGGTTGGCCGGTTTTTGTCGGCGGCATTCAACCCAGAGGTAGCTGAGTCAGAAGCCAGGCTATGCCCAGGATCGGGGTCTTTCTGCTTATAGTCGCCGCGCTCTACGTTGGTGTCGCCGTTATCGGTACCGGTGTCGCAGGCGGTGGTAAAAAGGGCCGCGGAAAGCAGTAAACCAGCGGCTACTGAACGAAGGGGGAAGAGGGTTTTCATGGTGCAGGGAAAGGAGGCACAAAAAAGGGAAACTATTCTGCTGTACGGCTGACCTCCTTCGTGGTTTTTCCGTACAACCAGTTCCTTGACGAAACAGCACCGTGGCGAAAGAGTTAGCAGGGGTTATGTCAGGGAACCCGTTCTATTTTTATTGTCCACAATCACAACCATGACTACACGTTACCCGCACTGTTTGCCCCTGCGCGGCGACCCACTCCTGCCATTCCGTAAAACGCCCCACAACCAATATATTTGCCGCCCCCCTTTGGGCTGCTTATGAACCGTACCCCTACCTGGTCTGTTACCTACAAACCGCTTCTGCGGCGGGCCGCCACGTTAGCAGCTATCAGCTTAGGGCTGGCGCTGGTATTAGTGGCCTATCTGTTTGGCGTACAAGACCATTTCTTCGGCCGCCTGTTTGGCGCATTTTTCGTATTTTTCTGGCTGTTGGCTGTTACGTTTCTGGGCATAGTGCCCTTCGTGACGTGGGCAGCCGCCAGCTGGTTCGGGAAAGCCTGGACCGAGGCTCCGCCGGCCCCTACTCGGCGCCCTCGCTCAAGTGCTGCCCCTTCCTCCACTCGTAAACCTACGCGGACCGCTACGCGGTTGGACTCAACTAAACACCCGTGAAAACGACGCTCCTCCACATCAAAAATATGGTTTGCCCACGCTGCATTGATGCCGTGCGCACCCTCCTCGAACAAGCCGGCTACCATGCCACCGATGTCAAGCTTGGCCAGGCGCAGCTCGATCAAAGTACGCCCGTGGACCCCGCTTCGGTGGCTCCCATCCTGCGGGAAGCGGGCTTTGATGTGCTCCTGGGTCGGGCTGACCAACTAACGGAACAGATCAAGGCGGCCCTGGTAGAATACCTAGAGCACCTGCGTACCGCCCGCATGCCGCTAACTACCTCTGCTTTCCTGACGGAGCGCTTTGCGGCTACGTACTCGCACCTGAGCAAAGTGTTCTCGCGCACGGCCAACCTCACCATCGAGAAATACCTCATCCGTCTGAAAATTGAGCGCGTGAAGGAGATGCTGAGCTACAATGAAATGACCCTAAGTGAAATAGCTGAGCACATGCGTTACAGCAGCGGCCAGCACCTGAGCAACCAGTTCCGTCAAGTGACGGGCCGCTCCGTGAGCGAGTTCCGCCGCGACCTGATGCCCAAGCGCCTTTCGCTGGATCAACTGGTGTAGGCCACTGCGCCGGGCACAACCTTGCACGTGCCCAGCACTAATCATGTAAAACTTTGATACCCGTGTCGGGGTACTATTGCAGAGTGATTTTGCTGTAGTACCCCGACTTGTTTTTTATGCCCTCTTCCCGCCTGCTCCTCCCTGCTTTGCTGCTCTCGGTCACTGCCTACGCCCAGCATAATATGCACAAGATGGCCTCCCCAGCTGATACGGCTCGCGCCAAGAAGGCCGTGGACCACAGCCAGCACATGGGCCACACCATGCCCGGCATACCGGCCACACCCGACACAGCCCGTAAAGCGAAGTCTATGCCAGGCATGAACCACTCGGGCCACGACATGAGCAACATGGCCGGCATGGACCACGGGGGCTTGAACATGAGCCACGCGTATTCCCGCAACCTGCCCATGAGCCGCAACGGCTCGGGCACGGCCTGGAACCCCGATAATACGCCCATGTTCATGTGGATGCATCACAAAGGCCAGTGGATGATCATGAACCACGGCGCCCTGAACTTGCGCTACACCAATCAGAACATTGGCCGCAACAGCGGGCAGCGGGGCGGCAGCACCTTCGACGCGCCCAACTGGTTTATGACTATGGCCCAGCGCCGCATCGGGGAGAAAGGCCTGCTCAACCTCACGGCCATGATTTCCCTCGACCCGCTTACGGAAGGCGGTAACGGCTATCCGCTGCTGTTCCAGAGCGGAGAGGCCTACAAGGGCAAGCCGCTCGTTGACCGCCAACACCCTCACGACTTGTTCTCGGCCCTAAGCATAGGCTACACCCACGCTTTCTCCGAAGATGTAGACCTGACCCTGTACCTGGGCTACCCCGGCGAGCCGGCCATCGGGCCCGTGGCGTTTATGCACCGCATTTCAGCCATGCCCAACCCCGATGCTGCCCTAGGTCACCACTGGCAGGATGCCACCCACATTGCCTTCGGGGTAGCCACCGTAGGCCTGCGCTACAAGCAGTTTAAGCTGGAAGGCTCCAACTTCACGGGCCGTGAGCCCGATGAGCACCGCTACGGTTTCGACAAGCCCCGCGCCGACTCGTGGGCGGGCCGCCTGAACTGGAACCCCACCCCCTCACTGGCCCTGCAGGTGTCGAAGGCCTACATCAAAAGCCCTGAGGAGCTACATCTGGATGAAGACGTGAAGCGTACTACGGCTTCCGTAATCCAGAGCAACCAATGGGGCGACTACCGCTTTATCACCTCAGCACTGGTTTGGGGGATGAACAAGCATGTGGAAGCTGATGGCCACAGCCACGGCAGCGCCTCGCACTCGGTGCTGGCTGAAACCAATGTGCAGCTGGGCAAGCCCGCCGTGTACGGCCGGTATGAGTTCGTGCAGAAATCAAATGAAGAACTAGGCATTCCACTGTTTGGCCCCGCCGACGAGGAAGTAACCGCTAACTATAACGTGCACGCCCTCACGGTGGGTGCTAACTACCGCGTGGCGCAGGTAGCTAAAACTGATTTCACCTTGGGCGCCCAGGCTACCGTTTACCGTCCCGATTCAGATATCCGCTATTTCTATGGCCGCACTCCGGTATCGGGGCAAGTGTATCTGCGCCTAAACCCGTCGTTGATGAAGCGGATG
This sequence comes from Hymenobacter taeanensis, assembly GCF_013137895.1. Taxonomy (NCBI): domain Bacteria; kingdom Pseudomonadati; phylum Bacteroidota; class Cytophagia; order Cytophagales; family Hymenobacteraceae; genus Hymenobacter; species Hymenobacter taeanensis. The sequence goes on from NZ_CP053538.1 coordinate 975,567, forward strand.
TAAGGTGTCATTGCGAGGACGCAGGACGAAGCAATCCTTCCTTGGCCTTCTTCCAACACCAATCTATTCAAAAGCCCTTACCTCCTGCGTGGATGTGAGGGCTTTTTATTTACGCGGGTTTCTGACTGCAAGCAGAACAGATTGCGTCGTCCTGCGTCCTCGCAATGACAGGCCTACGGAACGGACTTTAGCGCCACGTCGTTCGGGCGTATCTTTGTAGCCCTTCTTGACTTCGTGCTGCCGTGTCTGCTTCGCTCAACATCCTGCTCATTACCCCGCCGCTTACGCAGCTCAACACGCCTTACCCGGCTACGGCCTACCTGAAGGGCTTTCTCGGCTCGCGTGGCTACAGCGTAACGCAAGCTGACCTGGGCCTGGAACTGGTATTGAAGCTGTTCTCGCAGACTGGCCTAGCGCGGGTTTTCAACGCTATTGAGGAGGGCAGTTTTGACCTGAGCGACAATGCTAAGCGCATGCTGCGCCTGCGCCGCAGCTACCTCAGCACCATTGAGCCGGTTATTCGGTTTCTACAGAACAAGGACAACACGCTGGCCCCGCGCATCTGCCACAGCCGTTTCCTGCCCGAAGCCAGCCGGTTTGACAACGTAGCCGACCTGGAAAGTGCTTTCGGCACCATGGGCCTCACCGACCAGGCCCGCCACCTGGCCACGCTCTACCTCGAAGACCTCGGCGACCTGATTAAGGAAACCGTGGGGCCGCAGTTCGGCTTTTCGCGCTACGCCGAGAAGCTGGCTATGTCGGCCACCTTGTTCGACGGTTTGCAGGAGGCGCTGGATGCCCCCGCCAACCTCCTGGACCAGATGCTGCTGGAGCTGCTGGATGAGCTGGTGGCCGGCACCGAGCCCGACGTAGTGGGCTTCACGGTGCCCTTCCCTGGCAACCTGTACGGGGCGCTGCGCCTCGCTGGCCGTGTGAAGCAACTGCGCCCGACAGTGAAAACCCTTATGGGTGGCGGGTATCCTAATACCGAGCTACGCCAGATCAAGGAGCCCCGCTTCTTTAACTACATCGACTTCCTGACTCTGGATGACGGCGAGGGCCCTTGGCTGCGACTGCTGGGATATTTGAGTGAGGAGAAAGAACGGCAGTCTGTACCAGTACTGGAACGTCATGCTGAGCCTGTCGAACCGCAGGTCGCCGTTAGGCAAGCATCTCTACCGCTGGCTAACTCCAATCGTGTGGGCGAAGCGGTAGAGATGCTTCGACAGGCTCAGCATGACGTTCTGTTGAGTCACCAGCTTCCCTTCCAACGGACTTTCCTGCGGGATGAGGCGGGGGAGGTGGTGTATATCAACCAGCCCTTCCCGGATATTCCGCACCCGGAAGTTGGCACACCGGACTATTCCGACTTGCCCCTGACGGAATATCTGTCGGTGATTGAGGTGCTGAACCCCATGCACCGGCTCTGGAGCGACGGGCGCTGGAACAAGCTCACGGTGGCCCACGGCTGCTACTGGAAGCGCTGCTCTTTCTGCGATGTCACGCTGGACTACATCTCACGCTACGAAACCGCGCCCAGTACCCTGCTGGTTGACCGCATCGAGCAGATTGTGCGGCAAACCGGCCAGACCGGCTTCCACTTCGTGGACGAAGCTGCCCCGCCCCTGGCCCTGCGCGACCTGGCCATTGAGCTGCTAAAGCGCCAGGTGAACATTACCTGGTGGGGCAACATCCGCTTCGAGAAAACCTTCTCCCCCGACCTGTGCCGCCTGCTGGCGGCCTCCGGTTGCATTGCCGTATCGGGTGGCCTGGAGGTGGCTTCTGACCGGCTGCTGGCCCTCATGGAGAAGGGCGTAACCATTGCCCAGGTAGCCCGCGTGACGGACGGCTTCACCCAGGCCGGCATTATGGTGCACGCCTACCTGATGTATGGCTTCCCCACCGAAACCGCCCAGGAAACCGTGGATTCGCTGGAAGTGGTGCGGCAGCTGTTTGGAGCGGGCATCGTGCAGAGCGGCTACTGGCACCGGTTTTCTATGACGGCCCACTCGCCCGTAGGCAAAAACCCGGAGAAGTATAAAGTGCAGCCCATCGGCCCAGAACCCGGCCCCTTCGCCTGGAACGACCTTTGGCACGACGACCCCACCGGCACCGACCACGAACAGTTCGGGCCGGGCCTGGCCAAGGCCCTTTATAACTACCTGCACGGCGTAGCCCTCAATGAGCCTCTCAGCTTCTGGTTTGATTTCCGGGTGCCCAAGCCCACCGTGCCGCGCCACCTGATTCAGCAGGCCCTGCAGGAACCCGTTAAACCCGACTTCGCCAAGCAAAACCAGCGCCTGTTCTGGCTGGGCAACGCCCCGGAGCTGACGATGGAAGCCGGTAAGAAAGGCCCGCGCGCCGTGCTCACTTTCTATGAGCAGGCTGAGGATTTCGAAGTAAAGGTACCCGCTGCCATAGGCCAGTGGCTGCAGGAGCTTCTAGTGGGGCTAACTGCGGATTACGATACTAAAGTCCTGCTAAAAGATGCCGCCCGCACTTTCCCACAAGGCCAGAGCTTCGAGCAGTTCCTGCAATCACAAAGCTGGCATCTGCTGCGGGAAAAGGGCCTGTTGATTCTGTAGGCCAGGTAAGAGCAACTAGAACGGCAGCTCCCCTCCTCAGATGATTCCGCGCATTAAGCGGCGTGGGGTTGGGGGTGGTTGATGCTGGCGGAACGACCAAACTAGAACGTCATGCTGAGCTTGTCGAAACATCTCGCGTGCTGACGTTGTCGGACTAATTCAACCTAAAAGCACGTCATCCTGACGAAGAAAGGATCTTCTCACGTTAGCACGAGGCGCTAGGCCAGTCGTTTCAGCGTTGCACCCCACCCCAACCCCTCCCCTCAGGAGAGGGGCTTAGATTACTAATGCAGCGTCAGCGGTAGATAGGATTGCTTGGTCAAGGTGACGTACGGGTGCGCTAGATTACCATTGCAACGTCAGCACGCGAGATGTCTCGACAAGCTCGACATGACGGGCTTGAGGGTAGTCGTTCCGCTAGCATCAACCACCCCCAACCCCACGCCGCTTGATGCGCGGAATCATCGGAGGAGGGGAGCTGTCGTTCTACCAGCCGTTCTTACAGCCCTTCCCTACTTCGTCACTGCGCGTAGCCAGTCGGTGAGGCCTTCCCAGTAGCCGGGGGCGGGCGTAGGCCACTGCCACTGGCCGTTAGCGCCTGCGCGGCCGGGGACGATGAAGGCGGCGGTGGCGCGTGGGTAGGTGCGGACCATGCCGTTGCGGCGGAGGCCCAGCACCCTGCGCAGGTTGCGGTAGTTGTCGGGGATGTTGAGGGAGGTGTCGAGGGCGGCGTAGAGGCCCAGGGCCGGGATGCGCTGCTGGCTCAGGACCTGGTAGGCTTTGGCCTCGGCGGCGGTGCGGGCGGGGGCGCCCTCCAGTACGACAAAGGCCGCCTGGGGCTGAGCTTGCGCGGCAGCAGCTACGGCCCATGGCGCGGCGGGCCCGCGGCTCCAGACGCCTACTTTGCTGCTATCAACGGCTGCCTGAGTACGCAGCAAGGTTAGGGCAGCGCTTACGGCTGCCGTGGCTCCCGAATCGGTGGGGACGGCGGCGGGCAGCACCAGGGTCACGTAGCCCTGGCGGGTTAGCCTGACTGCTTGGGCGGCGGGCACGCCCAGCATTACCACGGCCGGGTGGCGCGCAACGGTGTCTTCGGGCAGGCGCATGGTAGCCAGTTGGCCCAGGCCGGCGTAGCGTAGCTTTAGGTCCTGCTCGCGGTAGCCGCGGGGAGCGGCTTCGCCCCGGCGCACCCACACAAAGTCAACCTGAGCGCTGTCCCAGCTTAATACGCCGCGCAGGAAGTCGCCTTCACGGAGGGCGTGCAGGCTGATGCCGCCGGGTTGGGTGGGGTCTTGCTCCAGGCGCAGCTGGGGCTCTTTGTACCGTAGCTGCCCCGCCGGGAAGGAGAGACCGGGGTTTTCGGGGAAGCTGATGTCGCCCTGCAACTGGCCGGGGGTGGCCTCGCGCAGGTCAAGGGCCACGCGCAGTTCGGAGCCGCGGTAGGTGATGGGGCCCTCGTAGTGGCCCGTGGGCAGCGGAATGGTGGGCTGGTCGCGGGAGCTATCCAGGGAGCAGGCCGTAGTGAAGGCCAGGGCCACGGCGCTCAGCCACCACCGGCCCCGCGGGGCTACTATCGGAGCGGATATCCGCTCCGCCGAACAAGCATACCAAACTGATTTCAAGAGCAAGCAGCTAAGGGGTACAACGTGTAAAGGTAGGCGACACAAGCTTGCCCTACAGTCCCTTCCGCAGAATGAGGTCGGTTTGCACATCCTGGCCCAGCAGAAACTCGTGCTGCCCGATGGGCTTAAACCCGAAGCGGCGGTAGAACTCAATGGCGCGGGTGTTCTTCTCCCACACGCCCAGCACCACTGCCCGGCACTTCTGCTGGCGGGCTTCCTCAATGGCGCGGCGCATGAGGGTGGCGCCCAAGCCCGTCCCAATCCAGTCTTCCAGGATATACAGGCGCTCAATCTCCAGCCGGTCTTCGGGCACTTTACCCTCCTCCTGGCCCAGCGTGGAGTGGAGCTTGAGCTTAGCGTAGCCCACCACGTCCTGCACCATCTGGGCCAGCAGGAACACCGCGTTAGGGTCCTGCAGCTCCACCAGCTGCTGCTCGGGGCTGAAGTTCGCCGCCAGGTAGGCCGCCATATCCTCGGGCTTGTTCTGGGCCGCGAAGGTATCGTGAAAGGTCTGCCGGCCCAGCTCGGCGAGTTGGGCCGCGGTGGCCGCGGTGCGTTTGGCCACCAAAATGCGAAGCGGAGAAGTCATAGGAAGAAATCAGATCGAGGAAGAGCCGCAAAGGTAACAGGCCTAGCGCGGCTTCTACAGAACGTCAACTCCCCTTCTCAGATGATTCCGCGCATCAAGCGGCGTGGGGTTGGGGGTGGTTGACCGGAGCGCTGTCTACCTAGCACGTCATGCTGAGCTTGTCGAAGCATCTCTACCGCTGGCTAACCAACTGGCCTAGCACATTGCCCGCTCCATAGCCCAGGGTTTAAACCCTGGGCTAGTGCACGTTCATCCGAGTGGCCTAGGCTTCAGCAACGAAGCGGTAGAGATGCTTCGACAAGCTCAGCATGACGTTCTTATGTAGTCGTTCAACAGTATCGTTCTAGGCCAGTCAACCACCCCTAGCCCCTCCTTAATTAAGGAGGGGAACTAGCTCTAGCAGCGCCTACCGCTAATCCACGGTATCATTGCCGCGCCGCTCGCGCCAGCCGTAGCGCAGCATCAACAGGCCTAGCACCAGCAGCGTGAGGTTTATGATAATCTGGACCGAGGTAACGGCATCGGTACCCTGGGTGGCATACAGGGTGTAGAGCACGTACATGCGCAGGGCCTCCCCAATCACGAGCAAAGCACCAGAAAGCAGAAACAGCAGCCCCACCAAGCGGCGTGTAGGGGGCGAAAGCGGCCAAGGCATACGTAGAAAGGTATGAAAGGTGAGGCAGCAGGCAGGGCCCTCAGGAGTAGCCCACCGCTGCGTAGAACGCCTACTTACGGAAAAGCCGCCACTCACAGCGAAAACTCTGCTCACTTCCCTAGCCGCCGCAGTTGCAAATTGATTTTAGGCGTGTACTTTTGCCACTACCAACCTTCATCAGCGAGAGTAGCTCAGTTGGTAGAGCATCAGCTTCCCAAGCTGAGGGTCGCGAGTTCGAACCTCGTTTCTCGCTCATTGTGAAACAGCCACTTAATCGCAAGATTGAGTGGCTGTTTCTTTATACAGATCAATCAGTACTTGGGCCATTCTCGACGAGCATTGATAAGTTATCTAACAATCAGTTATATCCCTCTGTGCTTTTTATCCATGCCAAAACTTCTCCTGCTCATACTCTGGTGCATAACGCTCCCTTGTATTGGACAAACTCATCAGCTTTCTTCCTTTAAAGAAATTGCTCCTCCAGAGCCTCTTAGCAAACCATGGGTAGAACTAAATAATCATGGTACAGGGGTCGCGGTAAAGATTATCAATGACCACCTTGTGCTTCACACAAGCCGGGAGGTGAATACAACCACCTTGATAATAGCAGAGGGAACGTTTCAGGGTAAAGACCGGGGTGAGTGGGGAGGAGAACTTCTTTTCACAGCAAAGAAGGCTAAGCCTGTACTTGTTAAAGCGGGTAACGTACGTTTCCTCTTTCAAGCCAAGGGGCATGTCTACTTTATTGAGGGCCTTGCTCACATGGGTTTAACTCGTGGGGCTCTTTATCAATTGACAGGAGAAGCACCTCATTTCGACTACGTCAAACTATTAGATTTTAATGACTCTCCAGAGGCCTTTACCTTTTTAGGAGAAGATATTCTGATTGCACAAAGCAGAGGATTCACCATACTGCATAATCTACAGCCTGAAGTGGTAGTAAAAAACACCTTTTGGGCTGGCCTTTACCCAAACTCTGTGGCAGCTTTGAGTGAGAGAGAGGTGTACATAGGTATTCGTGGAGGTTATGTTTAGTTGGACTTACTAACAAAGACTTTTAAATTTTTTAAACTGCAATAGCTCCGTTTTACACTCTTTGAACGTCGGTTCAATATATGTGAACAAGTAATTGGCGTCGAAGGCCCTACCTCCCAAACTGCCGCAGGTTGTAGGTGAAGCTCAGCAGGAAATACCACGTCAGGACGTTGCTGCGGACGTCTTCCAGGTAGGTATCGGTCACGTTGCGGACTACGCTGCGGTTTTGCTTGAGCAGGTCGTAGGCCTGTAGCTTTAGCTCGCCCTGTTTGGCTTTGAAGAGCTGGCGCGTGAGGGCCAAGTTCCAGAGGGCTACGCTCTGGTTGAAGCCCGCGGAGCGACCAGCGTAGCGCGTCAGCCACAGGTCGCTGCTGATGGCCCAGTTGCTGGGCAGCTGGTAGAACAGGTCGGTTTCCAGGGTGTGGGTCCAGTAAGAGGTGTTTTGCTGGGGCAGCAGCGAGTAGGTGGCCCGCTGGTACGTGGCGTTGGCGCGCAGGCCGAGCTCCAAGTGGTCGTTGAAGGCGGAGTTGAGGCTCACGCCCTGCCCGAGGTTCCAGGAGCGCGTGTCGTTGGCTTGGTCGTTCACGAAGCTGCGGCTGCGGGTGAGGTTGCCGTTGGTGGTCAGGTTCAGGTTCAGTTTGTGCCAGGCCAGGCGCTGCCCCAGCGACACAAAGCCGTTGAGCGTACTGTAGCCATCGGCGTTTACGGGCCGGGTGGTTTGCACGCCCCGGGCGCTGAACGACGTGGCCGACACAATGCGGTCTTGCACCTTGCTGCCGTTGAGGGAGGCAAACACGCTGCGGTTGTTCACGGCGTTGAACTGTGTGTAGGTGCCCGTGAGGGTGTGGATGTACTCGGGGCGCAGGTCGGGGTTGCCGAGGCGCACGCTCAGGGGGTTGGTGTTATCGGCCACGGGCTGCAGCTGCACCGCCGCGACGACAACTTCATCAAAGGCCGTAGCTCGATGTGTTCATTACCCGCCTGCGCCGCTACCTCAAAGACGCACCCCAATTGCAGATTGTAAACGTGCGCGACAGCGGCAGCAGATTACTTTACCAAGCTCCAGCGGGCCCAGGCCTATTTCCGCTGATCAAGTACCAGCGTAGTGCAGGGCCCATCGTGAAACAGCAAGCGAGTTGCAAACACCGAGTCTAGCCGGGCTCGCACCTGGGGTGCGCACAGCACCACCGTATCCTGCGCGTGGAGCTGGGCAATTTGGCGGGCGCTCTTGAGTTGAAAGTGCAGGCCCTTTTCCATGCGGTAGGTCAGCTGGTAATACTGCAGCACGGGGTTGTAGTCGGGAGTAGGTTCGTGGGGTTTGGCCGCTACGATATCAGTGAACAGCACCGGCGAGAGCACCGTGAACCGGGTGAGGCCTGGGTGGGTGGCTGGCAGTGCGGAGAGAAAGGTCCGGTACGGATAATACTCGGGATATAGGCCCTGTTCCAGGGTAGTAATGCTTTCTAGCAGGAGCCGGTAGGGCCACCAAAACACCAATCCCGCAAACAGCGCCAGGCTGGCTCCGATTGCCCAGGAAGCGGTGTAGTGCTGGTGCAGCGCCCGGTAGATGCAGGCCAGCCCCTGGCCTACCAGTAACGCCAGCGCCGGTAGCGCGGGCCCATCGTACCACTTGAGCTTGGTGGCGGAGAGGCTGATGAGCAGCAGCCAGGTACCCGCAAACAGTACCCCTAGCAGGGCCGCCCGCTGCTGCAGCTGGTCTGGCTGCCGCCATAGCAGCACTGCCGCCGGCCCCACGAAGAGGAACCAGGGCACAAAGTGCTGGTTCTTGAGGTACGACAGATAGAAGACCGGTGAGCCGGAGTTGTTGTTCTGCACAGTGGTGTAGCGCCCCAGCAGGTCGTTGTACTGCACGGCCTGCCAGTAGCCAGGGGCTGCCTGCTCGCGCAGTACATAATAGCCGCCCACCAGCAGCACAAACAGGCCTAGGGCCCCATAAAACCGGCGCTGAGTGAGCAATTTCCAGGCCTGCCGCCGGTACAGGGCGTACAGCACCAGCGACGGCACTCCCAGCAGGCCCGCAATGCTCTTGGTGAGCGTGCCCCCGAGCAAGCCGGCCACCACCAGCCACCAGTTGCGGGGCCGCCCGTCTTCCAGATAGCGGAAAAAGGATGTCCAGACCAGCACCTGCCAAAAGACCAGCAGCGCATCATAGTCGCCGGACCGGGCCATGTGAAACCCGGTATACCCCGCCGACGTCAGCAACACCAGGCAGGTAAAGATGCCGGTTGCTGTATCGCGCAGGGTTTTCACGCCAAACCAGTACAGCAGGCTCAGGGTAGCAAAAGCGGCCAGCGCGCTCGGCAGCCGGATGGCCAGCTCGGTGTTGCCTAACAACTTAATGGCAACCACCTGCAACCAGATCAGCAGGGGCGGCTTGGTGCTCCAGAGGTCGGGCTGCCCGCCTATGGTGGTTAGGAGCCACTGCTTGCTTAGGGCCATTTCGCTGGCGTTAATGGCCAGGCGCGCCTCGTCCCAGGGGTGCATAACCGTGGTACCCAGGCCATAGAGCAAGGGCACACTGGCTACCAGCAGCAGCACAAGATATATTTGGTTGGGTGGGTGAGATACCCAACGGCCTAGAGGTGCCAACATATACTACTGGTTCAGGAGGGCGGGGTGCCGGGCTTTTGGGCCGGGCGTGTGCCACCCAAAGGTAGCGGCCAGGGCTTACATGCCGCGGTGGCCAGAGCTCCGCAGCAACCCGGTACCAGCCCCCTTGGTATAGCTAGGTTACCGAACTGTTAACTCCCCTCCCATGCATTTCCTCAACGAGCTTCTCGGCCTCCACGCGAGTTCGCACAACATCACTACCCTGCAAATGTGCGCTCGCGCTATTGTTGTTTTTCTGTGGGCCCTCACCCTGCTTCGGCTGGCAGGCCACCAGGCCTTTGGCAGCGGCAGCACTCTTGATATGGTGCTGAAAGTAATTTTCGGGGCCGTATTGAGCCGGGCTATTGTGGCTGCCTCTCCGTTTTGGGCTACCCTGATGGCGGGTGGCGTGCTGGTAGGCCTGTACCGGTTGCTGTCTTACATCTCCTATTACTCTGATGCGGTGGGACGGCTGGTGAAAGGCGACGCCCTGCCCCTGATTAAGCATGGCCAGCCGCTGCCGCTCAACCTCCGGAAAATCAGTTTCTCGGAAAAAGACCTGCACGAAGGACTTCGCAACAGCGGTAACCTCGACGACATCACCCAAGTGGAACAGGCCTACCTGGAGCGCAATGGCCGCATCAGCGTGGTCCCGAAGAAGAAGCAGGCGTGAGTGGCTTGCGGAGTAGGTAGCGGGTTTGGTGGAGCATCTCGATGGTGGTAGTACCCGTGTAGGTGGGCCGTTGCGGGTCGTGGTAGGCCAGGGAGGTTTCTACTTTTTGCGTGGCCTGGAGCGGCTGCGCAGAGGTTTGGATTTCCACCAGCTCCCACCCCTCTTGGGCCAGCTCATTCACGGCACCCACCAGCAGGGCATCTACTTCGCCCGGTTCAGGACTGGAGAACAAGCCCTGCCTGGGTGGCTGCAGCTTGGTTTGCCCGCGCCAGGCAGGCGCCAAGTACACGCACCTATCATTGTACAACCGCACTATCTGATACCGGAAGCGTAGGCCACCCGCCGGTGGTAACACGGTACTCAGGAGCACTGGCTGTAAAGCCGTTTCCGGCAGGTTTGGCAACGGGGCCACGGGGGCTTTACCTGTGTGGGGCTGCCCCTGGGCCGCAGCCAGCCGCAGTGCGAGTACGGCGGGTAACAGAAAACCACAGCGTACGAATAACAACATATACCTAAGCAGTAAAATGAAAGAAGCCCCTGGGGCGTGCTACTACCCCCGAGGACTTATTTGATTTCTACTATCGTGCCGAAAAATGCACTGTAGGCCACCCTGCCGGCCAAGTGAGGCACTGGTATAATTTACGCTCAGGAAACCTGATGCTGAGTATAGTAAAGATATTCAGCTAGCGCAGCGCCGCCCTTATTTGCTGATGCAGCACGGTAATAACATGCAGCATCTCCTCGTAGGTGGAGGCTTGGTAGGCCTGACTGGTGGCATTGTCGGCCCCCTCCTCCCAGTTAGCCAGCGCGGCCAGGGTTTCCAGCCGGGTAACCGATGTTTCAATGCGGCGGTAAATCTCGGTCCAGAGCTCCTGATTCCAGCGGGGCTGTTGGGTCAGGGCTATTCGCACATTCAGCAGGCTCATGATTACCCCCGCCAGTGGTTCCAGCAGGGCCAAGTCCCGGGGGCTGAATTCGCGGGGCTGATGGTCAATTACGCACAGAACTCCAATGGGCTGACCGTCGGGGGTGCGCAGGGCGTGGCCCGCGTAAAATCCCAGGTTCAGGTGCTTTACCAGGGAGAGGTTGATGAGGGCGCAGGGCTCGGTGTGCAGATCCTTAAACACGGTGGTGCCCTCTTCCAGCAACGCTACGGAGCAGAGCGTTTCCCAGCGGTTTACCCGGTCCATAGCAGGTGGCAGCCCGTGGTTAAGGCCAAACCGCACTACATCTTCCTCCACCAGCGCAATTATGCAGATGGGCACATGAAACAGCTTTGCCGTCAGGCGCACCAACTCCGCGAAGGTTTCATCCTGCATGGTATTGAGTAGCTGGTACGGACGCAGGGCCTGTAAGCGCGCCTCCTCATCAAGAGGCATCGGATGAAACTCGGGGGAAATACTCATAGCTACCTCAACAACAATAACACCTTCAGGCCCTGGCTTACCAGAGCTGCACCTCCGTAGTACATCCCAAGCTCAACCTTTACCGAGTTGCTTAACGATTATTCACTTTAGGAGTTTTCTGCCGCGAAGGTACTAAATGCAACAGCCCCCACACTCAGCGCTTACGCTTTACGTGGGGGCCCCCTGCTACTACGCCGCTGGTGTGTATTATATGGCCTATTCTCGCTTGGTTTTGAGCACTTGCTTGAGGGCGGCCAGCTCGTCGCGGAGCTTGGCGGCGGTCAGGAAGTCGAGGTCTTTGGCGGCAGCTTCCATCTGCTTCTCGGTCTGCTTAATGAGCTTCTCCAGCTCGGGGCGCGCCATAACGGATACCACCGGCTCGGCGGCAATGGCCAGCGTCACATCCTCGGAAGGGCCGGCGTAGCCCTGCGCTTCCACAATGCGGTAATCAGAGAGGGACGTTTGCTCCATAATAGCCTCCCGCGACTTACGCACCGTGCGGGGCGTGATGCCGTGCTCCTGGTTGTAGGCTAGCTGGGTGGCGCGGCGGCGGTTGGTTTCATCAATGGCCCGCTGCATAGAGCCCGTAATCCGGTCGGCATACATAATCACCTTGCCCCGGTCGTTACGGGCGGCGCGGCCCATGGTCTGGATCAGGCTGCGCTGGTCGCGCAGGAAGCCTTCCTTGTCGGCGTCCAGAATGGCCACCAAGCTTACTTCGGGCAGGTCAAGACCCTCCCGAAGCAGGTTCACCCCAATGAGCACGTCAATTTCACCCAGGCGCAGCTGCCGCAGAATCTCTACCCGGTCCAGGGTTTTCACATCGGAGTGCACGTAACTGGACTTAATGCCCAGGCGCTCCATGTACTTCTGCAGCTCCTCGGCCATGCGCTTGGTGAGGGTGGTTACCAGCACCCGGTCGCCCATTTTTACGCGGTTGTCCACCTCATCCAGCAAGTCGTCAATCTGATTCACGCTGGGGCGCAGGTCAATTTCGGGATCGAGCAGGCCCGTCGGGCGGATAATCTGCTCCACTACCACACCCTGGGCACGGGCCAGCTCGTAGTCGGCGGGCGTGGCTGATACAAACACGGCCTGCCGGATCATACTCTCAAACTCATTGAAGGTCAGCGGGCGGTTATCAAAGGCGGAGGGCAAGCGGAACCCGTACTCAATGAGGGCCGCCTTGCGGCTCCGGTCGCCGCCCCACATGGCCCTGATCTGGGGCATAGTGGCGTGGCTCTCGTCTACTACCAGCAGGTAGTCGTCGGGGAAGTAGTCGAGCAGGCAGAAAGGCCGGGAGCCCGGCTGGCGGCCATCAAAATAGCGCGAATAGTTCTCAATGCCGGAGCAGTAGCCCAATTCCCGAATCATCTCCAGGTCAAACTCCGTGCGCTCTACAATCCGCTTAGCCTCTGAGTCGCGCCCCTCCTTCTCGAAGTAAGCATGCTGCTGCACCATATCAAACTGAATCTCCTTGATAGCCTGATTCAGCGTGTCTTTTCCCGTCACGAAGAGGTTGGCGGGGTACAGCGTCACCGATTTTTCATCGGCCAGCTTTTTGCCGCTGGCGGGGTCAATCTTGTGAATGGCCTCAATCTCGTCGCCGTAGAAGAAAATGCGGTAGGCGTGGTCGGCGTAGGCCGGGAAAATGTCCACGGTATCGCCCTTCACCCGGAACGAGCCGCGGGTAAACTCCATCTCGGTGCGCGAGTACAGAATCTGCACGAAGGAGTAAAGCAGGTTGTTGCGCGAATACCGCAGGCCCGGCGCCAGGTAAATTACGTTCTTCCCGAATTCCTCGGGGTTGCCAATACCATAGATGCACGACACCGAGGCCACCACAATGACATCGCGGCGGCCGCTGAGCAGCGTGGAAGTGCAGTGCAGACGCAGCTTTTCAATTTCCTGGTTAATGGCCAGGTCCTTCTCAATGAATACGTCGGTGCTGGCAATGTAGGCCTCCGGCTGGTAGTAGTCGTAGTAGCTGATGTAGTACTCGACGGCATTGTTGGGGAAAAACTGTTTGAATTCGCCGTAAAGCTGCGCCGCTAGGGTTTTGTTGTGGCAGAGTACCAGGGCCGGCTTGCCCGTTTGGGCAATAACGTTGGCCATGGTGAAGGTTTTACCCGTGCCGGTGGCACCCAGCAGCACCTGCGCCGGCTCCCCGTTATTCACGCCCTCCACCAATTGCGCAATGGCGGTAGGCTGGTCGCCGGTGGGTTTAAACTCTGAGGTCAGTTGGTATTCCATGCAGGGAAATATAGGCCAGAAAGGGTAGCCTATGATAACTGAATTAGAATAGCGGAGGTTTCCTGGCAAAAGAAAAAACCCACTTGCCAGGCAAATGGGTTTTCAGGAGGGTAGCAGCAGTGGCCCAGAGCGGTATAAACCGGCCATGCTAAGGCCGTTTAGCAGGTCAGGAGCGCCACAAAGCGCTTCAGGCCCCAAGGCCTTTCACCACTTCACAATTTTACTACCTCACCACTAGCGCGGGTCGCGCCACAGTAGCACCGGATCGGTGGCTTTGGCGGTAAAATCAGCGCAGCGGCCATCGCCCGTGCCTGACAGCCCGCCACTGGCCGCACACAGCACATTGCCGCAACGGTCAAACAGGTAGTTGTAGTTGTCGCAGCAGCCTCCGGTTACCAGATACACTGTGTTGCCCTTGTAGGTATACTGCGTTACCTCCGCGGCGGGGGTCTGCTTGGGTTTCTGCTTCAACTGCTCAATGAGAGTGGCAGAAAAGTCGCTGGGGCACACCATATTGGTGTTGTCGCCAGATAAATCGGCGGTGCAGGCACTGAACAGGGAGAGCAGCAGTGCTGCCAAAAGGGTAATCGTTTTATTCATAGGGTGGATGAGAGGAGAACCCGGACTGAGGGAATGGTTGAGCCGGCGGCAAAGTTCCAGGTCTGTTTGAACCGCCCGGGAATGTGTCCCTCCTGCTTACCGGCGCTGGTTACGCGGGCTTAGTGCAGCGCTACCACGGGCCGGACAGTGCCAAACTCCACACTGGCCTCCAGGCCTATTGAGTATGGGCGGCTCTGGTGCAGAGTGGCCTGGTTTGGGTGAGCATTGAGGGTGGTTAAGCCGGCTTCGGCCACGGGGCCCACGGCCATGCTCCACTTGGCCGTAGCAGGCTGGTAGCGTACCCCTGCGCCACCACGCACCGTCGTCATCACCTTGCGGTAGGGTGAGTCCTGCGAGGCCAGGGTGTAGGTGCGGGCAACTCCGGGGGAGCCATCCAGCTCAGAATGCGTACTCAGGAGCACATTTACGGCGGCCCCTACTTTGGCGTAGAGAGAAGCGCCCGGCCGGCTAGATCCATAACGAACCGTTACGGGCACGCTGGCACTCCGGTACCGATAGGAGGTAGTGCGCGCCTCCTGCGGAACCGTGGGGTATGCCCGCGAGGCGGAGCTAAACAGCACCACGTCGCTGCTGCGCACCTGCTTGCCATCAATAAAGCCATAAGAAGTGGCCGAGGTAGCGCGCTGGTCGGCGAGTTCTACTCCTGAGCCCACGCTCCATTTTTTAGTGATGGCGTAATCTACCGTTAAGGCTACCCGCTGAGCCAGGCCCGCGCGCAGGTTACGGCGGTACTCGGTTTCGGCATCCTCACGGTAATAGCTGTTGAGTGCCAGCGTTACGGCATCGGCATTCACGCGGCCATCAACCTGCGAAAAATTGATGTTGGGGTTGAAGGCCGAAGCCGCGTAGGTACCACCCACCCGCAGGCGGTGCCAGAGCTTCGGCGCTTGGTGCTCTTCGGACGCTGGAGGCGTTACAGCCGCCAGCTGGGCGGCTGCCGGCATGGGTTGCGCCAGCAGGGAGGGCTTCAGCGTATCGGGCAGGCCTAGGCCCAGGGAGCTACGCAACCGTGAGGTGAGGTATGAAAGGCCCATCAGGTTGTCAGATGAGGTAGCGGCGCCATACTGCCCCTGTGAGGCAAAGCCATAGTTGATACCACCCTCGGCGGTGCCTCCTGAGCGGCCATAAGCTGCGGGGCGGTTGGCCGCGGCGTAGCTGTTCAACTGGCCTAGCTCGTAGGCCTGTTCCCGCGCAGCACTGGCTGCGGCGGCTCCTGAATAGAGGTTACCAGCACCTGCCCCCGTAGCCGCACCATATACCCCCGACTGGCCTAACGGTCCCATGGCCAGCAGGTCGGCCGCATCTGCGCCGGCGCCAGGCTGTGTACCATCATTCGCCAGCTCAGTGGCTGAGCTATTATTGCCAGATTGGGCATCTGTGGCGGCGCCGGCCTCTAGGCCAGTCCGGGAGTTGCCGGCGCCGCGGGTGCCAGTGGCAGCTACCGGCCCGGCGTTGCCTTTGTTTAACTGCCATAACGCGGCCCAGCTGCCAAAGCCCAGGGCCAGCAGCAGGCAGGCAGCGGCCACCCAGCGGTGTACCACCAGGCGCCGCCGGAAGCTGTCGTTTTGTTGTACTACCAGCTCATGATCGAGCTGTTCCCAGAGGTTCGTGCGGGGCTGAATTTCGGCCTCCGCAAAGGTTTGCCGGAACAAGTGCTCCAGGTCGCCGGAAGGGCGCGGGTTGTTAGACATGTTATTAGGAGCGGAAGCCATGGGTACGCTGCGCGTCGAGGCGCTCTACTTTACTTTTCAGAATTGCCCGAGCCCGGGAATACTGTGATTTGCTGGTGCCTTCGGAAATTCCCAGCATCTCGCCGATTTCCTTGTGCCCGTAGCCCTCAATGGCGAACAGGTTAAACACCATGCGGTAGCGCGGTGCCAGATCCTGAATCAGGTTCAAGAGCTCTTCGAAATTGTAGTTTGACAAGGTAAATTCTTCGCCGGCCAGGTCCTCGGGGTACTCCCCGCCGTCGCTGACTGCCACCAGCGGCGCGTTGCGGCGGTGCTGGCGCAGAGCGGCGTTTATCATAATACGGCGAATCCAGAATTCGAGCGGGCACTCCCGCCGGAAACTGCCCAAATTCTTAAACACCGTCAGAAACCCTTCCTGCAGCACGTCTTCGGCCTCGAAAGTGGTTTGAGCGTACCGCATGCACACGGCCATCATGCGGCCCGCGAAACGTTCGTAAAGGTATTTCTGCATCAGGCGGCTACCAGACAGGCAACCGTCCAGCAGCTCATTGTCGGTGAGCTGCGAAGGCGGAGTGAGAGTACGCACAGGAGCGGATAACGACGAGGATAGGGCTTCCGAGCGGGTGGTAGTGGCTCGGTTAGGTAACAGGCTGCGCAGCCCGCCCCCTCCTACTGATGCCGACAAGGCGCTCATGGAGTTGTCCGGCCCGCGCGGGGTCCGGCAGTAAGACGCTCACCCGCGGCTGGTCCCTCCTGGGGTGCATAACCGCGCAAGTAAGAATGCTGCATACGCTACTAATTCGAATAAGCTTGATGCTAAACAGGTAACTAAAGCGCCGCTTTATACAGGGTAAGTGGCGTTCTGGGATGGAGATGCCGGTTCACGCTGGTTAGGTTGCATACCCTCCCCATAAAATTAAAATTTCCGGGCTGCACTCCCGGCAAAAGCTAGATGAGCCGGCGTATTTACCCGACCACAACAATGCCACCACTTATCATGTATATACATATATTAGCCTCGCGGTAGCTTTCCTGCGTAGCATTAGTAGGTGGCGCCGGGCGCCCAACGAAAATTCTCTTACCCACTTTACCAAACCCAACTTACATGAAAACCCTTGTTCTGTTCTATTCAACCTATGGTCATATCTGGAAAATGGCCGAAGCAGTAGCCGAAGGTGCCCGCCAGGTATCCGGCAACGAGGTAGTGGTAAAG
This sequence comes from Hymenobacter taeanensis, assembly GCF_013137895.1. Lineage (NCBI taxonomy): Bacteria > Pseudomonadati > Bacteroidota > Cytophagia > Cytophagales > Hymenobacteraceae > Hymenobacter > Hymenobacter taeanensis. Next base: position 992,520 of record NZ_CP053538.1, read on the forward strand.
CGCGTGCCCGAAACGCTGCCCCAGGCTATTCTGGACCAGATTGGTGCCACCGAGGCGCAAAAGGCATTTGAGCACATTCCGGTGGCTACGCCTAATGAACTGGAGCAGTACGACGCTATCATCTTTGGTACGCCCACTCGCTACGGCAACCTGTGCGGCCAGATGCAGGCCTTCATGGACTCAACGGGTGGCCTGTGGGCCCAGGGCAAGCTGGTAGGCAAAGTAGGCGGCGTATTTGTGAGCACCGCCACTCAGCACGGCGGCCAAGAAACCACCATTCGTGCCTTCCATACTGAGCTGCTGCACCACGGCTTTGTAATTGTGGGCCTCCCCTACGCCTGGCAGGGTCAGATGGGCCACGAGACCGTAACGGGTGGCACGCCCTACGGCGCCAGCACCGTGGCCGGCGGCCAGGGCGAGCGGCAGCCCAGCGAGAACGAGCTGGAAGGCGCAATTTTCCAGGGTCGGCACACCGCCGAAATTGCCAGCAAGCTAGCCAAGTAAACTTGCCATTTGTTACCACACAAAAAGCCCGACCAGAATACTCTGGTCGGGCTTTTTGTGTGGTAGCTGCCTGGTTCTATAACTGATTATATGCCTTGATAAGGCTGGCGAAAGACTCCCGGTAGGTGTCGCCGATGGGCAGCAGCCGGCCGGCTACCTGCACCTTGCCCCGTTCCAGGTGCTCAATGCGGCTCAGGGCTACCAGGTACGATTTATGGATGCGGGCAAAACGGTCGGGGGGCAGCACTTCCTCTACCCGCCTGAACGACTGCAGCGTGAGCACCTTACCGGTGGTGGTGTAAATCATGAGATACTCCTTCATGCCCTCGATGTAGAGAATATCATTGAAGGCAACGCGCTGCAGCCGGTGCTCGTTTTTCACGAACATGGCATCGGAAGAAGCGGGCTGGTGCTCTGCTGAAGCAACGGGAGCGGGCGCCAGGCCAGTGGCCGCCGGCGCCGCGCTTGCCCCGGCCAGCTGCTGCCGCACCTTCTGCACGGCCTGCAAAAACCGCTCAAAGGCAATGGGCTTCAGCAAATAATCGGCGGCGTTTAGCTCATAGCTGCGCACTGCATACTGGTCATAAGCAGTGGTGAAGATGATTTTCGGGGCGGGCTGCGGCAGTAGCTGCGCCAGCTGCAGGCCAGTGAGGCGCGGCATGTGAATATCCAGAAAAACCAGGTCTACGGGCGTATCCTGCAGGAAAGCTAACCCGGCCAGGGCATCATCAAACTGCCCTTTCAACTCTAGGCCAGGTACCTGCGCGCAGTAGTCGGCCAGCAGGTCGAGAGCCAGGGGTTCATCATCGAGAATAGCGCAGGTCATGGAGTAAGAGTAGAATTAGCGGATAGTTGCCAGACTAATGTGAGGGGGTAAATATACTGGCCCCGGCATTTTGCGCAGGAGTATACCCAGCTGGCAGAGCTTATGCCCGTGAGATGCTCATGCGAGGCCGAACGGTTGCCTGTGGCTGCAAATCTGATTGTGCTAGGCCACTCGCTACGTCTTTTGTTCGCTTTGCAGCGTGAGCGTAACCTGGTGCTGGCCGGGCGGCGTTTGCACCTCTAGCGTGTACCGGCCCGAGTACAGCAACTCCAGGCGGCGGTGCAGGTTCACGAGGCCCACGCCGCCGGGCTGCTTGGGTAAATCACGGGTAGCATCGGGGTCGGCCACATAATTCAGCACCGAAAACCGGATTAACCCACCGGGGTCCAGATTCAGGGTAATATGTACCGCCACTGGCCTGGCGGCCAGGTCGCCGTGCTTGAAAGCGTTTTCTACCAGCGGCAGCAGCAGCAGGGGCGCAATGGGATGGGCGCAGTCGGGTGAGGTACCGCTAATGTCCAGCCGAATGGCATCGGGTGCTGAAGCGGGCAAACGCAGGCGCTGCAAGTCCAGGAAGGCGTTCAGGTGGGCTAGCTCCCGGCTGAGCGGCACGGTATCAGTGCTGCTTTCATAGAGCAGATAACGCATAATTTCAGCCAGGCGCAGTACTGCCTCCGGGGCTTTGTCTGACTTGCGGCTGGTGAGGGAGTAGATGTTGTTGAGCGTATTAAAGAGAAAGTGCGGGTTGATTTGCGTTTTGAGCATGGCTAGCTCCGTGAGCAGCTGTTGGCGCTCCTGCTCCCGGCGGTTACGCTGCCCACGCACGTAGTCGCCGGTGATGCGCAGGGCCGAGCTGCTGCCCACAATGAACGCTCCTATGAATCCGGCAACCAACACGCGCATCCACTCCTCCGAAACAGCCGACTTAGCAGGCTTCACAACGGTAGTAACAGGTTTTTTCTGCCCAGGAGCGGTTTCCGTGACCTGGTAGGCGCGTCCTGCCTTTCTCGGCGACGTGTGGTAGGTTACTTCTCCTATTACCAATGCGTAGGGCGCCACCAGCACTATGGCCAGCAATATGTATTGAACTACCTGGGCCCGGGCCAACGTACGCGGAATAAGCCAGCGCCACGTGAGATAAAACAACGTGGCGGCTCCTATATCTTCCAGTAGCAACCGGCCCAGCAACAACAGCAGCGGCTGCCACTCAGCAGCCGTAGCCGGAAAGTGAGCAAGGGCGGAAACCGGGCCAATGAGCTTTAGGCCATCGAAGGCCAGCAGCCAGAGCCAGAGCAAAGCATGAATTCCGCGGGGTACCCGCCCGGCGTCTGGTGCCGCCGACCAGTTAGTGGGCCGCAACAGGGAGCCGAGCCGGGCCCGCCAGCTCCGCCGGATAGCGGCTTCTTCTGCACTCAGGCCAACAAGCGGTACGGATGATATTTCCATCCCGAAAAATACGAAGCCCACTGTGCGAAGGGCCATCCTTTTCAATCAACCTCCCTGCCCAGACCGCCAACGGCCCTTTACCTCTGGTGAAAGTGGCCTAAGCCAGATCAAGGACTAAGTGGTAGTGTTTGATGGGTAAAACCAGCCGTTACGGGCCTGGTACTTTGCGTTGGTTGAATAGCAGAAAGTAGATATAGAGCCTGCCCTACGTTTGCTCCAGGTTCTCCCATTCTTTCTGTGCTATGGCTACCCCTGCTCTACTCCTGGAAACCCAGGGCCTGTCCTTCCGCTTCGGCAAGCGGCCTATCCTTCACGATATTAACCTGCAAGTACCCACCGGCAGCATCTATGGGTTTCTGGGGCCAAACGGGGCGGGCAAAAGCACCACCATGCGGCTGCTGCTAGGCCTGTTGCGGCCGGCGGCGGGCACCGTGCAGCTGTTTGGGTATGACTTAGCCAAGCACCGGGTGGCCCTGCTCAGCCGGGTGGGGGCCCTCATCGAAAACCCTTCCCTCTACGACCACCTTACCGGGTATGAGAACCTGGAGGCCACGCGCCGCCTGCGGGGCATAGCGGCTTCCCGCACGAGTGAGGTGCTGGAGCTGGTAGGCCTTAGCGCTGAATCGGCGGGGCGCCCCGCCAAGGAGTACTCTTTAGGAATGCGGCAGCGCCTAGGCCTGGCGCTGGCCCTGCTACCCGACCCCGACCTACTGATGCTGGATGAGCCCACCAATGGCCTCGACCCCAACGGTATTATTGAGATGCGGGAGCTGCTACGGCGCCTGCAGGGCCTGGGTAAAACTATTCTGCTCTCCAGCCACCTCATTGCTGAGATTGAAAAAGTAGCCACGCACGTGGGCGTTATTCAGCAAGGCAAGCTGGTATTTCAGGGTAGCCTGCCTGAGCTGCAGCACCTCCAGACTGGCCGGGCCAACCTGGTGCTGGAAACGAAAAGCGCCGATACCTGCCGCAACCTGCTGCCCCAGCTGCTGGCTGAGGCCACTGTTACCGGCCTGGGCTCTTTGCGCCTGCCCTACCACTCCCGCGAGCAGGTAGCCACGCTGGCCGAAGCACTGGTAGCCGCCGGCCAGCCCATTTACGGCTTACGCTCTGAGCAGCCCAGCCTCGAAGACACTTTCCTTCACCTCACTGAAACCAACGCCGCTATATGAGCGCTACCCTACCCTCCGCCGAGTTTGCCGTAGCCCTGCCGGCTGCCCCTTCTCCTCTGCAGCAGCTGCAGCGCACGTTGTCGGGTGATATGCTGAAGCTGCGCCGCACGGCCGCCCTCCGGTTGTCGCTGTTCAGTGGGGTACTGCCCGTACTGCTCACGTTCTGCATTCTTTACTTTAAGGGGCAGTACATCATTAAGGGTGGCGTAAATCCGTGGCCGCAATTTGTGAGCATGGCCTGGCAAACGGCGGGCACCTTGCTGCTGCCCCTGTTTGTGGTGCTACTCACCAGCCTAATTGTAAACATTGAAACTAAATCCAGCGCCTGGAAACACCTGTTTGCGCTGCCAGTGGGCCGCGGCGCGGTGTTCTTTTCTAAGCTGCTGGTACTGCTGGGCCTCAACGCGCTGGCGCTGCTGCTGTTTGTGGCTGCGCTCTTGGGCGCAGGTTTCCTGCTAGGCCTAGTGAAGCCGGGGCTGGGCTTCCAGACCCACCAGGCCCCGCTGCAAACAGTGCTCTGGATGTATGGCCACACCTACGTGGCCACGCTGGGGCTGCTGGCGGTGCAGTATATCGTGAGTTTGTACTGGCGCTCTTTTGTGGTGCCAGTGGGGGTGGGCATGGGCGCAGTGGTAGTCACCATTGCCCTGCTCCGGTGGGAGCACGTCGACAAAATCCCGTACTCGGCACCCCTGGGCACTACCATGCAGATGAAGATGAGCAAGCTTAGTGGCCTGGAGGTTGCGCACACCTTGTTCAGGCACGAGTGGTACAGCCTGGCGTGGTTTGCCGGTGCCCTACTCATTGGGTACGTGCTGCTGCAGCTGCGCCGCGCCGATTAGGTGGCCTAGCTCATCTTTTTCTTCGGCGTAGTGCAACCCTTCTAAGCTCAACGGTGCCTCTGCGCCAGCGTTACCATTCAGTCTTCTATTTCTACCCTTCAGCACCCGCTTCCTACAGCTCAGCTGCTTTTACTTTCTACTTCCTCCTTTTTACCGGCTCTTTGCGAGTGCAATCTGCTTTTCTCCGATGAAAAACGCCTATCTACCGCTATCCTTATTGCTAACGGGCCTGCTTTCGGCCCCTGCTGTAGCCCAAACCACGCCGCCCGCTGGGGCACGCCCAGCCGGTACACCGGGGCAGGCACCCGCTGCTAAGCCCATTTTACCACAAACCTCGCAGGGTGCCGGCCGCCTCACGGGTATTATTCTTGATGCCACTACCAAGAAGCCCGTTGAGTATGCTACCGTAGCTCTGCTGCCCCTGGCTGGCACTACCCCCATTGATGGGACCGTTTGCGATGATCGGGGCCGCTTTACCCTGAAAGGGCTGGCCGCCGGCGCTTACCGGGTGCAGGTGAGCTTTTTGGGCTACACGGCCCGTACTCAGAACGTTACAATTACTGATGGCGCCACCGACCTGGGTACTCTTACACTGGAGTCATCGGCGCAGAAGCTGGGTGAAGTAACCGTAACCGGCGAGCGTGACGTGGTAGAAACCAAGCCCGACCGCATTGTGTACAATGCTGATAAGGATATTACCAACTCGGGGGGTACTGCGGCCGATGTGCTGCGCAAGGTGCCCCTGGTAAACGTGGACCCCGATGGCAACGTGGAGCTGCGCGGTACCAGCAACGTGCGCGTGCTCATCAACAACAAGCCCTCGGGCATTGTAGCCAGCTCGGTGGCTGATGCCATGAAGCAGATTCCGGCCGACCAGATCAAGAGCGTGGAGGTAATTACCACGCCCTCGGCGAAGTACGACGCCGAAGGCACCGGGGGCATTATCAACATCATTCTCAAGAAGAATAACCTCGAAGGGCTGAACGGCTCCGTAGGCCTGGCCGGTGGCACGCGTAGCTCCAATGGCAACGCTACGCTCAACTACCGCAAGGGTAAAGTGGGCCTGAGCAGCTCAGTGAGCGGGTTTGCTTTCTACAGCCCCAACCGCAGTGAGCTGCGCCGCTACCTGCCCCTGACTGCCGGGGGCGAAGCGCTTTCCCTGATGCAGACCGGCAGCGGCAACACCATCGGTGGTGGCGGCTTCGGACGCCTAAGCCTCGACTACGACCCCGCCAAGTACCACAACCTTACGCTGAGCCTGCAGGGCAACCTGTTCCGCAACAGCGGCGACCAGAGCCTCTACAACAACAGCATCTTCCCGGTGCAGCAGGAGTTCCTGCGCGACTTCGACCGCAAGTTTCACACCCAGAGCTACGACTTGAGCGGCAGCTACACCCGCACCTTTGAGCAAAAGCGCCGCGAGTGGAGCGTGCTGGCCCAGCACACCCGCAACCGTAACAACCAGGAGTACGCCCTCGATCAGTTCAACAACACTGGGTTTGGCCTAGGCCCCGAAACCGGCGTTGATTACCGCGAGCAGAGCCTTAACCTGGCTAAGAACCTGGAGACCACCTTGCAAACCGACTACGTGCAGCCCTTCTCGGAGACGGCCACGCTGGAAACGGGCGCTAAAGCCATTCTGCGCCGCGTAAGCAGCGACTACGACGTGTCAGAGGACCAGACCGGTAACGGCCCCCTCATCCGGAGCAATACCCGCTCCAACGTGTTCGACTACGACCAGGATGTACTGTCGGCGTACGGCACCTACGGTTTTAACCTGAGCAAAAAGGTTAGCACCCGCATTGGGGCGCGCGCCGAGAATACACGCATTGATGGCCGCTTTGCCCAACAGCTCAGCGAAAACTCCGGCCTGAAGCAGAATTACACCAACGTGCTGCCAAACGTGAGCCTGAGCTACCAGCCTCAGAACCCCAAGAAGCCGGGGCAAACGGTACGCCTGGCCTACTCTACCCGCATTCAGCGCCCCCAGATTTTCTACCTGAACCCCTTCCGTAACACCACCGATACACTCAACGTGAGCTACGGCAACCCCGAGCTGCGCCCCGAGCTGACGCACAGCTTTGAGCTGAACTACACCACCTTCATCAAAGGCTCGGTAGTTAACATCTCAACCTACGCCCGCCGCACCAATAAGGCCATTGAGTCGTACCGGTTTGTAGATGAGTTTGGCGTTAACAACCAGACTTTCCGCAACATTGGGCGCAACGCTACCTACGGGGTGTCATTATTTACCTCAGTGAAGCCCATTCCTAAGTGGGATGTGAGCGGCAACGTGAACGTGTATTACGTGTCGCTGAAGAGCCCGGCGCTGGGCTTCAACAATGATGGGGTGATGTACAACCTGAACCTGAACTCCAGCTACAAATTTGAGAAGGGCCTGAGCCTGCAGTTCTTTGGTGGCCTCAACTCGCCACGCGTGCAGTTGCAGGGCAAACAAGCCGCCTGGACATTCTACTCCGTGGGCCTGCGCAAAAACCTGCTCAAGGACAAGGCCGACCTGACCCTGAACGCCGACAACTTCCTCACGGCTACCCGCAACCTGAGCATTGAGCTCAACAGCCCCGGCCAATTCCGCCAGGAGAGCAACAACTATATCTACCTGCGTGGGGTGCGCCTGGCCTTCAACTACCGCTTCGGCAAAACCACCACTCAGCCCCAGAAGCGCCGCCGCAGCATCCAGAACGACGACACCAAGCAGGGTGAAAGCACCGGCCAGGGTCAGCAGTAGGTTTTGGGTGATGAAGTGATAGAGTGAAGTATTAGGGTGGCCTAGCGGCTCCGTCATTGCTTCGTCGTACCTCCTCGCAATGACACGTAGGCCACTTCACATTTTCCCATGATACCGTAGCATGTCCATAAAGGCGTCGCGGTAGGTTTCACCGATGGGGAGGGACGTGCCGTGTACTTGCACGCGGGTGCGCTCCACATACTCCAGGTGGCGCAGGCTGATGAGGTACGACTTGTGGATGCGGGCAAAGCGGCCCGGTGGCAACAGCTCCTCCAGCTTCCGAAACGACTGCAGCGTCAGGATTTTGCCGCCGCCGGTGTAGAGCATCAGGTATTCCTTTTGGCCCTCCACGTAGTAAATATCGGCCACTGGCACCCGGCGCAGGCGGTTATCGTGGCGCACGAACAGGGCTTCTCCAGCCAGAACTTCGCCAGGCGCTTCTGGCGCGGACGCGGACGCAGCCGGGAGTGTAGCCGAGTGGCCTAGGGCGGCGCGGGCACGGTGGGCCGCCTGTACAAACCGCTCGAAGGATATTGGCTTCAGCAGATAATCCAGGGCCGGCAGCTCGTAACTCTGCACGGCGTAGTCGGGGTGGGCGGTGGTGAAGATGATGCGCGGGCCGGGCTGGGGCAGTAGCTGCGCCAGCTGTAGGCCAGTCAGGCGTGGCATGTGAATATCCAGGAAAACCACATCTACGGGGTTATCCTGCAGGAAGGCTACGGCGGCCAGCGCATCATGAAACTGCCCTTTCAACTCCAGAAACGGTACCTGTCCGCAGTATTCCGCCATCACCTTCAGGGCCAGATGTTCGTCATCGACGATGGCACAGGTAAGGGGGCGGCGCGAGATGGGTGGTTCCATTTGGTGAAGTTGCGAAGTGGTGAAGTGGTTTGTTGAAAGAGGTCTGCTTAACGAGCTTACAGCTCATCATGCTTGATCTGGCGTCCGCGCAGTCGAAGCACCTCTCCCCCCTCTGACTACTTGCTACCCTGAAATAGCAACGTAGCGAGAGTCGTTTCAGTGACGCCCGGTATAGCGGGCTTGCAGTATTGCCTACCAGGGCTAGGCCAGTGGATGAGAGGCAGGCGCAACAGGGGCCGGAACCTCCTGCGGTACTGGGGTAGCTCTTGAGCTGGCAAGTGTCTTCTTATCCAGTTGCAGCGACATTCTGACGGAATACTCTTCGTTGTTCTCGACTACCACCAAGGCATGGCGCCCAGGGTAGAGCAGGGTAAGGCGGCGCTTGAGGTTTGCCAGGCCTACGCCACCCCGCCCGGGTAGCACTGCGCCGGTGGCAGCCCGGCGGTTGCGCACCGCAAAGTGGAGCTGCCCGTCGTCGGCCAGCTCCAGGGAAAGGCGCACCACATGAGGCCTAGCGGCTAGGTCGCCGTGCTTGAAGGCGTTTTCTACCAGCGGCAACAGCAGCATGGGCGGCAGCTGGTAGGCGTGCTCGGCGCCCGGCGGCAGCAGTATGGTGAGCTGGATGGCTTCGTCGGCCTCATCAGGTGGTAGGCGCAGGTGCTGCAGCGTCAGGAAGCTTTGCAGGTGGCTGATTTCGCGGGCCAGCGGCACGGTATCGGCGGCGCTGTCGTAGAGCTGGTAGCGCATCAGCTCCGAGAGGCGCAGCACTGCCTCGGGGGCCTGCGGCGAGGCATTCAGCGTGAGGGAATAGATGTTGTTGAGCGTGTTGAACAGAAAGTGCGGGTGCAGCTGGGTTTTGAGCAGGGCCAACTCCGTGCGCAGGTGCTGCTGTTCCAGCTCGCGCCGGTCGTCCCGCTCGCGGAGATAGTCGCCGGCCAGCCGCAGGAAAAAGCTTAGCAGCAGAATCTGCCCGCCCAGCAGCAGGTAGTAGGCCTGCAGCACCTGCACGTAGTAGGCCAGCGTTTGGGGCACGCCCTGAATTTTCACTTCCTCAAAGGCATAGCTCAAGCCAATACGTAGGGCGGTGAACGTGGCCAGCCCCAAAACTAGCGTGAGGAAGTAGCCCGGCAGCCGCGTCCGGACGAACAGGTGCGGCATCAGGAGCCAGTTCAGATAGAACAGACCTGAGTCGAGCACGTCGGTGAGGATGGCGTTGAGCCAGAAGTGCTCTTCGAGGGCGGGCAGGAACGGGCCTACGCGCAGCAGCCGCAGCTGCACATCAAAGTACAGCAACAGGCCTAGCCATACTAAGTGCGGCCAGGGCAGGCTCTTCAGGAACCGGGGAAGTTGCAGAGGGCGGCGGGCCGAGGAGAAAGAAGTACGCATGCGCAAGTTGGGGGCACTACACGCCTTCCAGCTCTAAAGTAAGTATTAGTAGGCCAGTGCCCCGCTCTTTTCAACCAGCAGCACCCAAGCTTCAATCAATGTGGTGATGGCATCAGCGAAATACCGGGCAGATAGCTTGCTGGGCTACTTCATCATGCTGGTATGAGCAGAAGTGGGTTTAGTAGAAGGGCAGGATGCCGTTGGTTGAATTTATAAGAGTCTCAGAAGAAATAAGCTCTACGTTTGATTCACTGTGCCACCAATTAGCGTGCGGGCTGCTCTACTCTGCAACCATTCTATTTTTTTAGCCTATTCCTTTTTAGATGAAGCCATTCATTACGCTAATGTTGCTGGCGTTGCTGCCGGCCGCAGCTGCCCACGCGCAAACCGTCACCCCTATCCCCGCTTCGGCGTCAGCCCCCAAGGGCACCAGCCGCCTGACCGGGCGCGTGCTGGATGCCGCTACTCAAAAGCCCATAGAGTACGCCACCGTGGCTTTATTGCCGGCCACGGGCACCGCGCCGCTCACCGGCGCTACCTGCGATGAGCAGGGCCGCTTTGAGCTCAAGGAGTTGCCTACGGGCTCCTTTCGGCTACAAATCAGCTTTGTGGGGTACGCTACGCGGCTAGAAGCGGTAACCCTCACTGGCGCTGCCACTGAGCTGGGCAGCCTTACACTAACGGCCTCGGCCCAAAATCTGGCCGGTGTAACTGTAACGGGTGAAAAGCCCATCGTGGAAAACAAGCCCGACCGCCTGGTGTACAATGCCGAGCAGGACCCCAGCAATACCGGTGGCACGGCGGCCGACATTTTGCGCAAAACCCCCTTAGTGAACCTCGATGGGGAAGGTAACGTGCAGCTGCGCGGTACCAGTAACGTGCGCATTCTTATCAACAACAAGCCCTCGGCCCTGCTCGCTGGTAACCTAGCAGATGCGCTGAAACAGATTCCGGCCGACCAGATTAAGGCCATTGAGGTAGTTACGGCCCCCTCAGCCAAGTATGATGCCGAAGGCTCAGGCGGCGTAATCAATATTGTGCTGAAGAAAAACAGCCTACAGGGCATAAGTGGCAACATAGGGGCCAACGGCGGCAACCGCAACCAGGGCATAAATGGCGCGCTCAACGCGAAGCAGGGCGTAGTTGGAATCAACACTAAGCTCAGCGGTTTCCGCAGCCTCTACCCCTTTAAGAGCAGCACCAACCGCACCAGCTACCTGCCTGACGGCACCACGGGCCAGCTTACGGAGCGCACTACCTCGCGCAACCAGGGCCAGGGCGGCTACGGGCAGGTTGAACTCACCTACGACCCCTCTCCCCAACACAGCTTCACCATCAGCGGCAACAGCAACCTGTATAAGAACAACGCCCCGCAGGAGCTCTTCAACCAATATATAGGCCAGCCCCAGCTGGATACGCTGTACACCCGCGACATCAGCCGCCGCGACGACAGCCGCAACTACGACCTGAACGCGGGCTACACGCGCACTTTTGGGGAGAAACAGCCACGCCGCGAGTGGAGCGTGCTGGCCCAGCATACCAGCAGCCGCAGCCGCGAGCAGTATCGCCTCAACCAGTTCCCGACTAGTGATTTCAGAGGCCCCGTTGAGTACCAGGAAGCCAGCCACAATCTTGCTCGCAACCTCGAAACCACCCTCCAGACCGACTATACTCACCCGTTTGGGGAGAAGAACACGCTGGAGGCAGGCGCTAAGCACATCCGTCGGCAGGCCAGCAGCGACTATACCGTGGATACGTTACTGGCCAGTGAACAAACAGCTTTTGTCCGTAGCGCCCTGCGCTCAAACCGCTTTAACTACCACCAGAACGTGCTGGCGGCCTACGGTACCTATAACGTTGCGGTGGGTAAGAAATACGCCCTGAGCCTAGGTACGCGCCTGGAGCGCACCGCCATTGAGGGCGAGTTTCAGAATGAAGAAGGTAGCTTTCAAAACAACTACCTGAACGTGCTGCCCAACCTGAGCGCCACCCGCACGCTGAAGAAAGAAGGCCAAACGGTACGCCTGAGCTATTCACGCCGCATCCAGCGCCCTCAGATTTACTTCCTGAACCCGTATGTGAACCAGGTTACTCCTAACTCGGTAAACTTCGGCAACCCTGAGCTGCGCCCCGAAATTGCGGACTTGGCGGAGCTTACGTACAGCACCTTCGGCGAGAAAACGTCCTTCAACGCTTCGGGCTTCGTGCGGCGCACGGGCAACTCCATTGAGCGCTATAGCCAGTATAATGAAACGTTGGCTCGCAACGAGACAACCTACGGCAACTTGGCCACGGCCTCTGTTTATGGCGTGAACCTGTATGGCTCCTGGAAGCCCCTCCAAGACTGGGACCTGAGCAGCAACCTAAGCGCCGACTACACCACCCTGCGCAGCCGCATACTAAGCCGCCCCAACCGCCGGGCCAGCATGTATATGAGCATAAACTCCTCTTATAAACTGGGCAAGAACTACACCCTGCAAGGCTACGGCGGCTTCTGGACGGGTGGGGTGCAGCTCCAAACGCGCTACTCCGGGGGCTTGTACTATGGCCTGAGCGCGAAGAAACTGCTGCTCGCGGAAAAAGCCGACCTCACGCTGGGCCTAAACAACTTTCTGGCCCCCGGCCGCGAGTTTCGCAGCACCACCATTACGCCTGATTTCATCAATCAGGGCAGCTTTTACTCTTACCAGCGCTCCGTACGGCTCTCCTTCAACTACCGCTTCGGCAAACTAGATGGCGGTCAGCGCCAGCGTAAAACCATCCGCAACGACGACTCTAAAGGTGGCGGCGGTGGCCAGGGGCAACAATAAGGGAGTGAGCGAGTGAGTACAGTGGATTAGGGTGTTATAACTTCGTATTCCAGATTTTCCAGGCCTCTTCAGCTTGGATGCAGAGCATCTCAAACCCGTTTTTAGCTTGCGCTCCTACGGCTAAACCGCGCTTCATGAATTCGGTTTCGCGGGGGTTGTAGATCAGGTCGTAGAGGTAATGCTGGCTCGTGAGCGTGTCGTACGGGATGGGTGGGCACTCGTGCTCATCGGGGAAGGTACCCAAGGGGGTGGTATTAATGATGAGCGGATGCTCGCGCATGACCTCCGGCGTGAGGTCGTCGTAGGTAAGGCCCTGGCCTAGCGGGTTGCGTGAAACCACCCAGTACCCGATTTCCAGGTCGCGGAGAGCAACCTCTACGGCTTTAGAGCCGCCCCCGCTGCCCAGCACCAGCGCCCGACCGGTAAAGCCCGGCGGCAGAAAGGTTTTGACTGAATCGCGGAAGCCCACCATATCGGTATTATGCCCAATGAGGTACCCATCCTGCGTGAACTCAATGGTATTGATGGCCCCTACGCGCGCGGCTGAAGGAGCCACTCTGGTTAGAAATGGCCACACCTTTTCTTTGTAGGGAATGGTCACATTCAGTCCGCAGAGGTTCGGGTGCTCGTTTAGCAGTGCCGGCAACTCTTCAATCGTCCCTAATTCAAACAACTCGTACTGGTGGTCGGCCAGGTCGAGGTTATGAAATTTTTGGGTGAAATACGTTTGAGAAAACGAGTGCCGCAGGGTACGACCAATCAAGCCAAATTCACGCATATAGAAAGCACTGGGGTCAACTTCGTTAAAGCAACAAAAAAACCACCCCGGCCCAAAGCCTGCGGGTGGTTTTTTATTTTTCAGGTAACTCAAGCGTTTGCTCCCGGGTTACTGTGGCAGCGGTAGGCCACTGCTGCCGGGTAGGGAACTTGCTTACGCCACCGGTGCGCGACGCGCCTTGAAAAACTCCCATACCGCCGGCAGCACCGACAGTACAATGATGGCTACAACTACCAGTGAGAAGTTTTTCTGCACGAAAGGCATGGAGCCAAAGAAGTAGCCGGCTCCAGTAAGGAGTAGCACCCAGGCCACGGCCCCCACCAGGTTGTACGATAGAAACTTGGTGTAGCTCATGGTACCTACGCCCGCCACAAACGGCGCAAACGTGCGGATAATTGGGATAAAGCGGGCCAGAATAATAGTTTTGGCTCCGTGCTTCTGATAGAAGGCCTGGGTTTTCTCGAGGTGCTCACGCTTCAGAAAACGCGAGTTGCCGCTGAATACCCGCGGCCCCAGATAGTCGCCGATATGGTAATTGAGTGCATCGCCGAGTACGGCCGCCAGAATGAGCAGCCCCATCAGGGCCCACACGTTGAGGGGTGAGCCGGGCAGTGCGGCTAAAGAGCCTGCTGCAAACAGCAGTGAGTCGCCGGGCAGGAAGGGCAGCACTACTACGCCCGTTTCCACGAAAATGATGAGGAAAAGAATGGCGTAGGTCCAGGTTCCATAGTCCTGAATCAGAGCAGCTAAATGCTTATCCAGGTGCAGGACGAAATCAACAATTTCCATAGAGTGAGGTTTGAGCCTGCAAAGAAAGCACTTGGCTGCTAAACCACCGGCACCACTGCGGGTGCATACATGAAATAGGTAGGCGCCTAGGCCACCCTGCGCAGAATGTAGAGCAGGTTCAGTAGCTCTACTTCCACTTCTTTTACTTCAAAACCATGCTGAGCCCAGTAGCTGTCGGCGGGCTGCTGGTCAATCAGGACGGAGTTAGCAGTAAGGCTATTAAACAGCACACGCCCGTTAGGCTGCACCACGCGCGCTATATGCTCCCAGAAGCTGCCAGAGCTGAGGCCCGTTGGCAGGGTCAGGTCCAGGAACAAGTCAATAATAATCAGGTCAAAACTCTGCTCGGGCGCAGTCGGCACCCACGCAAAGGCATCGGCACATACAATGTGCAGTGTTTCGTCGGAACGCACATTGAACTCCTCGTCGGCAATCTGCACAATCACGGGGTCAAGTTCTACGGCCGTAATATCCCCCTTAAAAGCCGGCGTTTTCCGAAGCACCTCCACCACGCTGCCTCCTCCCAGGCCCAGCACCAGTACTTGCTTGGCCGTTTCGGGTTGGGTGAACTGCAGGCCGTAGCGCAATACCCGCTGCAAAGAGCCATAAGAATAGTTAGCGTGGGCGGTGTCCAGGGTTTTGTGGCCGTGGTCCATCGTAATTTCTACTGTTCCGCTGTACGCCGTCTTTACCCGGCGCGTAAGCGGCATGGCGTAGCTAACTATTCGGCGCAATGAGGCAAGCAACTGGTTCATGAGCCCCAAGGTACGGCAGCTACCACGCAAAAGGGGCCTAAAGCGCAGGTTCTGCGCTCTAGGCCCCTTTGTGGCAAAACAGGGCAGCCTTTCCCATCGTTTGGAGGGGGCGAGCTACGAGTTGTTTTGCGTTGCTGGCTTACTTTATATGGCTGCTACGCGCCATACTTTCTCGCCGGCATCATCTAGCACTAGCAAAGAGCCGTCGGGCATTTCGGTTACGCCCACCGGGCGACCGTACACTTCCTTGTTCTCTTCGTTGGCAATGAAACCCGTAACAAAGTCCTGCATACTGCCGCTAGGCTTGCCGTTGTTAAACGGTACAAATACCACTTTGTAGCCCGAGAACTCTGAACGGTTCCAGGACCCGTGCTGCCCAACAAACGCCCCGCCCTGGTACTTGGCCGGGAAAGCCTGCCCATCATAAATAGCCAGCCCCAGTGAAGCTGTATGTGCTCCCAGGGGCACATCGGGCACCACGGCCCTCTTCACCAAATCAGGCCGCTCTCCCTTGCGGCGTGGGTCTTCGTGCTGTCCGTAGTACGAGTAGGGCCAGCCGTAAAAAGCGCCTTGCTGTACGCTGGTCAGGTAATCGGGTACCAGCTCGTCGCCGAGCTCATCACGCTCGTTCACGGCCGTCCAGAGTTGGCCGGTGCCTTTCACCCAATCCATTCCTACGGGGTTGCGTAGACCACTGGCATAAATTCTCTCCCCCGAACCATCAGGGTTAATTTCCAGAATATTGGCCCTACGCTCCTCATTTTCGGGGCCGTGCTCCATCACGTTAGAGCCAGACCCCACCGATACGTAAATCTTCTTGCCATCGGGGCTAGCCAGCAGGTTGCGGGTCCAGTGGTTGTTGTACCCGCCCTCTGGTAAGCTGAGAATCTTTTCGCCCGGGCCCGTGATTTTGGTCTGACCGGCCTGGTAAGGGTAGCGCCACACGCCATCGGTGTTGGCCACGTAGAAATACTGGCCCAGCACCAGCATACCAAACGGCTGGTTCAGGTCAGCCAGAAAGGTTTCCCGCACATCGGGTTTGCCATCTTTGTTGGTATCGCGGAGCAGCGTGATGCGGTTGGCACTGGTTGCCCGCAGTGATTTGGAAGGGTCCAGGTCTAGGGCAGCCGTCACTTTCTTCTTGGGGGTAGTCGGGACGGTGTTGGCCTCCGCAACTAGCACATCGCCGTTGGGCGTAACGTACGCCCAGCGCGGGCTCTGGAAGTTGCCGGCATACTCCTGAATGGTAAAGCCAGCAGGCACGGTGGGAGTTTTCCCTGAGGGCCAGCCAATAACCTTGCTCCGTTTAGTCGCCGATTCGGTAGCGTAGGGTTCAGGCAGCTTGACATTGGTGGCAGTAGTAGCCATGGTATCAGCGGGAGTTTCGGCGGCAGCTTCGGCCTTTTCTTGTTTAGACGGGCCGCCGCAAGCTGCCAATAGGCCTAAGCTCAGCAAGGCCGGATAAAATTTAGAGGAATGCATTATCAACTGAAAAGCGAGGATAAATAAGTACCTGAGCTCCATTCATCAGGGAGCCAAACAGCTATTACTTACTCCTTTCTGCTGAGTTGGTTACGCTTTAGTTGGTTCTGGCTGTCTTACGTTAAGGTCCATCAGGTGCAGAGTGGCCTAGGGGCGAGCCGACAACAGAAACTGCAAGGGCACTGCCACGCGCCGTTTCCAGGCGGCTTCGTTATGAGCAGCACCCGTGTAGTTGCGCGTCATATACTTATGCGCTGGGTAGCCTGCTGCCATGAGCGCCTGGTCTATGCGCAGCTGGTGGTTTGCGTACCACGCATCCAGGGTAGCCGTACCATAATCGAAATACAGCAGCGGCCGGGGCTGATGGTGCAGCTTGGCGGGCAGGTAGGCCACTAGAGCGTCGGTAAAGGCCGCGTTGTTTTTCTGCAAGCTCAGGGGCCAGTGCGTAGACAAGCAGGCCGCACCCCCAAATACCTTTGGGTACTCCAGCGCTGCATACAGGGAAATCAGGCCTCCCATGCTAGAGCCCGCAATAAAAGTACTGGTACGTCTGGCGGCGGTGCGGTAGTGCCCGTCGATGTAGGGCTTGAGTTCAGTCACTACAAACTTCAGGTAGTCATCAGACAGCGGCGGGCCACCTTGCTCCTGCTCTACTGCTTGGCGCTGGGTGGCGGTGAGCAAGCCAACCGGTTTTGCTGGCGTGTACTCTCGCATGCGCAAGCTGGCGTTCCAGATGCCTACTACTATGCACTCACGCACGAGCCCCTGCTGATTGAGGGCTGTGAGTACACTATCTACCTCCCAGGCTACCCCACCGTAGGCTGTTACGGGTGAAAAAAGATTCTGCCCATCGTGCATGTACAGTACGGGGTACTTCATACCAGGCTTGGGGTAGCCAGCTGGCAGCCATACATCTACGCTGCGTGGCTGCACGTACTTAGACTGGAAATCAGCCAAATGCTCTACCCGGCCACCACCCACCGGCGCTGTTTGCGCCAGGGTACTGTAGGCCAGTAGTAGTAGCGAGAATAGAGAAATAAGGTAGCGCATACCGGAAAAGTAGGCACTTCTCGGGGGAGTTAGTATATATAAAAAGCCCACTGCGCTGATAGGCAGTGGGCTTTTCGCTTGATAGGCTTGGCTGTTAGCCGCGGGGCATAGAGGTACCCGGCTTGCCAGTGGGCTTCTCTGGCCGGAAATCTTCGTGCACGGCGTCCATGTCGAGGAAGTGCGTGAACGTGTCGCCGCGCAGGCCCAACCGGATGGTTTCCAGGCTTACAATTTCATTGGGCGCAATGTTGCCCAGGTTTACGTTGGCGCCCAGCAGCTTTATAAACCACACTTGCTGCGCTTTTTGTGGGGCCTCCCACAGAATTTTCTCGAAAGGAATTTGAGTCAGAATTTCTTCCACCAGACCCGAGCGCACTTCGCCCGTGCTGCGGAACAGGCCTACGTTACCAGCTTCGCGGGCTTCGCCAATAACTTTAATGGCGCCGGCTTCCAGCTCGGTTTTCATCTGCGAAATCCACTTGTAGGGCGGAATGATCTTCTCCGCGTCCTTTGAGCCTACTTCCGACAGCACCTTCACGTCTTTCGACAATTGCTGAATATACTCCAGCTTCCGGTCGTGGTTCAAGTCAATGGAGCCATCCGACACCTCGGCATATTCCATCCCAAACTCACTTAGCAGGCGGCGGTAGTCATCGAACTGGTTGCGGATGATGAATGCCTCAAACAGGGTTCCGCCGAAATACACCGGTATGCCCGCCTCCTTGTAAGCGGCCAGCTTGCGCTTCAGGTTGGGGGTTACAAAAGAAGTAGCCCAACCCAGCTTCACAATATCGGTGTAGGGCGCACCTACCTCCAGGAAATCTTCCACTTCCCGCACGCTCAGGCCTTTGTCCATTACCATGGTAAAGCCTTGCTCGCGGGGTTTTTCGGTACGCTCAGGGAGTTGATTGAGGGTGTAATTCATTCTAAGTGTTTTTCTGGATACTAAACGAACGTATTGCGCCGGCAGCTGCCTCATGCATTACAGTAGGCACCCGGCGGGCCCAAAAGTACGCCCGAATTCTGTAACAGCCGGAAACGCCAAGCGCCCCGCTGGCTTAGTGGTATCACCACGCCGGCGGGGCGCCTGTTACAGCTTGTTGAGCAGCGGTTATTTCCGGTACTGATCAATCAGCTTAGCCAGCGCTTGTTGCGATTCTAGCTCTGGGAAGTACTCAAACAACAACCGGTGTTTATCAAAGTCAAGTACCAGCGCATTTTCCAGGCACTGGTAGGCTTCGCGGTAGCGGCCCGCGGCTAGCAAATAAGCACACAACCGGTAGTGCAGCTCTGCTTCAGCCGGCTGAATTTCTACGGCATTGCGCATCAGGTCAATGGCACCATCAAAATTGCCCTGCTCATAGAGCAAAATGCTCCAGTTCAGCCAAGCATCTTTGTTATCCGGCGCCACTTGCGTCGCGCGCTCGTAGGCCTCTATCGAGGATACCACATTGCCAATCTGATACTCAGCCGCGGCCAGAGCCAGCCAGTACTCCACACTTTCCTCATACAGGCTCACCGCCTTCCGGAAGAAGTGAATAGCTTCAAAGTAACGCTCCTGCGCATTCATCACAATACCAATCCCGAACCACGCCTCATCAATAGTGGCATCTTGGTCAATAGCGCGCTGGTAGAATTTGCGGGCATTATCCCACTCGGCAAGCTTTTCGTAGCACTCGCCAATGTTGCATAAAGCTTCCGGCGTGGGCTGCCCCTCAGGGTAGCTCAGCTCAAACTCTTCAATGGCTTTGCGGTAGCGCTCCAAGCTAACGTAGGTGCTAGCCAAGAAACCATGCGCCTCATGAAATTTAGCATCAATGAGAATGGCATAGTCAAAGGCACTGATGGCATCATCGAACTTACCAGCCCGGTAATACGCTTGGCCTAGGTTGTACCAGGCCACCGCTGAATAAGGGTCGTCGTCGGTGAAGCGCCGGAAGAACTCCAGATTTTTCTCCAGCCGCTCGCTTATTTCCAGACAGTACAGCAGTTCCTGCACCGCCACATCATTATCAGGGTTAAGGCGCAGGCTCTGCTTGTAGTACTTTGCGGCACTCTTAAACTTCTGCCAGCTTTGATAGGCCAGGCCGAGGTTAAAGAAAATATCGTCGCGGTCCTGGGTGTGCTCTGCGGCCTGCTGAAAGAAAGCCACAGCCTCGGCAAAGTCGCCCTTTTGGGTGGCAATAATGCCGCGCGTTACAGCCACATCAGGGTTATCGGGGTCGAGTTGAGCTACGTCCTCAATCTGCTGGGCGGCTGCTCCGTACTCGCCTTTCATGGCAAGCACCTGGGAGCGGTCAATGAGCAGCTCAGTGCTGAAAGGATATTGCGCAATGGCCGCTTCACAGGCCTGCAAGGCTTTGTCGTACTGAGTGTTGGTGGTATAGTGGTCGATGATGTTCTCAAAATCGGCCAGGTCAAAAAACACGGGTTCGTTCTGAGCTACCATCCGCTCAAAACGGCGCACGGTATCCAGTACTTCATCCCGGTCCTCAAAATTCTCATTCATTCTCATGCTGCTACAATCGGCACGTAGCCGCCATTCTGGCAGGCTACGCAAAGGTGAGCGACGTATCTCACCCAAATAAGGTGTCGGTCCTGAATATACAACAACCGCACCGGAGGCACGCTGGTTCAGGCCATAATTCGCTTCGTAAAAGTTCTTTGGCAGGCGTAGCCAGTTGGGTCAGGCCACCTGCTTAGTTGGTTGCTTCTTGGCCATCAGTTCTTCGCAGCACCACGCAATGGTATTCGCCACAGGCCGGAACGACTGGCCCAGTACGCGCTGCACTTTAAGGGCGCTGTACTCAACTGGGTGCCGGCCAGCTCGGGCGGTGTCTTTCGTGATTAGTGGCCTAGCCCCCGTTAATACCGAACGCACGTGCTCAAAACGCCAAATGGTTTCAGCGGCCCACTCCGGCACCGCTACGGTTGGGGCTTTGCGGCGGAAGCAAGCAGCCGCCTGCCCCAGAAACTCGTGCAAAGGTATAGCCTGAGCACTCAACACATACCGCTCCCCACTGATAGTCGTATCCAGAGTCAGCCGCACTAGCATGTCCACTACATCACGCACGTCAACCACATTAATATTGCCAGGAGTGTAAAAGGCGTGCTGGTTGTAGACGTATCGGAAGAGCCGGGTGCTGCTACGGTTCCAGTCGGCGGGTCCCAAAATTACGGATGGGTTAACCGCCACAGCCTGCAGCCCCTCCGCAATACCCCGCCATACCTCCAGCTCTGCCAAGTATTTAGAGGTAGCATACGCGTTATGCTCCGCTCCTAGGTCCCACTTAGCACTTTCGTCTAGCTGCACCGTACCGGTTGGCTGCTCCCCAGGCTTGCTGCCCAGGGCTGCCACCGATGACACGTACCCTAACCGAATGCCGGGCCGCTCCAAACAGGCATCTACTACATTAGCGGTGCCTTCCACATTAATTTGCTGCAAGGCTGTTTCATCCTGCGGGGCATAGGAGACCAAGCCGGCGCAATGGAACACATGGGTTACACCTGCTAAGGCTACCCGCAGGCCCAGGGCATCGCGCAGGTCGCCAGATACCCACTCTACCTGATCGGCGCCGGGTATTTGCGGAGTATTCTCGCCTCGGTACAGCGCCCTAACGCTCTCGCCCCGCGCAATCAGTTCGGCAATCAAAAAGCTGCCTACTAGGCCACTACCTCCGGTAACGAATATCATGCAAGCAAATTGAGGCTGTAAACTCAAACAAGCTATCAGCTATACAAGCGAGCCTACAACGTATTGTTGAGCAGAGGCAAGGATAGAGCTTTTTGTAGATAACTGCTAGATAATACCTTGGCACGTAAGAATTCGGTGTGCTTGCTATGGTGAGCATCCGTACCCAGCATGTCTACTATCCCGGCGTCAATCATCTTCTCTGCCACTCGCTTGGCCCCAGCTGAATAATAGCCAGCGAGAGAGTTCAGATTCACCTGCAGTAGCACTCCACTCTCCCGAATGCTTTCTAGTTGCTCAAACCGCCCATATAAGTAAGTATATCGTTCTGGGTGAGCCAATACGGGCTGGTACCCATAGGCTTTGAGCTGAAACATAGTATCAGCGAAGTTGAAGGGCTCGTTGATGTAAGAAGTTTCTACCAACACGTAGTTCTTATCTCCTCCAAAGCTCAATAAAGGCTCCTTGGCCTCCATCTTTTGCCCAAACCACTCATCCAGGTAATACTCAGCTGCACAGTCAAGCTCAACACCGGTAACACCGGCTGCTGCCACCGCCTTCCGCAATGCGGATAGGGCTCCTCTCACACCCTCAGGGGTATTGCGGTAAAAATCGCCCATTATGTGTGGGGTCATTACTAGCTTGCGGTATCCCAGTTGCTGCATGGCTTTCACCAACTCTACCGCCTGCTCCAGGGTTTCAGTTCCGTCATCGAGGCCTGGTAGCAGGTGGGAGTGCATATCGGTTCCCAATACGGCCAAGCCCACCATTGCCTCCTGAGAGGAGGCAATGGTGGGCTTGGTGCCAAATAGTTTCTCGAAGAAAGAAGCCATACTACCGAAAGAGCAATGTTAAGAGAACCGCTTGCGGATTTTTTCTACTACCCCTGCTTGGGGCGCTGTCTCTTCGTAGTACCCCTGCCCGTAGCCTTGCCCATAGCCATAACCGTAGCCATAGCCATACATTCCACTGGCTTTGGCATCGTTGAGAATGGTAGTGATTTTGGTAAAGCCATTCACCCGAACCAGTTTATTGATGTTTTTCAGGAAGGCCTTTTTAGAGTAGTTAGCCCGAACAATATAAATCGGCACATCGGCCTTCCGCATAATCAGGATGCCATCCGTCACCAATCCTACCGGCGGGGTGTCAATGATTATTACATCATAAAACTGATACAGGTGCTCAATCAGATCATCAAATCGAGAGCTCAAAATCAGCTCTGATGGATTGGGTGGTGTTGGGCCCGCAGAGATAAAGTCCAGCGTAGGAATACTAGTGTGCTGCACACATTCCTGCCAGGAGTGCTTGTCGATCAGGATAGTGCTTACGCCTTTAGTGTTTTCAGCCTCAAAGGCCAGATTCACTTTTGGTTTGCGCATGTCCAGGTCCAGTACTATTACCCGCTGATCTGAAGCAGCAATAATACCAGCCAGGTTTACCGTTACAAAGGTTTTCCCTTCTCCACTAATAGTGGACGTTACAGAAATTAAACGCTTCTTTTTAGACGAAGCCATGAACTCCAGGTTTGTCCTGATAGAGCGGATAGCCTCTGAAATTGCCGATTTAGGATTTTTATCCACTATCAGCTTGGACACTGACATTTTCTCCTTGTCGTAGGTAGGAATGACTCCTAGCACCGGGGAAGAAGTATTACGCTCCAGTTCCGCTACGCTTGTTACCGTATTATGCAGCAGGTACCGCACGGCAATCAAGCCCAGTCCTAGTATCAACCCAGCTGCCAGCCCAATAGCATAAGCCATCGTACGTACTGGAGCAATAGGTGCGCTAGGCAAATTCGCTGGTGACAGCACCTGGAAATCAGCAGTAATACCAGCCCTAGCAATATTATATTCCAGCGTTTTGTCCATCATCAGCAAGCTATACTTCTCATATAGCTCGCGCGGACGGCGCAAACGCTCAATCTGCGTTTTAATCTCTGGCAATTCAGCTAAGCGCCCTTGTAACTCGTTGGCTTTGCCATTCATCTGATCCAGCTGGCGTTGTAATAACTGCTGATTCTGGCGGAGCAACTGTATGATGTTGCGCTTGACAAAGGCAATCTGCTGTTGCAGATTCTTAATTGTCTGCGTTTCAGGTGTGTAGGAGTTGGAAATCCGATTGATCTGTAACTGTAGGTCGTACAGTTCAGATACTCGCTCAGAAAGCTCGGGAGCCTTAATTTCTGCTAGGGCCGGAATACTTTGCTCAGCAGATACCCCTTCTACAGCGACAAACCGGTTCTGCTCTATTTGTCCGTTTAGGTTACGCAGAAGCGACAATTGCTCCTGGAGCTTTTGCCGCTCCTCCTCCTGAGTACTCAGCAGTGTGGTGAGGCTTCCCAGTTCACTTTCAGCATCAAACAGCTTGTTCTGCTTCATGTAGTCCTGCAACTGCTCTTCTGCCTGGCGCAAAAGCCGGCGATTCTCCTCCGACTGTTCAGCCAAATACCGGAGTGTTTTGGCCGACTGCTCCTGCTTGCGCTGGATCTTTTCAACCAGATAAGCCGTATCCACTTTGTTCACAATATCATGTGCTTTAAGTGGATTGTGGTCAGTAAACGAGATGCTGATGGTGTTGGCATCTGGGTTCACTACCTGAACCTGTAGGTTAGAGCTAAGGTAACCGTTAATGAAACCATCATCTCTAATTATGAAATAGAAGCTCCGATCCACGTCTGTTGGACGGAACAGAGGCGTTTGCTCAATCTTGAGGCGCAACCCAGCGGTTTCTACTATTTCTCCAATAGCAGCTTTCTCAGTGCGCTCTTGCCCTGCCTCTTGGTAGGTCAGCTCTACTTGCTGAGGCGACAGAAACCGGAGCCCAAACTTTGTATTAAGCTGGCCGGCACCACCAGCTTTCGTTTCATAAACTACTTTAAAAGGAGAAGCTCGATAAAGCTCCGTTTCCAGCACGGTACCCTCCGCGAAGTAGTTTACCTCTAGGTCAAGCGAGTCGCGTAGCCGACGATAAATCAGATCAGACTTAATCAGCTCTATTTCTCCGGAGAGCTGCGCAATAGTTTGCTTTTGCTCTACCATCTTGCCAAGCCCTTCAAGGCCCAGTACGCCAGCCTCAGTTTTTTCGTCGATTTTAAGGGTAGATGACGACTGGTAAACGGGGCTGGTGTAGCGTAAAAACAACCAAGAACACAGCAAGCCCAGCGCTACTAAAAGTAATACCCAGGGCAAACTCTTACGAGCCACCATTGCCAGGGTAGTCAGATCTAATCCGCCGCCTTCGTCTTCATCCGCCTCACCCCCGGCATTACGGACTAACTCTTCCAGTTCAGCTTCTTCGTTCAGAGCCATATAGGCAGGTGCTCAGTAAATAAAAGGAAAGCCTACTTCGAAATGATGGCATTACGGACAAGGAGAAATGTCGTGAAGACACCTACTAGTGTTCCCAATAAACCAAAGTAAGGCTGTGCATCACTCAACGTTTCATACACTGGTCGGCGTATGGGCTCCACATAGATAATATCGTTAGGCTCAACCTGTAAGCTTGCCCGCCGCATACCATCAATGGTGGTTAGATTGATAATCTGCACCTGTGGATTTTTCAGGTTGCCTCTAATTAGACGGATATTATCCGCGCGCCCTGACTGGCCACTAGCAGACGTTGTTCCGACGTAGCCACCTGATATACCACCTGCCGAAGCCAACACTTCAAGTAGGTTCATATTGTCGTTATACAGCGGGATAACCTGCCCTGGTCCACCAGCAACAGCACCCATTACTACCACCCGATTATTATTGACCCGCGTTTGGACAAATACGTCCTTGTAGTAAACACTGTACCGCAGTTGCAATACACTATCTGCTTCCAGCAACGTGTACCCCGCTATACGCAGAGGTTCAATCATTGGCAGCCTGATCATGCCATCATGCTGCACTAAAAACTCACTTTGACCAGAACCCTGCTGTTGCTGTTGGTTGTTGCGCCCGCCCGCTGATCCGGAACGACCAAGTGGCTGTCTGTTAGCACCGCCGCCATTAATCCCTCCCGGAGACCCAAAGCCCAGTTCTCCATTAGGATCAATAATTCGCTCGCCCTTGTTGGTTGCAACCTGAACATATAGGTAGTCGTTGGGCTGGATGATGTAATTCCGCTCAGCCCGGTTAACTACGTCCCGTAAACGGGCCGTATCCAAAGCGCCGGCGCCAGTAGTGCGAAACAATATGTTTTGCTGGCGCAGCTTAGAAGTTGTACAGGAGAAGGAGAGCAGCGCGGCGCAAACGCATAACACACAGAGGCGCAGCAGGCGGGAAAACGTGTCTTTTTGCATGCAAACCGGAGGACCGGGTTCAAGGTCAGGACTTGATGTGAAACCCAAAATCACCAAGAGGAATTCCGGGAAAGAACTATCAAAGTAACCGAATCGGTGCGCCCTTTCAAAATCCGGGCCACTTCATCCCTAAATCCTGTACTGGTTTCTGCCCTCATAAAATCGTACTTTCGCGGACCCAAAACGGGCGCTGTCCTGTTCACTCTGCATTCCCACCCCACCCTTACTCCACCCCCTTATGGAACTGGTCGCTACAGAAAACCAGACAATGATTGCTCAGATGGTGCGCGATTTTGGCGCGCAACACATCAAGCCCAACATGATGAAATGGGACGAATCGCAGGAGTTTCCTGCTGACGTCTTTCACAAACTCGGCGAGCTAGGCCTCATGGGCGTGCTGGTGCCCCAGGAGTACGGTGGGGCTGGCTTCGGCTACGTGGAGTATGTAACTGCTATTGCAGAGCTCTCTAAAATTGACGGTAGCATTGGCCTGAGCATGGCGGCGCACAACTCGCTTTGCACTGGTCATATTCTGCAACATGCTTCCGAAGAGCAGAAACACAAATACCTCCCGAAGCTGGCCTCTGGCGAGTGGATTGGCGCCTGGGGCCTAACGGAGCCTAATACGGGTTCTGATGCTGGCAATATGCGCACAGTGGCTGTTGAAGACGGCGACTTTTATGTGCTTAACGGTGCCAAAAACTTCATTACCCACGGCAAAACTGGCAATGTAGCCGTAGTTATTGCCCGAACGGGGGAAGTAGGCGACTCGCACGGCATGACTGCTTTTATCATTGAGCGTGGCACGCCTGGTTTTGAAGCCGGCCGCAAAGAGGACAAGCTAGGTATGCGGGCCTCCGAGACCACGGAGCTTATTTTCACCGACTGCCGCGTACCCAAGGAGAATATCATTGGTAAGGTAGGTGACGGTTTTGTGCAGGCGCTGAAAGTATTGGATGGTGGTCGTATCAGCATTGCAGCCCTGAGCCTGGGTATTGCGCAGGGTGCCTATGAGGCTGCACTACAATACTCAAAGGAGCGCCACCAGTTCAACCAGCCCATCAGCAACTTCCAGGGTATCGGTTTCAAGCTAGCCGATATGGCTACCGAGATTGAAGCGGCTTCATTGCTCACTTACCGGGCCGCCGATATGAAAGACCGCGGCCTGAACGTAAACCGGGAGTCAGCAATGGCTAAGCTATACGCCTCAGAAGTAGCTGTGCGCACGGCTAACGAAGGAGTGCAGATTTTTGGTGGCTATGGCTACACCAAAGACTATCCGGCGGAGAAGTATTACCGCGACGCTAAGCTGTGCACGATTGGCGAGGGCACCTCTGAAATTCAGAAACTGGTTATTGCCCGTACTATTCTGAAGTAGCGTGCAGGCGCTGGGAGCAGTAAGTTGCTCTTAGGGATGTGCGGAGTGGCCTAGCGTTAAAATGGAGCAGATAAACTATTGAATCTTAGTTAATCCGTAAACCATTTGCATCTACCACGTAGAGTTCCTTATCTTTGCAGCCCTCTAGCCAGGAAAGTTTTCAACCTCACTGAAGATATGATCATCGTACAAATCAAAGAAAACGAGTCGGTTGACCGTGCGCTCAAGCGCTTCAAGAAGAAATTCGAGCGCACTGGCGTGCTGAAAGAACTGCGTCGCCGCACGTTTTTCCAGAAGCCTTCCATCACGAACCGCAAGCAGAAGCAGAAAGCTATCTACAAGCAGGTAACGTATGGCAACGAGGCTAGCCAATAGTCTCAGGAAGCTTTCTATAAGCTAGAAAAGCCGGCTGATTTGCGCTTCTGTAGCGCAACAGCCGGCTTTTTCATGCCCAACTATTTCGTTTTTTTCTTCCGTTGAATTCCATACATTGAGTATCCACAGCTCAGCTGTTGGGTCTTAGCGTATGGAATTATTTTTTGATTATCTGCGGTTCGAGCGGCGTTACAGTCCGCACACGGTACTCTCGTACCAAACCGATCTGCGACAGTTTTCTGCTTTCCTAGAAGCCACTTATGAGCTGAAGGATCCGGCGCAGGCCGACCACATGCTCATCCGCTCCTGGGTGGTAGCCCTTATGCAGCAGCATCAGGATCCGCGTACGGTGAATCGGAAGATTGCCTGCCTGCGCTCCTACTACAAGTACCTGCTGCGTACCGGGGTCATTCAGAAAAATCCCATGCTGCGCATTACTTCGCCTAAGGTAGCCAAGAAGCTGCCCGACTT
The DNA here is from genome assembly GCF_013137895.1 of Hymenobacter taeanensis. Classification (NCBI taxonomy): domain Bacteria; kingdom Pseudomonadati; phylum Bacteroidota; class Cytophagia; order Cytophagales; family Hymenobacteraceae; genus Hymenobacter; species Hymenobacter taeanensis. The sequence goes on from NZ_CP053538.1 coordinate 1,020,170, forward strand.
TGTAGCGGAGGATTCGCTTAATGGCCTACTCAACACGTTTGAGTTTCCGCAAGACCTGGCAGGCTCCCGCGACCAGCTGATTCTGGAGTTGCTTTACGGCACGGGCATCCGTTTGTCGGAGCTGATTGGAATCGGCCACGAAGACATTAGCTTGGCTGGTAAAACCGTGCGCGTAACGGGCAAAGGCAATAAGCAGCGCCTCGTGCCGCTAAACCCCACCTTGCTTTTAGTGCTGGAGCGCTATATAGCGCATAAGCAACGTGAATTTAGCTCGGACAGCAACGCCCGACGGGCGCTCCTCGTTACGGACAAAGGAGAGCCGCTCTACGAAAAGTTTGTGTATCGCACGGTAAAGCACTATTTAAGCCAGATTACTACGGCTTCTGGTCAGCAGCATCCGCACGTGTTACGTCATTCATTTGCCACGCATTTGCTAGGCAAAGGGGCTGACCTGAACGCTATCAAGGAGTTGCTGGGCCACGCTAATTTGGCGGCTACCCAGGTATACACCCACTTAAGTATTGACAAGCTCAAATCAGTATTTGAAAAGGCTCATCCAAAGGCCTGATTTTTTCTTTTACCCTTAACCCAACATCCGATGAAAGTACAGATGCAATCGGTGCATTTTGATGCCGACCAAAAACTGATTGACTTCATCCAGAAGCGACTTGATAAGCTTGAGACCTTCTATGACCACGTCACGGAAGGCGAAGTGATTATGCGCCTGAATAACAAGGATGGTATAAACAATAAAACGGTAGAAGTGAAAGTGCGCGTACCCGGCACCACGCTTTTTGCCCAGGAAGATGCCGGCACGTTTGAGGCCGCTGCCGATGCCGCCGCCGATAGCCTAAAACGTCAGATCACCAAGTACAAAGACAAGCTCGTGAGCCACTAAGCTTTCCGCCAAGTGGCCTAGCAGTATTGGCTAGGCCACTTGGTGCTGCTTAATTGCACAAAAAAGCCCCGACTGCTGCAATGCAGTCGGGGCTTTTTTGTGCAATTAAGCTATTCTACAGAGCGAATTCAGCCTTGATTTTGTCAACGTAATCCAGCTTTTCCCACGTGAAGGTTTCCACGGTTTTAGTGGAGCCATCGGCTTGCTGTACTTCTTTGGTACCGGGCTGGCGGCCCATATGCCCGTAGGCGGCAGACTCAGCGAAGATGGGGTTCTGCAGGCCCAGGCGCTGCACAATAGCGTAGGGGCGCAGGTCAAAAATGCGCTGCACCTTGCCCGCAATTTCGCCGTCGGTGAGTTGATGACCGAACGAGCCGGTAGCTTTGGTAGTGCCGTAAGTAGTTACAAACACGCCCACTGGCTCGGCCACGCCAATAGCGTAGGCCACCTGCACCAGCACTTGATCGGCTACGCCGGCTGCTACCAGGTTTTTGGCAATGTGACGAGCGGCGTAGGCTGCTGAGCGGTCAACCTTGGAAGAGTCTTTGCCCGAGAAAGCGCCGCCACCGTGAGCACCTTTGCCCCCGTAGGTATCCACAATAATCTTGCGGCCCGTGAGACCAGAGTCGCCGTGGGGGCCACCAATCACGAACTTACCTGTGGGGTTTATGTGGTACTTGATGTCTTCCGTGAAGAGGGCTTGTACCTCCTGGCTGAGTTGAGCTTTCACGCGCGGAATCAGGATGCTCTTGATATCCTGCTCAATCTGGCTGAGCATTACCTGCTCGTTCTGGTCGAAATCATCGTGCTGGGTGCTTACCACAATGGTTTCAATGGCCTCCGGCGTGTTATCGTCGTTGTAGCGGATGGTTACCTGACTTTTGGCGTCGGGGCGCAGGTAGGTCATTTCCTGGCCTGCTTTGCGAATGGCCGACAGCTCGCGCAGCAAACGGTGCGAAAGGTCAAGCGCCAGCGGCATGTAGTTGTCGGTTTCGCGGGTAGCGTACCCGAACATCATTCCCTGGTCGCCGGCACCTTGCTCTTCGGGCTTGGCACGCTCTACGCCCTGGTTGATATCAGCCGACTGCTCGTGCAGGCGGTTCATTACCTCGCAGGTATCGGCGTTGAACAGATACTCGGGCTTGTTGTAGCCAATACGGCGAATCACCTCCCGAATGATGGGCTCGGCCTCCACGTGGGCCGTTGATTTAATCTCGCCGGCTACCAGCGCAAAATCAGTGGTAACCAGGGTTTCGCAGGCCACCTTAGCCGTAGGGTCCTGACGCAAGTATTCGTCGAGGATGGCATCGGATATCTGGTCGGCTACTTTATCGGGGTGGCCTTCCGAAACAGATTCGGAGGTGAACAGGTAGGGCATCAGCTTGTAAGGTAGAAGTACGCGAGGGGCCGGCAGCCCCTGCCCCGCCCTGGCGAAAGGCCGGGCAGGGCCGCAAAGCTACGAGTTTTATACATGGATAGAAGCCTCAGAAATAATCAGCAGAGTCGGTCGCCCCTAGGTTCGTTCACTGTTGTGCCTTCTGACGCAGCCACTGTGGTAGCCAGAGCCGCTTGAGGCAGTTATTGCGCCTGAATAAATAGCATGAGATAGAGCCCCTATTATGTTGAGTTGCCTACATAGTTCCGGAAGCCCTTTTGCGTATCCTTGTGCTATATCTTCAGGAGCTGGCTGGCTACGTGATTTCACAACCACTCAAGTAGCCAGAGCAAGTGTTGGCTTATAGGGTGTAGGCCAGCGCAAGGGTTCTGTTCAAGCTTCACTACTTATGCGTAAAAATTTACTCACTATTGCCGCATTGGGGCTGGTAACTGTGGCGGCGCAGGCGCAGCAGTTTGAGCCGGGCTATTTAGTGCGCCAGGCCGGTGACACGCTGCGCGGCACCATTGAAAATGAGTTTTGGGAGGATGCGCCCCGTGAGTTGCGGTTCCGGTCGCAGCCGACGGCAGCCATTATGAATGTATCTACACGCTCGCTCCGTGGTTTCGGGCTAAGCAGTGGGCGGCAATGGCGGGCGCAGGTACTATCGTATGATGCTGCCGCTGAAAGCCGCCGCACCTATGTGCAGCGCGATGCGCCCCGCACCCGAATGGTAACGGATACCTTGCTGACAGAATTGCTGCTGGATGGCCCTCTTAGCCTGACGGTTGCTTTCCGGAGTACGAGCCCTCACTATTTTGTGCAGCGGGCGGGCCAAGCCCCCTTAGAACTGGTGAACCGCGTGTATTCGCGCACCAATGCCGATGGACGAGAGATACTTAGCCAGGTGAATAATTTTCGGGAGCAGCTGCGGCTATACCTGCAGCCGGAGTGCCCAGCTGTTGCGCAGCGCTGGAACCAGTTACGTTTTGAGGCCGCCAGCTTACGCACCTTTTTAGTGGCCTACAAAACAGAGTGCCTGGGCCTGCCAGCTCTCAAACCAGAGCCCGGAGCCCAGCCTGCAGTTACGGGGGCCGGAAAAATGCGCTTAGAGGTGGGCGTGCTAGCGGGGGCCAGCTTCGTGAACAGCCATTTTTCCAAGCCAAGCTACATCACAACCGACGTAAACTACCCGGGTCCGGGAGCAAACCTGGAGGATGTTAATCTGGAGCAAGCCTACCTGTCTGGCGCGCAGCTTGAGCGTGGGGTGCGTCCCGTAGCCGGCGCCTACTTGGATGCTTTGTTTCCGGGCCGGCGGTTTGCCTTGCACCTAGAAGGGCAAGTTCGGCGGCGTAGCCAATACACTGCTGCTTTTTCAACTAATCAGGCCACTTACCCCACTAAAACCTACACGGTGGGCGCCAGGACGCTCCCTTCCGTGGCCCTAGGGTTCCGGCTGTTCCGCCCCGTAGGCCTAGGCCAGGTAGTTGCGGGCGCAGGGCTGGCACTGCAATACAACTCTTCCCTGCCGAGCCGGGTAGATTTCCCCGACGCCAGCCAACGGGAGTTCAGAGGCCTGCGCCTACCCGACGCACGCGTACTGGTAAACAGCAATTCTCAGTTTGCCCCTTATGCAGAGTTGGGCTATCGGCGCGGACGCCTGACGGGCACGCTTAACTGGCGTTACTTCTCCGATACTGTTGAGGACCCCTCTACTATCAACCGAGTCTTGTACAACCGCGACAACAACACTATTGCGGCGGTAAATACTACTCTGTATTCGTATCGCACCCAGCAGTTTCAGCTCAACGTGGCCTACCGCCTCAACCGCAACACCGATAAGTAAGTGAGGCTCACCAGAAACAGGTAGGCCGGCACTCCTTTGCAGAAGTGCCGGCCTACCTGTTTCTAGCCACAACAGTAAGCTTAAGCTTACTGCCCCCCCGTACTCCCCCCAGCCGCTCCAGTGGGTTTGAGGTTGGTTTCAAATAACTTCAGAATCCGCTTGTACTCATCCGTCCAGGAGGCAGGCTCCTCGAAGCCGTGGTTTTCAACGGGGTATACTGCCAGCTCCCAGTTCTCTTTGTGCAGCTCAATAAGGCGCTGGGTGAGGCGTACAATATCCTGGAAGTGCACGTTAGTATCTACCATGCCGTGGCACATCAGCAGGGCTCCTTTCAGGCCATTGGCATAATAAATTGGGGATGAACGAACGTAAGCCAGGGAGTCGTTGTAGGGCTCGTTGAGGATGTTGTCGGTGTAGGGGTGGTTGTAGTGGGCCCAGTCGGTTACGGAGCGCAAGGCCGCGCCGGCCTTAAACACATCAGGCTGGGTGAACATGGCCATCAGGGTGATGAAGCCGCCGTAGCTGCCCCCATAAATGCCGATGCGCTGCGGGTTCACGCCGTACTTCTCCGTCAGGAGCTTGGCGCCGTCTACCTGGTCGGAGAGGTCTTTGCCACCCATAAAGCGGTAGATGCCCGTGCGTACATCGCGGCCGTAGCCGGCGGAGCCGCGGTAATCAATATCCAGCACGGTATAGCCTTTATCTACCAGCAGGTTATGGAACATGTACTCACGGAAGTAGGTGCTCCACCACTTGTGAGCATTCTGCAGGTAGCCGGCACCGTGCACAAAAATTACGGCTGGGCCTTGGGCCTGCGGGCTGGTAGGCCGGTACAGGCGGGCGTACACATCGGCCCCGTCACGGGCTTTAATGGTAATAACCTCAGGCGTGCGCCAGGCGTAGCTTTCAAACTCGGGGGTGGTGCTGTGGGTAAGGCGGCGCATGTTAGCGCCGGGCTTGTTCTCCATTACGTACAGCTCCCAGGGGGTATTGGCCGTGCTGTAGCGCACGGCCAGCATTTTCTCATCGGGGGAGATGGTTACTTCACTGCCGCCGGGCAGGGAGGTAAGCTGCGTCAGGGCGCCACCGCTTACGGGCATGCGGTAGAAGTGCTGCTCACCGGGGTGCACTTTATTGGCCGTGAGGTACCAAGTCTTTTTATCCTGGCTGAGCTGGGCTTTCTGCACCTCAAACTTGCCGCTGGTCAGGGCCTTCTTCTGGCCGGTGGTTACATCAACGGTATAAAGGTGACTGTAGCCGCTCTCCTCACTCTGGAACCAGATGCGGCGCGAGTCGGGCAGCCAGCCCACGTTGCCTTCCTCGTAGCCAATACCAGGGCCGTTAATCCAGGCATCGTCGTGCTGGCGGTCGAGCAGGGTGATCTTCTGGGTGGCAGGGTCGAGGCCCACAATCCATCGGTCCTTGTTATCGGTACTGCGAATCACGAGAAACGCCCGTTGGCCATCCTCAGACCAGAAAGGACCATAGGGCACTACGCGACGCAGCTCATTGGCCGGCTTCTCTTTCTTGGCAGTAGTGGCTTTGGCAGAGTCGGCGGGGGCGGGGGCCTTGGGCTGCAGCTGGTACTCCTTGCGGTAAGCTGGTTGCTCATCCAACCCCTTCAGCTCACGGTAGCCCAGCACAAATGTCGTGTCGCGGCCAATATCATACAGGCCTAGCTGGTAAGCGGTTTGGGGGGCCCCTACTTTGGTGCGCGTATTAATGTCTTCGGTGAAGCCAGAGGCAGTTACAAAATTGGGCACCAGCGCTACTTTCTCGCCGCTGGGCTCCTGCACCAGCGTGTAGGTTACGTAGCGTCCATCGGGTGAGAGGCGCAGGTTACGAGCCGACTGCTGGCCCAGCCAAATGGCTTTGGGCCGCAGGCGCGCCAGGGCTTTCTGCTGACGCTGGCGGGCCTTGGCATCCTGGTCTTTCTGCCGGATGATATCAAAGAGCGCCAGCTGCTGGGCCTTCAGAAACTTATCTGATTTATCAGAAGAGCCATCCGTAGGCCTGTTGCCGCGGCGGAAGTCGGTGCGCTGCACGGTTTCGCCGGTGGTGGGGTCCCAGGTGTAGAGGTTGCCGGCACGGGTATAGCTGATAAGCCGGCCCTGCAAGGCAAACGTGGGGTCTAGCTCCCGCTCCGCGGTGCTGGTAATGCGGCGCACGCGCTGGGTCTTAAGGTCGAGCAGGTAGATGTCGCCGTCTTTTTCATACACTTTGCGGGTGCGGCGCTGGTCGTATTCGCCGCCGGGGGCGGGCAACTCCCGTTGCTTCCGCTGGCTTACCTTGCGGGCGCTGCCGCCGCTGGGGCTGATGCTGTAGAGCGAGTCGCGGCGGGCCTTTTCGGGGTTCCAGGTAAAGTATATGCGCTTGCCATCCTCGGCCCAATAAATATTGCTGGGTGAGCTACCAATCCACTGCGCGGGGTCGCGCATGATTTTCTCAACGGTAAGCGGCGCCAGTTGCTGGGCCCGAACAACAGGTGATAAAGCGGGCCCAGCGGCCAGCAGCAGGAGAAGTCGTTTCAGCATAGAAGCGGCACATAACAAAGCCGGACTGCAACTTACATCACGGCAGCCAAGGGACATAGCGCCGGCGTGAGTGTTGCATGAGTAGCCCTTCTGGTTGGGTACCGCCCCAACACACCACCTATCCTAGTCAGGCTTGGGAGGGCTTGCTGAATTTACAAGCCCTCTCGACTGCCGAAGCTCGGCGCGCAGTTGGCGTACTTCCTCATGCAGGGCTGCTACGGCATCGGCTCCGGCCACTTCCGCCTGCGGGTTCTCGGCATCGCGGCCCATGAAAAACGTGGCCAGAGTAGCCGTGAAGTAGCCAAATACGGCAAAGCCATACAGCGCCAACAGAAAGCACAGCATCTGGCCTTCGCCGGTGCGGGGCCAGTAGTCGCTGCCCATGCTGGTGAGCAGCATGGCCGTCCACCACAGGGCCTCGGGGTAAGTTTTTAGGCCGTCGGGCACATCTTTCTCAAAGGCATACATGCCGGCCGCGCCCATGAGCAGCACCACGCCCGTCAGGCCCAGCACGTAGCCCACGCCGCGCCGCCCAAAGCTGGCTGCCAGTGCTTTCATGCCGCGGTTGAGGGAGCCTACCACTTTCACCAGCCGTAGGCCCCGCACTGCCCGCGCCGCCCGAAACACGCGCGCCAGCCTAAACAGGCGCAGAGCTGGCACCAGCAGTGAAATCAGTGTGATGATGTTGCGCTTGAGAAACCGCAGTTTATGAGGCGCCAAAAGCAACTTTAGCAGAAAATCCAGGATGAAAATCACCCAGATGCTGGTGCCCACCATTTCCAGCACCGGAGTAAGCCCCCAGAGGAGCTCTACTCCCAGCAGCAGCAGCCAGCCAAAGCCCAGCACCAGCATGGGCGTTTCTAGCCAGTTGGTGAGTTGCTGCAGAAGTTGGTAGCGCTCATGCTGAAGCTGCTTCTTTTCGGGGTCTAGGTGGGGCATAGAAGGCAGAATTCACGTCGACGTACCCTGAGTTTACGCCCCTTACCAAAGGGGGTTCTAGGTGGCCAGACCAAACGGGAGCTGGCCCAGCAATGGTAGGCCACTCAATTTGCCTACTGGTTACGCTTCAGTAAACCCGTCAGCAGAGCACCTAGGTACAGCCGCTTCACCCAATTAAATGGGGCTACTTCTTCTATAGCCCGGATTTTGGTGTCACCTTTAAGGTCCGCATTAGAAGAACCGCCCGTGATGAACGTAACCGAATCGGAAGAAAAAGAATACCTGGAAGAAATTAAGGAGAAGCTGACGCTGGCCATCCGGCGGGTAGATGAGGCCGTAAAGCAATTCTCCGACGAGCTGCGGCAGAAAAAGCAATATATCCATGAGCACCAGTCGGGCATGGACGAAGCCGACATGGTAGCCGCGGGCCAATCTATTAACCGCATGGCCTTCACGGGCGAAGGTGCCGTGGCCCGGAAGCGGCGGCTGCTCAAGCTAGGCCAGTCACCCTACTTTGGTCGCATTGATTTTGTAACCCCTAACCAGGTGAAAACGCCGGTTTACATTGGGGTGTACTCATTCTTTGAAGAGCAACAGCGCCAGAACCTGATCTACGACTGGCGGGCCCCTATATCCTCGCTGTTCTACGACTTTGAGCTGGGCGAGGCTTCCTACTCCACTCCTTCTGGCACCGTACAGGGCACCATTGAGCTCAAGCGGCAATACAAGATCCGCGACGGCCGAATGGAGTTCATGCTTGACAGTGACGTGAACATCCACGATGATGTGTTGCAGCAGGAGCTAGCCAAGTCCTCCGACGACAAGATGAAGAACATTGTCGCCACCATTCAGCGGGACCAGAACGCGGTAATTCGCAACGAAACGGCTCCGGTGATGATTATTCAGGGTGTGGCGGGCTCAGGTAAAACGTCTATTGCCCTCCATCGGATTGCTTTTCTACTGTATCGCTTCCGGGAAACCATAAGAGCCAAAGACGTGCTCATACTTTCTCCCAACAAGGTCTTCGCCGACTACATCTCCAACGTGTTGCCTGAGCTGGGGGAAGAGCACATTCCTGAGATGGGCATGGAAGAGCTGGCGGCCGACCTGCTTGGCAACCGTTACGCGTTCCAGACCTTTTTTGAGCAGGTATCGGCGTTGCTGGAGCGGCACGATCCGGCATTTATTGAGCGCATTCAGTTCAAGTCTTCGTTTGAGTTTCTCAGCAAGCTGAACCAGTACCTCGTGTATATTGAGAACAACTACTTTACCGTTACTGAGTTGCGAGTGGGCTCTACGGTGGTACCCAGCGCCCTGATTCAGGCAAAATTTAAAACCTACCACCGCGTACCGATGCTCAAGCGGTTTGCGCTGGTAGCCGATGATGTTAGGGCCTACGTGCGCGATGCCGTGCGCCGCAAATTGAGCGGGCGCGAGAAAGCCACCATTGGGGAAGGCATTCCTCGCATGTTCAGGTTTCATCAGGTGCTAGACCTATACCGCGATTTTTACCGCTGGCTTGGCCGGCCCGAGCTCCTGAAGCTAGCCCACCCGCAGCCCCTGGAATACGCCGATGTGTTTGCCCTGATTTACCTGCACCTGCGCCTGGAAGGACTACCCTCTTATGATCAGGTAAAGCACTTGCTGGTAGATGAGATGCAGGATTACACGCCGGTGCAGTACGCCGTGTTGTCGCGGGTTTTTCACTGCCGCAAAACCATTCTTGGTGATGTGAGCCAGACGGTGAACCCGTACAGCGCTTCCTCAGCCGAAACCATTGAGCGCGTATTCCCGCAGGCTGATGTAGTTAAGCTTTACCGCAGTTACCGCTCAACGGTAGAAATTACTGCCTTTGCGCAACGCATTACTCCCAATCCCCATATCATTCCGCTGGAAAGGCACGGCCCGGAGCCTACCACAGCTCGCTTTGAGCGCCCAACAGAAGAGTTAACGGCCATTAAGCAGCTGGTAACGGCCTTTCAAGCGTCGGGCAACCACTCGCTGGGGGTTATCTGCAAAACTCTTCGGCAGGCAGAAGAGGTGTTCGAGGCGCTCCAGGCTCCGGGCATTCATTTGCTTACGGAGGAGTCTTCGTCCTTTAAGGAAGGGGTTATCATTACCACGGCCCATCTGGCGAAAGGGCTGGAGTTTGATGAGGTTATTGTGCCCTTTGCTTCTGCCCGCAACTACAAAACGGAAGTTGATAAAAGCATGCTCTACGTGGCCTGTACCCGGGCTATGCACCAGCTCACCCTAACGTACTCAGGGGAACTTACGCCCTTTTTAGCTCCTTAAAGCAACGGTTTCTACTCGTGCATGTCAGAACTAACCAGTAGGCTGGTAGTTAGCACAGCCCCGAGAAAGTGGTAGCTTAGGCCACTGCCGTGATGGTTCCGGTTGGTAGGGTTTTGCTGCCTTCGTTTCGCGTTGCCGTGATTATGCATCATTGCCCTGCTTAGGTCTATTTGGGTGAAGTATTGCGTTGTACTTGCCCGCCTCCAGTGGCTGCTGTTGGTTTGCCTCAGCAGCTTGGCTAGCCCTGCGTGCGGGCAGGCCAGGTCAACCGGGCCGCTTTACGCCAGAACGCACCGCTTCGTGTATACGGCAGTAGTGCCGGTGGCTGGAGTAATTCAGGCAGACTTGGTGCTGCGCGCCGGTGCGTGGGCCCGGCGGGTCACGCCGGCCGGCCAGCTACCCATCAGCACGAGCGGGCCCGATACGGAAGTGGTTAAGACGACGGGTGCCTGCCCGTTTGCATACGAGTGGGGCGGGCAGGCCGTGCTGGGTGAGCTGCGGTACGCTGCCACCATCTCGGTGCGCGAAGGCCGCTACCGGTACGAGGTGAAAGACTTTGCGTTTGTGGAGCCTGGAGCGGGCCGGTCCCCAGCCTCCACCACGCCCGCCGAAACGTATTACAACGGCAACTTCAAGCCCTATACAGAACAGGCCTCTCGTTTCCAGGCCACGATGCGTACGTGCTTCACCGAAATCGTGCAAGAGGAGCTGGCCCGCCTGCAAGAGAGCATGAGCCAACTTACCAATAAACCCGGGAATGAATAACCCGGTACGGCCTAGTACTCCCTTCTTATAGGAGCACACTGTATAATCCTCAACACAGCTAGCACTCTAACGCTACGAGCCAACGAACTCAGCGCAATTCGTCTACCACTTCTAGCTTACTATGGGCTATTAACAGAAGCTCGTTTCCCAGCCTAGTACCACAACCAAGATTCAGGTGCAGTAGGGATAAACTATCCTTTTCCTAAGTCCTCGTTTATAATATACATTATGATAAGGGACGAAACCCAGACAGGTGAGGGACTTTCTAGAGCCGTTTGGTTGAGGGAAAGTCCTGTTTGTGATAGTCTACTCTTTGTAGCAAAGAGGTTCTACTTGGTGCTGGGGCCGGCTAGCTTTGTCGAAGAGCAGGATGAGCCGAGTTTCAAAGGCCGGCACTGCTATAATCATTTGCCAATCGGGGGAAATAGAGGGGACGTGCTGCTGGAGTTTTATCAGGAACTGATACCAGCCAAGCGTTGATTCCGTCAAGGTTAAGGACGAGGTGTTGCCGAAGAAGAGGTCAAGGCATATTTCATCGGTGACGTACTCGTCCCTTTTGTAGCCAAAAACGGATTCCAAGTCGCCCCAGGCATAATAAGCCGTACCAAGTTCTTGCGTTAGTAGGAACCCCGCTGCGTCATAAGAGAAAGGCCCCAGGCTAGCTTGTGCTGCTTTGAATTCCTCCGCAATCACCTGTTTGCCCAACGCAGAATTATGAGTTACGAATAGGTTCTTGGGGTTGAGCAGCTTGTAGAGGAGCATTAGGCCTCCTCCCCCCCAGAACAGAATACTTCCCCAAAACATGAAGGAAGAAGATTGATCTCGGGTCCAAAAGGCTGCGGCTACAAACAGGAAACTGATGCTAATCACACCCACCAGTTTGGCTTTGCTTTCCCAAATAATTCGGCGGTTGTGGAAGATTGGAGGCGTCATCAAGGGCGAAAGGTAAGACAAGGGATAAGAGCGTGCTAAATACACTTCATCGCTCTTGCCGCTACGTTCTCCACTTCAAACTGTCTGATAAGTCGTTTTATGTTTACTTATAACTCTTACACCCCTCCACTTTCCCAGGCTTTTAGCTCAGCTTGCAAATTGCGGCGGGCTTGCGCGTCGAGCTTGTTGCGGAAGAGGGAGGTTTGATAGAGAACGGGGGCGGTGAGTAGTTTCTCCAGCACTTTGCGGCGGCCACGGCGGTAGAGGAAATCGGGCACGAGGCGGTACTCCTGGCGCACCTGGCGGGCATACTGCCAGTAATCGGCTTCCGGGGCCCCGAGGATTTTCAGGTCCGCGTCGAGGAAGAAGTGCAGGTCAGGATCGGCGGCGGGCTGGGGCTGGGTGTGGTCTTGGGTGCGCTCAATGAGGTAGGCCACTCGCTGGCGGCGTTCCGGAGAGAGCGTAGAGTGTCCTAGAAACTCCAGCGCCAGGGCAGCGCTCCGAGCTTCGTTATCGTCGCGGCGGGTGCTGTACACGGCATCATGAAACCAAATGGCTAACTGCACCACTTCGGCATCCTGGAGAAGGCTGGCGTGCAGATCGGCGCAGTTGAGCAGGGCCCGGATATGCTGCAGGGAATGATAGTGCCGGTCGGAGGCTTGGTACGCTTCTGTGAGTTGCTTGAGGGCTGCCGTACGACGAGTTTCATCTGGGATAAGAGGCGCTGTCAGCTGGTGCCAGCGAGCAGGCAAAGTCGTATTCATAACCATGGCAATACTGAAGCAACTAGGTGGGGCGTATGATAGAAATATACTACCTCCGGCAGGCAGATTATAGTAGACGAGCTTGTGTTTTTTGCAGTTAATGGTCTTTTATATCCAAAGCCATTGACCAACAAACACGTATATCTTTCTCTATATTTTATTACAGCACAACGGCCCCGCTTGAGGGCATAGTATAATAACGGGGCCCTACTTTACATAGGCTCCAAAGTGGCCTAGGCCACTGCTACGGCTGCGCTGCTAGTTGGCCGTGGGCGTACCGTACGGGTTGGGCCGCCGGATTTCCAGATAGCGCTCCGGAGCGGCCAGGTCTTGAAACCCGAACTGCCGGTACAGGCCGTGCGCATCTAAGGTTGCCAACAAGTAGCGCCGTAAGCCCTGCAACTCCGCATGGGCCCAGATGGCGGCTTGTAGCTGTTTCCCAATGCCCTGCCCCTGGAACGCGGGCAGCACAAATACGTCGCAGAGCCAGGCGAAAGTGGCCTTGTCGGTGATGATGCGGGCGTAGGCCACTTGCTGGCCCGAGGGCGCATACACACCAAAGTTGAGGGAGTTGGCAATAGCTCGCTGCACCGTTTCCAGCGGAATTCCCTTTGCCCAGTACGACTCTTGGGACAGGTAGTGATGAATAGCCGTAACGTCGAGCTGAGCGGGGTCGGTGCTGATGGTGTACATGCGGGAGGACAGGCAGAACAAGTGGCCTAGAGCCAGGTGAGAAACAGGCTAGCAAGGTACGGCCTGAAAAGGTGCAGCGGCTTCATCCGTCTGGCAGAATAATTCGTTCATCGGAGGAACACTATCCTTTGAATAACCCCCTGACTATGAAAACTCTGTATGCAGTATGTATCACTGGCCTTGTAGTAACCAGCGCGGCCGTGGTAGGGCGGGCACAAACGCTGCCGGTGCTTACCACCTTTCCGGTGGGTACTACTACCGTTACGGTTTCGGCGCTGAGCACTGGCCTAGAGGTGCCGTGGGAGCTACTATGGGGCCCCGATAATTTTATCTGGATGACGGAGCGTGGCGGACGCATCAGTCGCGTGAACCCCAACACCGGCGCTGTTACCCCCCTTATTACGCTCAGTGATGTGGTAACCAGCTCCGAAGGTGGCCTACTGGGCATGGTGCTCCATCCCGATTTTTCGACCTCGCCCTATGTGTATGTGGTGTACAACTACAACGACAATGGCTATAAGGAGAAGCTGGTACGCCTGACCTACGCCAACGGTACGCTGGGCAGCCCCGTGGTGCTGTTAGGAGGCATTCTGGCCGTGAGCACCCACAGCGGCTCGCGCCTGCTCATCCTCCCCGACCGCACCCTGCTTATGACCACCGGCGACGCCCAGGACCGCCCCACTGCCCAAGACCGCGCCTCTCTCAATGGCAAGGTGCTGCGCCTAAACCTCGATGGCACCATTCCGGCCGACAACCCAGTGGCCGGCAACGCGAGCTATACCTTTGGGCATCGCAACCCCCAAGGGCTAGTGCGGGCGGCCAACGGAATCCTGTACAGCTCTGAGCATGGGCAGGATGCCGAGGACGAGGTGAACATCATTGAGCCCAACCGCAATTATGGCTGGCCTACCGTAGAGGGCCTTTGCAACCTCCCGGCCGAACAGGCCTACTGCAGCGCAAACAACGTACGGGAACCCATTTTCACCTGGGCGCCCACCGTAGGAGTAGCCGCCCTCACTTACTACAACCACCCCGCTATTCCGGGCTGGCGCAATAGCTTGCTGGCGGCTACTTTGCGCGGCAGCAAGCTCACCCAAATTCCGCTTAACACGGCCGGTACGGCTGCCGCGGGCGAGGGCGTGTTTAGCCTTACCTCCTTCGGGCGGCTGCGGGCCATTTGCGTTTCGCCGCAGGGGCGCGTGTACGTGGGTACCAGCAACCGCGACGGCCGCGGCACCCCCGCCCCCACCGACGACCGTATTCTGGTGCTCGAAAACCTCGCCTACGTACCTACCCCCACCACCGCGGCCCGGCAAGAAATGCTAGGCCTATGGCCCAACCCTGCCCGAGGCAGCGTAACGCTGCGCTTACCTGCCCCAGCTACGGCTACCCTGCCCACTGAACTGCGTGATGCCCTGGGCCGGGTGGTACTGAGCAGCCGGTTCGCCGTAGGCCAGTCGTCGTTGGCTATGTCGGTGGCCGGGCTGCGGCCGGGGCTGTACTCGGCTAGCGTACTCACCCCAACCGGAAGCTATACGCAGCGCCTAGTAGTAGAATAGCCATGAAAGCGCGGAAGCGTGCAGCCCGCACCGTGGCCCGGAACGCCAACTCTTGGCGTCCGTATGGGAGGAGTAGTTCGTTGTTCAAGCCTACGTTCTTCCCTATGCTTCCTCCTTTCCTGAAACGCCGCGAGCGAACCAGCGGCTCCGATCCTGAATCCAACAAATGGATCTGGTACGTTTTTGGGCTCCTGACGCTGCTGTGGCTGCTCTACTCCTGGTTTATTGATAAGTAACTGTGTACCTCCCCCCGGCCCCTCTCCTCGGGAAGAGGGGTGCATTCTAACGTATAGCTCAGTCACCCAAGTCGTTTGGCACCCCTCTCCCCGAGGAGAGGGGCTGAGGGTGAGGTTACTCCTCTTCCAACAGCAGCTGGTGGCGCTCGTTCTTCACGGTGTTGGCCAGCGTCCAGGGGATTTCCTGGCTGAAGGGGTGTTGCCGCACGGGGCAGTCGGGCATGTGGCAGTGCGAGCAGGCCGCGAAGGTGCAGGGGTCGGCGTGCACAAACATTTCTACCTCTACGTCAAACTTGCTGGCCACGAATTCTTCAATGCGGTGCACCTGGCCGTGGGTTTCATCGAGAGTGAAGTAGTAGGGCATGGTCACGTGGCAATCCACATGCAGATCGGCGCCGTAGCGCAGCACCCGTAGGTTATGCACGTCAATCCAGGAGGGCTGGCGGTGCGCCTGCAGCTCAGAAATCACCTGCTTCACCGTTTTCACGTCTGACTCATCCATGAGGCCCCCAATGGAGCGGCGCAGCATGCGGTAGCCATTCACCACAATAAATACGCCCAGCACCAGAGCGGCGCCGGAGTCAAACAATACGTTGCCGGTAAACAGCACCAGCAGCAGCGCCGCGCACGATACTAGGGTGCTCACCGAGTCCATGTACAGGTGCTGCCCATCACCTACCAGTGCTACGGAGTTATGCTGCCGGCCGGCGCGCACCAGCAAGAAGCCTACCACCAGGTTTACCACGGCCGTGAAGGCCAGCAGGGCCATGCCCCAGTCGGGCCGCTCTACGGCGTGCGGGTCAAGCAAAGAAAGAATGGCCGAGCGGAAAATATACACGCCGGCCGTCAGAATCAGGGCACCCTCAAACCCAATGGAGAGGTACTCAATTTTGCCGTGGCCGTAGGGGTGGTTTTCATCTTTGGGGAGGCTGGCCAGGTAGATGCTGTACAGGGCAAAACCACTCGTGACTACGTTGATGATAGACTCCAGCGCGTCGGTGAGTACGGCCTGGGAGCGGGTGAGCAGATAGGCGTAGAACTTAATTGCTACTAACACCACACTGACAACCAACGATAATAGCCCGTAGCGCGTTTTGAGGGGGAGTGAAACCATGAGGACGTAACCGTGGAGCGAACAACAAAATTCAGGTAAAAAACCCGGTGGGCCACCGATGACACAACTTTTTGAAACAAAACCAGTAATTAACCTGTCTTAAAAATAAATTTAGACTACCCTAAAATTGCTTACTTTGTGATTTCAAGTACCCCTGACTCTATGCCTCCAGCTATACAGCCTCCTCCCGTTACTACTCCTTCCGAAGCGGACACGCAGGCCGCTACCGGCTGGCGCCGGGCCCGGAAGCATAACTCGCTGGCCGAGGTATACGCCTCCATTCGGGTACCCGCGCAAAGTGCTTCTTTTTGGCGCAAGCTGATGGCGTTCTGGGGGCCGGGCCTGATGGTGGCCGTGGGCTACATGGACCCCGGCAACTGGGCTACCGATATTGAGGGGGGCTCCCGCTTCGGCTATACGCTGCTTTCGGTAATTCTGATTTCCAATTTGTTTGCCATGCTGCTCCAGCACCTGGCAGCCAAGCTGGGCATTGTAACCGGGCGCGACCTGGCCCAGGCCTGCCGCGACCATTACTCTGCGCCGGTGGCCAAGGTGCTGTGGCTGCTGTGCGAGGTAGCCATTGCCGCCTGCGACCTGGCCGAGGTAATTGGCTCTGCCATTGCCCTGAACCTGCTGTTTGGGCTGCCGCTCACCTGGGGGGTATCCATTACCATTCTGGATGTGCTGGTGGTGTTGCTGTTCCAGAGCAGAGGCTTCCGGGTACTCGAAAGCATTGTAGCGGGCCTACTAACCGTGATTTTCGGGTGCTTTCTCTATGAAATCATTGTCTCGAAGCCCGACTGGTTTGGCATTTTGGGTGGCTTGGTGCCGCAGCCCCAGATTGTGACCACGCCCAAGATGCTCTATATCGCCATTGGCATTCTGGGGGCTACCGTAATGCCCCATAACCTGTACCTGCACTCCAGCATAGTGCAAACCCGGGCCTTCGACCAGGACGAGCCCGGTAAGCGCATGGCCATCAAGTTTGCTACCATTGACAGCACGGTGGCTCTGTTCCTGGCCTTTTTCGTGAATGCGGCCATCCTGATTACGTCGGCGGCGGCCTTCCACCGCAACGGCCACCAAAACGTGGCCGACATTGCCGATGCACACCAGCTCCTGGCACCGGTACTGGGTGCCAGTGCCGCCTCTATTGTGTTTGCCGTGGCGCTGTTAGCCTCCGGGCAAACCTCTACCCTCACGGGCACACTGGCGGGACAGATTGTGATGGAGGGCTTCCTGGATCTTAAGCTCAAACCCTGGGTGCGCCGCCTGATTACGCGCGGTATTGCGGTAGTGCCGGCCTTTATAGTGGCCTGGCTGTACGGGGAGAAAGGCACGGGTGAGCTACTGGTGCTCAGCCAGGTTATTCTCTCCTTCCAGCTGAGCTTTGCAGTGATTCCGCTGGTGCTGTTTACGGGCAGCAAGGCCAAAATGGGCGTGTTTGTAAACAAGCCTTGGCTACAGACTACGGCCTGGAGCGTGTCGGGCATTATTGTGCTGCTTAACTGCTACCTGCTGTTCCAAACCTTCTTCGGATAAAACGAAAGCGCTGCTGTTGGCCTGGCCAAAGCAGCGCTTTTTTGAGATTATACTTTTAGACGAGGCTAAATATTTATTTACCCCAGTTTAAATATTCTCGTTGCCACCTCTCAACTAGTACATCTTCCAACGCACTGCGCTATGAAACTCACTTACTTTCTGCTGCTTACGTTTGTTCTTAGCTGCTACAGCCAAGTGGCGTCAGCCCAGGCTACGGGTAGCATATGGGGGCAGGTACTGGCCGAGGGCAAGCCCTTGGAACTGGCCACCGTGGTGCTCCCCGGCAACCGCCTGGGTACCGCCACCGACGCCAAGGGCCATTTTGTGCTCGATGGGGTACCGGCAGGCAGCCAAGAAGTAGTGATTTCAAGCATTGGGTTCCAGGGCCAGCGGCAGCGCCTGACGGTGGTGGCGGGCCAAACCCACAGCGTACACGTGCAGCTTACTCCCACGCCGGCAGCCTTGCAGGAAGTGGTAGTAACGGGAGTTTCACGGACTACGGAGCTGCGCAAGAGCCCCGTACCTATTGCCGTTCTCAGTCGGCGGGAGGTGAACCTCAACGGCAGCAGCAACGTGATTGACGCCGCCGTGAAGGGTGTGCCCGGCCTCAGCGCCGTTACCACAGGGCCCAATATCTCTAAGCCCTTCATCAGGGGGCTCGGCTACAACCGGGTGCTCACCCTCTACAACGGCCTACGTCAGGAAGGCCAGCAGTGGGGTGATGAGCACGGCATTGAGATTGACCAGTACGACATTGATCGGATTGAAGTAGTGAAAGGCCCCGCTAGCCTGATTTATGGCTCCGATGCCGTAGCGGGCGTTATTAACATGCTGCCCCGCCTCCCCAACGGCCCCGCCGGCGAGCTGCACGGCGACGCCCTGACCGAGTATCAAACCAACAACAACCTGATTGGCACCTCCCTGGGCCTGCACTATAACCGCAACGGCTGGCAGTACGCGGCACGGGGCTCCTACCGCCTGGCCCAGGCCTACCGCAACGCGCTGGAGGGCCGCGTGTACGGCACGGCTTTCCGGGAGCTCAACCTAACGGCCATGGCAGGCCTAGAGAAAACCTGGGGCGCTACCCAGCTCTACGCCACGCTCTACAACAACCTGCAGGAGATACCCGACGGCAGCCGCGACTCCCTGAGCCGGCGCTTTACAAGGCAGGTGTTTGAAGGTGAGCAGGACGACATCAAGCACCGCCCCCTCGTTTCCGATGCCGACTTGGCTACCTATCGCATCAACCCGCTGCACCAACGCATACAGCACTACCGCCTGCTCAGCCGCACCCGGCTACGGCTGGCGCAGGGGGAATTGCACGCCCTGCTAGGGGCGCAGCAGAATGTACGGCGCGAGTACAACCACCCCACGGCACCCGCGCAGGCTGGCCTAGCCGTGGCGCTTAATACCTACAATTACGACCTGCGCTATGCCGCCCCAGCCTGGCAAGGTATTGAAGCCACGCTGGGCCTGAACGGCATGTACCAGACCAACACCAACCGCAACGCTACCGACTTCCCCATTCCTGATTACACCCTATTTGATGTGGGCGGGTACTTCTTTCTGAAGAAAAGCTTTGGCAAGCTCGACCTCTCTGGGGGCCTGCGCTACGATACACGGGTACTGCGGTGGGCAGATTTCTACGTGGGAAAAAACCCGGCAACCGGTTTTCCGCAGCAAGTGGAGGGTCGCAGTGGCCTGGCGCCCCAGTTCTCCGCGTTTCGGGGTACGTACCGGGGAGTGTCGGCTAGCGTGGGGGCCACCTATAGCCTCTCCGACCGGCTGGTGCTGCGCGCCAACGTGGCCCGGGGGTATCGGGCACCCAATATCACAGAGGTTGGCTCCAATGGCCTCGACCCGGGCGCCCACATTGTGTACCTGGGCAACCGTAGCTTCGGGCCCGAGTTCAGCCTGCAGGAAGACCTGGGCCTTAGTGCTTACCTCCCCGATGCGGAGCTGAGTGCCAGCGTTTTCCACAACGCCATCAACAACTACATCTACCAGGCCCGCCTGAATGGCCCCGACGGACAACCCGTGATTATTGTGCCCGGCAACGCCACCTACCAGTACCAGCAGGGCCGGGCATTGCTATACGGTGCTGAGGCCACAGTAAATCTGCACCCGCGGGCGCTGCCCAGCCTGACGCTCAGCAATAGCTTAGCTTACGTTACGGGCCTCAACCGCGAAGCGCAACTGCTGGAAGCCAACGGTGCTGCCGCCAAATACCTGCCCCTTATCCCGCCCTTGCGCACCCGCTCTGAAGCCCGCCTCACCAGCCAGCAACCCTGGGGCCACTTGGTGCACGCCTACGTGCGGGCCGTGCTAGACTATAATGCGCCGCAAAACCGCTTTTACGCCGTTGATAACACTGAAACCCGCACGGCGGGCTATGCCCTGCTGGGCGTAGGCCTGGGTACTGGCCTAGCTACCGGCCCCGAGAAGCGGGAATGGCTGCAGCTTTTTGTGCAGCTTGATAATGCCCTGAACACCACGTACCAGTCGCACCTTAACCGGCTGAAATACTTTGAATACTACGCGGCCTCTCCTACGGGGCGGCGGGGCATTTACAACCAGGGGCGCAACTTCAGCCTGAAAATAACAATGGCGTTCTAGGCCACTTCCGGGGCGTTTGCGTAGGGGCGGGATACACACCTCTTTTCCTCTCCCCTCATGATTACACGCTATACTCTGCTACTAGTGGCTCTGCTTTGGCCCCTGGCCCTAATGGCCCAGCAGACGCCGCCCGGCCCGCGGTACACGCTATTTCGGCCGGTGCCCCGGAGCCAGATGCGCCCCCTCACCCCCGACCGCCCCGGCGTGACGGAAAGCCCGTTCACTCTGGATGCCGGCCACTTCATGTTTGAGTCAGACCTGGCCCGGTACATAGGTAGCCGCCCCGGCGCAACGTCGCACACCCGCTCTTACCGCCTCGATGCCCTTAGCCTCAAGCTAGGCCTCTCCGACCAAACTGATCTGCAGCTCTTCGTGGACCCTTACGTAATTGAGAAGCAGTGGCCCGACGGCGGCGGTCCGCCCGAGCGACAGGCTGGGTTCGGCGACATCACAGTGCGGGTAAAACGTAATCTTATCGGCAACGACTCCACGCGCGGGCCGCTGGCGCTGGGGCTCATTGGCTATGTTTTGCTGCCCACGGGAAAGAAGGTAGGTGAAGGTGGCCTAGAGTATGGCCTGTTGGTGCCCGCCACGTATGCCCTCTCCGACAATTGGAACCTCAGTGGGCAATTGGCTTCCCGCCTTAACTACGACCGGGAAGCCAGCCAGCATTACGTTGAGCTAGCGCCTTCCCTTAACCTGGATCATAGCTTCCGGCCTTGGCTAACCGGCTTTGTGGAGGCCGTCACGATTCATGATTTTCGGGAGCCCAAGTGGAGTACAGCTTTGAATTTCGGACCGGTGTTCTTACTTGGTAAAAACGCTCAACTAGACGTTGGCCGCCACCTGGCCCTTACCCGCGAGGCCGACCGGGAGTATTTTGTGGGACTGGTACTGCGCCGCTAGGCGTGCATTCACGAATAAGGCCCCCCGCTGTTACTGCAGCAGGGGGCCTTGCGCATAATGAGGGCAGTAGCCCAGGAGAGGCTTATTGATCGGTCATGAGGCTGCGGGTATTGGCTTTCCAATCGGTGATAAACCACGTGACTACTGACACCACACCAAGCACCCAAAAGAGATTACGCTCGGCGCTGCCCGCCTTAAAATCAAACAGGAAGGGGGCTACCAGCAGGGCCAGGCCCGTGAGCAGGTCGAGCCAGCCGTGAACAGGAAAGGGAATAACCTTGATCAGACCGAGCTTAAAGTCAGTGAGGAGAGTGACTAGCAGGTAGCCGCCAGCCATTACGAAACAAGCAATATCAACAGCTGGCACCAAGTCAAACATGATGGGGGCCATGGTAAGAGTGGTGATGAACGCTATATCAACAACGCCGTGGGCGGCCGGAGACATGATTTTCATGAAATACTAGGCTTGAGGGGTGGAACCATGCTAAAGAATACGGCCTGGCTACCACAAGGATACGGTTCACCTTATGCGCCGCACTCCAGGTATCATAAAAAATCCCGCGGCGTACGTCGCGGGATTTTTTCATTAGCAAGACTTACTCTGGCCTAGTGGTGAGGCATCATGTTATTCTGGGTGTGCGTGTGGGTGTCGGCGCGCCAGTCGGTCAGCATCCAGGAGCCCAGGAACACGATACCCATAATCATGAAGAAGTTACGGGCTACAGTATTATCATCATGGAAACCGAAGATGAAGGGAGCTGCCAGCAGCGCCAGACCACTTATTAGCTCTAGGCCCCCGTGCATGGGGAAGGGAATCAGGCGCATGAGGCCTAGCGGGAAATCAGTAGCCAGCGTAATGAGCAGGTAACCGGCGGCCAGCACGTAGCACGCCGTGGCATACGGCCCATCGAAGTTGAAGATTGTGGGCGCCAGAGCAAACAGGGCAATGGTGCCGTAATCAAGCATGCCGTGCATGCGGGGTGAAATGACTTTCATAGCTAAAAAGGTGTTAGAGAGAACGAACGCCTTTTTTACGCTTCTGAAAACCAAAGGATATAGTTGAGCTGCTGCAGTTTATCATCTCACACATGCAGCCACCGCCTATACCAGCCCGGGCAGGCGCGCAAACTCTCGCCCTAATATCAGCTGATCATCAGCACCTAGCCAGTCGCGGAGCACAGTGGCGTAAATACTACGAAAGTCGAGCTGGTAGCGCAGGTCGCCCTGGTCGAGGTTGAGCAGGTCGGGGGCCGCGTTAAGGATGCCCTGCTGCTTCAGCCCGCCCCCCAGCAGCAGCACATTGTTGGCGGTGCCGTGGTCGGTGCCGTTGCTGGCGTTTTGGCTCACACGGCGCCCAAATTCCGAAAACACCAGAATCAGGGTATCATCAAGGTTGCCGGCTTTCTGCAAGTCTTCGGTAAACGAGCCTAGGCCACTGCTCAGGTCACCCAGCAGCCGGCCTTGCTGCTCCTGCTGCCGCACGTGCGTATCAAACCCCGTGAGCGACACATAAAACACCCGCGAGTCAATGCCGGAATTAATGAGCTCAGCGGTGGTTTTGAGGCTCTTACCAAACTCCGTATTGGGGTACGCCACCCCCGACTTGTACACCTTGGAGGTTTGGTACAGGTACTCCGCCGAGGAAGCCGTTTCTGCCAGCGTTTTATACAGGTAATCCAGCTCTGAGCCGCTGGCAGCAGAAGCTTTCTCGCGGCTTACCTGAGCAATGAAACGGTTTTGGGTGAGCTGATGAAACTTCTCGGGGTTCTTGAGGGATAGGCCTTTGCGCAAGTTGCCCTTCATGGCCAGGCTCAGCGTGTCATCCAGCTCTAGGCCAGTATAAGGCAGGTGGCCGTCGGAGCAGGTAGCATCAAGGTAGCGGCCCAGCCAGCCCGTGCCCACGTACTTATCTGAGTCGGAGGCGCTCTGCCAGACGTCCATAGAGCGGAAGTGCGAGCGGTCGGGATTGGGGTAGCCCACGGCGTTTAGAATGCCCACCTTGCCCTGATCATACAGGCCTTTGAGCTGGGTCATGGCGGGGTTGAAGCCCAGGTCCTGGCCTAGCGTCAGGATGCCGCTCTGCTCCCGAATACCCAGCGTGGGGCGGGCCTTGTAGTACTCGTCGTTGCGGTACGGGATGATGGTATTGAGGCCATCATTGCCGCCGCCCAGCTGCACCACCACCAGCCGCCGGCCATTGGAGTTGCGCAGTGGCTGCAGGCCCTGGCGGTCAAGCGCGTGCAGGAACTTGGGCACAAACAGCAGGGAGCTGGCCAGCACCGAGGCCTTTAGAAAATCACGACGGGAAGTAGGCATAGGAAAGGGGTTTTAGGCAGCGCCAACCGTTTGGTTACATCAACTGATACTCCGGCAAACTGAGCAGGGCCGTTACCAGGGTGCGCAGCCGGCTTTCGTCGGGGGCGCTGGCCGCGGCAGTTTGTACCAGCGCCAGACTATCAGGCCGGATGGGCGTTTGCAGCACGAAATCGGCCAGCTGGGCGGCTTGCTGCGGTGCGGGGGTTTGGGCCAGTAGCTCCCGTACTGGCGCGAGTTTCACGGTGGTTTGCACGGACTGCTGAAAGGTGCGGTCGGCGCGGGAAAGCTGCGGGGCAATGTCGTTCTCGTCGTCTTTTAGCGCCACCCGAAACTCGGCGTTTTTAAACAGTACCGAGGGCAATTGCAGGCGGTACAGCAAGGAAGAAGAGTCTATCCAGCTGCGACCACCGGGCCAGCCCGCCACATTAGGCGGCTGAAACAGCGTTTGGCCCAGCGCCTTCTGAAATACAACTAGGGGCCGGTCGTCGGCGAGCTGCACACCAAACGTGCGCTTCATGCCCGCCAGCAGCTCCACCGGCGACTTAATACGCGTACCCACGTTGGGCGCGGCATAAAACCAGTCGGCCAGAAATATGCGCTCCAGTAGGCCACTGATATTGTATTGGCTCTTGTAAAACTCCTGCGCCAGCAACTTAATGTGGGCCGGGTTGGGCGTATCGTTCACGAAGAAGCGGTAGAGCTTAGTGGTAATGAACTCCGCCGTTTGGGGCTGCTCCAAGATGATGCGCAGAATGTCCTCGCCCCCAAAGTTGCCGGTGTGGCCCAGGAAGGTTTTGGGACCATCATCATGCAGCTTCGCCCGGAATACAAAGCGGTTCTGGGCATCAGCACCCCAGCCGGTAAAGGCTCGGGCGGCCTCTTTTACATCCTGCTCGGTGTAGTGGCCGCGGCCCAGCGTGAAGAGCTCCATTACCTCGCGGGCAAAGTTCTCGTTGGGGCGCTGCTTACGGTTCTGCTGATTGTTGAGAAACTGCAGCATGGCTGCCTCCTGGCTCACGGCCAGCAGCAACTCAGAGAACTTGCCCAGCGCCAGCCGCCGAATGGTGTTGTTGAGCTGCAGCGCCGCCTCTGGCTGGCGTACCCGGCAGGCAAAGTGCCCGTGCCAGAAAAACGTCAGCTTCTCGCGCAGCTGGGCCGGTGAAGTAGCCATGCGGTTCAGCCAGCCCGTGTTCATGGCATAGAAAGCACTCCGAATCTCCAGGTTCCGCTGCTTGCGCTGGGCCGGCGTCAGCTCCCGGCGGCGCATCTGGCCTACGGAGCCGGCTTGCATCTGCGCCGCACCTCCGGCCGCCGGTATCATGCCTTGCCTTTGGGTCTGGTCGGGGGTGGTAATCATGCTGCTTTGCGGAGTACCAGCAGCTGGGGCGGCAGACATTACCAGCTGCGGCTCGTTGGGCGGTGGGGCCGGCCCCGTAAGCGGCTCAAAAACCTGAGAGTTTTGCAGCAGCTGGTGCCATACCTTGCGCGGCGAGCTGCCGGCTTTTACGTCTTGGGGCCGCGGCCCGAAGCCGGCGCGCCAGTACAAATGCTGTAGTTGCTGCTGCGAAGTCATACCGGCTGCGGGGTGGGTTCGGGTGGTTAGATGCGCCTCGCGGCAGGAGGTTTAATGCCCAACACTACAGCCTACTTCCCACCCGCAGCGGCAAGGTCGTTTTCGGCACCTTGTTGCCTAAAGAACAGGCCGAAAAAAGTCTACTGATTGAAGGCAGCAGTTGGCTTATTTGTCTAATTCACAACCCAAGCACCTACCTATTTCGTTTTAATAGCTATTCCTCTTAGCTCATTCTTACCCTTTTACGAAATGAAAAATCTCAGTAAGCTCTTTCTGGTAGTCAGTATTGCCACTGCCGCCCTGAGTTCGTGCCAAGTTGATACCGCCGACAGAAATAAATATGATGCCAGCACCGCCCCTACGCCGGGCGTGAAAACGCAAGCCGAAACGGACGAGCTTGCCCCGCGGATTGACTTACCGCCCGACTCCACCTCTACCATGCAAGCCGCTGACACTACCATGTAAGTAGCAAAGCCGCTGCTGGGTATTCCGCGCGGCTCCCAGCAAAGCCTTTCGTTCGGCTTTCGGGTAAAGTTTTCCCGCGGCACTACCGCCGCAATCCGGTCGGCGTTGGTTATAGCCGCCAGTGGATGGGCGCGGAGTAGCACCGTATCGGCCTGCTTGTCCTCGTTAACGGAGCCGGCTGCCTGCTCCACGCCCATAAACCGAGCGCAGTGTCTGCGTGGCAACGCGCCAACACAAATGATACAGCCGCTGTTGCGCCGTCTTGTTATGAAATTGACACTGCAAAGCCCACAAAATGTAACCCTTTAGCCTTTGTTGCGTGAAAATTACTTTCACCCCCTCTCCTCGCCTAAAAACGGGCACCTACAACCACTGTTTTGCGATATTCGTGCCTCTCACCGCCGTTCGCCCTGAACAGCTCTACCAACAGCACATAGTAGCCTACGCTGGCTTTTTGGTTCTGATCAGTCAGGCCATCCCAGCGCCAGAATCCTTTAGTGGGCAGGGTTTCGTTGCGTACCAGCCGGCGCACGAGGCGGCCTTGAGCATCATAAACAGTTACGGAACCCGCATAGCCGGGCCCATCAAGCTGGTAACTAAGCGTGATAAAGTCCTGCTGCCCGTCGTCATCGGGGGTAAATAGCTCCGGCTCCAGCGTTAGCATGCCCGCGCCGGTGGGGTCAGCCTGCTGCTGGGAGTTGGGGCGGCCCGGTGTGGCGTAGCCCACACTGCTGGCCGCAGAATGAAAATTTACGGGCAAGCTCGGCCCCGTGGCCCTGATTCTTTCCAGCGACACCCCATCCCGCGAATCCAGCAGGGCCAGGTGCTGCTTTTCAGTGTAGGAATAGCGGTCTAGCTCCTTACTTAGGGCATCGGCCACTACCACCAGGCCGGCCGCATCGGGGTAAGAAGGCAGCGCGGGCATAGTCAGAAAAGCTTCCGGGTCGTTGGTGGTATAGTGGGCCCGCACTACCTCAGGCTGGGTGGTTAGCACCACTAATTGTCCCGGGCCCAGTAGCCTAGGCTCCGAGCTGATGGGCTCCCAAGCCAGTGAACCATCTGTTTTTTGCCCGCCCAATTGCCAGCCTCGCATATCCAGGTAGTTAGCAGAGCGGTTGAGCAGCTCCACGAAATCAACCCCGCCAGAGCGCGGATTAAATAGAATTTCATTCACCACTACATCGCCGGGGCTACCCGGCACGGGCAGGGCAAACGTGGCCGAGGTGGCCAGCCCCGCTGCATTGCCGGCGCAATCTACGGCTCGTTGCACGGTTACTGAGAGCGGCTGGTTGGCCATGAGCGGGCTGCCCAGCGTGAGGTCTACTACCCGAAAATCTGGCGCTATCGGAGCTGCCTGCGTAATGGCCGTACCGGTACTGAGGGCATACAGAGCAAGTGCCGCGGCCGCCGTGCTATCCAGCTTCTCCGCAAAAACCAGCCGCACCGACGTAGCCGACAACGCCAGGGCCCGCAGCAGCTTAGGCGCCGTGCGGTCGGGGTTAGCGGCCTGCACGGAGTTGTGGCGGCCCGGGGTGCCCCCACTGGGGTCAAGGCTAGCCGACCAGTTCTCCAGGCCACTGCACGGGTTGGCGGCATCCAGCATTTCAAGCGTCCAGCCGCCCTCCTTCTTGCGGGTGTCTTTGTACCACGTGTCTGAATAGCTGATTTCGAAGAGCGTGCGGCCGTCTTTCCCACGCAGCAGCAGCTGGTCGCCGGAGTTGGTCAGGCTGGGAAAATTGGTGAGCCCGAACACCTTGCCATACGCGGCAAATTGCGTGGCGCGGGTGCTGCCACATACCACGGCATACTCGCCGGGCAGCAGCACCGCCCCCGCCGGAAACACGGCCGCGCTGCTGGCACTGCCTGGCTTGAGGAGGCGCACCCCGGCCAAATCAAGCAAGGCGGTGGCGGAGGGGTTATAGATTTCGACAAACTCTGAAGCCGGCAGGCCTACCACTGGGCTCTCATCGGCCATAATTTCCGTGATAAGCAGCTGGTTTAGCCTGGGTGCCACCGGAAACCCGTTGTTCTGCACCGTGGCCGTGAGCAGTCCCGCCGCATTACCAAACTGATCAGCCACGTTTTGCGCTTCCAGGG
Organism: Hymenobacter taeanensis; assembly: GCF_013137895.1. NCBI lineage: Bacteria > Pseudomonadati > Bacteroidota > Cytophagia > Cytophagales > Hymenobacteraceae > Hymenobacter > Hymenobacter taeanensis. The sequence continues at coordinate 1,047,636 of NZ_CP053538.1, forward strand.
TCAGGGCGCCCAGCGGCAGGTCGGTGGCAAACGTCAGGTGTACCAGGGTGGGGTCGGTGGCATCGCGCTGGGCGGCGGTTGCTGCCAGGCCAGTAGTGAGCCGGTAATTGGTGGCCACCTGGCCTAGCGCTACAGCCTCATTGAAGGCAAGATCAAGTTGCTGGGCGGCGGGCACAGTGGCTTTTACCAGCACCGGCGGCGTGGCGTCCGTCACCCGGAAATCATCGAAGGTAAAGGCCTTGCTGTTAGCCGATGAGTACGTGGCGTACACCCCAAAGTAGACGCTGCGCTGGTGCGTGGCATCGGTGGCGATGCCCTCGCTCACGTAGGCCACCCCGCCGGTTAGGTCGCGCTCCAGCTTCCACTGGTTTTGCACCGTGCGGGTCACGCGCACCCGCACCAGGTTGTTGTTCGTGGAGCTGAGCGTGGCATCCTGCCCGTTAATGACAACTACCGGGCTCCCGGTAGCGTCTTTACGGAAAAGAGAGACCTCATCGGCCGCCCCGCCGAGGCGCACGAAGTACCCTTTGGTGCCGGTGGCTTTCAGGTCGGCCTGGTCAGCCATCAGCCACACATCGGCGTAGTTGCCGCTGCTGGTAGCCAGCTTCAGATTGGCCCAAAACTCCCAGGTTGTACCCGTGGTAGCGGTGCAGGGCGTAACCAGCTGCAGCGCGGTACCGGTAGTGGCCGGCCCGTTGGTTTGGAGCTGCTGGGCCGCGTTTACCTGAAAAGCGGCCCCGTCGCCGGTCCAGGTGGGGTTTTGGGTAAAGTTGCCGTCAGTGAATGTGTCAACCAGCTGAGCGGCGGCAGGCACCGCGCTTAGTAGCAGCGGCAGAAGTAACCATTTCTTCACAAAGAATAGACTAAGTAGCTGGGGCGTAGCTCAAAATTATGCTTGCTTATTCTCACCACAAGCAGTTAGTCCCTTGAAAAGTACCAGAAGCTTGGTATTCTATAATCAGGCATGAAATATAACCAGAATTTCGTGCCGTACATTTGCGGCCGTACAACTCCTAAACTCATGAAAGTAGCCGTAGTAGGTGCCACCGGCCTGGTCGGGGGCGAAATGCTGAAAGTACTGGCCGAGCGCAACTTCCCGGTCACTGAACTCCTGCCCGTAGCCTCTGCGAAATCAGTAGGCCGGGAAATTGAATTTCAGGGCAAGAAATACAAAGTGGTGAGCATGGACGACGCCATTGCGGCCCGGCCAGCAGTAGCTATTTTCTCAGCGGGCGGTACTACCTCTAAGGAGGATGCCCCCCGCTTTGCCGAGGTTGGCACCGTGGTTATCGACAATTCCTCGGCTTGGCGCATGGACCCCACCAAGAAGCTGGTAGTGCCCGAAATCAATGCTAAGGAGCTCACTTCCGAAGATAAAATCATTGCCAACCCCAACTGCTCCACCATTCAGATGGTAGTGGCCCTCAACAGGCTGCATGAGCGCTACAAGGCCCAGCGCATTGTGGTGAGCACCTACCAGAGCGTGACAGGCACTGGCAAGAAAGCCGTTGATCAGCTGCTGGAAGAGCGCGCCGGCCAGGAGCCCAGCAACCCCGCTTACCCGCACCGCATCGACCTGAATGTACTGCCCCACATCGACGTGTTCGAGGAGAATGGCTACACCAAGGAAGAAATGAAGATGGTGAAGGAAACCAAGAAAATCTTCGGCGACGACTCCATCCGGGTAACGGCTACTACGGTGCGCATCCCGGTAATGGGCGGCCACTCTGAAGCCATAAACGTGGAGTTTGCTGAGGAGTTTGACCTGGAAGACGTACGCGAACTGCTCCGCCAGACCGAAGGCGTGGAGCTGGTTGACGACGTTCAACACAACGTGTATCCCATGCCCAAAGACGCCCATGGCAAAGATGCCGTGCTAGTAGGCCGCCTGCGCCGCGACGAAACCCAGCCCCGTACCCTCAATATGTGGGTGGTGGCCGACAACCTGCGCAAAGGTGCCGCCACCAATGCCGTGCAGATTGCCGAGAAAATGCTACAAATGGGTCTTATAAGCTAAAGAGCCCTATTTCCTCTCTTCTCATAGGGAGCTGACCGAAGCCTGCTGCTGCGTACCTTCGCTGGCAGTAAGGCCCTGGGTCAGCTCCGTATGTGTTTTAGGCTTGAAGCAAGCTTCTGAACGGCTCATCTACCTATTAATCTATTCCCTTTTACTATGAAGTGCGCGCTTATACCAACGCTAGCCATTGCACTGTTTCTAGGCCAGGCAGGCTGGGCCCAGAGTGTATCTATCCCAACTGCGCCGGGTAGCAGCCCCGTGTATACGTACGTGGAGCAAATGCCTGTATTTCCGGGTGGCCAGCAGGCCCTGCTCCAAACTATTGGCCAAACGGTGGCCTACCCCACTGAGGCAATGCAGCAACGCCTGGAAGGACGGGTATTTGTGCAGTTTGTAGTAGGTGCCACGGGCGCCGTTCAACAGACCACGGTGGTGAAAGGGGTGCACCCACTGCTTGACTCGGCGGCTGTACTAGCTGTTAAGGCACTGTCGGCTTTCTCACCCGGCAAGCAACATGGGCGCGCGGTGCCGGTAGCCTTTACGCTGCCCATTACGTTTAAACTCCCGCCTGATGTAGAAAATATTTTGGCGACCCGGGCCGGTAGGGCTGTTCCCGTTGCCCTCACCACCACGGATGTGCGCTTCCCGGGTGGGCCCCAGGCTTTAGCCGCTTACCTGAGTGCCGCCCCCTATCCCAAGGCAGCCCGCGCTTCTCAAGCAGAAGGGCGGGTATATGTGCGTTTCAGAGTAGAAGCTGATGGAAGCTTAGATTTCATAAAGGCCTTGGTACCACCTAAACCTACTAAGCCAAAAAAGTCATCGGAGCCTGCAGTTGCCGCTTCTGCTCCGGCTACTACCACCAACCCCATACTGGTGCAAGCGGCTGAGCAATATGTGGCAGCCATGCCGGCCTGGCAACCAGCCTTACGCAAAGGGATACCCAGTGCCAGCAGCTACACCCTGCCTATCGACTTCTATACTACGCCTCCCGTTGCTACTGCTACCCCAGTGTATGCGTACGCTGACACTGCGCCAGTTTTCGCAGGCACTTCTGAAGAAATGCCCTTGCCTCATGTCATTGGGCGCGCTACCCGGTACCCCGTTGAAGCTCTACGCTCCCAGCTTCAGGGAGAGGTGTTAGTGCATGTGGTAATAGATGAACTAGGTCAGATTACAGAAGCAGATATTGTGCAATCAGCCCACCCCATTCTCGACCAGGAGGCTTTACGGGTAGTAAAAGCGCAGAAAGTTATGGCGCCCGCTATGCTGCAAGGCAAGCCCGTAAGAACGTTTATTACGCTTCCGCTTACATTTTCAATAGTCGGCAACAAGCAGTTTCAACAGAGTGTCTATACCCGATAGACAATTGGCTTCAATTGGCTGCCCGGCTTCCGTTGAACACACTCGCCGCAAAGTTCAGCACCGCCCGGCGTGTTACCTCTGGCTGCTCCAGGTACCCTAGGTGGCCTACGTTGGCCAGCAGCAGCGCGTGGCTCTGCGCGGGTAGTGCCAGCTGGGGCAACAGGCTCTCCACCGACACGGCCACATCATCCTGGCCACCAATAAAGAGCACTGGGAATTTCGCCGTTCTTAGTACCTCCGTCCGGTCGGGGCGGTTTTTCATGGCTTCTAGGCCACCTAGCACGGTAGCCTCGGGGGTAATTTTGCCAATGGCCTCCAGAAACTCCTGTGCCTCGGTCAGCTGCTCGCGGTTGGCGGGCGCAAACAGCGGACGGATGAATGAGCCCATAAACTTTTTTACCCCGTGCCGCCGCACAAAGTCCTGATTTTTGGCGCGGTTTGCTTTCTTCTCCTCAGTGTCTGGTAGGGCTGTGGAGTGGAAAAGCACTAGGCCCTGTACCAGCTCCGGGTGGGCTTCGGCCAGCGCCAGCGCCACGTAGCCGCCCATGCTGTGGCCTATTACCAGCGCCTGCTCCACCCCCTCCTGCCGGAGTTGTTCTGCCACGTACTGTGCCTGCGCTTCCATTGTATAGTCCTGAATGCCCTCGGTATTAGCTCCGTGGCCTAGCAGGTCCAGGGCCAGCAGCCGATAGTGGGTCGGGAACTGTTGGGTGAAATTGTGCCAGATAGCACGAGACTCGGCAAAACCATGAAGCAGCAGAATGGTAGGCTGGGGCATATTTGTGCGCGGGGTTTAGTAGAAGTGAAACGCAAAGAACACGCTAAGGCGCATAATGGGCGCAGCTCGCCTGCCAACACTCAGCACCCAGTGCAGTTCGGGCACTGGGCGTACTGGGCGTCGGCATACAGGCCCCCGGTAACTGCTATTTGCTGCTCGTTTGTTCAAGGGCTCTCAGTACTACAATAAAAAATCAGCCCGGCTTAACTTTAGCATAAAATAAGCACTGGTGCTCCTATGGGGCAGCACACCAACAGTGTAGGCCTCTCCGTAAGGCACTAAATCAGGCTACTAACTCTTTTTCCCAGCTTGGCTGCAGCTCAGCGTAAAGGGTCTGCACAGCTTTCTTTTCGTAATCGGTGACCAGGGTTTCTTCGGCCAGCTCAAGCAACAGCTTGGCCTGCTTGGCTACGGCGTGTTGGCGGCCAGCAGTGCAGGCGGCGTGGCCGGTGCGGGCCAGGGCGCGCAGCAGGCGTAGCAGCAGCGCGTGGTTGCCTTTACTATTGATACGAACCAAATCAAAGGCCAGACGCAGGTAAGCATCAAAGTCGGCGGCATCTACCAGCACACGGGGGGGCTGGTCTTCTTTGGCGCGCAACTGAGCCGGAAACGGACGCCCGGCTAATTGCTGCAGTAGCCGCCCAATATGATCTACGGCCATAATGCCGGTAGTGGTATCGTTGATGCCCGGCGAGAGAGCCTTCAGGGCAATATCAACCAATTGCTGCAACCCGAAGGCTACATCCTGCTCAATGCTACGATGCAGGGCTAGAGTTACGCAGGCCCGTAAACCGTCTATATCATCCTCGCTGAGTGCCTGGTCGGCCGGGTTATCGGGCTGTAGCCGGGCCAGCTGATCCTGCTCCACCACAAAGGCGCCCACTTTTTGCTCCAGGCGCACAAAAACGTTGTGCTCAGTGGCCCAGTCCAGCAGCGCGTCGGCATCTACTTGCTGCACGTAGCCGGTTTTTTTGGCATACACAGTTTGGATGCGGCCAGCTGAATACTCCGGCGGAGGCATGGGGGCGGCGGCCGGCTCCCCTACACCTGCAGGATACAGCTCATCAATTGCGTGGGCCGTTTCGCGGCTGATGCGGTGCAGAATAGTGCCCGTCTGTAGCGACTCAGCAATGTGGTGAATGAAGTAGATAAGGGCTGCCACGCCACCCAGCGCCAGCACCAGGCCTCCCAGCACCGCCGTAGAAGGCACAAACTTCTGCTCATCGGCGGAGCGAATAGTACCCAACACGGCCAGACAGTAGGTAAACACCCCCACAAAGTAGCCCATGACCACCTGGTTGCCCCGGTCGCGCATGAAATTGCGCAGCACCCGCGGCGAGTACTGGCTGCTAACCTGCGAGATAGTGGACAATGTGAGCGAGAATACCAGCGCCGCCACCGTTAGCATAGAGCCGGCAATGGCCGTAAGCATGCCCCGTGAGCCCTCGGCTCCCGCCCCAAACAGCAGCGGAAACCGCTTGGCCCCATTAAACGAGGTGCGGGTATCGAACGTGATTAGCCCGTAGGCCAGTCCGCAGGCGCCAAGCACCAGCAGCCCCGGCACAAACCACAGGGACTCGCGCAGGCGTTGCCAGGTGTGGCGGAAGTGTAATGACATAGAGCAACTGAAAAATAAGTAGAATGCGCAGCAGACTTTTGGGCTTAGTCTACGGGTTCCGCCCGGAAACCGGCCCGGGCTAGCGCCTGCGTTACCTGCTCCCCAATACGGTTGTCAATGGTCTGGATGGTGAGCAGCTTATCAGGGTCGCCCAGGTCGAGGTTCCAGCCATCAATGGGCTCAATTCCATTCAGGGCCTGGGTAACGGCCAGCATAGAGTCGTGGTCGGTGATATTGGTTTTGAAATTCAGCGTTTTCATGGGCGCGGCGTTTAGTAAGCAAACCACTGAGCCGCCGGAAAGGCGAACAGCAAACCCCTACTTACGGCCCCTATCAGCTTCGGTTATCAGCCCCCTGGCCAACTTAAGCTAGGGCTGCGCAGTGCGCCAAGCCTGTTGCGGCCAACTGCTGCTTGGCGGTTGTTGCGCCCGCTTGCCCAAACGGCTCTGCAGGCACACCTGCCTGAGGCTCCACCCCGGGCGTACTGGTGGCGGCCAGCGCAGTGCAATTCTGGTAACCCTACGGCGGGCATTACGTGTTTACCAGTACGCCGACTACAAGGTTGGTACCCATGTATGGATTTTTCGCTTGCCTGGCAGAAGCTGAATCAGATTGGCCGAGAGTTGGTGGCCGCCTTGCCCAACATTGCCATCGGTACGGTGGTAATTATCATCTTCTTTTTTGTAGCCCGCGGCGTGCGGGCAGTGGTAGCCCGCGTGACGCACCGTAAGCAAGGCAGCCAAAGCCTCTCGCTGCTGCTGAGCCGACTGGCCTACGTGGCTACCCTAATTATTGGGGTACTGGTGGTGGCCACCATTGTGTTGCCGGGGTTCACGCCCACCAGCCTCATCAGCGCGCTGGGCGTGGGTGGTATTGCCATTGGCTTTGCCTTTAAAGACATCTTCCAGAATTTTCTGGCGGGTATTCTGCTGCTGCTCACGGAGCCCTTCAAAATCAACGACCAAATTAAGTACAAGGACTTCGAGGGTACCGTTGAGTCGATTCAGACCCGGGCTACCACCATCCGCACCTATGATGGGCGGCGCGTGGTTATTCCCAACGCCGAGCTGTTTACCAACGCCGTAACCGTAAACACGGCCTACGATAAGCGCCGCCTGCAGTATGACATAGGTATTGGCTACGGCGATGATATTGCCCAGGCCCGGCAACTGATACTAGAAGCCATGCGCGAAGTAGAGGGTGTGTTGGAAGACCCCGCCCCAGAAGCAATAGTGATGGATCTGGCTGGCAGCTCCGTCAACCTTCGGGCGCGCTGGTGGGTAAACCCGCCCCGCCAGGCCGATATTCTCGATGCCCAGGACAAGGTGCTTGAATCCATCAAGAACAAGCTTACCCAGAACGGTATCGATCTGCCCTTCCCGACCCAGCAAATCCTCTTCCACGACCAGACTGAGGTTACCGACGGCGACCGGCGCCGGCAGCGCGAAGGCTGGCCCACCGGCCAGGGCGACGTGCCCCAGGCCCGTGCTGCGCTACCTAGTCCTGATCAGCAACCCACATCTGACTCTGTAACCCAAGCCTAATTGCTACCGTGACGGCCCGGCTGCTTCTCTAGGCCAGGGAACAGGCAGCACGTTAGCACCTACCACCTGTTCCCTGGCCTAGAGAAGCAGCCGGGCCGCCGTAAAGCGTTATTCAAGCCAATGGAACAAATATTCTTTACAAGCTGGACGAGTATCCTCCGCACGATTATCATTGCCGTTGCGGCTTACGCTGGTCTTATTCTCATGCTACGCGGGTCGGGTAAACGCACCCTGTCCAAGATGAATGCTTTTGATTTCATCGTGACCGTAGCCTTGGGCTCAACGCTAGCCACGGTGCTGCTCACCAAGAGCGTGGCCCTGGCCGATGGACTCCTGGCTTTTGCGCTGCTGATTGGGCTACAGTATCTGCTCACCTGGCTCTCAGTGCGCTACAAAGCAGTTGATGAGTTAATTAAGGGCCAGCCCGCGCTGCTGGTTTACCAGGGCCAGCTCCTGCACACCGCCATGAAGGCGGAGCGCGTAACGGAAGGCGAAATTATGGCCAGCCTGCGTGAGCACGGTCTTAGTAACCTCATGCAGGTAGAGGCCGTGGTGCTGGAAACCGAGGGCAGCCTGAGCGTTATTAAAAAGTCTTCGGATGAGCCGGTAGAGGTGTTGGGTGATGTGTCGGCACCTTCTATCAGCTAGCCGGGGCCGAGTGCCTCGCCAACCTGCGGTGGGCTTTTCGTACTTTTCAGCTTATGAAGCTGTTTTTTGTTTGCTGCCTGCTCCTGCTGAGCGGGTGGGCCGGTGCTCAGGCACCTGATTCTCTGCTTTCAAACCCTAGGCCTGTAACCACCTTGCCCACGGGTGCCGCCGTAGTTTTACCGCCCACTGATACGCTGTTTCGGGTATACGGCCGGGTGGGCTCTTTCGGGCCCCAGGAGCGGGCCGAGGCCATTCAGCGCCGTTTGCTAACCCTGCTTGATGCCCCGCTTTTTTCGCCTGACTCGCTTTACGTCACTGACTCAGAGCGCGATTCAGAAATCATGTACGCCGATACCCACGTGCTGAGTGTAGGCGCAGCCGAAGCCCAGGCCCTGGGCCTACCCCAGCCTACCGTAGCTCGCCAGTATTTAAGCACGCTGCGCAGCCATCTGACAGCCGCCCAGCAGGCCAGCAGCTTGCCCGAGCTGCTGAAGCGCGGTGCGCTGGCCGTACTCACCCTGCTCATGCTGGCCGGACTGATTTACGGGCTTAACCGCTTTTTCAGGGCTATTAACCAGCGTATTCTTCTGTGGCGGGGCAGCCCACTAAAGCCGTGGCGCATTAATAACTATGAGCTCCTGACCCAGGAGCGGCAGCTGGCTGTGCTGCGCACTCTGCTTAAGGTACTACGCCTGGTGCTGGTGGCCCTAACGGTATATCTGGCCCTGCCGCTGCTCTTCAGCCTGTTCCCCTGGACGGAGGGCTTCTCGCGCCAGTTGCTGGGCTACGTGCTAGGCCCCGTGCAGCGGGTAGTGCTGGCCGTGGTGCACTACGTGCCCAACCTGCTCACTATTGTAGTTATTTACCTATTTACTACCTACGCCGTGCGGTTCCTGCGCTTTCTGGCCGGCGAGGTGGCCACGGGGCAGCTTGTTATTGAAGGCTTTTACCCCGACTGGGCCCTGCCCACCTTCAACCTGGTGCGCTTTGCCCTGTACGTGTTTATGTTCATCGTCATCTTCCCGTACCTGCCCGGCTCCGATTCTCCTGTCTTTCAGGGCGTTTCGGTGCTGCTGGGGTTCGTTATTTCCTTTGGCTCCACTTCAGCCATCGGCAACCTGGTGGCTGGCATCGTTATTACCTATATGCGCCCGTTTAAAGTCGGCGACCGGGTAAAGATTGGCGAGGTAGTTGGCGACGTACTCGAAAAGACCCTGCTGGTTACGCGCCTGCGCACCGTCAAAAACGAGGACATTACCATCCCTAACTCCAACATCCTGACCGGCCACACGGTGAACTACAGCGCCGCCGCTGAGCGTGAGGGCCTGGTGCTGCACTCCACGGTTACCATTGGGTATGATGTGCCCTGGCCGCAGGTGCATGAGCTGCTGCTGAGGGCCGCACGTGCTACGCAGGGAGTTGAGACTACACCGGCGCCCTTCGTGCTACAAACCAGCCTCGATGATTTTTACGTTTCCTATCAAATTAACGCCTACACCCGGCAGCCGCACCGGCAAGCGGCCCTGTACTCTGAGCTGCACCAGCACATTCAAACGGAGTTTGCCCGCGCCGGCGTAGAGGTTATGTCGCCCCACTACCGGGCTACCCGCAGTGGCTCCGAAGCCGGCAGCACCATTCCGCAGCTGCCAGCTCAGTAACGCAGCTAGTAGCCACTCTAGGCCAGTGCAACCAACTACCTATCAGACGCGGAATCATTTGGGCTCAGCCAGTGTAGGAGCATGGCGGCCCTGAGAAGTTGCTGCCCGGGTAGTACAGACTCAGCCACTCATTCACTCCTTTACCAAATCGGGAAGCCACAATTTCTGGTCAGCTCCTCTGATTAGCCATTGTTCGCGTACCGGTAATTAGTAACTTACTTAACTATACATGCGGCATTAATGCCGTTATTCACCATCATTTGATTTTTCTGTGAAGCCAACCACTGTCAGCTCTCCGCCCGAAACCGGAAAACCCGACTTTGCTTTACTGGAGGAAATCTTTGATGCCGTAGTGCTGCTGACGGCGGAAGGAACACTCACCTGGGTGAATGCCGGCTTTGGGCAGCTTACCGGGTTTCATAGCCCGGAGCAGGCCCCCGGCTTGCTGGTAGGAGCACTAGCGGAGGTAGGTATTACGCCAGCGGCTTTTCAGCGGCAGCTGCAGGCTGGCCCGGCTCCTCAGTTTGAGGTGCCCCTGCGCCGCGCTAATGGCCAAGGCGTTTGGGTGCATGTAAAGCTGCGGCCCTACCCACCAACGGGTACTTACCTAGGCCTGTTAGAAGATATTACAACGCGCCAGCACGCCGCGCTGGAACAGGAAGAGCGCTTCCGCTACCTTACTGAAAACGTACCGGGCGTGCTGTTTCAATGGCGGGAAAGCCTCACGGGAGGGGCTGGCCTTAGCTACATCAGCCCCCAGCTGCACACCATTTTCGGTATTGCTCCTGAGCAGGCGCAGGAGTTCATACGCTTCGTGCACCCCGATGACCAGGCTCAGTGGGAGAGCTCTCTTAAGCTTGCCAAACAGCATACTGGTGGCTGGTTGTTTGAAGGTCGCCTGGTAGTACCGGGCCAGCCGGTGCGCTGGTGCCGCGGCACCGCCCAGCTCGCTGAATCAAGCGCCGATGGGGCCCTTTACAGCGGTATTCTGACGGATATAACTGCCCTGAAGCTGGCCGAAGAGACAGTGCAGGCAAATGAGCGGCGGTGGCGGCTGGCAATGGAACGGTTCGGTGATGGTGCCTGGGAGTTCAACTACCAAACCAACGAGGAGTACTTCTCTAAGGCCTACTACACCATGCTGGGCTACTCAGACAACGCCTCAGATCCGCCGCTAACCTCTTGGCTGCACCACGTGCACCCCGATGACCAAGGGCCAAGCCTGGAAGCCGCCGGAGCCTACCTGCGCGGCGAAGTACCCATTTACTCCGTTGAGCGTCGCCTCCGTTGCCGCGACGGGCAGTACAAATGGGTGCTTACCCGCGGCTTGGTTACCCAGCGCGATGAGCAGGGCGAGCCGTTGATTATGACGGGCGTGCACACTGATATCTCAGCTGTAAAACAGGCTACGGCGGCCCTCGAAGCCAGTATGCTACGCTTCTCTACTACCATTGCCAACTTTCAGGAGGGCATTATGCTGGAAGATGAGCACCAGCGCGTAGTACTGGCTAATGCGGCGCTATGCCGCATTTTTAACCTGGACATAGCTCCCGATCAGCTCATTAACTACGATACCCGCCTGCTTAGCCAAGCCATTCAGGAGCATTTCAGGTACCCCGAGGAATTTGTGGCCCGCTACGAGACTATTGTGCGGGAGCGGCAGCTGGTAACGGCCGAATTGTTTGAGCTGGCCGACGGCCGCACCGTGCAGGGCGACTTTGTGCCCATCTTCGTAGCCGAGCGCTACATTGGCAACCTATGGAAGTTTCAGGACATTACGGAGCGTAAAAATAGCGACGATGCCCTGCGCCGCCGCGAGGAAAAGTACCGCGGTATCATTGAGAAGATGCACCTGGGGCTGATTGAAATGGATTTCGATAACCGCGTTCTGTTCACCAACCAGACCTTCCAGGACACTACCGGCTTCTCCGATCAGGAGCTTGCTGAGGAGCACATTATGGCCCAGCTGCTTAGCGCCGAGGAATTGACCAAAATGAACGAGCGCAACAGCCTGCGCCTACAGGGCATTTCGGAGACCTACGAGCTGCCCATTACCACAAAGACTGGGCAGGCCAAATGGCTGCTGGTAAGCGCGGCCCCACTCTACAACGACCACCGCCAGGTGTACGGCAGCATTGGTATTTTTCTGGATATCACGCACCAAAAGCAGCTGGAGAGCCGCCTACGCAAGGCGAAAGAGCAGGCCGAAGAATCGGCGCGGGCGAAGGAGCTGTTCCTGGCCAATATGAGCCACGAGATACGTACACCCATGAATGCCATTTTGGGCATGGGCCAGCTGCTGGCTAAAACGCCTCTCAACGACGACCAGCATACCTATCTGCGGGCTATTGCCACCTCCGGCGAAAACCTGCTGGTGATTCTGAATGATATTCTGGACCTGTCGAAAATTGGGGCCAGCCAGCTACTCATTGAGAACATTGGCTTTAGCATCACGGGGCTGCTTCACCAGATTGAGCAAAGCCTGCACTTTAAAGCTGAGGAAAAGGGCTTATCCTTTCACACCCAGGCCGATGAGCGCATCCCTACGGTATTGCTCGGCGACCCATACCGCATTACGCAGGTGCTGCTGAACCTCGCTGGCAACTCCGTGAAGTTCACGGAAAAGGGCTCCGTCACTGTTTCGTGCACGCTGGAGCAAGCCACTGAAACCTACGTTGACCTCCGCTTCTTGGTGGCTGACACGGGTATTGGCATTGATGCCGAGTACCTGGAGGATATTTTCAATGAGTTCAGTCAGGAAGACTCGTCCGTGACCCGCAAGTTTGGGGGCACTGGCCTAGGCTTAAGCATTAGTCGCCAACTGGTGCACCTGATGGGCGGCGAAATCAGCATTGACAGCCAGAAGCACGAGGGCACTCACAGCAACTTTACGCTCCGCTTGTCCATTGGCGCCCCCGAAGATCTGCCCCAAAAAACCCTTGTTACGGCCAGCATTCGGGAGCAGCTCCGGAACCAGCGCATTCTGCTGGTAGAAGACAACAACTTCAACCGTCAGATTGCCAAAGGCTTCCTACGTAATGCCGGGCTGGAAGTGGTAGAGGCTGAAAACGGGGCCATAGCCGTGGAGCTAGTGCAGCAGCAGCCTTTTGCGGCCGTGCTCATGGACGTGCAGATGCCCATTATGAATGGCCTGGAGGCTACTGCGTATCTGCGTCAGGAGCTGAACTTTACCACGCCCATCATTGCGCTAACGGCCAACGCCATTAAAGGAGAGCGGGAGAAATGCCTGGAGGCCGGCATGAACGACTACCTGCCCAAACCTTTCCAGGAAGACGACCTCCTGAAGATGCTGTGCCGCTGGATTCTGCCCGAAGCCGCCCAGGAGGCTCTGTTAACAGAAGCTACCGTTGGCACGGAGCCCAACGAGGCCGATACCCTGCCATTCTACAACCTGGATATTGTGCGCAAGATTGGTCAGGGCGATGCCTCGTTCACAGTCCTGATGCTGGAATCATTCATTGAGGGCTGTACAGAAGCCGTGCAGGAACTGCAAGCTGCTGCCACTGCACACGACGTTGTAGCACTGCGGTCGGCTACTCACAAGCTAAAGCCCAGCCTGGAGCATCTGCAAGTCAACCGCCTCCTGCCCCTCATCACCACCCTCGACTCCTGGCACGCCGCCTTCGATGACACCATCATCCCCAGCATGGTAGCTGAAGCTGCCAAACTACTCCAGCAACTCATTGAGCAAATGACCCAAGAGCTGCACACGCTGCGGGCAGAACTAGAATAAAGTGGCTAGGCCACTCTGAGGGTTGTAAACCTATCAGTACACAAAAAGCCCCACCGGATACATCCGGTGGGGCTTTTTGTGGCAATACTGGCCTGGCAGTTTACAAGAGCACTTTTTCTACCGGCGCGTTGGCGGCTACTTTACCAGCCATTTCGCGGAGGGCAGCGGCAATGCCATCGGCATCGAAACCGCACTCTTTGTAAAGCTCATCTTGGGAGCCGTGCTCGACGATGCGGTCAGGAATACCGAGGCGCTTGACGGGGAGGCTATAACCATGGTCGGCAAGGAACTCTAGCACGGCGGCCCCAAAGCCTCCGGGTAAGCAGCCGTCTTCAACGGTTACAATGGCTTTGTACTGACGAGCAATGTTGTGGAGCATTTCCTCATCCAGTGGCTTGCAGAAGCGCATGTCGTAGTGGCCAGGGTTGAGGCCTTCTGCCGCGAGCTTTTGGGTGGCTTTCACGGCGTAGTTGCCGATGTGACCGATACTGAGCACGGCTACACCCTCGCCCTCGCGCACTACGCGGCCCGTGCCGATGGTTAGCTTCTTGAGAGGCTTGCGCCACTCCGGCATCACGCCTTCGCCGCGGGGGTAGCGAATGCTGAACGGCCCAGCGTTTTCGGGTAGGGTAGCGGTGTACATCAGGTTGCGCAACTCCTCCTCGTTCATGGGCGCCGACACCACCATGTTGGGGATGCAGCGCATGTAGGCCAGGTCATAGCAGCCGTGGTGCGTGGGGCCGTCGGCGCCGGCAAAACCGGCCCGGTCGAGGCAAAAAACCACGTGCAGGTTCTGCAGCGCCACGTCGTGCACCACCTGGTCGTAGGCGCGCTGCATAAATGAGGAGTAAATGTTGCAGAACGGTACCAACCCCTGCGTGGCTAGGCCAGCGGAGAAAGTTACGGCGTGCTGCTCGGCAATGCCCACGTCAAAAGCGCGGTCAGGCATGGCCTTCATCATGATGTTCAGCGACGAGCCAGAGGGCATGGCCGGCGTCACGCCCATGATTTTGTCGTTCTGCTCGGCAAGCTCTACCAGCGTTTCGCCAAACACATCCTGGTACTTGGGTGCCTGAGGTTTGTCGTAGGTCTTCTTGTGGATTTCGCCAGTTACTTTGTCGAACAGACCGGGCGCGTGCCACAGGGTCTGGTCCTTCTCGGCCAGCGCGTAGCCTTTGCCCTTCACCGTTACGCAGTGCAGAAGCTTAGGGCCGGGAATGCTCTTAAGGTCGTTGAGGATGGTAGCAAGGTGCTGCACATCATGGCCATCCACGGGGCCAAAGTAGCGGAAGTTCAGCGCCTCAAACAGATTGCCTTGCTTCAGCAGTGTAGCCTTCATGGCCTGCTCTACGCGGCGGGCAATCTGCTGCGGGTTGGGGCCGAACTTCGAGAGCTTGCCCAGCACGTTCCACAGCTCATCGCGCACCTTATTATAGGTGCGGGAAGTGGTAATGTCGGTGAGGTACTCCTTGAGCGCGCCCACGTTGGGGTCAATGCTCATGCAGTTATCGTTGAGGATAACCAGCAGGTTGGATTTCTCCACCCCGGCGTGGTTCAGGGCCTCAAAGGCCATGCCGGCCGTCATGGCCCCATCACCAATCACGGCAATGTGCTGCCGGTCGAACTCGCCTTTATAGTCTGAAGCTACGGCCATGCCCAGGGCTGCACCAATGCTGGTGCTGCTGTGGCCTACGCCGAAGGCATCGTACTCGCTTTCGCTGCGCTTGGGAAAACCCGACATGCCATTGTAGCGGCGGTTGGTCGGGAACCGCTCGCGGCGGCCCGTCAGGATTTTGTGACCGTACGCCTGGTGGCCTACGTCCCACACCAGTTGGTCGTAGGGGGTGTTAAAGACGTAGTGTAGCGCTACCGTCAGCTCCACTACGCCCAGCGAAGCCCCGAAATGCCCCCCGTAAATCGAAACCGAGTCGATAATAAACTGTCGGAGCTCCTGGCTCAGCTGCACCAATTGGTCGGGACTGAGTTTTTTCAGGTCGTTGGGCGAGTCAATGGCCGCCAGCAATTCACCAGGTTCGACAATCATAGAGCGCAAAGGCAAAGGAAAGATATATAGCAGTTCAACAGGTAGGTTAGGTAAAAGGTTAGCATCTACCCGACCCTGGCTGCGTACAACAGGCAAAGGTACGGGTTTTCCGCTCGACCGGTTCGTGAGCGAACAGGAAGGTTATGACATTCGGCACGGAAAAAACGATTTGCGCAGGTTCCTGCTATTAACCGGCCGGTCTGCAATTAACGGCACTTTAATATCCTCGCTTACACTAATCCGTACCTTTACCCGCCCACCTAAGTCCTTTTGCCCATGCCCCAGCTCACGGAACCGCAGAACGAGGAACAGCAGCTGCTCCATAAGCTTCGCCCCTCTCGGATCATTCTGCCGGTTCTCATTGGGCTGAGCGTGGTGGGCTTCATGTTCTGGCGCAGCTACAAGCCCGGCGACCTGGCCCCCCTGGCCAATGCCAAGCCCGTGTGGCTGCTGCTTATGGCCGTGGTGCTGGTGGCCCGCGACGCGGGCTACGTGTACCGCATCCGCTACCTCACCCAGAAAGTACTGAGCTGGCGCGCCAGCCTCGAGGTGATTATGATCTGGGAATTTTCGTCGTGCGTACTGCCATCGGCGGTGGGTGGAACGGCCGTTGCGCCGGTACTGCTGCACAAAGAGGGCATTCCGTTGGGCAAGTCAGTGGCCTACATTATGGCTACGGCCATGCTCGACAACCTCTACTATGTATTGGCGGTGCCGCTGGTGGTACTTATTGGGGGTGATGCCCTGTACCCCCACGAGGCGCTGCAGGGTGGCCTAGTGGCTACGCTGCGGGTGGCCTTTATTGCGAGCTACGTATTCGTGTCGGCGTACGCCTTTCTCATGGTGTACGCCATCTTCGTAAACCCCCGGTCGGTGCGTCGGCTGTTTATTAAGCTGTTTTCTATTGCGGGCTTGCGGCGCTGGCGCAATAAGGCGTACCAGCACGGTAACGAGCTGGTGCTGGCCTCGGCGCAGTTGCGCGGCAACGGACTGGCCTACTGGCTGCGAGCATCACTGAGCACGGCCTTCGTCTGGACGGCGCGCTACCTGGTTATTGGCTGCCTTATTTCGGCGTTTATTGACGTTACGTGGGCGGAGTTCTGGCTGATTTTCGGGCGTAACCTCACGTATAAGGTTATTCTGCTGATTGCCATTACGCCCGGCGGAGCCGGCATTGCCGAGGGCGCCTTCCCTACCTTCTTCGGCAAGTTCATCGGCACCCCCACCATGACCAACTTTATGGTGCTGCTCTACCGCATCGTGACGTATTACCTCTATTTGGTTTTGGGCGCCATCTTCCTACCCCGCTGGATCACCCGTATCTTCGGCAAGAAGCAAGCCCAAGAAATTCTGCACTGATGCTGAGCGCGGACCACTGGCCTAGACACAGTTTGGCTTAATCATAAAAGCCCGTCATGCTTCGACAAGCTCAACATGACGGGCTCTTTAATTTCTACTATCAAGCAGCAGCGTTAAATAGGATACTCCCGTGGGGTGTGCTGCACAGTTACCCACTGCACCCGGGTCATTTCCTCAATTACCCACTCTCCCCCGAAGCGGCCCATGCCCGATTCCTTTTCGCCGCCGAAGGGCGCGTTGGGCTCGTCGTTCACGCTTTGGTCGTTCACGTGAATCATGCCGGTTTCTACCTGCCGGGCCAGCTGCACGCCGCGCTCCACGTTGCGGGTATGCAGGGCACCGCTCAGGCCAAAGTTCAGCTCGTTGGCCAGGCGCAGCATCTCCTCATCGTCCTTGAAAGGAATGAGAGCGGCGACGGGGCCAAAGATTTCATTCTGGGCGATGGGCATATCGTTGCGCACCTGGGAAAGCACCGTGGGGTAGAGCACTGCCCCCTCAGCCTGGCCACCAAACTCCAGCTTAGCACCCTGGGCAATGCTTTCCTCCACATCCTTCTGAATGCGCTTTACCTGCTTCTCATCAATGAGAGGACCGATGTCGGTTTCGCGCTGCAGCGGGTCGCCCACTTTTAGCTCTTTGGTGCGGGCCACCAGCTTGTCGCGGAATTCATCATATACCTTTTCGTGCACCAGGAAACGGTTTATGGCCATGCAAATCTGACCCTGGTGCATGAACTTGCCCATCATGCCCCCGGCCACGGCCTGGTCGATATCGGCATCCTCCAGCACGATGAACACGTTGTTGCCGCCCAGTTCCAGAGCTACTTTCTTCAGGCCTTCGCCGGCCAGCTTGCCAATGTTCTGGCCTACCGGCGTGGAGCCCGTGAAGGAAATCATTTTGGGGATGGGGTGTTGCACAAACGGGTCGCCGATAACCGACGACTTGCCTACCACCACGTTGAATACGCCGGCCGGCACCCCCGCCTCCTCAAATAGTTTGGCTAGCAGCGTACCACCCGTAGCGGGCGTTTGTGAGGCGGGCTTTACCACAATGGTATTGCCGCAAGCCAGGGCAGGAGCAATGGACCGCATGGAAAGGTGCACCGGGAAGTTCCAGGGGCTGATAATGCCAATTACGCCCAGTGGCTTGCGGTACACCCGGCTCTCCTTGCCCGGGGTGCTGGAGGCCAGAATCTGGCCGTGCATACGGCTGGGAAATGAGGAGGCTTCCAGAATAACCTCGCGGGCCAGCATTACTTCTATCTCACCTTTCGCGTGGGCACCGCCCGCTTCTTTCGCAATCCATTCAGCAAATTCATCTTTGCGAGCCTCCAGAATGGCGGCGGCTTTCAGCAGAATGTCGCGGCGCTCCTGGGGCAGGGTGGCGCTCCAGGTTTTGGCGGCTTGGTGAGCCGCTTCGTAGGCCTCGTCCAGCTCGCCCAGACCAGCACACCTAATATCGAGTAACACGGAGTTGTCGAAAGGATTGATGTCCTGAATGCGGTCATCTTCGCTGCCATCTTTCCAGTGGCCGTTGATGTACTGTTTGTTAAGGTTGTTATAGCGTTCCATAGTAGAAGAAGAAGGGAATTATGCAGCGGCAGGGTACCGCTGGCTGCTTGCCGGTGAAAGAATAGATTTGAATAAGAACCACTCATTCGGCAAAACCTCCCTCCTGCTGAGCTACATAAGGCATAGAAAAGCCCTTCTACTTAACAGCAGAAGGGCTTTCTAGCATCTTTAGGCGTAGCCTTCGGGCTACTCGTTTTCGAGGCGCAGCTCAGCCCCGTTAGGCGCTTTCAGCGTCAGCTTATCATCGGTGAGGGTAACTACGCTGAAGGTGTTGCTCTCGGCACCACCATCGGGCGTCATGGTGATGGTTTTACCGGTCTGGTCGAAGGTGTACTTGCCATTAGTGGCACCATTGGGCGAGGTCATGTTATACTGGCCGTTGGCGAAGAACGTAATCCGCTCATCTTCCTGAGCGTCGGTTTGCTTCACTTTGTCGCCGCTCGCGTCCAGCTCTTTATCCGTTTTCCAGACCTTGCTGTCTTTGCCGTAAAGCATATTTACGCCTTCTACTTTGCCTTCATTGCTACCGCAAGAAGTAGTAAACATGGCGAGCAGCATAAGCAGGCTGGCCAGATAGCGCAGGGTGAGAGATTGAGTTTTCATGAGAATAGGGAGATAAGTGAAAAGGCCTGCAACACGTAGGGTACGGCCCATGGAGAAAGTTCAGCTACAGCGCTTCTACGGTGGCCTTTACCAAGATGTTCGCCTTTGGTGTAAGCTCAACTGTAGCCATACAACTTATTGTGAGCTCAGGCGTAAGACCCTGGTATCGGTTCACTGCATCTGCTTGATAGCCGGCCCTTTCCCCCTCACTCTAAACTTGCATTCGATATGGGACTGTTCGATTTCCTTTCTAATGATGGCGATAAAAAACCAGTAGAACCCGCTAACAAACCAGCAGCTGGTGGCGCTACTGATTTTTTCGGTAACAGCAACCAAGCGGCTGCTCAGCCCACCGCTACCCAAGGCGACACGTACACCGTAGTAAGCGGCGACTCGCTCTCCAAAATTGCCAAGCACCACTACGGTGATGCCGCCAAGTGGCACCAGATTTATGATGCCAACAAGAGCACCATTGGCTCTAACCCCGACCATATTGAGGTAGGCCAGGTCTTAACACTACCCAAGCTGTAAGCCACTCTGACTTATTAGAATTATACAAAAAGCCACTTTGTATTAAGGTGGCTTTTTTCGTGCGCTAAGGGCTGCAAATTCCGAGTGCTATCCAAGAAGTATTGACGCGGTTTCCGAAAGTACGCCGCCATTACAACTGCTACAGCACACAGTTTTCTTTGCTTGCCACATAGCCTTTGCTATCTATCTAAGCTCATTTTTAAACACTTACGCCATATGCCTATTATTCAACGGCAGGCATGAACCACTACTGCCTACTGAAAAAAAAATATTTTGCCAACCTATTGCAAATATCAAAACCGGCTATACATTTGCAACACCAACACGGTACTCCTCTGCTCGCGGCAGAGTAGTTTTCATAGGATTTATACAGAAGCGGCGAGAGAACAGGCTCCCTGACCCGCTGGCAACCTTCGACCGCGCGAAAGGTGCCAATTCCTGCCCGACCAGCTTTTGCTGGCGGGGCATATAACTCAGAGTGCCATGGAAAACACCCTCGCTTTCGCCCTTGTGAACCCATCTGCCCCGGCTGCCTTGCTGCATGCCGTCTCGCCGATGGTTTTTTGTGTTGCCCCCACCGCACTGGTGGCCGCTCACGTTGCCGCGCGAATGCGAATGCGCTGCTGTTGTAGCGCTTGTTGTTGCTGTAGCTAGTCGCTGCCTGTAAGCCGACTCCTCACAACTCCTCCCTCCTCTTCCTGATATTGCCCCCGACTGGTTGCGCCACCTAGGCCACCTCGCTGGGCCCCACCGCATCCTAACCGCTGTATCTAGCGGGTTTTGAGCGGTTTCCGCTACGCCTCATCGTGGCCACTACACCCGAGCATTTGCTTTCTCCTCTTCCTACGATAACTCCTTACAGACCAGACCGTCATGTCAACGCCAAACTTCCACTTCGAGACGCTTCAACTCCACGCCGGCCAGCAGCCTGACCCCGTAACTGGTGCCCGCGCCGTGCCACTGTACCAAACCACCTCTTACGTTTTCAAGAACGCGGAACATGGCGCTAATCTGTTTGCCCTGAAGGAGTTTGGCAACATTTACACCCGCCTGATGAACCCCACCACCGACGTATTTGAGCAGCGCATTGCCGCGCTCGAAGGTGGCGTGGCGGCGTTGGCGGTATCATCGGGGCAGGCGGCGCAGTTTATTGCCCTCAACAACATTCTGCAGGCCGGCGACAACTTTGTGGCTACTTCGCACCTGTATGGTGGCACCTACAACCAGTTTAAGGTAGCGTTCAAGCGCCTGGGCATTGAAGTACGCTTTGCCGACGGCGACCAGCCCGAGCAGTTCGAGAAGCTGATCGACGAGAACACCAAGGCCATTTACCTGGAAACCATCGGCAACCCGAGCTTCAGCATTCCTGACTTCGAGCGCATTGCCGCCATTGCCGATAAGCACGACCTGCCGCTCATCGTGGACAATACATTTGGCGCGGGTGGCTATTTGTTCCGCCCCCTGGAGCACGGCGCCCACATTGTGGTAGAGTCGGCCACGAAATGGATTGGCGGCCACGGCACCAGTATTGGGGGCGTAATTGTAGACGGTGGCAAGTATGACTTCGGCAACGGCAAGTTCCCGCAGTTTACGGAGCCCTCCGAAGGGTACCACGGCTTGGTCTTTAATGATGTATTCGGCAAGAACGGCCCCTTCGGCAACATTGCCTTCATCATTCGGGCCCGCGTGGAAGGCCTGCGCGACTTTGGTCCGTCGCAGAGCCCATTCAACTCATTCCTGCTGATTCAGGGCCTTGAAACGCTGAGCCTGCGCGTAGAGCGCACCGTAGAAAACGCTCTGCGCGTGGCTACCTGGCTGGAGCAGCACCCACAAGTAGAGGCCGTGAACTACCCTGGCCTAGCCAGCAGCCCCTACCATAAGCTGGCCCAGAAATACCTGAAGCGCGGCTACGGCGGGGTGCTCACCTTCGCCATCAAAGGCAGCAAGGAAACCGCTACCGAGTTCATTAATAACCTGAAGCTCATCAGCCATCTGGCCAACGTAGGCGACGCCAAAACGCTCATCATCCAGCCCTCGGCCACCACGCACCAGCAGCTCTCCGAGCAGGAACAGATTTCAGCGGGTGTAACGCCTACGCTGCTGCGCCTGTCGGTGGGTATTGAGCACTTTGAAGACATCCGGGCCGACCTGCAGCAGGCGTTTGACGCCGTGCGCATCGCCGCTCCCCTAACCTCCGATGCCGATGCCAGCACCCTGCTGCCCGAGCCGGAGCCTGAACACGCCGCTACGCTGGAGGTCTAAACCAAGAGAGGGGTTGAGCATCTGGCAGCTACTTCGTGGGAAGCAGCCAGGCCTTGACCTTCAGCGGGCGTAATGCGGGCAGCTCAACGGCTTTTTTGTGAGAGAGGAATCCGTTGAAACCAGCTGCCCGCCCATAGCCGGGGCTGAGCCAGCGCGTCTACTGGCTCAGCCCGCGGGCTTTGGAAAGCTAGAACGGCATTCAACTACTTTTTAAGGAGGTGAGCCTCTAGCCCAGACTATTTTTTGCTTTGGAAGTATGTCAGATTTCGACCAACAAATATTCCGGCTGCCTAGGCCACTGCGGCTGGAAAGCGGCGCCGTGCTCCCGCACGTGGAAGTGGCCTACCACACCTACGGGCACCTGAATGCCTCCCGCGACAACGTGGTGTGGGTGTGCCATGCCCTCACGGCCAACGCCGATGTGCTGAGCTGGTGGCCAGGGTTGTTCGGGAAAGACACCCATTTTGACCCCGCCGACTGGTTTATCGTCTGCGCCAATATTCTGGGCTCCTGCTATGGCAGCACCGGCCCGCTTACCCCTAATCCCGAAACCGAAGAGGTGGCCTACCAGCAATTTCCCCTGCTGACCATCCGCGACCTGGTTTCGGCGCACGAAGCCCTACGGGAACACCTGGCCCTGCCGCGCATTCATACCCTCATTGGTGGTTCACTGGGCGGCCAACAGGCAGTTGAGTGGGCTATTCAACGGCCTGAGCTGTTCGAGAATTTAGTGTTGCTGGCCACCAGCGCCCAGCACTCAGCCTGGGGCATTGCCTTCAACGAGGCCCAGCGCCTCGCTATTCAGGCTGACCCAACCTACACCTCCGCAACGCCCGATGGCGGCGCGGCTGGCCTACGGGCCGCCCGCGCCGTGGCCCTGCTGAGCTACCGCAGCTATGAGGCCTACGACCTAGCCCAGACCGAGCCCAACGAATCAGTACTCACTGATTTCCGGGCCAGTTCTTACCAACGCTACCAGGGCGACAAGCTCGTGGCGCGGTTCAATGCCCACAGTTACGTCACCCTGTCCAGAGCCATGGACTCGCACAACGTGGGCCGGGGGCGCGGCGGGGTAAAAGCTGCCCTAGGGCGCATTCGGGCGCGCACCCTGGTAATCGGTATTACTTCCGATGTGCTGTTTCCACCCAGCGAGCAGCAACTGCTGGCCCAGCATATTCAGGGCGCCCTCTACGCCGAAATGGGCTCTCAGTACGGCCACGATGGCTTCCTGATTGAAACCGCCCAAATCACGCACTTCCTCGAACGTTTTTACGCGCCAAGCTATGTCAGCCAACCTGCACCTCAACTCTCTATCTAGCCCTTCCACCTCAGCTGCGCGGCCGTGGCGCGTGGGCCTGATTGGTTTTGGCTGCGTAGGCCAGGGCCTGTACGATATCCTGCAAAAACGGCCAGAAACGGGCTTCGACATCAGCCGCATTGTAGTAAAGAACCAGACTAAAGAGCGAACCTTGCCCGCCAACCGGTTTGAGTTTGACGCCGCTGCTCTGCTAGCCGACGACACCCTGGACGTACTGGTAGAGGTAATTGACGATGCCGAAGAGGCCTTCCGGCTGGTGGCGGCCGCCTTGCGCCGCGGCCGCCGGGTAGTTACGGCCAACAAAGCCATGCTGGCCCGCCACCTCCCCGAACTGGTGCAGCTGCAACGTGAAGGCCAGGGCACTCTATTATATGAAGCGGCCGTGTGCGGCAGCATTCCAGTCATCCGGACCCTGGACGCTTACTTTGGGGCCGAGCCCCTACGCCGCCTGACGGGCATCCTCAACGGCTCTTCTAACTACGTGCTCACCCGCATGGGCGAGGATTCTTCGGACTACGCCCCGGCCCTAGCGGAAGCCCAGGCCAAGGGCTTCGCTGAAACTGACCCGTCGCTGGACATGGGCGCTTTTGACCCGCGCTCCAAGGCGGTGCTGCTGGCCGCGCATGCCTACGGGGCCTTCCTACAACCAGAGCAGGTCTTGAACCTGGGCATTGAAGGCATCAGCGCCGTGGATATTGCCTTTGCCGCCACGCTAGGCCAGAAAATCAAAGTAGTAGCGGGCCTACAGCGCCTCCCCGATGGCCGCGTAACGGCGCTGGTAACCCCGCAGCTCGTAGGCCCGGATTCGCCGCTATACTCCGTGGATAATGAGTTTAACGGGGTGGTAATTGAGGCCGACTTTGCGGGCGAGCAGTTTCTGCGCGGCCGTGGGGCCGGTGGGCACCCCACCGGCTCAGCCGTGCTAGCCGATCTGGCCGCATTACGCCAAGGCTTTGCCTACCAGTATCCCAAGGCCAGGGCAGGTGCCCCGGCCTACGCCTCCGACCTGGAAGTGGAAATCTACCTGCGCACCGACGAGGACCGCCTCATCGACCTGCTCGACTTCAGCGAGATTTCGGAAGAAGCCGACGAGGACGAGTACGTGGTAGGCTACGTGGCCCTGGAAAACCTTATCCGCCACCGCGACACCCTGCGCAAGTACGGGGCCTTCGTGGTACGTACCGGGCAGCTGCGCCCCATCAGCACGGCCGTGGCCGCAGTGGTAGAGGAGGAGTCATTTTAGTACTCTATCTCTATTGATAGGCTCCTTATAGAAGACCTTACTCAATCCCATTTGAGTAGGGGTCTTTCGGTTTATAGTATCCGCGCGGCCCTATTTGTTCCTCTGAAGGCTGGTACTATCTGGTAGGCTAGCACCTGAGCTGCCAGGCGCTTAACGTTGTAACGTGCGATACAAACTGCGGAAACACGCGCGGCAGGCTCGTAGCATTTTGTAACAGGAAGATCTCTTCAACTTTGCGGAGAACTGTCAGATCTTCATGGGCTGCCTCGCCGGCGTTTCCCGGCTGAAAGCAAACGGGCTTTACCGGGGTCTGCTAGTGGGTGCCGGGGCATCATCTGGGGCGGGAGCCGGGCCCAGTGGGCGGCAAGCTAGGTTCAGGTGGCCTGGCCGACTGTGTTTCGCTAGAATCTGCCGGGGCTGTTTGGCTACCACTGGGAGCAGCAACTAGAGAAACACTAACCACTGGTACCTGCCCGCTCTTCGGCAAAGGCGGCTTAATCAATTGTATCCGGCGTGGCGCCAACATAGCTACCGCTCGCGGCTGGGGCTTCAGGGCGGCGGCCAGCAACGGGCCCGGCGCCCCAGCCCCGAGTAACGGCCGCAGAAAGTCGCGGGTAGCGGTGAATACCGTATCCAGATACACGGGCTCCACGGAGTACGGCACGTGCCCGGCCCCGCGCAAGCGCCGTAGTACGTTGGGCACGCCCACGGCCGTAGCGCGGGCACTAATGGCCCCGCCGCCGTACACTCGCTGGGCCGGCAATGGGGTACCCACATGCCCTTTACCGTAGGGTATCAGGCCGTCGCGGGTGCCATGGATGTTGCAGACAGGAACATCACCAGGCTGCAGCCAGCGCACGTCGGCTAGGGCCCCGCACATGTTTACCACCCCTCGCGGGCGGCTGCTGTAGCGAGGGTTGCCGCCAGTGCCTTCCAGGCCACCCAGGTCAGCCAGGCCAAGGTAGGCGGGCACCTCGGCGGGCTTATCCATGTAGGCCGTGAGTAGCGACATGAAGCCACCAGCCGAGCTGCCGCCCACAAAAATATATTGCGGATGCACCCGGTATTTGCGGGCCGTGGCGGCATCATGGCGGAAGAAGCGGATGGCCGCCCGCATGTCCTGGGTAGCCCGAACGGCGGCCCGACCAATACCCACGGTGTCGAATGGGAAGAAATAGAGCCGATAATCAATGCTGGCCGTAACGTAGCCCAGCCGGGCCAGGCGTGTGCAGAGGGCCGTCATGACGGCATCATCGCGGGTGCCCGTCAGGAAGCCGCCCTCGTGCGCCAGCACAATAAGCGGCCGGCGGCGCACGGTGTCGCCGGCGGGTTGGTACACATCCATGTACAGAGTCTGCGCCCGGCCGAGGAAGGTAGTAACCTGGGCAAACGCCACCTCCCGCTGCACCGTCACTTGCCGGAAGCGCGGCTGATAATAGCGCCCACGCGTGGTGTCAATTTGCGCCCGACCCATTAATGGGACTAAAAAAAGTGCTGCTAGCACAGCCAGCACCCCGAAATACTTCATGCCAGAATCAGTGTGTTGCAGCCTGTTGCGCGCTGCCTATTGCAAAGATACGGCGTAAGCCACTGCCTGGCCTGCCAGCAAAGCCAGCGCCTGCCTGCCACATGGAGCTGAGCAGACTGCAGCCAATAGTAGCGCGAAACCCCGTCTCGCGACGAGTGAAGCGAGTGTCCCGCTTGACCACCAAGCCAGCCCTCCTGTGCCCATCACGAAACAAAGTTTCGCGCTGCACGCCGCCAGGTTGCTTTTTTTGAGGCTTATTCAAACACCACGCGGCGGGCGCCTACCCCTTCTGCCCGCAGAAAGTACGTGCCGGCCCGGAGGTTCTCGCGGGCAATGCGCAACTCAGGTTGCTCCCACTGCAGGCGCCGCACCACGCGGCCCGTAGCATCCAGTAATTCAACAGCGGCGGGCCGGAGAGCCGCCCCTGTAGGCCAGGTCAGGCGTACTGCGGAGGTGGCGGGTATCGGGTAGGCCTGCAGTAGCGGCGGGCTAGTGCTGGCTTTGCTGGCCGTAACAATGCTGGGTTGCCGCAACAAGGGACGCAGAAAATCTCGCACGAAGCGCACTGTGGTATCCATGTAGGCCACTTGGGCCGCCGTAGTGCCAGAGAAGGGCACGTGGCCGGCTCCTTTAAAAGTGTAGAATGGGTTTTGCACGCCCACGGCCAGAGCCCGCGTATGCAGCGGCGCACTACCGTATACCTTCAGGGGTGGTAGCAAACTGCCTACTTTGCCGCCGGCGTAAGGCAAAACGGCATCGTTGGTGCCGTGTAGGCTCACGAAGGGCACGTCGCCGGCCTCTATCCAGGTGGGGCTGCCGAGGGCACCGCTGAGGTTAATAGCTCCACGGACTTTGCTGGAGTAGCCGGGGTTGCCACTGCTGCCCTCCAGGCCACCTAAGCCTGCCAGGCCTATATATGTGGGCACCTCGGCGTCTTTGTCCAGATACGCCGTTTCCAGCGCCGTAACGGCCCCGGCCGAAGTTCCGCCTACGTAAATAAAGTCGGAATGAATGCGGTAGGATTTTGAGGCGGCGGCATCCTTACGGAAGAAGCGCACGGCCGCGCGCATATCCTGCGCTGCCCGAATAGCTGCCCGCCCCAGATTAATGGTATCAAAGGGCAGAAACACGATCCGGTAATCAATACTAGCCGTAACGTAGCCCATTTTGGCAAACCGGTTGCACAGCTCCGTTACGTCCTGATCAGACCGGTTGCCGGAAACAAAGCCGCCGCCGTGCGCAAATATCAGCAGTGGTCGGCGTCTCACGGTGTCGCCATCCGGCTGATACAAATCCAGGCTCAGCGACTCGGTATTGCCCAGATAATTTACAGCGGCTCCGTAGGCCAGCGTTGAGCGCGTCACGTTGCTGAAGAGGGGTTTGTAGTACCGGCCACCCGTGGTATCAATCCGGGTTTGGGCCTCGGTTAGTACTGCTATGGATAAGAAGAGAAGGAGCGTGAAGAGGTGTTTCATACTTTAAATTAAACTAATTCAAGGAATTACATAACTCTTTCAACCCATATTATATTCTGACGCTGCTATGTTTCGCTTCGGCCGCGCAGGTTGCGTAGGTTTGTCTATATCAAGCTTCTTACCTCTATATCTATGGCAGCCACTGCGCCGCGCCCACTCCGCCAGGGCGATAAAGTAGCCATTGTATGTACCGCCCGAAAAGCCTCGCCCGAGGA
This sequence comes from Hymenobacter taeanensis, assembly GCF_013137895.1. Lineage (NCBI taxonomy): Bacteria > Pseudomonadati > Bacteroidota > Cytophagia > Cytophagales > Hymenobacteraceae > Hymenobacter > Hymenobacter taeanensis. The sequence continues at coordinate 1,075,164 of NZ_CP053538.1, forward strand.
GCTGGCTGCGGCCGTTGCCACCCTGCAAAGCTGGGGCCTGGAGGTAGTGCTGGGCGAAAGCACCGCCGCCGCCCAGCACCAATTTGGGGGCACTGATGAGGTACGCGCCCGCGACTTGCAGCGCCAGCTCGACGACCCCAGCATCCGGGCCATCCTGTCGGCCCGTGGGGGCTACGGCACCACGCGCATCATCGACAGCATTGACTTTTCCCGCTTCGCCCAAGACCTTAAATGGGTAGCGGGCTTCTCTGATATTACGGCCCTCAACAGCCACTTACTGACGCTAGGCCACCAAAGCATCCATGGGGTGATGCCCATGCTTTTCCATCAGGAGGCGGGCGAAGAATCGTTGGAGAGCTTGCGGCGGGCGTTGTTCGGAGAGGAAGTGACTTATACGGTTCCGGCGCATCCGCTCAACCGCTTTGGTGTGGCCACCGCCGAGCTGACGGGCGGCAACCTGAGCCTGCTTCAAACCCTCACCGGCACCCGCTCCGACTGCCCCACTGCCGGCCGCATCCTGTTCCTGGAGGACATCGACGAGTACCTCTATGCTATTGACCGGATGATGGTGCACCTCGACCGCACTGGCAAGCTCCAGAACCTGGCCGGCCTGCTCGTGGGCCACTTCACCAACCCCCAAGACAATATGATTCCGTACGGCCAGACACCCAACGAAATCATCGACCATTACGCGGGTAAGTACGGCTTCCCCGTGGCACACGGCTTCCCCGTAGGCCACGAGCCCCAGAACATGGCCCTTGTCTGTGGCCGCGAAGCCCGTTTGGTAGTAAATGATAAGGGCGCGCACCTCAGCTATCTGTAAGTATAGCGGCACTGCGCACCAGCAAAACGGGCTCGTAGCAGATAATGCCAGTGTCAGTGCGTTTCTGGTTTTGTTTTCTGAATACGTTAATCCGATAACTCCCACCATCTCATTGGAACGCGTGCGCCAGTGTACAGACAGGTAGATACTGGCTCCGGCATTCGCATTCCCATAGTGAGCCGGCATATGAGAATCATTCCCACACTGACACAGAATATTCATATTTATTAATACATCCTCCCTACCTATCAATCGTCCATATTTCGTCAAATCAAATGAGCATATCATTGATAAACATTTTAGTATATCCAATAAACCCAGTGCAACATTAAGCTCACTCTGTAAAACCCGTTGCTTAGATATGCTATTTGATAGAAATAATGCAAATTTGCAGTTCGCACTATTTCTATCAAATAGCATGAAAAAACTCTACGCAGGATGTTTGTCTTTGGGGATTGGCGCTTTGCTGCTGGGAACAGCAACCAATGGCTTGGCGCAGCATATTTTCACCGATGATACGCTAACTCCTTACAAACAAAATTTCGATGGTCTGCCGGCTACGGTTGCGTTTCGCAACAACCTGACCTTGCCGGGCGTGTACGCCCTGGCCGAAGCCGATGCCGGCGTGATGCCAGCTGGCTATCCTACTACCTATACTCCCACCACCATAGCAGCCAACGATGGCTCAAACGTGGCCGCTGATTATTTCCACTTCGGGACGGAAGGTAGTACTGACCGGGCTTTCGGCGGCATTGCCAGCACTCAAATTGTGTCGGCTACGGGCTACGTTGGTATTCGCTTCCGCAATAGCTCGTCGGTTACCATTCGCAACCTGGAAATTCAGTACGCCATGGAGCAATGGTACAACTCGGGGCGGCAAGACCAGGCGCAGGTAGGAGTATCTTACCTGAAAGCGGCGGTGGGTGATACCATTGCTGCGCTTAACCGGGACGCGGGCACCTGGACGCCGATTCCGGCGCTAACCGTAGAAGCCCCCTCTACAGCTACCGTAGTGTCCAGTCGCGACGGCAACGCCCCCTCTAACCGCCGCGTGCGTCAGGTTACCCTGGACGACATTGCACTGCTACCGGGTCAGGAAATCATGATCCGGTGGGAATACGTACTGAACTCCTCTACAAATGGCAACGGCCTGAGCATCGACGATGTAGTGATAACGCCCATAGCCAACTCATTTTTCCTGGCTGCCACCCAAACCGGTAGTTTATCAAGCTGGAAAAGCAACGCCGACGGCACGGGCACGTCGCCCGCCAGCTTTACGGCCGACAACCAGACGTTCTACCTGGTTGGCAACAACGTAGATGCTTCTGCCCTGGCAGTTTCGGGTGCCAACTCGAAAGTAGTAGTAGGAACCTTATCAAAGCCGACCTCCCTTACCATCGCCAACAACACCCTGATCCAGACGCCCATCGACGTTACGGCTGGCTCTACGCTACTCATTCGGGAGGCGGCAGCAACTGCTCCGGCTACATTCCGCCTCGGGGCATTGGCCCCGAACAGCACCGTGGCTTACGTCGGCAATCAGGCAGAACAGACCGTGCTGCCCGCCAACTACGGCCACCTGCGTCTGGCTGGCCAGGCGCCCAAAACGTTGGGCGGCAACATTATCATTGATGGCAGCTTGACGCTGGATGGCGCGCAGCTTCGCCTCCATCAGTACAACGCAACCCTTAACCGTGGGGCCCGCCTGCGGCAAACTCACCCCACAAACTATGTAGTCACCGACGGGAGCGGACAACTCCGCCAAACGGTAAGCAGCGACGATCAGCCGGTGCTGTTCCCGGTGGGCACAGCCCAGGTTTACCTGCCCGTCACGCTACGGCAGTCTAAGCCGCGCTCCGAAGATGTCTTCCAGGTTCGGGTGGCGGACCAGGCCTATGCGCACTATGATGCCCAAGAGTACGGTGTAGGTGCTGCCCTTACCCACCGTGTGGTGCAGAAAACGTGGTTTGTGAGCGAGGAAGTAGCTGGCAACTCCGACGTGTCGATGACCCTGCAGTGGCCTACAGCGGCCACCACCGCCGATTTCGATCCGGCGCGGGCTTTCGTGGCCCACTACCACAACGGCAACTGGGATCAGACAGCCGCCTCACTGGGCGCGGCCGGTACTGGCCCCTTCAGCGCTACTCGTACAGGTATCACAAGCTTTTCGCCGTTTGGCGTAACAGCCCAAGCCATTGCCCTGCCCACAACTGCTGCTACCAGCCAGCCGCTCGTCACTGTAGTGCCAAACCCCAGCTCGGGCCGCTTTGAGCTAGTAACCACCAGTGCAACCCATACTGCGCTCCAAGGTGTGGTGCTGGATGCCCTGGGCCGGGAGGTTTTGCGCATAACCCAGCCTACTGGTAGCCAGCGCACCACTTTCGACCTGAGCCGGCAGCCCGCTGGCCTGTACCTATTCCGCCTTTCAGGCGAAACACCCCAAACCCTGAGAATAGTTAAGCAATAACTTAATAAGTAGTAGTTCACCTGTATGCAACAGGCCCTGGCAAGCAGTTGCCAGGGCCTGTTGCATACAGGTGCCAACCTGTTTTCGCCACACAGGCTAGGCCACTGGGCTATTGATAGGAAGCCATAAGGAAATCGTTTCGTGTCTTATCATTGCAGAGGTTGCGCAGCGAGCCACAACTTCACTTCTGTATTTACCGACATGAGCCAACGTGTATTTTCTATTCGGATGCTGACTGAAGCTGAAATTCAACCACACCTGCCCATACTGGCCCACCTGCTACAGGATGCCGTTGAGGGCGGCGCTTCTGTGGGATATTTGCCGCCTCTGGCCTTGGAGCCAGCCCTGGCCTACTGGCACGACGTAATGGTGGCCGTGGCCAACGGGCACCGTGTGCTATTGGTGGCGGAGCAGGACGGCAAGGTAGTAGGCACTGTGCAGCTTGACCTAGCCACTAAGCCCAATGGCCTGCACCGTGCCGAAGTCTCTAAACTGCTTGTGCACAGTCAGGCCCGGCGCCAGGGAATTGCGCAGCAGCTAATGCTGGCTATTGAAGAAGCAGCCTACCAGCACCACCGCACCACACTCGTGCTGGACACGCTGCAAGGCGAGCCATCGGAGCTCTTGTATCAGAAGCTCGGCTACACCGCGGCGGGTACTATTCCGGCCTTTGCCCGCGTGGGCAGCGGAGAACTAGAGCCCACGGTGGTGTATTATAAGCTACTGGCCTAGAAGATAACTTAGAGCCGTACTATCAAAAAGCCCCAACAGCTTCTGCTGTTGGGGCTTTCATATTTTTAAAATCAGGTTTACTCGCCGTAAATAGTAGTCAGCACGGTTTGGCCTACGGCTTTGAGCGTCCGCTTATCAATGACGCTCATATTGTCCTGGGTGGTGTGGTGGTAGGCTGGGAAATACTCGTCGCCGACGGGCACGTGGTCGATGATGTCGATGGTGCGCACGCCGGCCTGGTTGGTGTACACGTGGTCGTCGGTAATACCGTAGCTGTCGTTGAAGAGGAAGAAGTCGGAGAAACCGAGCTGGGAAGCTGTGTTCCACACTTTATCCACCACGTCGCGGGCCTGCTGACGCGAGAGTTCTTCGCGGCTGAACTTAGCGTCTTTGGCGCCCACCATATCCAGCAGGATGCCATAGCTAGGCTTATAGTTGGCCGGCACCATGTTCTTGGCCCAGTACTGCGAGCCCAGGCACCAGCTTGACTGGCCATTTGCTTCTTGCCGGGCCAGCAGGTTTTCCTTCTCGCCCTGGGTGCTGCTGTCGTAGCCGTAGTCCTCAGAGTCAAACAGGATAAAGTCAACTCCTACTCCGGGGGCCAGGCTATCCTGTTGGGCGGCCAGCACACGGGCCATTTCCAGGGCAATGCCCACACCGCTGGCTCCATCTGAAGCGCCATCGAGAGGAGCGTTTTTATTGGTCTTATCCTTATCGGCGAAGGGGCGGGTATCCCAGTGCGTGAAGATGGCAATGCGCCGGGCAGCCTGGGGCTGGTATTGGGCAATAATGTTGCGGGAGCGCAGCATCTTGCCATCAAACGCCATGGCCGTAAATGGCTGCTCCTTCACCGATAGGCCTAGCGACTTAAACTTCTGCACAATCCAGTCGCCGGCTTTCACGTGGGCGGGGCTATTGGGCACGCGTGGCCCAAATGCTACCTGCTTGGCGGTGTAGGCGTAAGCCGAATCAGCATTGAAGGCCGGTGCTTTGGGCGTGCTGGGTTGCTCCGTGGCGGCAGTGGTTTCGGTGGTGCTTTTCTTCTCCGGACAAGCCGTGAGCAGCAACAACGAAGCCAGGGCGACAGGGGCAAGACGAATGAGATTCATGAGGGAGAAGCAAGTACAGTGCGAAGCTCCAGCTTCGCTCTCGTGGCTGACGTTGAACGTTGCTCGTTGCACCGGCGCATTGCTGCTCGTTCAACGAGGCCCAAAGCTGGAGCTTTAGGCAACTAAGTTACTCTTCGCTGTAGGCCCAGTCGATGCCGGCTTTGGTGTCTTTTACCACAATGCCCTGCTCTTTGAGCGCGGCCCTAATCTGATCAACCTTATCGTAGGCTTTCGTGACTTTGGCTTCCTGATAAAACTCCAGCGTCAGGCGCAGCAGGTCCTCGGCCTTAGCTCGGGGCTCATCTACCAGGCCTAGAATGTCTGTCACCAGAACTCGGTACGCCTCAGTGGCTTCCTGCAGTGCGGCGGCGCTTACCGTGGCCAGAGTGGCCAGGTTAGCGAAGAAGCCGTTGAGCTTCCGCAGCAGATTAAACAAGCTGGCAATAGCCTTAGCCGTATTTAAATCATCATTCAGGCCTGCAAAGCAATCGGCTACCAGTTTGCGCAACTCCGCGTCGCCCTTGGTGGTGTCGGGGGCCTGGCCTTCCGTCAGGGGTTCTACGGTGCGGCTCTTGATTACTTCCGGTGAGAGGCTGGCTTCGTTGAGCTTATCGAGCAGACGCAGGCCATTCATGAGCTTGCGGTAACCCTTACGAGCCGCCTGCAAACCTTCGTCGGTAATATCTACGGTGCTGCGGTAGTGCGCCTGCAGCAGGAAGAATCGCGCCGTCATGGGCGAGTAGGCCTGGGCCAGGGTGGTGTTGGTGCCTTCAAACAGCTGACTGATGGTGATGAAGTTGCCCAGCGACTTGCTCATCTTCTGGCCATTCACCGTAATCATGTTGTTATGCATCCACACCCGCGCCTCATTGGTGGGGTGGTTGCACGCTTGGCTCTGCGCAATTTCGCACTCGTGGTGCGGAAACATCAGGTCTAGGCCACCGCCATGAATGTCAAACTCGTCGCCGAGGTACTTGCGGCTCATGGCCGAGCACTCCAGGTGCCAGCCGGGAAAACCGTCGCTCCAGGGGGAGGGCCAGCGCATGAGGTGGCGCTCATCGGCCCGTTTCCACAGCGCAAAGTCGAGGGGGCTGCGCTTCTCATCTTGCCCGGCCAGGTTTTCGCGCGAGCCAGCCAGCAGCTCTTCTACCACGCGGTTAGAAAGCTTGCCGTAGTTGCGGCCCGCAGCATTATAGGCGGGTACATCAAAGTACACTGAGCCATTAGATTCATACGCAAAGCCATTCCGGATGATTTCTTCAATCATCTGAATCTGCTCAATAATGTGGCCGCTGGCGCGGGGCGTAATATCGGGCGGCAAGCAGCCCAGAGCTGCTACGTGGTCTTCATACAGATTGGTATAGCCCTCAGCCACTTGCATAGGCTCAACCTTGCGGGCCCGGGCAATCTTGCCAATTTTATCTTCCCCTTCATCGGCGTCGCCTTCCAGGTGGCCTACGTCGGTGATGTTGCGCACGTAGCGCACCGTGTAGCCCAAAAAGCGCAGGTAACGCGTCAGCACATCAAATACCACTGGGCCCCGGGCATTGCCAATGTGGGCCTCGTTGTACACCGTAGGGCCGCACAAGTACACCCCCACAAAAGGAGCGTTGAGGGGCTCAAATGGGGCTTTCTGGCGAGTGAGCGTATTGTAAAGCGAAAGTGGGTGCTGCATAGGAGACAAAAGTATCACGGATTAAGACGGCATCAGCGAATTGCGCAGATTTTGTAATTGGGTTGCGCTAGGCCAGTCGTTAAGCCGTCTACAACATTTAACTACCTGAAGTGGCTGCAAAACCGCCTGAATTTTCTGTAACCAAGTACAAAAGGTTCATCGAGCAGCACAAAAATCACAACAGCCAGTCTATAAAGTTCACTACCGGGTACAAGATTGCGCTGGTGCAGTATATAAGTACAGCCATGGTATTTCTGTAATCACAAAAACCAAGTGGCTTTACTTCGTAGTCTGTTCGGGCTTTACTAATCGGTAGATGCCCGTGGTAGGGAAATGATCTGAGTACGGAATCTCGTAGTTTACCCAAAAGTCATCGACCGTAAACTGTGAGCTGGCAAATTGATTATCGATGCGCATGAAGGGCAGCTTGCCGTTGTAGGTGCTGCCCACGCCGTTGCCCACGGTTGCCCAGGCGTTCTGAAAATGATCAGCTAACTGGTCGTAGCTGTAGCTATAGGGCAAATCGTTGAGGTCGGCGCAAAGCAGCATGGGGTACCTACAGCGCTCAGTCCGTTTAATGAGCGTATCAATCTGGGTATTGCGCACTACCGCTCCCCTCTTGAAGCGGCGCATGAGGCCTAGCCCCTTCCGCCGGAGCCCTGCCTTGCTGGAGTAACTGTCCACAATGTCCCGCTCCTCCATGCTCATGCTCTGGAGGTGAAAGTTGTATACCCGAATTGTATCGGCGGAGGGTAGCCGCACATCCACCCACATGGCGTGGTTCTGAGTCAGTTTGCCAAACTTGATGGTGCCCTTACTCACAATAGGAAATCGGGAGAAAATGGCCATACCAAATTCTGCGCCGGCACTATTGGTGAGTGTTCTCGATAAAAAGGACTCGCGGCCGGCATCCCGGCCTATTTTCTCCACCGTCCGGAACAGGCTGCCGTCTTGCGAGCGGGTACCAGCGGGCTCGTTGTAGAACTCCTGCAGGCACAGCACATCGGCGGGGTTCTCAACCAGAAACTTCACCATCTGCCGCGAGGAGTTGCTTTGGGCATCGCGCAGCTGAGGGTATACATTAAATATGCGCACGTTCGAAGACTGCACCCGCACCAGCTGCCCTGGTTTTTCAGCGGCTGTAGCCACCCGCAGCGGATGCAGCGCCAGGCCCCGCTGAAAGTGAGGCCACGTCAGGAAAGCCACAACCAGCGGCAGCGCAGCCACTCGCCAGTTGCGCAACAGCCAATAAAAGGCCAGCACCAGATTAAGGGCAAGGGCAACGGGTAACGTGAGAGCGAAAAAAGCCGCCGGCCAGAACGTGTAAGCCGGGATTTGCACGCAGGCAATGGCAACCAGCAACCACCCGATTACGAGGAGAGTGCACTTAAAAGCAAATGAACGACGCACTGGCAAATTGTTTCCGTTGGGCTGGCCTAGGGCAAAGGTAAAAGTTCCGGGCTACGAAGCCGCCCCCTACGCAGGTTAGCCCGGTTTGGTTGTATCTTTCACTCCTTATTTAGACAACCGTGCTGATGGTGCTTTCTACCCTACGTTTTTATTTAGTTACGTTACTCCTGAGCCTGCCCGTCTTGCCAGCTATCAGCCGAGCGGCTCCCCTCAGTAAACCCTTGGCCCCGCAGCCCCGCAGCCTGGAGTTTGTAGAGAACAAGGGCCAGTGGAATGCGCAGGCTCGTTACATGGCCGAGTTGCCGGCCGGGCGCCTGTTTCTCACCTCAGCGGGCTTTACTTATGCCTTCGCCGACCCCGCCGCTCTGCGTGCCTACCATGACCATACACCTTCGGCGGCAACGGCCAAAGGCCTGGTGCGCACCCACGCCTACCGCGTCAGCTTTGAAGGGGGTAATCCTCGCGCCCTCATTCGGGGCGAGGAAGCTACCTCCGAAGTGCGCAACTATTTCGTGGGCAAAGACCCCAGCCAATGGGCTAGCCAGGTGAGCAGCTTTCGCCAGGCCCACTACCAGGAAGTATACCCCGGCATTGATGTGCGCCTCTATGAAAACGCGTCTCAAACATTAGAGTACGACTTTACCGTGCGGGCTGGGGCCAAGCCTGAAGCCATCCGTTTGCGCTACCAGGGCGCCGAAACGGTTCGCCTGGAACCCGAAGGTGGCCTACGCATTCATACCTCGGTGGGTGATGTGCTGGAGCAAGCGCCTAAGGCCTGGCAGACTAGTGCCAGCGGGGAGCGGGTGCCCGTAGAATGTGCGTTTCAGTTGCAGAACAATGTACTCTCGTTCCGCCTAGGCCAGTACGACCGGAAACGCCCCCTTATTATCGACCCCACCGTAGTGTTTTCGTCGTTTACTGGTTCAGCAGCTGATAACTGGGGGTTTACGGCGACCTATGATGAGCAGGGCAACATGTACTCTGGCGGCATCGCCTTTGGCATTGGTTTTCCTACCTCTACAGGGGCCGCGCAAAGCAGCTACGCCGGCGCCGCCGACATTGCTATTCTGAAGTACAACACCACTGCAAAGGGCACAGCAGCCCGCCTCTACGCCACCTACCTGGGCGGCAATGAGGTTGAGGTTCCGCATAGCCTGGTGGTGAACAGCCGCAACGAGCTGGTAATTCTGGGCACCACCAGCTCACGCAACTATCCGGTTACCGCCCAGGCTTTCTCCCGCACCTACAATGGCGGGCAGTACGCCGACCCCTTGTTTGAGGGTAGAGACGCGCCAATGAATTACAATAATGGCTCTGACTTGGTTATTACCACGCTTAGCGCTAATGGTGGCACCTTGGTAGCCTCCACCTACTTAGGAGGCAGCGCAAACGACGGGCTCAACCTGAGCCCCGACCTGCTAAACAACTATGGCGACCAGTTTCGCGGCGACATTATTACCGATGCCGATAACAACGTCTACATCGCCTCTACTACCCTCAGCACCAATTTCCCAACCCGTAACGGGTTTGGAGCCACCGCTCAAACGGGTGCAAACGCAGTAGTCTGTAAGCTTACTGCAAACCTGGGCACGCTACTGTGGAGCAGCTACTTAGGCGGCACGGGCGCGGAGGCGGCTTACTCCATTCAATTGGGCGCAGGCCGCTCAGTGGTGGTGGCTGGCGGCACCACCAGCCGCAACTTCCCGGTAACCACCGGCAGCCTGATTACCACAGCTCCCGCGGGTGTCAATGGGTTCGTGACCCGCATTGCGCCAGCGGGCAACGCTATCAGCCAATCAACTTACATCGGTACAGCGGGTGATGACCAGGCCTACTTTGCTCAGCTTGATGCCGATGATAACGTGTACCTGCTAGGCCAGAGCTCAGGCAACTATCCCGTTACGGCCGGCCGCTATGTGCGCGCGGGCAGCCACCAGTTCATTCATAAGCTTGATCCTGCACTTAGCCAAACGGCTTACTCTACAGTATTCGGTACTGGCCGCGCAGCCTACGACCTTTCTCCTACTGCCTTTCTGGTTGATGACTGCGAACGAATTTACGTTTGCGGGTGGGGTGGCCGCACCAACTCTGGCTACGGATTTGGCAGTTCCTCCACGGCCGGCCTGCCCGTTACCGGCAACGCGGTGCAAACCAACACCGATGGCTCCGATTTCTACCTGGCCCAGTTTACGCCTAGTATGGCCAGCCTGGAATACGCCACCTTCTTCGGGGAAACAGGTGGCTCCGGAGAGCACGTAGATGGTGGCACCTCCCGCTTTGATAAGCGCGGCATGGTGTACCAGGCTGTGTGCGGCGGGTGCGGCGGCACCCAAGGCTTCCCTATCCCGCCCACGGCCTCCTACTTCAACACGCGTAACGGTGCCCGCAACTGTAATAACGCCGCCTTCAAAATGGACTTCGGGATGGTAGTTGCTGACCCTGGCGTGGCCCGGTACGTGTGCGCCAGCAGTGCACCTATTGCGTTAGGCGGCACACCTACCGGCGGCACCTGGACTGGCCCGGGAGTATCTGGCAACGCTGCTAGTGGCTACCGCTTTACTCCCACAGCGGCGTTAGTTGGCCGCAATATTCTCATGTACTCAATTGCTACCACTGGCATTTGCGTTAGCAAGCGCCCGCTGCGCGTGACGGTAGTACCCGATATCACGGTGAGCATAGCGGCCGTGCCCGAGCTGTGTCTTGATGGCAACGCCGTTACGCTGCAAGCTACCCCCACGGGCGGCACCTGGAGCGGCCCTGGCATCACGGCGGGAGCAAACCTTTTTGACCCTAAGAAAGCTGGTGTCGGCACTCATACCATTACGTACACTATGCCTGATACGCTGGGTTGTGGCAATGCTACCAGGCAGATAGTTGTAAAGTCTTTGCCGCAGGTAAACGCCGGTCCTCCTCTGACGCTCTGCGCCTACGAAACGCAGCCGGTGCAACTCCTGGGCGCCAGTCCGGCCGGAGGCACTTGGAGTGGCCCCGGTGTTACACCCAGTGGCCTGTTCACCCCGCCCGACACCAAACTTAAAGGCACCAATCTCACGCTGACCTATACGTATACCCAAAACGGTTGTCCGGCCTCAGCCACCCGCCAAGTAGTGCTGGCCCCCTCTCCTTCCAACAATTTTCCGCTCAATATACCTCTCTGTACTGCGGCGCCGCAATACACTGGCCTAGCTCCCTTCACCTGTCAGTTTGAGCCGGTGCTGGCCGGCGGCACCTACGAGTGGGACTTCGGCGACGGCTCTCCCAAATCTTCGGAAGCTTCGCCCAGCCACGTTTTTGAGCACGCCGGCACCTATAATGTGAGGCTGGTAGCCAAGTACGCCAACTGCACCGTCGAAACCGGCTTTGTGCCTATAGTAGTTGGTGATGTATTTGTCCCCAACATCATTACGCCCGGCAACGATGACAAGAACGATAAGTTTATGCCGCGCTTCAGTTGCCAGCCGGCCTCCCTACGCGTGTTTTCGCGCTGGGGCAATAAGGTGTATGAAACCGATGATTACCGCAACGACTGGCGCGGCGACAACCTCCCCGATGGCATGTACTACTACCATCTGCGTGATACGGAGGGCCGCTCCGCTAAAGGCTGGGTGCAGGTAAAGCGCTAGGCCAATACTTCCAACAGGTTGCCAGTGGCCTAGTCTTGCATCCGGCGAGTTTTTATCCTATCTTTGCACCAGCAAACTACAAACACGACAGAGGGGACGGATAGTCCCCTCTTTCTTTTGCCACCCTATTGATGAAACTCGACCAAGCTCACCTTTCCGAACTGCTCCAGGACAGCCTGCCAACCGACGAAAGTCTGTTTGTGGTTTCCTTGACCGTGTCTGATGCCATCCGGCCCAAAGTGACCGTGACGCTCGATGGGGAGCAGGGCGTAGGTATTGATGAGTGTGCGCAGGTAAGCCGCCGGCTGGCTCGCCGGATTGACGAGCAGTACGGCGAGGATGCTAGCTATACCCTGGAGGTAACCTCGCCCGGCGCCGACCAGCCCCTGCGCGACCCCCGCCAGTACACCCGCCACGTTGGCCGCAGCCTCAACCTCAAGCTCACCGACGGTACCGAGAAAACCGGCACCCTGGAAGCTGTTGAGGCCGAAGGCATTCAGCTGGCAGAAGTAGTAAAAGAAAAAAGCAAGAAGAAAACTCTGCCCACCGCTTTAGTGCCCTTCCAAGACATTCAGGAGGCCCGGGTAGTGATTTCGTTTAAATAAGCTGGCGGTTGCCCGATACCTGGCCTGTAGGCCAGTTGCGCACAACCCACCAACTGCCATCTAGTTAACTAACAACTAAATCAGTATGAACAGCAACGTCCTGATTGAATCATTTGCCGAGTTCGCTCGGTCTAAGAACATTGACCGCCCCACGATGATGAGCATTTTGGAGGAAGTGTTCCGCACGATGATTCGCAAGAAGTACGACGACGACTCCAACTTCGACGTCATTCTCAACGTGGACAAGGGTGACCTGGAAATCTACCGCAACCGCGAAATCGTAGACGACAACTCCGAGGACATCTGGGATCTGGACAAGATTCCGCTGGCTGAGGCCCAAAAGATTGAGCCCGACTACGAAGTAGGCGAATCAGTGGCCGAGGAAATTAAGCTGGAAGATTTCGGCCGCCGGGCTGTGCTTATGGCTCGCCAGACGCTCATTCAGCGCGTGAAAGACTTGGAGCGCGACAACCTCTACCAGGCCTATAAAGACCAGGTGGGTGAGATTGTGGTAGGTGAAGTATACCAGGTCTGGAGCCGCGAAGCGCTTATCTTGGATAAGGATGAGAACGAGCTGGTACTGCCCAAAGGGGAGCAGATCCCAAAGGACCGCTACCGCAAAGGCGATACCGTACGGGCCGTAGTGCACCGCGTGGAAGTACTGAATGGTACGCCCAAAATCATTATCTCCCGGGCAGCCCCTGCATTCCTGGAGCGTTTGATGGAGCAGGAAGTACCCGAAATCTATGATGGCCTCATCACCATCAAGAATATTGTGCGTGAGCCCGGCGAACGAGCCAAGGTTGCCGTAGAAAGCTACGATGACCGGATTGACCCGGTAGGTGCGTGCGTGGGCATGAAAGGCTCCCGTATTCACGCGGTGGTACGTGAGCTCGAAAACGAGAACATCGACATCATCAACTACACGAATAACCTGGAGCTATACATTCAGCGGGCCCTTTCGCCAGCTAAAATTGGCTCCATGAAAATAAACGAACAAACTGGTCGGGTTTCAGTGTTCTTAAAGCCAGACCAGGTTTCACTGGCTATCGGCCGCGGTGGCGCCAACATCAAGCTGGCCTCGCGGTTGGTGGGTATGGAAATCGACGTATTCCGTGAAGCCGAAGACTTCGAAGAGGACATTGCTCTCGACGAATTCACGGATGAAATTGAAGGCTGGGTGATTGACGAGCTCAAGAAAATTGGGCTTGACACTGGCCGTGCCGTGCTGGCCGTGAATAAAGAGGACCTCGTGCGTCGGACAGAACTGGAGGAAGAAACGGTGGAAGAGCTCTTCCGCGTTATCCGCCAGGAGTTCGAAGAACAAGAGGAAGACGAGCAGGCAGAAACCCAAAATTCCGGCGACGCGCAATGAGTGCGCGGCGGCCGGTACGGCAAGGGCGTTAAATCATAGCCGGGTGGCTAGATTTAACGTCGCCCGGCAAGATTTAATATAGTACCTTTGCAACTGAATACGAGTATCGTTCGCGAGCATAGAATGGCGGAAGCAGCAACCAAACGGCTGAATCAGGCGGCCAAAGACCTGAACGTTGGCTTATCTACAATTGTAGATTTCCTAGCGGGAAAAGGGCACATCATCGAAAATAAACCCACGACTAAGCTGACGGGGGAACAGGTTTCCCTGTTGAATAAAGCTTTTGAGTCGTCGGCTCAGGACAAGATGGAAGCTGCGAAGCTCAGTCAGGCCAAGCGCCAGACGGAGCAGGAAGTAGCTGCCCAGGCGCGTCCGGCTGAACCCGTAGCAGCGCCCAAAGCCGCCCCGGCTCCTGAGCCTGCGGCCCCAGCGCCTGCTCCGAAGCCCGCGGAGGCCCCCGCTCCTGCAGCTGCGGCCCCCGTGCAACCTGCTACGCCAGCACCGGCGGCTCCTGCTGAGGAGCCTAACCGTGTACCTGGCCTGAAGGTGCTGGGCCGCATTGAGCTGGATGCTAAAGGTCGCCCGGTACCGCCAAAGCCAGCTGCTCCCGCACCGGCTCCAGTGTCAGCTGCTCAACCTCAGGCCCCAGCTCCTAAAGTAGAGGCCGAAAAGCCTGCAGCCCCGGCTCCCGTAGCGGAGGCACCCAAGCCTGCAACTGCTCCGGCTGAACCCGTAGCAGCGCCCAAAGCCGCCCCGGCTCCTGAGCCTGCGGCCCCAGCGCCTGCTCCGAAGCCCGCGGAGGCCCCCGCTCCTGCAGCTGCGGCCCCAGCGCAACCTGTTACGCCAGCACCGACGGCTCCTGCGCCTGCTGCTGCCCCTGCTCCGGCACCGGTAGCCTCTACCCCTTCGGCAGATACTCCAGCAGCGCCTTCGGAAGAAGCACCCGCCGGAACTATCGTGGCCAAGGCTGATCAGCTAAAGGGCCTGACCGTATTAGGTAAAATTGAACTCCCCCTCGACTCTTCTCGGCGTGGTGGTGGGCGCGGGGCGCGCCCTGTGGCTTCCTCCGACGTTCGAAAGAGCGGCATAGGTCCCGATAAGAAGAAGCGCCAGCGCATTCCGATGAGTGGCCCCGGTGCTTCAAACCAGCAAGGTGGCCAAGGCAACGCTCCGGCGGCTCCCCGTGTTACGGGTACTGGCCCAGCCGCTAACCGCCAAAATAATGGGCCCGGTGGCAACCGCCCTGGTGGCGGCCCTGGTGGCAACCGTTCCGGCGGTGGTCAGGGTGGAAACCGCCAGAATACGGCTGCACCAGCCACTACTCCCGAACAGACTGAAAAGCAGATTCAGGAGCAGATCAAGGCTACACTGGCTAAGCTTAGCGGCGGCCGTGGTGGCAACCAGAATAACCGCGCTAAGTACCGCCGCGACAAGCGGGCCGGTGTTGCAGAAGACCGCGAAGCACAGCGTGCTCAGAACGAGCTCGACGCTAAGACGCTGAAGGTGACGGAATTCATCTCGGCCAATGACTTGGCCTCGCTGATGGACGTATCGGTGAATGAGGTAATCAAGGTCTGCCTAAATATGGGCATGTTCGTCTCAATCAACCAGCGTCTTGATGCCGAAGCCATTACGGTTATTGCCGATGAGTTTGGCTATGACGTAGAGTTCCTGAGTGCTGAGGAAGATGAAGCTGAGGTTACGATTGTAGATGCCGAAGAGGATCTGCAGCCCCGCGCACCTGTAGTTACCATCATGGGTCACGTTGACCACGGTAAAACGTCGTTGCTTGACTACATCCGTAGCGCTACGGTAGCTAAAGGTGAAGCCGGTGGTATCACGCAGCACATCGGTGCCTATGACGTGATGACCAAATCGGGTAAGCGCGTAACGTTCCTTGATACGCCTGGTCACGAAGCCTTTACCGCTATGCGTGCCCGTGGTGCCAAGGTGACGGACATCGCCATTATTGTGGTAGCTGCCGACGACTCGGTAATGCCACAGACGAAAGAAGCCATCAATCACGCGCAGGCGGCTGGTGTTCCGATTGTAATTGCCCTCAACAAAATTGATAAGCCCGGTGCTAACCCCGACAAAGTCCGTGAGGAACTGTCGGTGATCAACATCTTGGTGGAAGAATGGGGTGGTAAGTACCAGAGCCAAGAGGTTTCGGCCAAGACTGGCCTAGGCATCGACGAACTGCTGGAGAAAGTCCTGCTGGAAGCCGAAATTCTGGATCTGAAAGCTAACCCTGACCGTAACGCCGTTGGTAGTGTTATTGAAGCCTCCCTCGATAAAGGTCGTGGCTATGTAACCACCATTCTAGTGCAGACCGGCACCATGAAAGTGGGCGATATTGTTTTGGCAGGACCGCACTTTGGTCGTGTGAAAGCAATGACTGACCACCGTGGCAAGAAGATGAAGCTGGCCGGCCCCGCTACGCCAGTGCAGGTTCTTGGTCTGACTGGTGCTCCACAAGCTGGTGATAAGATCCAGGTAATGGAAACCGAGCGCGAAGCTCGTGAACTGGCTACCCAACGTCAGCAGCTGGCTCGTGAGCAGAGCATGCGCACCAAGAAGCACATTACCCTAGATGAAATTGGTCGTCGTTTGGCAATCGGTTCGTTTAAGGAGCTCAATGTGATTGTAAAAGGTGACGTGGATGGCTCAGTAGAAGCACTTGCCGACTCCCTGTTGAAGCTGAGCACGCCGGAAGTGGCTGTAAACATCCTCAACAAGGGTGTAGGTGCCATTTCCGAATCGGATGTACTGTTGGCTTCGGCTTCCGACGCCATCATCATTGGCTTCCAGGTCCGTCCTTCGCAGAGTGCCCGTAAGCTGGCTGAGCAGGAGCAGATTGATATCCGTCTCTACTCAATCATCTACAACGCCATCAACGAGGTGAAGGATGCCATGGAAGGTATGCTGGCCCCAACGGTGCAGGAAGTTGTGGTAGCCAACGCCGAGGTACGTCAGGTATTCAATATCACCAAGGTGGGCACCATTGCCGGCTGTATGGTGACGGAAGGCACTTTCACTCGCAAGACCCGCGTGCGGGTAGTACGCGACGGTATTGTGGTGTATGCTGGCGAGATTCAAGACCTCAAGCGCTACAAAGACGATGTGTCGGAAGTACGCCAGGGTTACGAATGCGGTATTTCAGTGAAAGGCTTCAACGACTTACGCGAGGGCGACAACATCGAAGGCTTCGAAGAAAAAGAAGTGAAGCGTACGCTGTAATTAGCTGCGTTGCGATAAAAAAGGAGCCCCGGCCTACTAAGGCTGGGGCTTTTTCGTTCAGAAATAACTGGCTCCATTGTCATGAGCCTGCAGCAAAGTCCTATTTATTCGGTAAATAAGCCCTGAATTCCCTTAGTACCCCCTTACTTTGTTGCAATGAAGATGCTTGCTGCCTTATTGGCATTTCCTTTACTACTAACGGGCATTCAGGCGGTGGCGCAGGTAAGGTCTACCACCAAACGCCCGGCCCCTGGACAGAAAGCCACCCAGAAGACGGTTTCTAAGCCAACACCCGCCAAAAGAACTACTCCCCCACCCGTTATAACGTCTAGGCCACCTGCGTCAACCCAACCAGATCCTCTGGCTACTTCAGCTACGGGAGCTTTGTTTGAGAAGGGCACTACCATAATTAATGCAGGTTTGGGGCTGGGCACTGGGTACAGCTTTGGGAGTGGCCTAGAGTCGACACCAGCCGTGAGCGTCTCCGCCGAAAGAGGCTTGGTGGAAGGCCTAGGGCCTGGGACTATTGGAGTGGGTGGTATGATAGGCTACAAAGGCTACTCCTATCAATACCCTAACACTGACCGTAAGTCGAGGTGGAATACGCTGATGCTCTTGGCCCGAGGCACCTACCACTATGACCTGTTTCATCACCCAGCCGTAGATACTTACTTAGGTGTGAGTGTGGGTATGCGCATAGAGATGCACAATGAGAAGTACGACGGCGTGCAGTTGCATGACCCAGACAACCCGTACGGCGGAGTGCACCTGGAAACTGGCGTATTTGCGGGTGCCCGCTATTTCCTGACAAAGAATATTGGTGCTTTTGGGGAGTTAGGCTATGACATGACATACCTAAAGCTAGGCCTGACAGGTCGGTTCTAAACCACCAGGGCCCTCCACATCAACAACAAAGCCCCGAGGTATAATACCTCGGGGCTTTGTTGTTGATGTGGAGGGCCCTGGTGGTTTACGCTTTCGGCTATGTGGGTTAGAAGAACAGAAATTTCTTGTGCTTCTTATGGCTCAGCGGCTTGCCCTTGGGGTTAACGTAGCCTGCTGCCCGAGTCTGCCCGCGTTTCTGCCGGGCAGTTCCAATCCGGCTATCCTTAAACTTGCGAACTGTGAAGCCCCCAGCGCCTTTTTCATATTGGCGGCTGGGGCCTGAGGCACGGCCAAAACTGGTATTACTGGTGCCCCCAGAGCGAGCTTCCAGAATTTCCATTTGCTGGTCGCGCTTTACCTCATTGGGGTTCATGCTCATGCGCTGCTGCATGCGGGCAATATCTGTTGCAGAGGCTTTGCGCTTCTTTTTAAGGCTACTTCCATCAGCAGAACGCCCGCCAAGCTCGGGCAGCACCGAACGCGGTGCCGATTGAGCATAGACAGGGGCAGTAGCTAAGAAACCAGCACCAGCCACCAACAAGGCAACAAATAACTTTTTCATGCAGAACAGGAGTAACGTAACCCGAAAACAGGTACTCAGTACGGCCAAAACAAGAACCCGGCCAACTGATTATAGCGCCGCAACGGGCCTGTCTCTAAGTTAGTTCAAATTTTTCTAGAACTTATACACCAGTCCAATGCCCAGTGCTTCTTTAAACTGAATTCGGCGTCCGCGGTCATCGGGAATGCCGTCCTCGTTGCGGTCAATGGGCACCAAAATGTCATCATCGTACACCAAATTGGTGGTGATATTGGCGCTGATTAGCTTGTTTACTTTAAAGTTGATGGCATTTTCCCAGTTAACATCAATGTTCTGGGGACTATGAAAGTAGTTGCTAAACAGTTCCAAGCGCGTTTGATACACAATGTTCTGGCCTAGGCCACGGCGGTAGCGCACATTGAGGTAAGCGCCTAGTTCTTCCCGCAGCCGCTCACCAGTACCCCGCACCCGCATACCGGCGGTGTCAAGCCGGGCCCCTTGTACTCCAAAAGCCCCTGCATCGGCTAGTGCCCGATCGGCAACTACGGTAAACTTGCCCGTAGCCGGCGACAGGAATAGCGAGAAGTCAGCAGTAGGCTTGTACTCAATACCCAATGATGCCAGCACATAAGCAGGTGCAAAAAAACGCGAGAGCAGTGAATCAAGCTTTTCCAGAGATTTGGTAGGCGTGAGCTGCGTTTTCAGGTTCATCTGCGCCGTGTAAGAGAGTTTTTCGGTGAACTGCCGCCCATAGCGAGCATTCAACTCCAGGCGGTCATCGTTTTTGCGCATGCGTGCTTTACCAGGCTTGAGCAAGCCATATACCAAGTCGCCGGACACATCAAACGTATGCTGTGGCCCTCGGTAGTGTAAGTAGGCGTTAGCCAGCCCCAGTAATGACAAGGAGCTTTGCCCACCAGCTGCCCAATTGCTTAGGCTTACCTGGCTGAAATTGAGGGTACCCGTTCCGCCTTTACGCCAGCCACGGGTAGTATCAACCTCCGCAGAGATTTTGTAGGCTGGTAGGGGTACTGGCACCCGGTAGGGTACGCTGCCCTGGCTCTTGGCTTGCTGAGCCACCCCTGTTACAATAAATAGTACTACCGCAAAACGCTGGAAAGTCTGCCAGACGAAGTTCATTTTCTTACTTCAAGTCAAAAAAAACGCCGACCTCCCTTCTTGGTCAGAGGGGAAGCCGGCGGGCAAAGGTACACTAGGAAACTCCGCAGTACTACGCTCGGCTACGCAAGGCGTCGCGGATTTCGGTTAGCAGCACCTGCTCTTTGGTTGGCGTCGGATCAACTGCTTTTACCTCCTGAGGCTGTTTGAAACGATTAGCCAACTTCACTAACCAGAAAATAGCGAAGGCCATCAGTAAGAAAGTAATAATGGCATTGAGAAACAGCCCGTAGTTGATAGTGGCTGCATTGGCCTTTTTAGCTTCTTCCAGCGTTTCAAAATGACGCCCGTCAAGCGCCAGAAACCAGTTGGTGAAATCATGGCCACCGGTGAGCAACCCAAGAATGGGCATCAGAATGTCATCGGTGAGTGACGTGACAATCTTCCCGAACGCCCCCCCAATTATAACACCCACCGCCAGATCGAGTACGTTGCCCTTAGAAATGAATTGTTTGAATTCGGAAACAAAGCCCATAAGCATGCAAAGGTTAAAAGACAAAACAAGCTAGGTAAATATATAAACTCTACGATACTATCTATTGAAGCGCCCGGTGGATAGCATTATTCTCTCGGTGAAGCGCTATACAAGAGCGTACTTGACATTTCGTAAAGTGGCCTAGCACTCACTCTTGCGCAGTGCTAAGCATCTGGAAGGGAATGAATGCGCAGGAGCGGCTTTGCTCCTATCTTTGCCAGCACCACCGATACTTTGTAGTTACTATGGCTTCTTTTGATAACCTGCTGTATGAGCTGAATGCCACCACCGGCATCCTGCGACTCACTATCAACCGTCCCTCCAAACTGAATGCGCTCAGTGTAGCCACCATCCAGGAGATTCATCAGGCTATGCAGCAGGCCCTCGCTGACCAGACCGTACGGGGCATTATCCTTACTGGCAGCGGTGAGAAGTCGTTTGTGGCTGGCGCCGATATTGCAGAGCTAACGGCTCAGGATGAAATTACAGCCCGCCGTGTAGCCGAGAGCGGCCAGGAAACCTTCCGCCTCATTGAGGATAGTCGCAAGCCGGTTATTGCAGCTGTAAATGGCTTTGCGCTGGGCGGCGGCTGTGAGCTTGCCATGGCCTGTCACATTCGGGTAGCCTCTGAAAATGCCCGCTTTGGGCAGCCTGAGGTAAACCTAGGCCTCATCCCAGGTTACGGCGGCACTCAGCGCCTGACCCAGCTTATCGGCAAAGGCAAAGCGCTGGAACTCATGCTCACCACCGATATGGTAAAAGCCGACGAGGCACTGCGCCTAGGCCTGGTAAATCATGTGGTGTCACTGGCAGAACTGCTCCCTTTTACAGAGCAACTGCTTGGCCGCATCCTTACCAAAGCCCCCTTAGCCTTGGGTATGGTAATAGAGTGCGTAAATGCCTACTACGATAAAGACCAGAACGGCTACCAGACGGAGGCCAGTGCTTTTGCCCGGAGCTTTGGCACCGCTGACTTCCGTGAGGGAAGCACCGCTTTTCTGGAAAAGCGCCCGGCCCAGTTCACGGGCAAGTAAGGGCGTGGCTTGCTAGTAGCACCTCACGTTCAACAGGACCTGATCAGGTTAGCACGGCGAGCCGTAGCAACCTGATCAGGTCTTTGATTTACTTAGGCCAGTAGAGCACTGGCTTCTTAATTCTCTTCGTTTTTTACTTCCCTCTGCATGAGTATTGCCAAGCGCCTAGCCTCGCAAACGGCCGTGTACGGCATCAGTAGCATTGTGGGGCGGGTTCTCTCCTACCTGCTGGTTCCGGTGTACACTGCCCGGTTTGCAGCGGCGCAGTATGGCATTGTAACCGGCTTGTACGCATACGTTTCCTTCCTGAACGTGGTCTTCACCTACGGCATGGAAACCACCTACTTCCGCTTTGCCAACCGCCCCGGCACCGACCGCCGCCAGCTCTATAACCAGGTGATGAGCATGCTGCTGGTGTCTACGGTGCTGCTCACGGCCCTGCTCATGTGGCAGGCTCCGGTGCTGTTACGGCTGCTAGACCTCCCCCCCAGCAGCCAACGTTATGCCCTCTGGATTGCGCTCATCTTAGGCATGGATGCACTGGCGGCCATTCCGTTTGCGCGGCTACGCCTGGAAAATAAGGCGCGTAAGTTTGCGGGTATTCGGCTGGCCAACATTCTGTTATACGTGGTCCTGAACCTATTTTTCATTGTGTTCTGCCCCGATGTACTGGCCGGCAAATACCTGCCTGGCCTACAGCCGCTGGTAGAACGGGTGTATGACCCTAGCATGGGGGTGGGCTATGTGTTTCTCTCCAACCTGATTGCCAGCTTCCTGACGCTGGTGCTGCTGGGCCGGGAGCTCACCGACTTCCGTTTCCGGCTTTCTCTGGAGCCCCTGCGCCCTTTGCTGAAGTATGCCTACCCCATTATGCTCATGGGCCTGGCCGGCATGGTTAACGAAACCCTCGACCGCATTCTGCTGCCTAAATGGTTACCGGCTAACTTTTACCCTGGGCAAAGCAGCTACACAGCCGTCGGGATTTATGGGGCTTGTTATAAGCTTAGCATCTTTATGCAGCTAGTGACGCAAGCCTTCCGTTACGCCGCCGAGCCGTTTTTCTTCGCGCAAAGCACGGAGAAAAACTCGCCCCGCACCTTTGCCATGGTGCTGAAGTGGTTTACGCTGAGCTGCACCGTCATTTTTGTGGTAGTAAGCGTAAACGTGGAAGATTTTGGGCGCTTATTTCTGCACCGTGCTGAGTACCTGGAGGGCCTTGTTGTTGTGCCGGTACTGCTGCTGGCTAACCTATTTCTGGGCGTTTACTGGAACCTCTCAGTGTGGTTTAAGCTCACTGACAAGACGTACTACGGCACTTACATTGGCTTCGGCGGCGCGGCGCTAACCATTGCGCTCAACTTCCTGCTGATTCCGGTGCTGGGGTATATGGGCTCAGCACTGGCCACCTTGGCCTGCTACTTTACTATGGCGGCCGTGTGCTGGTGGCTGGGCAATACCCACTTTCCAGTACCGTATCCAGTGCGTCGCCTGCTCACCTGGATAGGCCTAGCGGTGGGTGTGGTGGCCATGGGCTGGTATGTTCCGGTGGCCGAGTACTGGACGCGGCATGCCTTTCATGCGCTATTAACGCTAGGGTTTGTGGTGCTCCTGATGCTGGTAGAACGCCCCCACCGCCTTCGCACGGCGTAGTATGCTGCTTGCTATCGGCGCGTTTTGCCCGGAAATCTCGAAAATTCCCCTACTTTTTACCCAGTGCACACCCCGGCTAGGTGCTTGGCCTATCTTTGCGCCTAGTGGCCGCCAGCAATTTTCTCATGCAGATTCCTATCATCAATACCTCGCATCACCCATTGCCGGAATACCAAACGGCCCACGCTGCCGGCATGGATGTGCGCGCCAACCTCACAAGCCCTATTACGTTGAAGCCCCTGCAGCGCGCCCTCGTCCCGACGGGGCTGTTTCTGGAAATTCCGGTAGGGTATGAGATGCAGGTACGGCCCCGTAGCGGACTAGCCTACAAGCACGGCATCGGGCTCGTGAATAGCCCTGGCACCATCGACGCCGACTACCGCGGGGAGTTGAAAGTACTGCTCGTTAACCTCTCTGACCAGGAGTTTGTGGTGCAGGATGGTGAGCGAATTGCCCAGTTAGTAGTTGCGCGCCACGAAACCGTGCAGTGGCAGACTGTTGAAACGCTCAGCGAAACGGCCCGGGGCACCGGCGGCTACGGTAGCACGGGGGTGCACTAGCTGTAGTTTATCAGCGCCTTGGCTAGGCCTGTTCTCTTGATAATATTCTCGGCAGCCAACAGGCTGACTTTCCTTTCGTAGTACTAGACCACACATCTACAAACACACTTACTCCCTATGAAAATCATCGTCCCGATGGCAGGTATGGGCAAGCGCATGCGCCCGCACACTCTTACTGTTCCTAAGCCGCTTATTCCTATTGCCGGTAAGCCTATTGTGCAGCGCTTGGTAGAAGATATTGCCAAAGTTTGCGGGGAGCAAGTGGAGGAAGTAGCCTTTATCATCGGGCGCTTTGGCGCTGAGGTAGAGAAGAGCCTCGTTAAAATTGCTGAGTCAGTGGGCGCCAAGGGCACCATTCACTACCAGGATGAGCCCCTCGGTACGGCCCACGCCATTCTATGCGCCCAGTCTGCTCTCGATGGCCACGTGGTGGTAGCTTTCGCCGATACCCTGTTTAAAGCCGACTTTACCCTCGACACCTCCGTGCCCGGCACTATTTGGGTGCAGCAAGTAGATGACCCCAAGCCGTTTGGCGTAGTGAAGCTCAACGAGGAAGGCCAGATTACTGATTTCGTGGAGAAGCCGCAGGAATTTGTTTCTGACCTGGCCATCATCGGCATCTATTACTTCCAAGATGGCGAGTACCTGCGGCAGGAGCTCCAATACCTGCTCGACAACAATATCCTGGACAAAGGCGAGTTCCAGCTCACCAATGCCTTGGAGAACATGAAGAACAAGGGTACTAAATTTGTACCCGGTCGCGTTACGGAGTGGCTTGATTGCGGTAACAAAGACGCTACCGTATTCACCAACCAGCGCTACCTAGAGTATCTGCAGGAGCGCGGCGAAAACCTGGTAGCCGAATCCGCAACCGTGACAAACTCCGTACTCATTCCACCGGTTTACGTGGGCGAAGGCGTGGTTATCACTGATTCAGTGGTTGGGCCGCACGTGTCACTGGGCAACCAGAGCAACGTTCGCAACTCCGTGGTGTCCAATAGCATTGTGCAGCAGTCGGCTTCTGTGCTTCACGCCAACATCACCAACTCCATGATTGGCAATTTCGCAACCGTGGCCAGCACTCCCAACGATTTGAGCCTGGGAGATTATAACACATTGCGCGTGTGATTTTTTAGCGCCTCCTGACGTTGCAGTAGTGCGGGCTCGTGTGGCTCGTCTACCTTGTGCTAGGGTGTATCTTGCTTTCCCTAACCGCGGCCCTCGGGTCCGCGCTACTCCGTTCATGAGTCGTACAGGTGCCGTATTCCTTTTTCTGCTAGGCCTGTTGGTGGCTGCGCCGGTCCATGCCCAGCAGCGTACCCCGCAGCCCGGCGCTACCCCAAGCGCTGGCAAACCAGAAAAGTCCGCCAAACCTAAAAAGCTGAGCCGCAAGGAGCGAAGAGCCCTGGCACAACGCGCCGACATTGAGTCGATGCAGATGCAAAAGCGTCCCCTCTCAGAAAAGGACCGCGAGCTAAGCGAAGCCTTTTTTGTGGATGGCCTACGCTATCTGATGCTCGAAGATTATAATAAGGCCCTTGAGCGGCTGCTGAAGGCCTATGCCCTCAACCCGGCCAATGCCGCTATCAATTACAAGATTGCGGAAACCAATCTGCTGAGCGGCAACCTCAGCGACGCTACCAACTTCGCGCAAACGGCCGTGAAGCTGGACCCCAAAAATGCGTACTACTACCTGTTGCTGGCCCAGATCTACAGCTCCCAGAAGCAGTACGACCAAGCCATTAAGGTGTATACCACCCTCATCAAAGACGTCCCCGATTCGGGTAACTACCTGTTTAACCTGGCGGACCTGTATATGGCGCAGGGCAAGCTTAATGAGGCCCTGAGCACTTTTGAGCAGGCGGAGAAGAAATTTGGGCCCATTGATGAGGTGTCGTTTAAGAAACAACAGATCTATCTCAAGCAGAACAACCTTGATAAGGCCCTGCAGGAAGGGGAAGCGTTGATTGCCGCCAACCCCGACGAAATCCGGTACGTGTTGGCCCAGGCTCAAATGTATGCCGCTAACAGCCGCTTCCCCGATGCCATTCGAGTAGCGCAGCAGGCTTTGCAGCAAGATCCCTCTAACCCGCAGGCTCGCATGATTCTGGCCGATGTGTATCGGCAGCAAAACAATCCTCAGGAATCGCAGAAGCAGATCAAGCTTGCCTTCGA
Organism: Hymenobacter taeanensis; assembly: GCF_013137895.1. Lineage (NCBI taxonomy): Bacteria > Pseudomonadati > Bacteroidota > Cytophagia > Cytophagales > Hymenobacteraceae > Hymenobacter > Hymenobacter taeanensis. The sequence goes on from NZ_CP053538.1 coordinate 1,100,722, forward strand.
AAGCCCTGGCCTAGACATTGATAGCAAGGTTCGGATTCTGATTGACTACATCAAGCAGCTCCCCAACCCTGCCCTTAACCAACCAGCCCTGGAGCTAGCGGAAATTACTACCCGCACCCACCCTAAAGAGGCCAAGGCTTTCTCAGTGGCGGGCGACATTCAGACCATTACTGATAACAAGCCCGCGGCCCGTACCAGTTACCTCAAAGCACTGCAGCTAGACAACTCCAAATTTCAGATTTGGCAACAGGTAGTGTTGATAGATGCTGAGCTCAACCAGGTTGACTCCTTGCTGCTCCACACCGATCAGGCCTTGGAGCTGTTTCCCAACCAGGCATCGTTGTGGTTTTATAATGGTGTGGCCTACATGCTCAAGAAGCAGCCCACCAAAGGAGTAAAGGCCTTGGAATACGGCCGCAAGCTGGCCACCGACAACCCCGAGCTACTGGCACAGTTTGACACTCAGTTGGGCGATGCTTACCACGAACTGAAAGACTTTGCCAAGTCAGACGCGGCCTACGAGGCAGCTTTGGTATTTGATGCCAACAATGCCCAAGCCTTGAATAACTACAGCTACTACCTTTCTTTGCGTGGTGAAAAGCTTGATAAGGCCAAAGAAATGGCCGGAAAGCTGGTCAAGCAAAACCCCGATAATGATACCTATCTGGACACTTACGGCTGGGTATTGTACCGGCTGAAAGATTACACCGGAGCCCGGCAACAGTTTGAGCTTGCGCTCAAAACTACCAAAGATGCTACCGTGATTGAACACTACGGCGACGTTCTCTACCAACTGGGTGAGCGGGACAAAGCACTGGCGGAGTGGCAACGCGCCCAGAAACTGGGGGGTGCCTCACCACTGATAGACCGCAAGATCAAAGACAAGAAACTCTATGAGTAAATGTATTCCGCTAGCCTTTCTGGGCGCTGTATTGCTGCTGAGTGGCTGTAACCGTAAGCTGGTTCCTACAGCCTCTAAGCCCGCTTCAGTAAAAGCCCCAGAGATGGTGAAGGCTACAAACATTGACTTTCATTACCTCAAGGCCAAGGGTAAAGTATCCATTGAATTTCCGGGCGTTCAGCAAACGGCGAACCTTAATGTGCGCATGCGCAAAGACAGCGTCATTTGGTTGTCGGCCTCACTAGGGATTGAGGGCTTCCGGGCTTACATCACCCGCGACTCTGTGAAGGTGCTTTTTCCGCTGCAGCGCGAATACTATTCCGGCGACTACGCCTACCTCAGCCGCCTGCTGAATGTGCCTATTACGTTTGAGCGAGTGCAGGCGGTATTACTCGGCGACTATCTGCCCGCTACTCCTCCCGGTACTGTAACTCCCACCGTTAGCACCGAGGGTGGCACGCAGCGGGTGCAGTATGAACAGGCCGGGGTGCTAGTAAAGCAGCTCATTGACTTGAGCAAGGCGCGGGTACAACAGCTTACTGTGCAGGAGCAGCAAACGCAGAACAGCCTGCAGGTAGATTATTCTGATTTTCAGCCCCTGCCGCCGTTAAACCAGCCGTTTGCCCACGCTACGGCTCTAAAAGTGCAACAGCCCAAGGGCGCGCCAGCCAGCGTCACCGTATCGTACCGTAACGTAGACCTTGATAAAGAAAGGCTTGCTTTCCCCTTCTCGGTTCCCAAAGGCTATGCGCGCAAGAAGTAAGCCCTGGCTGCTCCTGCCGGTAGCGCTGCTGGTTTCGGTACTGACCAGCTCCACCTTGCTGGCACAGCAAAAAACCAAGCCTAAACCCCGCACCTCCTCTGGCAGTGGCAAAACCAAGGCCCAGCTAGAGCGGGAGCGGCGTGCCACGCTACGCCGCATACAGGAGGCCAGCAAAATTCTGGAGCAAACCCAGCGGCAAAAGCAGGCATCCGTAGGCCAGTTAAACGCGCTCAAAGAAAAGCTGACTGTTCAGCAGGGTGTTATCCGCAACATCAGCAATGAGCTGAACTACATCGAAAACGACGTACAGCAGACGCAGACGCAGGTACAGCACACCCAGCAAAACCTGGAGCAGCTCAAAGCTGAGTATGCGCGCCTGATCTATATTGGCTCAAAAACGGCTAACAGCTACAACCGGGTGATGTTCCTGTTTGCCTCTGAGTCGTTCAACCAGTTCATGCTGCGCCTGCGCTACATCAGGCAGTACGCCGAGGTACGCCAGGCGCAAGCGGCGCAAATCAGCCATACGCAGCAGCGGCTGAGTGAGCAGCTAACTGGCCTGAAGGAAAAGAAACAGGAAAAAGGATCATTACTGAATACCCAGCTCTCGGAGAAGAAGAATCTCCTGACGCTCAAAACCCAGCAGGACCAGGTAGTAACCAAGCTCAGCCAGCAAGAAGAAAGCCTGCGGCAGGAGCTGGCGGCGCGTCAGCAAGCCGTTAGCCGCCTCGACAACCTTATTGCCCTGAAGGTTAAGGAGGAAATTGCCCGGGCGGCTCGGTTAGCTGCGCGGCGGGCGGCGGCGGCTAAAGCTGCCGCCGCTCGGGCTAATAACCCCGCCACGGCCACGCGCCCCGGCGAAGCACCCTCCCGAGCTAGCACTGCCGCAGCTGAGGCCGCCGAAAACGCAGCCGTTGAGCGCGTAAACCGGGTTACGCTCACGCCGGAAACGGCTATTCTGGCGTCGTCTTTTACTGAAAACCGCGGCCAGCTGCCGTGGCCTGTGGGGCGGGGCTTTATCTCTCAGCGCTTTGGGCGCCACAACCATCCCGTGCTGAGGAACGTGGTAGTGGAAAACCGCGGCGTTGATATTCAAACCAGTGCCGGTGAGCAAGTGCGCGCCGTATTCGACGGCAAAGTACTTACCATTGCGAGTGTGCCCGGCATGAATACCATTGTGATGGTGCAGCACGGCGACTATTTCACGGTGTATGCCAAGCTGCGCAACGTGAGCGTGAGCGAAGGCCAGCAAATAAAAGCCCGGCAGCCCATTGGCACCGTGTACACTGACCCCGAAGGCACCTCAGAAGTACAGTTTCAGGTGTGGCATAACAGCTCTAATCTGAACCCCGAAAACTGGTTGGGCCGCAAATAGCCCCACACCCTAGGCCACTATTTCGCAAAGCCCGGCGCTATACCAGCTGCTGGGCTTTTCTCTGTTCATACAACCAGGCAGCCTATAGCCGGGCATAAAAAAACACCGTACAGAATACGGTGTCTTTCTGAGCTATGAAAACAAACTTAGCTATCAGTAATCCCTCCCCCGGAACAGCAACAGCGAGCTATTATCTGATCCGGGGCAATCCCCGATAACATGACGAAAGATAGGATACTTTACATACCCTTGCTATTCCATTTCGCCGAAATGTTTATTTCTCTCGGCGAATTCCGTCTTTTTCTTCGTGATGAAGAAGCGAAGATTTTGCAATAACTCTGCTTGAGCTTTTAGATTAAATTGAGCCGGCTCAGCAGATTGGCTTTGTAGGAGTTGCCAATTGGCACGGGCATTACACCGCTTGCGCGGTCGGCACCTCGAACGGCCTCCACAATTACCGCATCAGACTCAATTGCCACTATTTTATCTAGCCGGACAATATATTTCCGGTGGATGCGAGCAAACTCCTTAGCCGGCAGTTTCGCTTCCAATTCCTTCATGGTGCTGTACACGGTGTACCGGTCTTGGCCCACGTAAATGTTTACATAGTCACCGAGGGCCTCCACATAGCGGATGTCAACGGTTTTTAAGCGAACCAGCTTGTGCTCTTGCTTAACGAAGATTTCGGATTGCCCGCCTCCCACGTTCATGGAGCCGGCGGTATCATTGGTCATGCGTAGTAGCTCCTCGAGCTTTTGTTGTTCGTAGATTAGTTGCATGCGGGCACGGCGCAACTCCAGATGCGCCACCACCTCCCGAGCCAAAATGCGCAGAGCCTCTCGTTGCTGCGGATCCAGCCGCCGCGGCACGGTATCAATTGCGCAGATGGTGCCTAGCGGATGCCCCTCGGGAGTGAGCAGCGGCGCCCCGGCGTAAAAGCGAATATTGGGGTCGGCGGTAACGAGGGGGTTGTTTTGAAAGCGAGGGTCCTGCGTAGCATCCTCAATCTCAAACACAGTATCTGAGAACATAGCATACCGGCAGAAGGCTTGCTCAAGCGGAGTGCTGTCGGCCTTCATGCCCACCCTAGCCTTAAACCACTGCCGCTCAGAGTCAAGCAAGGTTACCATAGAGGTGGGAGTACCGCATATGTAAGACGCCAGGCTAACTAGGTCATCAAAGGCCTTTTCAGGGGGGGTATCCAGCACTTGATACGCACGCAGAGCTTCCAGCCGGGCCTGCTCGGCCATTGGGCTCAGTGGTTGATAAGCTATATCCTCGGAAAGGGTACGCGTTTTAGCAGGCATGTATGAGTAAACTATAGAGAGATTTAACCAAAAAGCAGGTCGCTGGAACCAATAATTCATGCTACCCACATCTTTACAAAATAGTATAGCTGTGGCAACATTTCCCAATACAGCCAGCTGAACGGCAGCTATTGCTCGCTAAAAGGCCCCAGATTCTATCCCAACGGTACTGAGAGATCCGCATTTCAGATTTAGGAACCTAAAGTATCAGGAACTGATTTTGAAATTATGAGGTACCTTTACCAATCCTGACCGTACACACTTGCGTACGTTCCCCTTTGACACTTTCAAACAGCCTTTTGGCTATCCCTACTTATGCATTTCGCCACCCTTTTGCTTGGAATTGGTAACTTCGGAGGCACGGAGTTATTGCTCATTGGTCTTGCCATCATTTTGCTTTTCGGTGCCAAGCGCATTCCAGAGCTGTTCCGTGGCATGGGCCAGGGCATTCGGGAGTTTAAAGACGCCTCCAAGGAGGATAAGCCCGAATTTCGGGACCGTCCGGTTAACCCGAACGACCCTACGGCTCCTCGCAACTAATTAGCCATTTTACCATGAACACTCCATTTTTCCTTTTTCTAGGCGACCTAGGCGGTGGTGAGATTATGCTCATCATGGTGGTCATTCTGATCTTTTTTGGCGCCAACAAAATTCCGGAACTTGCTCGCGGCTTAGGCAAAGGTATCCGGGAGTTTAAGGATGCCTCCCGCGAAATTCGCAGCGAGATTGAGAATAGCGGCCAGCCTCAGCAGCCCTACCAGCAGCAGTTCAATCAGCAGCCCCAGCAATACACGCAGCCAGTGGCCTACCAGGCCCCGGCGCCAGAAGCTACTCCGGTAGAAGATGTAACGCCCGCTGCTACTCCCATAGCCCCGCCCATGGACGGCGGAATTACGCCCCCCGTGACGCCCGCTTCGGAGCGTCCCCGCCTCGATCAAATGAACTAATTCTTTCTTCAATTTGAGACGCTTTACCTCTCTCACGGAAGTTCGTAACGAGCTGACGGCAGGCACCACGACCTGCCGTCAGCTCGTGGAGTATTATCTGGATAATATCCAGCAGCATAACCCCCATCTGAATGCCTTCCTGGAGGTATGGCCCGAAGAGGCTCTGGCTCAGGCTGAGGCGGTGGATGCCAAATTAGCAGCCGGCACTGCCGGCAAACTGGCGGGTATGGTGATTGGCTTGAAGGATGTACTGGCCTACAAGGACCATGCATTGCAGAGCAGCAGCCACATTCTGGATGGTTTCAAGTCGCTGTTCACGGGCACGGCCGTGCAACGCCTGCTCGATGAGGACGCCATTCTGATTGGGCGCCAGAACTGCGACGAGTTTGCCATGGGTGCTTCAAACGAAACCTCCTTCTTTGGACCCGCCCGCAATGCTATTGCCCCCGACCGCGTACCGGGTGGCTCTTCGGGTGGCTCTGCAGTAGCGGTGCAAGCTGATATGTGCCTGGCCTCTATCGGCTCCGACACGGGCGGCTCAGTGCGCCAGCCGGCTGCCTTCTGTGGTATTGTTGGCTTTAAGCCTACTTACTCGCGCATTTCCCGCTACGGCCTGATTGCCTACGCGTCATCATTCGACCAGATTGGTACCCTTACCCACTCGGTAGAGGATGCCGCGCTGCTGCTGGAGGTGATGGCTGGCGCTGATAACTTTGATAGCACTGTTAGCCAGCGGGAAGTGCCCGCCTACAGCCAGTTGCTGGAGCCCGCGCCGCACTACCGTATTGGCTACATCCGCGACTGTCTGGAGCGCCCAGGCTTGAATGCCGAGATCAAAGCCGCCACCGAACAAGCTCTCAACGTATTCCGGGGGCAAGGCCACGTGGTGGAAGCCGTAGATTTTCCTTACCTCGACTTTATTGTTCCGAGCTATTACATCTTGACCACCGCCGAAGCCAGCTCCAACCTGAGCCGCTACGATGGGGTGAAGTTTGGCTACCGCGCTCCTGATGCCACGGACCTGGAGTCGTTGTACAAAAAAACCCGCGCGCAAGGCTTTGGGCCAGAAGTACAGCGGCGCATTCTACTGGGCACTTTCGTACTCAGCGCCGATTACTACGATGCCTACTACACGAAGGCTCAGCAAGTGCGTCGCCTGATTAAGGAGAAGACGGACGAATTGCTGCGGGAGTATGACTTCCTGGTACTGCCTACCACACCTGCCACGGCGTTCCGCATTGGAGAGAACGAAAAAGACACCTTGGCTATGTATCTGGCTGATATCTTTACCGTTCAAGCATCTTTGGCTGGCGTGCCGGCCATCTCGGTACCAGCGGGCACAGACTCCCAGGGTCTGCCCATTGGTCTGCAAATTCTCAGCGGTGCCTTCCGGGAGGAGCACCTGCTGGCTTTTGCAAAATCTGTAACGGAGACTCTCACGCCTGTTCTGTCATAGCTTGGAGATAAAATGAAGAAATTGTTGCTGCGCGCTGTTGCTCCGGTGTTGGTGGGGGCAGCCCTAGGCCATGCAAGTGTTGCCCAAGTTCGCCCTCAGATTCCCCAGAACCCCAGTGCGCAGCCCAACGATTCTTTACAAGTAACGCTGGAACTCCTCCCCGACTCCCTGGTGGCCATGCCAGCCCCCATCGACTCAGCGAGATTAGTCTGGCTTCGTACACCACCGCAACTACAAGACTTAGTAGGGGACCGGGTCAGTTGCTTCGAAACGGATGTGCCACATGCTTTTAATGCTTCAGTGCTGGCATTTGTGCGGCTCTTCACGGAGCGGCAGCGCTCTTACACGCAGCGGGTGTTGGAGCGGGAAAACATGTACTTCCCACTCTTTGAGAAATACCTCGCCAAATACAACCTACCCACAGACCTCAAGTACTTGGCCGTAGTTGAGTCGGCCCTGATTCCGACGGCCAAATCACGGGTAGGTGCCACTGGCCTATGGCAATTCATGGGCCCTACCGCTAACGACCTGCGCCTGCGTCGCGACGATTGGGTAGATGAGCGCATGGACCCTGAAAAGGCTACGGAAGCGGCTTGCAAGCACCTGCGCTATCTGTACGGTGTGTTCCATGACTGGGAGATGGTGCTAGCAGCATATAACTGGGGAGCCGGCAATATGCAGCGAGTAATGCGCCGGACGGGTAAGAAAACGTTTTGGGAGGTATATCCGAATTTGCCCGCTGAAACGCGCAACTATGTGCCCACCTTCACGGCTATCATGTACACCATGAAGCACGCCCAGGACCACCAGTTGCACGACCCCACCCTGCGCTACCAGCGGGCTGAGCTCATGGACACCCTGCAACTGGGTGGCCGGGCCTTCGACCTTACCCGCCTGGCTCGCGCCTGTGGCTACCCCGACTCTATGGCTCTGGCCCGACTTAACCCGGAACTGCGGAAGCCCTGGCTACCTGCGGGCTACCGCCCCTATGCGGTGCAGTTGCCTGCCGCCGTACGGCCGGCCTTGTCTTTGGTAGATAGAGCCACGCTCTTCGATTACTGCCGGCCAATGGCTGAATTGCCTACGCCGTTGGCGCCACGTACTATTCCGCTGCTGGGCGTAACGCCCGTACCCACCCGCAGCCTGCTGGCTGATGGTGCCCCGCGTGAAAGCAGTGTGGATACCACTCCACGCTTCCGGCGGGTACGGCACACCGTGCGCCGCGGTGAAACTGTAGCTTCGGTAGCGGAGCGATATGACGTTACTCCCGCACAGGTACGGCGGTGGAATGAACTTTCCAAAAGCCAGTCGTTGGCTTCTCGCCGGCAGCTGGTAGTGTTTGTTCCCATTAAGCAAGCTCCCGTTCCGGAAGGTACAGCAGTAGCCTCAACTGCCCCCACACACCCGGCTCTTATGCGCGCACCGGAGAAGGTGAAGTCGCCGCTAGGCCAGTCTTCTCCGCGGATAGCAGTAGCCTCGGCTCCGGCTGCCGTGGCGGAGGGGGCAACCGTTGTAGCAGAAAAGACCGAAGCACCACGGCTGGCGAAACCCGCTAGGCCTATCCGGTCGCAAGCTTCCTCTGTGGCCGCTACCACTCCCGAGGCCGATGACTCAGTTCCCAACGACTATGTAGTCCGTCGGGGCGACTTTATTGAGAAGATAGCCCGGGAGCGTAACCTAACGGTAGCCCAGGTGATGAGCTGGAATCATTTGACCTCGGAAGTGGTGCAGCCTGGCCAGAAACTGGTGCTACACCCCACCACCGCTGATCAGGAGACGGAAGCTACTCCAACGGTAGTTGTAGCATCTGCTAAGCCCATGCGTGCGGCAGCGCCCACTGAGCCCAAAGAAGCTGCCGCCAAAATGCCGGCTCCGCCTAAAGTGCACCTCGTGCAACCCGGCGACACCCTCTACAACATTTCACGGCGCTACCAGGGCGTAACCGTAGAGAAGCTTCGGCAGCTCAACAACCTGAAGTCTGACGACGTGAAACCAGGCCAGAAACTCCTGGTGGCAGGCTAGGCCACTTAAAGTACAACCTATAGCAAAGCGGCGGCCGTTAGTGGCTGCCGCTTTTTTGTTGCACATGATGCTGCTGTTCAGGGAGCTACTACTTACGGTAGGCCCCTTGCGTTGAGCTTGGTACTACAATGAAATGAGGTCTGCCTATTTGGTGAGCAAAACGCCTAAACTTTGATTCCGGCTGATTTCGCCCCAACTTGCTTTATTAAACTCCTCCGGAGCCCTCACCCGTTGCCACCCGCGTATGCTTAAAATAAACAAACAGGACGCTCTGAATTACCATTCTCAGGAGCCCGCCGGCAAAATTGAAGTAGTGCCCACCAAGCCCGTCAGCACCCAGCTTGACCTGGCCCTGGCCTACTCACCCGGCGTAGCGGAGCCCTGCAAGGAAATTGCCGCTAACAAGGACGACGTGTATAAGTACACTGCCAAGGGTAACCTGGTAGGTGTTATCAGCAATGGTACGGCCGTGCTGGGTCTCGGCAATATTGGCCCCGATGCCTCCAAGCCAGTTATGGAAGGCAAAGGTGTGCTGTTCAAGAAATTTGCCGGCATCGACTGCTTTGATATTGAGATTGACGCCACCGACCCCGATGAGTTCATCCGGATTGTAAAGTCGCTGGAGCCTACGTTTGGGGGCATCAATCTCGAAGACATTAAGGCGCCGGAATGCTTCCGGATTGAGACGGCCCTGCGCGAGCAGATGAACATCCCGCTCATGCACGACGACCAGCACGGCACGGCTATTATCTCGTCGGCGGCCCTGCTGAATGGCCTGGAGCTGGTTGGAAAGAAAATCGAAGAGATTAAAATGGTCGTAAGCGGCGCGGGCGCAGCGGCCATTTCCTGTCTCCGCTTGTATCTGGCCCTCGGGCTGAAGGTAGAAAATGTGGTGGTATTCGATAAGGATGGCATCATCACTCCCGAGCGCACTGACCTGGCCGACATGCAGCTGCACTTTGCCACTGCTAGGCCTATCCGCACGCTGGCCGAAGCCATGGATGGCGCCGACGTGTTCCTGGGCCTGTCGGCGGCCAATGTGCTGCCGGCTGAGCTGCTGCTGAAGATGGCCGACAACCCCATTGTGTTTGCGCTGGCCAACCCCGACCCCGAAATTGCCTACGAAGTAGCCCTGGCTACCCGCCCTGATATTATCATGGCCACCGGCCGCTCCGACCACCCCAACCAGGTGAACAACGTGCTGGGCTTCCCCTATATCTTCCGGGGGGCACTGGACGTACGAGCCACGGAAATCAACGAGGCCATGAAGCTGGCCGCGGTGCATGCCCTCTCTGAGCTAGCCAAAGACGCGGTGCCGGATATGGTAAACAAGGCCTACGGCGACAACACCCTCACCTTCGGTCGTACCTACCTCATCCCTAAGCCCCTCGACCCACGCCTAATCACGGTAATCAGCCCGGCGGTGGCGCGGGCCGCCATGGAAAGCGGCGTGGCTCGCATCCAGATTGAAGACTGGATGGCGTACGAGGACCAGCTGCGCAGCCGCATGGGCGTAAACCAGAAGCTGATGAACCGCATGACCCAGGCCGCCAAGGCTAACCCCAAGCGGGTAGTCTTTGCGGAAGGTGATAACTACAAGATTCTCAAAGCGGCCCAGATCCTGCACGACGAAGGCATTGCCCACCCCATATTGCTAGGCAACCGCCAGAAGATTGATGAGATTGCCAAGGCCAACAACCTCGACCTGGAGGGCTGCCAGATCATTGATATTCTGGAAGATACTGCCAAGCGTGAGGAGTATGCCCACCTCATTTATGAGAAGCGGCAGCGCCGGGGAATTACCCTCTACGAAGGCCGCCGCCTGCTGCGGGAGCGAAACTACTTCGGCTCGATGATGCTGGAAACCGGTGAGGCCGATGCGTTTATCACGGGTCTGAGCAAAGACTACGGCAAGTCAATTCTGCCTTCGCTACAGGTAATTGGGGTAGAAGAAGGCGTGAAGCGGGTAGCGGGTATGTACATCATCCAGCACAAAAAAGGCCCGTTCTTCTTCGCCGATACCACCGTAAACATTGACCCTACGGCCGAGGAAATGGTGGATATCATTGGCTTAACGGCGCGGGCAGTGCGCTTCTTCGACACCGAGCCCCGCATGGCGGTTATCAGCTACTCCAACTTCGGCTCGAACCCCGGCGACCTGCCCGACAAGGCTCGTAAAGCCACCGAATTGGCCAAAAAGCGCTACCCCGATCTGATTTTGGATGGGGAGATGCAGGCCAATACGGCCCTGAACCCTCAACTGCTGCAGGAGCAGTACCCCTTCTCGGAGCTGGCTTCTAAAGGCGGCGCCAACACCCTGATCTTCCCGAATGTAATCAGCGGCAACATTGCCTATAAGGTAATTCAGGAAATTGGGGGCGCCGAGGTAATTGGGCCTATTCTGATGGGTATGCGCAAGCCGGTGCACATTCTGCAGCTGGGAGCTTCCGTCCGTGAGATTGTGAACATTGCCTCCATTGCGGTGGTAGATGCCCAAACTCAGCACAAAAGCCTCTAACTACGTGTAGGCCACTTGCTGTCTGGCAAGTACTTTCTGACTCATAAAAGCCCCCGGCGCAACTCGCGCTGGGGGCTTTTTCGTTGCTGACCCTTTAAGCGCAGGAACTACGCCAGCGGATCAAACAGACGCCGCATTCCAGGTTTGATTGGCACACCTTTCTCAGGCAGACTCTTTCTAAAATGCAGCCACGGTACTGGCTCTGCTACAGCAAATGGTGCAGGTCTGCACAGCGGAGAAAACGCAGACTATCTAGGCCACTTAACCAGGCGGCGGGCATGGGCAGCGGCCAACTCATAAAGCGTAACGATTCTTGGGTAAAACCAACTTTTTTGAGCAAAAAGCCAGTAGATTTGGGATATAAACCAGATGGTGCCGTGTTGTGCAGGCATAACCAATAGTTGGTTTCTGAGCATATTGCGGGCACACGTATTGTGTGGCTCCCAGCCTTTGGGGCTGCGCCTGCTCCTTATCCCTTTCCCACATGATTGCCTACCTCGACGGTAAACTTGCCTACAAAGACGCCGCCCTCGCTATTGTTGACATTACGGGCGTGGGCTACGAAGTCCGGATTTCACTGGCCACTTATTCTAAACTGCCCGCCGAAGGGGAGAAGACAAAACTTTACACGTACCAGCACATCAAAGAAGATGGGCAAACCCTCTACGGCTTTCTAGACCCCAACGAAAAAGCCCTTTTCATGCAGCTAATTTCCGTTTCGGGCATTGGCCCGGGCACGGGTATCGTGATGGTATCTTCCATGTCAGTGGGCGAAATCCGGCAGGCCATTGTGCAGGAAGACGTGCGCTCGATTCAGAGCATCAAAGGAGTAGGCCCCAAAACCGCCCAGCGCGTAGTGCTGGAGCTGAAAGACAAGCTGCGGAAGGATGAACTACTGGCGAAAGCCGGAATTGATACGGTGCCACTAGCGCGGGCACACAATACCAACCGCGCTGAAGCGTTAGCCGCTCTAGTAACACTGGGCTTTGCGCGGGCTGCGGCCGAGAAGACTCTCGACCAGATTCAGCACAAGCATGGCAACGATCTGAGCGTGGAGGAATTGATTAAATTCGCTCTTAAGTCTCACTAGGCCAGTGATGTTGTAGGCCTGCAATTGCGCTTCTCGTTCGGTACCGATGTATATACTAGGTTCTGAGCGAAAGGTTGCCTGACTGGCCTACAGCAAGTATCTCCTCTCCCCTTTCCGACGGATTATTGACGCTTGAATACCAGTAAGAAGTCTCTTGTTGCCTCCCTGGTAACAGTTGTATCGTTGGTGGCCTGGTGGTCGCAAGCAGAACCGAACAGCTCGCTGGCTGAACCGTTTGCTATGCGCCAGCTCTGGGCGTGGCTGCCGGGCGGTTCGCGGGGCTTGCATGCCTTCACCCCCGACACCCCCCGCACCGATACTACCCGTTACCGGCCTAGTCGGCGCCCCAAAGTAAATCCGCAGGACCGCATTGGTACGCGGTTTTCGCCGCAACGGCGCCGCTCCCCGTTGGTATTGCCGCTGCCTGGCAACATCAACCTGGATGTGCAGCCCGACGACAGCCTCCAGAACTTTGATATCCGGGAGCGTGTGGGCACGGAGGTAGATTTCCGCGACCCCAGCCGCATGACGTTTGAGGAATACTCCCGCTGGCAGCAGCAGCAGGCCGTGCGGAACTACTTCCGTCAGCGCTCCAACGGGGGCGTGGCCGGCAGCCCCAATACGCCAGCCAGCCAGCGCCTCATCCCCAAAATCTACCTGGGCCCTATGGCCGACCGCATTTTTGGGGGCAGCTACGTGGATATCCGCCCCCAGGGTGCGGTAACGCTGCGTATGGGGGCACGCTTCAACCGGAATGAAAACCCCACGCTCACGCTGCGGCAGCAGCGCGTGGGCGACTTTCAGTACGACCAGAACATCAACCTGAATCTCACGGGTCAGATTGGCGAGAAGCTGAAGCTGAGCTTCAATTACGACACGCGCGCCGCCTTCGACTTCGAGAATAACATGAAGCTCGATTACACCGGCTACGACACCGATATCATTCGGAAGGTGGAGTTGGGTAATGTGAGCTTACCCCTCAACAACTCGCTTATTACGGGCGGCCAAAATCTGTTTGGCGTAAAAACCCAGCTGCAGTTTGGGCGCCTGGGCGTAACGGCCGTAGCCAGCACCCTGCGCGGGCAGGCTGATGAAGTCCGGATTCAGAACGGAGGCCAGAGCCGGCAGTTTGAGCTCAAGGCCAGCCAGTATGAGCGCGACCGGCACTACTTCCTGTCGCAGTTTTTCCGTGACCGGTATAATGCCGCCCTGCGCAACCTGCCCACCGTGCAGAGTGGGGTAGAAATTAGGCGCCTGGAAGTGTACGTAACCAACGACAACCGCCAGAGCGACAACCTGCGCAACGTGGTTACGCTCATGGACGTGGGCGAGCCGTTCCGGACGTACCGCCGTCAGTTTTTGCAGGGTGCCCGCCCCAACGCTCCCGCCGATAACTCAGCCAACTCGCTCTTTGGCAGCATCATTGTGCCGGGCTCCCCTAATACTACGGCCCGTAATGACTTGTCTACGGAAAGCTATCTAAACGCTCTAGGCCTAGTTAAGAACGTCGACTACGAGCATATCCGGGCCCGTAAGCTTGACCCACGCGAATACACATTCAACGCCCAGTTAGGCTATATCTCGCTGAATACGCAGTTGCTCCCGGAGCAGGTGCTGGGGGTATCATTTGAGTACCTCTACAACGGCAAAACCTATAAGGTAGGTGAGACGGTGGAGGACTACGCCAACGTAGACCAGAATCAGGTCATCTTCCTGAAGATGCTGAAGGCCACTAACCCCGCCGTAAACCTGGTTGATTTCACTGCCCCCACGGTTAACCTGCCAGGTAACCCCAACCTGCTGACGGGCAACCTGCCCACCTGGGATCTGATGATGAAAAACATCTATGCCCTGAACGCCAGCCAGCTCAACCGCGACAACTTTCAGCTCCAGATTGTTTATAAAGACGACGTAACGGGCGTTGACCTGATTTCCCTGAAAGAGGGCTTCAGAATTCAGAACCGGCCGCTGATTGAGGTACTGAACCTCGATAACGTAAACCCCAACAACGACCGTAACCCCGACGGTAACTTCGACTTCTTTCCGGGTATCACAATTGATACCGAATTAGGCAAGATCATATTCCCGGAGGTACAGCCTTTTGGCAATTACCTGGCCGCGCAGTTTGATACAACTGGCGCAGCAGGCGGCAATGCCCAGGCTGAGCGCGAGCTGGTTCGCAAGTACGTGTACCAGGAGCTATACAACCAGGTACAGAGCGACGCTCAGCAGCGGCAGGAGAAAGACAAGTTTTTCCTGCGCGGCCGGTTCCAGGCCACTTCAACCAATGAAATCAGCCTGCCGGGCATCGGGGTAGCGCAGGGCTCAGTGCGGGTATACGCCGGCAGCACCTTGCTGCAGGAGGGTATTGACTATCAGGTTTTCTACGATCAGGCTATTGTTAAAATCCTCAATCCCAGCTACCTCAACTCAGCCAACGAGCTGCGGGTGCAGTTTGAGAAAAATGCGCTGGTGCAGGTGCAGCCGCGCAAGCTGGTGGGCGCCCGCTTCGACTACCGCCTGAATAACGACGTGAACGTTGGCGCCACCGTGCTCCACCTGCTCGAGAACCAGGCCCCTGGTATCAACCGCGTAAACATCGGCGACGAGCCTGGCAACAACACCATCTACGGCTTCGACGTGAATGCCCGGCGCGAGTCGCGGGCCATCACCAAGTACCTGGATATGCTGCCTTTTATTTCTACCAAAGAAATATCATCGGTGGCATTCAGCGGCGAGTTTGCTCAGCTGCTACCGGGCCGTTCTAAACTGGGCAGCAATGGTGAGACTGGGGTTTCTTACATCGATGACTTTGAGAATTCCCGAACCCCATACTCATTAGGCGGCCTGAACTCTGCCACCACGTGGCGGCTGGCGGCTACCCCCCCGGCGCTGGGCGGCAACCTGCCGGGCCTGGAGTCAGCGTATCGGCGGGCTAAGCTGGCGTGGTATACCGTAGACCAGAGCTATTATACTGGTGGTACCTCCCGGCCGCAAAACATTGGCGCCAATGATATCCGCAACCATTACGTGCGGGGCATCAAGCGGACGGAGATATTCCCCAACCGTGACGTGGGCACCACCGGCAACGCCTACGAGTACCCCCTGGACCTGGCCTACTTCCCTGATGAGCGGGGCCAGTACAACTACACGCCCAACGTAGACCCCGGCAGCAATGGCCGGCGGTTTTCTACCGTAACAGGCTCCGCTAACGCGGCCCGCTATGGTGGCATCTCGCGCGAAATCACTTTCGACACGGACTTCGACAACGCCAACATTGAGTACCTGGAGTTCTGGATGATGGACCCGTTCATCAACAGCCGAAATGGCCTGGCCAACATCACTGACTCCGATGGTCACAACGCGCCCAATACCACGGGTGGCGAACTATACATCAACCTGGGCTCCGTGTCAGAAGATGTGCTAAAGGATGGCAACCAGCATGAGTTTGAGAACGGGTTGCCCTCCACCGACAATGTTGCTGATGTAGCTCCTACTATCTGGGGGCAAGTATCCCGGCAGCCATTCCTTACTGATGCGTTTAATGCCGCTCCTGGTGCCCGCCCTCGTCAGGACGTAGGCCTGGATGGTGTAAACAGCGACGGCGAGCGTGGTTTACCAGGTGTCGCGGCCCCTTACTCAGGCTTCGCCGACCCGGCGGCTGATAACTTCCGCCACCACCTCGACCCCAGCTACGACCAGGCCGACGCTAAAATTCTGGCTCGCTACAAGGATTATAATGGCCTAGAGAATAACTCGCCCGAGGGTAGCCAGCTTAGCTCTACTGCCTACCCCGATAAGGAAGACCTGAACCGCGACAACGTTATTTCTGACACAGAGCGCTACTACGAGTACCGCCTGAACCTGCGGCCCGGTCAGCTAGATGTAGGCCAGAACTACATTGTAGATAAAGTTACCAGCGCCGATATCAACGGAGACCAGGTAACCTGGTACCAGTTCCGGGTGCCAGTGCGGCAACCCACCGGTGTGGTAGGCACTCCCGCTGGCCAGAGCTTCGGCTTTAAGTCGATCCGGTTCCTGCGCATGTACCTCACGCAGTGGGAGCAGCCGGTGGTGCTGCGCATGGTGCAACCCCAGTTTGTGGCCAACCAGTGGCGCCGCTACCTCAACAAAATTCAGCAGCCCGGCCCCGTACTTAACCCCGACACGGACGCTGATGCTTTTGATATTTCTACTGTTAACCTGGAGGAGAATGGCGTAGGTAATGCGGCCAGCGCCGATGCTATTCCGTACGTGCTGCCCCCCGGCATCAACCGCGACCGGGAGTACGGTTCCAGCACCATTAACCGCCAACAGAACGAGTCGAGCCTACGCCTACGGGTAGAAGGCCTGCGCGACGGATTTGCCAAGGCCAGCTACAAAAACGTGAGCCTGAATATGCTGCGCTATAAGCGCCTGCGCATGTTCCTGCACGCTGAAAGCGAAGACCGCACCGTGCGCGACGGGCAGGTGCGCGCCTTCGTCAGAATCGGTACTGACTATACCCAGAACTACTACGAGTACTCAGTACCACTGCGTATTACGCAGCCGGGCTCTACTACCCAAGACCTGATTTGGCCCCTGGAAAACCGCATTGACCTATCCTTCCAGGCATTTGTTGATGCTAAGTCGGCACGCAACAAAGCGGCGTCCAATGCTATTGACTATGCTACCCCTTACACCATTACCGACCCTGCAACCGGTGCGCAGCTAACGGTAGTAGGTAACCCCGACCTGTCGGCGGTGCAGGGCGTGATGATTGGAATGCTGAACCCGCGCGACGATAACGCTCCCAAGACGCTGACGCTGTGGGCCGATGAGCTCCGGGTATTTGACTTTGAGAACGAAAGCGGTTGGGCGGCCACGGCTCGCTTCAACGCCAAGCTGGCCGATGTGGCCAATATTACGGCTACGGGCAACTACGTAACCACCGGCTTCGGTGGCCTACAGGACCGGCCTCAGCAGCGCTCAATTGACAACATTACTCGCGGCGACGTTAATGCTACCATTGCCGCCGATAAATTCTTCCCCGAGAAGCTGGGCCTCCGGGTGCCGGTGCTGGTACAGGCCGGTGTAGAAACTCGGGCCCCGAAGTACGACCCGCTGGACCCCGACACCCGCCTGGAGCAGTCGTTGGATAAGTTTGAGACGAGCCAGGAGAAAGCAGCTTACCGAAAAGAAGTGGTTGACCAGACCAGCCAGCGCAGCATCAACGTGCTGAACGTGCGCAAGGAGCGGACCAACCCCGAGAAGAAAGTACGCCCCTACGACATCGAGAACTTCGCGCTCAGCTACTCTTACACGGAGCGCCTGCACACCGATATCCGGACTGACCGCGACTACACCCGGACTTACACCGGCGCCCTGGCCTACGTGTACCAAACCGTGCCCAAAAGCTATACGCCGCTGGCAAAGGTGAAAGCCTTTGACTCGCCATACCTGAAGATGCTGCAGGAAGTAAACTTTACGCCCCTGCCCTCACGCTTCTCCTTCCGGGCCGATATTGACCGGCGCTACAACGAGCGGTTCCTGCAGCGGACATTAGAGCCCGGCCAGGTACCCGTTACAGATGGTATTCCGGGCATCTACCAGAAGTCATTCTTCTTCAACCGCATTTATGACATGCGTTGGGACCTCACCAAAGCCCTGGCGCTAGACTATACGGCTACCAACCGCTCGGTGGTAGATGAGGGGCCGGGCCGTACTATCGGCGACGACGATATTTCGAAGCGCAACCGGGAGCAGCTCCGCGACAACCTGTTTAAGCGGGGTGGCCGCACCACCAACTTCAACCAGACGGTGGCCATCACCTACCGCCTACCCCTAGACAAGTTCCCGCTAACCGACTGGCTTTCGGCGGATGCCCGCTACGCTGCCAACTACACCTGGCAAGCAGCTTCTACGGCGCTACGGGCCCCCATCCACCCCGGCGACCCAACTGATACCACTACTGCCCCATTTAACCTAGGCAACACCATTCAGAACAACGGCGAGTTGAGCGCGAATGGTAAGATTGACTTGGTGAAGCTTTACAACAAGGTTCGCTTCCTCAATATCATCAACAATGCCCCACCGCCCGCCCCCCGCAACCCCGACGAGAGCCTGAAGGGCAAACAGAAGCAAGGTTTACCCGGTCAGCCTCAGCCAGGCCTGGCGGTTCAGGATACGTCTAAGGGGCCCGAGCTACGCTTGCTCAAAGGTGTTCTGCGCTCCCTGATGACTGCCCGTTCGCTCAACTTCACCTATACGCGCAGCAATGGCACCTTGCTACCGGGCTACTTGCCGGGCACAAGGTTCTTCGGGATGAATGGCGACTTTGATGCGCCTGGCGTGCCTTTCCTACTCGGTAAGCAGTATGATTTAGATGCCCTTTTTCAGCGGGCTTACTCGCGCGGCTGGTATACTGATAGTAGCCAGTACCTGAACACCCCCCTCAGCTCCCTCCTGACCGAAAACCTGGCACTGCGTACCTCCCTGGAGCCATTCCGCAATTTCATCATCCGTTTGGATGGGCGCCGCCAGCTGGTGCGTAACCGGGAAGTATTCTACCGCTTACAGGTTGATGAAGTGAAGCTGACACCCATCGGTACGGTTCCGCAAGCCAGCAATCCGCTGGGCTCAGGTACCTTCAGCACGTCGTTCATTTCTATCCAAACCTTGTTTGGCGACCTGAACGCCAGCGGCGAGTCCTCAAAAGCCTTTAACCGCTTCGTGCAGAACCGGGCGGTGGTGCGTGAACGGCTGGAGGCAGCTAATACCAACCCAGGCGGCAGCTATGGCTATAACTCGCAGGATGTTCTGCTGCCGGCCTTCATGGATGCATACCGGGGTAAGTCATCGGATGGTTACAAGGCTAAGAAGTTCAACCCCTTCGCCCTGCTACCCATCCCAAACTGGACGATTGAGTACAATGGCTTGGCTGATCTGCCCTTTATGCAGCAGTACTTCCGTTCCATTACCCTCAACCACGTTTACACGTCTAGCTACAACATAAACGGGTACACCACAGCCACTGCCTATACCCGCGAGCCAGAGTTTCCTTACCTGACCAACAATAGCGGGCAGTACATTCCGTACTACGTTATCGGGCAGGTAACCATTGCCGAGCGCTTGGCGCCCCTCATTGGGTTGAACTTCCAGACCACAGGCAAAACTACCGGCCGCCTGGAGTACCGTGTAGACCGGACCCTGGGCCTGAACACCACCAACGCGCAGGTAACCGAGCTACGATCCAAGGAGATGGTAATAGGCCTAGGCTACGTGACCAACCGCCTGCGGATTCCGTTCCGCATTGGGGGTGAGCAAAAGATTCTTCGCAACGAGATAAATGTGCGGTTAGACCTAAGCATCCGCGACAACTTTACCGTGCAGCGTGCCATTCTGGATGTAACCGATACGGACATTGGGCGCTCCTCTAGCCAGACCACGAACGGTACCCGGCAGATGCAGCTACGCCCCACCATCGACTATATCTTAAATCAGCGCCTGAATCTGCAGTTCTTCTTCACCCAGAACATTACCACGCCTCGCGTGCAGAACGCCTACAAGAATACCGCTACCGAAGGCGGCATTCAGCTGCGGTACAGCCTTTCTCAATAAGCTAACTGGTTTGTAAACAAGAGCCCCACTTGGCCTAGGCCAGGTGGGGCTCTTGTTTATCAGGGCTGCGGAAGCGCTCAAACAGTGGCCTAGCGAATTCTCCTCCGAACATTTTCGGCATTCCATCATTTAAGCTTTACTTTTGAATCATCGCGCTACCGCGCTTTCACTCCCCATTTCTTCAAAACCGCATCTCATGAACCTGCCTGCCACCCTGAAGTACACGAAAGAACACGAATGGATTCGTGTGGAAGGTGATGTTGCCTACATTGGCATTACTGACCACGCTCAGAAAGAACTCGGCGACATTGTGTACGTGGACATTGACACCCTC
Source organism: Hymenobacter taeanensis (assembly GCF_013137895.1). Classification (NCBI taxonomy): domain Bacteria; kingdom Pseudomonadati; phylum Bacteroidota; class Cytophagia; order Cytophagales; family Hymenobacteraceae; genus Hymenobacter; species Hymenobacter taeanensis. Next base: position 1,121,034 of record NZ_CP053538.1, read on the forward strand.
GACAAAGAAGTGGCCGAGAGCGAAGTGTTTGGGACGGTAGAAGCCGTAAAAACGGTATCTGACCTGTTCAGCCCTATTTCTGGCACCGTGCTAGAAATTAACGAGAAGCTCGACGGCAGCCCTGAGCTGGTTAACTCTGACCCATACGGCGACGGCTGGATGATTAAGATGTCGATTGGCGACCCTGCCCAGTTGGAGTCGTTATTGACTGCTGAGGCTTACGGCGAACTGGTAGGCGCTTAAGCCACCTTTCTCGTTGCGTATGCTACGTACCGCGCCGCCCCTGCCCCGCCGCCGAGCCTTTGTGGCTCTGCCGCTGGCTTGGGCGGCGCTGGTGTTGGTGCTGACCCTGACACCCTCCCAGGAAATGCCCAAAACCCCAGACTGGCAGCTGCTGGCGTTTGACACGGCCGCTCACGCGGCGGTGTTTGGGGTACTGGCAATATTATCTTACTTCTCGGCACACCGGCAGCAAGGGTGGCCTACGTTGCGCCGCCAGGCATTTACCCTGTTACTGCTGTTCTGCTTGGGTTTCGGAGCCCTTATTGAAGTGCTGCAGATGACCATGGATCTTGGCCGCCACGGTGAATGGTCTGACTTAATCAGCGATACTATTGGCGCCATTATGGGCTTGACCATTATGCGCCTCACGCGCCGCGCCTGGCAATGAAGCAGCGCTCATCCCGTCTCATTAGCATTCGCTTGGCAGCTGCGGCAGGCGCCTTGGCCTGGGGGCAGAGCATTACAACCCTAGCCCAGGATATGAGTCGGGTCCGGGCCACTATCTGCACCCTGGCGTCGCCGGCAATGCATGGGCGTGGCTACGTAAAAAAGGGAGAGCACCTGGCCGCTACTTACCTCCGGAAGCGCTTTGCAGCTAGTGGTTTGCAGCCACTAACGCCAGACTATACCCAGCCTTTCTCGCTACCCATTAACACATTCCCGGGGCGCGCCTTCCTGCAAGTGGATGGTAAAACCCTCCGGCCCGGCTATGATTTTATTGCCGACCCAGCGTCGGGGCCAGGCACAGTAACTGGGTCAGTCATGCAGCTTGACACCCTCATATTTGGTCAGGGGGCTGCTCAACAACACCTATTGTCTACTGATTTACGGCAGCAAGTTTTGGTACTGCACCAACATGATGCCGCCCGGCTCAGCAAGTTACCCGCGGCACTCCAGGCACACTTACTAACTGCCGCCGCCCGGGTTACGCTGGTGCCTAACAAGCTCACCGCTTCTCTCGCATCTGTTCAGCAGGCCCAGCCTCAGGTGCAGGTATTGGCGCAAAGCTGGCCCGAGCAAGTCAGCAACATCAGGTTGCAGCTGGATGCCGTTTTGCAGTCTGCTTATCAAACGCAAAATTTAGTTGGCTCCCTGCCCGGGCGGGTGCAGCCCGATTCCTTTCTAGTAGTTACGGCCCACTATGATCATTTGGGTATGCTGGGCAAGCATACCTACTTCCCAGGCGCCAACGATAACGCCAGTGGCACCGCCATGCTCTTAGAGTTGGCCGCCCACTACGCCCGCCCCGAAAACCGCCCGGCCTATTCGGTGATATTTATTGCTTTTGGGGCAGAGGAAGCTGGTTTGGTTGGGTCACAGTACTTTGTGGAGCACCCATTAGTACCACTAGACCGTATCCGCTTTTTGCTTAACCTTGACTTGCTGGGCACAGGAGAAGAGGGTGCCACCGTAGTAAATGGCCGTGTATACGAGCAGCAGTATCAGTTGCTCAACACCCTTAATACCGCAGGCCACTACCTACCCGCTCTGGCCGCCAGGGGCCGGGCCGCCAACTCTGATCATTATTTCTTCTCCGAGAAGGGAGTACCGGCCTTTTTCCTATATACTCGGGGCGGCCCTACTGCCTACCACGATGTGCATGACCAGGCTGCACCTTTGCCTCTTACCGGTTTTATCGGAGCATTTAGCCTGCTATGTGATTTCCTGAATTTGCTGGGCGCCAACTCCCAGTAAGTAAGGCCCCTGGCCGAAGGAGTGGCCCTACTATCTTCAAAATCTAGGCCGTAGCGAATGGCTTCTGCCCTAGCTAATCATTTGCTTACTATGCTGTGGGGATAAGTTAGCCGAGGCCTGACTTTGCATAGCCTTTCATCCTAAAATAACGGGCACGAAAATGCCCCGTACTTTCTGCTTACAGCTAGAAAATACGGGGCGTTTCTATGTGCTAGTATGACTACTCAGCTATTAACCATTCGTTTTGAACGAAGTCATGATCTGCTTAGCAACGTTTTCCCACTCAGGCTTCTGACGGTCAGCGCAGGTGAAGTTGCACATCAGCAGTTTGCCTTCCACATCGGTGAAGAATACCAGGTTGTACACTTCATGACCCAGCTCAGGCTTCATCAGCTCCATGTATCCTACTTTGCGGCCATTTACTTCCTTCACACCGTGGTTGAACCACTTAGCTTCTTTGTACTGCTTTGAGTACATCTTGTAGAAGTTATCGGCATACATGTCGATCATGTCCTGATCGGCGGTGTTGTCGGTGTAGGAGAAGGCAATGCTGGCTTCTTTGCTATTCGTGTAGATAACGCTCGGACGGCTCTGCGCTTTTGCGTAGTTGAAATCCATCTGCTGCTCGCTCATCACTTCAAATCCCTTGGGGATGAGAATTTCTACCCGCTCGCTCAACACGCGCTTCTTAATGAGCTCTACTTCAGCGAAGGGACGAGCAGCTGTCAGCAACAGCATCAGGAAGAAAATAGGGGCTACTAATAATGCTTTTTTCATAGTTGTGGACTGAAAAAAGGTGAAATTCAAAAGGAAATATGCCTTCTGAGGGCGCAGAAACCCTCTACATGAACAACAAATTTACGTGCAATTTTTAACACTGCAAGCACTTTAGAAAAATAGTTAAACTACATTATTGACAGCAGCCTAAATACTTTGAATAAACTTACGACAAACTTAATAAGAGGGTTTTACCCATAAAAGCAATATGTATTAAAATATGCTAATTAATAATATAATACAAATTAATATAAAACACATTACAATTTCACATTCATATACATAATCCATTTTTAAACAGTATTATTCAGGAAATAGACTAAAGAATGTTGTTAATCTGCTCCTTTATTTTTTCCAATTCCTCCTTCATCCCAACTACCAAATGCTGGATGACGGAGTCGTTAGCTTTAGAACCGATGGTGTTTATTTCCCTTCCTATTTCCTGCGAAATAAAGGCAAGTTTCTTTCCCGTGGGCTCTGGTAAGTACACCGTTTCGGTGAAGTAGTGTAAATGGTTGACCAATCGCACCTTTTCCTCGGCAATGTCAAGCTTCTCAATATAGTACAGCACCTCCTGTTCGAAGCGGGTAGGGTTGAAATGCTCACTGCCGGTTATTTCAGCCAGATGATTCTGTAGTCGCTGCCGCACCTGCTCAATACGCGTAGGGTCATGCCGTTCAACATCAGCCAGTTGTATTCTTATTTTATCCAAGTAGCTCAGAATCTCATTTGTTAGGGCTTGGCCTTCATCGCGCCGGAACTGGTTTACCCGGTCCAAGGCCTCGTGTAACAATGGCAATAGTTCTTCCCAAGGCACTTCTTCTTCCTCTTCGGTTGCAGCAGTGCTATCAGCGGGTATCCGTAGGGCGCCTGGTAGGGCGTGCGCCAGGGCAGTTAGCTGCTCAAGCGAAGCTCCACTTCGCGCCGACACCTGCCGTAATTCTTCCAGAGCCAGTAGCAAAACTGCTTCATTCAGCACTGCACCGGTGCGAGCCGCAGCGCGGGGCCGGGTGAAGTCGAGGTTGAGATTAACCTTGCCCCGAATGAGGCTTTTAGTCACTAGGTTACGAATTTCCAGCTCTCGGTCTTGCAGGAAGCGTGGCAGGCGCAAGCTTAAATCAAGCGTTTTAGAGTTTAGTGACTTGATTTCGACGGTAGCAGCATATGTGTCGGTTTCGCGATGGGCAATACCGTAGCCGGTCATGGATTGAAGCATGGTGCAGGGAGCAAAGTGGTCAGTTGTTTGTAGCAGCCTAAGGTCATCAACGGATCAATAACACAGACATAATGCTGCCACAATATTAATGTAATGGTGGGGGCATAGGTTTATACTAGTCATAATTGCGGTCTGCCTGGCAATAGCACAAGCCACCGCCGAGCCTAATTACCTTTACTATTCTACCCGACGGATTACTTGTGAGTAGCGCCTGCTTCAGTTTTTCGGGGCAGGCGTTTTAGTGTGTAACCACGAGGTAGTGGCTCAGCTTCTGCCAGCAGAAATTCCTAGCTTGCGTGCCTCATGAAGCCGCGCGTGCTACACCTGCCTAAGTGGTATCCTCACCGCTACGACAACCAGGATGGTGACTTTGTGGCCCGGCAGGTAGCTGCTGTTGCGCCCCACGTTACGGGTGCGGTGCTGTTTGCGGCTGTTGCGCGAGAGCCACTAGCTGGCCTAACTACTTCAGAAATTGACTGGACCAGCGCTACCCCCACTCTACGTTACTACTACCGCGCCCAGATTACTGGCCTAGCACCATTTGATAAGCTACTGAAGCTAGCGCTCTATTTTTGGTGCCTAGGCCAGGGATACAGACAAATTGTACAGCACTGGGGGGGACCACCGCAACTAGTGCACGTGCATGTGCTGCTCCGTACAGGACTGTTTGCGTGGTGGCTTCGGCTCACTCGTAAAATTCCGTACATCGTTACTGAACACTGGACGCTTTATTTGCCGGAGCGGGCCCACCTTATAACTTGGCTACGCAAGAGTTTGACGAAAGCAGTGATACGGCAGGCCGCCGCCTTGCACACAGTATCCGGTGCTTTACAGAAAGCTATGAACCGTTTAGGCTTCGTTAGCTCTCGGCAGGCTGTCATTGCCAATGTGGTTGATACTACCCTATTCATGCCTGCCTCCATCCCGCGAGTTCCAGGCCAACTATTGATCGTTTCCTCCTTCCATGATGCGGTTAAAAATATTTCGGGCATACTGCGGGTAGTAGCGGGCATGCGCCAGCAATTCCCGCATGTGCACCTACGCATTGCGGGTTATGGGCCCGATGAGGCATCTTTACGTCATGTAGCTCAGGAGCTAGGCTTGCTTAGCTGCGGCGCAGTTGTATTCCTGGGCAAGCTTTCACAGCCCGAGGTAGCACAGGAAATGCAGCAGGCCACTGCTCTGGTTTCCTTTAGTCGGGCTGAAACCTTTGGCTGCGTTCTGCTGGAAGCGCGGGCCGCGGGTTGCCCTGTAGTAGGCCCTGCCACAGGGGGAGTACCAGAACTCTTTGAGCCAGTGAATAGCTTCGGCTTGCTGGTTTCTCCCGATGATATGGCTGGGCTTACGCAAGCCCTGTCTGCGGTGGTAAGCGGAGCCATTACGTTTGATGCGGAGAGGCTAACGGCCGATGCGGCGGCCCGGTGTAGCTATCATAAAGTAGGCGGTCAGTTCGCTGACCTGTACCGCGAAATACTTGGTGCACCCACCAGCGGATTTGGGAGAAGCACTGCATCTTAGCAGTCTATTTTGCCCAACCTATGGTTCGTCGTATTCTGCACAATTTCACTACTCGCTTACTTAGCGCGCTGCTGAGCTTTAGCATTGTGTGGCTGACGGCCAGGTACCTGGGGGCGGCAGGACGTGGAGCGGTGAGCTTATTTGTAACCGACTGCGCTGCCTTACTCTTGTTTATTGGGTTGCTGGGTGGCTCCTCCCTGATCTATTTGGCTCCGCGCCGCAACTTGTGGCATTTGGTACTGCCGGCGTACGTTTGGGCCCTAGCGGTTTGCGCGCTAGGCACTGGCATAATAGGCCTGTTGCGCCAGCCTGGTGCCACGTACCTACTGCACCTGGGGGCGTTGAGCGTACTACAGGCCCTCTTCTCCATTAATACGTCGTTACTACTCGGCCGCCGCCGGGAGCAGACCTACCATCTATTAGTGGTGATGCAGGTAGCGCTGCTGGCGGGCGGTTTGCTGGTAGCTTTTAGTGGTGCCGGACCGTGGCGGGCAGTTAGTTCTTACTACTATGCCAGCTACCTGGCCTACGGCTTGCCGCTGCTGCTCAGCTTCGGCGCGCTGTTGTCCCTGCCTGATCCTCGTTTGCGCTTAAGCCGGCGCCTCCGCGCCACTACCCGCGAACTGGCGCGGCATAGCCGCGGGGCCCACCTGTCGAACATCCTGGCTTTCGCTAACTACCGGCTTTGCTATTATTTTGTGGCCTACTACGCCGATACCAAGGCCGTGGGGGTATTGTCGGTGGGCACGGCGCTGATGGAGGCTATCTGGCTGATTCCGAGGAGCACTGCGCTTATTCAGTACGTTGAATTAGTTAACTCACCTGCCAGATCGTTGCCGGCAGCCGCATTACGAGTAGCCCGGTATACTATTGGGGGTACGGCAGCCAGCGTATTACTTATGCTCATGTTACCTACCGCTCTGCTGTCTAGCCTCTTTGGCAAAGAATTCGGGCCGGCACACGAGGTTATGCTTCTACTGGCGCCCGGTGTGGTTATTATGGCACTGCAGATGCTCGTTAGTAGCTACTTCGCGGGGCTGGCCCAGTACCGCACCAATAATACGGCCGCTATAATAGGCCTAGGGTTCACGGTAGTTGCTTGCGCCTTGCTTATCCCACAACTAGGCATCAGGGGAGCTGCCTTAGCCTCTACCTTATCGTACAGTGCTTCAACAGGCTTCCTACTCTGGAAATTCTGGCGAGCTACCGGTACCAAGCCAACTTCCTTTCTGCCTCAGGCTGCTGATGTAGCGCGTGTTTGGCACCTGATGCGGGCAAAGAGTATTTAGGGTAGCACTTGCACAGTTACACGGAAGGCCGGCATGGGGTCGGCCAGAGGCTCAGGCAAGTCGGTGGGTAGTGGGCTAGGCGTATAGATGGCGCACAGCGTATTTTCTACCTGCATTAAATGCCCAGGGGCTGCAGCAGGAATACCATCCAGAATCCCGGCCAGCACTTCCCAGCGCGGCTGCCCCGGCTGCCGGCTAGCGTCGTGCCATACTACTGTGGTAGCCGGGCCCACCAGATGCTCAAATACGCGGCGCGTATCCGTCCGCACGGCCTCGTAGCGATGGTCTCCGTCTATGAACAGCAGGTCGAAGTGGCCTAGCTCGTGCATGGGAAACGTGGCTGAATCCCCCGTCAGATGCGTCACATTTGGTAACGGCCGGGAGAAGAAACCGTGCAGGTTGATGTAGCGCTCCGATAAACCCAAAGCCCGAAGCTCAGCCGCCGAAAGGTTCAGCGTGTGCACCGATGCGGCTACTTCAGCCACGTTGGCGGCGCTTTCGCCACGCCAGGTGCCAATCTCAAAATAACGGCAGCCGGGTATCGCGCGGGCCAGGGCACGCAGCAGCGCCAAATCAGTAGGCAAGGAGCCCCCCTCCCGGAAGGCAAAGGGCTGCACAGTTTCACCAGCGGCAGGCAGCAAGGGCGCCAATGCAGCTACCGGCAGGCCGTGTTCTCCTGTCTGCCACCGCACAGTATGCGCCAAGCTGCGCTGTTGCCACATTGCGTCATCAGTGGCCAGCACGTGGTTCAAGAGCCAGGGGTTTCGCACCAAGCTAGCCAAGCCACGCAGCGTTTTGGTGAGTTTCGTCAATGAAAGCAATTTTGGAATAACACAGTAACCGAGAGCAATAGGCGCGCTCCAACCAAGTGGCCTAGTATAAGGCTACTTGGTTGGAGCTGTTTGCGCATTTAGCTAATGGGCACTTTGCGCAGAATGGCTTCTATCAAGTCCTGCGTCCGGATGCCATCGGCTTCGGCTTCATAAGTAAGCAGAATGCGGTGGTTGAGCACATCAGTGGCTACTTCCTTAATATCCTCAGGCAGCACGTAGTCGCGCTCATCTAAGTAAGCTACGGCTTTAGCGGCTCGGTGCAGAGCAATACTAGCGCGCGGGCTCACTCCAAACTGCACGTACTGCTGAAACTCCACCAGGTCATACTCCGCTGGCTTGCGGGTGGCAAACACCAGCTCGATAATGTATTTCTCAAGAGTTTCTGAGATCTGCACCTGATTGATCTGCTGGCGAATACCGAATATATCCTCTTTGGTCAGGATAGGGTTAACATCGCTTTCAAAGCTCATGTTAGCCATTCGGCGCATTACTTCCAGCTCGTCCGTTTTCTTGAGGTAATCCACAAATACCTTCATCATAAAACGGTCGACCTGGGCCTCAGGGAGCGGGTAAGTGCCCTCTTGCTCCACGGGGTTTTGCGTAGCCAGTACCAGAAAGGGCAAATCAAGCAGGTAGGTAGTCTCGCCGATGGTTACCTGCTTCTCCTGCATGGCTTCGAGCAAGGCACTTTGCACCTTGGCCGGGGAGCGGTTTACCTCATCAGCCAGCACCAGATTGGCGAATATCGGCCCCTTTTTAACTTCAAATTCTGATTGGTTCTGGTTGTAAATCATGGTGCCCACCAAGTCGGAAGGCAACAGGTCAGGCGTGAACTGCACCCGCTGAAAGTGCAGGTGCAGCACCTTCGAGAGGGTACTAATGGTGAGCGTTTTGGCCAGGCCCGGCACTCCTTCCAGGAGGATATGCCCCCCGGTAAACAAGCCAATCAGCAGGCGCCCAACCATGTACTGCTGGCCTACAACCACTTTGCCGACCTCAGCAAATACTTGTTTAATCTTTAACTGATAATCAGGTACCTCCGGCATTGGGGCGTCAGAAACAAAAGCGAGGGACATTACGAAACGCGAAATACGCGAGAAAATAAAGGTAGCAAATCAGACGGCGCCAACTAGCCAATAGTCCAGAAAGGCTGCGTCTCAGGCTTCGGCTAGGCCACTTTGTGCTAGTAGTGCACTTCAGTTAACGACTACTATTCAGCTCTAGTCTCCTGTGGCCACGCCGCTCCGGCCGCACCCGCGCAACGCACGCTTTACTACGTGGCTCTGCTATTTACAGAGCAAGTTTAATGCTCATCATATATCCCTCTTGCAGTTCAATTCACTACAATTTAGGCGCTTACCACTAAAAAAGTGGCGCCTCTGAGAATCCGGCATTATAAGATACTGCGTTGATATACTACCTGTTCCCTATAACCTTATTACCCATTATGATTCCACTTTATAACACCGCCGGAAAACAAGTTGTATATGCTGATGAAGCCTGCCGCGCCTTATATGACGCGGAAGGCAATGTAGTAGCCTGGTTCGATGAGGAGCTGGTATACTCGCTGAACGGCCGCTATTTAGGTTGGGTGTACCAAGGCTGGGTATATGACCGCAACGGACACCCGGCAATGTTCGCAGAGAATGCCATTGGTGGCCCTGAGCGGCCCCAGCTTAACAACTTAGCTCGCGTGCTGCCCAAAAGAATGAAGCTCGCTTCTCTACCTATCCCACTTCCTCGGCGCCAGCCCAGACCAGCCCGCCGCAACCGCGCCTCTAGCTGGTCGCCGCGCTCAGGAGTTGCTTACTTTACGCAGTAAGCAACTACTATTACTAGCCTCTTACTCAAGAAAAAGGCCCTGTTGCATACGCAATAGGGCCTTTTTGTACCAGAGACGGGAATCGAACCCGTACTTCCTTACGGAAACGGCATTTTAAGTGCCGCGTGTCTACCTATTCCACCACTCCGGCTCTTGCCTGATTTTTGCCCCGGTAGTTTGCCGTTTGGGCATGGCAATTTGGGCACAATAACTGTAAATTCTCAATTCTATGGTCGTTATTTATTCCATTTTTGTGGTGCAGCTCTAACGGAATAGGCTTTCCTAGCCAAAATTTATTACGGCAACCCTCACACATTCTTTCTTTTAGGCCTTCAATCACTAAACGGTTACGAAGCCGGTACGAGGAGGTATAGCTAGAATTTTCAATCAGAATATTATCCCATGAGAAGGGTTTGCCAAACTTTTGATACCGCTCGCCTACGTTCCAACCACTGCCTGTGAAGTGGGTTGTATCAATTGCCAGCGCCTCAATTCTTGCCTTCACCGTTTTGTAGTTGCCGCCAGCTGGTATCAGCCCTAACCGTTTAATCACTTGCGCTATAGATAAGCACTCTGCTACAAAAGCCCGAAACTGTTTGTCTGAAATGGGTGGTTTCATACTGACATATTGTCAACTAGCAAATAAACAAAAAGGCCCTGCTAAATAGCAGGGCCTTTTTGTTTGGAGCGGGAGACGAGGTTCGAACTCGCGACCTCGACCTTGGCAAGGTCGCGCTCTACCAACTGAGCTACTCTCGCTTTTGATCTTGGCGCCGTAGTGGCGTTTTGATGTGACAAAGGTACTACAGGAATCCTTGTTGTCAAGAGGTAGTCCCAAAAAAACCTTTACTTTTTTACTATACAAGCTGTTTTCGGCTGATTTTCAGGGAGAAAATTTTAGCGAGCCTACCACATTTCACCTTGCTGCAAAGAGTAATGGGTGGCCTAGCTCAAGCCTAACTGGTAAGCCGAGCCAGGCCACTTGACTATTTCCCGCCAGCTGCCAACTTTAGCTCGTTGAGTTTGAGCAGCGCCTCAATGGGGGTAAGCGTATTTACATCCAGTTTCTCCAGCAGTTCACGCACGCGCTCTAGGGCGGGGTCGCCGGGCTCGAACATGCTGAGCTGCAAGCTGGGCCGCGGCGCAGTATGAACGGCGGCAGTGGGCTGGGCTTTAGGTGTGCTGCGAGTCTGTACAGCTTCCGCATTCACTGAGCCGTTTAAAGCAACGACTTTGCCGGCACCGGGCTTTTCATCCAACCCCGCCAATACCTCGTCGAATTCGGTGGGGCCGTCTTCTACCCCGGCGCTGGTCCGCTCCTGCTCCAGGTGGTGCATGATTTCATTGGCGCGGAGTACCACGGAAGTAGGCATACCCGCCATGCGGGCCACGTGAATACCGAAACTATGCTCTGAGCCGCCCTCCTGCAGCTTGCGTAGGAATAAGATGCGGCCATCGGCCTCTTTCACAGCCACGTTGTAGTTGCGCACCCGCGAGCAGTCATCGGCGAGTTGGTTGAGCTCGTGGTAGTGCGTGGCGAACAGCGTTTTGGCGCGTGCTTTGGGGGAGTTGTGCAGGTGCTCCACAATGGCCCAGGCAATACTGATGCCATCGTAGGTGCTCGTGCCCCGCCCGATTTCGTCCATCAGCACGAGGCTGCGGTCGGAGAGATTGTTGAGGATGCTGGCCGTTTCGGTCATTTCCACCATAAAGGTGCTCTCGCCCTTACTCAGGTTATCGGAGGCACCTACGCGGGTGAAAATCTTGTCGATGACGCCGATGGTAGCCGCATCAGCGGGCACGAACGAGCCTATCTGGGCCAGCAGCACAATAAGGGCCGTTTGGCGCAACAACGCCGATTTACCCGCCATATTAGGCCCCGTAATGACCACAATCTGCTGGTCTTCCTGATCCAGCCGAATATCATTCGGGATGTAGGCCTCCCCGGGGGGTAGCTGGCGCTCAATCACGGGATGACGGCCGGCCTTAATGTCGAGCACGGTGCTGTCATCCACGCGCGGCTTCACGTAGCGGTACTGGCGAGCAGTGGCGGCAAAACTGGCCAAGCAGTCGGTGACTCCAATGGCGCGGGCGTTCTGCTGAATCTGGGAGACGTACTCAGCCGCCGACAGCACCAGATCAGTATAAATGCGCTGCTCAATGACGAACAGCTGATCCTCGGCGTGCAGGATCTTTTCCTCGTAGGTCTTGAGTTCCTCCGTAATGTAGCGCTCGGCATTTACCAGCGTCTGCTTTCTGATCCAGGTGCTCGGTACTTTGTCTTTGTGGGCGTTGGTTACTTCGAGGTAGTACCCGAACACCTTATTGTAGGCCACCTTCAGGGAGCCAATGCCGGTTTCCTGAATGGCCCGCTGCTGCATCTGAAATAGGTAGTCCTTGCCCGAGAAGGCCATTGCGCGGAGCTGATCCAGCTCCGCATCTACGCCATCGTTCAGCACGCCGCCCTGGTTGGTCAGAATGGGGGCATCAACTTTAATCTTGGCCTGAATTTCCTCGCGTAGGCCAGTACAGGGGTTAAGCTGATCGGCTAGTTTTTGCAGGGCCCGGATGCCGGAAGCGGCCAACTGCTCACGCATGGGGGCAATAGCTTCCAGGGCGCGGGAAAGCTGCAGCAGCTCGCGCGGGTTGATGCGGCGCACCGCTACTTTGGAAATCAGGCGCTCCAGGTCGTTGATCTGGCGCAGGTGTTGCAACAGGTTTTCCAATAGCTCCGGGTTCTGGAGCAGGGCCTCCACCGTATCGAGGCGGCGCTGAATTTGAGCGGGCTCCTTGAGGGGCAGCACCACCCACTTGCGTAGCAGGCGCGCGCCCATGGGCGTCACGGTCTGGTCGAGGATGTCGATGAGGGGCACACCGCCGGGATGCTGGGGCAGTACTAGCTCCAGGTTGCGCACCGTAAATCGGTCGAGCCACACGTACTTGTCCTCCTCTAAGCGGCCAATGCTGCCGATGTGGCCTACGTCGGTGTGCTTGGTTTCGGCGAGGTAATGCAGGATGCAGCCGGCGGCCGTAATGCCTTCGCGCAAGCCATCAATACCGAAGCCTTTAAGCGAAGTGGTGTTGAAGTGGCGAGTGAGCGTGTCGTGGCAGTAGTCGTAGCCAAATACCCACTCATCGAGAGCAAAGTGGCAGAAATCAGGACCGAAGTTCTCCTCAAATTCCCGGCGGCTACGCTTGCAGAACAGCACTTCTGCGGGGCCGAAGTTCTGCAGCAACTTGCCTAAGTAATCAATGGTACCCTGGGCTACCAGAAACTCGCCAGTGCTGATATCGAGGAAGCTGATACCGGCCTCCTGCTTCCCAAAATGCACGGCGCAGAGGTAGTTGTTGCTCTTGCGCTCCAGCACATTGTCGTGAAGGCTAACGCCGGGCGTTACGAGCTCCGTAATCCCGCGCTTCACTAGCCCCTTAGCCATTTTGGGGTCTTCAAGCTGGTCGCAGATGGCTACGCGCTGGCCCGCCCGCACCAGTTTGGGCAGGTAGTTGTCGAGGGCGTGGTGAGGGAAGCCGGCCAGCGGAGTTTCGGAAGAGGTGCCGGCCCCGCGCTTGGTTAGGGTAATATCCAGAATACGGGAAGCCGTAACGGCATCTTCCCCGAAGGTTTCGTAGAAGTCGCCCACCCGAAACAGCAGCACGGCGCCGGGGTGCTCTTGTTTCAGCTGGTAATACTGCTTCATCAAGGGCGTATCAATCACGGGAGCCGGCCCGAGGGAGCCGTGCGTGCGGATGGGCTTTTTGGTAGGATCGGCGACTTTAGCTTTCACTAGCAAGTAAGTAACGCCAGCACAGAGCCAGCGAGCAGGATCAGGGAGTACTTTTATCTGTCATGGCTGAGCGGAGCCGAAGCATGACGTTATGCGTTTTGTCTTTGCCAACATCAGCTGCTCGGCCTGACGTTCCTACTTTTGCAGTATGCGCAAACTCTCCATGGAAGAGCTGAACCGGCTGACGGTGGCAGACTTCAAAAATACGCAAAAATTCCCCCTCTCCCTGGTCCTCGACAACGTACGGAGCCTGCACAATGTGGGGGCAGCATTCCGTACGGCCGATGCGTTTGCGTTGGAAAAAATCTGGCTGTGTGGCATTACCGGTAGGCCACCCCAGCGCGAAATCACTAAAACCGCGCTGGGCTCTACCGAGTCGGTTAGTTGGGAATACGCTGCCACTACCGTTGAGGTGGTGCAGCAGCTTAAGGCTGCCGGCTATATGGTCGTGGCTGTGGAGCAGACCACCGGTAGCATACCCCTGCCCTCCTTTCAGCCCACTCCCGGGCAGGCCTACGCGCTGGTGCTGGGCAACGAGGTGTTTGGGGTAGATGATGAGGTGCTGGCTCTCTGTGATGCCGCGGTAGAAATTCCGCAGTTTGGCACCAAGCATTCCCTCAACGTCAGCATTGCTGCCGGCGTGGTGCTTTGGGACTTCATTAGTAAGCTGGGGTGGGCCTCGTAGGCCAGGGCCTAAACTCTTTAAACGCAAAGAAGGCGCCTCCCGTGGGAAGCGCCTTCTTTGTACTAGGCGTTGCTACGGAAAGACTATTTCTGCACCAACACTTTGCGCGATACCATCTCGCTGCCCGAACCAAGGCTAACCTGGTAGAGACCAGCCGAGAAGTTGCTCAGGTCTACGGGTACTGCCACCTGACGAATGCCGTTTGGCACGTCTTGGCGCATTACCTCCTGGCCTAGCATGTTACGAACCACTACCTGCAGGCCTTTCACTGGCTGAGCGAAGCTAGCCGATACTGTAAAGCGGCCCGTGCTGGGGTTTGGGTAAACCGTCAGGCCGGCGGCCTTCACTTCTTCCTTCACGCCGGTTACTACATTCTGGATGGCCAAGTTATCAATGGCCCAGCCCCAGCCGTGCGAGAGCTGATCGGAGAACAGGCGGAAGCGCAGGCGCACAACATCACCAGCCGCAAAGGTGGGGCTCAGGTTTAGAGTGCGGGGAGCAAACAGATCTGGGGTGCCGGTGGCAGCGGAGTTACCACTGGCATCAATGGCGCTGTTCCAGCGCGTCAGCCAGGCGGCATTGGCAGTGCTGGTATACCCAGGCGCCAGGGGCGTCCAGATGGTACCATTATCCTTGCTGCCCTCCACTATTACGTAGTCAAAGAAGCCCGAGCTGCCGAAGGTGCTGCCGGCAGTGTTGGGCTCAGTCAGCACAATTTCATCAAACTTTACTACGGCCTCTGCTGCATTGGGCTTCACAATAATGGGTACAAGCAGCTGGTAGATGATATTGCTCTCTGAATTGACTCCGCTACCATCCTTGTAGGGATGGTCGGAGTGAATGGCGGGGTTGGTAAAGCCAACGGGTTGGGCAATGGTGAAACCGTCGCCCACAAAATCGAGGGGCACGTTGCTGTCCAGAGCGTTAACGTACGTTTGCTGGGCGGGCTTGATAGATACTACACGCACCGCGTAAAAACCAGTGCTGGGGTTGGCAGTGCGGTTAGGGGTGGCGGCTACGTCGGTGGCCACTACGCGATAATTGATAAAGTCGCCGGCCACAATTGCACCAGCTGCCGTTGAGATAGAGCCAACGTAGGTGGTGTCGTTCTGGCGAGTAAGGGTAATGTTGGGGCGAGCAGTGCCGTTCACGTTGTATTCCAGCACTACACTACCAATTCCCACGTTGTCTTTGGCTTTCACCATAATCTGATACGGCAGCTGCGTGGTGAAAATAAAGGTAGAGGGGTTGTGCTGTACTACTGGCGGCAACGCATCAACGCCCACAAAGAACTGGTATTGATTGATTACCCCGCGGCGGGAGGCAGCCGGTGATGCGTACGTGCGGCCCGTTTCAACGTCGGCGGCGGTAATGTAGTAACGGACAGTTTTATTGAGGCCGGGGCTGGGAATAGTAGCCCGATACTGGTTTGCGGTACCCGTGGCGGTCATGACCACCGTAGTAGTGGCGCCGTTATCGATGTTGTACATCAGCTTTACGGTCCCCGGAGCTACGGTGCCATCGCTCTGTACGGTGGCATTTACCACAAAATCCTGATTTGTTTCGGTGTCTTTCAGCGGCGTATGCCGGATAGCCGTGTTGAACCAGCCAATCTCGTTGAAGATTGCCAACGTTATGGGGCCTGGGCTGTGAATTGCTTCTGCAGCTCCAAACTGCGGCGACATCAGGGAGTTTTCGTTGCCGGCGGCGTACGTTGCTTCATCCAGGTGGGAAATGCTGGAACCACTGGAGAAAGTAGTAGGCGCATACAACTTAGGGCGCTTATCGGCGCTGGTTGTATTGTTAGCGGCTCTGGCTAGCGGGCTATCGAAATACAGCGCGTTGCTGGTGTACTGGGCCCCAAGCGCAGGTGAGGGGTTAGTAAACACACGCGTATCAGTGATTAACTGACCGGCCTCGTTTTCAATAAAGGTGGCGAAGTTAATGGGCGGCTCGGAGTAGGCGCCCTGGTTGTTGGTGGTAGAGAAAGTTGTACCAGCCTGGAAGCCCAGGCCGTGGCCTAGCTCGTGTAGTACCACCGACACCAGATCATACTGGCCGGCACCTGGCTTACCATCGGTACCGAGGTACCAGTTGAATGTGCTGCTGAAACGAGCGTTAATATCGGGCGCTGCCGCCCCGTTGAGCTCCTGGCCCGCCAGCTTCTCTGCCAGGGCCACTGGATAAAGCACATCGTTGCGAGTAGCGCCATCTATCCGGGTGTAAAGCGCAGTGGTTCCCGCTGAGCCTAGTACGCCGGCGGCCAAGGGCGTCCAGGTGGCCTGCACTCGAATAGGAACTGGGGAGTTCAATAATGACTGCCAGATATCAACCGCATACTGGAAGGCAGCCTGTGCTTCGGGAGTGAAGCCCGTGTAGGTTACTTCAATGCGCGAGGCTGCCGTGCCTTTGCGGCCGGTACGCTGAGCTTCTAGATAGGCTGCTGGGGCAGTTACCGTAGTAAACATATTTTCAGGCCGAGCTGGGCATATCGTCTCGGGAGCTGGCCGGGGGTCACGCACAAAAGTCTGCGCCATAGCAGGCATTACTGCCCCACAAGCTAACAGAGCTAGAGATAGTAGTTTTTTCATCGATAGTAAAAGGAGTGAAGTTAGATGTCCCTCTAAAATTAAGCCTTTCAAGCCTAATTATCTTCCGCTTCCGCTTAACTCTTTCTGTAGCCCGCCGCGCTCAACAACATCCATCAACCTTGAGACCTGCATTTTGTCCATTTATTTATATAGCGAGGTCTAAAAAAACGGATCATTACCAGCATGCATTATCACAAGGAAACCCAATTTTTCTTTTCCATAAAACGAACGTTGCTCACTGCCTTACAGACACTTTCAACCATACATATAAAAAATATATTATGATCCATGCCACCTTATACAACCCATTAGCAAGGCTAACCAACCCAATCCCACGCATAAGAATAGCCATATTGATCAACTCTGTACCAAGCTTATCATTTTTATAATGCCATCGTATTTTTATTGTTGGGTTCGCAAGGCTAGTTCTATATTCCTGTTACTTCTTGCATTTCGTTTAGTTGTGCTGTTGCAATTCACTAAGGCAGCCGGGCAGACAGTAGGGTTGTTGCCTACACGCTGCACACATTCCTTTTAACCAGCGCATCTTCAACGCTGTTATCAGCCCTGAAAAGCTGGCCTTCATTCTACCCAGACAAATATCCTTCGTACAGCTACCCCCGTTGTCTGTAGCTTATAGATCAGCTTTCAAACGACTAAAAGAAATAGGTACTTACTCCCGCATCTTGCCATTCTTTGGTGGTTATATTTGAATTAATGCCTGCACTGCCCTCTGCCATAGTTAGCGCTGCCGATGCAGCGCTGCTTGCCCTCCGCCCTGCTATTGTTGCGGAGCTACCTGCCGAGCCGGTGGCAGACGTAGCCGATTTCCTGCACCGCACGCTGCGACCAATACTTAAGCTGCAGAATGAGCCTCTACTGGCGATAATAGCCGACTTTCTGCACGACCACCACATTCCGTTCCGGTCGGCTTCAGTGGGCGAGCAGCAGCGGCTGCTAACCGAGCTGTTGGGGCGCAACACCAAACTGCGCTACACCCTCATAGGCCTGGTAGTGGCCATGTTCACCACCACGGAACTACACTTCTACCGGACCCACCGCTCAGAACTCAACCGGCGCCTGCTGGAGCTAGCCGTGCGCCGGGCCCATGACCAAACAGCGGCCGTGGCTGCCCTGCTGCCCATGTCATGAGCACGCTGTATACCCTGCTGGAAGTGAGTGAGCAGGCCTCGGCAGAAGACCTGCGCCGGGCTTACCGCCGCCTAGTATTACTCACCCACCCCGATAGAACCCCGGACCCGGCAGCCCATCAGCGGTATCTGATCGTAAATGAGGCCTACGACATTCTGAGCAACCCCATTCGTCGGCGGGCTTATGATGCGCTGCTCCAGACCCAGCGCCAGCCACCGGAGCCGCCCAGGCCACTTCACCGCGACCCCGCCCTGCGCCGGCGGGGCCGCCCGCCGGCACCCCGCCGGGCCCCAACCACTGAGGAGCGCTACGGGCAGTATGCCCCGTATGCCCACTGGGTTTGCCGGGTGGCGCTGCTGCTGGTGGCACTTATGGTGCTGGACTTTTTATGGGTAGAGCACTTACCGAACGAAGTAGTAGAAAACGTCGAATCGGTGTCGCTTTATGCCCGGGGGTACAACATGGGTACCCACTCCAACATCCAGACCACTCACGCCTATTTTCGCTCCGACACGGACTCATGGCCTGAGGGCACGCACCTGATGGTTGACCGTACCATGCTGTTTGGCGTATTTCGGCGGGCAGCTCCGGTAGGCCACCCTGAGCTGCTGATGGATGCAGGCGGCGTTACCATCTACGACAACTTCATTTTTCTGCCGCTGCTGCTGGCTTTGCTGGCGGGGCTTGGCCTCTGGCGCGCACCGGCTATGCGCAGCATAAACTGCGCCGTGGCCTGCGCCTTTCTGCTGCCTATTGTGCTGTATATCATGTTGGTCACATAGCCAGAAGGCCCAAACAGCCAGCAGAGGGCCTAATAAACAAGCAGCCCGCTACATATTATCTGTAGCGGGCTGCTTGTTACCTGGTAGTTACAGGCACCTAGTCATACTTCGACTCATGCAGGTGCACGGGTACGGTTTTCTTACGCAGGCGCATGTTCAGAATTTCCACCACCAGCGAGAAGAACATGGCGAAGTAGATATAGCCTTTTTCGATTTCCTTGTGGAAGGCCTCCATCACCAGCATTACCCCAATCATAATCAGGAAGGATAAGGCCAGCATTTTGATGGTGGGGTTGCGGTTCACGAAGTCGGCAACTACGCCGGAGAAGGCCAGCATAACGCCCATTGACAATACCACGGCCAGAATCATAATCAGCACGTTATCTACGAGGCCTACAGCCGTCAGGATGGAGTCGAAACTGAACACAATATCAATGACGATGATCTGCATGATGATGGAGCCCATAGTGGCCGTGCCACCTGCCGCACCGGTTTCATCCTCCTCGCCCTGGAGTTTGGTGTGAATTTCGGTGGTGCTCTTGCCAATCAGGAACAAGCCACCGGCCAGCAGAATCAGGTCGCGGCCGGCCACGCCGAAGGGTTCTTCCAGCCATGGCAGATTCAGGTGAAACAGTGGCGTTTTGAGGCCCACAATCCAGGTGATGCTTAGCAGCAGCCCAATGCGGCACAGCAGCGCCAGCAACAGCCCAATAGTGCGGCCGCGCTGCTGCTGGGTGCGAGGCAGCCGGTTCACTACAATTGAGATAAAGATGATATTATCAATGCCCAGCACTATTTCCATGAAGGTCAGCGTAAGCAAGCTGACCCAGGTCTGGGGGTTAGAGAAAACGGAGAGGTCGAATTCCATCAGGGAGTGATGAAGAAAGGGAGTGAAGAGGTGATGGGGTGAATGGGGTAAGGAAGTGAAAGGGGAAGTAAACAGAAGCAACCTACCGCATCACATCCTCACTCTATTACCTCATCACTTATTAACAACTACGACTTCATGTTCACGAATTGCAGGGGCTGGCCAATATCAGTGCGGCGCAACAGGGCAATAACAGCCTGCAGGTCATCAATTTTCTTGGCCGATACCCGCACCTGGTCATCCTGCATCTGGGCTTCTACCTTCAGCTTGGCGTCCTTAATGGCCTTCACGATTTTGCGGCCAGCCTCCTTATCAACTCCGGCGCGCACTTTAATGGTCTTTTTCACGAGGTTGCCACTAGGCTGCTCATCGGCAGAGAAATCAAGGGCCGTACCATCAATGCCCTGCTTTACCACGCGGCCCAGCAGAATATCTTCCAGCGCCTTCACGCGCATGGAGTTTTCGGAGCTGAGCAGAATGGTGTTGGCTTTTTTATCCAGATCAATGCCGCCCTTGGTGTCGCGAAGATCATAGCGGGTCTGGAGTTCTTTTTTTGCTGTGTTTACCGCGTTTTCGAGAGTTTGCGGATCTACCTTGCTGACGATATCAAAGGAGGCCATGAGAAAAGAAAGTAACGTTCAGGGGTGAATACGCCAAACCGCTAGGCCAGTTTGGGCGGGAGGGCCAAAGGTAGAAAGTTAGCAGGATTGGTATAGCAGTTATTCTGGCCTGCCAGCACCTGGGCAAAGTAGCTACACCGGGCTTTTAGGTTGCGCTAGGCCAGCAAGGGGAGTCAGGCAGTCTTCGCCTATCTTGCCGCGGCCACTCTTCCTTCTGATTCCGCTATTTATGGCTAGTATCATCTCGCCCCGCACTCCCGCCGAATGGGAGGCGTACTATCATCTGCGCTATTCTGTGCTCCGGCAGCCCTGGGGCCAGCCAGCAGGCTCTGAGCGGGCCGAAGATGATGCTGCCCCCACCACTACCCACGCGTTGCTACTCGCCCCCGATGGGCAAGCCCTGGGGGTGGGCCGGCTGCACCCCAGCGGCCCACAGCAGGGGCAAGTACGTTTTATGGCCGTGCAGGCGCAAACCCAGGGGCAAGGCGTGGGCCGGCAGGTGCTGGAGCATCTGGAAGCCGCCGCCCGCCAGCAGGGACTTACAGAGATAGTGCTGCACGCACGGGAGCAAGCCGTACCGTTTTATGAGCGACTGGGCTACACCGTAGTAGCTCCCTCGCACACGCTGTTTGGCACCGTACCGCACTTTCTGATGCGGAAAGTAGTAGTGGCCTAGCCCCAGGTTAAAACTTTTCCCGCCCCCGAAGCAGATCAACGTACAGCCGGAAGTCGCCGAGCAGGGAAAGCCAGGGGTGCTGAAAGGTGGCAGGGCGGTTATGCTCTACAAAGAAGTGGCCTACCCAGGCAAAGCCGTAAGCGGCCACCACGCCTGCCAGTACAAGCCAGGGCTGCTGCCGGAAAACAGCTAGGCCGGTTAGCGCTAAAAACAGCGTGGTACCGATGAAGTGTAGTACACGCGTACCGCGCTGCTGATGGTCGCGCAGGTAGCGCGGATAAAACTCAGCGAAGGTGAGTGATGAAGGGGCCATAGCGGAGTAGGTTTCTTCAAAGAAAGTTAACTTTTCCGCCTTATTCTCCCGCCCTCTCCCCTTTCTTATGGAGCAATTTCCTGACGTGGCTACCCTCATAGCCGTATATAACCGCATTAATACCTACGGCCGCACCAATGGCATGGAGCTGCTGCTGAAAACCGCCGGCGAGGTACAGTACACCATGACGGTGGGCCCAGAGCACCTCTCCTCTCCCGGTACCTGCCACGGCGGTGTGTTAGCCGGGCTCATGGACTCTGCGCTGGGCGCGGCGGCCCTATCGTTGGCTTTCACGGCTGGTGAACTGGTTTCAACGGTGGAGTTCAAGATCAACTACCTCTACCCGGTGCACCTGCACGACCACCTAGTGGCGCACGGCCAAGTAGAGCACAGCGGCAAAACGCTGGTGGTCTGCAGCGCCACTATCACGTGCCCCGCCCGCAACAACCTAGTAGTTGCCCGTGGCTTGGGCACCTTTAACCGCTACCCCGCTACCAAGCGTGAGTTCCACGAGTTGCTTTTCCCGCAGGGAGAGTGAAGTGAGCAGGTAAGGAGGACATTAAGCAAGAAGATGACGGGGTGATATGCAGCCAAGTACACGCATGTCATTCTTCGCTTTGCTCAGAAGAATGTCTGGCGTCACTCTCCCTCTTCACTTCTAACACTTCCTTACTTCATCTCCATTTTGCTGTAAACACAAAAACGCCGGGCTACCCGTGTTGCAAGCGGGTGCCCGGCGTTCTACAGGATGCCGAACCTGGGGTATTAGAGCAGATTATAAACGGTCGGGGGAGTCAATTGACTCGTGTTCGGCTTCGTCGCCGTACTCGTCGCCTTCTTCCATTTCCGGAGCGGGCACTTTGCGTACCTGGCGGGCGCAATCTTCGTCGCGGTGGTTGCGGCCTACGGTGAATTCCACCCAGTCGCCCTCATGCAGATCGTTGAAGTCGCCTTCGGCCATATCGGCATAGCTGAAGAACAAGTTGTTTGGGGGCATTACCACAAATCCGAAACCGTTTTTCAGGTTTTTGATGGTGCTGATGCCTACCGTACCTACCGGGCCAGCGGCCGTGGGGCCGGTGGGGCGCACGGGCTTCACGGCGGGGAAAGCTACGGGCTCGGGCGTATTTACAAACAGGCTCTCGATCAGCTCGTCGCCGGAGCTCAGGCCCTGGTCGATGATGTCGTGCATCTGGGTGGGATACGTTACGTGCTCCAGCAGCTGCTGGGAGGCGCGGGTAACCCGGTTTTCACCTTTGAAGTCAACGTACTTAAAGTCCCAGTTCAGCAGCATCACGCGGGTACCCACGGTGTTGAGCTTCTTAATCAGGGGCACGTAGTCAGAGTCGCCGGCGATGAGCACAATTACATCAAAGCTCTTGTGCATAGCCAACTCCAGGGCTTCCAGGGCCAGCCACACATCAATGCCTTTTTCCTGCAAACGGCCATCGCGCGTTTTCAGGGGCATGTAGTGGGTGGTTACGCCCAAGTTCATCAGAATATCGTCGAGCAGCCGGTCATGAAACAGGCGGTCTTTGTCACGGGCTTCGGTAGCAGATAGGCGGCCGCGGAAGAAGTGAGAATCGGTGATTTGCGCCAGGCGCACATCTACGTCTTCTTCTTCAGCTACTTGGTGCCGGATAAACTCGTGCAGGCCCTCCAGGCTAATACGGGCTTTACGATCGTGCTGGAAGTAGTAGTAATCACTGATCTTAAGGAAATAATTGCCGTCATAGAAGACGCCGATCCTTATCAGGGGGCTATTCATCTGGTTCATACGAGAAACGGTTTGTGCGCAAAAAGGTGTGGGGGTAACAGAGAGCAGGAGGAGGTTCGGCGGGTCCTGCACCGGGCAATGACCCGGTCAAAGATACATGTAGAGGTTTTACCTATTGATGAGCCAGCCATGATCAAAGTAGCAACCTAGGTTGGCGCATAGGGGAGCTGTCAGCAGCTAAAGTCGCCATCGAAAAACAGAGCGACTTAGAATGAAATAACTATGAAGAGCACGAAGTATAATAAGCGGCATAATTTTATAACAGTATAATTACCAGAACAAGAACAATATCTTGCTACTATTAACAAGATACAATATTAAACAACATATACCTTCTGACCTATTAACGAAATACAATTCGTCTTTGTTTTATCCAGCAAGTGACTGAGGTGAAAAAGAGAGTGTACCAGCGTATGGCGTTGTTACGGTCCCTGATGCAACTGTGACTCCGAATAGGCCCTAAGTAGCAGGCAATACGCGTACCTATTTAAGCAAAGATACCAACAACTTTACACCCGGCATACAATACCCGCTAAATATGACATATTCCTATACAAAACCAGTTTTTTTCTGGACTAAAGAAATTTCAGCTATTACTTATGGGTGATTTTTCAGGCCTTCGGGGCTCATAGAGCAGTTAGAGTGAGAGCGTTCCAATGATCAGGGCCAGTACGGCAGCGCCGTACCCTAGGCAAATAGCTACTTCCAGGAAATTCCCGCTTTTGGAACCCGTCCGGATGAGGGGGAGCTTGAGGGTGAAGTCAGTGAGAGGCATAAACCATTTCACGCCGGCTTTGGTGAGCGTATCGGCCAGCAGGTGCGATACGTAGCCGCTGCCCGCAAATAGGGCTACGCCGTGCCACCCCAGGCTGCGGTCGGCGAGGTGGCCGATGTAGGTCCAGAGGGCAGTGGCCCAGATGGTGTGCGTCCAGGAGCGGTGGGAGGTAAAGGGCGCCACCGACACAAACAAACCGAGCATACTCAGCCATACAAACTCGGTGTAGAGCCCGGCTACCAGAGTGCTCAGGCCCGTGAAGAGCAGGGCCAGCTTGCGGGTAGAATCTCCTTGCATGGCGGCCCCGATGAGGCCAAACGCCAGAGCCGCCGTGAAGCCCATCCGGCGGTCGGGGCCAGGCGGCAGCTGAAAATGGGTGTACAGGGCCAGGCCGGCCGCTACCACCACAAAGGCCCAGCGCACATACTGCTGGGTGAAGCCCAAGCGCTTGCTAAGCCGGGAGCCGGGGTGGTCGAGGTCGGGAGCCAGAGAAGAAAAGCCTGCCAGGGCAATGCCCGCCGGCGACACCGGTATGCCGGGCACCAGGTACGCTACGGCCACGCCGGTAATCAGACCAATGGCCAGGTGAGAAGAACCACGCACAAATAAAAAGCTACTACTAAAAGGAGGCAGCGAAGATAGAACGCGAACTGTTCTGCTTGCCTTACTAATTTCACCATTTGCTTGAAGTAGCTACTTAAATAGCGCTGAACCTGCCATCTAGGCCACTGCTGGCGCAAGCATATATAATTTGTCTAATAAACAGATTCAGCCAACAGATTACTACAAGTGGCCTAGACTACTCGCCAGGCCTCTTGTAGCCGCTTAGTGCGCTGCCGCTACTTGGGCCGTTTGTGTCGGGCGCACGCGAAAGGTGATGCAACTGCTGCCGGATAGAAGCGTTTGTATGCTATGGACACTCTAGCTTCTCACTATCAGCCTATTATCATGAAAAAGCATTGTCTTGTTACTATTGCTGTGGTGCTATCAGGCCTTTGCTTATCGGCACAAGCCCAAACCACGCCGCGGGGCAAAACGCAACCGGCACCACAGGCGAGTAAGCCCGCTGGTGCGCGTATAAGTAAGCCCACTTCTAGTGGGACCTCTACTATCAAAGACACGGCCTCCTTTAACCGCAAGTTTCGTCGGTCCAGCCAGCCTTCTGCTATTCCGGTGCCCGTGCCTGCCAGGCCAGTTAAGTAGAGGTGTATGAGTAGCTCGGTTTCTTACTTATTATAAAGCTTAACAAGCTGATTTCTATACAAAAGCACGTTATCCTGACGCAGGAAGGGCCTTCTCGCGCCTGAGCGACTGGCCTGGCGCCTCGTGCTGACGTGGGTAGATCTTTCCCTGCGTCGGGATGACGTGCTTGTAAGGGAGCTACTTTGGTAACGTCAGCATGTGAGCTGTCTCGACCGGGCCCACGCGCTGACGGGCGAGTGTGGGGAGTTCTTGTATGGCTGCTCTAGGCCAGTTTAGCCAATCTCAACTTATGCTGCTTGATGCGTGATATTGGCTGGGAAGGGGAGCCTTCTCTCCCTTATACAATACGGCACCTTTACCAGCCCCCTGAGCTGCCTTTTAGGCCATTCTGGTCATCTTTGATGTGTTGCACCTGGCTTTCCAGCATGGCCAGGCCGCGGCGGAAGGCATCGGCGGCTTCCGCTTTTTCCTGCTCTGGTAAAGGGCCTTGCTCTTGCACCTGCTGGCGCACTTGCCGTAAATGAGTTAACATTGCCTCCCACTCCTCTGCCCCCTGCTCCATCTGCTTATCACTCATAGCTTTATACCCACCGAGGCTGCTTTGCTGCTGTGAAGTGGGAAGATACGGCAGCAACTCTAAAAAATGGCGGAAACTTTCGCGGGCTGGCGGTGGTATTCACTAGCGCGTATCTGCTTTGGGAACCAGCCGCGGGCTTTGCCCCCTCCCCTCTAAGAAAGCAAGCCGTTTTGGGCGGTAGTTTTCAGGTGTATGCGCTCATTGCCCGACCGGAGTTGACTTCGGCCGGGCTTCTACCTTTGCCTCCTCTCCTAGCCGATACTTGTTTTGAAGGTCTCCGATTTACTTAAACTCTACACCCTCGACCCTACGGGTATGACGGTGGGTGCCCGCCTGAACCCCGCCACGCGCCACTCTCTGAAGCCCACTGAAAAAGCGGACGCTCCGGTGCGTCTGCACCTGAAGGGCTTGGTGGGAAGCCAGGATGCCGTGCTGGCCGCGGCCCTGCACCAGGAGTTCCCGGATCAGCATCACCTGTTTGTTCTGCACGACCGGGATGAGGCAGCCTACTTCCTGGCCGATTTGCAGCACCTGGTGCCGGACGAGGAGCCGCTGCTGTTCCCTAGCTCCTACAAGCGCCCCTACGCCTTCGATGAGACGGAAAACGCTAACGTGCTGATGCGGGCGGAGGTGCTCAACAAGCTGAACTCTCACCGCGGCCCCAAAACCAGCGCCGAGCAAGCGGCCGACGACGCGGAGGACGCTACAGCGGAAGCGGAAGGCCAGCCCAAGGGTAAGAAGCGCGTGAAGGCCACGGCCAAGGAAACCGCCGGTGCGCTCATCGTGACGTACCCGGAAGCGCTGTTTGAGAAGGTAATCAACAAGAAAAGCCTGGTAGCCAACACCTTCCTGGTGAAGGTGGGCGACAAGCTCGATGTAAACTTCATCAGTGACATGCTGGCGGAGTACGACTTCGAGCGGACCGACTTTGTGTATGAGGCGGGGCAGTTTGCAGTGCGCGGCGGCATTGTGGACATCTTCTCATATGCCAACGAGCTGCCCTACCGCATTGAGCTGTTCGGGGATGAGGTGGAAACCGTCCGGACCTTTGACCCCGAGAGCCAGCTCTCGGTGGAGAAGCGCCAGCAGGTGAGCATCATCCCGAACGTGCAGACCAAGCTGCTCCAGGAAACGCGCGAGGCGTTTCTCGACTTCATTCCGAAGAACACCGCCATCTGGACCAAGGACATGCGCCAGACCCTGGACGTGGTGGAGGAATCGTTTGACCGGGCCGAGGCGGGCTTTAAGGAGATGCTGGAAAGCGCCGGCGGCGTGCAGATTGTGAGCAAGCCCGAAGACCTGTTTGAGACCAGCAAGAGCTTCAAGAAGCTGCTGGAGGGCTTCCCGATTGTGGAGTTTGGCAAGCGGTTTTATTTCAAGACCGGCGAGGACTTCCAGTTCAACAGCAAGCCCCAGCCGAGCTTCAACAAGGACTTCAACCGCCTGGTGAAGAACCTGCACGACAACCAGCAGAAGGGCTACACCAATATTATTGCCGCCGAGCAGGTGCGCCAGGCCGACCGCCTGCGCACCATCTTCGATGAGCTGGACAATAACGTGCAGTTTCAGCACCTGCTGCTAGGCCTGCGCGAAGGTTTTATTGACGAAACTCTGAAACTGGTGGTATACACCGACCACCAGCTGTTTGAGCGCTTCTACCGTGCCCAGGAGACCCGGAAGTTCTCCAAGAAAAAGGCCCTGACCCTGAAGGAGCTGCGCACCCTGGTGCCCGGCGACTACGTGGTGCACCAGGACTACGGTATTGCGCGCTTTGCGGGCCTCACCCAGGTAGAAATCAACGACCGGCTACAGGAGGCCATCCGGCTGGTGTACCGCGACGACGATGTGCTAACGGTGAGCATCCATGCCCTGCATAAGATTGCCAAGTACTCGGGGGCCGAGGGCAACCCGCCCACCATGAGCAAGCTGGGCTCACCGGAGTGGGAAAACAAGAAGAAGTCAGTGAAGAAGAAGGTGAAGGACATTGCGGCCGAGCTGATTCGGCTGTACGCCAAGCGCAAAACCGCGCCCGGCCACGCCTTTGCCATGGACTCGTTTATGCAGGCTGAGCTGGAATCGTCGTTCATTTACGAGGACACGCCCGACCAGGCCAAGGCCACCGAGGACGTGAAGCGCGACATGGAGGTGCCCCACCCCATGGACCGCCTCGTGTGCGGCGACGTGGGCTTCGGTAAGACCGAGGTAGCCATTCGGGCGGCGTTTAAGGCCGTGGCCGATGGCAAGCAGGTGGCCATTCTGGTGCCTACTACCATTCTGGCCATGCAGCACTACAAAACGTTCCGGGAGCGGCTCAGCAACCTGCCCGTGACGGTAGAGTACGTGAACCGCTTCAAGAGCACCAAGCAGATCAAGGAAACATTGGGCCGCGTAGCGGAGGGCAAAACCGACATCCTCATTGGCACGCACCGCCTTACTAACAAGGACGTAAAGTTCAAGGACCTAGGCCTGTTGGTGATTGACGAGGAGCAGAAGTTCGGGGTGAAAACCAAGGACAAGCTCAAGGAGATAAAGGTGAACGTAGATACGCTCACCCTCTCGGCTACGCCTATTCCGCGCACCCTGCACTTCTCGCTGATGGGGGCCCGCGACCTGAGCGTAATTGCCACGCCCCCACCCAACCGCCAGCCGGTGCAAACCGAGCTGCACGTGTTTGATGAGCTGTTGGTGCGCGACACCATTGCCCGCGAGCTGAAGCGGGGCGGACAGGTATTTTATGTGCACAACCGGGTGAAGGACATTGAGGAGCAGGCCAACATGATTCTGCGCCTGGTACCCGATGCCCGCGTAACCTACGTGCACGGCCAGATGGACGGCGACCTGCTGGAAAAGCGCATGATGAAGTTTGTGGACGGCGACTACGACGTGCTGGTGGCCACCACCCTCATTGAGAGTGGCCTAGACATCCCGAATGCTAACACCATCATCATTAACCGGGCCCACATGCACGGCCTCAGTGACTTGCACCAGATGCGCGGGCGCGTGGGCCGCTCCAATAAGAAGGCCTACTGCTACCTGCTCACGCCCCCGGTGGCGGGCCTGCCCAGTGATGCCCGCAAGCGCCTGAGCACCCTGGAGGAATTCTCGGACCTGGGCGCGGGCTTCAACGTGGCCATGCGCGACCTCGACATTCGGGGGGCGGGCAACCTGCTGGGCGGCGAGCAGTCGGGCTTTATCAATGACCTGGGCTTCGAGACCTACCACCAGATTCTGGACGAGGCCGTGACAGAGCTGAAGGAAACCGAGTTCCGCGACCTGTTCCTCGGCGACACCACCCAGCGCCTGCAGGAAGTGGCCGGCGCCGCGGGCCCCAAGGAGTGCAACATTGAGACTGACTTGCAGGTGCTGATACCGGACCGCTACGTGGCCAACGTATCGGAGCGGTTGCAGCTGTATAGCAAGCTGGATAGGGCCAAGAACGCCGAGGAGCTGCGCAAGGTGCTCAACGGCATGGTGGACCGCTTCGGGCCGCTGCCCGCCGAGGTGGAGCAACTAGCCGACATTGTGCGCCTGCGCTGGCAGGCCTGCCACGCCGGCTTCGAGAAGCTCACGCTGAAGAAGAACCTGCTGAAAGGCTTCATCCCGGCCACCAACAACGAGCGGTACTTCCAGGGCCCCACCTTCGGCAATATCCTCAGCTACGTGCAAACCCACCCCCGCTCGGCCTCCATGAAGGAGCGCAAGGAGCAGCTTATCATCAGCATCGAGGACGTGAAAAACGTGCAAGCCGCCCAACGTATTCTGAGCGAGTTGGGAAGTGAGGAGAAGGTTGGGGTGTAGATATAAGAAAGATTGTTATTAACATTTGAAACCTACCGCACAGGGTTGCGCAAATGCAACCCTGTGCGGTAGGTTTCAAATGTTAATAGTTCAAAGTTTTTTTGGCAGGCGGCCTGATCCTTCCATACATTGTTATTCTATTATCACTTATAGTCTAAAAATGAAAAGCAATCAAGGCTCCCTCTGGAGCAAGTGGGACCTACATTTCCACACCCCTAAATCTTTTGATTACCGAAAAAAAGGAACATCTAATGAAAGGATAATTGAAGTTCTTTCAAGTAAAGAAATTTCTGCAGTAGCAATTACAGACCATCATCAGATGGATGTTGAAAGAATTAAAGCTTTACAAGAACTAGGTAAAGAAAAGAATATCACAGTCTTTCCTGGCATTGAGCTTAGAGCCGACAAAGGTGGATCAGAATCAATACATTTCATCGGCATATTTTCAGAAGAGGCTAATGTAGAGTACATCTGGGACACATTAAAAGGAAGATTGAGTCTTACAGATACCGACATAGCTATGGCTGGCGGCGACGAGAGTATCGATTGCGAAATGGCCTCTGCATGTAAACTCATCCGCGAACTTGGCGGAATTGTAACTGTACATGCGGGTAAAAAAACAAATACGATCGAGAATATAACTAACGCATTACCTCACAAGCAAGCCACAAAAAGAAGATTACTTAAGGAGATTGATATTTACGAGGTTGGCAAACTGACAGACATATCCGAGTATGAAAACAACGTATTCCCTAAAATCAATAGAAGATTACCGTTAATATTGTGTTCTGATAATCACGACATTGATAATTATTTTGTAAAAGAAAATTTATGGATAAAAGCAGATACAACCTTCAATGGTCTAAAGCAGATAATAAATGAACCTGACAGGGTATTTGTAGGCGAACGTCCTGAAGTAGTTAATAGAGTAAAATCAAATCCTACAAAATATATAAAATCAGTTGAAATTAACAAAGCCAGCGCATCTAAACTCAAGGAAAAATGGTTTGATAATATCTCTATTGACCTTAATCCTGAACTAGTCACAATTATTGGAAACAAAGGAAATGGCAAAAGTGCATTATTAGATATATTTGCCTTACTTGGCAATGTAAAAAATATAGACAAGTATTCTTTCTTAAAAACAGGTCGTTTTAAGAAAAATGAGAAAGCAAACAATTTTGAGGCAAAAATTAATTGGCACAGCTCAGAGAACCAAACTAGAAATCTAGGCACAGCTCCTGACGCTCACTCATCTGAAAGAGTTAAATATATTCCACAACAGTTCTTGGAAAAACTATGTAACGAAAATGAAGACGATTTTTTAGCAGAGCTCAAAAAGGTTATTTTTTCTCATATACCCAAGGATGAGAGATTGAACAGTGAAAGTATTGATGAGTTGCTATCTAATAAGAGCGAGGTAATCAACCAAGACATTGAAAGACATAAGTTAAGAGTCAAACAATTAAATAAGGAAATAATTACTCTTGAACAAAAAAATACATCAGAATATAGACTTCACATACAGGGCTTACTCGATCTTAAAAATCAAGAATTAATTGCTCACGAGAAGCAAAAACCTGAAGTTGTAGTAGATCCGACACTTACCAAAGATGATGTAGTAGCTGAAGCCAAAGCACTTCAGATAGCCACCATCTCAAAAGACATCGCTCTACTTGAGGAAAAAAGAAACAACAAACTTGAGGAGAAATCTAAAAATAATATTATCCTAGAGAATCTCTATAAGATACTTCAAGAAGTCAAAGCATTTCAAGGACTATATCTAGATCACAAGAATGCTTATTCAAAGCTTTTAGATTCTACAGATATTGAATTCCATGAAGTAATTTCTATTAAAGTAGATACCGAATATGTTGAATACACGATAAATACATTGACACTTGCAAATGAAGCATTAGATACATACCTTAATCCACAAGTAGATACAAGTATTGAAATACAAATACAAAATCTAAATAAAAATAAAATTGAATTAGAAAAAAGCCTCGATGAACCATCTAAATTATATCAAAAATATTTGTCTGATGATTTGGCATGGAATAAAAAACTAGCAACAATTCAAGGATCAAAAGATGAAGAAGAAAGTATCATATACTATGAAGAAATTCTTAACTATTTGAATAACCAGTTAAAGAAAGATATAGAAGACAAAAGAGAAGATAGACTACGAGCAACTTCTGAAATTTTTAAGAAAAAGATTTCTCTAACACGTGTATATTCAGAATTATATAAAGCAGTAAGTTCCTTTATTGAAACTTACAAAGACATACTATCAGACTACCCCATATCACTAGATGTTTCATTAAAAGAGAGATCTATAAGCTCTAGATTTTTTGAATACGTAACACACGGTTTTAAAGGGAGTTTCTGCGGGAAAGAACCGGGGGAGGAGAGATTAAAAGGCTTGATCCAACAAACTGATTTTAGTAACCCTTATGAGTATCAAACATTTCTTAAAAATGTCATAAATTGTCTTGAAATAGATTTAAGAGATGGCATGAATAATGAACCTAAAGATATACACACACAAATACGCAAGGATAGAGTTTTAGACTTTTATAACTATTTATTTGAACTTGATTATCTTGAACCTACATACGCCCTGCTTTTAGGCAATAAAAATATATCTCAATTATCCCCTGGTGAAAAAGGAGCACTTCTATTAATATTTTATTTAACTTTAGACATGGATGACAGTCCGTTGCTCATTGATCAGCCGGAGGAAAATCTTGATAACCAAAGTGTATATAAAATATTAGTACCATTTATCAAACGCGCCAAGTCTAGAAGACAAATAATCATAGTAACACATAATCCAAATATTGCTGTAGTATGTGATGCAGAGCAAATTATAAGCACCTCAATCAATAAAGCAGATAATTACAAGGTCATAATTACAAGCGGAGCAATTGAAAATCCGTTAATAAATGAAAAAATAGTGGAAGTTCTTGAAGGTACTATGCCAGCATTCGCAATGAGAAATACAAAATACAACTTAGCGAAGATAAGCTGATACTGTTCCGAGCACTTAGATATCAACGCCCCCAACCTAATGGTTGGGGGCGTTGATATTCTCACCCTCCCGACCCGTTACTTTTACTGCTCTGACCAGTTTTACCAAACAAGATCCATCCTCCCGCACTCGCATCAACCCTACTCCAGCCAGGCGCGCTGCTACTACAATCCCCCGGCGGTGGTCTCTATAGACAGCGCTTAGGAGCATATTATCTCGTGCCTCCCAACCCTGGCGATAAGTTTCTACCTAATCAGCTGCAACGTAGTAAGGCAGGGGTTTCCACGTTTGGGATCTACTAGGCGCAACACGAGCGGCCGGTCTCACATCAGACGGAGAATATTAGCCTAACAGCGGGCGGCTACCACTCGTCTTTCAGCACTGACATGATGATGAGCTTATTATGGTACTAGCCGTGACGCAAGCTGGCCTGGCGCAGTCAACCTTCTAGCTTAAAGCCGGCTTTGGCGTAAGCTTTTACCCCGCCTACGTTGGGCTCCGAGACGGTGAGCATAATGCGGTTGAGGTGGAGTTCGGTGAAGCCCAGGGTCAGCACTTGCTTCGTGACTTCGGTGCCCACGCCCCGGCCCCAATGGGCTTTCTCCCCGATGAAAATGAAATACTCGCCCGAGTGGTTGAGCCGGGAAATGCCGGAGATGCCAGCGTAGCCAATCAGCTCCTGGGGTTCGGCGGTGAAGATGCCCCGGTTGAGGCTGCTGGCATCCTGCAGGGTAGCGGCAAACCAGGCGTCGATCTAAGCCTCGGTGGTCATGGTCTGGAACGCCGACAGGGAATACTCGATGACTTCGGGGTCCTGAATCCAGCGGTAGAAGTGGCCTACGTGTTCCGGTTGCAGGGGAGCTAGCGTAATCATGTGGGGCAGTTTTGGGTGAAGGTAGGGCACTGGTGCTGCTCGTGGCGGCTGATTCGGGTGTGAGTAGAGCAGCTAAGTGGCCTAGAGGCATGGTTACAGAAACACGAATAAACTCCTGGGATACAAACAACCGGTCATGCTTGCTCTGGTGCCCACTTGCTGAGGCCTCTCTGCCACTTCGTTTGCAGAGATCTAGGCCAGCTGAGTAGCCAACGATAGAGAGGCTGCGGCCCCGCTCAGCATGACGGTCTACTGACTTGCTAAACGGACTCATACCTGGTTTTTTGTGTTACTGGCTCCGCTAGGCCAGCTTATTTATACTTTTCAATTTCTGCCTGGAGGTCATTGATAAAGCCTTTGTCGGTGCCAATTTTCACAAATCCGCACCGCTCCAGTACTTTCTGCGAACCTGCGTTGTCGTGAACCACTCGTCCGCATAAAGGCCTGGTGCTTTCCAGAGTCAGGAAGATTTGCAGGGCGTTGGTAGCTATTCCCTTTCTCTAGAAGCATCTGTTCAGCCAATACGTGATTTCCGCGTCGCCTTCTATCTCAAATTTGGCAATGTTTCCCACAACAGTGTTCCCGACTATAATTGTCTACCTATGGATTGTTGGGTCGGTCAGGTACCGGGTAAGCCTTTCCAGGTAGGCCTCCTTGTTGGTGCGTTCTTTCGGAGTGAAGGCGGCCAGGTAGGCAGCCTCCTCATCGAGCTGAAAGTGGAAGAATAATTCCAGGTCTGCTTGCTCCGTTTTTCTGAGTTGTACATGGTTAGCCTGCATTGCGCTACTGCTGTTAGTGGCCTTGTAGCAGGCGTATTATCCACCCGAAGGGAAATACTGCGCCAAAAGCTATTGCAGCGCAGCGTATGTGCCATAGTTGGAGAAACTAGGCCGGTAAAATTACTATTTCATGAACAGCTTGCATATTTCCCGTATTCTGTGTTGCTTCTGGCAGAGTTTACTATTCTCCAGCATTTGTCGCGTATGCGCAATCCGCAGATTTCGGGCTCACTGGCCCGGGGCTGGTACTACTGCCGCAAGTAGCCTGCCGCCCTCCTGCGCTTTACCCGAACGCCCCGCCTGCCGCGGGGGTGGGGCAGCTGTCACTCTCCGCTCCACGCATTACCAGGCGTAAAGCTCCACCCTAGTGGCCTAGGCTCAGCAGCAGTAGCCAGGCCGCACCTGAGCCTTTCAACAAAGCTACTTTGAGCTTCTCAGCAAAGCGGAGGCTTCTTTTCGGCCAGACCTTTGTCAGGAACTTAAAGCTCACTGACATGAACAACGTATGGTTTATTACGGGTAGCTCGCGGGGCCTGGGCCGCAGCTTAACCAAAGCAGTACTGGCTAACGGTGGCCGCGTAGCCGCCACCGCCCGCCAACCCAAGCAACTCGCCGACTTGGTAGCTCAGTATGGCCCCCAGATTCTGCCTCTGGCCCTGGACGTAACCAATGCCACGCAGATTACCGAGGCTGTAGTTGCCGCCGTAGGCCACTTCGGCCGCCTTGATGTGGTGGTAAACAACGCCGGCTTCGGCATAACGGGGGCCGCTGAGGCTTACACCGAGGAGCAGGTACGCAGCCAGCTCGAAACCAACCTGTACGCGCCCATTGCCGTTACGCGCGCCGTGCTGCCGTACCTGCGCAAACAGCGCAGTGGCCACATCCTTCAGATCAGCTCTATTGGCGGCCGGGTTGGTAACGCGGGGGTTTCTGTGTATCAGGCCGCTAAGTTTGGGTTGGGAGGCTTCACGGAGGCACTAGCCAAGGAGGTAGCTCCGCTGGGTATCAAAGTGACTTCAGTGGAGCCCGGCGGCTTCCGCACCGACTGGGCTGGCACCTCCATGACCTTCGCCCCCACCATTGCAGACTATACCGCCGTGAACCAGCGCGCCGACTACTTTGCCAGCGGTGATTTTGTGGCCGTGGGTGACCCTGCCAAGGCTGCGCAGGTACTGCTTGACCTGGTAGGCCACCCTGCGCCGCCCGTGCACCTGGTGCTAGGCAGTGAGGCCGCAGCCATGCTCAGCAAAGCCGACTCTGAGCGCAAAGCCGAGTTTGAGCACTGGCTGCCCGTTAGCCTCTCCACCGACCATGCTGAGGCCGAAAACTTCCTGGACACGCCCATGGGCAGGCTGTACCTCAACAACACCCCACCCGGCAACGCCTAGGCCAGGTAGGCCACCTACTCCCCACCACGGGCCAACTCTAGTGCGTGGCCCACCAGTGCAAGTGCCTCGTGGTACGCTTTGGCGTGGCACGAGGCACTTGCACCAATAGCTACTAGCGTATAGCCCGGCCTAACCGTTGGGCATACTGCTTGTTACACTTCACATACCTTGCCCTGGATTTATGTCTGCCACCTCAGAAGCGCCCGTGCGGCCCGCCATTCTCTACTCCTGCTACTACAGCCAAAGCCGGGCCGGAGAGCAGTTCGTGGCAGAGCATGCGCTAAGCTTCCAGCTCTCCGGCACGCTCACCACCTATGATGGCTTCCGGGAGCAGGTTTTTCGGGCGGGCGACCTACGGTTGGTGAAGCGTAACCACTTGGTGAAGTTCAATAAGCAGCCGCCGGAAAACGGGGAGTTCAAGTCGTTGTCGGTAACGCTAGACCAGGAAACCCTGCGCCGTTTAAGCCTGGAGCATGGCTACCACGCCCAAAAGCCCCATAACAGCAACAGTGCCGTGTTGGAGCTCCCCATGACTCCGCTTTACCAGAGCTACCTGGCTTCGTTGCAGCCCTATGAGCACCTAGCAGAGCCCGGCAACGAGAGCTTGCTTACCCTAAAGCTGCAGGAGGCCGTATTGCTGCTGCTCAAGAGCAACCCAGAGCTCCAAGATGTGCTGTTTGACTTTTCAGAGCCCGGCAAGCTGGACTTAGAAGCCTTTATGAGTCGTCATTTCCACTTCAATGTGCAGCTACGCCGGTTTGCTTACCTCACGGGCCGCAGCCTGGCCACGTTTAAGCGCGACTTTGAGAAAATATTTCACCTATCGCCCAGCCGCTGGCTGCTACAGCGCCGGCTTCAGGAGGCTTACTACCTAATAAAAGAGCAAGGCAAGGCTCCTTCACAGGCCTACCTGGAAGTGGGCTTCGAAGATCTGTCTCACTTCTCCTTTGCCTTTAAGAAAATGTATGGGGTGGCTCCTTCCAGAATCTAGAGAGCCAGATGGCCCGGTATAACACTTCTTATACAACCTGTTGCGCGCCATCACGTGCAATGTGCGCCTTGAGCGCTTTTCTGCTGGCAGTGCCAGGCAACTTACCGGGGCAGTCTTGCCCGGTAGCCAAGCTCTGGGTGCAACCGTAGAACTGAGAGGGCAGTCTGTTGGCAGTTCAGGGGGCAGCTGGTGGCCTAGTAACGGGCTTGGGCGCACGGTTGTAGTTCGGCCGGTGCCGCGCGCCGACTGGCCACAGAATTGAACCCAACAATTAACCCTTACCCACGTTCTACTTGCATAATTCACAGCCCCTGCCTTATGTGCCTGGCTCGCTCCTCCGGAGTTAAGCAACGAATGGTAGCGAGCCACAAGCCGTATTTCAGTACCCCCCGGATGAACCATATAGTGTACATGAGCAAGGCCGTTAAGCCGCTCTCCGACCAGGATTTGCAGGTTCTGCTGGCCCAATGCCGCCACGATAATGCCCTGCACAACGTAACGGGTGTGCTATTCTACAGTCACGGTAATATTGCCCAGCTACTTGAGGGCGACCCGACTATTATTGAGCCTTTGTTTGAGAGAATTGCCCTGGATGGCCGCCACTCACACGTAACCAAGCTGGTGGATAAGCCCATTGAGGCCCGTAGCTTTTCTGATTGGTCAATGGCCTTTCACCCCCTGGAAAGCGCGGGTTTTTCGGCCTTGGGCGGCTTTCTGCTCCCGGATAAAATACCGCCCCCGCCCGAAACCCTCACCATTGCTGATGCCCTGCTGGTAGACCTGGTACGCCAAGCCGTATTCGGGTCCGACGCTTCCGTTGCGCCTTCCCTTAACCTGGCCTAGGTTTCGGTTGTTCATACCCTACCACCTTAGTAGGGACTTTTTTTCCGATACCGCTCTCCTTCATGCACGATCACCAGCTTCAGAGTATCCTCCGGCATATGCCAGCAGGCATTGCCACCCTGTTGGGGCCGGAGCTGCGCTATGGGCTGGTGAACGAGGCCATGCAGGAGCTGCTGGGCAGCCCCACGCCTACCGGTGAGCCGCTGGCTAAACACCCAGGCCGGTTAGCAGCTGATCTGCTGGAAGTTATGCAGCAGGTATATAGCTCAGGCCGCCCCTATGTGGCCAAGGCCTATGCCGTACCCTTCCCCGGCTCAGAGAAGGGCACTCCCACCAAGCGCTATTTTGACTTGGCGCTGGAGCCGCTCACCGACGACCACAATGAGCCTCAGGGCCTGTTGCTGTTTGCGGTAGATGTAACCGGGCAGGAAGAGGCCCGGCAGCGGGCCCATGAGCTTTCCCTGGAAACACGGCGCCTTGATGCCCGCCTGCGGGTGCTCACCGAAACGGCCCCTCAGATTACATTCAGCGTTGATGCTCAGGGCCAGTATGAATACGTGAGCCCGCAGTGGTATTACTTTACGGGCCAGCCGCCCAAGGCCGACCTCAACGCCATCTGGCCCCTGCTCATTCACCCCGATGACCGCCTGCGAGTGCTTTACCAGGCTGATGCCGCCCGGGAGGCAGGCATTGGCTGGAGCTTTGAGTACCGCATGCGCCGCCACGATGGGCAGTACCGCTGGATGCTGAGTCGCGCCTTACCGGAGCTGCACGCCCCCAATAAGCCCGTGTTTTGGCACGGAGCCGTAACGGAAGTGCACGACCAGCGGGAGCTGGCCGAAGCGCTGCGTCGGGGCGAAACGGAGCTCCGGTTTCTGGCCGACAGCATTCCGCAGCTGATCTGGACGGCCACCGCCGAGGGGTTTATTGACTATTACAACCAGCATTCCGCCGACTACACCGGCCTCTCGGGGCAGGAGCTGGGGCCCACGGGCTGGGTGGCCCTCCTTGACCCCACCGAGCAGGCAGCGGCGGCCCGCCGCTGGGTGCAGTGCGTGGCCTCGGGCGAGGAGTACGAGGGCCTCTACCGCATGCGTCGCCACGATGGGCAATACCGCTGGCACATTATTCGGGCGCGGCAGCTGGCTGACTCCCGCGGGCCGCGGTGGTTTGGAGCCTGCACCGATGTGGATGACCAGCACCGCCTGCGCCAAGTACTGCAAACCCAGTACGATGAGCTGGCCCGCACCAACCGCGACCTAGACACCTTTGTGTACACGGCTTCTCACGACCTGAAACAGCCGCTGTTTAACCTGCGGGGCTTGTTCGATGAGCTCCGGCGCACCGCCACCTTCCAAGACCCCGAGCAGGAAGTGCTCCTGGAAATGGTTGATGACGCCCTGCGCCAGCTTGACAGAACCCTGCAGGAGCTGGCTGCTACCGTGCAGGACCAGCGCGAGCTGACCGCCCCCACCGAGGAACTTAACTTGCAAAGCGTGGTAGAGGAGGTACTGCTGGGCCTGCGCACCCAGGTGCAAGAGGCTCAGGCAGAGCTTGAGCTCGACCTCACGGCGGCTCCTACCTTACTTTACGGGCGCGCCAACTTGCGTAGTGTACTGCACAACCTGCTCAGCAACGCCCTGAAGTTTGCTCACCCTGACCGCCCCGCGCACATTCGGGTTACCAGTTCCCTCTCAGCTACCGGCAATGCCCAGCTATTAGTACAAGATAATGGCCTGGGTATGGAGCTGCGGCACGGCCCTTCACCCGCCTTTCAGCTATTTGAACGCCAGAACCCGCAGGTAGCGGGTGCGGGCGTAGGCCTGTACCTGGTACAACGCATCCTGGATAGCGGTGGGGGCCACTTAGAGGTTACCAGCACCGTAGGCCAGGGTACCACGTTTGTAGTACACTGGTTTGAGTAACCTGTAGCAGCACCCAACTTCAGGAGCAGCCAAGTCAACTCAACGGGCGGCCGAACGGGCTACGGGCTTCCGCCGGCCGTTTCTGGGTGCCACTGGGGCTTTCTTGGGAGGGGCCGGGGGCGTAAATGCCACCGGCAGCTCACACACCACGGGTACCGGTCGGCCCTCCAGCAACCCAGGGGCCCAGGTGGCCGGCAGTAGTTTAGCCAAGCGCAGGGCCTCCGCATCGCAGCCACCCCCCAGCTTCTTTACTACCTGATAGTTGGATACGTTGCCGGTAGCATCAATCAGGAAAGCAACCTTGGCTGTACCGCGTACGTGGCTCTTCAGAGCCTGAGCCGGATACCTGAGATTTTCGCGCACTACCTGCTGCAGGGCTTCCAGCCCCCCTATGTACACAGGCTTTCGTTCCAGCTGTAGCGTGTCGCGGCAGTCGTCTTCCGCACTCCAGAGCTTAAACACGCAGTCATCACTGGCTACGGGTTTGTTGAATAGTACCTGCTGGTAGGTGTAGTCGTAGTTCTGTACCAGGGTGCCTTCGGGGGCGTAGAACTCCCACATGCCCACTTTCTTATCCTGGTCGTATGCCCCTCGCTCCCGAATGGTTTCGCCATCGGCGTAGTAGGTGGTCCAGGTGCTGTCTTTTTGCCCATTGCTGTAGTAGCCGCTTGTGCGCAGCAGGTTGTTCTTGCCGCTGTACCTCTGGTACTGTCCCTGCTTCACGGTGTTATTGGCAGTCAGTACTGAATATTCTTCCTTGCACCAAGGATTCTGGTGCGTTACCACCACACTACGCACCTGCTGGCCAACGCTTAGCGCCGGAGCGGCCAGTTGCAAAAAACCCAGGGTCCCCCAGAAAATCACACGTAAAAATCCTTTCATACCCAGTAAGCTCATAGGTTATAAAAAATCGCAGTAGATGATAGTACTACCAGGCATATGAATGGCACTTAGCCTAGCATAAGTGGATAAATATAACAAATCAAAGCCAATTGACCATTCACAGGACATTCGTTCTACAAGCCTTTTAGTAGGCCCAGTGCTTAAACTATTTGCGCCTGCGGGCGATGCCTGGGGGGCTGTATTACCTG
Source organism: Hymenobacter taeanensis (assembly GCF_013137895.1). Lineage (NCBI taxonomy): Bacteria > Pseudomonadati > Bacteroidota > Cytophagia > Cytophagales > Hymenobacteraceae > Hymenobacter > Hymenobacter taeanensis. The sequence continues at coordinate 1,160,993 of NZ_CP053538.1, forward strand.
CAGCCAGCGACCTGGCACAACCTGTTGCAACCGGAAACTGCCGCCAACTTGCTTTCTTTGGCGCTCCATGTTGTAGTGCTTTGGTTTATGGCTAGTCGTCGCAAATTTCTGTCTTCTTCGGCCGCTGGCTTAGCGGTGGTAGCCACTCGCCCGCTTGCTGAGGCGGCTACCCTAGCAGCGGGCCCCCTCGCGGGCAAGCCCTTGGTTATATCAACCTGGGACACTGGCCTGGCGGCCAACCTGGGCGCCTGGCAAGTGCTACGCAAAGGTGGCCAGGCGCTTGATGCGGTAGAGGCCGGGGTAATGGTGACAGAAGCTTCCCAGAACTGCTGCGTAGGCCTGGGCGGCAACCCCGACCGGGAGGGCATTGTTACGCTGGATGCCTGCATTATGGATGACAAGTTTAACTGCGGCAGCGTTGCCGCTCTGGAGCGCATCAAGCACCCCATCAGTGTGGCCCGGCGCATTATGGAGCGCACCCCGCACGTAATGCTGGTAGGAGAAGGTGCTCAGCAGTTTGCCGTGGCGCAAGGGTTTCCACTGGAGCCTCAGCAACTCAGCCCCGACGCCGCCAAGGCTTACCAGGAATGGCTCAAGACCAGCCAGTACCGCCCTGTTATTAACATTGAAAACTCAGGGAGCCACAAGCCCGTGGGGCCGGTGGGGGGCGCCAACAACCACGATACCATTGCCATGCTGGCCCAAGATGCTCAGGGCAACCTCAGCGGCAGCTGCACTACCAGCGGCATGGGCTTCAAAATGCGGGGCCGCCTCGGCGACTCTCCCCTCATTGGCTCGGGTTTGTTCGTGGATAACGCCGTGGGGGCAGCCGCAGCCACGGGCCAGGGCGAAGATGTAATTCGTATTGCCGGCTCCCATACCGTGGTGGAGCTCATGCGTCAGGGCCTCTCGCCTACGGCGGCCTGCAAAGCGGCCGTAGAGCGCATTGCCCGCATTAAGGGAGATAAAGCCCGCGAAATTCAGGTGTGCTTTATTGCCATCAATAACCAGGGCCAGCATGGAGCTTTTGCCCTTCAGAAGGGCTTTAGCTACGCCCTATGCACCAGCGAGAACCAGCAGCAACTTGTGCAGAGCGGCTACCTGCTCAAGTAGGCCTATAAGAGAACAAGCCAAGCCGCTCAGCGGCGTTACCACCGTACGCTGGTGATGCCCACTTCGGGCTGCTGGTTTTGTAGCCATTCTACGGCCTGCGCCACATCGTCAAAAGCAGCCGCCATGGGGAACATCACATCAAGCTGCGACTGATCGAAGATCATGCGGCTTAACAGGTGGGGTGAGTACACCCAGGCTAGGTAGCGCAAGCCCGCTTCGGCCATGGCGGGCAGCCACTCCCGGGTACCCCAGGTAATACCCTCGGGCCAGGGGCGCGAAATCAATACATTGTCGCTGAGTAGCTTGGAGGTGCCGTGCAGGCGCTGGTATTCCAACAGCAGGCGGCACCCTTCTACTACCACTGGTTTGGTCATTTCGCCATACCATTGCGCATAGAGCCACCCGTGCTGATCGTCGTACTGAATGCAGAGGCCAGGTGTTTGGGCTAGTAAGCGCATACCTTTAAGGTAAGCAGCCAGTTGGTAAGTACCTACCGCAAAGCGCATTTCCTTACCAAAGCACCAATATACCCGTGAAGTATAATTTACGACGGCCAGGCCACGCCTAAACCACAAAAGAGCCTCACCGGCAGTACAGGCGAGGCTCTTTTGGCAATGGTAGCTGAGTAGCTTAGTTCTTCTCTTCTACCGGAAACTTATCCAGAATGTCTTTGGCTGATCTGGCAAACTCATCCCCAATACGGGCGGGGTTACCTACTGGGTCGGCCATGGAGCCGCGCCATACCAGGTTATTAGTACGGGCATCTACCACATCCAGAATCATAGTACCCTCCTGGAATGTCTCAGTGCGGTAGCCGGTGTTGTAATAGGGTGTGGTATACCAGTAACCGTAGTTAATGGGCAGGAAGCGCCCCCGATACGACATAGCATAGGGGAAAGCATAGCCGGGCGCTGGTGGGTTGGCTACCGTCCGCTCCGCTTCTTCAATGTATAAGTGGTACGTGAGGTAAAAGTCGGGGGTAGCGTTGCCCTGCACGGGCCGGATGCCCCGCTTGGCCATTTCGCTGTTGATGGCATTTTGAATGGCCTCATCATTGAGGCTGCTCTTGTAAATGGGATTCTGAGAATCTGCGGACTTGACATCCGTTTTAGCCCAATCGTAGGTTCGGTATTGGCTGAAATCTACACCGGGTTTCTGTTGAACAGCAACGCCGGAGGAACAGCTGCTGAGCAGCCCTATTAATAGCAGCAGCACAGCATACAAAGAGGTTTTCATAGCAAGGAATACTAAAAGAGTTCGAGTAAAAAGAGAAGAAGGCCTGCCGCGCCACGGGTAGTGGCAGCAGCTAAGCCTTATTCTAATACTTACTTACAGCTCATAGGTTACAATACTGTGGTTCTTTGGGCCGCTACACCACTATCTTGTACTAAGCCACTTGCCCCGCGGTGCACGTAATGCGTTATCCGCTCCGTCTGGGCTCCAGGTGCTGAGGCATTACTAACTCCGGCGCCTACACGGGCGGGCAGCGTGCCAGGTAGCCGGCGGCTTCGCGCTGCCCGAGCTCCTGGAATGGCTTCATGTCGGCGGACTGTAGTGGCTCGCCCGACACCTTCTCGTAGGTTGCCCGAGTACTGTCGGCGAGGTGCTTTCCCTTTTTGCTCAGGTCTTTTTCTTTAATGTTTTCTTCATCGAGCAGGCGGCGTAGCCCTTCTTTGAGAATGGGAGACAAGCCGCCGGGAGTTCTAGGTGGGGCTACCAATAGAATTCGGCTGTTGAGCCATGGCTAGCCTAAATAAAGTACAGCCCCTTGGCACGCAGAAAGAAAACTGGGTGCTAGCCCGGGTAAATGCGGCTGGCGCTGTTTAACTCCAGTGGGTTTTGCTTCTTTTGTGGGCTGCGGGGCTGGCCTGGCCTGTATCGGGGGCCGCCCTCTTCCTACCACCTGCCTCTTTCTGCGTATGTCATCTTCTGTTATTACCACCATTGTGTTTGATTTGGGCGGCGTGCTCATCGACTGGAACCCGCGCTACCTCTATAAGAAGCTCTTCACCGATGAGCAGGAAATGGACGCCTTTCTGAACACCATTACCACCCCCGACTGGAACGAGGAGCAGGATGCCGGCCGTACACTAGCCGAGGGCACCGCCCTGCTGGTAGCCAAACACCCCGAGCATCGGGAGCTAATTGAGCACTTCTATGGCCGCTGGCCCGAGATGCTGGGCGGTGCTATTCAGGGTACCGTTGACATCCTGACCGAGCTGCGAGCCAGTGGCCGCTACCGCCTGTACGCCCTCACAAACTGGTCGGCCGAGACGTTCCCGATAGCGCTGGAGCAGTTTGAATTTCTGCACTGGTTTGAGGGCATTGTGGTATCGGGCACGGAGAAGTCGCGCAAGCCCTTCCCCGATTTCTACCACACCCTGCTTACCCGCTACCAGATTGAGCCCAGCCAGGCCGTGTTCATTGATGACAATGAACGGAATATTCATGCGGCCGAGGCAGTAGGTTTGCATGCGGTGCACTTCCAGTCGCCGGAGCAACTGCGCACGGAGCTAGCTGCCCTGCAAGTACTGGCCTAGGCCTTTCACTCTGCCCTCCACACGCAACCGGAGGACGCTGCAGTAGCCCGTCAGGGCCGCCGCAACGTCCTCCGGTTGCGTGTGAAGCGTTACTTACTGGAACAATTATTCATGCCAGGTAAGGTGGCCTAGAGCCGGTCGAGACGGCCGCCATCCACTCTCACTTCGGCGCCTTGCACAAAGGCAGCATCATCGGAAGCCAGATAGGCAATAAGGGCCGCCACGTCTTCGGCGCGGCCCACATCGGCGCGGTCAATCTTTTCTACCCCCGATTTCACATTGGGGTTTTCCCAGAGCATGGGCGTGTCAATGGCGCCTGGCAACACGGAGTTTACGCGCAGCCCCTTAGGCTTGCCCTCCAGCGCCGCCGAGCGGGTAAGTGAGTTAACGGCGGCTTTGGCCGCGGCGTAGGGAGCTACCAGCGGGCTGGTTTCAATGGCATGAATGCTGGACACATTCACGATGCTGCCGCCCGGCTTCATATGCAGAAAAGCCTGCTTGATGAAATAAAACGCTCCCAGCAGGTCTACGTTCAGGATGCGCAGCCAGTCTTCCCCGGTAAGTTCTTCCAGAGGCTTAAACTGCATCAGGCCCGCGTTATTCACAATTACATCTAGGCGGCCAAATTTATCGAGGGCTTCCTTCACAGATGCTTCAACCTGCGCCTCTACCGCTACGTTGCACACGGTGCCCCACGCCTCGGGGGCCCCGGCCGCTTTTATCTGGGGCAGGGCCTTGTTGAGGTTTTCCTGACTTACATCAGCCAGCACCACGCGGGCACCTTCGCTGGCTACTCGTTTGGCGGTGGCTAGGCCTATGCCGCTGGCACCGCCCGTAATAAGCACTACTTTATCTTGAAAACGCATGTTGAGGGGATTATAGAAAAGAACGAATCATTACAGAGAGGCTACCGACGAAGCATTAGCAGCCGAAGTAGAAGAATCCTGGCTGGTTTGCTTGGCTTCGGTTTTCTTGTCTTCGGCCCACTCCTCTTTGCTATCGGCGGGCATTACAATGGGCACCTGCAGGCAAATGCTCTGGGCGGGCAGCACCTGCCGCCAGTCCTGAATAAGCTGCTTGTAGGCCTCTCCTACCGGCCTGATGTTGCGGTCGAGATCATAGAGGCCCAGGGGGTTCACAATGCCGTTGTTTTCGCGCAGGGCGCTGTCCCAGTCTACCTGGTCGGTGAGAGAATACCAGGTAAAGCCCACAATCGGCACCCCGTCGTTGCGGACGCGCAGCACGTTGGCCCACTCCTTCCAGAGCCAGTTTACGGCCTCGTCGCCGCAGGGGCCCTGCCACAGGTTGGTCTCGGTGTGCATTACGGGCAGGCGGTACCGGTCGTGGTACTGGCGCGTGATAACGTGGTAGCCAAACACCTCGCCCGAGGCACTGGTGCTGCCATCGGCCTTCACGCGGTGCTCGTTGGTTTTGTAGTAGTCGTTGCCCATGATGCACTGGTGCTTGAGGCGGTTGTGCATGAAGAAGTGATACTCCTCGCGCGTCATGCCATTATCCAGCAGGTACTCGTACATCTCAGAGTCTACGCGCCGGCCGTAGTTCAGGTCCAGCGACAGAAACCGTTTAGAGTTCATGAGTTCAGCGGGCCTGATAGCCGCCGGGTTCTCAGCATGGAAATATTCAGATGACTCGCTCTGGATAAACAGGGCATCGGGGCGCACGTCAGCAATAGACCTCATGGCCAGCACATTGGCTTTCACAATGTGCTTGAGCGCCGTTACAAAGGCCTGGTCGGAGCGCAGTTGCTCATTCCACCACCCGTACAGGGCCGAGAACTCGGCACAGATGTACATCTCGTTTACGGGCGTGTAAAGCTGCACCCACGGAAACCGGGTAGCAAACGCCTTGGCATAGTCCGCAAACAGGGCCGGAAAATCGGGGTTCTGGAAGTTGCCAACCCAATCGGGCACCCCAAAATGGCAAAGGTCTACGATGGGAGCAATATTGCGGCGGTACAGGTCGCGGAAGGTTTCATCGGCAAATGACCAGTCGTACTTCCCCGGCCCGAGCCAGGTAGTGTGAATGGGAGGGCCGTAGCGCAGAAAGCCAATGCCTAGCTCCTCTACCAGGTCAAAATCCTTCTTCCAGAACGTGTAGTGGCCACACTTCTCCATTTCATCCATTCGTACGCGCCCGTTCTGAATTGTTGGATAGCTGTTTTCAATACCGGTGGCAAAGATGAAATGGGGTTTCATACAAGGAAGCGCTGAAATGAGGAGAGAAAAGAGGATTCGGCCCTGACAGCGGCGGCAGCCGGAGCCAAAGCATTCTGATTAGTATCGGCTTACTCTAAATTCTGGCTTGGTGTTGTGCGCAGGGCCCTCTCCGGGGTGCTCATTCCGGCACCTGCTACGCAGAACTGCCCCGTTTTCCTGCTGGCCTAGGCCACCCAGGCAACCAGCCTGCCACGGGCCCCTGACGCTGAAAAAGCACAAGGCGGCCCCCAAGTAGTTTCTGCTGGGAGAGGGCTTGTGGCGCGGCTAGCGGCAGTAGCACAGAATTTTACACCGCCCTGCTATTACGCTCTCTCGTGACCCGCCGGCCCCACCCAAAACGGCGAAACCAGGGCCAATGGGTATTATTTCAGCTGCTTGCCGAGGATCAGACAGACTAGCTTACCTGATATTCAACAAGTTATATATGATTAACATTGAGTGCGGGGCTATAACACTTATAGCAAGTGGCCGTAAGTACTCCGCAGCCCCTTAGCGGGCCACGTTCTATTCTCTCTTTCCTATCAAACTCTTTCTATGAAAACTGCATTTGCTTTCGCCGCGGCCCTCGCGTTAGGTGTCACTTCCGCTTTCGCGCAAACCACCACGTCGGGCACTACCACTGGTACCACCTCGGGCACCACTGCGGGTTCAACTACCTACAGCACCTCAGGCTCTACGGCGGGCACCATGACCTCGGGCACTACCTCCGGCACTATGCGTACCACCTCAGGCACCATGGGCACTACATCTGGCACTATAAGCACTACGTCGGGCACTATGGGTACCACTTCCGGTACTATGGGCACTACCTCGGGCACCACTGTGGGTTCAACTACCTACAGCACTTCAGGCTCTACGGCGGGCACTATGGGTACCACTTCAGGTACCACCATGGGTAGCACTTCCGGCACCATGAACCGCAGCTCGAAATCAACCAAGCGCTCTTCGGGCAAGAAGACCAGAACCCGCACTTCTTCAACCACCAGCGGCTCTATGTAGGCCACCGGCTGATTTAGGAAACACACAACAAAACGGCCGCCTCGCTCTGAGGGGGCCGTTTTGTTGTGTGCGGCTGGCCTACGCTACCAGAACAATGCAGGCCTGGGCCGGTTTATCCACCTCATACCATGCGGGCGCAACCCCGCCTTATTTACCGATTTACTCATGGAATACATAGCATTAGGAAACTCCGGCCTGCAGGTGTCGCGCATTGCCTTTGGCAGCTGGGCGGCGGGCGGCTGGATGTGGGGCGGCACGGAACAGAACGACGCCGTGGGCGCCATTCATGCCTCTTATGACCTGGGCGTTACCAGTATTGATACGGCCCCCATTTACGGGCAGGGCCTGAGCGAAGAAATTGTGGGCGAAGCCATCAAGAGCCTCCCCCGCGACAAAGTGCAGATTCTGACCAAATTTGGCATGCGTTGGGACCTGGCCAAGGGCGACTTTGCCATGAAGACCAAAGACAATAGCGGCCACGACCTGGACGTGTATAAGTACGCCGCGCCCGAAAGCATTATGAAGGAAGTGGAGGACAGCCTGCGCCGCCTTGGCACCGACTACATTGACCTCTACCAGATTCACTGGCCCGATAAAACCACACCCATTGAAGACACCATGGCAGCGGTGCAGCGGCTGGTTGAACAGGGGAAAGTGCGCGCCATTGGCGTCAGCAACTACTCGGTTGAGCAAATGCAGACCGCTGAGAAAGTGGTAAACCTGGCTTCTAACCAGGTACCCTACAGCATGGTGCGCCGCGATATTGAGCAGGATGTAGTGCCGTACTGCCTTGAGCACAACAAAGCCATACTGGCCTACAGCCCCATGCAGCTCGGCCTGCTTACGGGTAAAATCAAGCCCAGCCAGCACTTTGATGCCAGCGACCTGCGGGCCACCCACCGCCTATTTACTCCCGAGAGTGTAACCCGCGTGAATGCGTTCCTGGACAAGTTGAGGCCCATGGCCGAGAGTAAAAGTGCCACGCTAGGCCAGTTAGTACTCCGCTGGACGCTGGCGCAGCCCGGCATCTCGGTGGCGCTGGTAGGTGCCCGCAACGCCGAGCAGGCCGTACAAAACGCCCACGCCCTTGACGTGCAGCTCTCACCCCAGGAAATAGACTTCATTTCTCAGCAGCTCGCGCAATTGCAGCCGCAAGTGGCCTAGGCCACTAGTGCTTCGCTTACAAAAGCGCTGCCTCGTAGGCAGCGCTTTTTTTGTGCAACTTGCATCCGTTGAGCAACGGTTTAAGGCACTAGGCCATCTACCCTGAAATACCACTTTACCAACTATTCACTTACGAATTATGAAACGCTATCTGCTCCTGTTTTTCCTGTTGGCGGCTGGCACGGCCGCCTTCGCTCAGGCTCCTACCCGCGCCGACTCGTTGGTAATGCGTGCCCAGCAAATCAGCAAGCAGAAGAACTATCCGGAGGCAATTAAGGCTTATCAATTGGTGGTGCAGGAGCCCACGGCCAAGCCTACGTATAAAGCCTTCAGCTACTATAACATAGCCTGCTATTATGGGCTGCTAAATGACGCGCCTAATGCTGTAGCTAACCTTGAGCGGGCTATTGAGGCGGGCTACATTGATGCCGAACACATTTCGGAAGACTCTGACCTAAACCTGCTCCACGGCCATAAGCAATGGCCCAAGCTACTGGCCCGCGCCCGTAAGCTGGAAGACAAACAACGTATTAAGCGGCCCGAGGACGTCAAGCTCGTCACGACGGATATCGACCATTTCTGGCAGGCCTACACTGCTGCGCAACGCGATACGGCTCAGGCCCGAGCCATTTTCCGGCGCGAGTATTTTGACAAAGGCTCGCAGGGCCTGCAGGACTATTACAGCCTGAAAATCAGGAACGATGCTACGTTTACCAAGCGCATTTTGCAGCGGCCGCAGTACTATAATTCTATTCAGAGCACCACGCTCTCCATTGCCAAGCAGAAGCCCCAGATTGTGTCGGCTTTTAAGCGTTTTCAGGAGCTGTACCCGGCGGTGCGCTTCCAGAACATCTATTTTGTGGTGGGCGGCTGGGTATCGGGTGGTACAGTTTCAGATGCGGGCTTGCTCATTGGGGCCGACCAGGTAGCCAACGGGCCGGGTGTGAACACCTCAGAATTGAGCCTGCTGCAGCGTAACCGGTGCGCCCCAGTTACGGTTATGCCCGAGCTGATGGTGCACGAGCTAGTGCATCGCAACCAAGGCTCTCAGGACGGCACCCTGCTCAGCTACGCCCTCAGTGAAGGCATGGCCGACTTTGTGGCAGAGGTAGTAACGGGTGTAAAGGGCGGGGCTAACAGCCGCCTGCAGGCCTACGGCAATGCGCACGAGCAAGAGCTGTGGACCGACTTCAAGAAGGAGATGCTGGGTACTAACTCCGACAACTGGATTGCCAACGGCGCCCAAGAAACGCCCGAAAAGCCCTGCGACCTGGGCTATTACGTGGGGTACCGCATTGTACAAGCCTACTACAACAAAACCACCGACAAGAAGCAGGCCCTAGCCGACATCCTTTCCATTAGAGATGCCAAAGCCTTTCTGGCCCAGAGCGGCTACGAGAGTGGCCTAGCCAGCCGGTAAGCTAACAGGGCACGGCGCAAGCGGGGCACGTGCAACTATTAGGAAGCCGTTGGGCTCCCTAATATCATTCTCCTACCCTCTTATTTACTATATATGCGCCACCTGTTTACTCTTCTATGGGGCCTTGCCCTGCTGGTTTTGGTATCTGGTTGCAAAGACGAGCATCCTGAATCCAGCCTTTTCAATACCCGCTGGATGCTGGTGCAAGTCGAAGAATTCCCGATTTCTCTTTCCAGCTACGGCGACACCTATCGCTCTTACATTGAGTTTACGGGTGGCATAAACCGTACCACTGGCCTAGCCCCGTGCAACTCTTTTGGTGGGAGCTTCACGTCGGGCAAGGAGCCTAGTGTACTGACCATCAGCCAGCAAGCTGCTACCAAAGTTTCCTGCGGAGCGCTGAGCCTAGAAACCAAATACCTAGAAGCATTGCCCCGAACGGTGCGCTATGAAATTACCGGCAGAGAGTTACGTCTCTACGATGCCTCCAACTCGCTCAACCCATTGCTCATTTTCGAGGATCGGACGTCTACAGAGTAATTGTCTCAGCGTATAAACCCAACGGGGCCGCCTCAGATGAAGCGGCCCCGTTGGGTTTTGATTTAGGAAGGTGGCCTAGCAGTTGCTGCCATCTAGGCCGCAGGCGGCACCATCGGCGCCGGCTAGCTGCACGGGCCGGGGGCGCGATTCTTCCCACACCTTCTCCAGCACTTCCTGGAACAGCTCGCTGGGCTGCGCGCCCGATACGGCATACTTATCGTCGAACACGAAGTAAGGTACCCCGCGCACGCCAATCTGGCGGGCCTGGTACTCATCGTGGCGCACCTCTTGGGTAAACTCATCGGAGTTTAACACCCGCTCCACCTCAGCGGCGGGTAGGCCTATCTCGGTAGCTAGGCGGGTGAGGGTGGCAAAGTCGTTGAGGTCTTCGCCTTCTTCCAGGTACGCTTTAAAGAAGCGCTCCTTGGCCGCATCTTGCTTGCCGTGGCGCTCTGCCAGGTGCACTAGGCGGTGCGCGTGCAGCGTGTTAGCATGCACGGCGCGGTCGAAGTCAAACGCGAGGCCCAGCTCGGCGGCTGATTGGGCCATGTTGGCGCTCATTTGGCGGGCCCAGGCCTCGGTGTTGCCGTACTTGGCAGCCAGGCGCTTATAGAGGCTCACGCCCGGCTCTGGCTGGGCCTGGGCGTCAAGCTCGAAGCTGTGCCACTGGATTTCTACTGCATCGGCGTGTGAGAAATTTGCCAACGCGTTTTCCAGGCGCCGCTTACCGATGTAGCAGAACGGGCACACAATGTCAGACCAGATTTCTATTTTCATAAGACAAGAAGTTACGATTTCAGGCGGGTTAAGTCAGTGGGGCAATAAAATGTTTCACTGGTGGCGCTAGTATTACCCGGCACCGGCAGTGCACTTACCCCCCTGGGTTATTCCTATATAAACACCGGCTAGGCCTGTTTCGTGCCGCAACTGCCTCCATCCGGGCTTGCTGGCAGTTGCGGCGATAATCCCTGACCAGTATGTTCACGGCCATGTCTGATCTGGTTTCTTTTGAGGCACAGCTGGAGCACGGTGGTCCCAGCTTTATGCCCACCCAAATAGTGGTAGTGCCGCCGCTGGTGCTGCAGGCCCTTGGCTCCAAAACAAAGCGGGTAGTTGGCACCCTCAATGGTTACCCCGTTCGGCTAGGCCTGTTGGCCCAGGCAGGCGGGGGCCGCTACGTTATGATCAACAAAGACCTCTGCCAAGCGGCGGGCGTGCAGGTAGGCCAGCACGTGCGGTTGAGCCTCATCCCCGACCCAGAGCCCGACCGCGTGGACCTGCCCACGGAGCTTACCGAAGCTTTTGAGGCCTGGCCCGAGGCGGGGGCGCAATTTGAGCGGCTTTCGGGTAGCATGCGGCGGGCCGTGGCCCAGCACATAGCTACGGCCCGGCAGGCGGAAACCCGCGCCCGCCGGGCCGTGGAAATTACGGAACGCTTGGCGCGCAGAGCACACCCATTCCGGAAAGAGTAATGGCCTAGCTTACTGGCCTACGCTATTTGGTGAGGGCAATGCTCACTACTTTGCCTTCGCCGGCTACCGTGAACTTGCAGTCATCGAAGGCAGGTGGGGCGAGGCGGGGGCGCACGTTGTTAGAGAAAGCAAAGGGCTCGGTAGGAATGCCCATGAAGTTCTTATCGAGCTTATCGTTGTTATTGGTGTCCTGGGTGATGGCCACGGCCCACTCCCCATTGGGCAACTCTACGGGCAAGCTGATTTGTTTCTGCCCACCGGGCTTCACTACCCGCATGAAGGCGTAACCACCATGGGTGAGAAATTTCTCCCGAACATTATAGAAATACAATTTGACTACCGAAGACGAAGAGGCCAAGGCCGACACCACTACCGTGACGGACGAAGTGGCCGCGGGGTCGCCGGAAGCCAGGGCGGGCGTCGAAACCAAACCTGCTAGAGCGCAGGTGGCCGTGAGAAGAGTCTGCTTAAGTGCTTGCATGGCAGGAGGTAGCAATGATCTATTGGGGGCAACAGCACCCTGGCAAAAAAGATTGCGCAGCAGTGCATCTTTCCCGCTTTAGTCTACTCCATTTGCTGGGCTCTGGTTTACGCTGCTCCCGAAAAAAGACCCAGAGTACAAGGCGAGGGCCATTGTGTTTATAGTTAGAGGTGGGTTCTCAGACTATGGCAGGCCTCCTCCAAAGACTGGTGCTCTCTCACCTCTAGCCGGTATTCCTGCCTTTTTGCGGTATTAAGAGTGTATTGCTGCACCGCAATTTGCCCAAACACATTGGTGGGTGAGAGAAAATTCATCTGCCGGACGCCCGCCGCGTAGGCTCGCGGGTTCCAGTCGGTGTTTGCCCACTGCTGATCCACGGACAGCATGGCCCCGAAGTGGCGCGTGTCATTCAGCCATCCCAGGTGCGTGAAGCGCGGCGAGTGTAGCTGGTACAACTCCAGCGCCTTGTTTAGCAGAAACCGGTAGTTACGGCTATTGGCAAAGCCATGCCAACGTACAATTAAACACGCTATAGTAGGGTCTAGCGCAATTTCGCCATACGACTCAGAATGCAGAAGTATTTCGGACATAACGGGTAGGAGGCAGCAGATAAAAGCAGTAGCCCCTAATTGGTATAATACTATCTGGCTCCTGACCAAACATACGTTCTCCCCTCCCCCAAGATGTGCCCGCGCGACCAATCTCACACTCTACCCCACCAATGGACGGCGCCACTCGGTTAACTCTATACCAATAGCCGCAAGCGCCTGCGTTAGCAGCTCAACAGTAGCTTTGGGCTATTCTCATGGGGCGCTAGGCCTCTGCCCGACGTAAGTGAGCTACCAGCACATCATGGGTTAGGCCAAACTCGCCGGCGGCTACGGCGGCGGTGCTGCCTGGCTGGCGCAGCATGGGCAACAGCAGGTGCACCGCCTCTACTTCGGGGGCCTCTAGTAGCCGGGCCGTTTGCTGGGCCTGCTTCAGCATGGTTTCCAGCTCCAAGGTGAGCGGCAGGCTCAAATTCTCCGACAGGCGCTTGCTGGTCAGGCGGAGCCCCATGACTTCCGTAGCCAGCCGATATTCAAACAGCACGAGGCTCACCAGTAGCTGGTTTAGAGCGGGCACCACGGTGGCATCGTTCTCGCGCAGCATGGCCAGCAACATATGCGGCACGGCAATAAAGTCGTTGTCGAGCTGAAACGCCTCAATGCGGCTGGTCTTGATGACCTGCGTGAGAGCAGCGGAAAACGGCAGCGCCTGGGGCTTTTTTCGAAAGAAGGAAAACATCACGGGCGGTCTAGCTCTGCGGCGGCGCTGCCTTTACCAATTAAGCACCTGAGCAACTTACTTAAACTATGTGAGTTGCGCCAAACCACACAGGCCGCAGCGCACCCCCCGGTATAGTAAACCCATAACCCGCCAGAAGTTACCGTGCAGCGGTTATTTGACTACCTCCTGCAGAAAAGCCCGGCTGTGCTCCAGCACTTGCTTGGGGCTCTGGCGGTGCGGGGTGTGGCCCAGGCCAGGTAGCAGCCGCGCCCGCGCGGTTCCACCTACCTGCTTGGCAATGGCCTCTACCTGAGCCGCCGTGCCATACTCGTCGGCAGAGCCTTGCAGCACCAGCACCGGGCACTGAATGTGGGGCAAATACGCCTCAATATTCCAGGCCCGGAAAGCTGGGTGAAGCCAGGTATCGGTCCAGGCTCTAAAAAGAGGCTCCGTGTTGGAGCCGTGGTACCGTGCTAAGCGCTGGGGCAAATCGGTGGTAGCGTAGTGGGCCTGAGCCCTACGGATACCGGCTAGGGTTATGTCTTCCACAAACACATGAGCCCCCACCGTTACCACGGCCGCCACCAGGGCCGGCTCCTGTGCGGCAGTTAGCAAGGCCAGCGTGCCCCCATCAGAATGTCCCCATAGCACTGCTTGCTCTATACCTGCGGCGCGCAGCACAGCTGGCACCACCAGCGCCTCCTGCTCTAAGTAGGCCACCGTGCGGGGTTCCGGCCCAAACGGTGCCGACTCCCCGTACCCGCGCCGGTCATACACGAACGCATGGCAACCCAGAGCCAAAGCCAGCCGGGCCGGAAAGTCGCGCCAGAGCTTGATGCTGCCCAGCGAATCATGCAGAAATACTAGTGTAGGCCTCTTGTCGGCGGCGGAAGCTGCGTGGCGCAGGTGCTGCACGCGCAGGTAATGATCCTGAAACGGCAGGGTTTCGTGATGTTCGGTAAGCAAGGACGCGGATGACATAAGCGGCATAACTACGGCCCCGACTGGAGAGCCGGGGCCGCGAATTTCAGTACAAGTGCAGGCTTATTTTTGGTCGAGCACCGCCAAGCTGGTTTCGGCTACTACGGGCTGGCCACCCCCCGAAACGCCCTCTACGGCCGCCCGGAACGTACCGCCCTGGTCAGAAGCGTAAAACGTAACCTGGGCGTTGCCGGAAGCCGGCACTTGCAGCCTGGGCAACCAGTAGAGTGTGGTAGTGCGGGGGTCAGGCTTGGGACTGCTGGCGCCCGCATAGTGGGGGGCGTAGAACTGCCGGGCCCGGTAAAAAGCCGGCAGGGTGCGCACGAGTATACCGGCGGCCGGGGAGCGGGAAGCATCAGCAGAGCCTCCGCGTTTGGTAAACACGGCAATAACCCCGTTGCCGCCCTGTGAGCCATAAATAGCTGCCGCCGCTCCTTTGAGCACCTCAATCCGCTCCACATCATTCGGCATAATTCCCAGCAGGCCATCGGCATCCAGCATGGGCATACCATCCAGCAGAAACAGCGGTTGGGAAGAGCCCGAGAGAGACGATATTCCCCGAATCAATACCTGGTATGAGTAGCCACTGCGCGTTACGGTTACGCCCGGCACGCGCCCCTGCAACAGGTCGAAAATGTTGGTATAGGTGTTGGCATTAGGGATTTTGCTCAGGTCGAGGACGTTGCTGGCTTGTCCGTGCAGGGAGCGAGGGTCGTGGGCCGGAAGCTGCCGCTGCCCCTGAATGGTGACGTTGCGCAGCACAATGCCGCTCGTAGAATCAGGCCGGAACTGTTTCTCCAGCACCTGCTGCCGTCGGCTCCGCTGCCCGTAGGCCACTATTTCGGGCGGCGGGCTGGTAGAAGTGGGCAGTAGTGGTACCGGCAGCAGTTTGGTGGGCGCCGGCCACAGCTCATTCAGCTTGATCAGGACGTTACTTTTGCCCTTGTCCGTACGGGCCTGCAGCAGCACTTTGGTGGTGTCTTGGGCTGGCAAGCCCAGAAACAGAAAGTACCCCTCAGCGTTGGCATTGCCCACCGTTAGGGCCTTGGCATCTTTCTGAAGCAGGGTCAGGGAGCCATTGGGCACGGGCTTCTGGTTGGGGCGTATCAGTTGGCCACCCAAGCTAAGCGCCTGCTCTGCCGGGAACACGTACTCGGCGTTAGGCGGGGTATTGGTGAGCAGCTCTTTCCACACAAAACGGCTCCAGCCTTGGGTCAGCAGCAGATCATCGAGGGCGCGGCGGGTGGTGGCGTTAGGGTTGCGGAAGTAGTAGCCGGGGTTTTCTACGTAGCCGCGCAGCTCTGAAGTCAGCAGCAAGTGCGACTGCATGGTAGCATCAGTAGTGCCCGTGGCGGGCAAGCCGGCCGTGCTGACCACCGCCATTGAGAGCTCAGCCGGTGCAGGCTCGCCGGTGGGGGTGCGCACTTCTACCTGCATGGTTACCGCCTCCCGGGGCCGGTAAGTAGGTTTGTGCGGAGTGAGCGTTACTTGCAGACCCTGCTCCTCGGGCACAAACACCAGGCGCTCGGCACGGGCTACTTGCTGCCCATCAAAAACAGTGATATGCAGCAGCCCGGCCGGGAGCTTAGCCTTCGGAATGGAGGCCTGGTAGGTTTCGGCGCCGGCAATTTTGCCCTCACCCACAAACACCGGCATGCCCCGCACGTGCGCCACCAAGCGTAGGGTTTCTGGCGCGGGAGCTGCCCCAGCTGCCACCTGATGCCGAATATATACCTGGTAGTTGCCCCCAATCTCGCGCACGTTGAGGAGCCAACCGGCTGGCTGCACTGCCGGCAAGGGGTACGTGGCGGTGGTACCATCGGGCAGCGTAACGCGGGCATGGTAGCGGCGGCCGGCAGCGGGCGTAAACCCAAGAGAGCTCATACCCAGCGCAGGTGTGCTGAAGGCGGCTACCTGCTGGTCTTGCTCATCCAGAATGTGGCCACTCACGGCAAGTCCTTGCCCGCTGGCAGTAGTAGCCTTTACGGCCAGCACCGTCTGCAGCCCGGCCACGTACTCGCCGCCTTCCGGGAAGAACTGCACATCGGGCTTGCGGCTGGCTTCCAGCAGCCGGGCGTTGCGCCGGGCAGTGGCGGCTACCGTAGCGGCGCGGGCGCCTACTGAGCCTACTTCACTGGCTCCAACCGATGCCTGCCACACTGGCACCCTCCGCGAAAAGAACAGCTCTTCGCCCTGGTTTCGCATCCAGCTGGTGTAGGCCCGGAGGGTGTACACGCCCTGCGCCAGGGTATCGGGCAATACAATGTCGCCCTCGGCCAGGCCGCCGCGCAGGGAGAGCGTGCGCCGAAACGCCACTTGCCGGTTGGGCGCCACCATATCCACGTACAGCACGCGGCTCATGGAGTCGAGCTGGTGCGACTGGCCATTGAGCACGTAGGCTTTAAACCACAGCGTTTCGCCGGCGGCGTAGGCCACTTGGTTGGTGTGCAGGTAGCTGACTTCGGGCGGCGCCTCGTTGTAGAAAGCTTGTAACCGCGTCAGGATATAGGTAGCGGGGGTGTTGTCGGGGGCTTGGAAGGCGGCGCTGCCAGCCCCAAGCAGGGCTAAGGTTACCACGGCCAGCCCTGGCCGCCGCAGGCGGAATAACTTCATAAGATCGGGTAGCGGGAATAATAGATAAGGCTTAAAGTTGATGATTAATCTGGTCTTCGCACGGGTTTACACTGCTTAATGCGGTACTTGCGGCCGGGCCATGCAACTGTTTGCCTCCGCTGCGGCTCTCTTGCCTGTTACCACTGGCCTAGGCCAGTGCCCGGTTACCTTCCCCACCGCTCTTTATAGTTTGCTATGTTTCGTTCGGTACTCTCTTGCCTGGCACTTTCCTTGTCGTTGGTGCTCAGCAGCTGCACCAAAGGTGATGAGCCCGTGCCCGCGCCGGTGTACCTACTGGATCAGCGCTGGGTTCTGACGGAGATAAAGGGCAAAGAAACTCCCAAAAACGCCACGGCCGACTTACTCCTGCAAGCGGCCAGCAATGCGTATATCTGCCACTCCTACTGCAACCAGCTTATGGGCACGTATGAGTTGGCGGCCGGCACCCCGGCCCTGCATTTCCCCACGGGTGGCTCTACATTCGCGCTTTGCAATGAGATTGAGGCAGAAACTGCCTACAGCGCCGCCCTGCACCAAACGGCCCGTTACGTCATCAGCAACCGCACCCTTCGGCTCTACGGGGCCGAGTCGGGGCAACCGCTCCTCGTTTTCCGGGCCGCCGACTAGTTGGCTCTACCCCGGAATGACAAAGGCCGCCCTCTGGAGAGAAGGGCGGCCTTTGTCATTCCGGGGGCACTTGGCTCAAACCTACTTAGAACCCTACGTTCAGCACCAATCCCTGCAACTCCCAGGCGCGGGTTTGGGAGTTATAGAAGGTGCGCACTCCCGCCTCCAGCGGGGTACGCAGGCGCAAGGGGTTAAATACAAAAGATAGGTCGAAGCCCGTGGAGTAATCAGTGCGATGCACCAGCAGGTTTTCGCCGGAGGGCAGCAATACGCGGCTGCTGCCGGCGGCCCTATCATAGAAAGCTACTCCTTTGAGGCGCTGGATGTAGAGCCAGCGGCCCAGCTCCCAGTGCACATCGGCCAGGGGCAGGCGGTACTCGGCGCTGAGCACGTTCAGACGGTCGAGGCTCACGTAGCTCAGCCCGCGCGGGTAAAACACGGTGGTGCCAAACCGGTATTGGTTCTGCTGCTGCCACTGGTAGCCCCCCCTGAGCCGGATGCTGTGGTGCGCCCCAATTCCCGGCAGGTATACCCCGGCCTGCGCACTCCGCTGCCGGGCATCTAGGCCAGTGCCGAAGGGCGTACCGCGCCACGCCACGCTAGCCGTCTGGCCCCAGCGCGGGCCCACGTCGCGGCGGCTCTGGCGCAGGGTGCGGGCGTAGGCCACACTGCCGGTTAGCACATGCAGGCTGCGTCCAAAGCCTACCTCCGTAACGGAGCGAACCGGTAAATCATAGCCCCGCACCATTTCCATCTGGTAGTAGCCGCCCACCGTGAGCGACTGCTGCATGCGGGAGTGGGTTAGAATGAGAGGCAGCCGGGCGCCCGCCAGCAGGCGGGTGTACTGCCACTGGTCTTCCAGCAGGCCGCCATCGCGGGTGAGCACAGAAGTGCGGCGCTGCCCGGCGGTCAGGCCCACATCCAGCACGGGCCACAGGCCCTGGTAACTAACATCTACGGCGGCGCTGCCCGTGCGCTCTACGCCATCATAGCTCACGCCCGCTATAGCTTGGGTGGTGCTTAATATATCCTGGGAGCGCACGCCCAACACCAGGCCACTGCCCGAGGCGCTTTGTACCACGCCCCAGCTGTAGGCGTTGAGGGCGTGAGGCAGGCGGCGGTAGCGCGAGACGGGCAGCGCCGCAGCGCTTGAGTCGGGGCCGGGCACAATGGGGCCAACCAGGGTCTTGCCGGGCTCCTGCTGAGCCAGGGCCGCCGCGTAGCGGTCGGGGGTGCCGGCCAGGGCAGGCACGGGCCGCCACTGAGCCGGGTTCAGGGGCATCTCTACTACCCTACTGCCCTGGGCCCGAAACTCATGGAAGGCCAGCCGCTGCCCATCCGGCGACACCGCCGCATGGTAGGCACCAATAGGCCTAGACGTAACCTGGCGCACTTCGCCGGTGCTCGTTTGCACCGCGTACACGTTATCGATGCCGGAGCGCGGGGAGTTGAACAGCACGTACTCGCCCCAGGGCTGCGGGTTCGACAGGTTGTCGTTGGCGGCGGGCAGCACCGTGCGGGCCAGGCCAGTTTGGGCATCAAGCAGCACCAGCGCTTTGCCGGCCGGCTCTAGCCGCACGGCGGCAATGGAGAGGCCATCGGCGGTCCAGCGGGGCTGCAGGTAATGGTAGTTCTCGGGGTTAGGGAAAGTCCGGCGTACGTCGCCCGTTTGGGCATCCACCACGTGCACCCGCTGCTGGTAGGCTGAGTCGGAGCTGACGGTGAGCAGCTGACGGCCATCGGGTGAGAGTACGGCGGCGGCGTAGCGGGTGCGGCGGCCGGGCCGCGTAAGCTCTCCGGTGGCCAGGTTCAGCACCCGCAGCTCAGAGTACACGCGCTGCTGCCAGCGAGGGTCATACCGAAACTCCACCCAAGCCACCTTTCCACCACCCACGGAGAGCATCTCGGGGTTGTTCCAGAGGCCTAGCTGCTGAACTTGCTGCTCAGAGCCCTGGCGGCTCAGCCGCACCAGCTGCGGAATGTGGCCCAGGCCACTCTTTACGGCCAGCACGGTACCATCGGTGAGGTACTGCGGGTACTGGTACTCGGTAAACACGCGCTGGGAAGCCTCCTGGCGCAAATCGGTGGCGGGCGTAAGCTCCAGCTGGGCCTGCTCCTGGCGCCAGGTGCTATCCAGCTCCTGCATGGTGCGGCGGTAAAGGTCATCTACCCGCAGGCCGGTCTGGCGGCGCGTTTTATCGGAAAACGAAAACGGATAGATCGGGAACTGGTAGTAGCGGTTGAGCACGTCGCTCCACACGGTGGGGCCGGCAGTGCGCTTGAGGCGGGTAGTGAGGAAGTAGCCCAGCACGTAATGGTTGGGCACATTATCACGAAACGAGCCGGCCACCGCCTTGCTGTAAGAGTAGGTGCGGCCAGCCAGCAGGTTAGCGCGCAGGCCGATATCAAAGTTCGGAATGCGCCCCCGGCCGCTACGGGTCAAGGCGGTTTCTGTGCCTACGGCGTCGCCCTCAAAAAACCAGTCGGGTACGCCCAGCGTCAGCAGACCCACGCCCCCATAGCCAGCTACCACGTAGGCCAGTCGGCCCAGGTGCTGGCGGGCTTTTTCGTACTGCACCACGTGGCGGTACTCGTGCACGCTCAGCTCATCAAGCCAGTCGAGGGTGCCGGTGAGGAAGGGGGCTTGGGGAAAGCTGCCGTAGAACTCAGAGTGGCGGGGCAGCAGCGTCACGAAGCCGTTGCCGATGGTGTTCTGGCTTTGCAGCACCACTGAAATAGGGCGCGGGGGCCGTTGCAACGAGGCGCTAACGGGCTGGTACACCTGCTCTAGCCGGCGGGCCGTGCGCTGGGCCGTGGCCTCAAACCCGGTGGGGTACAGCACCCGGAAGTGGGGCGTACGCACCTCATACCAAGGCAAGGAGGCGGGCGTCTGCTGCTCAACGGGCAGCAGCGTTTGGGCCAGAACAGGCCAGAGGGGCGCTAGGCCTAGCGCGGCAACAAGTACGCCGCGACGCAGATGATGAGACACGTATTGCTAGTTATACCAGTGGATTGGTAAATATAGCTTCTGGCGCCGCTGCGGCACTACCGGCGGCCGGGCAGGCCACCTTATCAGCGCCATATTACATTTGTTTCAGCCACGCTTCCGCCGTATCGTAGGCGTCAAACGTGAGAATAATGGGGCGCGTGGTGTGCTGCAGGGTGAGGTCGGTGGAGAGGCGGCTGTACATGTTGGGCGAGTACACCCAGGCAAAGTACTCCAGGCCACTTTCAGCCATGGCCGGAAACCACTCCTGCCCACCCCACTCGGCGGCATCGGCCCACATGCTGGTTACACGGCGGTTGTCGTTGAGCACTTTGTGGCAACGCTCGCTTTTCAGAAACTGCAGCATCATCAGGCAGCCTGTTTGCACCGAGGTCAGGTCCTGATTTCCAATCCAGTCTACATACAGCCATTCATTGACGTAATCATAGGAAATGGTGATGTAAGGCTCTTCGTGCAGGATGCGTAATGACATAAACAAGATGGTGGGCATACTGCCACCGGGGCGCCTTACGGTTGGGTTTGCGCAAAGGTTGTGCTGGAGCTTATTGAGTGGCCGCTACCTGCAGCACAAAAACCCATTTCACGCTGCCTACCCCCATCGGAGCCATACCGGCCGGGTACCCCGGAATTATTTTGGCGCTACTACGCTTACCTGCGCAGCTCCCGGGCCTACGTCCGACAGAGCGCAGCTTACCGTATATGAGCTACACGACATTTAACGCAACATGCAACATTTGAAAACCTACCTGCTAGGCCTGCTGCTCACCTTGGTGGCCTGCACCCAAGACCGCCCCGCCGATGCCCAGTCCCTCAGCCGCTCTACCGCCGGCAAGGCGCCTACCAACCTGCAAGGCCTGGCCGAAGCCACCTTCGCGGGCGGCTGCTTCTGGTGCACCGAGGAGATTTTTGAAGAGCTTAAGGGGGTAAAAGAGGTAGTATCGGGGTACAGCGGCGGCAAAGAAGCCAACCCCACCTACGAGCAGGTGGGCAGTGGCCGCACCAGCCACGCCGAGTCTGTTCAGGTGTACTACGACCCCAAGCAGATCAGCTACGCCACGTTGGTTGATGTGTTTTTGCGGGCCGGTCACGACCCCACCACCCTCAACCGCCAGGGCCCCGATGCGGGTACCCAGTACCGCTCTATTGCCTTCTACCGTACGCCCCAGGAAAAGCAGATTATTGACGCCGCCATTAAGCGCGTGAATGCCTCCCACCAGTACTCTGACCCCATTGTAACGCAGGTGCTGGCCTACACCAGGTTCTGGCCCGCCGAGGATTATCACCAGGGATACTTCCGGCTGCACCCCAATGAGCCGTACGTGCGCAGCGTGTCAACGCCCAAAGTGGAGAAGTTCCGGCACAAGTTTCCGGAGCTGCTGAAGAACCCACTCTAGGCCAATTACGTGCTCTTTTTAAAAGCCCTGCTTCTTTCCGGAGCGGGGCTTTTTTTGGTTACTGCCGCCCGGCCAATGCGCCTGTTCTGCCAGGAGCAGGCGGCCCAGGCACTACGGAAGAATAAACCACTCCGGCGCTGGTAAACTCTTGGGGGCGTCTATCTTTGACGATGGCCTTTGTTGCCACGCAGTCTTCCCTCGGTCAATTCCCCAATCCCTGTTCTTATGACTGCCGACCCGGTTGACTTCGAGCTTTTGTTCGATGTGCTGCCCTCTCCCCACCTGGTGCTGCGGCCCGACCTCACCCTGCTGGCCCTGAACGACGCCATGTGCCGCCTGCTCAGCTGTGAGCGGCCCGCTGTTGTTGGGCGCCCTATTGCCGAAGTGTTTGCCGTAGGCGCTGTGGTAGGTCCTGCCCAGCCTCAGGACTGGCAGGAGGCGCTTGAGCAAGCCAAAGAGCAACAGGTGCCGCAAGTACTGGAGGCGCAGCAGTTCATTCACTCTGCCCCCGATGGCACCGAGTTTCTGCGCTATTGGCAGATGACCCTGCAGCCGGTAGTTGCCGCTACGGGTGGCCTACGGTATTTGCTGTGCCGCTGCCTTGATGTAACAGACCAGGTGCGCCTACAGCAGCAGGGCAAGTTCAACTACGAAAGCTTCACGCTGCTGGCCCGCGCCACCCACGATGTTATCTGGGACCATGACCTGCGCACCGGGCATCTGTGGCGCAATGAGCTGTTCAGCAGCCTGTTCGGGCATCCCATTAACTCCGAAACGAGTAACCGTGCCTTTTGGCAAAGCTGCGTGCACCCCAACGACTGGCCCGCACTGGAGCAGTACATCCATTCCTTGATGGCCGAGGCGGCCGTGGCCGGCAACGCGGAATACCGCCTGCGCCGCGCCGACGGCACCTGGGCCGAAGTAGCAGACCGGTTTTACATTGTCCGCGACGATAAGGGCCAGCCCCTGCGGATGCTGGGGGCCATGCAGGACGTAACCCAGGCGCGCGACACGGAGCGGGCTCTGCACCAGAGCCTGACGCAGTTTCAGCTGCTCGCCGACTTTGTGCCGCAACTCATCTGGAGTACGAATGCGCAGGGCCAGCTCATCTACATCAACCAACGGTGGCAGGAATACACCGATGAAACAGCAGAGTTGCTGTCGGCCGACGACCTGTGGCTGCACCAACTGCACCCCGACGACCGCCTGCACACCCAGCAGCGGTGGCAGGAGGCGTTGCGCTCAGGCCAGCTTTACGAGTGCGAGTACCGCTTACGGAGCCGCCTCAGGCAGTACCAGTGGTTTCTGGCCCAGGCCCTGCCCGTGCGCAACGCCGCCGGCGAGATTGAGCAGTGGTTTGGCACCTGCACCAACATTGACGAGCAAAAACGCGCCCAACTGCTACTGGCCGAAAAAGACCAGCAGCTGCAGTACATCGTGGGGGAAGTGCCGGCCTTGCTGGCTACGCTGCTGGGCCCCCACCATGTGGTGGGCTTCATCAACAACAACTTCAACCGCTTTTTAGGTGGCCAGGTACGGCCGGGCCAAACTGCCCAGGCCGCCGCCCCGGTGCTGGCCCAGCAAGGTTTGCTGGATATTCTGGACGAGGTGTACCGCTCGGAGCAGCCTGCCAGCGGCCATGAGCAGCTGGTGCTACTACCTGCTCACTCAGGTGGCCCGGCGCAGGAGTATTACTTTGATTTTGTGTGCCGCCCCCTGCACGACGACCACCACCAGATTCAGGGCATACTGGTATTTGCCGTTGATGTCACCGACCGGGTGCGGGCCCGCCACCGCATAAGCGACCTGGATGCCGAGCTGCACCGCCAGGATGAGCTGCTGCGCCAGATGCTGGAGTCACTGCCCCAAATGACCAGCATCATTGGGCCCCAGGGAAACATGGAGTACGCCAGCCCGCAGTGGTTTACTTACACCGGCCAAACCCTCGACGACTTACCCCAGGCGTGGCAAAGCGCCATTCACCCTGCCGACGTAGCTTCAAGCTCAACCCTGTTTGAGCAGGCTCAGGCTACCCGGCAAGGCTACTCTCAGGAAATCAGGTTGCGCAGCCGGCACGGGCAGTACCGCTGGCACCTCAACCGCATGGTGCCCGCCTTTAATAACGAAGGCCACATTCACCGGTGGTACGGCATCAGCACTGATATTCATGAGCAGCGTCTGCTGGCGGAGGAGCTGCGGCGCAGCGAAGAGCAGTTCCGCTTCCTGGCCGAAACCATTCCGGCTATTGTCTGGACGGCCCGCCCCGACGGCCAGATTGAGTACCTCAACTCCCGCTGGCCCGACTTTACGGGTGTGCCCGTGGAGAAAACGCTGCAGGAGGGCTGGGCCACGCTTATCCACCATGAGGAGGTAGAAGACTCGCTGGCCCAGTACCAGTACAGCATGCAAACCGGCGAAAACCTGAACATGGAAAGTCGCTTGCTGGATGTGCGCACCGGCCGCTACCGCTGGTACCTGCACCGGGCCCAGGCGCTGCGCACCCCCGACAACACCATTGTGCGCTGGTTTGGCACCACCACCGATATTGATGACTACAAACGAGTGCAGCAGCGCCTGGAGGAGCGCAATGCCGAGCTTACCCGCACCAACCAGGACCTGGACTACTTTGTGTACACGGCCTCCCATGACCTGAAGCAGCCCATCAACAACATGGCGGGCATCTTCCAGGAGCTGGTCCGGACGGCCTCCTTCCACGACCCCGATGCGGCCAAACTGGTATCGATGTTTGAGAAGGCACTCCACCAGATTTACGGCACCATTCACGACCTCTCGGAGCTGGTGCAGGTGCAGAAGCTGCGCCACGAGGTGCCGCTGGAGCTGGTAGATCTTTCCTCTCTGACCCAGGAAGTGCTAATCAGCATTGCTGAGCCCCTGGAGCTGCTACAGGCGGAGGTAACCACAGACTTCTCGGCAGTGCCGGCCTTGCCTTTTGTGCGCCCCAACCTGCAAAGCGTGCTTTACAACCTGCTCAGCAACGCCCTGAAGTACGCCTCACCCAACC
Organism: Hymenobacter taeanensis; assembly: GCF_013137895.1. Classification (NCBI taxonomy): domain Bacteria; kingdom Pseudomonadati; phylum Bacteroidota; class Cytophagia; order Cytophagales; family Hymenobacteraceae; genus Hymenobacter; species Hymenobacter taeanensis. Next base: position 1,185,872 of record NZ_CP053538.1, read on the forward strand.
GGCGCCCCCAGGTGCACCTGAGCACCCTGCTGGAGGAGGGCCAACCCGTGCTGCTGGTGCAGGATAATGGCCTGGGCATAGACTTGGCCCGGTATGGCAGCGAGATGTTTCAGATGTTCCGGCGCTTTCATGACCACGTGCCGGGCTCGGGCATGGGACTTTACCTCGTCAACCGTATCATTCAAAGCCATGGCGGCCGTATTTCCGTAGAAAGCCGGATAGGCGAGGGCACTACCTTCCGGTTGTATCTGCCTCTTTTAGACGAAGCGGGGATGCCCCCGGCAGAATCTTGATTTTAAGCTCGTATTTTTCTGACGCTCAAGCTATCTACCCCCTCTATGCTCTGGTCTGATACCATTGAAACGGTTGCTGGTCGCCAACTAATGCGGGAACTACAGCCTGTTCCCATGCTTGATGCGCTACCCCACCTGGCCTGGCTCGCCACCCCCGACGGCACCGTTATTCATTGCAACGCCCGCTGGTTTAGCTACACCGGCGCCCCAGAGTATGTGCTGGCCGACGGAGGATTCATTGAATACCTGCACCCCGATGACCGCGCCGACGCCGCCGACGCGCAGCTGCGCCACCTGCCCAGTGGGCAGTCGTTGGAGCTGCATTTGCGCTGGCTAGGCCAGGATGGACGCTACCGCTGGTACCTTGATCGGGTGGTGCCGCTGTACTCCGGCACCGGAGAAATGCTGGGCTGGCTGGGCACCTCCACGGATATTGATGAGCAGAAGCGGACCGAAATGCAGGAGCGCCGCGGCCGGGAGCTGTTTGAGCTAATGGCCCGGGCCACCAACGACCTGATCTGGGATTGGGACATCAACTCGGGCCGCATGTGGTATAGTGAGGAGTTCTGGCAGCTCGTAGGCCACCCGCCCCGCCCCAACACCGAAACCATTGCCTTCTGGCTCAGCCTGATTCACCCGGATGATCTGGACCGGGTAACCAGTGGGGTGCAGTCAGACCTGACCACCACCTCTAAACTGCTGGAATCTCAGTACCGCCTGCGCCGGGCCGATGGCCGCTACCTCACTATTCAGGACCGCGCCTGCGTGATTCACGACGCTACGGGCCTGCCCGTGCGCATGGTAGGCGCCATGCGCGACGTGAGCAGCGAGGTAACGGCTGTTTCTTATAGGTAGCTGCCAGTTGTCGCAAAGGCGCTAGGCCACCTGGGGCAGCGTGCGTACTTTGGGAAATATCTAATTCAGCTATTCACTTTGCATGGCCCTGCCTTCGCTTCGCTCCAAGCTGCCTGATGTAGGCACGAGCATTTTTTCGGTAATGACCCAGCTGGCCCAGGAGCACGGGGCCATTAACCTGGCGCAAGGGTTTCCCGACTACGACCCACCGCAGGCGTTGCTGGAGGCCTTGGCCCACCATGTATGCACTTCCGGCCACCAGCAGTACGCCCCCATGCCGGGCCTGCCGCGGTTGCGCGAGGCTATCAGCCAGAAAACGGCCCATGTGTATGGGGTTGCCGCCCCCGACCCGGCCACCGAAATTACCGTAACCAGTGGCGCCACCGAGGCGCTCTATGCGGTGCTGGCAGCCGTGGTGCACCCCGGCGATGAGGTGCTGGTGCTGGAGCCCGCCTATGATTTGTATAGCCCGGCCATTCGGCTGCAGGGTGGGGTGCCCGTGTACGTGCCCCTTACCTTACCTGATTTCCGGCCCGATTGGGACCAGGTGCGCGCGTCCCTCACACCGCGCACCCGCCTCGTTATGCTTAACACGCCCAACAACCCCACCGGGGCCGTGCTTACCCCCCACGACTTAACCACCCTGGCCGAGCTACTGCGCGACACCAACACCCTGGTGCTCAGCGATGAGGTATACGAGCACATGGTATTTGACGGACACGCTCACCACAGTGTGCTGCAACATCCTGAGCTGCGCGAACGGGCCTTTGTGCTGTCATCGTTTGGCAAAACGTATCATGCTACCGGCTGGAAGGTGGGGTATTGCATTGCGCCGCCGCCACTCACCACGGAGTTGCGGCGCGTGCACCAGTTTGTAACCTTTAGTGTAAGCACCCCCACCCAACATGCCCTGGCCGATGTGCTGCCAGATACCGCCCTGTTTGAAATGCTGCCTACCTTTTACCAACAAAAGCGCGACCTGTTTCGGGAGCTGCTGGCACCTACGGGCTTGCGGCTGCTACCGGTAGCTGGTGCCTACTTTCAGGTGGCTGACTTCCGCGGCCTAGCTCCCGGCACCGACGACGTAACGTTTGCCCGCCGCTTAACCCAGGAAGCCGGAGTGGCCGTAGTGCCAATTTCAGCGTTTTACCACGATGGGCAAGACCACGGCCTGGTGCGTTTCTGCTTTGCCAAGCAAGACAGCACGCTACAAGCCGCCGCCCAGCGTTTACAGCAAGCCCTGCCTTATGGCTCATAAACCACAGCAGCAAAACCAAGGCCTGGCCCGCTTCACAGGAGTTTGCTGAGCGCGGCGCCAGAAGTGAAGCGCAAAAGTAGTACGCCCGGTTTCGGTCATTCTACTTTATCTTTTACCTACTATTTCTCTCTCCATCACCTGCAACACTCACGGCTTTGTCTGACCTAACTGTCTCCTTCGTGCAGGCGTCCTTGCAATGGCACGATCCGCACACCAACCGCCAGGATTTAGGGCGGCATATTGACAAGATTTCCATCAGCACCGACCTGATTGTGCTGCCGGAAATGTTTACCACGGGCTTCAGCATGAGCGCCAAAACGCTGGCAGAGCCCATGCAAGGTCCCACCTTGCACTGGATGCAGGAGGTGGCCGCCCAACGCAACGCCGTGGTAACCGGCAGTATTATCGTAGCAGAAGCCGGCAATTTCTACAACCGGCTGCTGTGGGTGCGGCCCGATGGCACCTTCAGCTACTACAACAAGCGCCATCTTTTCACGATGGCCAAGGAGCACGAGGTGTTTACCGCTGGCACTGAGCGCCTGATGGAGGAATGGCGCGGCTGGCGCATCTGCCCCCTGGTTTGCTACGACCTCCGCTTTCCGGTATGGAGCCGCAACCAGCCAGAAAACCCCTACGACCTGCTCCTGTACGTGGCCAACTGGCCCGCCACCCGCCGTACCGCCTGGATTACGCTGCTGCGGGCCCGAGCCATTGAGAACCTGGCCTACACCATTGGGGTAAACTGCGTGGGCATTGATGGCAACAGCATTTCATATGCCGGCGACTCAGCCCTGCTAGATATGCGGGGAGAATATCTGGTGGAAGTGGGCAACCAGGAAACCAGTATTACCCGCTCCTTGCGCCGCGCCGACCTGGAAGCCTTCCGGGAGCGGTTCCCGGCCCTGCAGGATGGCGACGCCTTTACTCTCACGTAAGTCTCGGCACCATAGTCTTTTAGCCACCGGCCCCTGATAGCAACCTTGGCTATCAGGGGCCGGTGGGGTTTCAAAGCGCTGCGGATGTTAGCTTACTGTACTACCAGCCGCTTCACGGCCTGCTCGCCCCCTTCGGTTTCGCAGCGTATTAAGTAAACACCCGGCGCTAGGCCAGTCAGGGAAAGCGTGTGCGTGCGTTGCGCCTGGGCCTGCCTGCGCAGTACGCGGCCCGTTATATCAAGCAGCGTAAACCGTATGGGGCGGGGCGCTTCAATGGTAACGGTGGTGGCGGCCGGGTTGGGATATAGCTGCAGCGGTAACGCAGTAGTGGCCGGCGTGGCCGCCAGTACCCGGCTGCGGACTCCAAAGGAAAGCACCCCTCCTGCTTCCATGCCCAGGTACAGCTCCGGGCTGCCATCCTGATTGACATCGGCTGCGGCCGGTGCAAAGCGGGCCCGCGACACTGTTCCGAACCGGGAGTTTTGGAACTGGCCCAGCAACGGGTTAAAGAACAGATCGGTGCGGGGCAGGAAGGCACCCGTTTGCGCCCGGAAATTGGAGTAGAGTCGCACCTCACCTGAGCCATCGGCAGTCAGCAAATCCGGGAACGTGTCGCCATCGAAGTCAGCTACTACGGGGTGTAAGTTACCGGGGCGGGAACCATCACTTGTCCTGATCTGGCCGTAGTCGCTATTGATAAGCGTGAACGACTGGCCTAGGTTACCCACCCCGGAGTTGCGGTAGTAGCGCAGGGAGGCCCCCGGAATATCAGAGGAATTTAGGTTGGTGCCCAACAGCAAGTCCACTATCCCGTCGCCGTCTACATCTGTGAAGCAGGGCGCGTCATTAACCCAGGTAGAAATGGTACCCAGCGTAGTAGCCGCGCCAAACGCAGCGGCCTGCCCCGCAGGGGCCGTGTTTAGCATAACCGATAGCGGTACCGCCGCATCGGTAATAGTACCGGCGCTGTTTACTGTGCGTTGGGTGCTGGTGAAGGCCAGGTCCAGCTTGCCGTCGCGGTTCAGGTCTACCAAAGCAGGTTTGATGGCGACTAAATGGCGGCTTGACAGGCCTAGGTAGTCGTTGGTAACCAGCTGAAACACCGGCTTGCTGGCCGTGCCCACGTTGCGGTAGAAGCTCAGGGTAGCGCGGTACCGCTGGTTGGGCGTATTGCGGCTGGTGCCCCCAATGAGCATATCCACTAGGCCGTCGCCGGTCAGGTCACCAAAGGTGGGAGCGGCGGCTTCACTGACGTCCAGCATGCCTTCCTGTAGGAAGTTGTTTTGCTGGAAAGCATAGGCCGGGACACCCGCGGCGCTGGTGTTGCGGTAGAGCTGCACCGAGGCGCGAGTGTCAACGGTGTCAGTATTGTCGTAGAGGTTGGGCGCCACTACCATATCGGGGCGGCCATCAAAGGTTACGTCAACCAGGTACGCCGACGGGAAGTTGGGCAACCGCACGGGCGTAGTGCCCGCCGGGAAGTTTAGGTTCATGCCTGCGGCCGTCATGCGGGCCAGTTGCGCAGTACCATCATTGCGCAGGCTGATCAGCTCAGCGCAATTGTCGCGTGCGGTCAGCGCGTCCAGGTCGCCGTCGCCATCTAGGTCTACCACCTCCAGGTTGAAACCACCCGTGTGGCTCGGCCGGGGCTCAGCGCGGCACTGGTCGGGGGCAAAAGCAAACCCCGTGCAGCCCGATAAGCAGGCCGTGATGCCGCCCCAGTAGTTGGTTTCCTCAACCATAGCCAGGCCGCCGCAGCCCGTGGTGGTAGAGTTGCGGTAGTAGTTGATGCTGGGCGACGTAGAAGCAAAATCATAAGTCAGGATATCGAGCCGCCCGTCGCCGTTCACGTCCTGAATAGCCGGCAGGTTGTAGCCGCCCGTGGTAATGTTCACGTTGCCGCCCGTAGGAGCCGGGTCGAAGTACGTGAGCTGGTTGGTAGTGAGCTGAAAGTTGGGCTGCCCGTTGGCGCCGGCCACGTTGCGGTATACCCGTATGTCGCCGCCGTTACCATACGTGAACAGGTCGGGGCGGCCGTCGCAGTCGTAGTCGCGCAGAAGCACCCAACCTTGCAGGCCACTCGGAAATAAGGCCTCGTACTCCGGGGCGTACTGCCAGGCTCGGCCCGCGCCGCTGGCCACGCTCAGGAATGTCATGGAGCGGGTAGTGGCCCTGTCAAACAGGTAGAGGTCGGGTTGCTGGTCGCCGTTGAGGTCGATGTTGGAAAATTGAGGCGAGTTTAGCCCCCCGGCCCAGGCGTTGCGCAGCGTATCGGTGCCGTGCACTACTTTTGCCACAGCCTTATGCTCAAACCCGAAGGGCTGAGTGGTTTGCGCCGCCCCCCGGCGGGTAGCCCCGGCCAGCAGTGCCGCCGTCAGCAATAGAAATATAAATTGACGCATCTAATACGAGTATTTTCGGCTACTTCTCACTTAGACTCCCAAGTTACGCATAAACAGTATGGCAGATCTCGCGGCGCTCTACGCCCGGTTTACGGCATCCACGGGCGTCAGCACCGACTCGCGCCAGCCCCAGAATGGCACCCTGTTCTTCGCCCTGAACGGCCCCAGCTTCCGGGGCCGCGACTTTGCGCCCCAGGCCCTGGCCAGCGGCGCCCGCTTTGCCGTGGTAGACGACGAAGAGCTGGTAGCCCAAGACCCCGCCCGCTACACCTTTGCATCTGACCCATTGGTGCTGCTGCAGGAGCTGGCCCGTTATCACCGCCGCCAGCTTAGCATTCCGGTGCTTGCTATTACGGGCTCAAACGGCAAAACCACCACCAAGGAGCTGGTGCACGCCGTACTAAGCCAGCGCTACCGGGTGCAGTACACGAAGGGCAACCTCAACAATCACATCGGGGTTCCGTTAACGTTGCTCACTATCCGGCCCGAGGAGCATGAGCTGGCTATTGTGGAAATGGGCGCCAACCACCAGGGTGAGATTGCACTGCTGTGCACTCTGGCGGAACCTACCCACGGCCTGATCACCAACATTGGTAAAGCCCACCTCGAAGGCTTTGGGGGTGTGGAGGGCATTGCCAAGGGCAAGAGCGAGCTATTCCGGTATCTGGCCAGCACAGGCGGCACCGCCTTCGTGAACACCCTGGACGCCCGCTTGCCCGGCCTGGCCGCCGTAGTGGAAAACCGCATCACGTACCCAGGCCCTACTGATACGTACCCTGCTGAGCTGCTGGGCGCCACACCCCAAGTAGCACTGCGCCTGTTTAACGGGGAGCCAGTAGAAGCTCAGATTACCGGCGATTACAACTTCCCGAACCTAGCCGCCGCCGCCGCCGTGGGCGCGTACTTCAACGTGCCCGCTGCCGCCATCAAAACTGGCCTAGCGGGTTACGCCCCCACCAACAACCGCTCCCAGCTGGTGCGCACTGCCTATAATGAGGTAGTGCTGGATGCCTATAATGCCAACCCCAGCAGCATGAGCGCCGCCCTGCGCAGCTTTGCCGCCCGCGCCGGCAGCCCCGCCGACAAAGTGGTAATCCTAGGCGACATGTTTGAGCTGGGCCCTGAAAGTGAAGCCGAGCACCGGGCCTTAGGCCAGTTGCTGCAGGAGTTGCCCCTTGAAACGGTACTGCTGGTAGGCTCCCACATGCAACATGCCCAGCACGGCCGCTTCCTGCACTTCACCACCAAGGCCGAAGCCGCCGAGTGGCTCCGTGCTAACCCCCTGCGTCACCGCCAGCTACTCATCAAAGGCTCCCGCGGCATGGGTCTGGAGACGTTGCTGGAGCTGGTATAGCGGTGTGATTGAGTTATTGACTGGAGGAGGCACGGCAAAGCAATCTTTCCTTGACGCTTACAGCCCTTCTGACGCAACTACAAAGCCCTTACTTCCATACTGGAGGTAAGGGCTTTTCTAGTCTTAAGGACTTCACGCATTGAGCAGGAAAGATTGCTTTGCCGTGCCTCCTCGCAATGACAGGTTAGGCCACTGCACTCAATCACTCAGTCACTATTAGAAGGGGCTTTGCAAGTCTTTTAACAGGGGCTGAATTTGGTCTTTGGGAGAAATAACCGGGTCGGTGAGCTGCCAGCGAATATTCAGTGCCGGGTCGTTCCACAGGAGGCCACCTTCGGAGCTGGGCTGGTAGTAGTTACTGCATTTGTAGAGGAAGAGCGTGTCGTCTTCGAGGGCAGCAAAGCCGTGGGCAAAGCCTACGGGCACGTACAGCATGTTGTAGCGGGTAGCGTCCAACTCCACGGCCACGTGCTGTCCGTAGGTGGGCGACTCGCGGCGGATGTCTACTACCACATCTAGGGCGCGCCCCTGGGCTACGCGCACCAGCTTGGCCTGGGCGTAAGGAGGGTGCTGAAAATGCAGCCCGCGCAACACGCCCCGCATAGAGCGCGACTGGTTGTCTTGCACCCAGTTTACGTCAACGCCGGCATCCCGCATTACCCGCTCACTAAACGACTCAAAGAAGGCACCGCGGGCATCGCCAAATACGCGGGGCGTAAACTCAACTACCCCAGCCAGGGCATGATGCTTAATCTCCATACAGGTGTACTTTTTTAGCTTCTAGGCGGTAAGTTAGGCAGATTTCGAAACGGGGTTACGGGCGGGCTTTACGGCCTCCACCACCCGCAAGTACTTCTCAAGCACAATTCGCTCGTCAAATTTTTGCTCCGCGAGCTGGCGCCCAGCCTGGCCCATTTGCTGTAGGCCACTATCTGACAGGCGCAGAACCTGCAGCATCTTGTCAGCTAGGTCTTGGGCGTTGCGCACTTCACACAGCAGCCCGTTCTGGCCGTGCACCACAGTTTCGCGGCAGCCGGGCACGTCAGTCGTGACGATGGGCTTGCCCATGGCGGCGGCTTCCAGCAGGGTTTTGGGGGTGCCCTCGCGGTACGAGGGCAGCACTACGCAATCGGCCTGTGCAATGTGCTCCGCTACGCTATCAGAAGTACCGAGGTACTCTACGTGGCCGGCCCGCAGCCACTGCTCCACTACCACGCGCTTCACGCCCACCCCCCCTGATTCATCAATACCACCCAGCAGCTGCACGCGGGTGCCGGGCACCGCCTCGCGCACTAAGCGGGCGGCTTCAAAGTATTCCTCCACGCCTTTCTCATACAGCACGCGCGCAATCATAAGAAAAGTGAAAGGCGTGTGGCGCGTAAACTCAGCGGCCGGCCTGAATTTATCGGTGTCGATACCAGAGCCGGGCAGCAGGTCGGTAATGGCGGGATTTACCAAGCCGTGTTCTACAAACAGCTGGCGGTCGTCGGCATTCTGGAAGAAAATGCGCTTCGGAAACCGAAATGCAAAGCGGTAGAGGCCTAGCGCAATTTTGCTCACGAAGTTCTTCACAATAAATACCGTGCCTAAGCCCGACACATTGTTTATGCTGGGAATGCCCGCCAAACGGGCGGCAATGGTGCCGTAAATGTTTGGCTTGATGGTATAGTGCAGCACCACATCGGGCCGCTCGCGCTGGTATATTTTGTAGAAGCGGCCAGTAAGTTGGGCATCTTTTACCGGGTTAGTGCCTTTGTTTTCCATCAGGATGGGCACGTAGCGGCACCCTAGCTCTGCTTCCAGCCGCGCCGAGTAGGCATCAGGCGGCGCAATGGCCAGCACCTCGTGGCCCGCTGCCTGCAACGCCTTTACCAGGCTGCGCCGAAAATTCCAGATATTCCAACTTGTATTGATGACAATGGCAACGCGCATCCTGAGCGGTATGTAGTAAAGCGCACCACTAGGCAATGGTGCTGGCACAAAGGTAGCGTTCCTACGCGCGGGGGCGTTTTCTGTTTTGTTACTTTCTGGATTTTCCGACCACTTACCCGGGCTAAGCGCCAGCAGATGTACCTTTGTGGCCTATGTCCGCCTCCCCAATTCTGTTGCGCCTGCACCTCCTGGTGATTCTGGCGTTTTTGCTGTTTTACGCCCTGAAAGCCGCTTTGCTGCTTCTTAACCGCCAGGAGCAGCTGCGCGCATTACGGGCCCGCACCCGCGTTGCCGACTCCCTGCTGGGTTTCTTGATTCTGCTTACTGGTGGTGTTCTGCTAGGTCAGTACCCCGGCCCTACCCCCAGCTGGCTGTGGGTGAAGCTAGGCTTGGTGCTGGTGCTCCTACCGGCGGCCATTGCCTCTATGCGCCGGCAGTTTAAACCGGGGGTAGTACTCACGCTGCTGGGGTTTGTGTACGTATATGGTCTCGCCGAAACCGGCAGCATCACCCTGCGCAAGCCCTCCCAACCAGCAACGTATGCTACCACCCCTGGCCTAGCCGAAGCCACTGCCACCCCCGATGCCGAAGCTCCCTCCCGCCTGGCCGAGCCCGACAATGCGCAAGACACAGAAACGGCCCTTGCTGCCGCCGCGGCCGCACAGGATGAGGTGGCTCCCACCGACGGTTTGGTGCAGGGGAAGGTGCTATTCCTGAAAAACTGCGCTGTATGCCACGGCCCCGATGGGCGCCTGGGCCTCAACGGAGCCCGTGACCTTACCAAGAGTAACCTCACTATGCAGGGCCGCATGTACCAGGTTACGCACGGCAGCCTAAGCAAGAAAATGCCCCCCTTTGCCGGTAAGCTCACTGATGAGCAAATTCAGCAGGTGGTAGCCTACTCGCTCACGCTACAGTAAAGGCTCCGGTACCTGCGGGCATCTTCCGGGCCTTTACTTCCGTTTACCTAGCTACACCTCCCTTTCTCCGTCCACTTTCTTCACGTAGCTCACTTCTTATGGCTAATAAACCTGCCTCAAAAGGCCGCAAGCGTGGCAACAGCACCCGCCACCCCGGCGCCACCGATGGCGTAAAAGGCCGCGCAGGTCGCATTTTGGCCAAGGCCAACCAAGATGGCACCTACGACACAGCCCTGGAACAGGAAACCGCCGTGCTGGTAGCCGTGCCCGATAAACGCCAGCCCGATACTCAAACCCAGGAATACCTCGACGAACTAGCGTTCCTGGCCGAAACGGCCGGCGCCAAAGTCATCAAGCGCTTTGTGCAGCGCCTCGAAAAACCCGACATCCGCACGTTTGTGGGGGAGGGTAAGCTGGCCGAAATCAAAGCCTATGTGCAGCACCAGGATATTAGCATGGTCATTTTTGATGATGACCTTTCGCCCTCCCAGCTGCGCAACCTGGAGGCCGAGCTGCAGGTTAAAATTGTAGACCGCTCCCTGCTCATCATTGATATTTTTGCCAGCCGGGCAAAGTCGGCCACGGCCCGCACCCAGGTAGAGCTGGCCCAGTACCAATACCTACTGCCCCGCCTCACCGGCCTCTGGACTCACTTGGATAAGCAGCGCGGTGGGGGTGTAAGCCAGCGCGGACCGGGTGAAACAGAAATTGAAACTGACCGCCGCGTAGTGCGCGACCGGATAGACCTGCTGAAGGAGCGCCTCAAGGACTTTGATAAGCAGAGCAACACCCAGCGCAAGTCGCGGGGGGGCATTGTGCGGGTAGCACTGGTAGGCTATACCAACGTGGGCAAAAGCACCATTATGAACATGCTAAGCCGCTCTGAGGTGTTTGCCGAAAATAAGCTGTTTGCTACCGTCGACTCAACGGTGCGCAAGGTGGTGCTCGAGAACATGCCATTCCTGCTCTCCGACACCGTTGGGTTTATTCGTAAGCTGCCTACCCGCCTGATTGAGAGCTTCAAGAGCACGCTTGACGAGATCCGGGAAGCCGACCTGCTGGTACACGTAGTAGACATCTCACACCCCACGTTTGAGGAGCAGATTGCAGTGGTGAACGAGACCCTGAAGGATATTGAAGCTGCTGACAAACCCATGCTGCTGGTCTTCAACAAAATTGACTTATACAACCCCGAGACCCCGGTGGAGCACCACGGTGGCTTTGAAGGCATGAACGAAGATGAAGACGCCCCAGCTGCGCGCCCAACTCTGGAGCAGCTAAAGGCTACGTACATGGCTAAAATGCACGACCCGGTTATCTTCATTTCAGCCCAGGAGCGCGAGAACATTGATGAGCTGCGGGCTTTGCTGGTACGGCACGTATCGGCTATTGCGCATCAGCGCTACCCCAATGTGCATCCCATCTCGGAGACTGAGGAAGATTAGCTCCTGTTGAATTGCTTTTGAGCCCCTGGTGGCGGCCTTGCACATGCAAGGCCACCACCAAGGGCTTATTTTTTTACCCGTTACCAATCCGCAGCAATCAGTTCTCAGCTTGGTCCCAGACCATAACAAGACTACCTCCACTCTTAACTTTGCCAACAAAAAGTATCCATTATTGAGATTATTGCATTATATTTTGGTATCAATTGAAAGTATCGCAACCTTTTCTACTCTCTGGAGTACATCCTTCACTTTCCTTTTTCCTTTTCCACAACTACCTACGCATGAAGAAAACCTTTTACTCTCTCACTCTGCTGGCTCTTTGTACTGGCCTAGCCGCTCCCCTGCAAGCCCAAGATCTGCAGTTCAACAAAACGAGCCGTCTGACTCCCAATCAGCCACTGCAGCGGCAGTGTGCTACCATGGAGGTGTATGAGGCGCAGATAGCCGCCGACCCCACCCTGCCCAAGCGCATGGCTGCCATTGAAGCTCAAACCCGTCAGTTTGAGGAAGGCTTTACGGCCCGGCGGCCTGGTTCCACTAGTGCTACTGGCACCGTTACTATTCCGGTGGTAGTGCATGTAGTATACAACACGGTAGCCCAAAACGTATCGGCAGCACAGGTTCAGGCACAGATTGACGTGCTGAACCAGGACTTCTCCAAGACCAACGCCGATGCCAGCCTGATTCCGTCGGCTTTTGCGGGTGTAGCAGCCAACACCAATGTGCAGTTTGTACTCGCCAAGCGCGACCCAAACGGCAACGCTACCACTGGCATTGAGCGCACCCAAACCAAAGTATCGTCCTGGAGCTCTAATGATGCCGTAAAGAACGCCAAGCGCGGCGGTGCCAATGCCTGGCCGGCCAGCCAATATCTCAACCTGTGGGTGTGCAACCTGGGCCAGGGCCTGCTGGGCTACGCCCAGTTCCCGGGTGGCCAAGCCAGCACCGATGGCGTAGTGGTACTGTACTCCTCACTGCCCGGCGGCTCCGCGAAGCCCTACGACAAAGGCCGTACGGCGACGCACGAGGTAGGCCACTGGCTGAACCTGCGCCACATCTGGGGTGATGCCAGCTGTGGCAACGACCTGGTCTCGGACACGCCCACCCAGCAAACCAGCAACTACGGCTGCCCCTCTTTCCCGCACGTAACCTGCTCCAACGGCAGCAACGGCGACATGTTCATGAACTACATGGACTACACCGACGACGCCTGCATGTATATGTTTACCCAGGGCCAGTCGACGCGCATTAATGCCTTGTTTGCTTCCGGCGGAGCCCGCGCCTCTCTGCTCACCTCAACTGGCGGCACGGCTCCTACGGCAGTGGTAGCTAAAGCTCCTGAAGTAGAGCTGTACCCTAACCCTGCCAGCAACCGCCTGCAGCTGAAATCAGGCACTGAGCAGGCCAGCGCCCAATGGGCCGCCAAAGTTTATGACCTGCAGGGTCTGGAAATGAAACAGGTGCGCACCGAGAATGCCACTACTCTGGATGTTGCCGCGCTGCCAGCCGGCCTCTACCACGTTATCCTCACCGACGGGCAGACGACGGTACACCGCCGCTTCCGCAAAGAATAACGGCTCCTACGCCTTAATCTAACAGCCTGGTCTATCCTAAGTAGACCAGGCTGTTGCGTGGTGACCTATGCGGCTATGGTCCGCATGGCGTCACTCCCCCTATTGCCCCCGCTCCACTCCATTCTTTTCCCCACAACCAAATACCCTTTTTATGAAAAAAGCCATTTACTCAATGGCCCTGGCTGGCTTATGCCTGGGCATGGGCTACACCGCCGAAGCGCAAAAGGTACGGCAGTGCGCCACCATGGAAAATCTGGCCGCCCAACTAGCCGCCGACCCAGGCCTGGCCCAGCGCCTAGCCGCCATTGAGAGCCAGACGCAGCAGGCCGAGGCCAACCCCGTGGCCCAGCGGGGCACCACAGCTACGCTCACCATTCCGGTGGTAGTGCACGTGCTGTATAACACTACGGCCCAAAACATTTCTGACGCCCAAATTCAGTCGCAGATTGATGTGCTGAACGAGGATTTCAACAAGCTCAATAGCGACGTGAGCAAAACGCCCGCGGCTTTTGCAGGCCTAGCGGCCAATGCGGGCATTCAGTTTACCCTGGCCAAGCGTAGCCCCAGTGGCACCGCAACCACCGGTATTGAGCGCAAGCAAACCAGCACCACCAGCTGGGGCACCGACGACCGGATGAAGAGCACCACCACCGGCGGCCTCAACGCATGGCCGGCTGGCCAGTACCTTAATCTGTGGGTGTGCAACCTGAGTGGGGGCGTGCTGGGCTACGCCCAGTTCCCGGGTGGCGCGGCCAGCACCGATGGCGTTGTTATTCTCAGCTCGGCTTTCGGGCGGGGCGGTTCGTCATCGGCTCCCTTTAACCTGGGCCGGACGGCGACGCACGAGGTAGGCCACTGGCTGAACCTGCGCCACATCTGGGGTGATGCCAGCTGCGGCAACGACCTGGTCTCGGACACGCCCACCCAGCAAACCAGCAACTACGGCTGCCCCTCTTTCCCGCACGTAACCTGCTCCAACGGCAGCAACGGCGACATGTTTATGAACTACATGGACTACGTGGATGATGCCTGCATGTACATGTTCTCCAACGGGCAGTCGTCGCGCATGAACGCGCTGTTTGCTTCCGGCGGGGCGCGAGCTTCATTGCTCACTTCGGCCGGCGGCACGGCTCCGGGCGGCACTACTCCCACCACTCCTACGTACTGCGCGTCAAAGGGCAGCAGCGTATCGTATGAGTGGATTGACCTGGTACAGCTAGGCTCCATCAGCCGCACCTCGGGCGCTAACGCGGGCTACTACGATGGTACGGCCCTGGGCACCACTGTAACAGCCGGAACTTCACAGACCATCAGCTACTCGGCAGGCTACAGCTCTTCCGCCTACACTGAGTACTGGAAGGTTTACATCGATTACAACCAGGATGGCGACTTCACGGATAGCGGCGAGTTGGTGGCCAGCCGCAGCAGCTCCTCTTCCAGCACGCTCACCAGCACCTTCACGGTACCTGCTACGGCTAAGAGCGGCAAAACCCGCCTGCGTATAGTCATGAGCGACGCTTCGGCCACTACTAGCTGCGGCAGCTACAGCTACGGCGAAACCGAGGATTACAGCATTACCATCTCGGGTGGGGCAGCTCGCCAGGCGGGCGCTACGGCCGAAACGGCAGGCTACCGCATCTTCCCGAACCCGGCGACCGATGTGCTTAACATTGAAGTACCGGCATCGGTGCAGAACAGCGCCGTATCGGTGAAGGTGTATGATGTACGCGGTGCCGAGATGAAGCAGGTAACTTTTGATGGCAACCTGCTAACCGTGGGTGGCCTAGCCAAGGGCGTGTACCTGCTCCGCATTGATGATGGCCAGCAGGTGTCACATCAGCGCTTTATCAAGGAGTAAATGCTCTCAGGCAACGCCTAAGGCTAACTCCTTGTAGTAGCCCTATAGCGTGTCAGGCCACTTGTAGGTCCTTTTGGCTCGCTTAATAAGCTTGTCACACAAACCGGCCCCTCTTCACTTAATGAAGAGGGGCCGGTTTGTGTGACAAGCTTATTAAATACTACGGCTTATTGCTTGCAGAAATGTTGTCGCATAATGCCAGCGCTGGACTGCACCTGCAGCAGATATAGCCGGGCCTCAGGTAGTTGCGCTGTAGGCACCTGCAGTAGCGAAGTACCGGCTGGTGGCAGCATTCGCTGCTCCTGCCACAGCACTCGGCCTGTAACATCCAGTATGCGCATAGTCACGGGCCCACTGAGAGGTGCTGAGAAGCTTACGTTCACTTCCGAAACCGCAGGATTAGGATATAGCCGCATGCCTGCTGAAGCGCTTTTGCCAGGTAACAGGCTAGCCACCGTTACCACACTGCTGTACTGTGCTTTGCCATCTATATCCACTTGGCGCAAGCGGTAATACGCAGTGCCAGCGGCAGGCTCTACGTCGGTAAACAGGTAATTCAAGCGTGTTGTGCTGGTACCCGCAGCCACCACGTGACCTATTGGCTGAAAAGTGCGGCCATCAACGCTACGCTCAACTTCAAAATACGCACTGTAGCGCTCAGAGGCTGTGGCCCAGCGCACCTGCACCTGCCCATTTTGCAGCGTAGCCACAAAGCGAACCAGCTCAACGGGCAGCGGCGTCTGCAGCACTACTGGCGGAGAACTAGCGCAGGCCGTGGCTGGGTTGTACGCAATCTGGATAGCATTTCCTCGTGCTAACAGGCCTACAGCATAAGAATTTACCAAACGCTGGTCGCCCTTGTTAGCACCCCAGCGGTGGCTGGCAGCTACCGTGTTGCTCCCAATAGGGTTGATGTAAGGAGTCGAAAAATCAGGCCCGAGCAGGGAGTCGTTCCAGAAGACATAATCCTGAGCGCCTTGATTGCCGGGGCGCACATCCTGCACCGAAATACCAGTTGTAGGAGCCTGCTCACAATCCCATATAGGAAAGTTAACGGGACCTACCCCACTGGAGAAGGTTATGGTTAGCGTGGTTTGCGTTATGTTAACCCCTGAGTCAGTCTTGCCGTCCCACTCGTAGGTATTGTTGCCAACTACCGTAGACTTTTCCAGCACCCGATCCTGGGTTCGATCATACTGCCCGTTAGAGTCGCCATCGATGAAGACTATCCCAAAACCCGCCTGATCTACATTAAGCGTGAACGTAGTGACGCCATTGGCGCAAGTAGTTGTAGCAGTAGGATTACCGGGCCGGGGAGAGGTTGGATAGATTGTCGGATCGGGGTTGTTGACGAAGAGCTTGTACTCCGGATAACCGACGTTGGTTACCTGGCTCTTGCGCTTGGCCTTGAAGTTGCCGGCTACAGTAGTGCCCTGGCTGTTGGCCACCAGAATTACACCAAACGGTTGAATACCAGCGTAGCTCACCCGCTTTACAAAGAAGCTGTTGTTGCCGAAGTTAGGGTTCGGAATCAGGGGATACAAGCCAAAGGAGGTAGACAACTCATTGGTGCCGCCCGCCGCCGTAAATGACCATTGCTTTGAATACAACCGGCCCGTTTTCTCACTAGTAGCATCACGTACCGTAAAATCCCAGAGGTCGTACCAAGCCTTATTCTGGGTAGCTGTCACTGCCCCCGTACCATCTACCTCCATAAATTCAATCCAGAAATCCTGGTCGGCATTGGTGGTGTTGGTATAGCTAATTGGGTTGTAGCCTGCAGTTGGGCCGCCGGTATAGCGGGGGCCAGCGGCCGCTTCTTCGGGTGTGGCAATAACCCCCGGTCCGGCCGCCAGATTAGGCTGCTCCTGCGCTGTGGGCTGCGGTGCAAGGGGCTCAAGATAGTTGGTATTCACTACCGTCTCGGTGGTGCCTGTGGGTGAATATTTGAGTTGCAGCCGCAAACGCCCTGGGTTGCCGCTGTTCGTCCGGACGCGCCGCACTCCGTAGTACAGCGTCTCGCCGGCCTTCACTCGAATGTAGAGACGCTGGTCTGCGGGGGCCCCCTCCTTCAGAAAGTACTTAGAGTTGGAATTGGGGTCGGTTACGCCGCCATCATTATGTTGGAGGTAGCCAATGTAATTGTTCTTGCCCGTAGCCGTACCCCGGGTACCGATTCCAGGCGTTAGGTTCTTTGAGCCCTCAGCCCAGGCAGCAGTGAAACTTGCTGCGCTAAGGGCAGTAATGAAGGCTCCCACACGTAGACTGCGGCATAATGTGCAAATAGAAAGTAGCTTCATAGCAAATGAATAGAGTGGAAAAGACCGCCTACTAGTGTGCTACAGCTCAAGTATAGCACAACAGTAGACTGGCAAATTTAGGCTGCAGAAACGGCACAATCTACTGATCATTAAAACATAACACTTAATCTATATTTACTTCCTTTTTGAACTATTACAGTGCCGCCAGGCAGCTATAGGCACAACCACCTGACAGCCTGCCCCCCTGATGCTGCCGCAAACTTTTTCCCTCGTCTCTAGTAAAAAAGCCTGCTTACCCTTTACTTTCTCCCTCCCTGTATGAAGACCTTATACCTGATGCGCCACGCTAAGTCAAGCTGGAGCTTTGATGACCTGACCGACAAAGAACGCCCACTTAACAGCCGCGGACGCGACGACGCCCCCGCCATGGGCCAGGCCTTGGCCGAGCGCGACATCCGGCTGGATCTGGTGGTGGCTTCCCCTGCCGTGCGGGCCCTAAGCACGGCTGCGCTGGTAGCCAAAGAAGTAGAGTACCCGCCCGAGAATATTCAGGTGATTGACCGGATTTACGAGGCTGAAGTAACGGACCTGCTGGATGTGGTGCGCCAGCTGCCCGACGGCGCCGACTCAGTGCTGCTGGTAGGCCACAACAACACGCTCACGGAGTTTGCCAATGTACTCTCTCCTAACCCGGTGCCGGAGATGACCACGGCCGCTATTGCTTGCCTCAAGTTTACCTGCGACCGTTGGGCCGATGTGAACCGCACAAATGCCGAGCTGTACTTCTACGACCACCCCCGCCACGAGAATTAATAAGAAAGTAACGCCTGCCCTGCAAAGCAGGTGCGCTATTTGCAGGTGCTACAGCTTGCTACTATCACCTAACTCATGGAAGAAACCAAACAAGGGCGCCCTCAGCTACTAAACCGCGAACTGAGCTGGCTGGCCTTTAACCGCCGCGTACTGCAGGAAGCCCAGACGCCGGAGGTGCCGCTGCTGGAGCGCATTAAGTTTCTGGCCATCTTTTCCAGCAACCTCGATGAGTACTTCAAAGTGCGCGTGGCTACCCTCCGCCGCCTGGTGAAGCTGAAAAAGAAAACCCGCGCCAAGCTGGGCGAAGACCCCGTGGAGCAGCTCCATGATTTGCTGGCCGAAGTGGGAAGGCAGCAGCAGGAGTTTGGCGATACGTTCCGCAACGGTATTTTACCGGAGCTGCGCAACCAGCACATTCACCTGATATCCGAGCACGACCTGACGGAGGAGCAGCACCAGTGGGTGCTGCAGTACTTCCGGGAGCACGTGCAGGATTTGCTGTCGCCCATTATCCTCGACGATAACCTGCATCACTTGTTTCTGCGCGACCAGAGCGTGTACCTCACCTTTTTCCTGGCTCAACCCACTGAGAAAAAGAAGAAGCACGATGATGAGCGCATTGTTGTAATGGAGCTGCCTACCAAGCGCCACGGCAGCCGGTTTGTGCAGCTCCCGGCCCAGGGCGAGGAGAAGTACGTGATGTTCCTGGATGACGTAATCCGGTGCGGTGCGGCTGAGATGTATGCCAAGTACCAGAAGGTGCAGGTGCACGCCCTAAAACTCTCCCGCGACGCCGAGCTGGACATTCAGGAAGAGGTATCGGGCAATATGCTGGCCAAGATCAAGAGCAGCCTGCAGAAGCGCGAAACGGGCTACCCTGCTCGCTTGCTTTATGACCCCGCCATGCCCAAGCAGGTGCTGCGGGCCATTATGCAAAAAACAGGCATCGGGCAGGAAGAGCTGGTAGAGGGCAGCCGCTACCATAACTTCCGCGACTTCTTCGGTTTTCCTGATCTAGGCCTCTCCCACCTTAAGTACGAGGCCCAGCCCCCACTGCCCCACCCCACGCTGCCCCGCACGGGCAAGCTGCTGCCCGCCATTGCCGAGCGCGACCACCTGCTGCACCCGCCCTACCAGTCATTTGATTACGTGACGCGGCTGATTACGGAAGCGGCCAAAGACCCGCAGGTTAGCGGCATTAGCATTACGCTCTACCGCGTTTCCAATAAGAGCGAGGTAGCCAAAGCCCTGCTGAAAGCCGCCAAAAACGGCAAGCAGGTAACGGTGGTAGTGGAGCTAAAAGCCCGGTTTGATGAAGAGTCAAACATGTTCTGGGCCGAGAAGCTGCAGAAAGCGGGCGCTAACGTCATCTATGGGATTCCGGAGCTGAAAGTACACAGCAAGCTGCTGCTGATTACCCGCGGCGAGGAAGACCAAAACAAGCTCTACGCTTATCTCAGCACAGGCAACTTCAACGAGGTAACCAGCCAGATCTACGCCGACCACGGCCTGTTTACGGCCAACCCCGAGATAACCCATGAGGTAGCCGAGGTTTTCCGCTATTTCCATGACCGCCAGGATAAAACCGGCGTATTCAAGCACCTCTTGGTGGCCCCGTTTGAGTTGCGCGAAAAGCTGGTGGCCCTCATCGACCATGAAATTTCCCTGGCCAAAAAGGGCAAAGAGGCCTACATCATCTTGAAGCTCAATGCCCTGCAAGATGAGCGCATGATTTTGAAACTCTACGAAGCCAGCCAGGCCGGCGTACGCATTGAGTTGCTGGTACGCGGTATCTCGTGCGTAATTCCGGATCTGGCGGGCCAGAGCGAGAACATCAGTCAGCGGGGGCTGGTAGACCGCTACCTGGAGCACGCCCGCGTGTACGTATTTGGCAATGGCGGCCAGGAGAGAGTGTACGTGGCTTCCTCTGACTGGATGGCCCGCAACCTTGACCGCCGCGTGGAAGTGGCCTTCCCTATTCTGCAGGATGACCTGCGAGCAGAGGTGCGCCACCTCCTAGACCTGCAGCGCCAGGATAACGTGAAATCTAGAGACTGCCACAACAATTTTATTGGCCGTGATGAGGCAGAAGCCGGAAAGATCAGGGCCCAGCAAGAGACTTACCAGTACCTGAAGAAGCTCAGCCAAAAGAAGCGCAAATAGCCAATTCAGGTAGTAGTAAAAAACAAAAGCCCCATCTACTCAGATGGGGCTTTTTTTGGCGTCTGAATCTACTGGCCTAGCGGCCTCCGGCCGTTTTGCGCAGGAACTTGCGCGGGGGTACTAAGAACACCTCTAGGCTGGCATAGGGTGCTCCGCCAAGAGTGTTTTCAATCACCTTGGGGCGGGTGCCGCCGCCCAGGCTAAACAGCGTGCCTTTGTTGCCGTCTTTATCGAAGGCATTAAATGAGTAGTTGTAGCGGTAGCCGCCCTCCAGGCCAAACCAGAGGAAGTCATAGATTTCCCGCTCCATGCGCAGCCGGAATTTCACCTCGGTTTCGCGCACAATCAGAGTTTGCAGGCCATTCATCAGCGGCTCGCGCAGCTTAATATTGTAGTTAAGACCATCAACGGTGTAGCCCCCAAAAAACAGCGTTTTGGGAGAAGCATTATACCGGAAGGTAACCCGGGCCGGAAACAGCGCCTCTACGCCCCAATGCGGGTTGAAGGTGCGGTTATACAGCACTACCGGGTACATGCTCTGGCGCCCAAAGGTGTAGCCTAACTGGGCACCAATACCCCAGGCAAAGGTGGGGCTGCGCTTCCAACCATAAATAAACTCCCCCGACATCTTCAGGTAGTCCGGAATGTCAAGCTCTGA
The DNA here is from genome assembly GCF_013137895.1 of Hymenobacter taeanensis. Lineage (NCBI taxonomy): Bacteria > Pseudomonadati > Bacteroidota > Cytophagia > Cytophagales > Hymenobacteraceae > Hymenobacter > Hymenobacter taeanensis. Next base: position 1,206,593 of record NZ_CP053538.1, read on the forward strand.
GGAGGTATAGTCGCCGTTCAACTCGCCCTTAATGCGGGCCAGGTACCAGTGCGTTTCATCAATGGGCCTGATCACGGCCAGCTGCGTGCCAATTACTTTCAGCCCTTTGTCCTCCAGGTTGCGGTAGTAGGTAGAGTTGTTGGGCTCCTTGAATTGAAACTCCTCCCGGTCATAATTGAGGCCTATCACCACTTTCAGGTGCGGATGATTCCAGACGGGGATATAGCCCTTGATAAAGGCCCGGCGGTTTTTAGTAACAGTGGTAGAAGCCTTCTGGGCCGGATCCCGGTCGTTGATAGTGGAGTTAATCTTGAAATCAGAGAGGCTCTCAATATGGGCTACCACGCCTTTGCTGGGCCCCATCCCGATTACGCTGGGTACGGCAAACTCCCGGTCCTGGCCTACCTGGTCGGCGGCGGCCGTGTCGCTGGCCAGGGGGGCGGGAGGCGGGTACACGGGCGGCGTGGTGGGCGTAATCTGGGCCTGAGCCGTTACAGCCCCTCCTAACAGAACGGTAGCAATGGTCAGCGGACATGCATACCGGGCAAACAGCGTCGAGAAGTTGGTCATAAACGGGAAGAATGGAGGGGAGCTAAACGACGAAAAGACGTTAGGCTAGCCTTAACGTCTTTTCGGGAAAAAGGATGAGCAAGAAGCCGGGTTAAACCCCGCAAACGTGAATTAACGCCAGGTTGCGCATGGCTGTACTAGCCTGGCTAGGCCACTCCTTTACCGCCCCCGCGGGGGCCCAGGCTAAAACAGGAAGTCAAATCCCACAAACACCAGGTTTTCTTCACCTACTGAATAAGTGGCATTGATCACGGCCTGCTTCAGAATATCGGCCCACACCCCGCCACCTACGGCAGTATGGAAAGCCCGTAGGCCAGTTTTGGTATCGTAGTGCGTGTATACCCGAGCGGCATCGGCCAGGCCGAGAATACCAAACTTGCCCGGCACCACATAGGCATTAAACGTGAAGAGCTGAATGCGCACCTCGGCATTAGCATACACGGAGCTGCGGCCCGCATAGCGAGTACGGCGGTAGCCGCGCAGGTTGGTGGTACCGCCCAAGGTGTTTGCCTGGTAGAAGCGGTAGTCGCCGAGGTTGCGGTTGGCGCCAATGCGGCCGGCCCACGTTAGCTGGAAGGGGAAGTTGGGCGAGAGATAAAACCGGGCTTCCGTGGTAAGGCGGCCGTAGTTGAGCTTCTCGCCATTCAGCTGATAGTTGTACTCGGCTGAGTTATACAGGCGTAGGCCTATGCGTGGGTTTTTGGGCGAGGAGCTGGCATCGAGGTTCAGGTACGCCTTGCCCCCCAGGTAACGGTTCAGGCCAAAGTCGGAGCTGCGGATGCCCACGGCGGCGGTACCCTCACGGCCGTTGCCGTTCTCATCGAGGCCGGCGGCTATTTCACTGCCAATCTGGCCACGATCAACGCGGAACTGGTCGTACTGCGGGCCAAAGCCCAGTTGCAGAAAGCTAAAGAGGCTCTTCTCCAGCATGGGCGCCACATATAGCCGCGAGAACCGGATGCGGTACGTGTCGTTGATATCGCGGTTGCGGATACGGTCACCGTCGTTTTCCTCCGCCAATCGGTTACGGGTGTCGTTACCCAGCCCGAAGTAGTTGTAGAGCAACTGGGGGCCGTACAGCTGGGCGGTTACGCGCAGGTCCAGGTTGCCGAAGATATCCACGTAGTGCCCCAGATACCGCACGTTGTAGGCGTTCTGCGAGGGCGAGAAGTTGGCCGCCAGGCTTTGCTCAGTAGAGTAAGGCGACTTCCGGAATCCGTAGGTACGGTAAATTGCCCCACCTCCTATGAACAGGCGGTCATCAATATTGTACCCGAAGTAGGCCGTGGGCCCCAGGTAATTCAGCGTGTAGTCTCGGCGGTCGGTGCGAGTGTGCACATCATAGCGGCTCACGTCAATGCCCGGCTCCAGGCGCAGGCGAGCGTCTTTGCCGGCCACAATCACGTTGCTGGTGTCGGCGTCATAAATGTGCAGCTGGTGGTTGATGCCCGTTACGTTAGAGCGGTCCGTGATGCTGTCCTTATCAGTACCAGCAATGATGCGCACTTTGGCTCCGCGCTTTACCTCGCCTTTCACGTCGTAAATGTCCTCGCCGGCAAAACCATACAGACGAATTTCCTTCGTGACCTTGTTGTCGAAGGTGCGGTCGAAGAGCATTTTGGTGAGCTCTCCTTCCTTATTGATCTTCTGCACGGTTACGTGCGTCTTGTTGTCGGGCAGGCGCTCTACCACAAATTTCTCCCGCTTCTTGGAGCCTTTTACCTCTGTCACGCGGCTCACCATGGTGTAATAATCGGCGGCCACCTGGGGCAATAGGTCACGGCGGCTTTTCAGCTTGGCGATAATCTCGGGGCCGTGCAGGTCATAGATCTGCTTAGGCCACCGTTCCCGGAATGCCTGTTCAATTACGTCGTCGGTCAGGGCAGCTTTCAGCTCTTCCGCCTGCTTTACCCAGTCTTCCTTGGTTACGGAAGCCAAGTATACCCGGTCGTTGCTCAGGGCCGTCAGGTTGAGGCCCTTCCAGTCGGCGTAATCATAGCCAAAATTCTGAAAGTTGCGGATGGCCCACTTGCGCGAAGCCAGGTACGGAAACAAGCCATCACCCTTAAAGAAAGCAATGTCGCGGTCTTCAGGCACGGCCGTAAATTTTCGGTCGCCGTCCTTATCCTTTCGCTCGGCCCAGCGCCACTGGTCCTCGTGCCGGTCCCAGTCGCCAATCCACATATCAAAGAGGCGCGAGCGGGCAAAAGCTTTTTCATTAACGCGGTTATCGTTGTCGTCGGTGATGCGCTCAAATACCTTGTCGGTGCCCACCAGGTTCTTGGCATTCCCCAATGACTCCACGTTGCTCTGGTCGTCCTTGGCGTCTTCCTCAATGGCGCCCGGCGTGTTACCAAAGCGGGGCAGGTATATGCCCAGCAGGGGGTCTTGGGGAATGTAGCGCAACTCGGGGTTGGTGTGCAAGATACCCGCAGCAGTAGCCAGCGGAGGCAGCGGCAACGAGCCCAGCGGATGCTGCGCCGAAATCTGATCCTGCAGAATATCAGCTGCGGCGCCGGAGCGCAGCGCCTCTGGCAGTACCGCCGAGGGGTCTTTGTTCAGGCTCCGGATGGTGAAGTTGCGGCCCTCCTCGTTGCGCACTTTCAGGGAAGCCGTTTGTTTGCCGCCCCCAATTTTGTAGGGTGATAGGCCACCCTTCTCCGTGGCCAGATCCAGCACCGGAAACGCAATGGGCGTAGCCCACTCCTTGCGGTAGTGGTCACCGAACAGAAACCGATGAAACTTGCCCGCCTCATCGTATTCGGGGTGAATGGCGGTGGTAACGGTGCTGTCGCGAAAGTCGGGGCGGTTGATGGTTTGCGGGTTGCTGGTTTGCTGGGCCGCAGTGGCCGCCTGCAACGCATACATGGGCGTGCGGAACACGCGCCGCCCCGTTTCACCCCGGCCCTCCGGAATAAAATACTCTACCCACACCTCGCCGTTGGTGTAGTAGTTCACGCGGGCAAAGCCCTTCTCCTTATCTGAAAACAGCGCGTCGCCGCCGTCGCCGGGCTTCACGTGCTGCGTTTTGCAGCCTGAGCCGCTTACAATGTGGTTGAGGTTGCCCTCGCGGAAGAACTGCAGGTTGTGCTCGTGGCCCGCGGCGTACACCACATTAGGGTATTTCTGGAAAATCTCCATCATTCCCTTCTTGTAGGCCTGGTACAGCGGATGGGCAATATCCTGACTTACGCCACCGTACTTGCGGGCAAACGGGTAGATGCTCCCGATAACGGGCAGCGGCAGAAAGGCATACTTGTATACAATAGACAGCGGGAAGAAATGGTCGCCGAGGGTGAAGTAGCCGCCGTGAATGCCATCAGAAAAGAGCGGATGGTGGGCTACCACCATAATGTTCTTGTTTTTGTTGCGGGCAATGATGTCTTCCAGTTGGGTGAAGAAATCGGTTTCATTGGCCACGCCGCAGCCACTGTTGGCCCCGTACGGCCGCTCACCGTTGGTTTGCAGAAACCACTGCGAGTTTACTGCAATCAGCACCAAATCATCCTGCAGGCGCACTTCAAACGGGCCGGGGCAGGCATCACGCGGAATAAAGAAGTCGCCGGTATAAGCAAACGCCGCCGAGTCTTTGGTCATGTAGTCCTCCACAAACCGCTGCTCCCGGTTTACCTGGTCTACGCTCCCGCGCAAGCCCTGCTTCCAGTCGTGGTTGCCCGGAATCATGTATTTCTCGCCGGCATAGTTGCGCAGAATATCCAGCTGGTCGGTGATGCGCCTCTCCGACTCATCCCGGTCATAAGCTCCTTCTTCGGGCATGCCGTACTCGTACACGTTGTCGCCGAGGTACACGGTGGTGCTACGGTTGCCGGCAGCCAGAATCTGCTTGCGCAGGTAGTTGAGGGAAGGCTCGCCGCCCTCCGCACTGGGAATAGGCTTGCCCACATCTCCAATCAGAAATATGGAGTAGCGGATGCCGGAGCTATCGGGGGGCGTTTTGGCCTCCCAGTTCTCGCCCCCGTTGCGGTAATTAGGCCGGGTGGGGTGCGGAGTCTGGTCGGGTTTTTGCGCCAGTGCAGTAGGTATAGTGCTGCCAGCCAACAACATCAGCAGGCTGCAGGATAGAAGAAGTCTTCTCATAAAGGGAGAGAGAGTAAACAAAAAAGGAGCAAACCCCTGTTACGTGCTAGTACTATACGAGAGTAAACAGGCTGTGGAAAACAGGGTTGCAGTAAATACGATAAACTTGCTGCCTACCGCCATATTGCGGAGACCAAAGTATGGGGTGCCTGCCCTACGCAAATCAATCGTCTTCGGTTGGGCTTGCGGCCCGGAAAACCTCAACCGCGCAGCTACGTTCTATTCCTTACGGATCTGCTGGCCGGCACTTTTTTCTTATTTTCCGTTACATGGAAACCATCCCTACGCTCAAACCTGCCAAGGCCGAGATTATCAAGAAGGCAAAGGCTTACATCTCACAACTGTTTGAACAGCAGCTGCCCTCTCGCCTTGTATACCACTCGCCCAAGCACACGGCCGTTGTAGTAAAAGAAGCCAAAGCCCTGGCTGAAGCGGCTGGCCTCGATAACGCTGATCAGGAAGCGCTCATTCTGGCGGCCTGGTTTCATGATGCTGGTTACGTGGATACGTACGACGGCCACGAGTACCGCAGCATGGAAATAGCTGAACAGTGGCTCACGGAGCACGGCTACCCCCCTGACCGTATTGCCTTGGTAAAGGACATCATTAAGGCCACGCACCGCGATGAGCCCCGCGAAACTGAGCTGCAACAGCTTCTGGTGGATGCCGACATGAGCAACCTGGGCCGCGAGGACTTCTTTGCCAACGCTGAGCTGCTCCGCACAGAGTGGGAAACCACTCTGGGCAAAACCTACTCTAACACGGAGTGGGCTGAAACGCAGCTGAACTTCCTGCTGGGCACTAAGTATTACACCGATGCCGCCAAAGAGCGCTACAAGGAGCAGTTTAAGGCCAACATAAAGGAGCAGCGTGGTAAGCTGAAAAAGACCGCGAAAAAGAAGAAGAAGAAGGAGGAAGAGGCCGAAGCCACCTTCGCTGAGCCGAAACGGGGTATTGAAACCATGTTTCGGACCATGTACAGCAACCACATGAAGCTCTCCGACATGGCCGATAAAAAGGCGAACATGATGATCAGCCTCAACGCGGTGCTCATGTCCTTGATCATCACCTATTTCGGTGCTAAGCTGGGCAGTAAGTCGGCGGCACTCAGCAACGTAGGCTTGTTGCGCAATCCCGTTATTTCCATCCCAATGGGTATTCTGCTCATCACGGCCCTTGGCTCAGTGGTAACGGCTATTCTGTGCGCCCAGCCTGATGTTACGAGCTTCAAGTGGCTAAAGCGCAGCCCCCAGATTGCTACTAACCGCCGGGTGAACCTGCTGTTTTTCGGCAACTTCAGTAAGCTCAGCCTCGACGACTTCCAGCACGGCATGACCGAAATAATGCGCCAGAAAGATGCCCTGTATACCAATATGGTAACCGACATCTATTACCTCGGCGACGTGCTTACCCGCAAATACCGCCTGCTTCGCCTCAGCTATACCATCTTCATGGTAGGCCTCATCCTAACTGCCCTCTCTTTCGGCATTGTATTACTGTACAAGTCGTAAGACATGGTGAGGCGGTGAGTTAGTGAGTACGGGTTTCAGTAAAGAGGCCTAGGTCGGCCCTTTCTCCGACGTAGCACTCCTTCTTTAGCCTTATGAGAGCTTCATCTACAAAAAAGCCCTTACGCCCATGATGGACGTAAGGGCTTTTTGCTTTAATACGCTCAGCGACTTGCATAGCCAGGAGTGGTTGCGCTGCCCTGTGGGTGCTTCATCATGCGTCCTCATAGGGGTAGAGAACGTCAAAGTCACTACCTCACCGGGTCACCGTTTCTCACAAACGCCTGCCAAGCCCCGAATGGAGCGGCCCAGAAACCGGCGCACGCGGTGGAGCTGCCCAAACCGGATGAGGCGGTTGTGGCTGGCAATGTGGCCGTAGCGGAATTCGATGGTAAGCAAGCAGGTATCCAGGTCTACGGCCTCAATGAAGTAGAACAGCAGGGAATTGGGGAAAATCCGGAAGTGCGAAATCTTTTCCACATACTCCATCTGGCCTTCATCGTCCTCAAACTGCTGCACCGTCTGGAAGTCAATCTGGCCCTGAAAGATATCTACCTTATAGCTAGTGCCCAGACGCCCTGCTTTGGTAACATCATAGTGCACGGCCGTGGCCCCCTCCATCCAGCGGGGGCGCAGCCGGAAGTTGCTGAGCACCCGCAACAGATAAGGGGCCGGCACCCCGATGGCACGGCGCACCTTCAGCACGCAGCTGCGCGCGGGCTTAGTATGAGCAGAGGCGGGTGCATTGAGCAGCAGGCGCAGGGGCGAGAGGTGGGCGTAGCGGTAGGCCACCTCGCCTAGGTGGTCATAAAATGCTGAACCATGGAGCAGGCGCGTCCAGGAGAAGCTGCGGGCCAGCTCGGCGGGCGTTTGGGTTTGCACGTAGCCTTCCGAGAGCAATATGTACTCTGAGCCCATGATGTTGTTTTTGAGCAGACGATGCACCACAATTACATCGCGGCCCATGAGCTTGGTGTACTCTCTTATTTGCGCCACGCTCACCCGGCCATAGTGCACAATAATCTTGAGGGTAAGCACGTGCTCGGCCAGGGCGGCACTTAGCTCAGAACCCGTGTCTCGCTCTACCAAGCGCAGGTAGTTCTGAAAGTCGAGGTAAATCCGGCGGCACTGCTGCACCAGTTCCCGGATGGGCGGGGGCGGCCCCAGCCGGTAAAACAGCACCGCATCGCCCTGAATCTCATTTACCTGCAGGTTCAGCATGTTGGCCTCAATGAGAATCTCCAGCAGATCGGCTACCAGAAACGGCGCTTCTGGGCTCCCCGATTCCTCGATAAATCGGGTAAAGCCGCTGATATCGGGAATGAAGAGCAGGGCCGGTACCATGCCATCATCGTCCGCCTCAGCGGTAAAGACGCGGCCGGCGCCGGCAGCCCGGCGCGCCGCGCGCATATCATCCAACAAGCCCATGCAGCAGGAAGAGAGAGGTAAACAGAGGAGAATAGCTGGTGGTACTTCCCACAAGGTACATCCTGCACCCTATACGCCCGCACGTAGCTCGTAAGTTTGGGCAACCGCCCCTTTCGCCGTAGCTTTGTTAAGATTCACTCCGGCTGCGTAGTTCAACGGATAGAATAGGCGTTTCCTAAACGCTTGATATGGGTTCGATTCCCGTCGCGGCTACATAAAGCCCGCTTTCTGCTTCAGAAAGCGGGCTTTTGCTTGCCTATACAGTGCGCTGCCAGGCAGCAGTAGCGGGCCTATAGCGTAGCAAGAAAGCGAACTAGGCTATTTGATAAGGCCTTGGCTCATGGCATACCGAACAAGGGCTGCCGTGTTTTTGGCCTGCGTTTTCTCGATGATGTTCTGGCGGTGGGTTTCAATGGTGCGCTTGCTGGTGAAGAGCTTATCGGCAATTTCAGCGTTGGTCAGGCCCTCAGCAATAAGCCGCAGCACCTCCATCTCGCGGCTGGATAAATCATTGTTTCGAGGAACCTCTACCGCGCTATACGCCGCCGTGGGGCAGCTTAGCAGTCGGTTAAGCGTAGAAATGCCCACCTCCGTACACAGGAAGCTTTGCCCGGTGGCTACCGTCCGGATGGCAAATACTATTTCGGTGCTTTCGGCGCTCTTTAGCACGTAGCCTAGCGCTCCGGCCTGCATAGCCCGATGCACATACTCCTCATTATCGAGCATAGACAGAATCACCACTTGCACTCCTGGGTATTGTTTCTGCAGCAGCGGCATGGTAGCAAACCCGTCCAGCACCGGCATATTCAAATCCATGAGCAACACATCGGCGGGCGTTTGCGTGAGCAGGTCCAACACGCCTTGGCCGTGGCCAGCTTCGCCTACCACTTCTATGTCGGGTTCCCGAGCCAATAGGGCTCTGATTCCATCGCGCAGGATGGTATGGTCGTCGGCTAGCAGAACACGGATCATAGGTGTAGCGGCAAAGAGGTAAGCGAGCAACAATAGGCGTGGCCGAAGTTCCGGCAGCTAGGCTACCTACGTAGAACCCGTGGTTAGGATAAGCTCCCAGGTCACATTCTGGCTAGTGGCACGCCAAAGAACAAACCGGCCCGCTCTACACCGTGGCAGAGTAGCTAAGCACCAGTGTCCGGCCTGGTTGCTACGGATTACATCACAGAGCCCCACTGCAACATTGCAGGCCTTGTAACGTTATGAGGCTATGCGTATTAGCCGCTAAGTTATACCGTATTTACCCTGACTAACGCACCACCACGCCTGCTTATATTTGAGTATCTGCTGCCTTTGCGCTCAAGCCATGGAAGTCTACCGTGAAATACTGCCCCAGAGTTATTTGCTGATCCTGACTGAGTCTGAGCCCGAAGACCTGACGCCTCTCTCCTATGCACTGCGGTTGGCTAGCCGGAGCGGGAAGAACAGCATCTGGATAGATTGTAGCCACCTGCCCAAAATGCCATTCAGTGTTTTGCGGGTACTAGTTCGCTACTACCGGCGGCTGCGGGTGCGCAATATTTCCCTGGTGCTGTGCCACGTAGGCGACGCAACCCATCAGCAAATGGCCAAGCTACCTACCACGCTGTGCCCGCCAGTAGTGCCTTCCTTGCTGGACGCCGAACGGTACTGCCAAACGGCTCACCCCGTTTCTCACCGGACGCGCCGCGCTGCCTAAGTCAGTGGGCCCACTATAGCAGGCCGGCCAGGCCGCTTATGGTGAGGGCCACAACAGCCGTATTAAACCCAAAGGAAAGCAGGCCGTGCAGCAACGCCAGCCGCCGGATTCCGCGGTCGGAAATACTCACGTCGGCGGTTTGGGCGGTCATGCCAATTACGAAGGCGAAGTAGGCGAAATCGAGGTAGTCTGGCTCCGGTTCACTACCCGGAAACTCTAGGCCACCTTCCTGCCGGCCATTACTGGTGGCATTGTAAAACAGATGAGCGTAGCGCAAGGTAAACAGCGTGTGCACTAGCAGCCACGCCATAAGCACACTTAGACTCCCTATTAGTATGTGCATTACCAGCAGTGGTGCAGGCCCTTGGCGCATAGACGAGAGCAGGAGAACCACGGCTATTAAACTGGCTGTAGCCGCCGTGAGCACCACAGCAAACGACAGCACCCGGCCGGGGTCTTCGCGAGTGGCAAAGCTGCGCAGGTGGCCTACATTAGCGGTAAGAATTATGGCCCAGGTGATAAGCAGGGTACTGACCGCAAATCCATCCCAGGCGGCCAGCAGGCGCAGCATCAGAGGCCAGGCGCCAGGCAAGAGCCAGTAGAGCAACAGCGCCGGTAACGCTCCGAGCGAGAGGCGTTTCCAGGTGGCCAGCCGCGTGAGACGGTGGAAACCCCTTGAGCTGCGGGCAGGAGCAGATGTGGCCATAGCATCGACGGAATGAAATATTCTGCGTAAGCTACGGCGTCTCAACTGTTGCGCACATGAATTCTGCTCCGCTCTCCGGCCTTTACGCCCCCTCCCTCAGCCTGCTTACCGACCTCTATCAGGTTACCATGGCCTACGGCTACTGGCAACAAGGCATGCAAGACCGCGAGGCGGTGTTTCACCTTTACTTTCGCCGCCCACCCTTTGATGGAGGCTATGCTGTGTGCGCCGGACTGGCCTACGCCGCCGATTGGCTACAGAACCTGCACTTTTCCGCAGACGACCTGGCCTACCTGGGCAGCCTCAAAAGCGCAAAAGGAGGAGTCCTGTTCCCCCAGGACTTTCTGGACTACCTGCGCGACCTGAAGTTTACCTGCGATGTGGACGCCATTGCCGAGGGCACTGTGGTTTTCGCCAACGAGCCACTAATTCGGGTACAAGGCCCTCTATTACAGGCGCAACTCATAGAAACGGCGCTGCTCACGCTGGTAAACTTTCAAACGCTGGTAGCCACCAAAGCCGTCCGTATCCGGGAGGCGGCCGGCGACGATACAGTGCTGGAGTTTGGCCTGCGTCGCGCCCAGGGCTTTGATGGGGGCCTCAGCGCCAGCCGCGCCGCTTACTTAGGTGGGGTTGATGCTACCTCCAATGTGCTGGCCGGGCAGCGCTTCAACATTCCGGTGAAGGGCACCCACGCCCACAGCTGGGTAATGGCGTTTAAGGATGAGGCCGAAGCCTTCACGGCCTACGCCAAAGCCTTCCCCGACGACTCCGTGTTCCTGGTGGATACCTACGATACGCTGGAAGGCGTGCGCAACGCCATTAAAGTGGCCCGCGAAATGCGCGCCAACGGCCACGAGCTAGGTGGTATCCGCCTTGACTCTGGTGACCTGGCCTACCTCAGCCGCGAGGCCCGCGCCCTGCTCAACGAGGCCGGGTTCCCGAACGTGCGCATAGTAGCCAGCAACGACCTGGAGGAAAACCTCATTACCAGCCTCAAGCTGCAAGGCGCTAAAATTGATACCTGGGGTATAGGTACCCAACTCGTAACGGCCTACGACCAGCCGGCCCTGGGAGGTGTGTACAAGATGGCCGCCCTGCGCAAACCTGACGACTCGGGCTGGGACTTCACCATCAAGCTCTCCGAGCAGCTAGCCAAAACCAGCATCCCCGGCATCCTGCAGGTGCGCCGCTACGAAAACGAGAAAGGCCAACCCCGCGCCGACATGCTCTACAATACCGCCGAGCCTCTCCCCGACCAACTCACCATCATCGACCCCAGTGACTACACCCGCCGCCGCCCTGTGCGCGCCGATGCCCCCTACCGGGAACTGCTGGAGCCCATCTTCCGGGGCGGTGAGTTGGTGCATCAGTTGCCTACCCTACAGGAAAGCCGGGCACGCGCCCAGCGGGAGGTCCTCAGCCTCGACCCCAGTATTCGCCGCTTCCTAAACCCCCACACCTACCCTGTAGGCCTGGAAGAAAGCCTCAATACCTTCCGCACCAACCTGATTCTGGAGAAACGCCCGCTGCGGCCGGCATAAGGAAGCACATTGAATTCTAAGAAATTATTCTACGCTACGTTGTGTGCAGGCCTATGCATTAATTGCCAGCGAAATCTTAGTAGCAGTAGCGGCACTCCTTTCAGTGCCGAAGGCACTGAAAGGAGTGTAATAGTAAGTGGTAAGCTATACCCACCACACCCACAAGATTCCACCGTATTGCTTCAAGAGTTTGATATGGTCTTTGTTCGCCGTGACAACGGCCATGACACAGAAGTAATTGTCAGTGAACACAATTCAAGCCCAGGAACCTATAAAGCAAAACTGATGGCAGGCCAGTTCTATTGGGCTTATCTGCGACTGATTTCACGTGACTGCCAGGCTGAAACCTGGGAAATATTTATCCCTGACAATAGCGCAGGCAAATGGAAGCATGATTTCTACTTATCAGCCCCTGATAGTACCGAGTATGGTGGCTGCTTAGCCGGTTGGCACTACAAGCAGTTATAGATTCTAACTAGATATACCGCCAATGAATAAGGAGAAACCCGACACTCTAGCGGCTAGCTGAGACTATATACACTGATTCTAGAGAAACGGCCGCTACGCTCGGTGTACAAGCAAAGAAGGACCTAGTAGTAGGCCCTTCTTTGCTTGTTGTATTAGTTAAACTTCTTCCAGAGCTTAGGCAGCAACTTCGGCAACTGGCTTTCAGTCCAGTCTTCGCCCTTCGTGACTGAGTCCGAATCGTAATCCAATCCGCGAGCAGCCGCTCTTTCCCTGGGGAAGGTATCGTCCTCCACGTCTTTGCCAGTGCGTTTTTGAAAAGCTGTAGTCGCAACAGATAGCAGCTCTTCAAAGTCTTGGTATGGAGCGTCAAGTACAGCGGCCAGCGTATCGGGCTTTTCCAGTGCAGCCTTGAAAACGCTTTCTCCTTGCCCAACCAGCCAGCACCGGAAATACAAGTAGCCGTCATCGGACACGTAGCCGTCTAGGATCTTCTGCGCAGCCATAATACCAAAATCATCGGCCTCAATCAGGCACTCGCATAGAAGGCACTCAAAATCAATTATCTCTTCGGGCGCATACTTTTCCAGGCTACTGATTAGCTCTTTCTCCTGCAGCGCTTGGTCGCCACCCGAAGCCTGTTTGGCGGAATTTATTAACTGCCAGAATTCTCTCTTGTCCATTGCGTGCACTACTAGTGTAGGGCTAAATACGGCAAAACTCTACACTCTGTCAGCCAAAGCCTATACCTTCTAGGCCTCTTCCGGCAGCTATTTTTGCAGGGCATTCGTTGTACTAGCTACTCACCCGCTGCTGGTCTCTTTCCTAGGCCACTGCAGCGCTAACTGATACTCACTATGTCAACTTTAAAATTCAAAACCAGCATCAATTGCGGCAACTGCGTGCGTGCCGTTACGCCTTTCCTCGACGCGGAAGCCAGCGTAGAAAAATGGAATGTTGACACCAATAGCCCCGAGAAGATTCTTACCGTGGAAGGTGAGAACCCCATTCCTGAGCTGATTATGAAATCAGTATCGCAGGCGGGGTTTGATATTGAGCCGGTAGCCTAGGTTTCTTTTTGCTTGCTTTACGTGGTTGGGTTGTGGCGCATGAGTCGTCAGGGCCCAGCCATTTTTTTGGCTACTCCTCAGCCACCGGCATAGCATTGCTGCGGGTGGTGCTCTGAGTATCTTTGCCAGCACTTGCCCGCCGTAGCAAACGCTAAAGAATTATCGACTTAGCGTGCCCTCTTGCCGTATACAGTTTTTGCTTTCCGCTTCACCCAAAGCGTTTTACCCACCCATCCTATGAAAGCGTTCCTACCCTACTTGCTAGCACTGGTATGCAGTGCGGCAACGGCGCAAGAGGCACCCTACACCTTTTCGCTGCTGCCTCTTGATAGCCAAACCCAGCAAGTGGTATACAGCGGGGCAGTGCCGGTAGCCAACGCCTCCAAAGCACAGCTGTTTTCACGGGCCCAGGGATGGGCAGCACAAAAGGCAACCTTCCGCAAAGCCGCGCCACAGCGTATCGGCCCGGAGGCGGGGGTGGTGAGTACCCATATCACACTTAAAACCGGGCAGGAAGCATACGGCTGTCTGGTTTCGGTATCAGTAAAAGACAGCCTCTACCACTACCAGCTCCACCACGTTACTTACACCAAATCAGACTATGCCCGGGCCGGGAAGTATAGCACCGGCCCCACCACTACCCGCATTGAGAAGCTGGTGTACACGCGCCCCAACAAGTACCGCGACAAGAAGCTGGCGGAAGTAGATACCCAACTCAAACGCCTGATCTATGACTTGCAGCAAGCCATGTTGGATAAACCCACCGATGGCTTAGCTACGCAGCTTTAAGGCGTGCACTAATCCGGTTAGTCTAAAGCCTTACAGAGTACACTGCTTACCCGCGGAAGCTACCTACGGGTGCTAGCCAGCGTGTATTCAACGCCTCGAGGGGAGAGTAGCTCTAGCCTGAGCTGCCTAGCTACCCTCCCGGCTCCAGCAACGTGGCAGCAGTTACGATACCAGTTCCTTGCGGTAAGTCTTTTCGAACTCCTCATCCACGTTGTAGATGGATTCCTCATGCTGGCTCAGGTCCAGGCCCATCTCCTCGTCGGCGCCCTTCACACGCAGGCCAAACAGCGCATCGGTAATCTTGAGCAGCACCCACGAAACCGCAAACGTGTAGCCGATTACAATGGCCAGGCCGAGCAAATGATAGTTGAATACGGTGGCCGTACCATTTACCAGGCCCACTTTTGCGGCGAATACTCCTGTTAGCAGCATACCCACAATGCCGCCCAGGCCATGGCAGGGAAATACATCCAGAGTATCATCAATACGGGTGCGGCTGTTTTTCCAGTGCACGCCCAGGTAGCTGATGCCGGAGGCTATCATCCCGATCAGAATGCTTTGCCCGTAATCAACATAGCCGGCCGCCGGGGTAATAGCCACCAGCCCAACCACCGCCCCAATGCAAGCTCCCATGGCGGTAGGTTTGCCGCCCCGGGCTACTTCCAGCAGCATCCAGGCCACCAACGCTGCCGCCGAGGCCAGGTTGGTATTCACGAACGAGAGGGCTGCCACTTCATTAGCCCCCAGGGCCGAGCCAGCGTTGAACCCAAACCACCCGAACCACAGTAGGCCAGTGCCCAGCAGCACAAACGGTACGTTGGGCGTAGAAAAGGAGGTTTCGCGGTGGGCCTTGCGGGGCCCGAGCACCATGGCTCCGGCCAGCGCTGCAACGCCCGCCGAAATGTGCACCACGGTACCACCCGCGAAATCCAGTACTCCCCACTGGCGCAGGAACCCCTCCGGGTGCCAGGTCCAGTGGGCCAGGGGGCAATACACAAACAGGCAGAACAGCACAATGAAGGCCAGATAGCCCTTAAAGCGCACCCGCTCAGCAAACGACCCGGTGATGAGGGCCGGCGTGATGATGGCAAACTTCAGCTGAAACGCGAAGAACAGAATCAGCGGAATAGTGGGCGACAGGGCCGGGTGGGGCGCGGTGCCCACATTGCGCAGCATCAGGAAGGTCAGGGGGTTGCCGATGACGCCCTTCCAGGAGTTGCCGTAGGCCAGTGAAAAGCCTACGAAGTACCACAGAACAGATATCACGCCCAAGGCCACAAAGCTCTGCAGCATGGTAGAAATAAGGTTCTTAGGCCTCACCATGCCACCATAGAAAAACGACAGGCCCGGCGTCATGAGCAGTACGAAGGCCGAGGCCGTGAGCATCCAGGCCGTATCAGCGCCGTTAATGTCGGTGGCATTGGCAGCCGCAGGGTGCGGCAGGGGCACAAAGGCCGCAATGGCGCTCAGCACAAACAGCACCAGCAGTGTGAGCGTACCGTAGTTAAGTTTTGACTTGGGAGAAAACGTGGTTTCCATAAGCAGGAGAAAGCGTTAAACACACAACTAAAAGAGGCAGGACTGGCCTAGCAGGCATACCACGGCCAGTGCCGCTGGTATGCCCAGTGCTGACTATCGGGTGAGGAGAGGCCTAGAACTTATACACGGCGGCGAGCAGCGCACTTACCGTTGACTGCTTGCCGGTACCGGCCCGATTTGTGAACAGGTAGGTGCCACCCTGGCTGCTATCCAGGCGCACCTCCGGAATCAGGGTCAAATTGTCTTTCCGGAAGTTGGCCGAAAGCGTCGTTTCGTACACGTCGCTGTTAAAGCCCAGCAGGTTTTTGCGGTCGTTGAAGTACTCACTGCGCAGCGTGAGCCCAAACCAGGGCACCGGATCGAGGTTGACGTACAGTGCCGAGCCCCACCAGGAATGGCCCGTTTGCCAGCCGCCCTCGCCCCGCTCCTGACGGTACTGCACACTGCCGTTATAGGAGAAACTCAGCGCACTTGAGAGGGCATAGGTCAACACCAAATCGCCCTGCTGCAGCCGTAAGGAGTCTTGTTGCCGGCCGCCCTGGTAGTTGAAATACGCCTTAATCTTGTCATCGGCTGAGCTGGTGCCCACCTGCGCAATCATGGTTTTCGGCATAGAGCTGGCACTTTTCAGATCGGTGGGGTTGGCCACGCCCAGCATCAGGGAGGTTTTGGGAGTTACCTGGTATTCCGCCTTCAGGCCCGTATGAAAAAACGGCCCGTAGGAGAACATATAGCTCATGCTGTAAGTACGGTTCAGATAGGGGTCCACTGACTCGTAGCCAATGTGCGTGGCCCAGCTGCCGCCCGTCACTTTCAGCTTATCCGTGAAGGCATACGTGAGGTAGAGCTGCTTAATGGCAAATCGGGTATTGGCGTCGTTGTAAGAAAACTCCTCGGCTCGGCGCCCGAAGCCCAGGTCGGCCACTAACCCTACTTTGCCAATGGTATGCTCGCCTTTCACGGAAATCATGCCCAACTCAAACGAGTTGTGGCTGTTTGTGAAGCTGGTCAGATTGTTATAGGGGGCCTCGCGGGGGTTGCTGAAGTTGTAGCGGTAGTAACCATCTGCGTAGCCCGACAGCTTAAAGGGCTTTGCGGACACTGAGTCTCCAGGCTCAGCTGACAATGGGGCGCACAAAGCCACCATAGTAGTAAAAAGCAACATACAGTCCGGGTTAAGAGTGACACACTGAGGTGCAGGAACCCAGCCAGCGAGCTACGCTTGGGGTTTCTGATACGCTTACTCTCACTTCCCGAAGCCATTGGACGAGCAAGTGCCGGCGCACTCCACTTCTCGCCCCGCTGTCGGGTAGCGTATGCTGTTGTTTGGAAACGCTGACTGGTCCTGCAGTACCAGTAAAGGCCAAGAGGTATATGGCCACTCTCCGCATACCAGGGTGGGACAGCCCGGGGGAGGGTATTCAGAGCGAGTAAAATAACCAGCTAGTCTCTATTGGTACTACCCGGCAGATGCCCATAAGGATGACACCCTTATTTCTTATGTCTAAATATATTAAAATGGTTTAATAATAAAATACACACCCTTATTTTTTATGGCACTTAGCCTAATCATATGTAAAATAACCACATACCCCCTCTAATAATAGGGTGCATTTCAAAATACACATATAATCTATACTACACTCCGGCGCGCTGTATAGTACCTATTGCACCTAGTTGGGAAACCATAATCGTTTTACGCCGTGTTTGCGGGTACTCAGAGTCAAAGCTAACCGGCCTCTTCCACTGGGGGCAGTCATGCAAGTGACCAGATCAACCCCAGTGTGAGGCCGAGTGACAGGATCCGGAGCGACTCAGGAAGTACCCCGCATTCTCGCCCCCTCAATCATAGCTAGGCCAGTGTTAAGCTGGCACCTCATTGGCCAAGGGCCATACAAGCAAAAGCCTCAGCCCCCGCTGTTCGGATTAGACAACGGGGTTGAGGCTTTCATGGACCTATCTAGTGTACTTCTTTATGCGTAGCTCAGCTCGCCTGCCCCTACTTTCAGCCGGATACCTGGCTCGGCGGTGATGCGGCCCGCTACCTGGGCCTCATAGCCCTGCGCCTGCAGGTGGGCGGCCACAGCTTCAGCCTGAGCCTCGTCGGTGACGAGGAGCATACCGTTGCCCATGTTCCAATAGAGGTACGCATCGGCGGGCGTGATGCCAGCCAGCTCGGTAAGCTTCTGCATAGCGGGCAGAGGCTCGAAGAGGTTGGTTAGTTCAGCGCCCACACCATTTTTGAGCACACGCTTGAAGTTATCAGCAATGCCGCCGCCGGTGATGTGGGCCGCCGCGTGCAGGGGCAGGCCCGCATCCAGCACCCGCGCTACGCCGGGCGAGTAGATGAGGGAAGGTGCCAGCAGCACCTCACCCCAGGTGTGCCCGGCGCTGCCGTGGGGGGTAGCATCCAGGCCATCATAGGGAGCCGAGTGCCAGTTGTCGCCGAACAGGTTTTGCAGGGTGCGGCGGGCCAGTGAGAAACCATTAGAGCGGAAACTAGGCGAGCGGAGGGCTACTACGGCTTGGCCGGGTTTCACCCCTGCGCCGCTCAGGGGGCGCTCTAAGCTCGGGTGCAGGCTGCCGATGGCCGTAGAGCACCAGTTGAAATTCATTTTAGCGCCCGGCCAGCCGCCGATACGGTTGCCCAGCTCGGCAATTTCGCCGCCCGTAATGGCTACCTCTGCGAAGTTGCAGGCATCGTGCAGGCCGCGCATCATCTCATCAATCACCTCGTAGTCGAGGGTATTCACGTCGATGATGTTGCTGAGGTTGGTGGGTACGAAGCCGCCTACGATGAGGTCGTCGGCGGTCATGGCTACCAGGTCATAGCCCAGCGTATCGAACTTCCCTACCCGCTCTGCTACCTCAATCTTGGTCCCGATACCATCCGAGGAGATACCCAGCCGGGCATTGCCAAAACGGATTTCGTTGGCGAAACCACCATCAAGGTCTTGAGCTGCCTCGCCGGGCTTACCGGCGCGGTTGGCGAAGGTCTTCTTCGACCAGGCATAAGCATTGCGGGAGCATTCGTTGCCGAGGTCAATGTCGTAGCCGGCGGGTTTCTGAGAAGATGACATGCGTCGTAGAAGTAGTTGTTTTAAGAGACCATTATGCTTCGGCTGCGCTCAGCATAATGGCCGTGAGTAAGCAAATTACGTTGGCAACGTCAGCACGCGAGATGCTTCGGCTGCGCTCAGCATGACGGTCAGTTGGGGCCAGTAAGGTTGATTAATGTTCCGTTGGTTCAGGAGCCTTGGCGCTGACGGAGGGCAGCGTGCTGGCGTTGTCTTTCTTGTCGGGGCGGTGGCTCTGGCGCTCTTCCTGAATGTGGCGCAGGTACTTGGTTACGTCGCCGGTGGGGTACTTACCGGTGAAGCAGGCAAAGCAGCTGCCGCCGTGGCCTTTGTCTTCGGAGAACAGCTCCTGCAGGTCTTCAATCGACTGATAGATGACCTTGTCGGCCTCAATGTAGCGGCAGATTTCCTCCTCGGTGTAGTTGGCGGCAATCAGCTCAGTGCTCATGGCCATATCAATGCCATAGATGCACGGCGAAATGATGGGCGGCGCACTGCTGATGAAGTAGACTTCCGCAGCCCCGGCCTCGCGCAGGATGCGCACGATACGCCGTGAGGTGGTGCCGCGCACAATACTGTCATCTACCACGGCAATCTTTTTGCCCTCCACAAACTCCCGGATGGGGTTGAGCTTCTTCTTCACGATGTCTTCGCGGCCGGCCTGGCTGCTCACAATGAAGGAACGGCCCATGTGGTTGTTCTTCACCAAGGCCCGGCGGTAGGGCACGCCAATAGCTTCGGCCAGGCCAGATGCCGAGAAGTACCCTGAAGAAGGCACGTCAATCACCATATCTGGCTGAATGCCCGATTCAATAACCTTACGCGCCAGCATTTTGCCCAAGCGCACCCGTTCCCGGGCCACCAGGCGGCCATGAATGGTGGAGTCTTCGCGGGCGAAGTAGATGTGTTCGAACACGCAGAAGTTCTTCGGTTGCGCGTACGGGTTCTTGTAGTGAACCTTATAATCCTTATCAATGAAGATGGCCTGACCGGGACCTACGTTCTTGATGAACTCAAACCCCAGGTAGTCGAAGCAGGTGCTTTCGGAGGCGAAGGCATAAATGGGACCTTTTTCCGTCTCGCGGCGGCCCAGCACCAGCGGCCGGATGCCCAGCGGGTCGTTGAACGCCAGCAGGCCATGGCCGGCAATAACAGTGATGGTGGCGTAGGCCCCTTTCACCAGCTCCTGGGTCGTCTCCACGGCGTCGAAGATGTCGATAACCGAGAGGTCGTCGAGGTTCTTCAGGCGCAGCTCTGAGGCGAAGGTATACATGATCAGCTCCAGGTCGTTGCTGGTTTTGGGCAGCACGTGGTACTTCTCGTGCAAACGCTTGGCGGCCGAGCGGAAGTTGATGACGTTGCCGTTGTGCACCATGGCCAGCCCGAAGGGGTAGCTGGTGGTAAAGGGCTGCGCCAGCTCTGCATCGTTGGAGCCCTGCGTGGTGTAGCGGGCATGCCCAATGCCGATGTTACCCTTCAGCTTCTTGAGCTGCTTGGGGCGGAACACGTCGGAAATAAGGCCATTGCCTTTACAGAGGTGAAAGTTATCGTCGAAGGTGGCTATGCCGGCCGCGTCCTGGCCGCGGTGCTGGAGCGCCGTCAGACCAAATACGATGTCGTGGGCGACGTCATCGGGGCCGTAAAAACCTACAATTCCGCACATGGGAAGTATCGAGAAGGGGTAGTGAGCGTGAAACCCGCTACCGGGGTGGTGAGTGTAACACCAACGGGGCGTTGGTGCATCGTGGGCGTGAGGCGGACAAGTAGCCTAGCCGCCGGCTGCTTCTCCGTGCGGAGAAGAACCAGCGGCGGAAGGCAGCAGAGGTTCGGGGGTGGGGGCAGATAGCTCACCCCGGATGAGGCGGGCCAAGGTGTCGGCGTATAAAAAGTGCTCCACGGCTAAGCCACGGTGCTCTACTTCGCCTAGGGTGTCAGCGCCCCGCAGGTCCACGGGGTGCTGCGCAAGGATAGGTCCAGTGTCCAGGCCCTCATCAACCAAATGCACCGTGATTTTGGTTTCCGGCAGCTGATTTTCGAACGCCCATTCATAGGCGTGCAGGCCCTGGTGTTGGTGCGTATCGGCGGGGTGGATGTTGACAATGCGCCCGGCAAACGCCCGGATGAACGTGGGCGACAGAATACGCATGTAACCCGCCAGCACGATGTAGTCGGGCTGGTACTGGCCTAGCACCTCTACTACCTCGGCATCAAACTCGGCGCGCTTGCGGCCCTGGCTGCTGAGGCTGGCGGTAGCGCAGCCCATGGCCGCGGCCGTTTCTAGGCCAGGGGCATCGGGCTTATTGCTGAAGACTACCGCTACTTCGGCTAGGCCACTCAGCACGCCCCGTTGCACAGCCTGTACCAAGGCTACCATGTTGGAGCCCCGGCCCGACAGCAAAATAGCCAGGCGCTGTTTGCGGATGCTATGGTTACCAGTTTCCTGCAAGGGTCGGTTCCGGCCGCTGGCCGATATCGGTACGGATGTACACATCCTTAAATTTAACTCTTTCTGCTTCCCGATACACGTGGTTCACAGCCTCTTCCAGCTCATTGCCGTGGCCTACCAGTACCATCACCCGTCCACCGCTGGTCACTAGCTCACCGTCGTGCTGACGGGTAGCGCCGTGGAAGGCCAGGATGCTGGGGTGTAGTTGGTCTAGGCCACTAATAGGGAAGCCGGTCGGGAATTGTGCTGCGGGGTAGCCACCCGAGGCCAGCACCACGCCCACGTAATAACCGGGCCGCTGCCATACGGTAGTCTGGGCCAGGGTGCCGTCGAGGGTAGCCTCAATCAGCTCCAGAAGGCTGCTTTCCATGGAAGGAAGCAATACTTCGGCTTCGGGGTCACCTAGGCGCACGTTGTATTCCAGCAGCTTCGGGCCCTGGGGCGTGAGCATGATGCCGAAGTACAGGAAGCCTTTAAAGTCGAATTGCTCGTTCTGCAGACCTAGCAACGTGGGATCCACAATGCTGGTGCGGATGGCCGCCAGCACGTTGTCGTCGGCAAAGGGTACCGGGCAATAAGCGCCCATGCCGCCGGTGTTGGGGCCCTGGTCGCCGGCCAGCAGTTGCTTGTGGTCCTGGGAGGGAGCCAGCAGCCGCACCCGGTTGCCGTCCGTTACACCAATAATGCTGATTTCGGGGCCAGTCAGTTTTTCTTCCAGCAGGAAGCTAAACCAACCGGTGTGCAAGGCCGCCAGCTCATCCAGCGCCGCGTGGGCTTCTTCTACGGAAGAGCACACGTACACGCCTTTGCCCGCCGCTAGGCCATCGTACTTCACCACCACCTGCCCATCCAGCTCAACGGCTTTGGCGCGGGCCTCGTCCAGCTTATCGCTGCGGTACTGCCACGACATAGCCGTTGCTACCCCATGCCGCCGCATAAAGTCTTTTGACCACACCTTGGAGCTTTCCAACGTGGCGCCGGCCCGGCTGGGGCCAAACACACGGATGTCAGACCCAGCGAAGTAATCCGTCACGCCCGCTGCCAATGGCGCTTCGGGACCTACCACAATCAGCTTCACATCGTTAGCTTCGCAGAAGCTTTGAATAGCCGGAAAGTCGGTGGCGCTGATTTCGGGGTGGCTGTTCGGGATGCCGCCGTTGCCAGGCAGCACATGCACGGTGGCGCCGTCGCGGGTCAGCTTCCACGCCATAGCGTGTTCACGGGCCCCGCCGCCGAGTAGTACTATGTTTTTATTGCTGTTGCTCAAAGGAATAGGTAGTTAGGCGTGCGATGCGTCTAGCTGATGTCGTCGATGGAAATAATCAGACCATCGACGAACTGAAAAACGGACTTGCCCTGCAGCTGTAGTGTGTCGCCGGCTTCTAGGCCATTAGGAAAGTCGATAGCGGCAACGGCAGTATAGTCCAGAAGAACTTCCACGCGGTTGTCGGCTACTTGCCAATCCGTGACGCGCTGCTCCCGTTGAGTGAAGTACTGCAACGCTTGCTGAGCCTGCTGGCGAAAAGCCTCCTTACCATTTAAGGCCAGGTTCACTTCCACGTTGGAGATGTTGCGAAACACTACTTCTTCGTGCAGATGGCGCAGCATGCCGTCTACATCGAAGCGGTTATATGCTTCGATGTAGTCTTGCACTAGCTGCTTCTGTTTCGCAACGTCCATGGGCTTTGTCTTATAGCGCCTACAGCTTAGGCACTTTTCATGATACCAGCCTGCACTAGGTTATTCACGAGGCGAGTCTGTACGTCGCCGCCAGCTGTTTCATCACCAGTGCGCAGTGGGGCACCCGTGATACGCTCGTATATATCGAGGTAGCGGCGGGTGGCTTCGGCGGAAACTTCGGGGGTGAGGGCGCGGGGGTACTGGCCGTCCTGCTTGTTGGCAATCAGCCACTGGCGCACGTACTCCTTGTCGATCTGCTCCACGCCCTCGGGGTTCTTGGCATAGTCCTCGGCGCTCCAGAACCGCGACGAATCGGGCGTGTGGATTTCGTCAATCAGAATTAGCTCCCCATCCAGCAAGCCAAACTCGTACTTGGTATCAACCAGAATAATACCGCGCTCAGCCATCCACTGCGAAGCGAAGTTGAAGAGTTCCAGCGCCTTCACCCGCATCTGCTCATACAGCTCCGCCGTCACCCAGCCTTCTGCCACCAGGTTCTCCGGCGTAATCTCGCGGTCTGACTCCTCCTTGGTGGTGGGCGTCACGATGGGCTCGGGGAACTGCTGGTGCTTGGTCAGGCCATCCGGCACCGTCACGCCCGAGAAGGTGCGCTGGCCTTGCTGGTAGCCGCGCCACATGGAGCCCGTGAGGTAGTTCCGCACCACCATCTCCACCCGAATCGGCTCGGCTTCCTTGGCCAGCGTCACGTTTGGGTCGAGCAGGCTGATAACGTGGTTTGGGATGATGTGCTGAGTTTTGTCGAACCAAAATGCGGCCAGCCCATTCAGCACCGCGCCTTTATGGGCCACAGGCGTTTCCAGCACCGAGTCGAAGGCCGACAGACGGTCGGTTACCACGATGAGCCGTTCACCCGAAGGAGCGCGGTACGAGTCTCGAACTTTGCCGCGGTGCAGGAGTTCGAGCTGAGGAGTATCGAAGTGGTTGAGGGTGTTCATACAACGAGTTAGCAGCCGGCACTAGGTCAGCGGAATGCGGAGGTGTCTAGGATGAAAACTGGCTGGCTTCTTGGGGTGTGGCAGCGGTTTGGTGCTGGCTTTGTACGTGTTCCACAATGTTGCGGAACAAGCGTAGGCCATCCCCTTCCTCGCTCAGGCCGGGGTTCTGACGCTTGCGCCGGGCCCAGTCGGGGTGGTTATAGAGTGAGAGGAAAGCTTCGGGGTGCGGCATCAGCCCGAAAACCTGGCCGGTAGTATCAGTCAAGCCAGCGCAGTTCAGGTCGGCGCCGTTGGGGTTGTGCGGGTATACGTCCGTAGGTGAGCCGTCGAAATCGGTGTAGGCCAGGCAATTCAAAGCGCGAGCTTCGATTTGAGCTAAGGTTTCTTCGCCTTTGATGATGAGGCGGCCTTCTCCGTGGCGCACGGGCACCTCCATGGATTCAATGCCTTTCAGGAAGGGCGAGTTCGACTTGGGGTTGACTTTCAGGCGCACCCACCGGTCTTCGTAGCGGCCCGAGGCATTGTGCGTCAGGGTTACTTCGGGGGTTACGTTGCCGCTCAGGTTGGGCAATAGGCCTAGCTTCACGAGCACCTGGAAGCCGTTGCAGATGCCCATCACGAACTTGCCGTTGGCAATGAACTGCTTGATATCGTCGAGCAGGGTGCGGCCCTCGGCGTTCTTGCGGTAGCGCAGCTTGTTAGCCAGCACCACCCCCGAGCCTAGGTCGTCGCCAAACGAAAAGCCACCGGGGAAGTTCAGGATGTCGTAGTTGTGGATGCTGACGTGGCCGTGCAGCACCTGGTTCAGATGCACGATGGTTGGCTCGGCGCCGGCTAGCTTGTAGGCGGCGGCAAACTCCTCCTCGCAATTGATACCGAAGCCCGTCAGGATGAGGGCGCGCACTGGCTGCTGGGCAGCAGCTCTCTCAGTTGAGTGGCCTAGGGGCTCAGTAGATTCATGACCAGCATTTACGCTCTTGAACCCGAGCACCTGCATGCTCCCGTCCGCATCGGTAATGGGGGCAGTATGGTCGTGCTGCGGGCGCGGGGGCGTGTTCAGGTCCGGCAGTTTGGGTTGTTCTTCCATTAGGATTGCGCCGCTTCGTGCTGGCCGAAGCCGATAATTCTGTTTACTGGGCCATTCGTCCACTCATGGCGTAGGGCCGCCGTGCTGGCCGAAATGACCGTCTGGCCGCCGTGGCGCACCGTGAGCTGGCCGTCCTGGGTTATCACACCGAGGCGGGTAGCGCGGGCGCCGAAGTGCTGCTCGAACGCCACCACATCTTCCGGAGCCACTGTGGCCACGAAACGGGAGTGCGACTCCGAGAACAGTTGCGCTGACAAGCCTAGGCCAGTAGCGGGCAACTCCACATCGGCGCCAAAGCCATGACCAAACGTGGCTTCTGCCAAGGCCACCGCCAGGCCACCATCCGACAAGTCATGACAAGACTGGATGAGGCCGTTGTCGTTAGCTTGGCCCATCAGTGCGTACAGGGCTTTGGCTTCTTCGAACCGAACCTTAGGCACGTTGGCGCCTATCTCCCCGAAGAGCTGGTAGAACTCCGAGCCGCCCAGCTCGTCGTAGGTTTCGCCCAACAGATACACCACGTCGTCGGCTTGCTTGAAGTCGGAGGTGATGGTGCGGCGGACGTCCTCAATTTTGGCGGTCATCGAATACAGGACCGTCGGCGGAACGGAAATCTTCACGCCATCGGCCTTGAAGTCGTTCTTCATCGAGTCCTTACCCGACGTGAGCGGGATGCAGTAAGCCGCCGTAGCATCGCGTAGGGCCTGGCACATGCGCACCAGCTTGGCTAGCTTGTGCTTGCCATCGGGGTTAGTGGCGGGGTCGTACACCGAGTCGGGCACGCAGAAGTTGTCGTTCACGGACCAGAAGTTGCCGTCGCCGTAGCTCAGGTTGGGCAGCTTACCTCCTACCGCTACAATCTGGCGCACGGCCTCGTCAAATGCGCCAGCCGACATATGGTAAGCATCTAAATCACCAAAGCGGGGCAGAATGCCGTTGCTCACGGCCACGCCTTCCCAGCTCTCAAAGTTGAAGCGCACCACGGCGGCATCCTGCGGAGCCTGACCGGTAGCGCCCATGAGCGGCTTGATAATGGTGCGGCCCTTCACCTCGTGGTCGTACTGCCGAATCACCGATTCGCGGGAGCAGATGTTGAGCGAGCCCAGCAGGCGGCTCAGCACGTCGGTATAGTCGAGGTTAGTGGGTAGTACGGGCTCCTGGGCGGTGGGCTTGGTCCACTCGGCTTCCAGCACTTTGCGCGGCACGCCTTCGTGCAAGAAGTGCATGTTCAGCTTAGCTACTGAGGTGCCGTCGAAGCGGACATCCAGGCTGCCATCAGCGGTGAAGTAGCCAATGTCGGTCAACTCCACTTCCATCTCCTGGCCTAGGGCCATCAGTTCAGCCATCTTGCTCGGCTCCACGGCCAGCGAGAACCGCTCCTGCGACTCCGACACGAAGATTTCCCAGGGCCGTAGGCCAGGATACTTCAACGGTACTTTCTCCAGCTCCACCACGGCACCACCGCTAATAGTAGCCAGTTCGCCAATGCTGGAGGACAAGCCGCCGGCACCATTATCGGTGCTGCACTTGATGAGGCCGCGGCGAGTAGCCAGGATCAGGAAGTCCATGGCCAGCTTCTGCGTAATCGGCGAGCCGATCTGCACAGCTGTGGCGGGCGAAGTTTCGTCTAGCTCAATGCTGGAGAACGTGGCGCCGTGGATACCATCTTTACCCACCCGACCACCGGCCATGATGATGCGGTCCTGAGCGTCAATAGTTTTCTCCCACGAGTCGAGGCCAGCCAGTTGCATGGGCATTACGGCACCAGTGCCGCAGTACACCAAGGGCTTACCAGCGTACCGGTCATCGAACACAATGGCCCCGTTCACCGTCGGCACGCCCGACTTGTTGCCGCCATCCTCAATACCCTTACGTACGCCCTCGAAAATGCGGCGCGGGTGCAGTTGGTTGCTTAACAAGGTGCCGTTAAACTCGGGGTTACCGAAGCACAGTACGTTGGTATTGAACAGCAGCCGCCCCCCCCCAATGCCTGTAGCCAATGGGTCGCGGTTGTTGCCTAAGATGCCAGTAATAGCTCCACCGTAAGGGTCGATGGCTGAGGGCGAGTTGTGGGTTTCCACCTTCCACACAAACAACGACTCCGGGTTAATGCGCACGGCGCCGGCGTTGTCGCTGAACACCTTAATCAGCCAGTCATTGCCGTTGGCGCGGAGCTGGCGGTCTACCTCGGAGGTGGCGTTTTTAATATAGGTTTTGAACAAGGAGTCCACTTCGAACTCCTCGCCCGTGTCAGCATCCTTGTACTTAATGACGGCGCTGAACTCCTTGTGCTTGCAGTGCTCTGACCAGGTCTGAGCAATGATTTCCAGCTCGCAGTCCGTCGGGTCCTGAGGTAGGCCAGCGGCCTGGCGCTCCTCGGCAATGCCCGTGTAATGGTCGCGCACGGCGCGCATTTCCTCCAGGTTCAGGGCGTAGAGGTTGTCTTTCGACAGCTTAACCAGTTCCTCATCGGAGAGGCCTACCAGCGGCACAGTGTCCGTAATAGATTCGGCCCCACCGCCCGGCCGCGGCGTGTAGTCGCGAATCTGGGCTATGGGGCCGACCTCGAAGCGGTTGATCATTTTGTTGCCGAGCAAGTCTTCGGCCAGGCGGCGCAGACTACTCTCGGGCAGCTCGTGCTCCAGGAAGTAGAGCCGTTTGCTAAAGATGTGCTGGGTATGGGTGTCCAGCGGCTGGTTCAGGAAGTCGCCGAGGGCGTTCTGGGCCGAGATGCCTTCGTCGTCGGTCACGCCGGGCAGCTTGGCCACCAAAATGTAGCTTTTGTATTCGGAGCCGTGGCGGAACTCATCGAGGGCCACGTCGTGCAGCACTGGGTCCTGGAGGCAGTGGGTGGCGAAGTCGCGCAGTTGCTCGTCGCTCACGGGGTAGCGCACCGTGTAGAGGGCGGTGCTTTGCACCCGGCCAGTAGAGAGGCCTAGGTGGCGTTGGGCAGCTTCGGCTACACGTTGGCCCTCGCCATCATGTTGGCCGGGCTTGAGCAGAAGCTGTATGGTTCTTTGGGTAGAGTCCAAAAGGAAGGTGGTTATCTATTTTTCGGGTTTCCCACGCTAGGCCAGTTGCCCACGTGAGGAAGCATACCCCAAGCAGGGTACGCCGAAAATGCCTTGCTTGGCTACCGGTTGTAGCGAAGTAGGTTTAAGAAAACGCTTTTTCCGGCCGACTGCCGGGTTTCACCACCGGAATACCTGCCCGGCAAAGCGGGCAATCATCGGGTGCGTAGGTGGCCGCCGTTACCGGCAGCAGTGCAAAGTTCGGAAAAGTTAGCTCAGCTTTCCCACCCGTGCGGTCAATTAAACTTGCCACGGCTAAAACTTTTGCGCCCAAGCCCTCTAGCACTCGCGCTACTTCGTTGGTGCTCTTGCCGGTAGTTACCACGTCTTCGGCAATAACAATTTTTTGGCCTGGCTCAATGGTAAAGCCCCGCCGCAGGGTCATCTGCCCGGTATCGTCGCGCTCCGTGAAAATGCCAGGGACACCCAACTGGCGGGCCAGTTCATACCCAATCACCACGCCACCCATAGCCGGACCAACTACTACATCAGGCTGTAAGCCCGCCTCTTGAATCTGCCGGGCCAGCTCCGCTGCGGCTGGCGCTGCTAGATCGGGCCGGCGCAGGAACCGGGCGCACTGCACATAGGTATCAGAATGCAAGCCAGAAGAAAGACGGAAGTGGCCGCGCAGCAGTGCATCTTCTTGTAGCAGTTGCTGCTCTAGCGTTTCGGAGGTAAAGGGGGGTTGGGTGGAAGTCATTTAGATTTTATTCTGCGCCTTCTGTTGAAATGATTACTTGTTCTGAGCCAACTGAAAGAGATAGTAATAAGTCAAGCTCTTCATCCTGGGCAGCAATAACCAACACTGGATATTCTTGCTGGGCTTTTAGAACGTACTCTACCCTTTCAATTTTTACAGCTAATGTGAGAGACCCATTAAGTGGAATATGAGCATGCCATCCTTCCTGTATCAAACCCTCCGTAATTAATCCTATTAGGTAGAACTCTTTACGTCGTGGAATAGCG
The DNA here is from genome assembly GCF_013137895.1 of Hymenobacter taeanensis. Taxonomy (NCBI): domain Bacteria; kingdom Pseudomonadati; phylum Bacteroidota; class Cytophagia; order Cytophagales; family Hymenobacteraceae; genus Hymenobacter; species Hymenobacter taeanensis. The sequence continues at coordinate 1,235,283 of NZ_CP053538.1, forward strand.
AAGCTGTCAATAACCTCAAACTTTCCTTGTACTGACTCATGATTGATGAACATCGACACTATATAAGCTGAGCCTAAGCCACTACCGGCCGGAACTGGTTAATCTGCTCTACCAGTTCCCGCGCTGCGGCGCCAGCATCTGCCGCTTGCCACAACGCGCGCGACGTATTAATCAGAAGACCGGAGCCATCAGCGCGCAGGCCTGCTTTTAATGTGGCTTGCAGGTCGCCGCCTTGGGCACCTACACCGGGCACCAGGAACCACTGCTGGGGCGTGAGACGGCGCATGCGGGCAACAGCTTCGGCGTTGGTGGCACCTACTACTAGGCCTATACCGCCGTGCTGCTCATCGAGTTTACGGGCCACGCTGGCGGCACAATCAGACAATGAACCACCACGGGTGAGGGCCACATCTTGTAGAGAGTGAGTAGGCTTATTACTGGTTTTGGCTAGCACGAACACCAGCTTACCTGGCCTAGCGAAGGGCACAATGGCATCGTCGCCCATGTATGGATTTACTGTCACGCCATCGGCCCCAATCACATCATAGGCGAACTTGGCGTAGTGGTCGGCGGTGTTGGCAATGTCGCCGAACTTGCCATCCAGAATTACTGGAATGCTTTCGGGGATGCGCTGCACGGTTTCGCGCAGCAGCTTCACGCCATCTTCCCGGCTCAGAAAAAAGGCTAGGTTGGGCTTGAAGGCGGCGGCGTACTCACTGGTTTGGTCGATAACTTCGGCCAGGCGGCGCGCTACCTGCCCATCGTCGCCCACAGGGTCAAGCCCGACACAGAGAAGAGAATTAGCGTACTGAACGCGTTGAAGTAGCTTTTCCATAGGGTGGGAAGTAGCGCAAACTTTGCAGTTCGTGGTTGGAGAAACAGGGTTCCTAACAAGCCTAGCTTAAGCTCGGGCTTGTGACGGTTCTGGCATCAAGTGTCCGCACTCAGCAGATAACCGGGCGGCTAGGCCAGGCTCCAGCCACTCGCCGCTGGCTACCTGCACGGCGCTGGCGCCGCACCGTAGGTAATCTGTAACGTGGCTGGCCGTAAATATCCCGCCGGTACCGAAGATAGGCAGTTTGATGTATTCATCGTGGGCCAGCTCCCACACGCAGCGAAGGGCCACCGGCCGCAACGCCTCTCCCGATAGGCCACCGGCCACGGGTGCAGCGGTAGCGTCGTCGGGGAGGTGCAGTCCTTTGAGCAGGTTGGTAGCAGCCAGCGCATCGGCTCCGCCCGCCTGCGCCCCAAGGGCCAGCCCGCGGATGTGCTCCGGCCACGGCGGCAGCTTCACAATTACGGTGGCTTCAGGGCCTAGCTCATTGCGCACCGCCTGGGTGGCTTCGCGCACAAACCTGGCGTTAAGCTCCTCGCCTTTTCCCGTATCGGGCTGGGCTATGTATACCTCTACGCCCGCAATCAGGTCGCGGGCTTCGCGGGACAGGAAACGCGCAATTTTGCGGAAGCCGGGGATGCCAGGGGCCGTGATGCTCACAAAGACCGGCACGCCGTAGCGGCGCAAATTGGGCAGGTGCTCCTGCACCAGAATTTCGGCGCTTTCGGTGCGCATGTTGGTGGCGTTGAGCAGGGTCTGGTCGGCTACTTGCCAAATGCCTTCCTCGTAGAGCCCGGGCTTAGGCTCCATGGTTACGGTGCGGGTGAAAATCGCCCCCAGCCGCTCGTAGCCCGTTCCATCTAGCTGCCAGGGTGCGGCCGCGAGGCACACAGGGTTCTGAAGCGTGAGTTTGCCGAGTTGCATAGGTGTTAAAAAGCTATGATTTCGCTGGCTAAGCGCCGCAGCAGCGGCGTGCAGCCCGCGAAATCAGATGATACTCCTTCTGGCCGGAGCCCAAGCAGCAAAGTATATGTTTTGCAGCCCCCGAAAAAACGAGGTGGCCAATTCGCGGACCGACTTACGTCAGAATCCCCCCTGATATCTATCACCCCGCATCATGTGCCACCTCGCCCCGTTGCCGCCGTTGGGTGGGCTCCGGGAAGTTCGGTTGCTGGTATCCCCATCCCCTACTCTTCCCTCGGGAGAGGCCGCTGGGGTGGGTAATGGAAAGCCCCTGGCGGAACCGGGCGCCTGCTAAGTTGTCGGACTAGATTACGTTGGCGCGGTTGATCAGGAACAATGCGCTGTCTTGAATGGTCTTTTGGTTAAGGGTGAATCGGGTTACCTGGACCATGCCTGCACCCAAGCGCAGCTTCACGTCGTGCTCCTTATGGAGGTTGAGGTACCAGAGGGCATTGTCGTTCATGGTGGTTACCAGTATGGGTTGAGTGGTTAGATTGTGGGTGGGTGGGTGCTGGCTTTGCGTACTCCTGCCGCAACAGCAGGACATAAAAAAACCGCTTCGAAAACCGGAGCGGTGAATGGGGCAAAATCAGTAAAGGCAACGAAACCAACGGAGACAACAACCTTTTGGTCATCTCGCAGGACGCTGTTATGAAAGGTCCCGCGCTCCATCAAATGTTGGTTATTGAGGTGAAGCACGTCGCAAAAGTACTACTTCATCTAGGCATATCAACTTTAACTATGTTAAGTTTATGTTATCTAAATGTTACCTGCCTTGAAATTCCCTACGCAGAGGTTGAGCCAAAATTTTATACCATATGTATCTGTATTTCAGCAAATTTATTTATCTAAATCTATTACACCATGTTTAAATCTCCTGCTTATCTTTGCTCTTTAGCCTACTAGAATCTGGCTTACATTATCTAAACCGCGGCATAGCTCATATAATAATAATACAATTTAAATTATTTTACCTTGTCTATTATAAGTAGGAACCTGCTTCTGTGGGCTTTGATGAGCAACAGATTCCTAAATTTCTCTATGCACACTTATTTAGTTGATTTGGATAAGCAGCCTTTTCTAATTATCTTAACATATTCATAATTATTTAGATTTTGTACAATTCAGCTGTTGGCAGCTACTTTTGTACCACACCACCACCCAGCACCTCATTACTTGCGCTTTTATGAAAAACTTGCTACTCAGTTTTCTCTTTTGCGGGCTGCTGCTTGCTTCATTTGTTACCAGAGCCCAATCTGAGACTCCGGCTCCTGTTGAGTACAGTGAGCGGGTACCTGCAGATGGCGCTGGTAAAAGCGCTTTATATCGGAGTGCTCTTAACTGGACAGAAACCCATTTTGCGTACGGGCCAAAAAGCAATCAGAAAACGGATGCTACCACTGGTACAGTTCGCCTGACGGGCACAGGCAAAGTAAAACCCGTTGATACCAAAGGCCGGGAAAAAGAAATAACTGTGCTCTTTGATTTCAACTTTCGCGCAAACGACAACGGCTACGAGTATAGCGTAGGGTCTTTCCGAGTTATAGCTGATCCGGAGCAGCCGAGCCAAACCGAACCGCTAGATACTTACCTGATGGCGCTACGGGCTGAAAAGAGCAATGAGCGTACCCATAATGAGCGCCGCGTAACGGCACAGGCCACCTCGTTAGCCAGCGAGGCTGCCATGTCTTTCCGCTCATACATGAACAGCCAGCCAACAGACGTAAACGTAGGCCTGGCCGGAGAGAACTAGGCCGTTCTTTCTAGCTATTACCCACAAAGCCCCGCCAGCACTTCCGCTGGCGGGGCTTTGTGGGTAAGGTGGCTTGCTTAACTAAGCACGGTGGTATATCGCTCAAGTAAACGGTGCGTGCGGGCAGGTAGCTCCCGTGCGTCCAGCACCATAAACCCATCCAGGGCATTGCTAAAGCCCGGATCAAGGTTGAAGCCTATTATGCGGGCATTTTGCTTTATGTATTGGCGCAACAGAACTGGTACCCCGCTGCCACCAGGCTCTAAACCACTAATAAACTGCTGCAGATCTTGCAGGCTTTCTAGGCCAGCCTGTAGCACGCTTGCGCTGCCAGGTGCATCAAGAGGGCGGTATTTAAACTGTTTGCGGGGCTTAACCATGTCCGCCCAGACAGGGTCTGCACAATGACGTTGCAGGTACTCCATCATTACTGCTTTTGAAACGGGCGCAAACCGGTTGCTAATACTCACGGGCCCAATCAGGTAGCGGTATTCCGGATGGCGGGCAATGTACTCGGCAATTCCTTTCCATAGTAGTGCCAGGGGCAACGGCTGCTTCTGGTACTCCTCCCGCACAAAAGAGCGGCCCAGCTCTAATGCTTCGCGCAGGAGCGGCCGCAGCTCTTTTTTCATCCGGAATAGCGAGTGCAGATAAAACCCGCGCTTGCCGTACTGCTGCAAAATACTCCGGCCCCGCCCCACACGGTAAGCGCCTACCAAACAACGAGCTTTGCGGTCATACAGAAACAGATGCCGGTAGTACTCGTCGTACCGATCCAGGTCAATGGCCTGTTGGGTACCCTCTCCTTCCCGACGAAAGGTGAGTTCCCGCAACCAGCCAATTTCCCGCAGCACGTGAGGGATTTCAGATTTCTTGGCCACGTACACTTCCCACTGCTGATAACGCAGCAGGCACCGGCCAGGGCGCAGCTGCTGAATATCGGCTTCCAACAGGGTGGGATCGGTTTCGGCTACTACTGTCGGCGCGGGCAACTCCGGGAACAGGCCTACCTGTGACTTACCAGGCCTGAGCGCATATACCCGCGCCCGAAGATAGGCGAGGCGGTCGGGGGCGGGAAGAGCGGCCAACGTAGCAGGTGTGATAGGTTGCCCAATTCTGACCTGAATGGTTTGCCCGCGTTTGTTCAGCAATTCAGCCGGCAAACGGGCCGTGCGCAAAACAGGGTGCAACAGGCCTAGCAAGCTGAAAGCAGTGCTGTTCTGACCACTAAGCCAAATGGGTACAACCGGAACGCGGGCGGCTTCAAGAAGCCGGCTGGCAGTGGGGTTCCAGGCGGGGTCTTGAGCGGGCTGAAACACGCCAGCCCGGTAGGCCACCTCACCGTCCGGAAACAGCCCTAGCGGAATATCATTCTGCAAATAGCGTAGCAACCGGCGCACCGTGGGTACATTGCTCCCGGCGGCACCACGATCGGGGTTTACCAGCGTGAGCTGGTCGGTTAAGTTCGGCAGCAGAGGTGCCAGCACCTGGTTGGCTACCGCCCGAAACTCAGGCCGTGTGCCACCTAACAGGTAGAGTAAAATCAGGCCATCGAGCATACCACTGGGGTGGTTGGCAATAGCCACAAATGCTCCTTGGGCAGGTACTCGGCGCAACTCAGCTGGGTCGTAGGCCAGCGTAATGTTCAGGTCGCGCAGCAGCTGCCCAATAAACTCGCGTCCCTGCAGGTGCCGATGCCGGCCATACAACTGTTGCAGGCTCCGCAGTTGCGCCCACCGGTACCACAGGGGCCGTAACACCTCCCCGGCGCGCTTACCAAAAGTGCCCGCAACAGGCAGTTGAAAATCAGGAGAAGAGCTCATGCGCGCCAAAACCAAAGAATGCCCACCGCCTCGCCGCGTCAGGTCTGCTCCTCAAAATTCCGAATTGCCTATTAGCCCATCGTTATCACGGAATTATCAAACTATTAACGATGAGCACTAACCCGTAACAAAAGCAGAAAGCCGCGTTGCAGCGCGGCTTTCCATTCTCTAAGTAGCTATCAGCCACCTCACTCATTCACTCAATACAAAAGTATGAGATGCAGCCGGGGCTATACCTATGATTTAGACTAATAACAATTATTTAAAGATGAACACCACGGGTTATCCGACCAAACAGCATGTACTTTCCCACTGGCAGCAACATTCCTGCCAGGCCAACCAAAAGCCCCGGCTACTCAAGTGGCAGCCGGGGCTTCTAACTAGATGATTGCCTGATTATCAGCTGGTAGGGCCGCTGTCTACGCGGGCTTCCACTACGCTTTGCACGGAGGCCGATACCGCCGACAACAGATCATAGCCGGTAGCTTGCTCAATGGCATCTACGGTGGTGCGGTATACGCCCCAGTTGGTATCCAGTGAATTGTCGTTAGGCGTGTTGATGGCAATAACACGGGTGCCGGTGGTCACGCGCGAAGCATCACCAGTACCGTTGGGCATTACTACCACTACCTTCCATACGCGGGCGGGCACAGTTACGCGGCCGGCATCCAGGGTGGTAGCATATCCATTTGAACCCGTACCGCCTTTCCCATAGCTACCACAAATGATATACAGCTCATTACCAGCGTTAACGAGGGTGCGACAGTAGTTCTCGAGCCCAGCCCAGGTGCGCTGATTGTTCTGCGGGGCCTGCGGAATCATATTGCTCATCAGGAAAGTAGCCGAGTTATCAGCCACGGAGCCAGTCCGGTCGGCGGAGGGGCACTGATGTCCCCGATCAAAGCCCGAGCCCGTATAGCTGGTGCTTGACACCCGGTACCAGCCGGAGGGCAAGCTATTGTCGGGGCCGAAATTATCCTGGCGCGGTGTGCTGCCCAGCCAGGCGCTGCTCAGGTGCCAGCTTACCCAGTTTGGCGTACCCCTGTCGCGGTGATACGACATGGTGTACTGTGGCTTGGTCACCAGGTAATTCCAGTAGTAGTAAGAATCGGCAATGGCACCGCTAGGGTTACCCATCGCCAGGTTGTTGTCGCGGGTGGCCGTAGCATCGGCCGTCTGCACAGAGGCCGCCGGGCCGGCTGCAGGTGCAATACTGTCTTTAGAGCAGGATACTGCCAGGCTGCCCACTAAGAGCAAGCCCGCTAAGCGGGAGAAGGTACGCTTCATGTAAACACGGTTTGGGTGGAAGGAAAGGAGAAGATGGAAAGAGCGGCAAAGTTGATGTATTCAACTGGCTTGAATATTACCTAATTTTTATCATTTTGCTTATACATAAGAAAATACACCGATTGCTACTGAATTGAACTAATGCCCGCTTCGGCTTTATGTGGCTACTCTTGCTGACCAGCACCTTGGCAGCAAGCGGCTTTCAGCGGAGCTGCGGGTAAGTATGTAATAACCTATAGCTTTCTGAAGAGCAAAATCGTAAACCAGGTTTCCTGAAATGAGAAAAGCCCCACTGACCTGCACAGTGGGGCTTTTCTATAATATAAAGTATCTACTATGCTAAGTAGACGGCTATGAATAGCAATGAACCAAGCTCCTATCTAGCGGGTGACAATTACCAAAGACTGGGTAGCCACCCGGCGGCGGGCACTGTCTGTTACCACCACCTGGTAAATTCCGGCCTCTAGGCCAGTGACAGGCAGCACTATTTCGCGGCGGGCCACTGTGTGTTGCGTAACCAGCTTCCCCTGGCTGTTATAGAGCATCACCGTGCCTCCTTCAGCACCAGCTTCGGGCAGCGACACCTGTACTACTGCCGCCCCCGTGGCGGGGTTTGGAAATACAGATACCTGCTGGGCTATAGCTTTCCATTTTACGGCTACTACTTGGGAATAATTCTCAGTGCCATCGGCATCAACCTGCCGCAAGCGGTAATACAGAACCGTAGCGCCTTGCTTACCGGCGTCAGCGTCGCGGAGACTATACTCTTGCTGCTGCGCGCTGCTGCCAGCCGCTGCCAGCCGGCCGATGGATGTAAACTGCTTATTGCTGACCCCAACGGCACGCTCTACAATAAAGTGGCTGCTATTACGCTCTGAGGCAGTTTGCCAAGTAAGCTCTACAGCGGTGTCTGAAGCTCTGGCCTCAAACCGCACTAGCTCTACGGGCAAGGGGGCAGGTGCTACAATAGAGGTAGGGAAACCCGTAGGCCTGTCTTCAGCAAAAGCATAGAATATCTTCATGGCCTCCAGCGCCGATACCGTATTGGTTACCTCCAGCTCTACCCAGTCAAATTCCTGGGTGGTAGCAAACGATACATCCTGGCGTCCATCTGCCAGTAGTTCCAGCTTCAGCAGGTTTGAGCCACTGGCGCTTTCTACCAGCTTTTGGCCGTTGTCGCCTGAGTAAGTGTTAATCCGGATTGATGACAACAGGCTGGCATCTAACAGGCCGGAAGCGGCTCCCAGAATTACTCCCGCGGTGTTACCAGCCAGGCCAGGGCCATTGAGCTTTAACTTCAGGCGGGTTGTGGTTCCTAGGCCTACTCCGGTAGTAGTTTCAGCGTAGTTATTTTTCAGGTCACTATCTGCAGCATTTTGCGGGTTAGTAACGCCGCAGTTTACGCACAGCAGGCTATTTGTCCGGTACTGGCTGGTCTGGAACTGGTTGTTGCCCGCTGAGAAATTAGACAGGATAGGTTCCTGGTCACGGAATGCTCGCGGCTCAATGCCAAAACCGTAATAAATACGCAAATCGTCGAGGGCGCTAACCAAGCTGTTCTGCCGGATCTCTACCCGGTCAAAGGCCTTACTTGATTCAAAGCTCACGGCGTACTGGTCTCCCGATAGCACCTGCAAATCCAGCAGTTGGGCTCCAGTGCCTGACTCTTGGGCTACTCCGTTCAGGTAAGTGGTAACTGTAAGCCCAGATAGCGCCTTGGCATCAAGCAGGCCCCCATTACCAATCACAAACCCCGCCTGATACCCTGCGGGAGCTTTTCCCTCTAACTGGGTTTGCAGAGTAGTAGGGCAGTTTACGCTAACGAAGCTACCAAACGTGGCGTAGTTCGTGAGGTCTTTGTCAACGGCGTTGCCGGGGTTGCTGATAGTGCTATTTGCACATACCGTTACGCCATTAGGTTGAATAGCCGTGCTGTAGTAGTCAGACGTATTTTGGTTGAAACGAGAGACATAACCCGTAGCCTGCGTCACTACATTCGCATCTATGCCGTAGCCGTAGTAAATATTAATATCGTAGGCCACATTAAGCACGGCACCAGCCTCAATTTCTACCTGGTCGAAGGGCTTACCAGCCAGAAACTCAACCCGCCCAGGCGTAGTAGTTGCCAGAATAGCCTTGGCGGCATCAGTCACTACGTATGACTCCTGAAACTGCGAGGTTCCGCTGGCATCTTTCAAGTAGGTCCGAATCACAATTGCCCCCACGGTACTAACGCCCGTGCTACTGCCCAGTACCACGCCGGCCCGGTAGTTCTTTGGTACCACGGCGGGCATATCCATGCGAATGGCCACCGGAAAGAGTAGCAAAGGCATGTGCATGGTAGCATAGTTGGTGAGGTCCACGTCTGAGGTGCGTCCCACGTTATCTACGGTGCCGTAGCAGGTAGTTGTGGCCAACGGGCCCACCCCCACGGTTGTGCAGGTGCGGTAGTCCTGGGCTTTGCTTGAATAATAAGGGGTACTGGCTGCCTGCACCAAGCTGCTGGCGCATAACCATAAAAGCAGCATCCAAGTGATGCTAACGGCACGAGGTAATAGAATTAATCTCATGGCAGAAGAGTTAGAACAGTAGAGGAAATTGATAGTGACCTTGATGAAAAGGGCTTCACCAATGCTATTATTCAATTCCGCTGCCACAGCTGACAACAAGGCTTTTACCCCTGAATATCAATTCATTAACTATATTATTAAGCACACATAAAATCCCATATAGGGATCCATTTTCTTATATTGGGAATTTTTGGTAAGCCCGTATTTCCCGCTTATACTCGCATAACTACGTACTGTTTATGCTACCCGAGCTACTGAAAACCCTCCAGCTGAAATAGGATTTATCAAATTTCATTCTATTACACATAGGATGGCGCTGCTACTTCAGCTCACGCACCCTCTATATCCTCATGACCACCTCGCAAGTTTCCATTTTCATAGTTGAAGATAACGTCTGGTATGGCGAGCTATTAGAATATAAGCTCGCCCAAAACCCAGACTACACTATCCGGCGGTTTACTACCGCTCACGCCTGCCTTAATCATCTAGTTGAGAAGCCGGATATCATCACGCTAGATTACTCGTTGCCCGATGGGCGCGGCGACCAGGTGCTGCGCCAAATTCGGGAGCGGTTGCCGGAGGTGGCCGTTATCGTCATCTCGGGGCAGGAGGATGTTCGCACGGCCATCGGGCTGCTGCGCCAGGGTGCCTACGATTACCTGGTAAAGGACGAAGAAACGGTAGACCGTTTGTGGAACACGGTCAGCAACATCCGAAAGCAGTTAGCCTTGAGCCGGGAAAATAATCGTCTTAGAGAGCAGATCGGCCAGAAGTACTCTCCGGAGCGGGCTATTTTAGGCAAGAGCCCCCAGATTCAGCAACTTTATAGCCTGATTGATAAAGCAGCCCGGACCAATATTACTGTTTCGTTGAGTGGCGAAACGGGCACAGGTAAAGAACTAGTAGCCAAGGCTATACACTACCACTCTGAGCGGCGGGAAGGGGCCTTCGTAGCTGTAAATGTGGCCGCCATTCCACGCGAGCTAATTGAGAGTGAGCTGTTTGGCCACGAGAAAGGTGCCTTTACGGGTGCTGTAGACCGCCGGATAGGGCGCTTTGAGGAAGCTCACAAAGGCACGCTGTTTCTGGACGAGATTGCCGACCTTGAGCTTAATCTGCAGGCTAAGCTGCTGCGCGTGCTACAGGAACGTGAGGTAACACGTGTGGGTGGCAACACCCGTATTCCGTTCGACGCCCGTCTTATGGTAGCTACGCACCGCGACCTGGCTCAGGAGGTGAAGGAAGGCCGGTTCCGGGAGGATCTGTATTACCGTTTGCTGGGCTTGCCCATTCTGCTGCCCCCCCTGCGCGAGCGGGGTCAGGATGTGCTCATACTGGCGCAAGCCTTTTTACAGGACTTTTGCGAGCAGAACAACATGGTGGCATGTACGCTATCAGCGGCGGCACAGCATAAGCTGCAGCACTATGCCTTTCCCGGCAACGTGCGGGAGCTTAAAGCGGTGGTGGAACTGGCCGCAGTGCTAGCCGACAGCGATACTATTCAGCCCCAGGATTTGTCGTTACGCGGCGGAGCTGGTTCCAACGATGAAAAAACGAATGGCATCTCTAATGAGTCGTTGCGGACGCAGATGGCCACCATTGTGCAAAGCTACCTAGACGCGCATAATGGTAATATTTTACAGGTAGCCGCAAAATTACAGATCGGTAAGTCAACTATTTATCGTATGGTTCAGAATAACGAGGTACGCTTACGCTGACCTTCCCAGTTATTCTGATGCTTTATGACCTCTATCAGCTACCGACACCTAGCTCGCCAGCTACGCCGTACCCAACTGGCACAGCAGGCAGCTCAACAATCTTGTCAGCACGCGCAGCAACAGCTCCAGGAGTTTAAGGCTCGCTCGCAGGCGGCAGCGGCCCAAGCTGCTGCCCTGCTTCAGACTATGAGCACCGCCATTCTGGCTGAAAACCACCAGCAGGTAGTAACCCTACTCAATCAGCGGATATGTGACCTGTTTGGCCTCCCCGAAGACCCTGGCTTTTACATTGGCAAATCAAGTGCGCAGCTCCTGGAAAATGGCTCCGTTGGCTTTTTACATCCACAGCTGTTTCAGGAAACACAGCGCACAGCGGCTCGTAACCAGGAGCGCGTAGGCGGCTTACTGTTCAAGCTGAACAATGGCACCATTATTCAGCAGGACTACCTGCCGGTAGTGCAGAATGGGCAAACGGTGCTGCACATCTGGAGTTACGAAGACGTGACGGAACGCCAGCAGGCGCACGAGCGGGTACAGGAGCTTTCAGATCTGGCGGAGCAGAGCCCCCAGCCCATCATCCGTTTTGATGCCACCGGCGAAGCGCGGTACGCCAACCCGGCGGCGGCAGCGGCGCTGACTGCGCTGGCCATGCCTCGGGAGGCTCTGGTTAAACGGGTGCTGTCAGATGAAATCAGCCAGGCACTTAAAGAGGGAAAACCCCGCACGTTTGAGCTCCGCCTTGATGGCGGCTTCTACCTCTGGAGTGTGGCTCCACTAGGTCTAGAGAACGGTGCCAACGTGTACCTCACTGATATTACCCTGCGCCGGCAGGCTGAGGCGGAGCTGGTACGCAGCCAGCTGTTCACCCTCCGCATTAACGATACGGTGCCCAACATCGTATTTCTGTATGACACCCAAGCGGGCACGGTGCTTTATTGCAACCGGCAGTGTGAGCAGATACTGGGCTATACTGAGGCCGAATTAAAAGCTATGGGCCCCTCTGTAGCTAAACAGTTGCTGCACCCCGAGGATTTACGAACTATGCTCAGCCGACAACGGCTGCTGGCTGAACTAGACGACAGCCAGGTTCTTAGCTCAGAGTACCGGATGCTTCACCGCAATGGTACATGGCGTTGGATGAGCCTGAAAAGTACGTGCTTCCTGCGTGACTCGAAAGGCCGGGTGTCGCAGGCAGTGTGCTCCATTGCGGATATTACCGAGCGGCGCATTACCGAGGAACAGCTGCGGCAGAGCCGGTTATTGATGGACCGCATCACGAACACCACACCAAACCTGATCTATATTTTTGATATCCTGCGGCAATGCACGGTGTATTGCAACAGCTACATCAAAAATATGCTGGGCTACACGGAGGCCGAGCTTAAGGACATGGGCTCAGAGGTACTGCCCAACTTACTCCCCCCTGACCAGCTAGAGCGCCTGCGCACCCACTTCGCCGCGGTAGCACAGGCCCCTGATGGCACCGTGCTGCACCTGGAGTTTTATTTGTATCACCGTAACGGCATGGAGCGCTGGCTGCGCATTGGCACTACCCCATTTGAGCGCGACACCAAGGGTAACGTATGCCAGGTAGTAGGCTCCGCAGAAGATATTACGCGTTGGAAAGTGGCCGATGAGCAGCGCCGCTCCGCTAACCGGCGGCTGGCTGAACAAAACCGCTTGTTTCGGCAGGTAATTGATACGGCTCCTAACCTGATCTATCTGAAAGACATTGCCGGCAACTATGTGCTGGCCAACCAGGCCACCGCTCAGCTCTACAAGTTAACCGCCGAAGAGCTTGTACGGACGCCTGCGCAGGAGCTGGAAAGAATTTACCCGGATATGGCTCGCTACCGGCTCGATGATGAGCAGGTAATCCGGACCCGGCAGGAACTCGCTCACGAAGACACCTTTACCTCGGCGGAAGGTGAGGTACACTGGTTTAACAGCATCAAGCGCCCTTTCCTGCTCGCCGATGGCACCGTGCAGGTATTAGGTGTTGATAATGAAATTACTGACCTCAAGGAAACCGAGCTAGCCTTACAGAAGGCCAAGGAAATTGCGGAGGAGAACGCCCAGTCGCGGCAAAACTTCCTCACCAATATGAGCCACGAAATACGTACGCCCATGAACGGCATTATGGGTATCACGGAACTGCTCACTAAAACTCCACTCAACGAACAACAGCGGCAGTACCTGCAGCACATTCAGCACTCTGCCGAAAACCTGCTGGTTGTTATTAACGATATCCTGGACATGGCCCAGTTGGGCGCCGGGCGCATTCGGGTAGAGGCCGTGCCGTTTCAGCTTGATGAAGTTCTGAAAGCCAGTTGCCAGTCTCTGCTACATACGGCCACCACTAAAGGCATTAACCTACACTTGCAGCTGCCCGCTCCCAACGTGCCAATGCGCGTTATTGGTGACCCTTACCGGCTACGGCAGGTACTACTGAACCTGCTCAATAATGCTGTGAAGTTTACGGAGCGCGGCAACGTACTGCTCACCTGCCGGCGCGTGAGCAACCCCAATGGCCCACTGCTGCTGCAGTTTTCAGTGCTCGACACGGGCATTGGTATTTCGGCCGGTCAGCTGCAGGCCATGTTTGAGCCTTTCGCCCAGGCCTCGGCCAGCACGGCCCGGGAGTATGGCGGCTCGGGGCTGGGCCTGAGCATTTCGCGCGGGTTGGTGGAGCTGCTGGGTGGTGAGCTGACGGCCGAAAGCCACTTGCACAAAGGCAGCACCTTCCGCTTTACCCTGCCCTTTGAGGTTGCCACTGACCAGGAACCCATACAGGCCGAAGAGCCCATTACGAACTACCAGATGCTGGGGCGCCGACACATATTATTGGCTGAAGACAACGCGGTGAACCAAATGTTAGTGCGCACCATGCTGGAGGGTTGGGGCCTGGAGGTAGATGTAGCTTCTTCTGGGCCGGAGGCGCTGGCTAAATTCTGGCGCCGCCCCTACGATGTGGTGCTGATGGACATTCAGATGCCTGGCCTCGATGGGGTGGCTACTACTCGGCGGCTGCGCGAGCACCCCGACGCTGCCCGCGCTGCGACTCCGGTAGTAGCGCTTACCGCTCATGCCATGCAAGGCGAGGCCGAACGGTACCTGCAAGCTGGCCTAGATGCCTATCTATCGAAGCCCTTCAAGGAGCATGACCTGTTCCGGACCATTTCCGGTTTGCTGAGTGGGGCGGTTCCGCCGCGTCCGGTGCCCGCCCCAGAACCGCCAGCCGCCGCACCTGATGAGACTGCGCCGCTCTACAACCTCACCTCCCTGCGCCGCCACACCAACTCCGACGAAGGATTTGTGCGGCGCCTAGTAAATATTTTCATCCAGACCACACCACCCACGGTAGAGCAGCTGGAGATAGGCCTAGCCAACCAAGACCGCTCTGAGATTGCCGCCACCGCGCACCACCTAAAAAGCTCCGTTGATGGCTTAGGTGTGCAACGGCTGTACCCCATACTGCGCGAACTGGAAAAGGCCAATAGTAGCCCAGAAACCGTTGATTTTGCGCAGCTTGCTTCCTTGGTTGCGCAGGTTCGCCAAACTACAGATGAAGTAATTAAGCAGTTGCGCGAAGAATTCCCGGCTTAAAGGTGTTCTTATACCTATGATACCTTCGGTTGTGATTCTTGATGCAGTAGTTATTGGTGGAGGCCAAACGGGCCTGGCGGCCGCGTATTACCTCCAGCAACAGCATGCTTCCTACGTCGTGCTGGATGACCGGCCAGTGGTGGGACACGTGTGGTCGTCGCGCTATGAGTCGTTGCGGCTATTTTCGCCGGCCTGGGCCAGTGGCCTGCCGGGGCTGAGCTGGCCGGGCAACCCGTTGCGCTATCCTACTAAAGATGAGGCCGCCGAGTATCTGCGCCAGTATGCGGCTCACTTTCAGCTGGCCGTTGAAAACAACCAGCGCGTAACCCTGGTGCAGCCTGCCGCGGGTGGGTTTGAGGTGCAAACGGCCGCCGGCAACCGCTACCACACGCCCCGCGTTATTGTTTGCACGGGGCCATACACTGCGCCCCATATTCCCGCTTTCGGGCAGGAGCTTCTGCCCACCGTTAGGCAGCTGCATAGCAGCGAATATACTACGCCTAGCCAGGCCCCTGGCGCTACAGTGGCAGTGGTTGGCAGCGGCAACTCGGCCCTGCAGATAGCCGCTGGCCTAGCCACGGATGGCCGCACAGTGTACGTGGCATTCGATGAGAAAACACCCCGCATGCCCAATAATACGGCTATGTGGGTCATGCTATTAGCTACGGGCCTGCTGCAAGCATCCAGCCACAGTTGGGTAGGCCGTTATATGCAGGCCCAGCCCGAACCGGTAGTTAAGGGAGACTTTCAGCGTTTGAAGCACTTGCCCAACGCGCACTTTATTGGGCGGGCTACAGCTACAACTGCCGCAGGTGGCCTAGTGGGCCGCCGGGGTACTACGCCGCCGTTAGGTAGCGTTGTTTGGGCTACGGGCTTCCGGCCCAACTACTCCTGGCTGCAAGTACCCAAGGCCTTGACGCCCGCGGGGGAGCCCTGCCACCGTAAAGGAATATCTCCGGTAGCAGGGCTAGCTTTTCTGGGACTAGAGTGGCTTTCCAGCCGCAGATCGGCACTTATGGGCGGGGCTGCGGCCGATGCCCGTTACGTAGTGCACCACGTATTGAAAAGCACATAATTATACTGAAACTCCGGCGTAGCTTTCGAGGTTAGTATACCATACCTTGTACTTGATACAGATTATCGGTGATTCGATAGCAGTACTTGGAATTGATGTTGCCTTAAATTTTCTTTTGTATGACGCTGCTCATTTTTTTCGGAATAATGCTGGTAACTGCTCTGCTAGCTCTCGACACGGTTAACAACGTGAAGGACATGCTGAAGCCCGTACCAGTTCGGGCCAATAACGGTCGTTAATCGACTGCTCCCTGCATTTCTACAAAGCGCTCCGTTTATGGGGCGCTTTTTTTGGGCCTAGGCTATTGCACACCGAACCATGAAAAAAGCAGCCGTTGCGGGCTGCTTTTTAGTACTGTATCAGCTCACTAGAAGCTACTGTTTATCTGATGACTAGCTTGCGCATCTCATTGCCGCCAGCGGTTTCCAGCTTAACGTAATAGAGGCCGCTGGTGAATTTTGTCAGGTCCAGCACCTTCACGTAGCGGTCATTCAGCTCAGTCAGCGTTTCACGGTACAGCACTGTACCAATAACGTTAAGCACCTGCAACTCTAGCTTACGCCCCTCAAACCCATTGATGGCTACATGCACAATTCCGGCGCTCGGATTAGGATATACCAGCAGGGCCTTGTCGTCTCCATTGAGCCGCACGGGCACTTTGGCCGCAGTTGCGCTTGATTGGGCCGCGGCCTGCGACACCGACCAGTGTAACATTCCGCAAGTAAGTAAGGTGAGCAGGCAAAAAAAGCGTAGGAGTTTCATCATAGAGGCTCGTGAGGCGGTACATTCTGGTGGGCACTAATTAACCATAACGGCAGGTACCGGTTTAGGTTAACAAAGGTAACAGGGTATTTTGTTTGGCTTGTTGAAATATAAAGGTTCTTCGATAAAAGAAACGCTTCTCTCTTCTCTTTCACCCCTTTACCCCGCAAATAAAGTTGGACGTTGTCATTATTGGCGGAGGCCTGGCAGGACTCTGTGCTGCCCTCGATTTACGTGGGCGCGGCTATGCGGTTACGGTGCTAGAGCGCCGGCAGTATCCCTTTCACCGGGTGTGCGGGGAGTACATCTCCAATGAGGTGCTGCCTTACCTGGCCAAGCTAGGCGCTTCCCCTGATGTGCTGGCCCCGGCCCGCATCAGTGAGTTCCAGCTCAGTTCACCGGCAGGACGGGTGCTGTCTGCGCCGCTAGACCTGGGGGGCTTTGGCATCAGCCGTTATGTGTTGGATGAGCATTTGCAGGCGCTGGCGGCGGCTAGGGGCGTGCAGGTACTGCAGGGCACTACCGCCACTGCCGTGAGGTTCGAAGCTGCCACTGATGAGCAGGTAGTGGAGCTACAGGGTGGCCAGGAGCTGCGGGCGCGCGTGGTACTGGGGGCCTATGGCAAGCGTAGCACCCTGGATAGGCAGCTGCAGCGCGCTTTTTTTCAGCAACGCTCTCCTTACCTGGGCGTGAAGTATCACTTACGCTTTGATCAGCCCCGCAACCTTATTGCCTTGCACAACTTTGCCGATGGTTACGCGGGCATTTCCGCTATTGAGCAGGATAAATACTGCTTTTGCTACCTCACTACCCGCCAGAATCTCAAGAAGCATGGCACCATTCCGGCCCTCGAAAAGGTAGTGCTGGCCCGCAACCCCTTGCTGCGGCGCATTCTGCAGGAGGCCGAGTTTCTGTATCCGCAGCCGGAGGTTATCAATGAAATTTCTTTCGCTCCTAAACAGGCAGTTGAAGACCATGTGCTCATGTGCGGCGACGCAGCGGGCTTAATTACTCCCCTCTGCGGCAACGGCATGGCCATGGCTATTCACGGAGCCAGCGTAGCCGCCCGTCATTCTGCCGCCTTTTTGGAGGGCGCTCTGGGCCGGGCAGCGCTGGAAGTGGCCTACCAGCAAGAGTGGCAGCAGCTGTTTGGGCAGCGCCTGCGGGTGGGCCGGGCCATTCAGCGGCTATTTGGGCAGCCTGTGCTTAGTGAGGCAGTAGTAAGTGCACTCCGCTTCTGGCCAGCCGGCATCAGAGCCCTTATGCAACAGACTCATGGCCATGCCTGGGAAGGGTAGAACAGCAACGTCTAGAGTCCTAATAAAACAGGCCTGGGCAACGCTACCGACACGGTTATAGCAGCCTATTTCTCTCCCCTACTGTTTCTCTCTGGCCTCTTGCCTCATCACTTTCCACTCTCACTATACTTACAGGATTTGGCATTTTGCTACGGGAGACAGCGTAGCGCACGGAATTTGCGTAAACTTCGATTAATGACCAGCTACTTGTGTGCCATTGGCACTGCCAACCCGCCCCACCGTATTCCGCAGCCCCAAATTGCCAGCTTTATGGCGGGCGCTTTGCAGCTCAACGAAGCCGATTCGCGTAAGCTGCGGGCACTATATCGGGTGTCGGGAATTGCTCAACGCTATACGGTGCTACCAGACTACGGCCGCGAGAATGGCCAGTACGAGTTTTTTGCTAACACGCCTGATCTGGAGCCTTTCCCATCAGTAGGTCAGCGCATGGCGCAGTATCGGCAGCACGCGTTGCCGCTTTCCGTGCAGGCAGTGCGTGACTGTTTGCGGCAACAGCCGGGCTTGAGTTTGAGCAGCATTACGCACCTGGTTACCGTAAGCTGCACCGGCATGTACGCCCCCGGTTTAGATATTGAGCTGGTAGCGGCCCTGGGGCTGAACCCCAACGTGCAGCGCACATGCGTAAACTTTATGGGTTGCTACGCCGCCGTGAATGCCCTAAAATTGGCCAACGCCTTTTGCCAGGCCGATGCCAAGGCCCAAGTACTCATAGTTAGCACCGAGCTTTGCACCCTACACTTCCAGAAAAGCCACGAAGACGACCACTTGGTGTCCAATGCGTTGTTTGGAGATGGGGCCGCTGCCGCCATTGTGCTGGGCAAGCCAGCTCCGCAGGGCTTCAGCCTGGCTCTAGAGGCCTTTCATTGTGGTCTAGAGCCCGATGGGCGCCAGGATATGGCGTGGCACATCAACAACTTCGGGTTCGAGATGACGCTGTCGTCGTACGTGCCCCACCTGATTCAGCGCGGTATTCGGCAGCTTACAGATCAACTGCTGGAAAACCTGCCGGTAGAGCTGGCCGATATCCATTCCTTTGCCATCCATCCGGGGGGGCGCAAGATTCTGGAGACCATTGAGCAGGAGCTAGGCCTCTCCACGCATGATAACCGGTTTGCCTACGAGGTACTGCGCGACTACGGCAACATGTCGTCGGCCACGGTGCTGTTTGTACTGCAAAAGCTTATGCAAAGCCTTTCTGCTGCTGATGCTGGCGCCCCCGTGCTCAGCTTTGCCTTTGGGCCTGGCTTAACACTGGAAGCTATGCTTCTAAAAGTGGTGGCGGCTGAAACTGCTACGGCATCAATTCACAAAGCCGCACTGGCAGCCACCCCAACTGCCCCGCTAGTTGCCACGCCAAGTGAATAAGCAGTTAATTTCTTACTCTTTGCCCGCTGCTGTATGAACCTAGGCCACCGTGCCACGGCAGAGGAGTTGATGGATGACCTTACGCTGGCTTCCGATGACCTGCGCCGTAACCTCGATGAGCTGGAAACCATTAATACCTGGTTGGGCGGGTATGCACCCATCCTGGATGCGCTGGACCGCCTCCGGCCCCACTTTCCGGCGGGCCGCCCCCTGCGCCTCGCCGACCTGGGCAGTGGCGGCGGCGACACCCTCCGGCAAATAGCCCGCTGGGCCCGCAAACGCGGAGTAGCCGTAGCCCTTACCGGCCTCGATGCCAACCCTTTTATGCTGGAGTATGCCGCCAGCAAAAGCCAGGGGGTTGCTGAAATCACGTATCAGCAGGCCGACATCTTCTCCCCGGAATTTCAGCGCCAGCCCTATGATATTTTAACGGCCAGCTTGTTCTGCCATCATTTTTCCTCGCAGCAGCTGGCTGCTATGCTACCGCTCTGGCAACAGCAAGCGCAACTGGCCGTCATTATCAATGACCTGCACCGCCACCCCCTAGCCTACTACAGCATTTACTGGCTCACCCGCCTGTTCAAAGGCTCCTATCTGGTGCAACATGATGCGCCCCTCTCAGTGGCCCGAGCCTTCACCCGCCCCGACTGGCAACAGCTCCTGCAAGCCGCCGGCATAGCAGATTATACCCTACATTGGCGCTGGGCCTTTCGCTGGCAGGTAATTTTGGGTACAGTTGCGAAGTGATACCCATACTGTTTTGCCGCCTGGCCTGCTCAACCTAAAGCATGAGCAGAGTAAGCGCACGAGGGTTTCCCCCTTTCACACCCCGGTAATTTAGCCCCAGATATCTGCGGCAACGCGGAAGGTGTTGGCGTGGGCCTCTACTATGTCGGCAATGCGCACGGAGTAGCCGCCCCCCATGCACACTACTACCGGCAGCTGGTGTTGCCGGCAGGTTTGCAGAACGTACTGGTCGCGCTGCCGGCAGCCTTCGCGGGTAAGAGCCAGGTGGCCTAGCTTATCCGTGGCCAGTACATCTACCCCGCTGAGGTAAAAGACAAAGTCGGGTTGGTGCTCCTGCAGCAGGCGCGGGAGCGTGTTGCGCAACAAGGTCAGGTAGGCAGCATCATCGGTATGGTCGGGTAGGGGCAGGTCGAGGTCGGAGTACTCTTTGCGGTGCGGGTAATTGCGTGCTCCGTGCATACTGAAGGTGAATACTCGCGGCTCCTGCGCAAAAATTGCAGCCGTACCGTTGCCTTGGTGCACATCTAAATCAATGATCAGTATGCGGCTCACGCCCAACTCAGGGTGGCCCAGCAGGTAATTGGCCGCGGTAGCCTGATCGTTGAGCAAACAAAACCCCTCGCCCCTGTCGCGGAAAGCGTGGTGGGTACCACCCGCAATGTTCAGGGCCACGCCGTGCTCCAGGGCGCGGTGCACGCACGCAATGGTACCACCCAGTATGGTTACTTCACGCTCAATCAGCTCTGGGCTCCATGGGAAGCCCGTGGCCCGCTCCTCCTGCCGCGTTAAGCCCCCGCGTTGCAGCCGCTGGTAGTAGTCGGCATCGTGCGTGCGCAAAACAACATCGTCGGGGGGCGGTACGGGCCGAAAGAACGCACTTTCTGGTACTGTGCCTTCACGTATGAGCTGCTCAGGCAGCAGCTCGTACTTCAGCATCGGGAAGCGGTGGTTGGCGGGTAGCGGATGGGCATACAAGGGCGCCCAGGCAATAGAAAGCATAGAAGCTGAGAACCGGTGGCCTGGCGCATTGTTACAGGCACCAGGTATAAGATACGGAGCACCGGGACAATGCACACAGCCTCACGCGAGGCAGCTGCAGGCTGTAGAACCTTCCTAAAAGCAACAAAGCTTCCTCATGATTGAGGAAGCTTTGCAAGCAGTTAAGTAAAGAAAACCTAGTTACGGGTCATGGCTCGGTTGGTAGCCAGCTCAGTAGCCGGAATGGGCCATACGTACAGCGGGTTCTCAGGGGCTACTGCACTCACGGTACCTTTACCAGGAATGGTAGCGTTGAGGCGCATGATATCAATGTTGCGGATGCCCTCGCCGAGGAACTCAATCCGGCGCTCCAGCAGTACGGCATCAACGGCCGCCGCTGGGGTAGCGAAGGCAGCATACGCGCCAGCTGGGTTAGAGCGGGTTCTTACTGCGTTCAGCAGGGCCAATGCCTGAGCATCGTTGGCTCCTACAGTCCGGAAACGAGCCTCAGCCAGGCTTAGCATCACCTCAGCATACCGAATAACCGGGGCTTTATCGGTGTAAGGAGAGCCAGTGGCATACTTCTTCAGGAACGACTCCGAGTTGACCACCGTCACGAAGTTCGTGCGGCGAGCATCAGTAGCGGCCCAGGCGGGGTTAGATAAGATACTTCCCGCTCCCGTGTTCAAGCCGTACTCGCCATTGCCAATGGGGCCGGGCGAGAAGTAATAGGCCAACTGGTTCTGGGTGCCGGGCGTATTCTGGGCCGTGAAGGGAAAGCTCAGAATACTTTCTGACGTTTCCTGGGGCGGCGCAAATACGGCCGCAATAGAAGCGTTGAGGGCATTAGGCACCCCAGTAGGAGCGACAAAAGGAGCCGTAGCGGGCACTATTTTATTTGCCTCCCGAATCACGTCGCTGTACTTACCCATGCTCAGGTATACCCGCGTTTTCAGGGCAATAGCCGTGTTGCGATGGGCCCGGGTCACGTTCAGCGTAGTGGCAGGAATTCCCTGCACCGCGGCCGTGTACGAAAGCGGTAGGTTCTGCTCAGCAAAGTCCAGGTCAGTGATAATCTGGGCATACACCTCAGCCACTGAGCTGCGCGCCAGATCATTGTTTAGGGCGTTGGTTTCAGCCTGCAGGCGCAGGGGCAAGCCGGGCTTGCTGCCATTGCCATCCGCATAGGGCCGGGCGTACAGCTGCAGCAATGAGTAGTAGCAGAGTGCGCGCAGGAACCGGGCTTCCCCCTGATAGTTAGGCACCTTTTTAGCGGCAAAATCAGCCGGAAATACCGGAGCTACATACTTTGCCGAGTTAGCTTCCAGGCCCGCCAAGAACACGTTTGCCTGGTTGATGGCAGCATAGGCTGAGGTCCAGAGGTTGATAACATCGTTCTGGGAGGTTTCCGTAACGGTGTGGTTCCACACGCTTAGCGCCGTTACGGCGTTGGAGGTACGGTTCAAAAAGTCGTTGGCCCGCACGTCGCCGTACACTTGGTAACGCCCGCCCAGGAAGCTACCCGCTTTCACGTAGCTGTATACGCCATCCATCTGCAGCTCAATGCGAGCGGGCGTATCAAACACTACCTGGTCTGAAAACAGCGTTTTGGGCACCGGGTCAAGCAAATCTTTTTGGCAGGAGGAACTTCCGAACGCCATGAGCGAGGAAATAACGGCTACCGTAACGTTTCTTTTTATTGAGCTATGCATCAGAATGCTGTTTTTAAAACCTAGAAACCAATGTTGAAGCCGGCCGTGTACGTGCGGGCCTGGCCCACAGAGTTGCGGTCGACGCCAGCGCCGGTGTTGCCGGTCTGGCCTACTGCCGTGTTGGTGGAAATTTCAGGATCAATACCCGAGTACTTCGTCAGCAGGGCGGCGTTCTGTACTTGCACGTAGAAGCGGGCGCTGGCCATTTTAAGACGTCCAATCAGCTCTGGATTGAAGGTGTAGCCCAGTGTAACGTTGCGCAAACGAGCAAAGTCACCCTTCTCCACGTTCGAAGACATTACCAGCGCCGATCCGTTCGACACGTTGTCGCCGTACACCACGCGGGGCCATTTGGCATCGGTATTCTGCTCCGTCCAGCGCTCCAGAATATCCACGTTGTTGTTCCAGAAGCGCTGGTCGTGGAGGCCAGCCTTGGTACCGTTATAGATGTAGTTGCCGCCTGAGTACTGAATGAACACACCCAGATCAAAGCTCTTGTAGCGGAAGCTGTTGTCGAAACCGCCAAACCACTTTGGCAGCGTGGGACCGAAATACTGTCCGTCGGTCAGCTGCGTGGGGGCGCTGGTATTTTTGCCGTCCAGCGTGGTCCAGCCAGTAGAGCCGGGGCCGGTGGTGCCCAGGTGGTTGTACTGCACAACGGTACCATCCGCCTTCTGAATCATGCGCTGGCCATTGGCCGGGTTCACACCCAATGACTTCACCGCCAAAATTTCGCCTACAGAGTGGCCTACGAGCGTGTAGTTCACCGTTTCGAGGCCCGAGGTAGCTGTGCCAATGCGCTGGCCTTCAGTAGCCAGGGCCAGTACCCGGTTTTTCTGGGTGGTGAAGTTGCCGCTCATCGTCCAGCTGAAATCCTTCTTCTGGACAGCGTTGAACTTCAGGTTTACCTCGATGCCAGTGTTGCGCATGGAGCCCACGTTAGCATCAATACTGTTGTTAGGCACGCCTTTGGATGGGGCCTGGGGTACGGGCAAAATCAGACCATCTACCAGGTTGCGGTAGTAGGTTACATCACCCTGAATCCGGTCTTCCAGCAGCCCGAAGGTTACTCCCACATCGGTCTTTTTGCTGGTTTCCCAGGTGAGAGCAGGGTTACCGGCAAGGTTGTAGAAGATGCTGGCCGAGCCGCCGTACAGGCCCGAACCATATGTCTGCAGCGAAGCATAGTCGCCAATACCCTGGCTGTTGCCCACTTCACCGTAGCTACCCGTGAACTTCAGGAAGTTGATGGGCGCCAGAACGGAAGCGTTTTTCCAGAAGCCTTCTTCTGAAATGATATAGCCCAATGATGCCCCGTAGAAGTTACCCCACTTCTTGGCCCAGGCTGAGTAGCCGTCGCGGCGGAAGTTGATAGAGGCCAGATACTTCTTGCCGAAATCGTAGTTCAGGCGGCTGAAGTACGAGAGCAGGTAGTTCTCGCCCTGGAAGTTGCCGGATGCGGCAATATTGGTGAAGTTGCCCTCAAAAGTGTTGAAGAAATTATCGGCTACGCCCGTCCGGTTAGCGCCCCAGCGCAGAATCTCGGTGTGCTGCTGCTCGTTACCAACCAAGAACGAGAAGTTGTGATTGCCGCCCAGGGTTTTGTCGTACTGCAGCGTGTTCTGCCAGTTCCAGCGCCGGTTGGTGCGGGAGTAGTTAAGCGCTTGTCCGCCGGAGGAATAGCCGTCGCCGGCAATAGCGGTATAGAAAGCCCGGTCTTCAAAGTTAATGTTGTTAATGCCATAGGTAGTGCGGGCATTCAGACCCGGAATCACTTCCCAGTTGGCATACACGCTTCCTTCAATCTGATTTCCATCAGAGCGGAAGTAGTTGTTTTCCAGATCTACTACGGGGTTGTAGTAGCCAGGGTAAAGGGCCGCCCCGTTTGTGCCGGTTGGGTTCAGGTTAGCCCCGGGGCCAATACCGGCCTGGTACGTGTTGTAGCTGCCATCGGGATTAAAGGCCGGTAGGTTAGGCGGCAACACCAGCGGCAAACGACCCAGGCCTGCTGTACCAAATGCACCATCGGCCACGGAACCGGAATTTGGCGAAGAGTTTTTGGTGTTGGAGTAGCCAATTCGGGTGCCGATGGAGAACGTCTTATACACCTTATGGTCGATGTTCAGGCGAGCCGACATGCGCTTGAACTCGTTTTTCTCCAGCATACCCTTCTGATCAGAGTAGCCGATGGAGGTGTAGTACGTAGTTTTATCGGTACCGCCTGAGAAATTAACGGTGTTGGAAGTTGCGAAGCCCGTGCGGTAGATATAGTCGTACCAACGTGTGTCGATAACGTTGCCGTTAGCATCCAGCGTAGGTCGGAAGCCTTCCACGTTGGTGGCAGCAGCGCCAATAGCAGCCCGGTTAGCGTTCAGGTTCCGAACGGCTTCGTTCTTGATATCTATGTACTGCTGGGCATTCAGCACGTCATAAAGGCGCACCGGCCTCGATACGCCCGCCCAGGAGTCGAGCGAAATGCGGCTCTGGCCGCGCTTGCCCTTCTTGGTAGTTACCAGAATAACTCCACCAGCGGCCCGGGAGCCATAAATAGCCGTGGCAGAGGCATCTTTCAACACCTCCATGCTCTCAATGTCGCTGGGGTTCAGGTTACCGAGCGGGTTGTTGGCCACGCTACCAACCGCTGAGCTGTTACCGCTGAAGGCCGGAATGCCGTCGATTACGATGAGCGGCTCAGAGCTAAGTGAGATAGAGTTAACGCCCCGCACCCGAATTACAGGCGGGTTGTTCAACACCCCGTTGGGGGTAGTGATGTTCACGCCCGAAGCCCGTCCCTGCAGGGCCTGGTCAAAGCTCTGCACCGGAGCGGTAGCAATTTCCTTACCGCTTACCGTAGCAATAGAGCCGGTTAGCTCACGCTTAGTTTGGGTACCGTACCCCACCACCACTACCTCATCAAGACCAGTAGAGCTACTGGCTAGCGCTACGTTTATGCTAGACTGGGTGCCAATAGCCACTTCTTTGGGCGAGTAGCCAATGAAGGAGTACACTAGCGTAGTAGCATTGGCGGGCACCGCCAAGGAGTACCGACCATTTACGTCAGTAGAGGTGCCCTGAGCGCCTCCTTTTACAATCACGGTAACCCCCGGCAACCCAGCGCCGTCGGCTCCAACTACCTGACCAGTTACAGTGCGCGTTTGAGCCTGCACGTCGTGGCTGGCTATTGCGAGAACCGTGAAAGGGAACAACAGTAATGTTTTCCTCATGTGTTCTTCTTTGGAGTTTGAAGTTTTTTCAATAATCAACCCCAAGAAGTAACAGATTCATAACTTAAACAAAATACAGTCGTTAAATTTTAATTAAAAGGCGTTAGTTTTTCAATTATACGATATCCATATATAAGTAAGCCAGCACTTACCGTATTAGAAAAATATAATATACTGTACAGATAAGCATAGTATGCACAGCTGTGGTTGGGAGTTTTTTGGCATGAATTGCGGTACCGCCCACGGTCGCATGCTAGACAGCTCTGGAGGTATATTATGTGCATTTGCACGTTGTAAATCCCCCTTTATCTTGCAAAAACCAGCCTAATAGGCAGGAGTGTATAGCGTACCAAGAAGGTGGCTGCTATTGTTGAGCTTGGAGTTACTGCCAGGCCTTCCACTTTAGTGTGTACTTACTCCTCTTGAAACTGTACTATCGGCCATTTGAGCGCTGGGCTTCCGGCAGGCTACAAATTAAAAGTCAGGCAGTTATCGACATTTTTTGTTCTGCGCCGTTTCAGCTGCCCGCAAATGCAAAAGCCCGACCTTGCGGTCGGGCTTTTCAGGAGATTCGTTTCTGCCTCACTGGCAAGCTATGAGGCAGGTGACTTTGCTGTGGGGCGTACTGGGCTCGAACCAGTGACCCCTACCTTGTCGAGGTAGTGCTCTAAACCAACTGAGCTAACACCCCTAACAAAGCCAATCTGGCGGCGGCCGTAAAGAGCCAAAGGTATTATTATACCTGATATTTTCTACTGCTTCAGGGTGCAAAATTTATGCTTTGGATGGTCTACTGCTGTAAC
The DNA here is from genome assembly GCF_013137895.1 of Hymenobacter taeanensis. Classification (NCBI taxonomy): domain Bacteria; kingdom Pseudomonadati; phylum Bacteroidota; class Cytophagia; order Cytophagales; family Hymenobacteraceae; genus Hymenobacter; species Hymenobacter taeanensis. Next base: position 1,261,823 of record NZ_CP053538.1, read on the forward strand.
CTTCTGACGGCGCGTTAGTATAGCACTTTACCGATGCTTTTTAGCCGCTCTTGCACCCCAGCTCGGTATTCGCCCCTCCATGCTTCATTGCTCTCTCCTTATGAAAAAAGTAGCTCTCCTCCTCTCCTGCTGTGCCCTCAGCGTAGCCGCATTTGCCCAAGACACAACTACCGGCCCCCGCTCGGGCCGCTTAGCTTCTTCCACTGACTATTCTTCGGGCGGCAACGGCTCCCGCAACAACGGCTTCGGTATAAAAGGCGGCTTTACAGCCTCTAACTTCCGGGGCGACGATAAGAAGAACTTCGGTAACGAAGGGATTTATAATACCTTCCACGCGGGGGTATATTCCCAGTTTAGCTTTAATGATAAGTTCTCACTGCAGCCTGAAATCCTGTACAGCCGCCAGGGCTTTAAGGGCAGCAACCCCGCCAATACCACTCAAACCGGCACTTACACCACCCGCCTCGACTACCTACAGGTGCCTGTGCTGCTGGTGTACAACTTCCTCGATAACGTGAGCGTGCATGTGGGCCCACAGGTATCGTTGCTGACCAAAGTGAAGGAAGGCGACAGAGAGCGTAAAATTGCGGACGACAACAATGTATATGGCTACAGCTACAACAGCCTCGATTATGGCCTTGCTGCTGGCCTGGAAGCTCGCGTAGGCCCGGCCCGCGTGGGTGGTCGTTATACGGCTGGCTTTGCCGATATCATCCAAGACCAAGACTTGTCTAAGACCGGCACTAAAACCGTTAATGCTATCAAGAACGGTATGTTCCAGGTATATGTAGGCATCGGTATTTCCAACTAAGCACAGCCGCTACTGCTCAAAATATAATTGCAAGAGGAAGCCCATCCGGCTTCCTCTTTTGCGTTCCATTAATTGTCCTGTGCATTTCTCAAGCTGCTATACCGTTGCTTACTCCTTCCGCCGAAATATTACCCGCTATAAATCACGCCCGTGAGCTACTGGCTGAGCGCGGCATGGCAGTGCTGGGCACCTGGGCCCTACTGAATCTGCTGATTAGTGGCTACCTCGTGAAGCAGCACGATGCCCGCACAGAGGCGTACCACTTTCACCTCATGAATGTGGGCTGGAACATGGTAAACACGCTGTTAGCTGTATGGGGAATCTTGCAGGCCAACCCGGCGCACGTAGCCAACCTTACCCTGCCTGAAAGCCTGACGGCACAATTTAACTTCGAGAAGATTTTGCTCTTTAATGCGGGCCTTGATGTGGCCTACGTATGCGTGGGCAGTTGGTTCAGAGCCCGGGCAGGCACGGCGGTGGCTACCCGCCCTGAGCGTCTCCTGGGATACGGGCGCTCCTTATGGATACAGGGCGGTTTCCTGTTTTTGTTTGATGTAAGCTTTTACGTCATTTACCACCGCTGGGCAAGTGAGCTGTTGCTACGAGTTTCGTAGGCCACCGCGCCACCGGCTACAAAAAAGCCCCACCGGCCGCATAGGCCAGTGGGGCTTTTTATGAGTGACAGGCTTGCGCCTAGGCGTTTACTGAGTCTTTCACCAAGGCTTCCTTGATCTTCTCGTTGAAGTTAGGAATATCCTGGGGGTTACGGCTGGTGATGAGGTTACCATCTACCACTACCGTTTCATCAACCCAATGGGCGCCGGCATTTTTTATATCGGTTTGGAGGCTGGGCCAGCTGGTGAGCTTCTTGCCGCGCACTACGTCGGCCTCAATCAGCGTCCAGGGGCCGTGGCAGATGGCGGCTACGGGCTTGCCGGAACGCACAAACTCGCCAATGAAGCGTACCACTTCAGGCTTGGTGCGCAGCACATCGGGGTTCATTTGGCCGCCGGGCAACACCAGGGCATCGTAGTCGGCAACTTTCACGTCGCCAATTACTTTATCTACATCTACTTTATCACCCCAGTCTTTCTCATCCCAGCCCTTAATAGAGCCACTCTTAAGGGAGATTACGTGGGTTTCAGCCCCTTCGCCTTCCAGGTATTTCTTGGGCTTTTCCAACTCCGACTGCTCAAAACCGTCGGTGGCAATAATGGCTATTTTTTTGCCTTTCAAGGCGTCGCTTCCAAAGAGGCTCATATGGTTTTACGTTTAGTACAGAAAATAAAAAGCCGACGCTACGCGGAGTAGCATCGGCTTTTCTTTAACGGGTGGTATCCGTGGGGGTTGTAAAATGGGTGCCTTCAGTTGAGCTAATTTGCTTATAAAATTGTGGCTTAGGCTGGTGCCCATCGGCCTACTCACTGCGCTCGTGCTTCAGCTGTTTGCGCAGGCGCTTTACGCGGTCATCAAACCCATCGGGGTCATAGCTGACGTCCTCCACATCAAGTTGCTCCAGCATGTCCATGAGGTCGTCGGAGTGCTCAGTACGTGTACCACCGGGCACCCGTACAAAGGTCATTTCCGACCATAGCACCGCTTTCAGGCGCAAGCCATCTTCGCTTAGCATCTGCATCTCAACCACTAGGTTGGAGTTATCGAAATGAATAAGCTGGGTTTTGATGCGAACCAGCTCAGCATGCTGGGCGGGGCGCAGGTAGGCAATGTGGTGTTTAGATATTACCCAACCGGCGCCCAGCTCCTGCGCCAACTGGCCTAGGTTGAGGGCGTAGTGCTGAATAGTATGCTCTTCGCGAGCATTCAGGAAGTAGTCGAGGTAGCGGGCGTTGTTGAGGTGGCCTAGCATGTCGCAGTCCTGAAACAGAACGCGATGAGTGGTTTCCGGCGTACGGAGCAACGATTTAGCAGCCATGGTGGGGAGCAAGTGATAGGTGCAAAGGTGTGGATTTGCGGCCGAATGCGAGTTTGGGGTAGGGCGCTAGGCTACACTGGGCCCGGTAGGTAGCGGGTAGGTATTAGCCAGGGCAGTGTGTGGGCGGGGCTTGCGGGCGGGGGCAGGCTTATCAAACACCACCAGCATTTCCTGCTCGCTGAGCAGAGCCATACCCTCGGCCCGGTCTAGGTGCGGGAGGTGGGGCACGTCGAGCAGGCGCTCCAGCTGGTCGGCGGGCGTGAGGCTGTCGTGCGCCTGAAACAGTGCATTGCGCCAGCGGTAAATGGCAATGGTGCCGTCGAGGTCCATGGTGGGGCCAGCCAGAATAAACAGGTCGGTGCCCTGCTGCCTGATTTCCCGGATGCCCATACCGCGCAAATCCAGGAAGTGCTTTTTATAGAGCTTATGCTCACCCCCTTCCAGCTCACCTAGCCGGAGCCTGCCCTTTTTGTATTCCTCAGGCCTGATTTCCAACACTATGGCCCAGCCGTGCAGCACCGGTCCCCGCAGCCCCAGAAACAGGCGGCCATCGGGAGAGGCAGCCAGGCCTTCAATATCAAGGCCATTGTCTTTAGCGGGTACCTTCAGGGCCGGGCCCAGGTGGGCATCCTTGGCCAATACTTTCAGCAGTTCATTGGTGCCGTTCTTGTCGCCGCGCAGTTGGGCAGCGCGCAAGGTTTGCCCACTGGCCGTGGGGTGCTTAGCGGTTTTGCACAGCTCGTAGTCGCCGGATTTGGGGTTGCGCACCAGCGGTATGCGGGCCAGCAAGCAGCGGTTAGGCGCCACTACAATCTTGGCCAGCCGCTTGATTTGCTTGGCAACAGTAGGCTCCTCGGGTTTGGCGTTTTTACGCTTGATGCTGTGCGAGCCCAGCACCCAGAGGTAATTTTCGGCTTCACCCATGCCCTCCAGGTCTATCTCCTCCGTAGCTTTCTCGGGTAAGTCAACCAGCTCCGAGAGCTTGTAGCTGCAGTGCTGCCCAAAGCTGCGGGGGCCCGTACGACGCAGGCGCTCCAGAGTGGTTCGCTCATCGCAGCAGAGCCAGAGGTTGTCGCCGGTGAGCACGGCCGCCGAAAGCCCGTCGCGCACATCGTTGCCGTTGGGGTTTTGACTCAGCTTAGGGTCAAAGTGCAGAATATAGGTACGGGCTGGCATACGAAGAGGGGAGTGAGAGCAGTAGCCTACAAACGGCTGAGCTCCGTAGCGGGTTGTAAGCCGGGAGCCGCCACTTGCTAGCCTAGGGCCAGAAGGGCAGGCAGTAGCCTAGCGCAGCCGTTCCCCCTCCGGCTCTACTGGCTGCTCACCTCTACTGGCCTAGCCTTTGGCGCTGCAGCTGCGGCGTATCTTCTCCAGGCGCTGCACCAAGTCACGCACCACGGCTTCATCGGTGGTATACACGGGCATCTCTAGCGTGGTGCTGTCGTTTTTGCCGGGCGGGCGGCGGGTTATTTTTATTTCGTAGTAGTGGCGGTTCTTCTCTTCATCGTGGGCAGGAGCGTAGGTAAGGGCCGTTACCTGACTCCACTCTACTCCCAGGCGCAGCTCAAACTCTACTTTATCATCAGACTTCACGGCCCAGTCGGCGCCGTTTTTCTGGTGGCTGACCTGAAACGCCCCAGACGCGCTGCCGTCGCGGCGGTACTTTCTTATCACTTCCGTAAAGTGGCAATTGCTGAGCTGGGCACGCACCTCCGTGGCCGGCTCATCGGGGTTGCGAGCCAGTTCATTGAGGCGGCGCGTGAGAGCCTGCACCTCAGGTGTAGATTGGGCCTGGGCACTGGCACCAGCCAGCAGTAAACCAGCTAAGAAGGTCTTTTTCATCAGAATGAACCGTTAACGTGACAGCTAATCTTCCGTGGCTGGCCACAAGCCCCCACGGCAACAGCACGCCAGATGCATCATCCTGATAAAGAGTTGCCTGGGGGGCCTGGGCTCCGGCTAAAGTTTGCTATTCCTGTATCTTGGGCGCATGCATAGCACACCGCAAGTTGTCTGGATTACGGGGGCCTCTGCCGGCATTGGCGAGGCTTTAGCCCATGAATATGCCCGCCAGGGTGCACGCCTGATTCTCTCAGCCCGTAACCAAGAGGCTCTTGAGAAAGTAGCCGCCGCCTGCGCCCCCGCCGAGACCTTGGTAGTGCCCCTGGACTTAGCACAGCCCGCTAGTTTTGCGGGGGCCATTCAGGAGGTGTTTGCGCACTACGGCCGCCTAGATGTGCTCCTTAATAACGGCGGTATCAGCCAACGCTCTTTGGTCCTCGAAACCAGTCTTAGTGTAGATCGGCAACTTATGGAGGTTAACTACTTTGGCACAGTAGCCCTGACCAAAGGCGTATTGCCCCATCTGCTGCAGCAGGGCTCCGGGCGCATAGCCGTGGTAAGTAGTTTAGTGGGCAAGTTCGGGACGCCCTACCGCTCAGCATATGCGGCCTCCAAGCACGCGCTACATGGGTTCTTTGATTCTCTGCGGGCAGAGCTAACGGACACCGGCGTGGGGGTTACCATCATCTGCCCTGGTTTTGTGAAAACCGGGGTTTCGGTGAATGCCCTCACGGGTGATGGCACCCCGCTCGGGACGATGGATGAGGCCACGGCCAAGGGCCTGGCCCCTGCGGAACTCGCCCGCCAAGCTAGCCGGGCCATTGCGCAAGGCCGCAATGAGGTATACATCGGGGGCCGCGAAACATGGGGAGTGCTTCTAAAGCGGCTGGCACCCGGCCTGTTCAGCAAGTTCCTGAGTAGGGCCAAAGTGCGCTAGGCCACGTAAGCGGGCTTACTTGTTGGCTTTGCGGGCGCGCATCTGCTCCTGCACCTGGCGCTGCTTTACTTTCAGCTTCTGGTATTGCGAGGCCGTGAGCACCTGTTGTAGTTCTTTATCGGAGTTGGCATTAATGCGCTTTAGCTCGGCCATCATGGCGGGGCGGTTGGCGCTGTACTGGCGCTGGGCTGCATTGGCTTTCTCAGCCGTTTCCGTAAAAATGGCACGCACCTGCTTGGGCTGGTCTCCGGTTAGGTTGAGCTCATCCGTCAGCACGTCGGTTAGGTCGCGGGCGGCCGAGGAGGCCACCACGGGAGCGGGTGCGGGAGTGGCCTCCGACTTTGCCGCCGGAATATTCCGGTTACGCCGGGCGCAGCTAGAGGCAAGGGTGGTAGTGAGGGCCAGGGCGAGGAGTAATCGGGCAGCAGACATAGTACAACAGGGTGCGTGTGCCTCCGCATACGCGAAAACCATACTGCACGGTTATACCGCCCTTGGCCACCGGTATCCTCTACCCCACCGCCACCGTAGCCGCCGCTCCCGAGCGCACAGCGGGGTTGCTGGTTTTCAGGTGTTGGGCCGTGTAGTGAGCCAGGGCCATGATGGTAAGCATAGGGTTCACCCCGCTACAAGCCGGAAAAGCCGAGGCATCGGCCACGTACAGGTTGCCTACTTCGTATAGCTCGCCGGTGGGGCTAGTAGGGTGGGTACCTGCGTCGCCGCCCATGCGGCAGGTGCTCATTTGGTGGGCGCTATAGAGACTGAACTGGTTGGGCTTCCAGCCCAGGTGCGGCAGCTGCTCCAGCACCTCCGGATTTTGGGCCACCCCGTTTCGGGCGTGCAAAATGGGTAGTGTGCCGTGGGGCAAATACACAGCATCGGCGCCGGCAGCCACGTGAATTTCGGCGGCAGCACGTACCCCCTGCAGCAGGTGGTTGCGGTCGAAGTCACTGAGCACGTAGTCGATGAGTGGAGCGCCGTGCTTATCTACCTTCACGCAGCCCCCATCCCGGTCACGGGTGAGCACAATGAACGAGCCCAGGTGGGCCGCTTGGCGCATCATGTCTTTGTGCTGCTCGCCAGAGCGCCAAGGCAGCACCATGGCCATCAGGCCGCTGTGGGCCGGCGGCGTTTCCAGCTTCACGCCAAAGTTGGTACCGTCCAGCATCGTGAAGCAGTCATTCACCACCGACATCATGGGCCCGTGCCACGGATTGATGGCGTGTGCATAGTGCGCTGAAACTGCCACCGTGGGGTGCAGGTGCAGGTGCTCCCCAATGTGTGGGTGCTTCAGGCCACTGCGCAGCAGCAAGGCGGGCGTCTGAATAGAGCCTCCCGCCACCACTACCCGCCGGGCCCGCACCGTTACGCGCATCGCGCGCCCATCAGCCGTGGTGTGCACGGCCTCGGCACCGGTGGCTCGGTTACCAGCAATAGTAATGCGCTCCACGTGGGTGTCGGTCAGCAGGCGGGCGCCGTGGTTGTAGGCCTGTTGCAGATAGGTATTGAGGGTGCCTTGCTTCACGCCGTGCCGGTCGCCGAAGCAGCTGTAGCCCAGCCCCTGAAAGTGTTGCTCGGTATCGGTGAGGCCCTTCTCATTGCGCGGAATCAGCTTTACCTCCTGGCCTAGCTTAGTAGAGCCATCCCAGAGCGCCTGGTTTTGGCCGTTGTGGCGCTGGTAGTCAATGTTCACGCTCAGGGCCCTGCTCACGGCATCGAGGCTCTTTTTGAAATCAAGCGAAGTGAAATGCGGCACTTGGTGCTCCCGGGCCCACTCTTGCAGCACATAGTCGGGGGTACGGAAAGCGCCGGCCCAGTTTACGGTGGTGCCCCCGCCCAGGCATGAGCCCGCCAGCAGGGCAATACCACCATCCTGGGTGCTAATGGCACCGCGGCCATCATAGAGGTGGCCTAGCATATCCACTTCGCGCTGGGTAAAGTCGGGGCCGTGGAAGTAAGGCCCTTTTTCGAGCACCAGCACATCATGGCCGGCGGCGGCCAGCTCGCCGGCTACCACGCCCCCACCGGCACCGCTGCCAATCACCAGCACATCACACTCGTAGGCCACATCCTGGGTAGGTTGCAAGGTTTTGATAGGCCTAGGCGAGTCTACAATATCCTCGGTTTGGGGACCAGGGTAGCCAATATGCTCCCACACAAAGTTGCCCTGCTCCGGCGTAGAACTGCCGTAAAATAAGAAGGTGAACAGCTTGCGTAGCGCGTGAAAGCCCTTCCGGAACTGTGGCACGTTGCTGGCCGCCCAACTTTGCAGCAGCTTCTCGCGCTGCTCTGGGGCCAGCCGGCTAAATGGCCGTAGTGGCCCAAACCAGGTGAGGCCTACGGCGGGCGTTTCCAGTAGGGTCAGCAACTGCATGAACTCCTTGCGGGCCCCAGTGGGTTGCGCCTCCAGTACCTGAGCAATCTTTTCCAGGTCTACGCCTTCAGAACCGCGCCGCGTCCAGTAGGTAGAGTCTTCGGCATCATGCCCTGGCACCGCAGGAATAAATGTATCAGCGAGGGCATGCAGCGTGGCGCGTTGGGCTTCAGTGAAAGACATAACCGGGCGGGCGGGATGGTGGACTACTCCGGCGGCCATCAAGCAGGCGCCGGGCCCGGATAAGTTCGACAATTTTCCCGAAAACTACTCGGCTTGCATACGGAATGGCGAAGTGGTGAAAGGTGAAGTTGTGAATACACAACTGTCGTTACGAGGCACCCCACTGAGCAGCGCCCTCGTCAGGATAGTTCGCTTCATAACCTCATCATGCACTCACCACTTTTCACTTAGCCTAAAAGAACTTCAGCAGCCAGCCTATCATTTTTTTCACTTTGGGCGTGTAGGGCGGATACATGGTTTTGATACCCGTGCGGCCCACGCGTTGCTTTAGCACCGATTTCTCGTTACTGAACCCCACAAACCCCGCGAAGCCGTGGGCTTTGCCTAAGCCACTGTTCCCGAAACCACCGAAGGGTAAATCAGGGTGAGCCAGGTGCAGGATGGTTTCATTGACGCAGGAGCCGCCAGCGGGAATGTTTTGAAGCAGGTAGCGCTGGTGCTCGTTGTTCTGCGTGAACACATACAAAGCCAGCGGCTGCAGGCGGGAGTTTACAATGGCCGCCGCTTCCAGGAGGGTACGGAAGGTAACTATAGGCAGTAGCGGGCCAAATATCTCCTCCTGCATGATGCGGCTCTCGGAAGGGGCGCCCTCCAGCAGTGTAGGCTCAATAAACCGCTGGCCGGCATCTACTGTGCCGCCGAGCAGAATATTGGCTCCCTGGGCCTGGGCATCCTCCAGCAGGCCGGCAATCCGCCGGAAGTGGTGCGCATTCACAATGCGGGCGTACGACTTGGAAGCCGCTACTCCCTCCCCCTCCGGGTCGTAGAAGCGCTGTACTACCTCCTTAATTTCTTCTACCAGCTTCTCCTTCACCGACTCCTGCACCAGCAAATAGTCGGGAGCTACGCAGGTCTGGCCGGCGTTAATGCCCTTGCCCCACACAATTTTCTCGGCGGCATCACGCAGGTCGGCGGTGTCATCTACAATCACGGGGCTTTTGCCGCCCAGCTCCAGCGTTACACTGGCAAGGTGCTCAGCGGCGGCGCGCATCACAATTTTGCCCACCTGTGGGCTACCCGTGAAGAAAATATGGTTGAAGGGTAGTTTCAGCAGCTCCGTAGCCACGTCTTTGTCGCCCTCCACTACGGTTACTACCGTGGGGTCGAAGATTTCGCGGCACATGCGCGCCAGCAAAGCAGCCACGGTAGGCGTTATTTCCGAGGGCTTGATAATGCAGGCATTGCCGGCCGCCAGGGCAGAGGCCAGTGGGTCGATGGCCAGGTAAAAGGGGTAGTTCCAGGGGGCAATGATCAGGCAGACTCCTTTGGGCTCATGCTGCACCCAGCTGCGGGTACCCATTAGGGAGAGGGGCGTGCCTACCACGCGCGGTTCCATCCACTGCTTCAGGTGGCGCAAAGTGTGCTTAATCTCTACCTGCGACGACCAGATTTCTGACACGTCGGTTTCGGCGGCGGGCTTCCGAAAATCGGCATACAGGGCCTGCTGAATGGCAGAGCGGTTGTCGTTGATCCAGCGGCTCAGCTTGCGTAGCCGCATGGCCCTGGCCTCCCACCCTTCCCGGCGCAGGGCCTCGGCACGCGCCCGTTGCTGCTGGAAAAGTAGCGGCAGGGACACAGGTTTCGTGAGGGAAGGCGCGGGAGTGACAGTGGTTTCCATATATAACATAAAAGAGAAAAATTCGGATAAACCGGTGAATTTCAGCCTAATATATCCTGATTGTTCTCAGATAATTCCATCTTTGTACTGGTGTTGGGCGGCTGCCTTACTTCAGGATACGCTACGGCGCCCTGTTACGCTTGATTGGCCTGGGAGATGCAAGATTATGCAAGATATTAGTCACCGACTACGGAAGCTATTAGGATTATTAAACAGTTCGCTGCCTAATTTTTCTGAGGATGAACTGGCCTATAAGCCTGCGCCCGGGCAATGGTCGAAGAAGGAGATTCTAGGCCACCTCATTGACTCAGCCGCCAATAACCACCGGCGCTTTGTGCTAAGCCAGCTAAAGCCTGAGCCGCTTCGCATTATTCCATACGATCAAGATCAGTGGGTGGCGCTCTTTCAGTACCAGTACACCCCCACCACTGATCTGCTGCAGTTCTGGACCCTGTATAACCAGCAGATTGCTCGCTTGCTAGACCAGCTGCCACCCGCCGCCGCCGCCCACCGCTGTGAGTTTGATAACGGGTATAGCGTAACGCTACGCTGGCTGGCCGAGGACTACGTGATGCACTTAGAGCACCATGTGCAGCAAATCCTGAACCTTACTTCGGCCTAAGGGTAGCCCCCGAGAGGCCAGGCCATTGAAAAAAGAATGACCAGCCGGGGCACTATTCAGGGGGCCACAAGCGTTTAGCGAGCTTGCCTTTCGTTTGCTGATGTTCCGATTACCTGCTGCTGCCTTTGCTCAACGCACCTTGTTCTTCGTTTTGTTGCTGCTCGGCAGTTTAATCGGGCTCTCGGGGCCCGGGGCAGCACTTGCTGGCCCTCCCCAGCCTGAACTGCACATCCGGGTAAAGGAAATAGCGCCCGATGTGTTCGTGCACACCTCGTACCGCTACATGCCCGGCGTAGCGGCGCCAATACCCGCTAATGGGCTGATTGTTAAGACTACCAAAGGGGCTATTTTACTGGATACCGGCTGGGACTCTGACCAAACCCTGCAGTTGCTGCGCTGGGTGGCCGATAGCCTACACCAGCGGGTACGCATGGTCGTCATCACCCACGCCCACGAAGACCGCATGGGTGGGATGGCGGTGCTGCGGGCCAATAACATTAAAGTGGTCAGCAGCCCCATGACTACCAACCGGGCCATTGCCCTTAAACAGGAGGCCCCCACTCCGGCCATTAAGCCTTTCACCGTTATTGAATCAGGCAAGACCCGGCTGGAGCTGTTTTACCCCGGCCCTGGCCACACCCCCGATAACTTGGTGGCGTGGCTGCCCAAGCAACGCGTGCTCTTTGGAGGCTGCCTGGTAAGAGACATGGCCGCCGACACCCCCGGCAATATTGAAGATGCCGACCTTAAGAAGTGGCCTGTTGCGGTTAAAACGGTTGCTGACCGTTACCCCCGCGCCCGTATAGTGGTGCCCGGCCACGGCAATTGGGGCGGTCCTGAGCTACTTACTCACACCCTTGACGTGCTACGCCGCCCTGGCCGCCAGGCCCAAACCGCATTAGGCCGGTAACGGCTGGCTTTACTATCTGACGCTGGAAAAGCAAAACCGGCGCTTGGCCTTAGGATAACTACTGCGCTCTGCTACGATGTGCTGTCGTTTTTCAGTCTTAACCTACTTGCGGTGCTTCTTCAAATAGGCCTTTGCTTCGTTAGAAGCTTCCGACTTGCGCTCGGCTTTGTCCTCTACCTCTTTGTAGTAGCGTACGGCCTCGGCGGTATTCTTCTGTTTTTCAGCAATGCGGGCCAGGTTCAGGAGGGAGTAGAGATAAAAGCCCTGCTTGGTGTCGCCGGTGCTTTCTGAGAATACTACGCAGCGCTTATAGTAGTCCTGCGCCTTGGTCAGATCCTGATACTGGTTTTGCATCAGACTACCCAGAAAGAAGGTAGCGTAGCGGCCACTGATGGCCTCATAGCCGGGCTGGCCTTGGTTAATTTTTTCAAGAATATCCCGGCTTACCCGCTCGCACTCGGGCAGATAGCCCTGCTGATAGCAGGTGAGGGCGTAAAACCGCTGGAAGTAGCCATTATCGGGAAAGGATTTGGCCATTTGCTGAGCAATAGGAAAGGCCTCCTCCGGCTTGTTTTCCTGATTCTGCAAAATCTTCATCAGGAATACCTTGGCCTCATTGGAGGTATAGAAGCCATTCTGGGCTACGCTGCGCAACTGCTGCAGGCCTAGCTGCTGGTTGCCCTTCGGGAAGAACAGCAGCACCGGCCTCAGCAGCTTGTAGTTATTGGAAATCCAGACGGCGTAATAGTTAATAAGCGCCTGCCCGAACAGGAACTCCGGGCTAAGTCCGTTCGCTTCCTTGCTCTTATCTAGGTAATCCAGGGCGCGCTTGCTTGACAAGGTGGCTTGGCGCCAGTTGTGACGCTCAGCATTCAGGCGAGCGTCGAAGCCATACGCCGCCGACAGGAAAAAGCAGGCTTCGTAGTTTTTTCTATCCTGCTTATACTGGGTTTCGGCCTTGGTTATGGCCGTGTCCATGTAAGCAAAGAAGGTTTTGTCGTACAGCTCCGTGGTGATGTTGGTGGGCATAATCTTCCACCACGTGTTCAGGCCCAGCAAAAAGTAGGGCATGGGGTGGTCAGGATAGCGTCGCCGCAGCGAGCGAAATTGCTTTTCCGCCTTGTCGTACTTGAAGTTGTACATATTCTGTACCGCTCCTTCCAGCTCCGTCTGAATGTCTTTATCAAGCAGTAGCCAGCCTTTAGTATCTAGGGCATTGGGGGCAATTTCCACGTTTTCCAGGTCCACTTGGCGCGAGGGCTGTGGCTGGGCAGGAGCAGGTGTGACGGGCTGCTGCGCTTGGGCCTGCAGCCCAATCAACAGCAATAAGCAGAACAGTGTAAAACGCATATCGACCACTTGAACCCTTAATGTTATAAAAAAGGTCGGAGTTGCTCCCAGTTTGTGCTTTCTGCTTCTGGCTGCCGCTGCCGGGTTGCTGGGCCGAGCCAACAAAAAAAGAGGCTGAAGCTCCCACAGCTTCAGCCTCTCTATCGTTTCTCCGTCACCCGGATCCCACCAACGGCAGGAGAAACACTACAACGGCATGATCCCACCCACAACCGTTGCATTCTATGGGCGTGGTGCGTGTGCAGCCAGCCTATTTTTTTGATATTCTTGCGCTAGTAAAACCAGCTTAGTGCGGCGTGAAAACCGCCTCAACTGCTGGTTTGAAAGGCAATTGCAGCCAGCTGTTTACAACGGGCTCAAATACAGGCACAAGGTCTTAACAATATCAGCGCATATCTACCACTTGGTTGGCAAATTATGGTGCTGCATTGATGCACACGGTTATAATTTAGTAACTTGGCCGTCAGTCGGGCACCAAACCTCGTCATGAAGCTCCAATTCGAACCCATTCAGCCTACCGCCGACAGCTCCTTTACGCTGTTGCATTACACAAACGTTGAGAAAGGCGACCTACTCTGGCACTACCACCCAGAGTATGAGCTGGTATACTTGCCCCAGGGCAGTGGCCGGCGCCACATCGGCCAGCATATTTCGCGCTTCGAGGAGGGCGAGCTGGTGCTCATCGGGCCCGACCTGCCTCACCTGACGTTCAGCTACGGGCAGCCGGCCGGCATTCCCTTCGAGGAAATTGTGGTGCAGCTGCGGTCTGACTTCTTGGGCGACACCTTTTGGCAGCACCCGGAGCTGGCCGATATCCGTCAGCTACTGGCCCGCGCCCACGAGGGCCTCTCGTTTGGCGGTGACACCCGCGCCGCCGTAGGAGCCGACTTGCGCCGCCTCCTGGATGAGCCCCCGTTCGCCCGCCTGCTTACGCTGCTGCGCGTGCTGCAAACCCTGGCCCAGGCTCCTACTTCTGATTGCCTTTCTCTGCACGCGGGCCACGCCGGCCTGGGGCGGCAAGGCAAGGAGCAGCAGCGCCTGAGCCGGGTGTATCAGTTTCTGGAACAGCACTACCAGCGCGCGTCACTGTCGGTGCAGGAGGTAGCGGAGGTGGCTAATCTCTCGGTGCCGGCCTTCTGCCGCTACTTCCGGCAAATGACGCGCCTCACCCTTACTGATTTCCTGCAGGAGTACCGCGTAGGCCACGCCTGCCGCCTGCTGCTGGATGATATTCCCGTAACGGAGGTGTGTTACGCCAGCGGCTTCAGCAACGTATCGCACTTCAATAAAACCTTCCGCCGCCACACCGGCCAGAGCCCCACTGAATACCGCCGACAGCGCCTGGTGGTGTAAACCCAGTGCCTAGAGTGGCTCTAGAATACGGTAGCACGCGGCGGCGGACATAGCGCCAGCCTTTCAGGTGAACGCGCCAGGCCACTCCGTGTGTTAGGCAGGCACACCCACTTTTACCGTTGTATGCCTGTATTTTCGGTCAAGCGGCCGGTTATGCGTCGTTGGGGCTGGTGGCTAGTGCTGCCCGTGGTAGTGCTTCTTGCCGCTGCTGTTCCGGCTAATCTCCGTGAGACTCCTCTGGTGCTGCAGCCCGCTAAGCTGCCTTTTACCCCTACCCAGTTCTACGTGGCGCAGGTCCGGGATGAGCGGCCCAACCGCACCGCAGTGGCGTGGCTGGTGCCTGCACCCGCCAAACCGGGCGCCCCGTTGCCCACGGCTCAGCCCGTTGACTTGCAGGGAGGTGGCCTGGCAGCCATCCAGGCGTTTGTGCGCCAGAGCTTGCCGCGCAATCCGGCGCTGCGCCCTATCCAGATTAGGTTGCGGGAGTGCCGGGTGCAGGAAAAAGCCGCGGCAAACGGCACCGTAGAAGGGCAAATCTCCCTCGACTTAGCCTTCGACTACCAAACCCCTGACCGGCTGGTGCCGCTTACTCAGTACCGCGGCGGGGCCCGATACGTACGCCCGGCGGCTAACCGCTCCCCCGTAGAACCCGCCCTGCGGCAAGCTCTGGCCAACTCTCTGGTTTACCTGAACACCTGGCTCAACCAGGCCGCCGCTAGTGATGTGCGCTTGGCTACGGCAGTGCACCCCACCTTCCGCTACGTTACCCGCCGCACCGAGGCTGATACGGTGTTCCATGACCCAGCCCACCCGCTCACCTGGGCCGACTTTACCGGGCAGCCTCGCCCCAGAGGTCAGTATGCGGCGTCGGTGTTTCCTGGCTTTGCCTACCAGGGCCGGCCCCGGGTGCGCAATGGGGTGGTTGAGCTGGATATCCTGCTCTCCATTTTTGTGGTGCGCAGCTCCTCCTGGGTAGCACTCGGTCAGCAAACGGCCCTCAACCTCAACCACGAGCAGCGCCACTTTGACCTGGTGCGGATTGTAGCAGAGCGATTCCGCCGCAAAGCCACCCCCGACAGCCTCACGGTGGAAGACTATAACAGCATCTTGCAGCTGCAGTATCTGAAGTCGTTTACGGAGATGAACCACCTGCAGGACCAGTACGACACGGAAACCCACGGCGGCACCGACCTGCCTGCCCAGGAGCGCTGGAACCAGCGCATTGATGCCGACCTGAAGAAGTATGGAGTGCGCTAGGCCACTATACCGGCATCAGACGCAAAAAGCAAGCCCCCGCAGCACGTGCTGTGGGGGCTTGCTTTTTGCTATATAAGGGCTGAGGTTAGTTTTTCACTTTACGCTCGCCATCGTCGTCTACTTTCACTTTGCGGCCGCTGGCGAACTTGGTTTTCCGTTCACCGTCTTTGTCAATCTTCACTTTCGTGCCATTGGCGTATTCAATCTTTACGTCGCCGCCATCGCGCTCATACTTTACAATGGCCGGGCCGCGGCGCCGGGCTGGGGTGCTGGCGCGCGTGGTAGTAGTGGTAGTTTCAGTGGTCGAGGGTGTGTAGGGCGTACCGGCGTAGTAGGCGTCGCGGTTCGAGGTGTAGGTGTTATACTGCGCCGGGTCCGTTACAATGGTTTTCACGGAGCGGTCGGTTTCGTCGTTGATGGAGCGCAGGGCAGCGTAGCGGCCGGTGGTATCGGTGGCGTACTGGGTGTTGGCCTGCTGAATGCGGCGGCCGCGGGTGTAGTAGGTCTTCTGCACCCGGGTAACTACCACGGTATCCGTCAGGCGCAGATCCTGGGCAATCCGGTCGGCAATGCGGTCGGCCTCTGTGAGGTAAGCAGCCGTGTCTGAGCCAGTGGCGGCTATATCGGTAGCGTTGTCGCGGACTACCACGGCAGTATCGGCAGAGGGAGTGGTAGCGGCATCTACCGCAGCTTCTTTGTTTTGATTACAGGAAGCGGCGCCCAGAGTAGCGGCGCAGGAGAGCAATAGGAGGGTCTTATTCATGACGTTAAAAGCTAGTGAAACCCCAGCTCAGCGGCTGGAGGTTGGCGCTGATACGTAGGCTCAGCTATATAGTTTCTGGCCTAGATTTTTGTCACCCAAGGGTATAAATGCATATATTTCTTATAGTCAATGATTTATTACCCCAAACCTCTGACTCTGCCAGCTCCACAGTTGGGCCGGCAGGCATGCAATAAGCTGCTTAGGCAACCCTAGGCCAGGCCTGGCCATCTACCCGTTACCAGTCACCTTAATCCTTCCTACTTATGAACACGCACATGTTACGCACTGCCCTGGCCGCTACGCTGTTTACGCTTGCCACAGGAGCCGTACTGGCTCAGAAGTCTCAGACCCGTACGGTGGGCAACTTCGAGATGCTACAGACTTCCGGGGCTGTAAATGTTGTGTTGCGCCAAGGCGCACAAACTTCTGTGCGGGTAGAGGCTGAGCCCGAGGTGCTGGAGCAGATCAAGACGGAAGTAAAGGGCAACAAGCTGGTTATCTACCGCGACCAGAGGGATGTTTCATTGCTGCAGCGCATGAGAAATACGGAAAAAGTGATGGTGTACATCACCTGCCCGCGCTTGAGCTCCGTGGAAGCCAGCGGCGCCTGCGACATTAAGAGCGAAACGCCATTTAAGGCCAGCGACTTTACCATTCGGGCCAGCGGCGCCAGCGACATCACCCTCAACATCGACGTTAAAAACCTAAACGCCAGCGCCTCCGGGGCCAGCGACCTGCGCCTTAATGGCTACGCTGAGCGTCAGCAAGTTTCCATCAGCGGCAGCAGCGACTACCGCGCCTACGACCTCAAAAGCAAGCGGGCTCAAGTGCAGGCCAGTGGCGCCAGCGACGCCTACGTAGCCGTGGCCGATGAGCTCTCCTCCCACAGCTCTGGGGCCAGCGACATCCACTACAAAGGCAGCCCCCGGGTTATCAAGTAATGAGCAGTGCGGAGTATCCCATTGCTCACCGCTAATTATTCATAGCTCGCAGGGCGCGGGGTTGGCCTTCGCCGCGGTAGGCTTTGGCCCGATAGGCAATGGGTGAGAGACCGGTTTGCTTGCGGAAGAAACGGGCAAAGTAGCCGGGGTCGGCGAACTGCAGTTCGTAGGCAATTTCTGATACGGAGAGGGATGTGTACACCAGCAGGTTGTGCGCTTTCCGGACGGTATGGGCCTGCACAATTTCCAGGGCCGATTTACCCTTAACGGTCTGGCAGATGCGGTTGAGGTGCACGGGAGTAATCTTGAGCTCCTGGGCAAACTCCGAAATCTTCTTTTCAAAGGGAGCAGAGCGGGCAATGCACTTCTGAAACTCGCGGAAGTAGTGCATTGCCCGGTTGGGGCTGTCTTCCTCTTTCTTGCGGGTGAGTTGCAGCAGGCGGAAGATTTTCACGAAGAGCAGCTTGAAATAGGCGTTCAGGGCCAGCTGCTTGCCCGGCAAATCAGAGTTGATTTCCGTGTGAATTTGCTGCTCCAGAGTCAGTAGGTCGGAGAATGGGATATCCTCGAAATCGGAGAGGATGTATACCGAGTTCAGCTCCACCAGCACAGCAGGAGTGGCCTGCAGAATAGTATCCATGAGAGCCTCCGAGAGCGTGAGCGTGCGGCCTTTTACCTGGGGGCTGAAGGTGAAGCCGTGCACGGTGTTGGCCGGAATCAATACCAGGCAGGGTGTAGTGAGGTCTACGGGCTCGGCGGCGGCATGGAAGGAGGCGCGCCCGGCTTCCAGAAAAAACATCTGAAACAGGTTGCCATGCAAGTGTGGCTTCAGGCCCCAGTCGGCGGTGCGGTTACGGGGCGAGATTATCTGGCTGCACAGGTAGTCATGGGAGACCAGGGCCTTATCGTCGCCGTAGATACCATCGTAGCGGGCAATTATTTCCTTCATGTCGACAAAAAAGGCTACTTACTGACTGGCCTACAGAATGCTGCGGGTATTTATTTCTCCCATTTTCATGGGCAATATTTTCGGGTCTACTGCCTCAAAATCCCTAAATTCAGGAATCCAATGTTTGTTTTGTCCTGACAAAATAGCGAATTGTTTCAGTCCGTGCGGTTCAGGTAGTCGTATTTTTGTCCTACCCAATCAAAGTAGCTTGCTGGCAGAGTATCCGGGCACCACATAAACCCGTATACGCTGCTTTCCTTGCTCCTTTGCTAGCGCCACCATTACTCTGCCTGCTGAGCAGGCCAGAGCCCCCACCCAGGTTTGTTGGCGTTACCTCCCCCCGATTTCCCACCCAACCCCCCATTTCCCACATGGAAAATTCCCCCATTTCCACCCGCCTCTCCCCGCTTGGCCTCACCACAACCGGCCAGGTGCACCTCAACCTAACCCCCTCTGAGCTGATTGAGCACGCCCTGCGCCGCGGTGAAGGTACCCTTACCGACACAGGCGCCCTAATGGCCGACACTGGTGCCTTCACCGGCCGCTCGCCCAAAGACCGCTTCGTGGTGAAAGATGAAAACACCCAGGACTCGGTGTGGTGGGGCGACATCAACATTCCCTTCGCCGCTGATAAATTTGATCAGCTGCAGGAGAAAATGACCCAGTACCTGGCCGACAAAGAAGTGTTTGTGCGCGATGCCTACGCTGGCGCCAACCCCGATTACCAGCTAAAGCTGCGTGTGGTGAACGAGCTGGCCTGGCACAACCTGTTCTGCTACAACATGTTCCTGCGCCCTGAAGAAGGCGCTGACACCAGCTGGACGCCCGACTTCAGCATCATTTGTGCCCCCGGCTTCGAGGCCGACCCGGCCGTAGATGGCACCCGCCAAAAGAACTTCGCGATTCTTAACTTCACTAAGAAGATGATTCTGATTGGTGGCACCGGCTACGCCGGCGAGATGAAGAAAGGCATTTTTGGCGTACTGAACTACCTGCTCCCCCACGAGAAAAACACCCTGAGCATGCACTGCTCTGCCAACGTAGGCCAAGACGGCGACACCGCCATCTTCTTTGGCCTCTCGGGCACGGGCAAAACCACCTTGTCGGCTGACCCCAACCGCGGCCTGATCGGCGACGATGAGCACGGCTGGACGCCTGATGCGGGCATCTTCAACTTTGAAGGCGGCTGCTACGCCAAGGTCATTGACCTCTCGGCCGAGAAAGAGCCTGAAATCTGGAATGCTATCCGTTACGGCTCCATAGTGGAGAATACTCGCTACGTGCCCGGCACCCGCACCGTAGACTACGCCAACAAGAGCGTAACAGAAAATACCCGCACGGCTTACCCCATCAACTTCATCCCGAACGCGGTGGAGCCCTCGGTGGCTGGTACACCCAAGAATATCTTCTTCCTGACAGCCGATGCGTTTGGCGTACTGCCTCCCATCAGCAAGCTGGACAAGTGCCACGCTATGTATCATTTCATGAGCGGCTACACTGCTAAGGTGGCTGGCACTGAAATGGGCGTTACGGAGCCGCAAACTACGTTCTCGGCCTGCTTCGGCGCCGTGTTCCTACCCCTGCACCCCACCAAGTATGCTGAGATGCTGGGCCAGAAAATGGACGAGAACGAGGTGAACGTGTGGCTGGTAAACACCGGCTGGACTGGCGGCAGCTACGGCGTGGGCTCACGCATGAAACTGGCCTACACCCGCGCCATGATTACCGCTGCGCTGCAAGGCAAGCTCGATGACGTGGAGTTCCATAAGCACCCCATTTTCGGGGTAGAGGTACCCGCCGCCGTACCTAACGTGCCTTCCGAAATCCTGGACCCACGCGACACCTGGTCCGACAAAGAGGCCTACGACCATACTGCCGCCGAGCTGGCCGAGAAGTTTGTGAAGAACTTCGAGAAGTACGCTTCCTACGCCAACGAAGACATCCTGGCTGGTGCTCCTAAAGTAACCGTAGCCGCTAGCGTGTAAGCGCTAATCCGCTACCTCTTCTGAGGCGCCCCGTTGGCATCTGGCCGGCGGGGCGTTTTTGTGTTGGTGCTGGCGCAGTTATCAGCAATTTCGTACTTGCACCACAACACTGCCCTTCGCTCCCGCTGGGAGTGCGGGCCCGTTTACTGAGCAATTACCATTCATGAAAAAACTTGCTTCTAATCTCACCTTTCAGGTTCTCACGGCCATTGCGCTAGGGGTGCTGGTGGGCACACTGTTTCCGGAGTTCGGGGCGTCTCTCAAACCCATCGGCGACACGTTTATTAACCTGATCAAAATGCTCATTGCTCCCATCATCTTCCTAACGGTGGTATTGGGTATTGGGGGCATGGGCGACATGAAAAAGGTAGGCCGCGTGGGCGGTAAGGCGCTGCTCTACTTTGAAATAGTCACAACGCTAGCCCTGGTTATCGGCATTACGGCGGCCAACTTGGCCAAACCCGGCGTGGGCATTGATGCCCGCACCTCAGTAGCTACGCAAAGCGCGGCTCAAGCCGCGGAGGCCGCTAAGTACACCACCCAGGCTGCCAGTGGTGAAGGCATGAACTGGATTGAGTTTGTGACGCACATTGTGCCTCACAGCGTGGTAGGGGCCTTTGCCGAGGGCGAGGTGCTGCAAGTGCTGCTGTTTGCCGTGTTGTTTGGCGTGGCCGTGGGTCGCATACCCTCTGAGTATGGGCAGCCGCTGATGAAGACCTTCGACCGGCTTTCGCACGCTATGTTCGGGGTACTAGCCCTGGTAATGAAGCTGGCACCCCTTGGGGCTTTCGGGGGCATGGCCTTTACCATTGGCAAGTACGGGCTGCATACGCTGCTGCCGTTGGGCAAGCTCATGCTGGTAGTTTACCTAACCATGTTCCTGTTTGTGTTTGGGGTGCTCAACGCCATTATGCGCTATTACGGACTAAGTCTATGGCGCTACCTGGGCTTTATTAAGGAGGAGATTCTGCTGGTACTGGGCACGTCGTCGTCGGAGTCGGCGCTGCCGCGTATGATTGATAAGCTGGAGCGCTACGGCTGCTCCCGCTCGGTGGCGGGCCTGGTGATACCCACTGGCTACTCCTTCAACCTCGATGGCACTTCTATTTACCTTTCCATTGCGGTCATTTTTTTGGCCCAGGCCTTCAACATTAGCTTGTCGCTCGGCCAGGAGCTTTCGCTCATCGGTATCCTGATGCTAACAAGCAAGGGCGCGGCAGGCGTTACGGGCTCGGGGTTCATTGTGCTGGCCTCTACCCTGGCCGCTACCCGCATTATTCCCGTGGAAGGCGTGGCTCTGCTATTGGGCGTAGACCGCTTTATGAGCGAGGCACGGGCCATTACCAACGTCATCGGCAACGGCGTGGCCACGCTGGTCATTGCCAAGAGCGAAAACGAGTTCGATGAAGCCAAGCACCAGCTAGCTCTGGCCGGCCACGATGTGCCCCCAGAGCTGGAGCCCGAGCCAGCTTCTTTACTACCTAAGGTGGAGAAGCCCGTGGAAGAGAGGGGTTAGGCAGAGTGGCCTAGAGTTTTCCTGGAACGAAATCTACACAACGTCATGTCAAGCTTGTCGAGACATCTCGCTCGAATCGTTGGAGCTTCCCCAGCCCCACTACATGGAGAAAGGAAGTGCATACCATTGCAGCGTCAGCACGCATTGACGTGCGAGAGTAAGACGTTCTAGGCCAGTCAACCACCCCCAACCCCTCCTCAACTAAGGAGGGGAGCTTTCGTTCTGTAGGCCACTCTCCTATTTACCCTTGGCCAGCGCGGGCACCGCTAGGCTATTAAGATACTCCTCTAGCATGGGGTAGCCGCTAGCGGCGAGCTTGCTGCGGTCGGTGGCGTCTTTGGGGTTGAGGCCGTGGCTTTTCTCCCAGGCGTCGGGCATGCCGTCGTGGTCGGTATCAGTGGGGGCTGGGGCTGACTTCAGTTCCGGCCACGCTTTCTGCGACACGCTGTAGGGTGTGCCGTGCGGGTAGCCGCCCTGCACATCGATAATGCGGCCGGTGCGCGTAACCACATTGCGGATGATGCGCTGGTCTAAGGTGTCGCGCCGGGGCATGGTGGCGCCTACTTGCTGCAGCACCAGGGCATAGGCCTCTTGGGCGGTTTGCGTGGTTACGGGGCCTAGCTCGAAGGGCTTCTCCGCTTTAGCCTGCGCCGTATCGGCGGCGGTGCCACCGTTCATGGTTACTCCGCGCCAGTTGTGGCGGGTTACTTCGGCGCTGGCGTCTACGTAGTTGCCGGCGAGGTAGAACTTACCGTAGGGCAGTGGGTTGGGGCCTTTCTCCAGCTTATAGGGGTTGAGCACCCGGGCCCGAACATTCTCCTTAGTAGAGGGGCCGTACTTGTAGTAGTTGTTGACGATGTTGTAGTTACCACCCTCGCCCGCGTAGGCGTTGTTCTCGCCCCAGTTGTACAGCACGTTGTTGCGGAAGTCCACATTCTCGAAGCCGGCGGGGTGCGTGTACCGGCTGCCATTGAAGCGGGGCGTGCGGTTTTTGCAGCTCGCAAATAGGTTGTGGTGCATAGTGGCGTGCTGCCCACCCCAAATACCCCCGAACCCGTGCTGCTCAAAGTCCGTGTCGCCCTTCTCGAAGTGATACGAGTAGTTGAGCGGCTCACTAATGAGGTTCCACTGCAAGGTGGTGCTGTCACCTTCGTACACAGAAAGGGCCTCGTCGGTGCTCCAGCTCATGGAGCAGTGGTCGATGATGAGGCGGTTGTTGCGGATGCCCCCGAAAGCATCGTCGCCGCCGGCGCCGTCAACCTGACCCTGGTTCTGGTTTTTGTCGCCCATGCGGAAGCGCAGGAACCGCACCACCACATTGTTGGCCTTTACGCTCACGGGATAATCGGCGAGGCAAATACCGTCGCCGGGAGCGGTTTGGCCCGCAATGGTGGTATTAGCCTTGCTGATGGTAAGCGGTGACGTGAGGTGAATAGTGCCCGATACCCGGAACACTACCGTGCGGGCCGGAGCCGCTTTGCTAAGGGCATAGCGTAAGCTGCCGGGCTGCCCATCATCAAGAAGGTTGGTTACCTCAAACACGGTGGTGGGTACTGCGGCCGTGCCGCGGCCGCCCGTGGTAAAGCGGCCAGCACCCTCGGCCCCCGGAAAGGCTGGTATCGGGCCGGCTACAGGGGCATCCGTAGCGGCCAGCAGAGCAGCAACGCTTACTGCCGCCACGGGCCAGCTAGAAGCGCGGCCCAGCCGACGGAGTGAGAAAGGGGCAGACATATGGGGGAATTAAAAGAAAGAAATCAGGACGAGTAACGACTGGCCCAGCCGGGCTCGGCTGGCAGTTGTAACATTGATATTACCCAAATACCAAGCCCATTAGGTTCCGCCAAGCAGATTTCTTTGTGCAATCGATGCCGGCAACGTTGCCATGGGGCTGTAGCAGGAAATGAGAGGCAATGCCTTAGTGGGTTTGCTCCGCTTCAGGCTGCTTCTCCCCTACCTCGTCCGCAACGAAACGCGCACAATCCGCGTCTGTATCCCCGTTTGCAGCACTCAGGCTGCCTTGATTGCTGGTATGACGCAGGTTTTGGAAAAGGTAACGCCCAAGCAGGCGCGGGTGGCTATTGCCTTGTTTTTCTTCGTGTCGGGGTTCGGGTTTTCTACCTGGGCCTCGCGCATTCCTACCATTCAGCGCCAGCTAGGGCTCAATGAGGCCGAGTTGGGGGGCGTACTGCTGGCGTTGCCTACCGGCCTCATGCTTACGCTGCCCGTTACGGGCCTGCTACTCCGGCGCTTCAGCAGCCGGCAGGTAATGCTGGTGGGCGCCATCCTCTACAATGTGGCCCTGGCGCTGCTGGGGTTTGCAGCTCATACCTGGCAGCTGGTGGCGCTGCTGTTCTGCTTCGGCTCCTCCCGTAATCTGCTCAACATTTCCATGAATGCGCAGTCGGTGGGCGTGCAGGCGCAGTACGACAGATCCATTATTGCCACCTTCCATGGGGTATGGAGTGTGGCGGGTTTTGCCGCTGCCGCCGTGGGAGCGGCCCTCATTCGGGAGCGGGTGGCCCCAGGTCCGCACTTTGCGGTGGTGGCGGTGCTGCTCACGGCGGTGGCCCTCTACAACTACCGCCACAGCCTCCCGCTACCACCCGCGCCGGCGGAGCGGCGCCCCGGCTTTAGCTGGCCCAGCGCGGCGCTCCTGAAGTTTGGCATTATAGCCTTTGCCTCCATGGCCTGCGAGGGCACCATGTACGACTGGAGCAGCATCTACTTCAACAAGGCGGTGCTCATGCCCAGAGAAGATGCCGCCATTGGCTTTGCCGTGTACATGGTGGCCATGACGGCAGGCCGTTTCGCCGGCGACCCCCTGACCAATCGTTTCGGGGTGAAGCCGCTGCTGCACTACAGTGGCCTCCTGATTCTGGTAGGCCTGTTGCTGGCGGCGCTAGTCCCAACGCCTATTACCGCCGGGCTGGGGTTTGTGCTGGTAGGCCTGGGCGTGTCGTGCGTGATTCCGATGGTGTTCGGGATGGCAGGCCGCTCCACTACGCTCAGCTTGGGCTCGGCCATTGCGGCGGTTTCTACGGTGGGCTACTTTGGGTTTTTGGTGGTACCGCCGGTGGTAGGCTTTATTGCCGAGGCCGCCAACCTGAGGTGGTCGTTTGCCCTGATGGCCCTGCTCGGAGGCGTGATGGTATGGCTGGTGCGGCGGCTCCCAAATGAGTAGGAACTAGTAACCCGCTTGAGAGCCACAGGTAGGCTTTGGCACAAGTCAGGAGCTGGTTGAGTAAGTGAGGCCACTTTTTTACTGCGTAACGTTTTCTTTCTGGCTACCTTAGAAGTTCAAGCCCCGTGCCCAGATGGGAAAAGGGGATAATAAGGGCTGATTGATGAAGTATTTTCTTGTGCTGCTAGGCTGGTGCCTCCCTTTGATGCTGCGAGCCGCTCAGCCGCTGGAGCCCCTCCAGATTGCGGAACATTTTGTGGCTAAAACGGGCTGGGACGAGATGAAGAGCTACCTCAGTGGGGAGGCCGCCGGCCAGGCCCGCCGCCAGAGCCTGGGCCAGCAGATTCCGGCCACTCTGGAGCGGCATTGCCAGCTTTTGCAGCAGGGGCGCGCCACGGCCGTAGTTACCGTAGAGCTGCGCGACTCCGTGAGTCGCAACGATATTTACCTGCACTTCCGCCGCGATTCTACTGCCGCCACCGCTCCCTGGAAACTCACCGCCGTGCGCAGCCTGGCCATGACGCAGTTGGGCCCGCCCATGCTCAAGCTGCTCTCTGAAATGCCCTCGGCTGAAGTAGCGCAGTACAACCAAAAACACCCCTCCGCCGACCACGCCTTTATGCTCGGCAACATCCAGCTCTGGATTGGCTCCGACGCCAATATCAGTCAGCACTTCACGCGCAATCAGGCTGCCTTTCAGCGCGCCGTGCAGTTTATACAGGCCCACCGCTATTTCACTGCCGCCCCCGATTCGGCGAATATTGAGGAGCAGGCCATCAACGAGGACAAGGAGCTGCAGGCCATACTTCGGCCGCTCTACATTACCCGTATCTCGCAGGAGTACCTAGACTGTGGCAGCTGCCTGCAGTTCATAATTGGGGGCGTTACCGATAACACTGTAGGCCTGCTGTACCAGCCCAATGCCCAACAGGTGCCTCCCATGAGCCCCGACCGGGTTATTGTTATCAAGCCCCTGGGCAATGGCTGGTACTTGTTTAAGACGACGTAATTGCCTTCTTACCCCACCTCCGGCCCACAGTGGGGGTGAGTTACTCGGCTGTTTAACTGGCCTAGAGTAGCTACTTTGCCGGCATGAACCGCTTCGACCGTATCACGGCCATCCTCATTCAGCTTCAAGCCAAACGTGTGGTGAAAGGCCAGGATTTGGCTGAACGGTTTGGGGTGAGCCTGCGCACCGTGTACCGCGATTTGCGCACCCTGGAAGAAGCAGGCGTGCCGCTCTACGGCGAGGCGGGCGTGGGCTATTCGCTGGTTGAAGGCTACCGGCTGCCACCTGTGATGTTTACGCGCGAAGAAGCCACGGCGCTGCTCACGGCCGAGAAGCTGGCCGCCCAGCTCACCAACCCCCACATGGCCCGGCTTAGCCGGGCGGCCATGGACAAGCTGCGCGCCGTGCTAGGCCACTCGGACCGCGACTACCTGGCCGAGCTTAGCCCCCACGTGACGGTGCTGCAACCCTGGATGCACCGCGGCACCACCCCACCCGCCAACGACATCCACCAGTTGCTGCTCACCGGCATTGCCACCCACCGGGTAGCGGCTATTGACTACCGAGCTGGCTACCAAGGCGCCGCCACACAGCGCGATGTGGAGCCCATAGGCCTATATTTTGGGCAGTACTGGCACGTAGTGGCCTACTGCCGTTTGCGCCAGGAGTACCGCGACTTTCGCCTCGACCGCATAGTGAGCCTGCAGCTGCGCGAAGAGCAATTTGCGCCCCGCCCCGAAACGCTACAGTCGTACTGGGCAGAGCGGGCGCGGCAGCACCCCGGTACCACCGTGGTGGTGCGGCTCCGGCCCGAGGCCCTGGCCTACGCCCACGAGAACAAGCACTACTTTGGCTGGCTGAGCGAGCAGGAAACTACTGAGGGCTTGGTAGAAATGACCTTGCAACCCATGCATCTGGAGAGCATAGCGCGGTGGCTGATGCTGTTTGGAGCGAACGTAACGGTAGTATCGCCGCCGGAGCTGCAGCGGCGCCTGCATAACCTAGCCCGGGAAGCCTACGAACATTTTTCCGGCCCTCCGGAAAACCTGCTGACATAGGGCTGTCAGTGGGTGGCGCGAGCTTTGGGGCATCATTCATCTAACCCCATTGATTGCCATGGAAACAGCCCTCACCACCCCGCTGGCCCTTGCCCTACTGCCCGAACTTAACCACGAGCTAGCGTTAACGCGCCGCGTGCTGGAGCGCCTTCCCGCCGAGCATTTCGGGTGGCAGCCGCACCCCAGATCCATGACCCTAGGCCACCTGGCTTCCCACACCGCCGACCTACTGGGTGGTATCAAGACCACCTTTGAAACCACCGAGTTAGACTTAGCCAACTCCGCCGACCATGCTCCCGCGCCAGCCACCGCCGCCGAGGAGCTGGTGCAGCGCCTAGAAGCCAATGGTGCCGCCGCCCGCGAAACCCTTTCTCAGGCCGACGCCGAAGACTTCGAAGCAACCTGGACGCTCCGGTTCGGCGAGCAAATCATTCTGCGGGAGTCGCGGGCCGACATCGTGCGCCACCTTATCAACCACACCATACACCACCGCGGCCAGCTCTCGGTGTATTTACGCCTGCTGGAGGTGCCCGTGCCATACATCTACGGCCCGTCCGCCGACGAGGCCACGGCGTAGAGCAGGTTACCGCAGCAGTGGCCTAGGCCACTGCTACAGCCCGGCAAGGCGGCCGAAGCTTTCGTAGCTTTGGCCGCTTTCGGTTTTGCTAGCCTAGCGTGTTTGCTCGGGTTTCAGGCTAAATTTCCTTCTTTCTTCGCATGTCGCACCAGCATTTCCTGCTTTTTAAGCCCTACGGCTACCTCAGTCAGTTCGTCAGCGAAAATGCGCGGGAAGCTCGAAAAAAGAAGTTTTTGGGCGAGCTGCACAATTTCCCGGAAGGCACCATGGCCATTGGCCGGCTTGATGAGGAGAGCGAAGGCCTCCTGCTACTCACTACCGATGGCCGCGTGAGCGAGCGGGTGCGCCGCAAGGATGTGGAAAAGGAATACTACGCGCAGGTAGACGGCCTCTTGACCGATGAGGCCGTGACCCTGCTTCAGCAAGGCATTGAAATTGCCCATCGTAGCGTGCTATATCAAACCTTGCCCGCGCGGGTGCGTCGCCTTGAGCAGGTACCCGAGCTGCCCCCCAGGGGCCGCAAAATCCGCGACGACCGCCATGGCCCAACCAGTTGGGTTTCCATAATTGTAACGGAAGGCAAGTTCCGGCAGATCCGCAAGATGACGGCCGCGGCCGGGTTCCCCACGCTTCGCCTGGTGCGCGTGCGGGTAGGCGGCACCTGGCTGGGCAGCCTGGCGCCCGGTGAGGTACGAGAAGTAACGGAGTTTGAGCTGGGAGTTGATGGTTAGTTGCAGGTTATTGGTCATGGCATGCCATCACAGCAATCCATTAGCTACAGCAACAGCACATCAATGCGGTGGGCGTGCACCATTTCCAGGGTTACAGACCAGGCAAAGAGGGTGAAGTAGCCATCCTGAGAAGCTACCAGGGCTAGGGAATCGCGCTGATCATGCACGAACTGGGCGGCGGCCAAGTGGCGGGTGCCGCCGTTTTGGGCCGGGTGCAGGTGCTGCACCACGCTGCCTACTACGGGCTCCGTGAGCACCATTTTATCAACGGGCGTGCTGTTTTCGGCGCGGGCTACCTTCACCCCGAAGGCCAGCAGGTGGTAGTCGCGGGTAATTACGGTGGCACCATCTACGGCCGTGAAGCCGCCCACGATACCAATATTGCGCAAGAGGCCATCCTGCCACTTGCGCTCGGTCTGGTCTTCACGCTGCATCTCGGCAATGCCCATGTAGGCCGGCGTTACGGGGTAGGTCATAGGCTGCACAATAGAGGCCTGCCACGCCTGCGAGCCAGGTGGCACAATCAGCACCAGCCCGCCGCGGCCGTGGGCCCGCATAGCCGACGCCAGCTCTACCAGCACATTATCGGTTTCGCCCATCTCGGTGGCCAGCGTTTGCTCCGGCAAAAATGCCTGCAGGGCGGGACAGTCAGACACGGCAGCGTTATCAGCATCAACCAGCTGGAGCTGGTCGCCGCGCAGGATGGCCACGTTCACAAATTTGCCGAAGCCATCGGCGCGGCGGTGTTTTACTACCAGCAGGCCTGGCTCTAGTACCTCCAGCACAAAGCACAGCGGCGGAATTCCAATGGCCGTACCCCACACGTAGAGGCCGTCGGCATCGTACCACACCCCTAGGTGTATACCAGGCTGCTCCACAGCTGGGGCCAGCTTGAGCAGGTTGTAAGGCATTAGGCGGCGCTTATGGGCAAATACTACCGGCTGCGTGGCCTCATTGGGCGGCAGCAGGGCCAGAGAAATCTTGGGTGAGTACCCCTCCTCGCGGCGCAGGCTGGCCCAGAATGCCACATCAATAATGGTTTCTACCCACTGCACATCCGGAGGTGGAGCCAGGTGGGCAACTTCACGCGGACGGGCCGCGGCGCGGTGTCGGGCAAAATGAGTTTCAATCATGGGGGCCACTACGCGGGCCGCCAGATAGGTGGGTTCAGAGAGCATAGCCAGTACATTCGGGGCCTGAGGCGGGTACGTACGCCCAGGCCCCGCAGTTCACTGCATAAATACACAGACCCTGGTTATTGTTCGGCATCAGGGGTCAGGCCCTTCCTTTGTGGAGCTTATTCTGCCAGGCAGCCCCATACTTGCCAGAATAAGCGGTAACTTTACCTATTATTAGTCTATTCTTATTGCGAAGCGGGCCCTTGGCGCTCTGGAAGCGGATGAGTTTGAGGCGCTTGCGCCCGCCCGCGTAATGCCAGCCTGCCGCGGTAGTGCCGGTACGGCAGAGCCCGCCCCATTTATTAGTCTATAGGTTTTATTGAATTTATGAACGCTAACCCGTTCAAATTTGTCGTAATATGATCATCTGTTTCACCACCCTCTGACTTCGCATAGCAAAGCAACTATAAACGACCACCAACACATATGGGTAAATCGCAAGCCACTTTCGGCAAGAAGGAAAACGAAAAGAAGCGCCTGAAAAAGCGTCAGGATAAGGAAGAGAAGAAAGAAGAGCGCCAGGCCAACGCCAAGAAAGGCCAAGCGCTGGAAGAAATGCTGGCCTACGTAGACGAGAACGGCAATATTTCTTCTACTCCTCCCGATCCGAAGAAGAAAAAGGAAATCAAGACCGAGGACATCCGCATCGGCGCGATGAAGCAGGAAGACATGGAGCAGGAAGATCCGGTGCGCAAAGGCAGCGTTACGTTCTTTAACGACTCTAAAGGCTACGGCTTCATCAAGGACTCTGAGACGCAGCAGAGCATTTTTGTGCACGCCAACGCCCTGGGCGGCATCACCATCAAGGAGAACGACAAAGTGACCTTTGAGGTAGAAATGGGCCCTAAAGGTCCGAGTGCTTTCGGCGTGAAGCTCCAAGCATAAGGACCACTCACTCCTAAACCAGAAGAGGCTGAAGCTCCCGGAGCTCCAGCCTTTTTCCGTTTAGTAGCTAGCTGCCTTCATCACTGCCTATGACATGCCGGGGCGCTGAAAATTCTGCTGGCCTAGCGGCTGGTGTACTTCAAAAGAAGCCTGTAGCACTTGGGTTTTAACGTCGTCGCGGCAGAACTAATTTTCGCGGTTGAAGACTGCAAGGCCCGTAGGCCTATCCCAAACCTAGCTGATAGTCCTAGCTGGGCCTGCGCACTGCTCACGGATAGGGGCTGATGCCGCTAGCACCAACAAAAGTTGTTTCATGGGCGAAGCCTTCGGAGGATACTGAGTATTTCTTTGCGCCAGAGCCTAACTGGGGCCGTACTAGTTGCCTACCTGCCACTAGCGCATATGGTGTTACGTGCATTAAGCAGCTGGTAGCCTTTGCGTATCTGCCCACAACTTACTTCAGCGGGGCGCTAGGCCACTTCGCTCCCGACCGGGGGGCGTCATGTCGGTAAACGGGCCGCTGGCGCTTTCTCCAAAGGCGCAGAGCTATCCGGAATACGAGCAGGCCTACTGCCAGTGCCCCCACCGGTAGCAGCAGGAGCCAGAATGTAAGAGGTACCGGGCCAGGGTTGCCGGTAGGCGTACGCATGAGGCCCAGTGCCACCCGCAACGTTTGAAAAGAAAGGTACTCCATGTCGAGGTACAGGAGCACGCACACCGCAAAAGCCGCCGTAACTGCCAACTTATGCTTTAGGTACACCGCCGCCAGCAGCATAAGCAGAGTGTATAGCAGCGCCCCAACCAGCAGGCCCCCAATACCGCCGGCCAGGAGCAACGTGTACTTTTCTTCCCGCTCCCCGGCGTAAGCCAGAGCGGGCCACAGTAGCCCGGCGCCCACCACCATACCTCTCGTCAGCTTGTTCATTATCTAAAGATAAAAAAGGCTAGGGGCCACATACAAGCACTTATTCTCTTCCTTTTCAACCTGATGCTCGCCTGCTCAGGCACTTTGCTAACGCTCTAGAAGGGCCGAGCATTACCCTGGCCCGCCAACAAAAAAGAGGCTAAAGGCTACAGCGCCTCAGCCTCTTTTCTTGGGTGTGAAGTTTGATTGGGTGTAGCCCACTCATCAGCCTCGTACGCTTACAATCTGCCGGGCTAGGCCAGCAGAACTACAGTCCGCTTCCTTCCATGGAGGCCAAAGTATCTTCCGCGGCCTTGGCATCAGGGTTTGGGGTGGCAGCCGGAGTGCTACTGCGGCGCTT
Organism: Hymenobacter taeanensis; assembly: GCF_013137895.1. NCBI lineage: Bacteria > Pseudomonadati > Bacteroidota > Cytophagia > Cytophagales > Hymenobacteraceae > Hymenobacter > Hymenobacter taeanensis. The sequence goes on from NZ_CP053538.1 coordinate 1,293,111, forward strand.
ACCTAAGTAGCCCAGGCCCACGGCCAGCAGGGCCGCCCCGCCTAGCACCTTCTGCGTTGTGGTTAGCTTGCCCAGGCCAGTACCCTTGCCCAGCTTTTTCAGCGACTTACCGGCTCCGCCAAGCAAGGAGGTTTTCTTGCCGGACTTTGCTGCCTTATCGGTTTTCTTCTGCTTGTTCTTACTCTTTTTCATAGTACTTGATGCTAAGTGAGAGAGTTGATTTCTACGGCAATGGCGTTCTTTCTGAAAAGGCTACTCGCACTCCGTACGTAACCTTACTTGGCATTAGCTACCACGCAGGTAACGCAAAGCGGCCGAAGGCGTATTGCTTGTTCAGGCTGGTTTCACCTTACTGCTGCGCGCCACCCTAGTTGCTTTCGCGGAGTAGCAATCAGGAAGCAGGGGTACAGAGCAGATGACCTTCTGAGCGGAGTTGCAGGTCACTACAGCTGCCTCATGACCTGATATCCGCCACTGTATCGTCGGGAGATTTATGAGTAGTCTGGCCCTTGCTGGCCTTGGGGTTCTTCCGGCTTTTCCGCGAAATAGCCGCTTCTCTGATGGGAGCTGCCCCCTCCTCTTCCGTTGCCTCCGAAGCAGCAGTTTCCTCTGCTTCGGGTAGCCTGGGCCAGTTAAACCTTGAGGTAAACGAAGTACCACTGTCATCGCCCTTGCGTTGGTCCAGGTAGATAAGGCCAGCTGCCGCCAACACTAGGCTACCTACCACCTTCTGCCCAAGGCTCAGTTTGGCAATTTCGTTGGTTATCTTCCGAAATTTCCTGATAGATAGCACGGCTGCGTCAAGCATGTTTTCCGGCACGGCCTCCTGAAGCTGCTTGGCTTTCTTCTTTTTCTGTTTCTTATGCTTGCTCATGGAAGTGCAGGTATAGCTCAGCGGAAATCGAGCGTTCCGGTTTAGCTGGCAGGGCCACCCCGCCTTGGCCGCCCCAACTAGGTATTCGCAGAGCTACTCCCAAAGGTTGCCGCAAAGCTCAGATATAGGTCTGCTATGCAACACCTTATGCTACCACATCACAAACTACCGGTTGACCTCGGCTCTGGGTTCTGGCTCTCAGGTTTTACTTTCGTCAGCCCCAGGCCCAGGCACAAGTAAACGCGCTGGCCATTACTGCCGAAAGGCATCCATAGCTACGGTGGGTTGGCCGCTGGTATTAAATGCGCCCATAGTGTACCCCTGCCAATTAGCATACGCCTGTGGCTCCCAATAGAATACGCCCAGGCCACCCGGCACTGATTTGGTTTTGCTTATCAGGTCGCGGAGGAAGTCGCGGCAGGGCATGGCATCGGCCACGCTCATACCTGCCTCGCATATCATTACTTCCTTACCATACCGCGTGGCAGCATCTTGCATGGTAGCCAGTACCTGCTGGTTGATAGTAGCCCAGTTAGCAGCAGTGGGGTACACTGAGAAGCCGCACACATCCCAAGTGGCCCCCTGGGCTTTTACACCATCCAGCAACCAGCGGGCGTCGTTCAGCTTTTGTCCATTGGCTACGTGCAGAATTACTTTCACATTCGGAAATACCTGCTTGGCAGCGCCACCACCGCGGTTAATCATCAGAGCCAGAGCCTGGAAGTTGTTGATGGAGAGAGAGGGCCGACCTTCTGGCCAGAGCATGCCATCACTTATTTCGTTACCTATTTGCACCCAGGTTGGCGTTACGCCGCCGGCCTTCAGTGCTGAGAGCGTTGCCAGCGTGTGGTCGTATACGGCTTGCGCCAAGCCAGTGGCACTTTGCCCGGTCCAGGCAGCGGGTTTGGTTTGCTTGCCTGGGTCGGCCCAGGAGTCACTGTAATGGAAATCAATTAACGTCTGCAGCCCGGCGGCCTGCGCCCGCTTGGCTTTAGCCACCAGATCCTGCGTGTTACACCAGCCGTCAGCAGGATTTACCCACACCCTCAGCCGAATGGCCGTGATGCCTTTGCCCTGGAGCACGGTAAACAGATCTTGCGCCACACCGCCGTTGTTGTAAAACTTGCGCCCCGCCGCTTCCATTTCAGTCATCCAACTGGTATCGGCACCATAAGCAAACCCAGCGCTGGCAGCTGGCGGGACCGTTGGAGCTGTGTCAGCCTTATCTTTTGAGCAGCTCAGACACATACTCAACAGGAGCGTCAGCAATAATGGCAACGAGGATTTCATGGTGTGGTGCATACTGTAATGCGTAAGCAGTGTTACCCAAGTGCCGCCACGTAGGTCCGGCAAGATAGTGTCCGCTCCTCAACTGCTCATTCTGCTAGCTCCTTATGGTCAGAACACTCTAGGTAATAACATCTTGCCTGGTGCCTGTTTGCCCATGCTGATTCATAGCGCCCGCGAGCCTACACTTGCCCTAGCTGACGGGTTTCAGCAGCCGGTTCCACCGAATTTTGTGGAGCAGGTCGGCGTAGGGGTCAATGGAGAGCCACACAAACACTGCCTTACCCACAATATAATCTTCGGGCACGAAGCCCCAGAAGCGGGAGTCCTCGGAGTTGTGGCGGTTGTCGCCCATCATAAAGTAGTAGTTCTGCTTGAGGGTGTAGCGCGTGAGTGGCCGGCCGTTTTGGTAGATCTGGCCCTGCTGCCAGGTAATGCCCTCATTGCCTTCATACTGGGCTAAAATAGCGTAATAGGCGGCGGCATTGGCCGGCGTGAGGGTTATCGTCTGGCCTTTGCGGGGCACAGGCAGGGGGCCGTAACCATCTAGCTGCCAGTTGTGGGGCTGGCTGCTCAGCGCGGCGGTTGGGTTGTGGAAATCACCCACGTTGGGGAACAGCTGGGTGCGGTACTCAGGGACGGTTAGCGCCTTCACGTAGGGCTGGCGGCGGAAGTACTCCGCCACGGCAGGCGTACAGCTGATGAAGAAGCCGGACTTACCCGTGGCCGGGTCAGTGCTGGCCTGGGGAATGCCGTCGGGCTCGTTGTAGTCAGCCACGCCTTGCTCATGCAGGGCCTGCCGCACGGCATCATCGGGGTGGTCTACCTGCATGAAGTAGGTGGTCTGGAGCTGGCCGGCTACCGCGCCCGGCTGGCCATTCAGAAACACCTGCCCCCGACGGATTTCCAGGGTGTCACCGGCTACGGCCACGCAGCGCTTAATCAGGTGAGTGCGCATATCGGCGGGGCGCTGCTGCTCGTGGGGCACATGAAACACTACTACATCGTTGCGATGCACGGAGCTAAAACCCGGAAACCGATACGTGGGCAGCTGAATAGCATCGGAGTAGCTCTGCAGCTCAGTGCCCCAAAGCTTCTGGTGCGTAAGCGGCACCTGCAGGGGCGTTTGGGGGGTGATGGGGCCGTAATGCAGGCGGCTCACAAACAAATAGTCGCCCACCATCAGGGAGTTCTCCATACTGGGCGTAGGGATGGTGTAGGCCTCTACCGCCGACCACCGGATAAACGTGGCCGCCATTACGGCGAAAACTACGGCGTCGCGCCACTCGCGGGCTGGGCTTTTGGGCGAGGAAGGCGTGGCCGTAGCGCGGCGCCGGAAGCGAAAGAGGTTCATACGGGTTGGCTAGAGGTGAAATAGGTTTTGCTGGAATAGAAGCCTAGACCGACAATTTGGTGGCACCAGCGCTTGTTATGCACAGGGTAAGCATGCTCGTGTACATGTTTTATTCACCATACTCTATACCCAACGTTGCCACGACCTCAGTTAGTGTACGCCTGCAAGTATCTAGCTGAGCAGTTTGTCTGCCGGAGGGGTGAAATAAGTCACGCTAGGCCACCTGCCAGCCCCCCCCCATTTTGCCCCCCTTTGTGCTTATTATCCTATCCAATGCTTTCTGTATCCTTCCGGGCTTTTCTCCGTGGGCTACCTCTCCGGTTGAGCATCAGCGCCGCTTACGCTCAAACCACTCCCTCCGGCGCTGAGCTCAACGCCTACCGCCCGATACCAGCCTTTCCCAGACCTGGAGGCCCTGCACCTGCAGGACCGCTACCTTGTGCGGGTTGACCTGGTGTACACGGCTTTCCGCCTGAACCTTTCTTTCAATCAGCGCCAGCTCAACCCCAGCCGCATCCGTAACTAGGCGACGGGCGACATTAAGAACTTAAGCAAGCTGCTGGAAGATGAAACCCTCACCATCTAGGGCCAGTAGTACCAAGTAACCAAAGATGGGTTCAAGCTGGTGCAGAAGACGTAGCTATTTTAACCTCTGGCACACAGGCCACAGTAGGTTTAAAAAATCTAACTCTAGAAACATAAGCCTGTAGATACAGCTTACACAGTTGAAATTTTAACTATTTCCATATCGCTTATCACAACACAAGCCATCATCAGCATAGAACAACCCATTTATTAAGGTCAACTCTTTTCAATACTAGGATTAAAGCAAGGTTCGTGCTTTCACACTACTATCTGAATAGCTATATTGCCATGGGCTTAGGAACATCTGCCAGCGCGACTACTTCTGGGTGCGCGGGTGTTCGTTAAGCTTGAGTGGAGTTCAGAAGCCACTATAAAAACGAGGCGACACCGAAAAGCCTTACGAGTAGGACCCGCTTTACTCTTTTATGCATGCAGTACTATTTACACGCTTTAAGAAACTACGCCGTATTCCAGGGCCGCGCCCGGCGCAAGGAGTACTGGATGTTCACTCTATTCCATATCATTTTCGCTATAGTAGCTATGGTGGCTGATGTAGTGCTGGGCACCGCTATGGATGGCATCGGCTACGGCCCTGTTTACATGCTCTATGCCTTGGCCATGTTCATTCCCGGTTTAGCAGTATCTGTAAGAAGACTGCATGATGTGAATAAGAGCGGCTGGTTTATGTTCATTGTGCTCATTCCGCTGGTGGGAGCCATTTGGCTGCTAGTGCTTGACTGCACAGAAGGCACTCGCGGCGACAACCAGTACGGCGCAGACCCAAAGCAAGAGCCTGTACTGGCTTATTAAGTCCTTACCTGAAACGAAAAGAGGCTGCAGCTCCTAGGGGAGCTGCAGCCTCTTTTCGTTTCTACTGCAAATGCGAAATTACATGTGAATAGCGCGGTTCTCGGTGGCGGCTAGGCAGGCTTCCTTCATGGCTTCGGCGTAGGTGGGGTGGGCGTGGCTCATGCGGGCTACGTCCTCAGCGGAGGCGCGGAACTCCATGGCCGTTACGGCTTCGGCAATGAGGTCGGCGATGCGAGGGCCAATCATGTGTACCCCCAGGATTTCGTCGGTTTCCTTGTCGGCCAGCACTTTCACGAAGCCGTCGAGGTCCATGGAGGCGCGGGCGCGGCCCGAGGCGCGGAAGGGGAAGTTGCCGGTTTTGTAGGCCTTGCCCTGCTCCTTCAGTTGCTCTTCGGTGTAGCCCACCCCGGCCACTTCCGGCCAGGTGTACACCACGCCGGGGATGAGCAGGTAGTTGATGTGCGGCTTCTGGCCTACAATGGTTTCGGCCACGAACACGCCTTCTTCCTCGGCCTTGTGGGCCAGCATAGCTCCCCGAATTACGTCGCCGATGGCGTAGATGCCGGGTACGTTGGTTTGCAGGTGCTCATCAACCTTAATGCGGCCGCGCTCTTCCATTTCTACGCCGGCAGCTTCTAGGTTCAGGCCTGCGGTGTAAGGCACGCGGCCCACGGCTACCAGGCAGTAGTCGCCTTCAAACTTCACTTCCTCGCCTTTCGGGTTGGTAGCGGTTACGGTCACGGCGTCGCCCTCGCGGGTAGCGCCGGTTACTTTGTGGCTCAGGAAGAACTCGATGCCGATTTTGCCCAGGATGCGCTTCAGCTCTTTGCCAAGGGCACGGTCCATGGTCGGGATGAGGGAGTCCATGAACTCCACCACCGATACTTTCGCGCCGAGGCGAGCGTACACCGAAGCCATTTCCAGCCCGATTACGCCACCACCAATCACGATCATGTGCTTAGGCACCTCCCGGATGTTCAGGGCCTCGGTGCTGGTGATGATGCGCTGCTTGTCCTGCTTGATGAAAGGCAGCACGGTGGGCTTAGAGCCAGTAGCAATGATGACGTTTTTCGTCTCGATCTGCTGCGCTTCGCCGCCCGCGGTGGGCGTGATGCTGATGTGATTCTTATCCACGAACGAACCCACGCCCTGAATGACGTCGATCTTGTTCTTCTTCATCAGGAACTGGATGCCGTCGGTATTGGCCTTCACCACCCCGTTTTTCCGGTCGATGAGCTGGTTCATGTTGATCTGCAGGTCGCTCAGCTCAATGCCATGCTCCTTGAAGGTGTGGCCGGCATTGTGGAAGTGCTCCGTCGAGTCGAGGAGGGCTTTGCTGGGGATGCAGCCCACGTTGAGGCAAGTGCCGCCCAAGGTGCTGTACTTCTCAATCAGGGCAGTTTTGAGGCCTAGCTGGGCGCAGCGGATGGCCGCCACATAACCGCCTGGGCCGGAGCCGATAACGGTAACGTCGTATTGGTTCATATTCAACGAGTGAATTCGGTGGAAATCAACGGGCGCGAAGGTACGCACGGTGAATTTGTGAAGTGGTGTATTTGTGAAGTAGAGAGGGAGATAAGCTAAAAGACCGTCATGCTTGATCTGGCGTCCGCGCAGTCGAAGCATCTCTACCGCTTCGTTGCAGAGGCCTAGGCCAGTCTGATGAACATTCACTAGCCCCGGGTTTAAGCTTTGGGCTATGAAGCGGTTATGCCCTAGGCCAGTTAGTTAGCCAGCGGTAGAGATGCTTCGACTGCGCGGACGCCAGATCAAGCATGACGGCCTAATTAACGTTGGGGGTTGTGTTAATATGCTCGGGCATCCCTACTCCACCAGCACCCCGATGTAGTAGTTCAGGGTGTCTACCTCCACGTTTTCTTTGGCCAGGCCAGGCACTTCAATGGCCTGAAAGGTGGTAGTGGACTTGATAAACTGATAGCTGCCTCCTTTAACCCGCACTCGCACCGGCAAATCGAAGGCGGGCTCATCGGCAATCCAGCGGGCCAGGGTGCGGCCTTGCTCGAAGCGCAGCTCCAGGGTGGGCAGGGCAGTGTGGCGCAGGTACTGGTTAAACACGGCGGTAAGGTTGTGGCCACTCTGCTGGTTAATGTAGGCCACTACCTGCTCTGTTGTTACGGTTTGGTGGTAGAACGTGCTGCCCAGGCCGCGCAGAATCTGCCGCCACTTCTCATCATCGTTGAGGCTGGTGCGGATGGTATTGAGCATGTTGCTGCCCTTGTCATACATATCACTGGAGCCTTCCTTGTTCACGCCGTAGGGCCCAATGATGGGCTCGTCGTTGCGGATATTGCGGCGCTGCCCATGAATGTAGGCCTGGGCGGCGTCCTTGCCAAACTGGCTTTCCACAAACAGCGCTTCGGAGTAGGTGGTGAAGGCCTCGTGAATCCACATGTCGGCAATGTCCTTGCTGGTGATATTGTTGCCGAACCACTCGTGGCCGCTTTCGTGGATGATAATAAAGTCCCACTTCAGGCCCCAGCCCGTGCCGGAGCGGTCTTTGCCGAGGTAGCCGTTGAGGTATTTGTTGCCGTAGGCCACCGCGCTTTGGTGTTCCATGCCCAGGTGGGGCGCATCTACCAGCTTATAGCCATCCTGGTAAAACGGGTAGGGCCCAAACCAGTACTCCATCGACTTAAGCATGGGGACCACGTTATCGGCGAACTGCTTTTTAGCCTTGGTGAGGTTTTCGGGCAGCACCCAATAGTCGAGGGTAAGGGGGCCTTTCTCGCCGGCGTAGGTGCCACCGGAAAAGTGCTGGTAGTCGCCCACGTTCATGGCCACATCGTAGTTGTTGATGGGGTTGCTCACGAACCAGTCGTAGCGGGTGTAGCCGCCCTTCAGGGGCGTAGTTTTGCGCAGGCGCCCATTGGAAACATCCTTTAACCCCTTGGGTACCGAGATGCTGATGAGCATACTGTCCACTTCATCGGCCTGGTGGTCTTTGGTGGGCCACCAGATGCTGGCCCCCACGCCCTGGCAGGCGGTAGCCACCCACGGCTTACCCTTGGCATCCTGGGCGAAGATGAGCCCCCCGTCCCAGGGCGCATTCTCGGCTACGGTAGGCTGGCCGGAGTAGAACACCGTGAAAGCGGCGCGCTGCCCCTTCCGGATGGGCTGGGGAAAGGTCACGAACACGGCATTGGCCTCACGGGTAAACGGCATCTCCTGGCCCTCGTAGGCCACCTTCTCCACTTTCAAGTTAGCGAACAGATCAAACTGCAGGCGTGTGAAATCCTGAGTGGCCGTGAACTGAAATTCGTTGGAGCCGCTGAGAGCCTTTTTGGCCACATCCAGCTTCACATCGAGGTGATAGTAGTTGATGTTGTAGCAGGTGCGCAGCGGCGTGAGGGCTCCGCGCAACGAGTCGGGGCGCGAGAAGGCGGCTTTAGGCTGTAGCAGCTGCCCCAAGGTGGGGCGGGATAGGCCTAAGAGGCTAACCAGGAAAAGCAGGAGAAGGAAACGCACGGGGAATACGGGAGGTGAGTACTTAGCAAAGAACGGCATCTGGAAGGAAACGCTGCGTGGCAGCACAACTGGCCTAAAGCCTAGTTAACTTGTCTGTAGGCCCGATCATGCATTCAGGACTATTAAAAGCCCGTCATGCTGAGCTTGCCGAAGCATCTCTGCCGCTTTGGTGTTGACAGGTCTAGGCCAGTAGTTAGCCAGAGGTAGGGATGCTTCGGCAAGCTCAGCATAACGAAGCATCTCTTGCACCTATGTAGGTAATAGCCTAGGCCACCTCTGCAAAACCAACGTAGGTTTGTGGCATGTCTGCTCCCATCTCCCCTTCGCGCGCATCTATTCTGCTGGCCTTTGCGGCCCTCTACATTATCTGGGGTTCTACCTACCTGGGTATCCGGTTCGCCATTGATTCTATACCGCCCTTGCTGATGGCGGGCACGCGCTACGCATCGGCGGGGGCTCTGCTATATGGCTACATGCGCTGGAAGGGTGAGCCCGCCCCCACACGGCAAGGCTGGTTCACGGCTCTTATCATTGGCACCTGCCTGCTGGCCTTCGGCAACGGCGGTGTAACGCTGGGCGAGCAGTACCTCCCCTCGGGCCTGACGGCACTGCTGGTGGCTACGGTGCCCATGTTTCTGGCGCTATTGGGCTGGTGGAGTGGCCTGGCCAGCCGCCCGGCTCCGCTGGTAGCGGTGGGTCTGGCCCTGGGCCTGGGCGGCGTGTACCTGCTGGCCCGCACGCCCGGCGCCAGCCACGTAGCCCTACCGGGCCACGAAACGCTGGGAATGGCGCTGGTGCTGATTGCGGCGCTGGTGTGGGCCATTGGCTCCCTGTATTCCAAGAAAAACCAGCCGGCCCCCTCACCCTTTGTCTCGGGTGGCATGCAGATGCTGTGTGGCGGGTTGGTAATGCTGGTGGCAGGCCTCATCAAAGGTGAGACCACCGGCTTTGAGCTGGCGCAGGTCACTACCAAGTCGTGGCTGGCTTACGCCTATCTGGTTACGTTTGGGTCGATTGTGGCTTTCACCGCCTACATCTGGCTGCTGCGCGTAGTAGAGCCAGCTATTGCGGGTACGTATGCCTTTGTAAATCCCGTGGTGGCCGTACTGCTGGGCTGGGCATTTGCCGGTGAGCAGCTAAATGCGGGCATGCTCGGTGGGGCCGCGCTCATTGTGGTGGCCGTGGCACTGGTGGTACTTGGCGGGCGGCAGAAAAAGGTGGGGCCGTAATTCCCCCACGTTTTCCAGGCCAGACTCAGGTAGTTATCACGCACTACCGTCTCCTCTTTTCGCGTTTCCCCTCGTACGTTAACGCCCCGCCCGCTCGCTCCTTCCCCCATGCGCTATCCTTTCCTTCCCGTCGGTTTCCTACTCCCCCTAGGCCTGTTGGGCTCCTGCCAGATGCAAAAATCCACTACTCTTACTGCGGCGGCTACTGCTGCCGCACCGCCCGTGTGGCAGTCGGCTGCTTATACCGTCTACCGCGATTCGCTGGTGCAGGGTATGCACACCGCCCGGGCGCTTTCGCGCACGGAGCTGACTTCTGATTACCAGAGCCCCGCCAACGAGTTCCAGAGCCCTCAGGTCAGCTTCAAGTTCAGCCTCAATGGCAAAGACAATGAGATGCCGCCGGGCCAGGACCACACCTTCATGGCCATTCCGAAAGCCGACGGCACTGGCCTCGAAACGCCTCTCATTGTGTTTGGGCAGCACTACGTAGACAAAACGCTGGTACCCGCCAATACTTACCTGGCCCCCAACACCCCCCTGAAGATCAGGCTGGATCTGCGGCCTTTGCTGGCCGCGTTTCAGCAGCAGGGCTATTACCAGCTCTACAACGGCCAGAAGCTCTATAAAGACGATTTCAAGCATGTATTTGTGGCCGGCAACACCACGCCGCTGAGCTGGGATTTCGACAACCTCATCAACAAGCCCCAGCTGGAGCTGAAAGACCCCGACGGTGACGGTATCTACGAAACCACCCTCACGCTCAACGCCCACTCCGACGCCAAAACCACCGCCAGCAGCTGGAAGCAGAACCTCGATGTCTCGGGGTTTCCGCAGCTCACCTCCAACTACCCCCTGCTGGATGCCTTATACAATATGGCCCTGGAGGAAGCCAAACGCGCCGTGGAGCCCGATGGTACTTTCCGGACCGGCCAAGAGTGGGCGGGCGTCTGGACCCGCGACATCAGCTACAGCATCATTCTCTCGCAGGCCCTGCTGCAGCCCGAAGTTGCCAAAACCAGCCTCATGCGCAAGGTCACGCCTGAGGGCCGCATCATTCAGGACACCGGCACGGGCGGCGCCTACCCCTGCTCCACCGACCGCATCATCTGGGCCACGGCCGCCTGGGAAATCTATAAAGCCACCGGCGACGAGGCCTGGCTGCGGCAGGTGTACCCCATCATCAAGAACTGCATCGAGGACGACCAGCAGGTGGCCTACGACCCGGTTACGGGGCTGGTGCGCGGGGAGTCATCGTTTCTGGATTGGCGCGAGCAAACCTACCCCAAGTGGATGCAGCCCGCAGACATCTACCAGAGCGAAACGCTGGGCACCAACGCGGCCCACTTCCAGGGCAACCAGGTGCTGGCCCTAATGGCCGAGCAGCTAGGCCACCCCGAGGTAGCTGCTAAACACCACAAGCTGGCCGAAGGCATCAAAGCAGGCATCAACCAACACCTCTGGTTGGAGGAGAATGGCTACTACGGACAGTACCTGTATGGCCGCAACTTTCTCTCCGTGTCGCCAAAGGCAGAGGCGCTGGGGGAGGCCCTGACGGTGCTGTTTGGCGTAGCCGATGAGGCGCGGGCCCGTACCGTAGTGGCCAGCACGCCCGTACTGGACTACGGCGTACCCTGCATCTACCCGCAGATTTCCGGTATTCCACCCTACCACAATAATGCGGTGTGGCCCTTTGTGCAGAGCTACTGGGGCCTGGCCGCTGCTAAAGTGGGCAACGAAGCTTCCTTTATGGAAAGCCTGATGGCCGTGGCTCGCCCCGCCGCCATGTTCCTCACCAACAAGGAAAACTTTGTGGCCAGCAACGGCGACTTCGCCGGCACCCAGATCAACAGCAGCAACATGCTCTGGAGCCTTTCCGGCTCGTTGGGTCTAGTGTATAAAGGCTTGTTTGGTATGGATTTTCAGGCTGACCGCCTCACTTTCCGGCCCTTCGTACCGCAGGCGCTGCAAGGCACCCGTAAGCTCACCGGTTTCAAGTACCGCCAATCTACGCTAGATGTGGAGCTGCTAGGCTACGGCCGCACTATTCGCAGCATCACGCTAGACGGGCAGCCTCTCCACGATGCGACCATACCCGCCACGCTTACGGGCTCTCACGCTATTCGTATTGAACTGGCTAATGAGTCCCCTGCCGCGGCATCCCAGAATAAAGTGCCGCACCACATAGCGCCCATGACGCCAGCAGTAGCCTACACCAACGGCCGCCTCACCTGGGCTGCTGTTGAAGGAGCCAACGCCTACCAGGTGCTGCGCAACGGCCAGTTTGCGGGCCGCACTACCACACCAGAGTTTGCCGTGCCCACACCAGTGGCCTACACTGAGTACCAGGTGCTGGCCGTTGATGCCTCCGGGTTCGAGAGCTTCGCCAGTGAACCGTTGCCAATAGGGGCTGAGAAATTCCGCCGCACTTATGAGCTGGAAACCGCGGCGGCGAAATCTGGCAAACCATACCACGGATTCACGGGTAGGGGTTTCGTGGAAATTAGCACCACCCATAATCAGGCGCTAACCACCCGCGTACAGATTCCGGAAACCGGACTCTACGCCATCGATTTCCGCTACGCCAACGGCAACGGCCCCATCAACACCAGTAACAAATGTGCCATCCGTACGCTACGCCTTGGTCAGCAACAGCTGGGTACGGTGGTGCTTCCTCAACGGGGAGTAGAGGAGTGGTCGGATTGGGGTTTCTCGAACCCGGTAATTGTGCGCCTGGAGAAGGGATCTTATCCGCTGACACTGGCCTACGAGACTGCCGATCGGAATATGAATAGCGAAGTCAATCAAGCCATGCTCGATTACCTCCGGGTGACACGCATCAAGTAAAAAACTTCCCACTTAGCAAAAATATTTTTAATCAAGACAGTCCGGCTTTTAAAGCTGGACTGTCTTGTTTTTTAGCCACTTGCGAACTTTTAATAGCAAAAACCAATTATTCCGACACTGCACTGTAAAAAGAATAAATAAAATTTTTCCGATTACTAGCGAAAGCTGAGCAACCTGCGTAAATTCGCTACGTATCCGAGAGCCCACCCAGTTTGATCCCCGCCAGCTTATGAAAACTTCTGCTACTCTGCCCGACATCCAAACCGAGCGTGACATCAAGACGCTGGTAGATACTCTGTGCCACAAGGCAACTAATGATACCCTGCTCGGTGCCAGCTTTGGTGCGGCGGCCCGCATACACTGGCCCCATTACCTCACTACCCAGTACCGTTACTGGAGCAGCACCCTGCTAGGCCACGGCAGCACCGAAGGCGAGCCACTGCCCGAGCAGGTTGCCCTGCCCCGTAGCGGTCAGCACATTCAGCACTGGCTCAATATTTTCTCCTCTACCATTGAGGAGCACTTCTCGGGCTCTAAAGCCGAAGAAGCCAAACAACTCGCCAAACAACTCGCTACCCGCCTGAGCGCTACCCGCTCCCGCGAACTGCCCGTCGACTAATACTTTCCGTTTTCCCTTCCTTCCCGCCCTACCCACCTCTACTCCGTACCCACTCATCCACCCATCCCCACCCAAAAAAAGCCCACCGGATACATATCCGGCGGGCTTTTTTGTGGGCTTTACTTTTTAAAAGATGGAGGCTCTCTGCTGCGCGAGGAAGCCTACTTCATAAGTAGGGCGCAAAGAGCCGCCCCAGAGGTTTCTTTGGCAGCAAACCTACGCGTTGCAGTTGCTCAATATGGTGTTGCTGGCATACACCGCTAAACTTAAGGGCTCGCTTAGCGCAGCCTTCTGCCCGACAGGGATTCTCACTTTCCTCAAAGGTGTTTTGAGCAAAGTAGTTAGACATCATGGCCGAATATAAAAACCAGGCTGCAGGCTGAGTGTAGGGCTCCTGTCGCCACTCCTCAATGGTTATCTCAGGGACCTGATACGCGTATTCCTTGTTATCAAAATTCCACTCGCGGGCTGTTTGCCAATACTGAGTGCAAGTGGGACACCGCAACAGTTTAAGCGCAAAACGCTCGTCCCCAGCAAGGAGGACGAGCGTTTTCAATAATGCTTTCGTTGCTTTTATGCGAGTCTCCACGCTTGCCCGCTCCATTTCAAGGGGCTTGAAAGAAGCGCATTGGCAGCACTGAGTGCGCATTTTAGGCAAACGGAGCTTAAACACCCAGCAACAGGCGCGTTGGGTCCTCAAGAAGCTCTTTCACGCGCACCAGGAACGACACCGACTCGCGGCCGTCGATAATGCGGTGGTCGTAGCTCAGGGCCAGATACATCATCGGGCGAATCACTACTTGGCCGTTCTCAGCAATGGGGCGCTGCACGATGTTGTGCATACCCAAGATAGCCGATTGCGGCGCGTTGATGATCGGGGTGCTCATCATAGAGCCGAACACACCACCATTGGTGATGGTGAACGTACCGCCGGTCATCTGCTCAATGGTGAGCTTGTTGTCGCGGGCCAGGCCAGCGAGGCGCTGAATTTCCTTCTCAATACCATCAAACGACAGCTCCTCCGCATTGCGGATTACCGGTACTACCAAGCCTTTGGGGGCCGACACGGCAATGCTGATGTCGCAGAAGTCGTTGTACACGATGTCGGTGCCATCGATTTGGGCATTCACGGCGGGCCATTCTTTCAGGGCCACGCACACGGCCTTGGTGAAGAACGACATGAAGCCGAGGCCTACGCTGTGCTTCTCCTTGAACTTGTCTTTGAACTTGTTGCGCAGGTCCATGATGGGCTGCATGTTCACCTCGTTGAAGGTGGTGAGCATGGCCGTTTCATTCTTCACTGACACCAAGCGGCGGGCTACCGTCTTGCGCAGGTTGCTCATGCGCTCACGGCGCACGTTGCGGTTACCGCTGGCAGCTGGTGCAGCCTGGGCAGGCGCCGCTTTAGCAGGTGCCGACGCTGGGGCAGCAGCCGGTGCCGGAGCAGCCGGACGAGCCTGAGCGTTCTGGGCGTCTTCCTTGGTGATACGACCATCACGACCCGAGCCTTGTACGTCGGCGGGGTTAATGCCTTTCTCACCGAGGATCTTACCAGCCGCCGGCGAAGGCGTGCCGGTAGCGTAGCTCGTAGAGCTGGAAGCAGGCGCAGCAGCAGCGGCCGGAGCAGCTTGGCTGGCAGCGGGAGCCGCGGCTGGGGTAGCTGCCGGGGCCGAAGCACCGCTACCCCCTTCAATGCGGGCAATGGTAGCCCCAATGCCGATGGTTTCGCCTTCCTTGGCCGCGTGGCGCAGGGTGCCGCTACCTTCGGCGGGCAGCTCAAACGTTGCCTTATCCGACTCCAGCTCAGCAATGATTTCGTCACGCTGTACTTGGGCGCCGTCCTCCTTCAGCCACTTGGCTACGGTTACTTCCGTGATGGACTCACCCACGGCCGGAATCTTCATCTCCACCGTAACACCGCCACCCGAAGCGGCACCACCAGCGGCCGGAGCGGCAGCTGGGGAAGCAGCAGTAGGCGTATCGGCCGAGCCAGCCTGCGAGCCGCCGTAACCACTCTGGTTGCTGGCCTGGGGGTTTTCTTCGCCCTGGCTGATGGGGTCAGCCGCCGGTGCCGTAACGCTGGCCGCAGCCGGAGCACTTGCCGCCGGAGCAGCAGAACCGGAAGCCGCACCGTCGCCGCTGATATCGGCAATAGCGGTTCCGATACCAATGGTTTCGCCTTCTGCCACCAGAATTTTCAGTACGCCATCCGCTTCAGCAGGCAGCTCAAACGTAGCTTTATCAGATTCTAACTCTGCAATAATCTCATCGCGTTTTACGGTGTCACCGTCGGCTTTGAGCCATTTGGCAATGGTTACCTCGGTGATAGACTCGCCAACGGCGGGGATTTTAATTTCCAGACCCATAAGTGGGAGTTTTGAAGGGTTTTCGGGAGAATGTCGTTTGAGCTGTCATTCCGAGTAAAGCGAGGAATCTGGGTTACTGGCCTAGAGGCTAATTCAGCTTCCTCGCTTCACCTTAGAATAACAGAGTTAGTCGGTTTTCTGCGCTTTCGCGGCGGTTTCCTTGATAATAGAGTCCGCTACTTCTTCACGGGGCTTATCGAAGGCGCGGGCAACGAGTTCTTTCTGCTCTTTGATATGCACCTTGTTGTAGCCGGTAGCCGGCGACGCTGATGGCTTGCGCGAAATCACATCTTCTAAGTCGCGGCGCATGAAGCGGAGCAGGTAGTTCCAGTAGCCCATGTTCTCGGGCTCTTCCTGAACCCAGTATACTTTGGCCTTCGGATACTTCGCCAGCTCAGCGTCCAGCTGCTTCTTGGGGAAGGGGTGCAACTGCTCCAAGCGTATCAGCGCCACATCAGTGCGGCCCGACTTCTGCTGCTCTTCCAACAGGTCGAAGTACACTTTGCCCGAGCAAAGCAGCACGCGCTTCACCTTTTTAGCGTCGGCGTACACATCGCCGAGCACCTCGCGGAAGGAGCCGGAGGTGAACTCCTCCACCGGCGACACGCACAGCGGGTGGCGCAGCATCGACTTCGGCGACATTACCACCAGCGGTTTGCGGAACTCCCAGGTCAGCTGACGGCGCAGGGCGTGGAAGAAGTTAGCCGGCGTGGTCATGTTGGCCACAATGATGTTGTTCTCGGCGGCCAGCTGCAGGAAGCGCTCGGGGCGGGCGTTGGAGTGCTCCGGGCCCTGGCCTTCGTAGCCGTGGGGCAAGAGCATCACCACACCGTTCATACGCTGCCACTTGCTCTCGCTCGACACAATGAACTGGTCGATCATCGTCTGGGCACCGTTGGCGAAGTCACCGAACTGCGCTTCCCACACCACCAGGGCCGTGGGGTTGGCCATGGCATAGCCAAATTCAAAACCCAGCACCGCATACTCACTCAGCAGCGAATTGTAGATGCTCAGCTTCTCCTGGCCTTCCTCAATGTAGTTCAGGGAGTTATAAGGAGCCGAAGTCTCAGCATCATGTAGGACGGCGTGGCGGTGCGAGAACGTACCGCGCTGCACATCCTGGCCGCTTACGCGCACAATGTGGTTTTCGTGCAGCAACGAGCCGTAGGCCAGTAGCTCACCGGCGGCCCAGTTGAGCACGCGGCTTTCGAAGAACATTTTCTTGCGCTCCTCCATCAGCTTCTCAATCTGCTTCAGGGGGCGGAAGCCTTCGGGCAGCGTAGTCAGGGCCTGGCCTACCTTCTGCACTACCTCTTCGCTGATACCCGTCTCAGGCGACTGCTCAAAGTCCTCGGGCTTGCTGCGGCGCAGGCTGCGCCACTCGTTTTCCAGAGCCTGGTAGTTATACGGCAACGGCTTCTGCTTCACCATGTCCAGGCGGGCCTGGAGCAGGTCGCGGAATTCACGGTCCATCTGGTTCGCCAGCTCCGCGTCTACGTCGCCGCGCTGCACCAGCATGGCGTTGTACACTTCGCGGGGGTTCTGGTGCTTCGAGATGAGGTTATAGAGCGTGGGCTGCGTGAATTTGGGCTCATCCGACTCGTTGTGACCGTGACGGCGGTAGCATACCATATCAATGAAGATATCGGCGTGGAACTGCTGACGGTACTCCGTAGCCAGGCGCACGGCAAATACTACAGCCTCGGGGTCGTCGCCGTTCACGTGCAACACGGGAGCGTCGATAATCTTGGCTAGGTCGGTGCTGTAGATGGATGAGCGGGCGTCTTCAAAGTCGGTAGTAAAACCAACTTGGTTGTTGATCACGAAGTGAATGGTACCGCCCGTCTTGTAGCCTTCCAGCTGCGACATCTGCGTTACCTCGTAGCCAATGCCCTGGCCCGCCAAAGCAGCATCGCCGTGGATCAGGATGGGCAGAATCTGGTGGTAGTCGCCGCCGTACTGGTGCTCAATCTTAGCCCGCACAAAGCCTTCTACCACGGGGTTTACTGCTTCCAGGTGCGAGGGGTTGGGCGCCAGCTTCAGGTTTACCTTCTGGCCACCTTCCGTTTCTACCTCTGAGCTGTAGCCCATGTGGTATTTCACGTCGCCGTCGCCCATGGTTAGGTCCGGTACGGCAGTACCCTCGAATTCCGAGAAAATCTGCTCGTAAGTCTTGCCCATGATGTTGGCCAGCACGTTCAGGCGGCCACGGTGGGCCATCCCGATCATTACCTCCTTCACGCCTAGCTCCGACGACTTATTGATAATAGCGTCGAGGGCCGGAATGGTGGTTTCACCACCTTCCAAGGAAAAGCGCTTCTGGCCCAGGAATTTGGTGTGCAGGAAGTTCTCGAATACAACGGCCTCATTCAGCTTTTTGAGAATGCGCTTCTTGTACTCCAGGCCAGGGTTAAAGCTCAGCGAGTCTTTCTCCACCTTCTCTCGGAACCAGTCGAGCACCTGGGGGTCGCGGATATACATATACTCGAACCCAATAGTGCGAGTGTATATTTTTTCCAGCGCCGCCAGAATGTCGCGCAGCTTAGCATCGGGGCCCAGGCCTATCACTTCACCGTTCTTGAACACGGTGTCGAGGTCGGCTTCGCCCAGGCCAAAGTCAGCCAGCGAGAGGCGGGCCTTGCGGTCTTTGCGGGGGCGCACGGGGTTGGTATTGGCTACCAAATGCCCGCGGCTACGGAAGGCATGAATCAGGTTACGCACCTGTGTCTCCTTATCGGCCGACACTTTATCAACTGCTCGAACTTGTCCGGCCTGGTTGGTACTGGCAGGCGTAGTCAGTACGCCTTGGCCATCGGCCTGCACAGCGCCATCTTCAGGAAACTGCTGCGAGAAATCAAAGCCCTCGAAAAACTTGCGCCAGCCAAAATCAACCGACTCGGGGTCGTTCTTATAGGCTTGGTACAGTTGATCGATGTATTCGCCGTGGGCGTTGGCGATATAAGAGTAAGCGTCCATGCGGTGGGAGCTAGTGTGGTCGGGGGTAAAGGTAAAACCTCTGACTAAAAAGCGAAAACTGATATTCGCATACTCAAATAAACCTAGCAATCAGCGCAATGATTTACATGCTGGTTATCTTGTCAGGTCTGAAAGCCAATCTAGTCATTTTAAACAAAAGCCTTCCCTGTAAGCAGGAAAGGCTTTTATGATTAGCTACAGGCCTAGCTTACTTGGGCAAGCTCATTTTAAAGATATGATAAGGCTGGTCTTGTTTGCCTACCCCTTTATTCCAGGTGGGTGTTTTATGAATAGCTGAATTGGTGACGTACACCATTCCATCGGCGGTGAATGCAAACGTATCCGGCCACTCCAGGCGGGGGTCCTGCACTACGGTTTCAATCTTGCCATTGGGTGCGCGGCGTTTGATGGAATGGTCCTCGAATGCCGTCAGGTAAAGGTTGTTGTTGGCGTCTATCTCCATGCCATCAGAAGCCGGAGCCTTGCCAAGGTCTTCAATCTGCTCAGCCAGTTGGGCATCCGAGAGGGCGGGGTTACGCAAAGCCTCCGTTTTGATGCGGAATAGCTTGTAGCTGGTCAGAGGCTTCCAGTAGAGGTACTGCATGTCTTGGCTAAGAGCAATACCATCGGCGTTGAAGCGGGCTTTTTTACCGGTTGGGTCAATCATCTCGTGGCCATCGGCCTTGATATTGAGGGTAGTATCCCCCATCATAGAAGGGTGCATGGCCAGCAGCTTGCGCGCTTTGTTCGTCTTTAAGTCTACCACCACTAGGCTACCCACCCCCGACTCGGTGATGTAGGCATAGTTGTTCTGAGTATCAATACGTACATCGTTGAGGTACGACTTGCGCGAGGCCACACTCTCGGGGATGCTGATGTTCTGCACCACCTGGTTGGTTTTAGGGTCAATCTTCACCAGCTTAGGCCCACCCGGCACCGTGCCTTTAATGCCCGGCGAGGCAGGGTCAAGCACCCACAGCATGCCAGCCTTATCGGCATACACACTCTGCGGGCATATCCAGTGCTTGGAGGGCTCATTGCGCACGGTTTCGTTCCACTGGCACCAGCTGGCATCGGGGTACGGCTTTACGGAGCCATCGGTGCCAATTTCTGCTACAGGGGCCACGGGGTTATTGTCCCAGCGCGGGAAGTCACCGAATACCCGGCCGTCCGGCAGCACGGCTACTCCCACAATCTGGGGCTCCCGAAATTGCGCCACTACCTGCAAAGGCGAGTTGGCTGGTGCTACCGGTGCGGTAGTCGCAGAATCGGAGGCGGCGGTGGTAGCCACAGAAGTTTTATCAGTACCCGGCGACGAGCACGCGGCTAGTAAACCAGTGGCTACTAGCCCTACACTTAACCATAGGGTAGGCCTTGTGCGAATGGCAGAAGATGAGGTCATGGACACAGTTTTTCGGTGAGAAGGATGAAATCACCCGAGGCGGGTTAAGCTCAATCACAACCTCTACGAAGCTGACCCATGCTGGTTCTGCTGCTCACCTGCCCGTAACCTTTTCAAGATGGCCTACGTAAGCGCGGGTCCTTAACAAACAATTCCGCTTCTGCCCTGCTCCCAGGCTATTGCTCACTAGGTTAGCAGCGGCTTTTTTCGGCTTAAAAAAATAGTCGTACCTTTGGCCCCTCTTATTCGAAGCTGTATACTAAGTACAATATTTTATTATAATTATCTATTTATTAGATTCTTTTCCGCTTAAAACGATGATTTGCGGCCTTTGTCGCACATGCACATACATAAGGCAACTTTTTTTGTTGAAAAGTTGGTTATGCCTTTCCCATTAGCCGAGTCGGGCCGGCCGTCCATCCTCTCCGGACAGAGCGAGAGTGCACGAACCCACACACCATGTCCATTGCGTTATTCCTACTGACCTTCCTATTCCCTCCCCGAACTATCTCCGTCCCTGCCCTGGCACTTCCTTCTACAGTGGCCAGCCTGAGCCCCCGTCCGGTAGCCGTTGCTTTACCGGTGATGCCCTTAAAAAAGGCGCCCAAGACTTTGTCGTACACCGTTACGGCTACTACTTACTGGCCTGAAAGGGGCCAGACCGATGATAACCCGATGGAAACCGCTGACGGCTCCATCATTCCTACCCGCCACTCCAGCAAAACCCGCTGGCTGGCCGTTTCCCGCGACCTGCTTGAAAAGTGGGGTGGCCCCTTTAGCTATGGCGATAAGGTGCGCGTAAGCGGTATTTCCGGCGCCTTAGATGGCGTTTATATCATTCACGATACGATGAACCGCCGCCACCGCCACTGCGTGGATGTGCTGGTGAACGAGCGTGAGTGTAAAAAAGGTGGCCTAGAAGGGCGCTGGCCCAGCATTAAGCTTAGCAAGCTGCCGGCCGTTGACCCAACCTGGCAGGCGGGTTAAGCCCTGCTGTTACCCTCATTCCTTTTCGCTTTCCCTCGTTAGTTGCTTCATCACCTGAGGCTGCCCTTGCGCATCATACAGGTAAGAAAGAGGCTGCTCAGGGTCACGCATGATTTCCTCCAGCGGTATTTGCCACCGCTTCCACATTTCCAGCAACGACTGCGCATATCCTGAATTCTCCCAGGGATTAAACACCGTGGCCGTTATGTCATCAATGAACGT
This sequence comes from Hymenobacter taeanensis, assembly GCF_013137895.1. NCBI lineage: Bacteria > Pseudomonadati > Bacteroidota > Cytophagia > Cytophagales > Hymenobacteraceae > Hymenobacter > Hymenobacter taeanensis. The sequence continues at coordinate 1,314,152 of NZ_CP053538.1, forward strand.
GTCCATTACCACCCCGGTATCGCCGGGCTGTACGGGGCGCGTGTAATAATCAGGGATGATATTGAGCAGGTAGGCGGCATAGTACACGCGAGCCTTGAACTCGGCCACCTGTATGGGGTGCAGGGGGCGGTGCGCATCCTGGTACACTCGCCGCATAGCCTGGGAAATAATTCCGTTGTCTACCAGACACGCCATAAGCACGGTGTTGTCGAGCTTAATGCTGAAGGCAATGGTGCTCAAGTCGTCATCATACTCAAAGGCCATGTGGTCCTCGGTAGGGTCGACCTCCAGAATAAAGATGGAGCCTGGTACAAAGTCGTCGTACTCCATGGGTACGCGCAGAGCCTGCAAGGGCTGAAAGAATGCCTGAAAACGCCGCAGCATCTGGGCGTTTTCAGCCAGCGGGTACTGGGGTTTGGCCAATGGGTCAAGCTCATTAAGCAGCTCCGTAATCAGGATTCCGTAGAACATTTTCCCCAGCCACAGAAACAACGTCTGCTCATCGAGGCGGCGTAGGCCACTAATGCCCTCATTGGCTGCCCGCTCAACCAGGGCCTCTAGCGGCTCTACGTGCTGCGTGCGGCAACGTGGGCAGCAGGCAATCCGCAGATCCTGATAGTTCACAATGCTCATGTCGAGCAGCTTGATGGGCCGCTCTGCCAGGTTATACCGCTCCATAAGCCACTCCGCAAACACCGGTACTGAGTCGGTGGGAGGGGTGGTGGGAGCCCCGCACAGAAAGCACTGGTGCGCGCTGAAGCGCATGCTGTCGAAGGGGTCGTAAAGCGTTAAATCGGCGGCAGGAAGCGGATGGTCAGACATAACAACGGGGCAAACGAAAGTGCAAAGCTACGGTACGGGCCCAGCCCTAGCCTAGCCGCCACAGAAAATCGTGGCGGGCCAGCCAAGCCACCGTACTTAAATGCCCCAACAAAAAAGCCCCGACCTTGATTGGCCGGGGCTTTTTTATTCTGGAAAATAGCGCCGTTAGCGCGACAGTACATTGCTGACTTTTATCAGCAGCTTGCCTAGCTGGTTAAGGGGGGCACTGTAGTTGTCCGAGGTTTCATCGGCTACTTTGTTGGTTTCGGCGCCCAGGGTGGCCAGCGTTTCGGCCAACTCATGCGGCTCCGTATCGGAGGCGTTGAGCTGCTCACGTAAGGTGCTGAGCTCTTGAATAATTTTGGCTAGGCCAGGGCGCTCTGAGGCGCGCAACACTTCTTCCCAGCGGTCAATTTCAGCCAGCCCATGCTTGTCGGCTTTTTTGGGTGCGCCATTATTAAGCAGGTTCAGCGTGTCTTCTAGCAAGGCGCTGTTTTGCTGATCGGTAACCTCAAGCGGAATGGTAGGCGTTGGGGTAGATTGCGGAGTGGAGGCAGTAGAATCCATGGATAGTAGAAAACAAATGAGCGGGAGAGCGTAAAGGACTATACTTGCCCAGCCGCAGAAAAGTTGACTTCGCTCTTGGCCCGGTTGCCTACCGGCACCTTTGGGAGTTAGCCAAGCTGCTGGGGCAAGTCCGCTTCTTCTATGCTGCACACCTACCAACCTACACCTTTTGCTGACGCCGTGCGCCAGGGCCAGTTTGAAGCCCTGGTGGCGGCGCTAATCGCTGAAAGCCAAGCCCCAGACACCCTGTTACTGGGTAATTTTCCGCTTGAATCAGGTCCAGAGACCGTTGTGCTGGAGGCAGTAGTAGTGCGGCCACGCAGTATTACTCTGCTGCTGTTGGTGCCCACGGGTGGCCTACTCAACATTCCCGATTTCAGGGTGGGGCCGTGGCTGCTCAACGAGGCTCCACTCCTGGGCACCGGTGGTACTGAAAATCCTTTCCAACAGTTTCAGGCCCAGCGTGAAGCCCTAGCCGCCTGGCTAGCACAGCTGCTACCCACTGAAGCCGCTAACTTAAACTTCATTAGTGGCCTAGTGCTATTTGCTGAGCCAGTACGTTTCGGGCCGGAAGTGGAAGAGCGCATGAGTTCCGTGCCCGCTGCCTCGGCGTTCCACCTCCTCCCCGACCCGGCCCGTTTCACCCGCCGCTTATCCCAGTTGGCCTCACCAGAAATTGACCTCTCACCCACCGACCTGCACCTACTCATGGGGCAGCTGGGCCTGGAGTTGCCGCCTACGCCAACTGCCTCGCCCGCGGCGGCTTACCAGCCCGGCCCAGCCGATCTGCTACGCCAGCAAGCCGGTAAACTCTGGCGTTGGCTGGGCGCCGAAGAGCTAAGCGAGCTGGACCGCACCGACTCCGGCTATGAAATTGATTTGGTGGCTATCCGCAATCAGGAGAAGGCTCAGCTGGAAGAACTCAGAGCCAACCTGCAGGCCACGGTAAGCGCGCAACTGCAAGCCCTGGAAAAACGAGAGGCCGAGCGGGAGCAAAGCCTTGCCAAGTTGCGCGAAGAGCTGGCTGCCGCTTCGCCGGCAGCACCAGAAGCGGCAGCATTAGCCTCACGCCTGGCGGCTGAAAATGAGGAGAAAGTTTCCAGCGAGGCCACCATGCAAGCCTACCAGGCGCAGTCGGCGGCCCGCACGCAGGAGCTGGAGCAAAAGATTCAGCAGCTGGAAGCCCTGATTCGGCAGCTCTCACCAGATATGGCAGGCAAGGCAGCGGCGGTTCCTACTTCTGCGCCAGCGGCTCCGGCAGCTTCGGGAGTCGCTGCTCCGGCCGCCCGCCCCACCTGGCCTAGAACGCTGCAGTTGCAGTTCCGCCAACCCAAGGCGGCAGCCCAAGCGGTGCGGGCCGCGTTACCGCGGTGGCGGCAATACGCACGCACGGCCGGCAGTTATGTGCGCCGCTATCCGCGTCGTAGCGCCGCCGTGGGAGCCGCAGTGCTGGCACTGGGGTGGTGGGGCTTGCACTCTTCCTCGGCTACTCCGCCCACTGCTTTCCGGGAAGGCAACCGCTGGGGCCTACTCTCTGCCAGCGGCGACACCCTGTTGCCTGCTACCTACGCTTCAATTGGGGAGTTTACCGATGGCCGCGCCATAGTGACACAGAATGGCGTGAAAGGGTTTGTTGATGCGGCCGGTCAGGAAGTGGTAAAGCCCGCCTACACGGCTCTGTACCCCTATTCCGATGGCTATGCTCGGGCCCGCGTAGGCCAGCTATACACGTTTCTGGATGAGAAGGGGGAAGAGCTCGGGGCTTTTTACTTCAATGCTCATGACTTTACCGAAGGCTACGCGGCCGTGCGCGACTACCGCGGGTGGTTCTACATTACGGGTCCCGATGTCCCCACCGATCCGGTAATTTTTCAGGAGGCCCATCCGTTCAGTAAAGGCCTGGCCCGCGTAAAAACCCGTGGGCGGTTCACCTTTATCACCTCTGATTTCCTGGCCGACACCACCGAAGGCACGGCTCCCTTCGGCCGCTACACGCTGGCCTCAGACTTTGATAAGCAAGACCGGGCCCGTGTCAAGCAAGGGGGCCGCACGTTTTATATCAACCGGAAGGCGGAAGAGGTAAAAGAATAACGCAGGCGACAGGCCTAGGCAAGAAAACACCTAGCCCAGGAGTAGCTGGTTGCGCGCCCTGGGCCACCTTGTGCTTAATCCTCCTTGCCTCGGCCTTTGTGCTTGCCTCCCTTTTTATAGTGGCCCTTCGCTTTGCCACGACTGGGTTTGCCAAACCACCGTTGGAGCTGGCTTATTGCGGCCGGCTCCACCACGTTAGGCGCAGACCGGCCTGCACTGCCGGTAAATAACGCCAAACGCCCATCAGCCTCAGTATCTATGGTGGCGAACTGGCCTAGCAGCGTGCAGCCGGCTCCCTCGGGTAGCTTCGTGCGCTGGCCATCGCGCTGCACCACAAACCCATCGCGCGTGACGACGCGGCCATTGGGCAGATGCGTGTCGCGGGTCATGGGGCGGGCCTCACCGTTGCGGATGAGATAGGTAGTTCCGTCGTGCCGCTGGAAACCATTGCGGATTTGTGCCTTGGCCAGGCCAGTGGCAAGCATGAGACACGCTGCTACCAACCCATAACGGCGGGCACGCCCAGAACGGATAAAGGCAAAGTCAAGCAAAGAAGGGGGAGAGTTGGTGAAATAAAGAGGGCTAGGCCACTAGCAGGGCTACGGAGCCAGGCCCCGTGGCGTTATGGGCAAGCCAGCCAACTACTACTCACTGGCGCATGGGTTACTTTTTATCGAGTAAGTGATTAAGGGTTAGAAAGCACTCCCTGTTGTGCTTTACACAACCACCTATCATACGCAAGTACCATGAAATTCTCCTTCAAATCTCTGTTCCTCGCTTCTGCTGTTGCTTTCGCCGCTGCTTCGTGCACCCAGGAAGGCAAAGAAAATGCTGACGCCGCTGCTGCCAACACCGAGGCTGCCGCCGAAAACGCCGGCGATGCTGCCGCTGCCGAAGCCAATAATGCCGCCGCTACCACTGAGAATGCCGCCGAGAATGCTGGCCAGGCCATAGAAAACACCGCCGATAAAGCGGCTGCCGAAACCAAAGAGGCGGCTGCCAAAACGGAAGCCGCTGCCAACGAAGCTGCCGCCGAAACGAAGGCTGAAGTTCGCAATAACTAGTTACGTACTGGCCTAGGCCAGCACCACAGACCCACAACGGCCGCTTCTGCTAGCAGAAGCGGCCGTTGTGTTTTAGCTTATGGTTGCCAGATCAGGGGCATTAGCAATTTCTAAAAGCACCTCGTAGTACGGGCGCCCCATAGAGCGGGCGCGCAGCCAGCAGTAGAAGCTCACTGCCTGCAAATCTTCCTGCTCCAGGGGTGCAAAGGCGGGCACGTTCGTTACCCGCTCCGCAAAGCCCGGCCGCCGGGCTGCTGCCGGATCATCAATTATTTCGCGCACCAGGCTCAGGTACACCAGCACAGTAGCATAAGGGCCACCATCCGGCCCAAACCGTTCCCGCATGAGCCGCTCAATGGCCCGCAGCCGGTTCAGAGCCAGATCGGGGTTGCCCATTTCCAGCTGCACCAGCATCTCGCCCATGTTACGATTCACTACCCACTCCACCCCCATCTCCTGCTCGCACCAGTGGTCAGAGCGGCCAATGGCCTGCAGCACCTGGTTGGTTTTATGGTATTGGCCTTCGGCGAAGTAGTGAAAACCTAACCCTAGGCGCGCGGTAAGCTGCTCCCTAGGGGCCAGCGGCGTCCGCAGCACCTCTTCCATCAGCTTAATGCTCTCGGCATTGCGGCGCAAGAAGGCGTAGTTGGCGGCCAGCAGGAAGGTGTACTTTGGAACCAGTCCCATAGGGCGGCCCCGGGCCCCACCATCCATCAGTTCCCGCAGCCGCTCCAGGTACTCCACCGATTCCCGAAAGCGCCGCGTGCGGTAGAGGGCGTGCGCAATCATATAGAGCAAGCCCATTTGCGCATCGCGGTGTGCCGGCTGAAAGCCATGCCGCTTTTCCATGATGTGGTAGCAGCGCATCACGAAGGGCGCAAAAGATAGAAAGTCGCGGCGCACGAGCATGGCTGAGCGCGCAATCGACATCAGCCGGAACAGCAGCGAGGGCCGCCGGGCAAAGGCTTCCTGCAAATCATACTCGCGCAGTACCTCCTGCAAAATGGCATCAAACGACTCGCCGGCCCGGCCCTTCACCCGCGCCGCCCGGAGCCGCTGCCGAATCAGGCTGTCGGCAATGTTGGCGCGCTCCTCTTCATCGGCGTATTTCTTGTTGAGGTGGCGTTTCCGGATGATATCCTCCAGCTCATCGGCATGCTTGCTGCCGGCCTGGGCAATCTGGTGGTTATATACGGTATTCAGCAGCTCATATTGCTCATGGGAACCAGCCAGCTTTTCGGCCTTGCGCAGGGTGCTCCAGGCCAAGCGGGGTACGCCTACTTCAAATAAGTATTGGGCCATAGTTAGCAGCCCCCGCACCGAGGAGGCCGCAGTAGGGTCTTGCTGGCGCTGGCGCAGCAACAGGAAATCGGTGAGGTGGCGCATGAGGCGCTTGCGCAGGGCATAATAGGCCGTGGCGTTAGGCTCCTCGGGGTAGAGGCGCTCTAACAGCTCCTCCGTTGAGTACTCCTTCTGGTGCAATAGCAGCTCATACAGGCGCGAGTCCATACGGCCTTTCTGCTTACGGCGCTGGCGCTGGATAAAGCGTGCGAAGTCCTTGCGGTCGTCGGGCGAGAACGTAGCGAGAGTAGTTCTTAAATCATCCATTAGGCGTATGTGCGGATAATGCGATAGTAGATAATGGCTCAATATCCGACAGATTTAGAGTATTTTAATTTATCCCGTAAAGAATTTACTACTCACTCATAAACAACCATTTATCAATTCATGGAGTGCCCAGGCGAAGTCTAAAAGCAGCACAGCAGGTTGCACTAAATTCCTCAGCTTCCGTACCAGCACAATAACCCATTCATACAATTTATTATGCGCTACATCCTATACGCTCCGATCATTGTAGGTTTATTGAGTGTTGCCAGCACCTCTGCTAATGCTCAAACCCGCCCTAACGAGTTTTGGACTGAGCAAACGGCCTCGGTGGGCACTCCAATAGCCCCTGCAGAACTGCTGGCAGCCTTATCAGCTGAGCATTCATTGCCTAAAGAAGAACCAGAGCTCAGACGTGCCGCTCAACGCAAGCTAGCGCCTGGTTCAAGCAACGGAGCAAAGCACCCTAAGGAAGTGGTAATGCCCGTCCGGCGCAAACGGCAGTAGGCGCAGTCAATATTGCGCACACTGTATATTTATAGTTTACTGAAAATCAACACTCCAAACAGAATTCGGGCTTTCTATTCAATCTCGTGGCCAAGTTAAACTTAGGGATAAGCTCGTCCGTAAGAAGGAGTATCTTTCACATCCCATCTCTCCCACCATTCCTTTTAACCATGGACGCGAATAACAACAACATCAACGACCAAACCGAGCTACGTGCTCGCGGTAACTGGAACGAAATTAAAGGCCAGGCTAAGCAGAAGTGGGGCAACCTCACCGACGATGACCTGACCTACAACGAAGGTGAGCAAGACGAGTGGTTTGGCCGCCTGCAACACAAAACCGGCGACGCCATTGACGATATCAAGTCCTGGTTTCACCGCACCTTTTAAACGTTAGTAACTCTCAAAAAGCCCTGCCCTGAAAACGCAGGGCTTTTTGTATCTGACCTTGTCTGGGGTGCGCAGGCAGAGGAACATATTACCGGTTCTGATGTTAACAGTATAACACTCTGTATATTAACTACTTTCAATGATCTTTCCTGTTGAAGAGCTGTGTTTGTTGGGGAACAAGTCATTGCTAGAATTGCCTCGGACGGCATTTTTTTGTTCGCGGAAATACCCTGCCAGTATTGAGCGCATTACCTGTCTGTGGGCCCTAGAGCAGCGCATGCATCGGCGTTGCGTACTGTCAAGCTTCCACTCCCAGTTAGAGCAGTCGGTGTTCCGCTACCTGCGTCAAGATCCTAAGCAGCCTATTCTATATGTCTTGGGCCGAGGTATCCAGACAAGTCTTTCCATGGAATATAGCCGCGAAATTGAGCTAGGCCACTTGCTGTTCCTGAGCCGGTTCAGCGAAGAGGTTACTACTGTTACGCCTGAGTCGGCGTACCTGCGCAACCTACTGATGGTAGATATGGCCGACGACTTATTTATCCCTTACGTGCGGCCCGGCGGTAGTCTGGAACGGTTGCTAACCAGCCCCATGGCGCGCTCCAAGTCTGTGCTGACCCTCGATTTGCCGGCTAATAAAGCTCTCATTCAGCGAGGTGCCCGCATTTATCGGCCTAAGCAGTTGGTAGGCCACTTAGGGCGGCAATGGTCTTCTCCCCGGCCTCGCTATTAGCTAGCCGGTACGCTTTTCTCGTAGGCCCGTACAAAAGACTCTCTACCTCCTTTTGAATTTGCCCTATGACCCTTTCTAACACCCTACTCTCAAACGTTCCCCATTCTCCATCGGCCGGTATCAAGGCCATGGCCCGCTTTGGCTTCGCGGCCAAAGGGGTAGTGTATGTACTAATGGGGCTACTTGCGCTGCTAGCGGCTACCGGGCAGCGTGGTGGCCAAACGGCCACTAAAAAACAGGCTGTGCATACCCTCCAAGATTTGCCCGGCGGCCAAGTATTGCTAGGACTGGTGGCGCTAGGCCTGCTCGGCTACATTATCTGGCGCTTCACCCAGGCTGTGCTCGATACTGAAAACAAAGGCTCAGGTGCTAAAGGCATTGGGCGGCGCATAGCCTATGCCGGTAGTGGCCTGCTGTATGCCGGGGTAGCGTGGTACGCGGCTCAGTTGGCCTTTAGCGGCAGCGCTGATAGCAGCGGTAACAGCACCAAACAAACTCTCACCGCCAAAGTACTTAACTGGCCCGCCGGCGAGTGGATTATTATTGCCGTTGGCCTGATAACTATTGGCAGCGGCCTCTACCAGATTTACCGGGCGTACTCAGGCTCTTTTCACAAGCACGTAAGCTCCAGCGACCTGCCCGCCAACCAGCAAAACCTGGTGTACCGCACCGGCCAAATTGGCTACACGGCCCGCGGTATTGTGCTGAGTATAATCGGGTATTTTTTCGTGCAGGCCGGACGCCAGTCGCGGGCCGAAGCCGTGGGCACCACCGACGAAGCTTTTGATTTTTTGGCTACTATGGGGCCGCTTGTGCTGGGCATTGTAGCGCTAGGCCTGATGGCTTACGGCCTTTATATGCTGATACAGGCGCGTTACCCCGTGCTTCGGAATATTTAGTCCACTGCTTACTTGTTACTTGCTGGCTGCTAACTACAAACCAGCAAGTAACAAGTAAGCAAAAAGTTAAAATCAGCAATTAACTTACGTAATCACGTAAGTACTCGTAGCGCGGCAATAGCTGGCCATCACGTGTAATGGTAGCACGCTCCACAACGTCATCATCTGGGCCAGTGCTTAGCAGGTGCGGAAACACGTTATCGAGCAGTTGGCGGCCGAAATCGCGGCTGGCGTTACGAGGCAGCTCGCAGGGCAGGTTATCCACGGCCATCACGGTGATGTTGGATGGCCGTGAGTAGGCGGCTTCTAGCTCACCAGTCTGCGGGTTGTAGTCGAAGGCGGGCTCTGTAATGCTGGTGGCGCGCTTAGTTGTAGGAATAGAGCCGTTCACGTCGCAGGTTACATCAGCAATAGTATTAATGCGGAAGTTGGGCAGTCGGGTATCCTTTTCCTCGAACAGGCGCGGCGCGGCCGGGTGCCAGTAGGCGCATGCAATCAGCAAGTCAGTTACGGGCACGAAATTCTGAAACGTAGATTCGTACTCCTGCGGGTTACGGTGGAAATCGGGCGTATCCCATACCCGCCCGTCGCGGCGGCGGTTGTAGTCCGAGCTGCGGAGCTGGGTATACACTGGCTCGTTGAAGTCGTGATAGAGGTAGTCGTACACACTTACGCGCCGGATGCGCATTTTGTCCAGTACTTCCACGGCCCCCTGAGCTACTCTGCCCGAGCCCGTCACAACCATTTTAATAGGCGGTAGGCGCTTCACCTTGAAGAACTCTTCCTGCATGTCCTCCATATCGAGGCACTCATAAGCTGGCTTCAGGGTATATAGGCTATGCTTACGGCCGTAAGTCAGCAGCCCATTATAGGCCCCTACAATGCCGGCCCAGCGTCCGAAGGCCACAATTCTGTCGCCACCATCCCGGTCGGTCAGCAACTCATAATCAATGAGGGTAATGTTCTTGGCCAGCACCTGACGCAGCAGTTCCCGGTTGGCGGGCTGCTTCTTCACGGTGTGCGAAAAGAACATATACGTTTTGTTGGGGATGAGCTGGCCTACGGGCACTTCTTTCACTCCCAGCAGGATGTCGCAGTCTGAAACATCAGGGCGGACCTCAATCCCCATGTCACGGTACTCCTGATCGGAGAAGCAACGGATGGGGCTTTCCTGCACTATTATGTTTAAGCCGGGGTATTGGCTCTGCGCTTCGGCGCATTTCTTGGGAGTGAGGGGCACCCGTTTATCGGGCGGCGTTTTGCCTTCACAGATAAGGCCAAGGGAAATAGAACGCATAGGGGGTAAGGTGGGTGGAAGGGGAAGTCAGGGAATGCGGCCTTAAATCTGGTTAAATTATTTAAGTGATAGGGGCAGACCCCAGCCCCAGCCTCTTCCTCTCGGGAGCGGGGCACCAAACGCTTGCTGTCCTAAAACACTCCTTCTTCCGGAGGGGGCGCTGGGGATGGGGCCTGACCTAAAAGCCCTGATTTCTCCTACTTTCTGTGTGGTACTGGGAGAAGTTTTCGCCTTACCTTTGTTACAGGTTCGGCTGCTTCGGCGGCCGGTTTTTCCCGCCACCTCTACCCTTCTTTTATGTTGCTTCAACCCAAGCCCGCTGATGTATTCGTGGACCGCCACAACGGACCCGACGACGCGGCGGTGGCTGAGATGCTGCGCACCATCGGTGTGGAGTCGCTTGACCAGCTCATCGACGAAACCGTGCCGGCGGCCATCCGCCTGAAACAGCCGCTGAACCTGCCCGCTGCCCTCACGGAGCGGGCTTTTTTGGCGAAGTTCAAAGGCATCGCCGGCAAGAACCGTCTGTTCAAAAACTACATCGGCCTGGGCTACCACGACACCCAGCTGCCCCCCGTAATTCAGCGCAACATCCTGGAGAACCCAGGTTGGTACACGGCCTACACGCCCTACCAGGCTGAAATTGCTCAGGGCCGCCTCGAAGCCCTCATCAATTACCAGACAATGGTGATGGAACTGACGGGCCTTGAAATTGCCAACGCCAGCTTGCTCGACGAGGGCACCGCTGCCGCCGAGACCCTGCACATGTTCCACTCCCTCTCAAAGAAGAAGAACGCCACGCGCTACTTCGTTTCGGAGCAGGTACTGCCCCAGACCATTGACGTGCTGCGCACCCGCGCCACGCCGCTGGGCATTGAGCTGGTAATAGGTGACCACCGCACCGCCGACCTGACGGATGAGAGCCTGTTTGGCGCCATTCTGCAGTATCCCGCCGCCGATGGTGCCGTGTACGATTACACCGACTTCATCTCGAAGGCGCACGACAACAACCTGTTTGTGACCGTGGCCGCCGACTTACTGTCCTTGACGCTGCTCACGCCTCCCGGCGAAATGGGTGCCGATGCGGTTGTGGGTAACTCCCAGCGCTTTGGTGTACCCATGGGCTATGGCGGACCCCACGCTGGCTTCCTGGCTACCAAAGACGCGTTCAAGCGTGTAATTCCGGGCCGTATCATTGGGCAGAGCATTGACGCCGCGGGCAACAAGGCCTACCGCATGGCCCTGCAGACCCGCGAGCAGCACATCCGCCGCGAAAAAGCTACCTCTAACATCTGCACCGCCCAGGTGCTGCTGTCGGTGCTGGCTGGTATGTACGCGGTGTACCACGGTCCGCAGCGCCTCAAGCAATTCGCTACCAACATCCACGCCCTCACTCAGGTGCTGGAAACGGAGCTGAAAGCCCTGGGCCTGGATCAGCGCAATCAGTTCTACTTCGACACCCTCGACATTAAGCTGGAAAGCCAAGAGCTGCAGAACGCTATCAAGCAGGAAGCAGAGAATGCCGGCATTAACTTCCGCTACTTTGAGGAGCACGGCTCGCCCCGCGTGGGCATTTCGCTGCACCAAAACACCGAGATTCAGGACGTAGCCGCTATTGTGGCTGTGTTCAGTAAGGTGCTCGGTAAAGGTGAGAGCAAAACCCTGAGCCTGCCCGAGGAAATTTCGGTGAACTGGGCCGATAGCCTGATCCGGAAGAGCAGCTACCTCACGCACCCCATCTTCAACTCACACCACAGTGAGCACGAGATGCTGCGCTACATGAAGCAGCTGGAAAACAAGGACCTGAGCCTGGCTCACTCCATGATTGCACTGGGTTCATGCACCATGAAGCTGAACGCCACCGCCGAGATGATTCCGGTGACCTGGCCCGAGATTGGTGGCCTACACCCCTTCGCCCCGCGCGAGCAGGCGCAGGGCTACGCCGAGATTTTCAAGGATCTGGAGGCGTGGCTGTGCGAGGTAACCGGCTTTGCGGCCGTGAGCCTGCAGCCTAACTCCGGTGCTCAGGGTGAGTACGCCGGCCTGCTGGCCATTAAAGGCTACCACGATGCCCGCGGCGACCAGCACCGCAATGTGGCCCTGATTCCGGCTTCGGCTCACGGTACTAACCCCGCTTCGGCTGTTATGGCTGGCATGCAGGTGGTTGTGGTGAAGAGCACTGAGGAAGGCAACATTGATGTGGCTGACCTGAAAGCCAAAGCCGCGCAGTACGCCGATAAGCTGAGCTGCCTGATGGTGACCTACCCCAGCACGCACGGCGTGTACGAGGAAACCATCATCGATATCTGCGAGACCATTCACCAGCATGGCGGCCGCGTGTACATGGATGGCGCCAACATGAATGCCCAAGTAGGCCTCACCTCGCCCGCCACCATCGGTGCCGATGTGTGCCACCTGAACCTGCACAAGACGTTTTGCATCCCCCACGGTGGCGGCGGACCTGGCGTAGGACCTATCGGTGTTGTTGCTGATCTGGCTCCCTACCTGCCCGGCCACGTAGTGGTTGATGCTGACGGCCGTACGGAAGGGGCTGTTTCGTCGGCTCCCTGGGGTTCGGCCAGCATCCTGCCCATCAGTTACGCTTACATCTCTATGATGGGCGGCGAGGGTCTGACGCAGGCAACGCGCATTGCTATCCTGAATGCCAACTATATTAAGGCCCGCCTGGAGGAGCACTACCCCGTGTTGTACACTGGTTCTAACGGCCGCTGTGCCCACGAAATGATCCTCGACTGCCGCCAGTTCAAGAAGGCCGGCATTGAGGTAGAGGACATTGCCAAGCGCCTCATGGACTACGGCTTCCATGCCCCCACCGTATCGTTCCCGGTTGCGGGCACGCTGATGGTGGAGCCTACGGAGTCGGAGAGCAAGGAGGAGCTGGACCGCTTCATTGAGGCTATGATTGGCATCCGCAAGGAAATTGCGGAGGTAGAAGCCGGCCGCGCCGACGCCAAGGACAACCTGCTGAAGCACGCCCCGCACACGGCGGCCACGGCCCTCACCCACGAGTGGACCCGCCCCTACACCCGTGAGCAGGCCGTGTACCCCACTGAGTACGCCCGCATGTTTAAGTTCTGGCCCGCCGTGTCCCGTATCGACTCCGCGTACGGCGACCGTAACCTCATCTGCTCGTGCACTTCCATTGAGGAGTACGCTGATCAGGAAGAGAAGCTGGTAGCTACTGATAAGGGTCCTTCTTACTAGTTCTTAGTGGCCTAGGCAGCCTGTATTGGCTAAACAAAAGCCCCACCTGCTGGCAGGTGGGGCTTTTGTTTGCTATTGGTTATTGCTGGAGAGGTGGCCTAGCAGTAAGAGTTGACTACTGCCCAGCTAAACCAGCTACTTACTTGTTGCTAAAGCAGTTGCGATACATATACCCATTTTCAGTTTTTCCGCTGACGGTTACCCGTACTTTCAGGAAATACGCGTCTACAGTATCCATTACTTGTACTTCAGTGTCTGAGCCGATGGTGGTCAGCTGCTTAGACTCCTTGTTCATGCCATCGTACAATACGCATTCTACTACAGTATTGTGAGCAACCGGGCCTGCGGAGGTGCGGTTACCACGTGAGTCGTCGCGGGAGGCACTGCAGGATGTAAGCAGCAAATAGCTACCAAAGAGAAGTACAATTTTATTCATAGAGTAAAGGAAGTTATTTCAGCCTCCGGAAGATAGATATATTTCAAGACCACTGAACAGTTTCCCGAAATAAACTTTTGATACATAGTCGGCAAGCCTACTATTCGGGAACGACCGCCCTGGCTCAGTTGTTAGAATATTGTAGTTTTTGCTTAGCCTGCTCTCATTCATTTGGAGTATACTAGAAGGCCTCGGAAACTCGTTTGAATTTCACTGTCTTTTCCGTCTGAACATGAATCTCATCACCCGTTTTCTGTCCCGCCGGATGTCGCTGGCGGCCATGAGCCTGGCCTTATTACTGGGCGTTAGCAGTTGCGCCAGCACGGCGCGCGTTGGGGTTACCAACGATTTCGACCATTCCATTAACTTCCGCACCTACAAAACCTGGGCGTGGTACCCCGAGCAGCCCACCGACTCAGAGGGTGGCCCGGCTCAAGGCTACCAGTCGTTTCTAGACAAGCGTATTCGTACTGCCGTGGAGCGCGAGATGACGGCCAAGGGCCTTACCCGCGTCGACAAAGCGCCTGACCTGTACGTTGCCTACTCGGCTAAAGTAGAGGAGAAGCAGCGCGCTACTAACAATGGCCTGTACAGTCCGTACGGTTACCCTTACTACGGCTATGGTTACGGAGGCTTCTACAACCGCAACTTAGTAACCGACTATAAAGCTGGCACCGTTATCATCGACTTTGTTGATGCAAACCGTAAGGAGCTTGCTTGGCGCGGCCAAGGCCAGGCGCAGGTAGACAACCAGACAATTTCTGAGGAGGAGGTTTACCGCATCGTAGGCAGCATTCTGGGCACTTATCCGCCCCAGGATCAGCAAGCCAGCCGTTAAGCACTTGCCACATAGTGGCCCAGAAAACAGCCTTGCTACGGTAGCGAGGCTGTTTTTTTATGCGGTTTCAGCAGTAAGTTCATCTTCGTACGCTCGTGGGCGTTTGGGGTCGGGGCCGAAACGGTTTTGCCCACGCGTACCTTCTACAAAGCTCATCCCGATGCTCAGGCCATAACTGACTATGGGTAGCAGAAACAGCAACCACCACCAGCCGCTCAGGTTGGTATCGTGCAGCCGTTTGATTACCTGAATATTAGCCACTATTATTCCCAGAAAAATTACCAGACCTACTCCTGCCGCGGCCAGCATTTCGCTCTTGGGGGAGGCGTATTGCACCTGACTAGCCAGAGCGTAGGCCAGCATAACCAACCCATAAATAGCGAGTGTACGAAACCAGTACGTTTGCCGCCGGAGCCGCCCCCGAATAGAAAATAACTCTTGCACGAAATTGTCTAATCAGAATAAACCCTGTTCAGGAGAAAGGTACTAATTCACTTTCTCTTTCGTAATGACAATAGTCATGACCAGTCTATAGGCAACAAAAAAGCCGCTTTCTGTTATAGAAACGGCTTTTTTGTTGATACTAGATTTCTAGGATTAGATCGGCACGTTCACGTGGCGCTCAGCGTGGTAGCTGGAGCGTACCAGCGGGCCGCTTTCTACATACTTAAGGCCACGAGCCAAGCCTTCTTCGCGGTAGTGAGCAAAGAGGTCGGGGTGGATAAACTCGGCTACCTCTAAGTGGCGCTTAGTGGGCTGGAGGTACTGGCCTAGGGTCAAAATGTCGAGGCCATTAGCAACAAGGTCGTCCATGGCGCGGTACATCTCTTCCTTGGTTTCACCCAACCCCAGCATAATCCCCGACTTGGTGCGCTTACCAGCTTCCTTGGTGCGGCGGATTTGCTCCAGGCTACGGTCGTACTTAGCTTGTGGGCGTACGAGACGGTAGAGGCTACCCACCGTTTCCACGTTGTGCGACACCACTTCCTGGCCGCCAGCAATCATGGTATCGAGGGCGGCCCAGTTGGCCTTCACGTCCGGAATCAGGGTCTCAATGGTAGTGGAGGGGCTTAGCTCCTTTACACGCACTACCGTCTCGTACCAGATGCTAGCGCCACGGTCTTTCAGCTCGTCGCGGTTCACGCTGGTAATTACGGCATGCTTCACGCCCATTAGCTGAATGGCTTCGGCTACGCGGCGGGGCTCGTCGGTATCAAACTCAGTGGGGCGGCCAGTGGCCACGGCACAGAACGAGCAGGAACGCGTGCACACGTTCCCTAGAATCATGAACGTAGCGGTGCCTGCGCCCCAGCACTCACCCATATTGGGGCAGTTGCCGCTTTCGCAGATGGTATGCAGTTTATGTTCATCCACCAAGCGGCGGACATTGGCGTAAGCGGGTCCCACGGGCAGCTTCACGCGTAGCCAGTCGGGCTTACGCGGCTTGGCGGGCGCTACGGGAGCAGCCGCCTCCGGCTGAATGATGGGCAAAGTCAGCAACAGGTCATTCATGCAGCAAAGGTAGTGGGTATTGAAGTATGGAATGCGTATTACTCAGACACGGTAGCGCTGAAAATGTTCCCGAAGTGGTGGCCTAGGTAGTAGGGCTGGCTTAGCAGCCAGCAGGCCCCTGCATACAAAAAGGCCTTTCCGCTGGGAAAGGCCTTCTCATCATGACTGAACAGCCTAGTAGTTATTAACTCCGGTGCCCTAAGTAAATTGTCAGATATACTGAGGGATAAAACAGCGTATTCAGCTTATCATCAGGCATGCCTAGTGCCCGCAAGATAGTGAGACGCTTGGTGTAGGCCTCAAACAGAAAGCCCGTTTCAACACCGGCCACCGCATCGCGGTAGCGGCCGTACTCAAAGCTCAGTGCTCCACGCACGTGCGCTCCGATAGTAGGCGTGGTTTCTCCAATTCCGGAGAAGAGGGGGGCCCGATCCACAATGCGCTGCTGCGTATGAATCTGGGGGTCGTACTGCTCGTTGCGGTAGTCGGTGGCCCCAATAGGGTTGTTGCGACTGTCGCGTAAGGTATAGTCGTAGGTGATATAGTAGGGCATGAGCAGCGCTACCGAAGGGCCTGCACCCACCAGGGCATTCACCTGCACGCCTGATTCGGGTGCTTTGCGGAAAATCACGCGTTGGAGGCCAACCGAAGGGCGCACCACAAACATGTAGTTGGCCTTGCCATCAACGTAAAGCCCTCCGAATGGAGTGGGCAGCTTGTACTCCTTAGGGTGTTTTACCTCTACCCCCTCCACGCTCCAGAACCGGGACCAATCTTGGTTAAGCGGTTTCATGGAACGCACCGACACGCCTCCAATCAGTCCGCCGCGCGTATTAAAGTTAACCCCGTACACGAATTCCTTCCGGTAAGAGGGGTCTTCGTTGCTGGATGGCAGCAACGTGGTGCGGCGCTGCTGGGCCCGCGCAGACAAGCCCGCCCCCAGGATAGTAAGCAGCAAGCTGCCGCCGAAGATTAGACGTGTATGCACGGGTTTGAGGGAAAAAAAGTCAAGCGCAGCTTCGCACTTAGTGCAAAATCTGCCAACACTACCGAAAGTACGTAAATTTACGAGCATCAGTCTGCCAATTTTCATCCTGTATTATGAGCACTGCCACCGCCCGCTACGCCGGCCATCTACGCACTGAGGCTACGCATGTAGCCTCCGGCAATACCATCCTCACCGACGCGCCCGTGGATAACCACGGCCGGGGAGAGGCCTTCTCTCCTACCGACCTAGTGAGTGCCGCGCTGGGCTCGTGCATGATGACCATAATGGGCATTGTTGCGGAGCGCCACGAGGTAGACCTGACGGGCGTTACGTATGATGTGACCAAGCATATGGCAGCGGAGCCGCGCCGGATCCGTCAGATTGATGTAACGTTCCGGATGCCTGCCGTATTACCCGAGAAAGAGCGAACTATTCTTGAAAATGCAGCCCGCACCTGCCCGGTAGCTCTCAGCCTGAACCCGGAAATTCAGCAAGAGGTTCGGTTTATTTACGCCTAGCGAAAACTAGCGCACCAACGTGTAGAAAAGATGAATAGGGAGCCCGCCTCCGCTAGTTGCGCAGGCTCGGCTCCCTATTCATCTTTTGCTATTTTACGGCTACCGCCTCCTTCACATCACTGAGGCGGATGCTCATGTGCGAGGCATCAAAACGACACTCCCCGTTCTGAATTACCAACAACTGGGGCGACTCGTGCCGGACGCTGAACTTCTCCGCTATTTCATTGGAAATAGGCCGGAACCGCAGTAGATCGAGGTAGTACAGCTTCGTGCTGTCGAGGTTGGCCTCGGACCACTGCCGCTCTATTTTGGCTTTGGCGGCCGCGCTAATAGAGCAACTGGTGCTGTGCTTGAAGATAATGATGGGCTGCTCATACGACTCGCGTACGATATCAGTGAGCTGCTCTGCTTGGGTAAGGGGCTGCCAGGGCGTCATAACTTAGTGCGGGTGATTTAGGGGGTAGGCTCTTTGTCTTTTTTCCGCAGACGGAGCGAAACGCGGGACGGTTCACTAACGCGAGGCGCGCCGGAACGGTCAAACTTATAACTCTTCCGGTCGTCTTTGGGTTCGAGAGCCGCTAATCGGCCACCGTTGCCTTCCTTCAGCTCGGGCTTGGTTACCACCAGGTGCGAGTCTTTATACTCGGCGGGGTAGCGGCGCGCATCACGGAGGGCCCGCCGGCTTTCCGTCCGCTGCTTGCCGCGGCTGGTGGGGGCTAGCTGGGCCTGGGCCTGCACGGTGCACAGGCCTAGCAGCAGCGTGGTGACGAGCAATACGTAACGCATAGAAGGGCAGTAAGATGATAACTTGACGGTATACCTTTTCCTTAACGAGGAGCCGGCTAAAAGGGTAACACAATTCCCAGAAACTTACGCTGGCCTACCTTGCGCTTTACACGCCGCCGCTCATACTTGGGCTTTTTCAGCAGCCCCTGTTTATCGTAGCTGTTTTTCTGCGTTTTTACGTCTTCTTTCTCTACCGATAAAGCTTGTCCATTAGCGGCCTGGTTATCGGCACTGGCTGCCTTTTTTATCTTGGGCTGGGGTGGTCCCTTCGGGTTCGGAATCCGATAGCTGTGGCAGGCGGGCGCAGTAAACAATAAAAGCCCGGCAATAACAAGCAGGCACAGACGGCGGAAAGCTCCGGAGAGGTTCATTCTAGTATACATTCGGCCCTTACCAAGAGCATAAGCTCCGCAAAATACACAAATAGCTATAGGTACACTTTTGAAATTTGCAGCATGAGTGGCCTAGCGAAACCTATAACTATCATTCCGACGCATCCGGAAGCTGGCTTAGACGCTAGGCCAGTAACACGGCTTCCGTGCGCGTCGGAACGACAGTAAAGGTGGCCTAGCGCTTAATAATTGCGCAGCTTTTCTACGGTTTGGCGGAGGCGCTGCTGGGGCAGGAATACTTTTTCCAGCGGTGGCGCAAAGGGCACAGCAGTATCCAGGGAGGCCACGCGCTGCACAGGCGCATCAAGGTGCTCAAAGCAGTGCTCGGCAATCCAGGCGGCAATTTCACCACCTAGGCCACCCACTAGCGTGTCTTCGTGCAGAATGATAACGCGGCCATTCTTCTCCACGGTTTTGCGCACGGCCTCCTCATCCCAGGGCAGCAAGGTGCGCAGGTCCAGAATATCAGCCGACAGGCCTAGCTCATCGGCCAGGGCGGTGGCCCAGTGCACACCGGCTCCGTAAGTAATGATGCTCATTTCGTCGCCTTCGCGCACCAGCGCCGCTTTGCCAATGGGCGTGGTATAGTAGGCATCGGGCACGGGGGCCGTGAGGCTGCGATACAGCAGCTTGTGCTCAAAGAACATCACGGGGTTAGGGTCCTCGATGGCCGCGCAGATCAAGCCTTTGGCATCTACGGGGTTGCTGGGGAATACCACTTTCAGGCCGGGGGTATGGGTAAACCACGCCTCGTTGCTCTGGGAGTGAAAAGGGCCCGCAGCCGAGCCAGCCCCGGTGGGCATGCGCACTACCACATCGGCGTTCTGGCCCCAGCGGTAATGGCTCTTGGCCAGGTTGTTTACAATTTGATTGAAGCCGCAGGTCACGAAGTCAGCAAACTGCATTTCCACCATGCTCTTCTTGCCCTTAATGCTCAGGCCCAGGCCCGCCCCCACAATGGCAGATTCGCAGAGCGGCGTATTGCGGACTCGCCCTTTGCCAAACTGGCCTACGAAGCCATCGGTCACTTTAAACACGCCACCATAGTCAGCAATATCCTGGCCCATGAGCACCAGCTCAGGGTAGCGCTCCATGCTCTGGCGCAGGCCGTCAGAAATGGCATCTACGTAGCGTTTGTCGGTGGTTGTGCTTAGGGAAGAATTTAGAATTGCGAACTGAGAGTTGAGAGGCGAAACTGCTACCGCATCTGTTTCCTGGGCTCTCGGCTCTATGCTCTCCCCCCTTAGCTCTCCAACTGGCGCGTACATATCCGCTAGCTCTAGAGCAACATCAGCAGTGGGCATGGGGGTGGCATCAGCAATGCGCAGACCTTCCTCAATCTCACGCTTAATAGTCTCGCGAAAGCGTAGGCGGGCTTCTTCGTCCAGAACCCCTTCCTGCATCAGCCACTTTTCGTAGTTCTCTACGGGGTCCCTTTGGGCCCACTCCGTGAACATCTCCTGAGGCACGTACTTAGTGCCGCTGGCTTCCTCATGTCCGCGCATCCGGAAGGTGAGGGCTTCTATTAATACGGGGCGCGGGTTACGGCGCAGCCCCTCGGCGAGGCGGCGCACTGTGTCATACACCTCCAGCACATTGTTGCCATCAACCTGAATGGCCTGCATACCGTAGGCCGGTCCTTTATCAATGAACTGCTTGAAGCGGAATTGCTCGTTAGAGGGCGTACTCAGGCCGTAACCGTTGTTTTCAATCATGAAAATGACGGGCAGCTGCCACACGGCAGCCACATTCAGGGCCTCATGGAAGTCCCCCTCGGAGGCGCCGCCGTCGCCGCTATAGGTGAGCGTTACTTTGGGCCGTTCCTCCAGCTTATCGGCCAGGGCAATGCCATCGGCCACGGCCAGTTGGGGGCCCAGGTGGGAAATCATGCCCACAATGTGGTGCTCGTTGGTGCCGAAGTGAAACGACCGGTCGCGGCCCTTAGTGAAGCCAGTATTTTTACCCTGCCACTGCGCAAAAAGGCGGTCTAGCGGAATATTGCGGCCCGTAAACACGCCTAAGTTGCGGTGCAGGGGCAGGATGTACTCGTCGGGCTCCAGAGCCAGAGTGCTGCCCACCGAAATGGCCTCCTGCCCAATACCAGAGAACCATTTGCTCACTTTTCCCTGCCGCAGCAGAATAAGCATCTTCTCCTCAATCAGACGGGGCTTTAGCAGGCCCTGGTACAGATGCAGAAGGGTTTCGTTGGAGTAGTCCTTGCGGTCGAAGTGCATAACGGAAAGCGAACTGAGTAGTGGGTGGCGCCAAAAGTACGGGTTTGGGTTGGAAGGAAAATCATGAAGCTGGCTTTGTGAAAAGCAGTAGCCTAGGCATCTACTTCCGGGGCTAGTTTCTCTGTTTTCACCATCTGTACAGGTCGGCAAAGCTTAGAGCTATTGGCGGAACAACTTATAAGCTCCAAAGGCAGCAAGCACACACAATGCAGCTTTCCTGGCCTGCATTAAAGTGTAGGAGGGCAATTCATGTAACATATCAGCGGAAAGAAATCAGCACATCTTCACCTTCAGTCAGTATTGTGGCTTTTACTCAGTTGTCGGTTTTGCCGGTTCATCAGCCGCTTCGTATCTCATTGCCAGCACCGAGCGAGCGGCCCGTGCCATACTGCCAGGCCTGCGCGCAACGTTGTAAACCTACCCGGTAGCCGCGTACGTACATCTGGCAACTTCCCTGCTCCAGCCGCCCGAAACTTCTCTTTCTGGCGGCTGGTTAGGTATATTGTTGGCCTCTTGGCCCCTCCCCTGCCTCTACCTATGATTCAATTCGAAGAATTCACGCTCTCCAATGGCCTACGCTGCCTAGTGCACGAAGACCACAGCACGCCCATGGCCGTGCTTAACATCCTGTACAACGTAGGCTCCCGCGACGAGGACCCGGCGCACACCGGCTTTGCCCACCTGTTTGAGCATCTGATGTTCTCGGGCTCCGTGAACATTCCCAGCTACGACGAGCCCCTGCAGATGGTGGGCGGCGAGAACAACGCTTTCACCTCCCCCGACATTACTAACTATTACCTCACCCTGCCCGCCGCGAACCTGGAAACCGGCTTCTGGCTGGAGTCGGACCGGATGCTGAGCTTAGCTTTTTCGGAGAATGGCCTAGAGGTGCAGCGCAAAGTGGTGGTGGAAGAGTTCAAACAGAATTACCTGAACCAGCCCTACGGCGACGTGTGGCTGAAGCTACGGCCCCTGGCCTACCAGCACCACCCCTACCAGTGGGCTACCATTGGTAAAGAGGTCAGCCACATCGAAGACGCTACCATGCAGCAGGTGCGTGACTTCTTCGCCAAACATTATTCTCCCTCAAACGCCGTGCTGGTAGTAGCTGGCGCTGTCACGCGGGCTGAAGCAGAGCGCCTGGCCGAGAAGTGGTTCGGGCCTATTCCGGCTGGCACCCGCTACGAGCGCCAGCTGCCCCAGGAGCCTCGCCAAACCGAAGCCCGCTTCTTGGAAGTAAGGGCTGAAGTACCGGTTTCAGCGCTGTATAAAGTATACCACATGCCCGGCCGCGGTGATGCTCATTATTACGATGTGGACCTACTCAGCGACGTGCTGGGCCGGGGCAAGTCGAGCCGTTTGTATCAGGAGCTAGTGAAAGAGCAGCCGTTGTTCAACTCTATTTCAGCCTCCGTCATGGGCTCACTGGAGCCCGGCCTCTTAGTGGTGAGCGGCAAGCTAAATGCGGGAGTTTCCTTGGAAGAAGCAGATGCCGCCGTAGAGCAAGTAGTAGCTCGTTTGCGTGAGGAGCTAGTGGCAGAACAGGAACTGGAGAAAGTAAAGAACCAGGCTGAGGCCAGCATTGTGTTCAGCGAGATTGAACTTCTGCACCGGGCCATGAACTTGGCCTACAGCAAGCTCCTCGGCGACGCCGACCTGGTAAATCAGGAAAGCGCCAAAGTGCAAGCCGTAACTCCCGAGCGGGTACTCGCCGCAGCCCAGGAAGTACTCCGGCCCGACAACTGCAGCACCCTTTACTACCGTGCCCAGCCGCAATTGGCTACTGCTTCTGAAGCTACGCCCTTGCTAATTGAGGCCGCAGAATAAAGTGGCCTAGCACAACTGGTGCCTACCATACTTAAACAAACAGAGCCCGACTGTTACAGTAACAGTCGGGCTCTGTTTGTTTAAGTATGGTAGGCACCAGTAGCGAGTGACTTACCAGCCGCTACCACCGCTTCCCCAACCATCATCGGCTTTTTTCTTGGCCGGAGCGGCTTTCTTAGCGGGAGCTACAGACTGCTTGGTGGTAGTAGCGTTACCAGCATTTTTGGTACCAGCCGAGGCTGCAGCAGCCTTGGAAGCTGCGGGCTGAGTTGCTACGGGAGCTGGCTCTGGCTCAGGTGCTGCCACAGGAATGGGAGCTGGTGCTGGCGGAATAGGATCTTCAGTCCGGATAGTGCGGCGCACGTAAGGTGCCCGTGGGCGCCCCCGATAATCAGTGGTTGGGCGCCGGGAAGGAGCCGCGGTAAAACCAGGTGCAATGCTCGCCCCAATTGGCTGCGGAGCATCAGCCCCCGACATTGCCGCGCCGCCACCAGCGGCAGCCCCTGAAGCCCCACCCCAGCCACCAGCGGCCTCAGCCCCTGCAGGAGCGGCTGATGCGGGTGCGGGCGTTGCGGGAGCAGCTTGTGCTGCCGGCGCTACGGCCTTCGTGGTAGTAGTGGTTTTCTTGGCGGGAGCGGGTGCGCCCCAGCCATCAGAAGAGCCCCACCCATCGGAGGACTTTTTAGACTGAGCCTGGGCTGAAGAAGCCACCAGCACCCCGCCTACCAGAAGTATGGGAAAGAAGAAACGAGTCATCGAATAGCCAGTTGAGGAAATGAAGCTGCAAGTTACGGTAGCCCAGGCAGGTCAGGAAATTATGCCTCCCAGATTTTTCTCCTAAACGCTGAGAATTAGCAGAAGTTCCTGGGTGTTACGTTATGATGAAGAGCCAAAAGCCTCAACGACTCGTACTGCGGTTCAGTATTCTGCCCTGAGCTTTCTTTGCAATGTTTTTTCTGCGCTGAGAATTTACGCTTTATTTTTGCTCTCCCGAAGATACTTAGCGTGGCTTGCCTGAAGTTGCCGGCTGGCTCGCAGGGGCTGCCTCACTAGGCAGAGTTGCCTTTTCAGAGGGAGTAGCAGCAGGCTGAGCAGCTGGGGCAGCCCTCAACTCCAACTCATCAATACCAGATGCCGCATCGGCTGCTACTGGCTGAAAGGGCGTTAGTGGAGTGGCTGCTGGCTTTACTTTGGCCACTGCCACTGCTGGTTTGCGGCTGGCTTTAGCAGCCGTTTGAGCTTGCGCCCAGCTACAGGTGCTGACTGCGCCTACCAGCACCGTCATAAACAGGGAGTTTTTCATAACCATGAGCTTAAATGGTTTGACATCTAATAAGTTACTTATTTCTGATGTCAAAAACCACTTACCCTCATGATATTTCACTACCGCCGCTTTTTAGCCGGAGCAGCCGCTTTTACGGGCGTTGCCGGAGTAGTACCTGCCGATAACGTAGTTGTGCTGGTGCTTGGCCTGGCTGGCTTCTTTTTCAGGGGGCGGCCCATATAATCGGTAGTGGGTGGGCTGGGCATATTCAGGCGCATACCCGGGGCCAGTTTTAGGTTTTCCTCATCACGGCGCCCTGAGCGGTCATAACGGGCATAAGCCCCCGACCGGGCTCGGTTATAAGTAGTCTTCTTTTTGGTCTGTTGCGCCTGAGCGGGAGTACCAAGAAAAGCGAGCAGCGCAAGGGCGCCTACTAGGGAGAGTACGTGCATTTTCATAAGCGGCGAGATGAAGTGTGAGTGGCGCACTATGGCTGGAGCCTCTACATACGGCAACGGCCCGGCCACGGATGAATGACCGGGCCGTGCTAGGCCACTTGCTTAAAGATGCTTAGCCTACCATTGCGCCGCCACCGAGCCCGCAGTAGTTACTTCGGCGGCCATAGAGTTATTAGCGCTGGCTTTGCGCAATGGGCGGCCGTTATAATCAGTGCTCACGCCCCGGTAAGGAGCTGTGTTCATGCCGGGCGCAATCTGCACGCCTGATGAATGCATCATGGGGTCATCAGATTCTACCACCACCGAGCGGGGCCGCATAGATTTAGCTTTGGCCACGGGGCGCCCATTATAGTCGGTGCTGGTGCCACGGTAAGGCGAGGAGCTCATGCCCGGCGCCACTAGTACCCCCGAGGAATGCATCATAGGGTCGGCGTCGGGGGCTGTAGCGGCGGTTTCCCACCCGCTTGAGGTGGTAGGCGTGTTCCAGGTTTCAAGCGTAGGCCACTCCGCCTCGGCTGCGGGGCGGGCGGCAGGGGCTACGCTGGAGTTGGCGGGCTTGCGTGGGGTGGAGCTAGTTTGTGCCCGGGCAGTGGGCGCGCTGAAGAAGGCCGCCACTACGACGGCGGAAAGCAGAAAACGTTTCATTGGGAAGAAGCAGAAAAAGAAACACTTCACCCGGCACATCCGGGCCTGGAATTGGCCGGCCGACGGGTGGCGCCCCACGTTCAGCCTCAGTTGCCGCTTGTACTTAGCTTCTAGGCAGCAACCGTACCAATTTTTTGTAGTCTAGGCCACTCCGTGAAAAGGCCCCGGCAATTCATCTTCGCAACGCCTACCTTTGCAGCATTATGCAGGACAACATCGCGCGGCTGCGGGCCGAAATCGAAGCGTACGACGTAACCACCCCGGAACAGCTGGATCAGTTCCGGATTGCTTTCACGGGCCGCAAAGGCCAGTTAGCGGATCTGTTTGATCAGCTAAAAACAGTACCCCAAGACCAGCGCCGAGCCGTAGGCCAGGAGCTTAACCAACTCAAGCAGCAGGCAGTAGCAAAGTTTGAGCAGCGCCAGCAGGAGCTGGAAGCCGCCACGGCCAATGCTCCCGCCGATCCTACTTTCGACTATACCCTACCTACGGTCCCTAATGCCCTGGGCACCCGCCACCCCCTGAGCCTGGTGCGCGAAGAGATTGTGCGTATCCTGGCCCGCATTGGTTTCAACGTAGCTGAAGGCCCCGAGATTGAGGATGACTGGCACAACTTCACGGCCCTTAACTTCCCCGAGAACCACCCGGCCCGTGATATGCAGGACACCTTCTTTGTGCGCCGCACGCCCGGCGAGCAGGAGTGGGTACTGCGTACGCACACCAGCCCCGTGCAGGTGCGCGTGATGCAAACCCAGAAGCCGCCCATCCGCAGCATTATGCCCGGCCGCGTGTACCGCAACGAAGCCATCTCGGCCCGGGCCCACATGATGTTCCACCAGGTAGAGGCTTTGTTCGTGGATGAGAACGTGAGCTTCGCCGACCTGAAGCAGACCGTATACCACTTCGTGCAGGAGCTGTTCGGAGATGATATGGAGGTGCGCTTCCGCCCTTCTTTTTTCCCCTTCACCGAGCCCAGTGCCGAGATTGACATTACCTGCCTGATCTGCAAAGGCAAGGGCTGCAACATCTGCAAGCATACCGGCTGGGTAGAAATTGGCGGCTGCGGTATGGTTGACCCCGCTGTGCTGGAGCAGTCCGGCATCGACCCGGAGCGCTACAGCGGCTACGCCTGGGGCATGGGCATTGAGCGCATCACCATGCTTAAGTACCAGATCAAAGACTTACGTCTCTTTACGGAGAACGACCTACGCTTCCTGCGCCAGTTTGAAGGCGTGCAGTAGGCCTAGGCCACTCTACGTGGTTTACCTGGCTCCTGAGAAGCTCTCTTCCATTACCGGAGGAGAGCTTTTTTGTCTTACTAAACTATGCCGCTGCCTTCGGGCTTGTCTGTCTGTACTTGGTCAGCCAATTGTACTTACTCCGTGGCTTGGCGTGTTCATACCTAAGTGGTCTTTACTTCGTTTCAGCTAGTACGCCTTACCTGTATCCGTATGCCTTCCTTGCTTTCATCTTCTTTTCGCTCAGTTGCTCTTGCGGCTATTCTGGCTACTTCTGTCGTGCTGGCCGCCTGCAGCAATTCCAATGATGCTCAGCCCCAAATTCCGCTGGCCACCGTTAATGAGCTGGTTGTGCTCACTGACCAGAAGAACAGCAACCTGCGCTTTGATAATGGGGCCGTGTACATCAATGGCGGTGTAAGAGGCATTATTGTAGTGCGCCAAAACGCTTCCAGCTACCTAGCTTTCGAGCGTAATTGCCCCTACCAGCCGCTGGATACATGTGCCCGAGTTAAAATTGATCCGTTTATCCGGCTCTACGACCCGTGCTGCACCTCGCAGTTTAGCTTCCAAGGACAGGTGCAGGGGGGGCCAGCTACCAGAAATTTACGACAATACAACACGGCCCTCTCCGGCAACCTTCTGACTATCACTAATTAAAAAAAGCGATTAAAAATTTTCTAAACGCATGTTTGGAGCTTCAAAAACTTTGCTCTAATATTGCACCAGCAACGGCAAAATACGCCGCCATAACCGCTTCCTTAGCTCAGCCGGTTAGAGCATCTGACTGTTAATCAGAGGGTCCCTGGTTCGAGCCCAGGAGGGAGCGCTACAATTGAAAACACCCGCCGATACTTGGCGGGTGTTTTTGCGTTTATGCCTTTTTGGTGACGCCAGGGCACTTGGGGGAGAGATTGGCCGCTTGAAATTCGGTCATATGTTCGGTTATTTTAGGTATAATCCGGGACATAAATGAAAACCAGTCGATTGTAATGCTCCGTTCTATACCCTACAAGAAGAAAATCAGCGTGCGGCTGTACTCGCGGCTGGCGGCCACCAACCATAGTGGATTGTGCCCTATACGACTCACAGCGCGGTGGCGTGGGGGAGAATTGCAGGTACATACGGGCGAAACCATCCTGCCGCAATAGGTATGGAGTGACGGGGAGGTAGAAAAGCTATGACAGAGCGATTCGCAGATGGTGTTGGGTGAGCGCATGCTGACGGTGAAGGAAGAAGGAACGATGTCTACTCACCCTGATTTGCTTACCAACATCAATGCCCAACTAGTTAATGTAGTGAAGTCGGTGGCGGATACTTTCAACCGGCTTTATGATGCGGCTCTGCTTGAAAAGTTGAGCAAGGTGACGCAAAAGATAGCCAAGGAGTATCAGTAGCACCTACTAGGATGCGACTATCAAGGTGTATTTCGCGGGTATCCGCAAGTACCTAGAGCAGCTGAATCTGAAAGCAGACATGGCATCAGCTGGTGGTCGACGGCGAAGCATTTGGCAGAAGAGCTGGACCGGTGGCTATTTCAACTCATTAGCGGGCGCCGGCACGAGGAGTTGTAGAAGTTCGATAAGCGCGAGCGAATCAGCCTGACGTTGGAAGATGACAGCAAGGTGCCGGCGCTGCTGCACGCGTAAGACAAGACGGGCAACAACGCGGCGGTACCGCTGCCACCCATTGGAGTGGGGAGCGATGCGGCGACTGGATTAAGGAAATTGCCAAGAGTGCGGGCCTAGTGCACGAGTGTGACGACCGGCTGATTATGGGTGGCAAGATGGTGTGCAACTGGCGACCCATCTGGCAGGTCATCAGCACCCACACGGCGCGGCATACAGCCGGCGCGCTGCTCAAGCAGGTGAGCAACGGCACCAAGGCGCTGGCGAAGCTAGTGCTGGGGCACGCCGATGAGGACGTGACGGACCGGTATGCCAAGGACAACGCCCGGCTACTGGCGGCGCCGGTACTCGATGCGTGGCGGAAGATTCTGGGCGAGTGATATAATGCTGAGTCGCCGCGTTAAGACGGCACAGCGGAAGGCTCAAGCGCCACCATGCATCACATTCCCTTGATTTGCCAGAAGCCTGCTGCTTTCCGTTTCAATTAATTACTTTTAGTGCAAGGATTGCGTTCGAGAACAGCTCTTGGCAGCAAAAGCATCGGGCCGCGCTAGCTTTTTCCTTCCCGGGCCCGTATAGTCCTCACACTCCCATTCCCCCTGCAATGCCCCTGGAACACCTGCTTGCCACTGTCGGGCACATTGCGGCCACTACCGTAACCGAAGAAGCCCCGAGTATTGATGGCCAAGGGCAATGGCCCGAACACAGCATTCGGGCGCTGCAACACGCCGGGCTGGGCGGGCTGGTAGTGACCCCGGAGTTCGGTGGGCACGGGCAGGGCTTGTTTGCCCTTTCGCGGGCCTGCGAGCTGCTGGGCGAGGTGTCGGCCTCGGCGGCACTGTGCTACGGCATGCACTGTGTGGGCACGGCCGTTATCGGCTCGAAGGCCACGCCGCGGCAGCAACAGGAGTTTTTGCGGCCCATTGCGGCCGGCGAGCATCTGACCACGCTGGCCTTGAGCGAGCCGGGCACGGGCGCGCATTTTTATTTTCCGCAGACGCAGCTGCTGGCGTTGTCGGAAGACGAATACCTGGTGAACGGCAGCAAAAGCTTCGTGACCAACGGCGGGCGCGCCGATTCCTACGTGCTGTCGACAGTAGGCGTGGACCCCGAGGCGGCCCGCGACGGATTTTCCTGCCTGGTAGTGCCTAATAACACTGCGGGGCTGGAGTGGGGCCCGGAGTGGAAGGGCATCGGCATGCGCGGCAATTCGTCGCGCTCGTTGCTGCTCAAGGACGTGCCGGTGCCGGCGCAGTACTTGCTGGGGGAGCACGGCGACCAGCTCTGGTACATTTTTCAGGTGGTGGCACCGTATTTTCTGACAGCGATGGCCGGCACTTACCTGGGCATTGCACAGGCGGCGTTCAACGAGGCGCGGCAGTACCTGGTGGAGCGCGCCTACCGCCACAGCGGGGCCACGCTGAGCCAGAATGGGCTGCTGCAGCACCGGCTGGGCATGATGTGGTCGAACATCGAGCGCACGCGCCAGCTGCTCTACCACGCCACCCGCCTAGGCGATGCCGGTGACCCGGGAGCGGTGCTGCCCATCCTCTCGGCCAAGGCGGAAATGGGGCATTGCTGCGTGGAGGTGGTAAACGAGGCCATGACCCTGATGGGGGGAAGTTCCTATGGGCAAAGTTCGCGGCTGGAAGTGCTGTTGCGCGACTCGCGTGCCGCGCATGTGATGGCGCCTACCACCGACATTCTGTACACGTGGCTGGGCCGGGCCCTGCTGGGCCAACCCCTACTGGAAGAGTAATGCCGGCAGGACGCATCCTGTACGCGGGCCTGCGTGACGATACCCTGGCGCTGCTGCACCAGCAACTGGCCGACGCAATGCTGGAGCCGCTGGCGCCCGGGCAGTCGGCGGGCGACGGGCCGCTGCTACGACAATACGACCTGCTGCTGATTGGCCCGGCAATAGAAACGCCCATTCGCGTGGCACAGGAAGCGTATGCGGTGGACAAGCTCCTGTCGGTGCTGCTGCTGGCCGAGGCCAGCTTGCACGAGAAGCTGAAGCAGGCGCTGCTGTTTTCGCCGTTTGTGGGGCCCACCGTGCAGAGCGCATCGGTGGCGGTGGGCGCGCGGCTGGTGCCCATAGTGGAAGACGCCGTGCAGCGCACGATGCAGCGCCGTAGCTTTGCCAAGCTCAAAAGTATCTCGCTCTCGGGTCTGCAGTTTGAGCCGCAGGTTGTGGCCAAGGTGCGGGCCGACTTTTCAACCAAGGTGCTGGAAGAGGCCCCGATGGGGGCGGTGCTGGTGTCCGGGACCGGCACGGTTGCCAGCATCAACCGCTATGCGCTGGAGCTATTTGGCCGCCCCGAAACGCAGGTGCTCGGCACGGTCCTCAGCCAGCTGTTTCCGGCGGCCGTACGCCCCGCGCTGGAAGCATTTTTGCACGACGGCTACCTAGGGGTGCCCAAGCAGCTGTTTGCCGTGCCCTGGCCGGCGGGCACGTTGTACCTGGAAGTGTCGGTAACGGCCATTGACACGCCCGTGGCAGGCGAGTACCACTTGGTGATGCTAAACGACACCACGGCCACGGTGCTGGCGCAGCAACAGGCGCAGGCTGACGTGCAAGCCCTGCAACGCGCTAACGCGGACCTGGACAACTTTATTTATTCGGCCTCGCACGACCTCAAAGCGCCTATCAGCAACATCGAGGGCCTGCTGACGGCGCTGCGTGAAGAGCTGGCCGCGCCAGCGACGGCCGCCGCCGAGGTGCCGCCCCTGTTAGATTTGATGCAGGGCGCGGTAGAGCGATTCAAGCGCACCATCGACCACCTGACGGACCTAACCAAGCTGCAGAAAGTGCACCTGCAGCCCGCCGACGCCGTGGACCTGGCTGCCGTGGTGGAAGATGTGCGGCTGGATTTGCTGGCGCAGTTGCAGGCCACTGCGGCCCGGCTGGACGTGGATTTGGCGCAGGCGCCCACGCTGTTGTTCTCGCCCAAAAACCTGCGCTCGATAGTGTACAATCTGCTCAGCAACGCCCTTAAATACCGCCACCCCGACCGCGCGCCGCACGTGTGGCTGCGAAGCTACCCGGCCGATGCCTACCACGTGCTGGAAGTGCAGGACAACGGCCTGGGGCTGGACGCGGGGCAGCAGGCTAAGCTGTTTGGGCTGTTTCAGCGACTGCATGACCACGTGGAGGGCTCCGGCGTGGGCTTGTATATGGTGCGCAAAATCATGGAAAACGCCGGCGGGCGCATTGAAGTAGCAAGCCGGGTAGGCAAAGGGTCCACGTTTCGCGTCTATTTTCCCCGCGAACCGTATTAGGTATTTAGGGCCTTGCTTTTGCCTAGGCACCTGCCCAACTTACGTTCGTTATTATGTCTTTGCTGCCCGCTATTTTATTAGTTGATGACGACTCTACGACCAACTTTATCAACCAGCGGCTGCTGCGCCGGATGCAGGTCAGCCAGGAAGTGCTGGTGGCCGGCAACGGCCTGGAAGCGCTGGCAGTGCTAGAAGAATGCGGGGCGGAGCCGACCCGGTGTCCGGCCTTGATTTTGCTGGATGTGAACATGCCCGTGATGAATGGCTTCGAGTTTCTCGAAGCTCTGGCGCTGCGACCAAAGGCAACTGACACGGCCGTAGTGGTGATGCTGACTACATCGCGGCTGGACCGCGACCTGACGCGCCTGGAAAACTTGTCTGTGGCCGATTTTTTGCAAAAACCGCTGACCCGGGAGGCGATGCAGCAGGTATTGGAGCAGCACTTTGGCCAACCGACTCTGTGAGCACCTCGGGGTCACGGGCCACTTCGAAACCTACCTTCAACCAAAGTCCCAACTCTGTCCGGCTTAGCTAGACCAGCTCAATATTTATGAGCTTGATCTTCACAGTATGTTACAGCCTTACTTAAACAGCAAGGACCGATCTTAGTAAGATCGGTCCTTGCTGTTTAAGTAAGGCTGTACTACTATTGCTTCACCATGCGGATAGTAGTGAGGGCCTGTGGAGTACGGAGTTGAAGAATATAGATTCCGGCTGGCTGGTTGCTCAAGTCCAGTTGAGTAGAAGATGGACCCGCCGTTACTGATTTATCCAGTGCTATTATTTGCCGGCCCATTGCATTAAATATGCTTCCCTGAAGACGAGTAGGCTGGGCTAAATTAGTCAGCAACTCAAAACGCCCAGCACTCGGGTTAGGCACCACCGATACTACAGCGGCTTTACTGTTGCTGGCCACCATTACTACTGGGGAGAAGGCAAGAGTACCATCGGTGTCTACCTGCCGTAGGCGATAATAAGCTACTCCGACTGATGGCTGTTCATCTGAGAAGGTATAGGTTCGACCTTGGCTGCTGGTACCAGCCCCAATCACCCGGCCAATGCTTCGGAAGCTGGTCTGTCCTTCTAGCTTGCGCTCTACCTCGAAATAGGCATTGTTTAATTCCACTGCTGTGGCCCAATTACATACTACTGCTGTGCCTTTGCGCTGAGCATCAAACCGCACTAATTGTACAGGCAGAGGAACGGGAGTAGCCGAGGTAACTCCAAACGGGGAGAAGTTTTTTACCCCTTTTTTCTTCTTGGCTTTTGGCTCTAAAACAACATCCTCATCGTTGCTATCCTTCTTGTTGTCCCATGAGTTTTTGCTTTTGGAATAGTGATCCACGTAGGCCTTTGCTACATCAAAGCCAGGAGCTTCGTCCTTCTTGTTCCAGAAGGTCTGCACTGCAATATCAGACCCGCCGACAACTTCTTCGCTGATGAACCAAGTTTTGGTTACCACCCCTTTACTAATTGGATTATAGGGAACCTCATTGGCATCGTAGCTAGCGTAGGCGCCGTTTATGACGCGTACTTTATACGTATCCTCTGAGTTGGGGGCATCTTGTGAGAGAATCACCCGGGTTTGGTCATTCTGATCGGCCGTAGCTGCCACCTGGAATGTCACCTCATGCCCTTTGCTATCTACGGTCTGCCGCAGTCCACCCTTACCATCTGTCACAAACAGCGCCTTTACTTTGTCCATCTGCAACTCCGCTTCTTTAAGAAGTGTGAAGTCAAACTCCTGCAGGCGCAGTGGCACAAAGAAATGGTCATCAAACTCGGCTTTATTGCTTACAATCACTGAGCCAGCCAGCACCTTATCTCCGCCTCTAGTAAACTTGATTTTCCCATAGTGGCCACCCTTAATGTACTGCGTGGCTCCACCGTTTGGAGTTATATATTCCACCAAGCTTTCGTTATCTAACGACCCAAGCGTAATGGCACTGTTATTATTCTCTATTTGAAGAGTAGACTTCTTCTCTACGTTTACTATGGCCTTTATATTGTCGTTGGTTGACACATACAGCGCGGCTTCTTTGTCTGGGGTGCCTACTACCAACCGTGAATTGCTGCCTGTAATTTGCAGCGTAGCACCGGTAGGCAAGCGGTCGATTAACAACGCATTGCCTCGCACATAGTATGTGGTATTGTCGGAGGTGAAGCTGGTGGGTGCAGTGCCCGTTCCATCCGCGTTAATTCCCCAGGTAGCCAGGTCAGAGAGGCTACCTTTTTCTTTGGAATAGAAAATCTTGGTCTCCGGCGAAATAACAACGTCGTCTAGGCTCAGGCCATTGCCGTTGGTGTCCGTATCAAATATGTACGACCAACGAATCATAATATCCTCACCATCTGCTAGGCCAGCACCAAACTTATCCGTTTTATCACCGAATAGCTTGGCCCGTTTTACCCGACGGTTGGTAGAAGAATTACCATCACTGTTTGTGATAGTAGCCTCCGTTGAAGGCGCTTTTACGGCTAACTCTGAGATGTCTTTCCATTCGCCGGCAATCAGACTACCATTGTCGTTAGCCGTAAGTTTGCGGAAGGCCACTTTCACTTCGGCCTTATCCAGCTTGCCCGAGTTGTACCATTGCTCCATGGCATAGCTGATGTCCAGGTTCTTAATCAGAACCCCGGAGTTGTTCCGCAACCGAATACCTAGATAGCCAACCCCTTTATCAGTAGTAGTAGCAGCAATACCGCCTAGTGCCCGGTCAGTGGGATTAATTGTGTTAGAACCAAAATGGTACCACCCCGCACCATTAGGCTGGCCTGCAGAATTCAGACTAGCGCCTTTTGAGCCGTTATCGGCTGGTATGGTTTTGCCGCTATAGTTGCTGGGGATTTCGTAATTGGGGTAGCTGTTAAGCGTAAAGGTGGCATACACACCCCGCAACGTCTGATTGTTAACAAACTGCGCGTTCGTGCCACTTAATGCGTCAAAGTTCTGCTCATAAGGTGCTAATCCTTTAGAGCCGATGCTTGCGTCGGGAGTGCTTTTAAATACATACTGGGCCTGGGCTACATTGAGTAGGCCAAACAGACCCATTGTTAAAGCACAGATGCGAGTAAAGAGTGAGGGCATACAAATAGGTGAATAGTGGAGGAAGAGCGTGAGAATCCGAATATTCCCATCGTGTCAGATTGAGAATTACGGGCGCAACAAAGATATGTTTAATCTTATGTATAAAGTTATATTCATTATACAAAATATCATTATACTTTAAATATTTATATTTTTACATGTTAAAATTAGTATTATTTGGATAAAAAAGTCCTATATATAAGTGCTAAATCAATAAAAAGTCAAAAATCCATGTATTAACATATTTAACCAAAATAAGAATAATACATATCCCAAAATTGTACCTCCTCGAACCGACATTGATATCTGACTACTTTTCGGCGATACATTACCCTCTTTTCTGCACGGAGTGCTTGTTGTGGGTGGCCTAGCAAGAGGATTTATCTCTTTTTGGTGAACAGCAAAGCCTGCACGTGAGTGTAGCACAACTGGGCTTATAGCAGTAAGTCAACTTTTTGGGAGTTTAGACAGTACACACCAACCAGTGCTTAGTATTAATCAGCCACCGTTTCTCTCTCCTCCACTATGAAGTCGCTCCCGTTTTTCTTCACTGCTACCCTGCTGGTCCTACTTACCTTTTCACTGAGCAGCTGCGACGCTATCGGCACCATTTTCAAGGCCGGTGCCTGGACGGGCATCATTGGTATATTCCTGATTGTGCTGCTCCTTTGGTTTATTGTGAGCAAGCTCCGGCGCCGGTAATTCCCTTTGTTTTAGGCACAAAAAAAGCCCCCTCGGTTGAGGGGGCTTTTTTGTGCCGAGAGGCCTACGCTATTTAGCCTTATTAGGCATGGTACCGATGATGTGGTCCCAGAGGGTGCTGGATACGCCGAAGGCAATTTCATCTTGGCGGTAATGGTGCTGGGCGTGGTGCGTCCACCACACTTTCAAAAAGTTCTTTGGTGGCGCGTACACGTGAATGGCATAGTGCACAAACAGATACAGCGCGTACCCGAATACAAAGCCCGCCAGAATACCGAATACAGCGTTACCAAATGTGAACCGGAAAATGAAGAACAGCAGCGAAGCTACAAATACCGTGACAATGGGTGGCATGGCCAGGCGTGTCTTGTCCTTGGGAAACTCGTGGTGCACGCCGTGCATGGTGTACTGAAACTTGATACGGCCGGGCGAAGTAGCCGGAATATGGTACAGGTAGCGGTGCATTACATACTCCACAAACGTGAACATAAACCAGCCCAACAGAAACAAGCCAAACGCCGAAATACCCGTTATAAAACCTCGCGTGATGCCATAATACAAGCTCACGAAGGCAGTAATTATAAAGATAGAAGTCGGCAGCGCAATATGCGTGTGAGACAACCGCTCCAACACTGGGTTTTTAAACAGCTGCGCCGAGCCCTTGTGCTTGGGCTTGATGGCATCAGGCGTTTTAACCGGTGTTACTTTTACTTCAGGTTCAGAAGCTTCGGAAGTGGAGTTCATACCAAGGCAGAAATGATGAGTACGCAAAAATAGTCATGCTTGCGCAAACGCCGGTCCAGAACCCTAGAAGAACTAGACGGCGGCGTTGAAACGCTCTATTAACTGCTGCACAGCCTCTACCGAGCAGGCTGAGGCCGCGCAACGAAGCGGCGCGCGGTCGTAGAACTGTTGGCGGGCGGCCAAGGTTTCAGTTAATCGTGTTTCTAGGGCTGTTGCATCGGGTAGCGCCGCCAACAACGGGCGGCTTGCGGCCTGCTGTTGCACCCGCCGCACCAGCTCCGGAATGGGCACCGCCAGGTATAAGGCCAGGCCAGTTTCGAGGAGCAATTCCAGGTTCTGATGGAAGCAGGGAGTACCGCCCCCGGTTGCTAGCACCAAGTTGGGCAACTCAGCAACCAGGTCGCGCAGCACGGCGGCCTCCCGCTCCCGGAAGTAGGCCTCTCCATCCTGCAAGAAAATATCCGGAATGCTACGCTGCTCGCGGCGAACAATTTCCTGATCCAAGTCGCGGAACGGCACTTCGTAAGCCGTTGCCAGGCCCCGGCCCAGAGTAGTTTTACCCGCGCCGGGCATGCCAATCAGGTAAAGGCGCATTGGTGAAAGGGTGAGGAGGTGATAAGCAATGAGGTAACAGGTGAGGAGGTGACAGGCTTAGAGGTTCGTAGCAGGGTGGGGTATTCATGCTGAGCGGTTCACGCACCGCTAGGCGGCGCCTCACAGGTCTTTTTGCTTCTGCTAACCTGTTACCTCATCACCCTTCACCTCATTACTTCATCCCCTAATTTATCCCAGCTTCACGCGGGGGTCAATAAAGGCGTATAGCACGTCTACCACAATGTTCACCAGCACAAAGAGGGCGGCAATAAAGATAGTAGCGCCCATCACCACGGGGAAATCGAGGTTCTCCACGGCGCGCAGGGTAACGGTGCCTAGGCCCTTCCAGTTGAAGATATATTCAATAAAGAACGCGCCCGCCATCAGCGAAGCCAGCCACCCCGACACCGCCGTAATTACCGGATTCAGGGCGTTCTTCAAAGCATGGCCTACCACTGTGCGGTAGCCCGATAGGCCCTTGGCCCGCGCCGTCCGGATGTAGTCTTGGCTCATTACATCAAGCATCGAGGAGCGGGTGAGCTGCACAATAACCGCCAGCGGCCTAATGCCCAGCGCAAAGGCCGGCAGCAGCAGATTGCGCAGCACTAAGTGGCGCCCGGTAAACGGATCGGTTTCGTAGAGTTGGCCCGTGAGATTGAGGCCAGTCCAGGAACTCCAGTAGAACCCGAAGGTGATGGCAATGAGGATGCCCGCCACGAAAGAAGGTACCGAAATACCCAGTACTGAGGTAGATACCAGCAGCCGATCAAGCCAGGAATGAGGCTTCAGGGCGGCCACAATACCTAGCGCAATGCCTAGTACAGCCGCAATAAACATAGCCGCCAAGGCCAGCCAGAGCGTACCGGTAAAGTGATCAAGCAAAATGCTGAGCACCTCTTTATTGCTTTGGAAAGACCGGCGCAGGTAAGGCGTTTTGAGTACTAGCGCTTTCTGGCCCAGCGGCAGCAGCGTAACGCCGCCATACTTAGCCACACCTGCCGAGTCGCGGGGGTGCAGGCCTAGCGGCGACACATCGTTGAGGTAGCCAGCCAACTGCGCGGGCAGGGGCTGATCGAGACCGAGGTCGGCGGCAATGGCAGCGCGGGTGGCGGCGTCGGAGCGCTGACCGGCCAGCAGGGCTACCGGGTCGCCGGGCAGCACGTTGAACAGGAAGAAGACCGTGAGGGCCACCCCCACCAGTACCAATGCCCCCTGCCAAAGGCGGCGCAGCACAAACCCTAGTATCCGGCTCACAGCTTCTCTTCCAAATCTCCCAGCGCGGGAATATCGTGGTAGTGGTATTTACCTTTCACTACGCCATTTTGCAGCAAGATCAGCCCGGGGTTAGAGCGAATCATTGACTTGAGTACGGTGGCATCGGCGAAGTAGTAGGGTGCCGCCAAGTTTACATCGTGGCGGTAAGAGTCGAAGGCGGCGGGGCTGCTGCTGGTAATTACCAGCGGGGTAAGAGGCTTCTTCGACTTGGCCGCCGACTCCAGCAACTTGTTGATGTCTTTGAACCGGTCACGGTCGGCGGAAGTCACATCCTGCACTATCAGCACCAGCTTATTACCCTGCAGTACCTCCTGGGTGTGGTCCGTGCCTTCATCATCAAATACCGAGAAGTCTGTAATGACGGGCTTAGACGTGAGGGGGTTCAGCACTTCCATGCTCTTGTACTTCCAGGTTGAGTCAGTGGGGTACTCTGAGAACGTCTTGGTTTCGCCGTTGCGCTCCATCACGTACTGGTACTTGGCCGGCTCCTGGGGCTTCATGAGCTTGCCAATGTCGTTACCTACCTTGTAAGGCAGGAAATCAAAGTACGGCAGGTGACCTAGGGCCCGCACGCCAATACCAATGGCTACTGCCGAGGCAATGGTAATGTACATGACCCCCAGCGTGCCCTTCGCAAACACCCGGCGCAAATAGCGCTGATTGAGGAACACCACAGCCCACAACATCAGCAGGAACAAGTCCTTGGTGAAGGAGGTCCAGGGGGTGAGCTTGATAAAGTCGCCGAAGCAGCCGCAGTCCGTCACTTTATTGAAGTAGGCGGAGTAAAAGGTAAGGAAGCCGAAGAAAACCAACAGGCCTAGCAGCGTCCAGAGCACCTGGCGCAGCATCCAGCGCAGCAGCAGGGCCACCCCCAGCACCACTTCCAGGGAGCTAAGTATAATGCTCAGGGTGCGGGAGTGCGGAATAAAGACGTGGAAGAACGAGCCAATGTCTTTGCTGAACACCTCAAAATATTCTTCCAGCTTGAGGGCGGTTCCTACCGGGTCATTCAGCTTTACCAGCCCCGAGAAGATAAATACAACCCCCAGCAGTAGCCAGCAAATACGGGTAATCTGTTTCATATAGAACGTACTTCTTGAGGAGCTTAACGGCTTGATTCCATAAAGGTAACGGCATCCGGCTGGGTAGCTTCTGTGCAGCGCAGAACTGCCGCCCACCCACACGACACGCCTTGTTACGAGGCAAGGTGAGTTGCCGCCTTGAGGAAGACAAATATTTATACCTCGGCGTGCGCTAGGCCACTAGGCTTTCACCTCCGCGAATCCCTTCTTAATCAAGACAAATACGGCGTAGTTAAGCATGTCGCGGTAGTTGGCGTCCACGCCTTCCGACACGCGCGTGAGGCCGTGCAGGTCCTCAATTTGCTTGGTGCGGTGCAGCTTCATCAGAATGATATCCGTGATGCTCTCCACGCGCATCTGCCGCCACGCTTCGCCATAATCGTGGTTTTTGGCGAACAGCAAGCGGCGGTTTTCCTCTACCTGCGCGTCATATGCTTGCGCTACCGCTTCGGGCTCCAGCTCAAGGGGAGCGTCGGGGGGCAGGCCTAGCTGCATGAGGGCAATGATGCAGTAGTTGATAATGGCCACGAACTCCTCCTCTACCCCATCGGCCACCAACTGGGTGCCCTTCTCCTGAATGCTACGGATGCGCTGAGCCTTAATGTAAATCTGGTCGGTAACGGAGGGCAGCCGCAGGATGCGCCACGCCGTGCCGTAGTCGTGGGTTTTGGCCAGAAACAGCCGGCGGCACTGCTCGATTACCCGGTCGTACTCGTGCTGGGTTTGATTCTCCAAGTTTTTCAGCCTAATTTGTTGGGAAACGGCATTTACTATTTTTCTGCCTCCTCCTGACACCGGACGCATCCAATCTGGTCAGCCCGAGTCGTTGCTACGGTAGCCGTTCCTAGATGGGAAGATCCGGCATCGCCGCTTCAGGCAGAGAAGGCTCAGGATGACAGAGAGAACAGCTTCAATTTGCATAGAAACCATGCTCCAGGCCCCGCAAGATACGTGTTTTTCCCCCAGGCAAACCTTGCGTTGCCCTGGCGGGCGCGTGCTGGATTTGCGCCGTCCGCAGGTGATGGGCATCCTCAACCTGACCCCCGATTCGTTCTTTGCCGGCAACCGGATTGGGGCTGAAGAGGAGCTGCTACGCCGCGCCGAGCAGATGCTAGGCCAGGGGGCGGCCATCCTTGATTTGGGCGGCTACTCCTCGCGACCCGGCGCCGAAGACATCTCTGTTGACGAGGAGAAGCGCCGCCTGCTGCCCGCCGTGGCCGCCGTGCGCCGTGCCTTCCCTGAGGCGTTTATCTCCGTGGATACCTTCCGGGCCAGTGTAGCCGAAGAAGCCGTAGCCGCCGGCGCCGACATTCTTAACGATATCAGTGGCGGCCAGCTCGACGCGGAGCTGCTGCCCACCGTGGGCCGCCTGCAGGTGCCCTACATTCTGATGCACATGCGGGGCACGCCCCAAACCATGACCCAGCTCACGCACTACGACGATGACTTGGTTCTGGAGCTGGTGCGCTACTTCCGCGACAAGCTGACGGAGCTGCGGCGCCATGGCGTAACCGATGTGGTGCTGGACCCCGGCTTCGGGTTTGCCAAAACGCCCCAACAGGGCCACGAGCTGCTACGCCGCCTGCAGGAGCTGCAGGTATTAGGCCTGCCGGTGCTGGCGGGGCTATCAAGAAAAAGCATGGTATACAAGCCGCTAGGTCTCTCGGCTGATGCCGCACTGGCGGGCACCATTGCCGTCAATACACTGGCGCTGGTCAACGGGGCGCGTATTTTGCGCGTACATGATGTAGCGGAGGCTGTGCAAACTGTGCAGCTCGTCTCCAACACTTACCCCCCCTTCTCCCCGTGATTGGCTCCTTCACCGTCGGCTTCCTGCGCATTGGCTGGGTAGACGTCATCGACGTGCTGCTGGTCACGGTGCTGTTTTATCAGCTCTACAAGCTGCTGACGGGAAGCGTGGCGCTGAAGATTTTCCTGGGCTTCATGTCTATTTACCTGCTCTATCTGGTGGTGAAAGCCACCGGTATGGAGTTGCTGACCAGCATTCTAGGCCAGTTCATGAGCGTGGGGGTGCTAGCGGGCATTATCCTGTTTCAGCAGGAAATCAGGCGGTTTCTGCTCACCATCGGTAAGGCCACGGCTCTGGACCGAGTTCGGGTATTTCCGTGGCGGCGCGAGGCGGCTTCGGAGCGCATGAACATCACCCCATTCGTGGAAGCCGCTAAGAGCTTGGCGGGCAAGCAAACTGGGGCGCTTATCGCCTTCGCCATGGCCTCCGACCTGAAGTTCTTCGCCGACTCCGGCGACCTGATTGATGCCACCGTGAGCAAGCGCCTGCTCATGAGCATCTTCAACAAAACCAGCCCCCTCCACGACGGCGCCGTTATCATCACCCGCGGCCGCATTCAAGCCGCCCGCTGCATTTTGCCCGTCAGCGAAAACCCCGATGTGCCCGCTTCCATGGGCCTGCGCCACCGCGCCGCCATCGGCCTCACCGAAGTAACGGATGCCATTGTACTGGTAGTAAGCGAAGAAACCGGCCAGATTTCGCTGGTGCGCGGCGGCGAAGTCTTCCGCAACCTGGCCTCCGCCGACCTACGCGCCCGCCTCAACGAGTTCCTCTTCGACGTAGCCCCCAAGCCGACCGCCTCAACGGGTTCTACGGCAGCGGAAGTAGCAGCGTAATAGGTACAACCTATCATTTTATAACTGCAAAAAGCGCGTCATCCTGACGAAGGATGACGCGCTTTTTATAGTTGGAGCTTATGTGTTCTAGGCCACTTTTTATTGCCTCATGGGGTGTTTATTACCACCTGGCCAGCTTCGGGCTGTTGGGCGCTGCGGTCTTTGAGCGTGCCTAGCTCGCGGCCTACTTCGATAAAGGCGTTGATGGCCTTGTCGAGGTGCTCGCGGGTGTGGGCGGCGGAGAGCTGCACCCGGATGCGGGCCTGGCCTTTGGGCACCACGGGGTAGTAGAACCCTACTACATAGATGCCTTTGTCGAGCATTTTGGCGGCAAACTCCTGGGCCAGCTTGGCATCGTAGAGCATTACCGGCACAATGGGGTGCTCACCGGGCTTGATGTCGAAGCCGGCGGCGGTCATTTTCTCGCGGAAGTACTTAGTATTTTCCTCCAACCGGTCGCGCAGCTCGGTACTTTCCGTGAGCAGCTCCAGCACCCGCAGGCTGGCGCCCACAATGGCCGGGGCCAGCGTGTTGGAGAACAGATACGGGCGGCTGCGCTGACGCAGCATGTCAATGATTTCCTTGCGGCCCGAGGTGAAACCACCCATAGCGCCGCCCAGGGCTTTGCCCAGCGTGCCGGTGATGATATCCACCCGGCCCAGTACGTTGCGGTACTCGTGGGTACCGCGGCCGGTCTTGCCCAGGAAGCCCATGGAGTGGCACTCATCAATCATTACCAAAGCTTGGTACTTATCGGCCAGGTCACAGATTTTGTCAAGCTGCGCGATGGTGCCGTCCATGGAAAACGAGCCATCGGTGACGATGATGCGGTGGCGTGTGCCTTTGGCCTGGGCATCCTGGAGCTGCTTTTCCAGATCGGCCATGTCGTTGTGGGCGTAGCGGTAGCGCTGGGCTTTGCAGAGGCGCACGCCATCAATGATGGAAGCGTGGTTAAGCGCATCACTAATAATAGCGTCCTGCTCACTGAACAAGGGCTCAAACACGCCGCCGTTGGCGTCGAAGGCTGCCGCGTACAGAATAGTATCCTCGGTGCCTAGGAACTCGGCCAGCTTAGCTTCCAGCTCTTTGTGAATATCCTGGGTGCCGCAGATGAAGCGCACCGACGACATGCCATAACCGTGAGTATCAATGGCTTCTTTGGCAGCTTTTACCACCTCGGGGTGCGAGGAGAGGCCTAGGTAGTTGTTGGCGCAGAAGTTCAGCACCTCACCGGCCTCGGTGGTTTCAATTTCCGCGCCCTGGGGCGAGGTAATGATGCGCTCCTTTTTATAAAGACCGGCTTCCTTAATTTCCTGGAGCTGCTGCTCAAGATCGGGCTGGAGGGTGGCGTACATAGAGGTGAGGTGGTAAAGTAGTAAACGCGTGAGTGGGATGGGAAAGTAAAAGTACGGCATCCCGCAAAAAAGAACGGACTTTATCCTGTTGGGATAAAGTCCGTTCTTTTTTGCGGGTTAAACTACTTATGGCGCGGCAGAGTTTCCGGAGGCTCCTCTCCCAGGCACGGGTAGCACCCTGGTTCAGCCGCGCAGCCGGCTTACC
Organism: Hymenobacter taeanensis; assembly: GCF_013137895.1. Taxonomy (NCBI): domain Bacteria; kingdom Pseudomonadati; phylum Bacteroidota; class Cytophagia; order Cytophagales; family Hymenobacteraceae; genus Hymenobacter; species Hymenobacter taeanensis. The sequence goes on from NZ_CP053538.1 coordinate 1,357,088, forward strand.
GCTGCCGCACCCACTCGCGGATAGTAGACAGCGCGATGTAGGAAAAAATGGGTTGAGGCGTGTTTTCCACTACGGGCCAGTGTGCTTCGGGCGCCTGAAACAAGTGGTTTACGCCTTCAAACTTCTGCACCGTAACTGCGTGGTTGGCTTTCAGCCCTTTCTCTAGCAGCGTGAGGTTGGCAGGAGCTACCTCTTCATCGTCGAGACCCTGCAGCAAGAGCACGGGGCATTTTACATTGCTCAGGTACTGCTGCGGATCGAAGTTCAGATAGTTGCGGTACCAGGCAGTGGTCCGGCGGGCGGCCAGGGCCCGGGCCTGCCCTGGATCGAGCTGGTCATTATCCTGGCGCATCATATTAGCTAAAATAGCCTGCACCTGGGCGTTATCGGGGTTCTGGCGCACAATTTCCAACATGGCATGCTCGCGCGCTAAGGCTTTAGCCAAGGCATTCTGGGCTTCCGTTTTTTGGTTTAGCTGGTACTTAGCCAGAGCAGTTTCTACCTGAGCGGCATTGGCACCCGAGGCCCGCATACTAGCTACTTGCTGCTCAAGCGCCTGCTGAGCCAGCAGGCGGCGTTTCCCCAGGGTTTGAGATGTATCAGCGGAGGAAAGCATACGCTGAGCGGCCTGCTGCTGCGTCAGGAGCTCACGCCCTAGCTGCCCTGAGGCCGCCAGCGTTACTACGTATGCCGGAGACATTGGCTGGGCCGCGGCCAGCAGGCCCACGTTGCCCCCTTCACCATGGCCAATCAGGCCAACGCGCGCGGCGGAGATTTCGGGCCGTGTACGAAGGTAAAGCATAGCAGCTTGCACATCCTTCACGCGGTCGAGGGTAGTAGTGGCATTATTGTCGCCCTCTGACTTCCCTACGCCCCGGTCATCAAACCGCAGCACCGCAATGCCCTGCTCACTTAAGTGCTCAGCCAGTAGCCGCAGTGGCTGAAAACCGCGCACGTTACCGTCGCGGTTCTGTGCACCCATATCAGAGATAAGTACAACTGCGGGGAATGGGCCGGTACCTTGCGGAACGGTTAGCGTACCAGCCAGCTGCAGCTTATCAATTGCATTCGGAAAAGTTACTTCCTCGGTGCCATATAGGGCACTCTGTTCTACTGGCGCGGCCCCAGATCCAGCGTGAGCCTGCATCATGGCAGCCAGCATCAGCCAGCCGCCCAGCAAAGCAGAACGAAAAAACGACATAAATTATAGAAAACAGGTGGGTAAAAGCCAGAGACAGAATTCGGAGACAAAGGTAAAGTATAATTTCTACCCTGCGGGAAGAACTTCTACTCATGCGCTCAGAACTAGGCCAGTCTCTGACAATTAACCTAGGGCAGCAACACCTGGTCTATAACGTGCACTACCCCGTTGGTGCATTGCACGTCGGGAATAACCATGGCTGCAGGCGTGGTGTTGCCCTGGCCTTGCACCGGTACTACTCCCCCAGCAAAAGCCCCTAGCTTTACTTCTCCCCCCAATGTCTTTAGGCTGGTGTTGTCCTCAAACTCGGGGGTGAAGGTGCCGCCGTTGCTGGCCACGTGGTTTAGCAGCACTGCCGTAACAGTAGCCTGGGGCAGCTTACGAATATCACTGGGCTGCTCAAGGGCTACTCCAAGCTTACGGCCCAGGTCTTTGAACGCTGCATCGGTGGGCGCAAACACTGTGAAGGCAGGGCTGCCGGGCTTGGCAGTAAGGGCCTCAGTGAGGTTGCAGTACACTAGGGCTTCTACCAGAAAAGTTAGTTCGGGTTTTATAAATACCTGACCGTTCTTGAGCGCCAGCGCCGATTGTACTATATCTACTCCGGTAGCTAACAGCACTTTATCAATGGGATGTACCATTCCGTTAGCGGCTTTCACGTCTTGAGCCAAAATGAGGGAGCCGTTCACATACAGCTTGCCGTTGCGGCCAATGATGCGGCGGCTAGGCCCGGCCAGCGAAGCAGTGCTGCTCCCAACTTTGAGGGTGCTGCCTTCTAGGCGGCCAGCGGCCGTGTGATACAGGAGGGTAGTAGTGAGGAAGGACTTTTGTAGCGTCAGCAGATCTAAGGCGCTATTCAGGCCCAGGCGGGCGAAGGCGGCGTTAGTAGGCGCAAAAACCGTGTATTCGGCTCCGCTCTTGGCTTTATTGGTGAGGGTAATGGCCACGCCCCCACGAATAGCAGCATCTTCCAGCACGCTAAACTCTTGACCAGCTACGGCAATATTGGCAATAGAAGGAGTTACTTCCTCAGGAGTGCAGCTGGTGACTACTGTGGAGCTTAAGGCCAAACCAATAAGCACTAACGAGAAGGCGTGTTTCATGAAAAAAGCAAAGCAGAAGGTGTGGTAGTAAGAGACTTGCGCAGTCGTTTTAAACTGATACGCAATTAACGGAGTGCTTTTCGAATTGGATTTATCGTCTACCAATCCGAATGTCGCGTTGGCCGCGTAAATGCGACGATTCACAGAGAGGCCTAGAAACAGGCTCCTTTCTCCGGCAACATTTACTGCACTAACACACCATTTGCGCCCCTTTTTTTATGAAACACGTTTCCTCCTTTTTTGGTCTGACGGCCGGCTTACTTGTAGCCGCCGGGGCTTCTGCTTCCGCCCAAAGTCTGGTGAGCGGTTTCATGTCGGGAAAGCACCACGGCTCTGTGGCCGTTTCTACCACCGCCGAGCACTACAAGCAGGTGTATCTGGTACCCGAAAAAGTAGATATGGTGCCCCTCTACCGCCAAGTCTACGTGACCTCGGTAAACCTCTACGCCAGCTATGGCCTGACGGATAAGATTGATGCCATTCTGAGCTTACCCTACATCAAGTCAGAAGGCCGGGCCGATGAGCAGGTAGTGCAGGACCTGGGCTTCCGGAATACTCGTCAGGATTTTCAGGATATCACCGGCGTGCTGAAGTTCAAGTCGTACTCTGGTACCATTGGCAACTACCTCGTTGACCTGCTGGGAGTAGTGGCCGTGAGCACTCCGTTCAGCGGCTACAAATCGAATACTGGCCTAGACTATATTATTGCCATCGGCAACCGCGCCACCAAGGTTACTACGCTGGGCGTGGTACACGTGAAAACGGCCTCGGGGGTGTTTGCAACGGGGCAGGCCGGCTATAGCTTACGCAGCGGCCTCGTGCCCAACGCTTTTCTAGCCGAGACCAAGGTAGGCGTTGCCAGTACTAAGCTCTACGCCGAAGCCCTGGCCTCCTTCCAGAAATCAGCCAAAAGCGGTACCGATATTCTGCAGCCGGGCTTTGATGGCAACTTCACAGCCACTCGGGTAGATTTTGTGCGCGTGGGGGTGAACCTGTTCCGCCCGCTTACCAAAGGCCTGGGTGCCTCCGTGGGCGTCAGCACTTATGTAGCCGGCCGCAACGTAGGCCAGTCAACGGGTGTTTCGGGCGGCTTGTCGTATAATTTCTAGGTGTTGAGACTAGGCCACATGGCCCTAGCCCGTCATGCGGCATCCTGGCCTGCGTTTACTCCCTTCTGAAAAACGCCTGCACCCCTTCCCGGCCGCTGTCCATCAAGTCTTGCTTCTGGGTATCGGATAAGCGCTTGATCTTGGGATTAAAGCCGCGGGTACTGATACTGACGGTCCGCTCCCAGTCGCGGGGTTGGGTAGGGTTGAGGTTCTCAATGGCTACCGTGTAGAGAGCTCCCACATACGAGCCAAAGTCGCGGACCTGGTAAGGCGCGAGTTGCTGACGGCCGTTGGGCAAGGTATCGAGAGCGAGCTGAGCGGGCCGGTCGAGGCGCAGGCCCAGTGTTTCGGGGTTAAAGAGCGGGCCGGTGGCGGGTGCTTCTGTGGCTACACTCCCAACTGGTACGTACCGCGCCTCATCAAACAGCCAGATGGGGTAGTTAGCCAACAGGCCTCCGTCAACCAGCACCTCTACGGCCTGCCCTTTCGCGGGGCGCTGCACAATGTGGCCCTGGCTATCGAGCAAAACGGCCCGAAAGTATAGCGGAATGCTCATGCTGATGCGCACGGCATCGGCTACGCGCAGGTCGGGATGAGTTTCGTAGCTGAAAATCTGGGTGCGTTGAGTGGTGAGGTTGGTGCCAGTGGTATACAGGTCACGGTAGCGGGAGGGCTCCTGTTGAGCGAGAGTATGCAACTGGCCTAGCGTAAGATTGGGGCGCTGCGTTTTGCGGGCTGCCAGCTGGTTGAGGTAGCGGGCCAGCTCGTTGCCGCGGTACCAGCCGTATTGCTTCACAAGGCGGGTGCCGCCCCAAAAAAACATCAGGCGCCCATCATTCAGCCGCTGAATAGGGGTGTGATTAACTACCTCCACTATTTCCTGGGGAGAGTATCCTACCGCCAGCAGCGCCGCCTGAATAGCGCCGGCCGAGGTGCCGCCCACGCGGCGTAGGCCAGTGAGCACCCCCTGTTTCTCCAGCTCGGCCAGCGCCCCGCCGTAGGCTATACCCCGGATGCCGCCACCCTCCATCACCAGGTTCCGGTAGATGGGCGCGGGTGCCTGCCCATACCCAGCAGCGGGCAGGTACAGGAGCAGCCACAGGCCTAGCAGGCAACGGATCGGGGGCAGATCGGGCATAGGAGGCGGGCAAAACAGGTGAGCAGATACAGAAAGTGACCCATGGCTGTAGAGGCTAGATACCGACAGGCCGGAAGAGGTTGTATGCCTATAGCAGTTCCGTTTGGTAGAGATGATGGCCCACGGGAGAATCTCCGCGCCAAACCATTTCACCCCGTTATCTTTGTAGCCCCCATCCACCCACTTCCCCTACTTCAGCAGCATGCAATCCACCCCCAGCGACACCATTCTGGTAATCGGAGCCGGCGGCCAACTTGGCCTGGAACTTACCCATGAGCTTCGCCAGATCTATGGCGCCTCCAACGTAGTAGCCGCCGACGTGCGGGCGCCTCAAAACGCCGACGCCCAGGAAGCTGGCCCGTTTGAGCTGCTGGACGTACTGGATAAGCCTCGGCTGGAGGAAGTGATGCGCCAGTACAAGCCCAAGCAAGTGTACCACCTGGCGGCGCTGCTCTCGGCCACGGCCGAGAAGAACCCCAAGTTTGGGTGGCAGCTGAACATGGACGGCCTGTTTCATGTGCTGGATGCGGCCGTGGATCTGGGTGTGCAGCAGGTGTACTGGCCGAGCAGCATTGCCGTGTTCGGCCCCGATACGCCCCGCGAGAATACGCCTCAGCTCACCGTCATGAACCCGAATACGGTGTATGGCATCAGCAAGCTGGCCGGTGAGCAGTGGTGCGAGTGGTATTTCCGCAAGCACGGCTTGGATGTGCGCAGCCTGCGCTACCCTGGCCTTATCGGCTACAAGAGCCTGCCCGGCGGCGGCACCACCGACTACGCCGTAGATATCTATCACAAGGCCGTGGCCGGACAGGCCTACGAGTGCTTCCTGGAGCAGGACACCTACTTGCCCATGATGTACATGCCCGATGCCCTGAAAGCCACCCTGGACCTAATGCACGCCCCCGCCGACAACATTCAGGTGCGCAGCAGTTACAACCTGGGCGCCATGAGCTTCTCGCCGGAAGAAATTACGCGCAGCATCCAGCGCCACTACCCCGATTTCCGGGTTACGTATCAGCCTGACTCGCGCCAGCAGATTGCCAACTCCTGGCCCGCCAGCATTGACGACTCCAAGGCTCGCCAGGACTGGGGCTGGCAGCCACAGTTCACCTTGGATAAGATGACCGACGACATGCTGCTGCACTTGAAAGAGGCTATAGTGTTGAGTTAATAGAGTGTGTTACTGTTGCTAAGCATTGTAGGCACCTTACTGTCACTTATCTGGGACGGAGTATGGCTCGGCTTGATATTCCTGTTGTTTCGGTTTATCTTCCGTACTCTCGCACGTCGAGGCGGCTTGCAGTTGCATAACCCATTTCAACCGGGCTGGACACAGTTACACCAGCAATACGGAACGGCACAAATAATTCGTCCAACCGAATGGATGTCGGGTACAATAGGGGCAGTCAAGTATGACAACGGGCTTAAGTTCAGGTTTGAGACCCAACATTGGGTGCTTCAGAACATGGACATATCGGGTTTAGTAGTTCGGATTCCGTATGCTGACATAGCAGCATTACAAACGCCGACTTCCTTCCAGATTTCAAGTTTCAGCGAAACGGAATATACGCCTGGGATATTTCAGGTTGGGGACGTCAGAATAGAACTTCCCGCTTACTGGGCCGACCAACTGCTACGGCACATGGCCGCCGCGCCAGTGGCCTAGACCACCTAAACGTTGCCTAAATGAAAAGCCTCGCCCAAACCGGCGAGGCTTTTTTGCGCTTCGTCTCGCAAACATCTGCGTTTTCTCTACGTTCCTGTGCAGGAACCCGATACTGCGCACCTTATGATCGTCAATCATACCCCCGCCGGCTGGCAGATTATCTACCAACAAGCGCACGGCCTGCTGGCCACGCAACTAGCCTGGCACTGGCAGCCCTTCGGTGAGTCAGATAAGTGGGTAGGCCTGCTGGCCGCCATTGCCCAGCACGACGATGAGCAGCCCGAGTGGACGGGCCACTACGGCCTCACGCCGGCAGGAGCCCCAGCTAACTTCACCATGAAGGAATTCTCGCTGGAGCAGGCCACCGGCGTAATGCACGCGGCGCGCTTCCAGGGGCGGTGGCGCAGTTTGCTCACCAGCCTGCACCTGAGTACGCTCTACGAAAGCCTGCGCGGCCAAAACAAGCAGACCGATGCTTTCTTGGATGAGCAGCAAGCCAAGCAAAAACAGTGGCTGAAAGAGCTCCACCTGTCGCGCAAGGAAGCCCAGCGCTACTACGACCTACTGCACTGGTGCGACCGGCTCAGTCTGATTCTGTGCCGGCAGGAGCTGCCTGAAATGGGGCGCAGCCTAGAAATTTACACCGGCTCAGACAAGCAGCGCTATGATGTGGTAGTGCCAGAAGCCGGCGGGGCCGCTACCGTACAGCCCTGGCCCTTCCGGGAGCCCCACTTCACTGTGAGCGTAGAAGCTTCCGTGCTAAGCCAGCTGCAATTCAAGGACGACAACGAGCTGGCCGCTTCCTTGCGCGCAGCTCCCATTGAGCTACTAACCTGGGAGTTTAAAAAATAAGTGGCCTAGAACAGCTTCAGTAGCCCTTCGTGCTAAGGCAACAAGGCCGCTCGCATCAGCGTGAGGTGTTAGGCCACTACTTACTATGCCATAGTAATAAAGCACGCCATGTGGAGCTATGGGCTCCGCATGGCGTGCTTTATTATTACAACGTGGGCAACTTAGAGTTTGGTGATGGGGGTTTTGCTGGTCATGACGCCCGCCGGCACTGTATCCGAGGCGTATACGTGGTCGAGTTTGCGGCCATCTTTGCCATCGGTGCGGTCAGTGGCCAGCATAATGCGGCCGTAGCGGCGGTAGTCGGCCCAGCGGCGGCGGAAGGCGGGCTGCGCATCAGTGGCTTTCGGGAAGTAAGCCCACTCCTCTACCAGGTTAGTAGCGGGGTTGATGAGCACTTCATACTTGTTGTCGGGTGTCACGCCCACGTTCTTGAAGGTCATGTTCAGCACTTCGGCGGGCTTGCCATCCATCATAGTGCCGGTGCCTTTGTAAGTGAGCGTTACGCCAGAGTCTTTCAGCTTGAAAGGCATTACCAGCCACCACGAGTTGTTTACCCAAATAGGATACATCCGGCTGAGTAGCTTTTGCCCGTCGGGGGTAGCCGAGATGTCTTTGCCGCTGCGGTAGGCCTGCCCCTGCTTGGTGTTGATGTTATACACGGCCACGGTGCTGTCCTTTTGCCACCGAAAGTCGCCGGTGTGCTTGTCCCAGAGCTGATAAGAGCCGTCCAGAAAGTCCCAGCCCACGAGGCGGGTTTGCTGCCAGGCCGGGTAGCCACCCATCTGGCGCATTACCTTGTCGGCCAGGGCCAGGGCTTTGGCGTCGGAGCCGGCGCGGTCAAAATCGGGAGCGGCGGGGAAAGAGGCCGTATCGGTGGCCATGGCAGTGGCCTTACCCGCCTTCTTTTTACCCGAGGGAGAATTTTGCTGACAGGCGGCAACACTAATGGTTAGCCCGGTGATGCACACACTTAGGGCTACTTTGGAGAGGCTACGTACTCGCATGTTGACGGGGAGAAACTGTACCCGATAACCACGTGGTTTCGGTTCAGCTTGTACGCTAAAGCTACGAATGCTGGCCGTCTTTATCCAACGTAGTTCTGATAGCCGCCGTACTTACCACCATACCCTTCCGTTTTTTTGCCTTATGCCCGCGCACTACCGCTTATCCGACGTCCTTGGTATTTTGAAAACGACGGCCAGTGAGTTCATGGTGAATAACTCGTTTCGCCACGCGGCGGCCCTGTCTTACTACACCATCTTCTCGCTGCCGCCTCTGCTAATTATTGTTATCACCACGGCCAGTGCCATTTACGGCACTGAGGCAGTGACTGGCCAGATTTACGGCCAAATGCGCGGCTTCCTCGGTCCCGATTCTTCCAAGTTCCTGCAAGACTCTATTGCCGAGTTTACCAAGCAGCAGAAATCGGGCTTAGCTTCCGTCATCGGGATAGGCACACTCATATTTGCCGCCACCACGTTCTTCGTAACGCTGCAGGAGAGTATCAACGATATCTGGAACCTGAAGGTGAAGCCGCGCAATGGTATCTGGCTGTTCATCCGCGACCGGCTCCTTTCTTTTGGTTTGATTCTGAGCGTGGCCTTGCTGCTGCTTATTTCCTTTGTAATCAGTGCCCTACTGAGCGTATTCACGGATCAGCTACAACAGTGGTTCCCGGAAATAGCCGTGATTTTCATTCATATTGTTGACTTCGTACTGTCGTTGTTCATTACCTCTCTGTTGTTTGCTCTCATCTACCGCTTCCTGCCTGATGCCATCATCCGGTGGCGCGATGTAGGGGTTGGAGCGGTGATTACGGCTTTACTCTTTTTAGTAGGCAAGTATCTGATTGCCTTTTACATTGCTAAATCCGACCCTGGCTCGGCGTTTGGTGCTGCTGGCTCGGCCATTGTACTGCTGCTGTGGGTTAACTACTCTTCGCTCATCATATTCTTCGGGGCTGAGTTCACTCAGGAGTTTGCCGATACCTTCGGGCAAAAAGTACAGCCCAAAGCCCACGCCGTTCGCATTGAAACCCGTGAGGTGCCGGAGGGCGAATCGAAGGAAGAAATCAGCACGGGCCGCCCCCGCTCCGAAGGGCGCTGGCGTGTGTAGCACTCAGGGGCTAAAAGCGGGTATGTGCAGGCGGCATTCTGCCCTTTATAAACACAATTAAAAAGTCAGAAATATATTCAACAAATCCATTCTATACACCCATAGAGCGGTTTTTTGACATACCTGCTTTTGAAGCCTAAAGTCAGATCACCACACATTATATAAGGCTAGCCATATTGAAGTGAAGCACCGGAATGATAGGTTTGACCCACACTCCTATTCGCCCCACTCTATGCCTGCTTCACTACTCTCGTCCCGGTTACTCCTGCTGCTGCTAACACTCTTGTTTAGCAGCACGTTGCACGCCCAACAGCAGTCTACCCGACCGCTGATTATCAGCCCAGTTGTGGGGCCGATTATTGATGGCTCTGAAAAGGCTCGATACAACCTTTTCCCTTTCTATTCCAGCAAAGAGTTCAAGGAAGCGGCCTTCGAGCAGAGCCTCACGCCAGACAGCACCATCACGCTGCGCACCACGCTGGTGGATGGGCGCATTTTACTACGTCCCATACCGCACTACGAGTATCTGAACACCCGCCGGCAAATTGAGGAGCAGGCACAGGCGTTGCGGCCGGCAGCTGGCGCCTCCCCTGATTCAGTAGGCGGCTCCTACCGCGTTACGCTCCGCTCCGGCTCTACTTTCGCCGGGGTTTTGCGCGCCACCCGCCCACAAGAGCTGGAATTCAGCACGCAGGAGCCTGAGGCCGTCATTATACCACGTAGCCAGATTATCCGGATGGAGTTGATACCAAAGGTAGAGCTGGACGACGCCATGCGCCACCCTACCTGGGGCTATGTAGGCAATGGCACGCGCGTATTCTTTGCCCCAACCGCTCGGGGCTTGCGAGCCGGCGAGGGCTATTTTCAGATCATCGACTTATTTATGCTGGGCCTCAACTACGGCATTACGGATAATGTTTCTGTTGGAATACTGGCTTCTGCTGTGCCAGGGGCCGGGCTAGACAACCAGCTAGTGGCTCTCACACCTAAGGTTAGCTACCCCATTAGTAACAAACTGAGTGTGGGAGCTGGAGTGTTGTATGCTCGCATTCCCACGTTTGACTCTTATGGCTCTAGCTCCGGTTACGGTGCTGGCGTGGCCTATGGCTTACTAACTACTGGCAGCGCCGATAACAACTTCACAGTGGGCCTAGGGTATGGTTTCTCCGGCGGCCGCGGCGAGCAAGGCTTCGGGAAGTCGCCGGTGGCGGTAATAAGCGGCGCCACCCGAGTTAGTAAGCGCATATCCCTGATGTCGGAAAACTACCTTATTACCTCGGGCAGTGGTGGCCTGGCTGGCCTCTATGGCATGCGCCTGAACTGGCCTCGAACTACGTTAGGCATCGGCTCCTTCTACGTTGCGCCTTTTGAAGGAGATGGTGTCTTCGGCTACATCTATCCTGCCTATATCGACCTTTCTCTCCGGTTTGGGAAAACTGCTCAGAAATAGCCCTTGCTATAAACTCCACAAAAAAAGCCTGATTAAATCAGGCTTTTTTGTGGAATACGGACGGCTAGGCCACTTCTGCTTTCTCTTTCACGGCTAGCTGCCCGCAGGCGGCGTCAATATCCTTGCCCCGCGAGCGGCGGATGTTGGTCTGCACGCCACGGTCGGCGAGGTACTTGTGGAAGGCCGTGAGCTTATCGTCGGCAGTATTGACGTAGGAGGCGTTTTCGATGGGATTGTACTCGATGAGGTTCACCTTGCAGGGAATCCACTTTGAAATCTGGTACAGTTCCTCGGCATCCTGCAACGTGTCGTTGAAGCTCTCGAATACGATGTACTCGTAGGTTACCTTGCGGCCGGTGGCCTGATGGTAGTATTTGAGGGCTTCCTTCAGCGAGGCCAGGGAGTTGGCTTCGTTGATGGGCATGATTTCGTTGCGCTTGGCATCATTAGGGGCGTGCAGCGAGAGGGCCAGATTGGCCTTCACATCGTCGTCGGCCAGCTTCTTGATCATTTTGGCAATACCGGCAGTACTGATGGTGATACGGCGCGGAGCCATATTCAGGCCATCGGGGGCCGTGATGCGGCGCACGCTTTCCACTACGTTAGCGTAGTTGAGCAGCGGCTCGCCCATGCCCATGTACACAATGTTGGTGAGCGGCGTGCCGTACTGAGCCTCGCACTGCTCCCGAATGCGCACTACCTGGTCGTAGATTTCGGCGGCATCGAGGTTGCGCTTGCGGTCCATGTAGCCGGTGGCGCAGAACTTACACGTAAGCGAGCAACCCACCTGCGAGCTGATGCAGGCCGTCATGCGGGTGTCGTGCGGAATGAGCACGCCTTCCACAATGTTGCCATCATAGAGCCGAAACGCCGACTTGATGGTACCATCGTTGGAGAGCTGCTGGTTCTGCACCTTCACCCCATTGATGGTGAAATACTGATCAAGCAACTGCCGGGTAGCCAGGGAGATATTATTCATCTCCTCAAACGACGAGGCAGTGTTTTTCCATAGCCACTCGCTCACCTGCTTAGCCCGGAACGGCTTTTCGCCGTGCTCCACCATAAAGGCTTTGAGCTCATCGGGAGTGAGTTTGCGGATGTCGCGCTTGGTGAGTACGGGCAAGTCAATCATAGCTGCAAAGATACAACACCAGAGGCAGTTGGGTTCCCAGAAATTTGTTGTTTCAGCCCATAACCAGGGAGGAGTACTGAACAAGGTAGAGTCGCGACACTTCGCGTCTCCTCGTTGAACGACTGGCCTGAAGCCGATGCGAGGTAAACAACATCAGCAACGAGAAGACGTGAAGTATCGCGTCTTTACCTTGTTCAGTGAGTTCATCTGCCCTAGGCCACTACTCGCCGCGCAGGCGGCGGGTGGCCTCTTCGCCCAATGGCAACAGCTTGCGCGTATTGTAGTCGAAACCGAGCATGCCGGTTTTGGCGCGGGCAATTTCGCGGCCGTCTTGGTTTTTCACCCAATACACAATGTCGAAGCCAAAGGTATGCAGGTCGGTGGCAGCCATCTGAATGTGCAGCACGTCGCCGTGAAACCCTTCGCCCTTGTACTCAATGGCTACATCGGCCATGATGTGGCCTAGGCCCGTGGCGCGGTCAACCTCGGGGCGGCCCACAAACTGCAGGAACTGTACGCGAGCCTCGTGGAGCAGACTGAGCAGGGCGTCGTTGCCTAAATGCGCTCCATAGTTGAGGTCCGTAATCCGGATGGGAAGCTGCGTGGTAAAGAGAAACGTATCTGGCAGCTGTACTTTAATGCGGGCCATAGAGCAGTGGAATAGGCGGTAAGGGAATACTAGGACTACGTACTCACGGTAAAGTTGCTGTTCAATTCGTATTTTCCGCTCTGCTCTGCCCTTCTCCCCCGCCCCGCTTATCCTTGCACCACACAACCCTGCATGTCTACGCCCTTTCTCGAAGTACGTACTACCGCCGACGGCTCCAGCACACTTTACGTGCCGGCGCTCGATGAGCACTACCACTCCACCCACGGCGCGCTGCAAGAAGCCCGCCACGTGTACCTGGCTGCTGGCCTAGAGCCCGCGCTTACTCCGGCTGCGGAAGCCCCCACGCCAGTTTGGGTATTGGAAATTGGCTTTGGTACGGGCCTGAATGCGTTGCTTACCCTGGAGCGTAGCCTGGCACTGCCCAGCTCTCAGGTCATTTTTTACGATACCATCGAGAAGTTTCCCTTGCCCGCCGACGTCATCGGCCAGCTCAGCACCGAAACGTATGATGAAGAGCTCCTCGATTACCAGCAGCAACTTCATGCTGCCGCCTGGAACCGGCCAGTAGTCCTCACTCCGCAGTTTGTACTGCTCAAATTAGCCGGCCAGCTTCAGGAAACCCCACTGGCCGAAAACACCTATCAGGTTATCTACTTTGATGCCTTCGCACCCGAGAAGCAACCCGATATGTGGACCGATGAGGTTTTTGCCCAACTCTACGCCGCAACTGCGCCCGGTGGCGTGCTGGTGAGCTACTGCGCCAAAGGCAGCTTCCGCCGCAGCCTGAAAGCCGCCGGCTGGCTGGTAGAGAAAATCCCCGGCCCTCCCGGCAAGCGCGAAATGACGCGGGCGAGGAAGGAAATTGTATATGCTTAATAAATTAGCTTGATACACGAAGACATGTATATAATTGGTTTAGAAAAAATTGTCAAACAATTCAAAATCAACCTATCTCCTAATCAGCGCTACGCATCATTTGACTATTGCTACAACTATTTTTTGAATACTGAAAACCCTCTCGAGGATATAGAAAAGAGCTGCTTAGTATTAGCTTTTTACTTAGCCAGTTGGGGCATGCTCAGAGGTTCAAGCTTCCTTTTAAATAAAAGTATCAAGCATTATCAAGCTACTATTCAACTAATCGCAAGTATCGATAAAAGTGCTTGGAATATAGATGTCATCAATTATGACACAAAAAACATTCAGGAAATATTACATATATACAGAGAAGTTAAAAAGTGTATTATCTCTGGCAGCAATGCAGACTTGACTCTAGTAACTAAAATCTTATTAGGTGTGTTCGGTTTCATCCCAGCCTTCGACACCTATTTTTGCGCCACTTTTAAGAAAATGTACAGAAAAAGATGTGCATTTAGAAAGCTAAACGCAGATTCATTAGAATACATAAGAGAATTTTATGAATCGAATAAGCTTGCTATTGATAAGTTGGCATTAGAAACTTTTACAATTGATTTTGTATCTGGTTTAGAGACAACAACAAATTATCCACGAGCCAAAATAATCGACATGTACGGCTTTACGGCACGAAGCTTATAAACCACTCTACCTCACTGTTCCCCGCATCCTGCGTAAGTTGGACTTGCTATGAGTCGAAAATTCCTGGAAACCGACGGTCCTCAGTGGGTGCAGAAAGGCATCATCACGGAGCAGCAGCGGGAACAACTATTAGCCCTTTACCCTACCGATGCCACAGCCATAGGCTTGTTGCCCCTCTTGGGCAGCCTCTTGGTAGGCCTGAGCGCACTGAGTCTGGTGGCGGCTAACTGGCAGGGCTTGCCAGAACTGGTGCGCCTGGCCCTGCTGTTGGGCTCGTTGTGTGGCGCCTATGCAGCCGGGGAATACTTCCGGCGACGCGGCAACACCAACTTGGGCATGGGCCTGATTGCGCTGGGCCTGATTTTGTTCGGGGCCAGCATTGTGCTCACCAGCCAGCTCTACCAGCTCATTGGCTACGACCTCACGGGCCTACTAGCCTGGGCCGTGGCGGGCATGGGCCTTACGTGGCTCTACCGCAGCAACCTGCTGTTCATCATGACGGTGGTAATTGGGGGCATTGTGCAGGGCTACAACACCGGGCAACTGGGTGCCTTCAGCTACCTCACGGCTGCCTTCACGGCCCTAGGCCTCGGCTACTACTGGTGGCGCCGGCCCGACGCCCTGGCTGGCGGCGTGCTGGCAGCGGGGTTACTCTGGCAGGCGGCGTTGCTGATCAACCACTTGCACATCAAAATCACGTGGTTTTTTGTGCCCGCCATGCTCATTTACGCCTTCGGCGACTGGCAGCCCGACCGCCCCGCGGGCCGTGCTATGCAAGGGCCGCCCTTGGTAGCCGCATTTCTGTTTACGCTGGGGCTGGCCTTATTCGGCGAGTCTGATATGTATACTGGGCAGCTCCGGCCGCCGCTGCTGGCCTACCTTGGGGCTATGGGCGGGGTACTAGCCGTATCCTTGCTTGGTAAGCGGCAGCGCGGCCGCCTCAGCAGCGCTACCGATTGGCTGCTGCTCTTGCCAGGTTTTTACTTCACGGGTGGCCTACCGCTCGCCGTAGCCACCCTGGTGGTGCTGTACGCGTATTCGGGTTCGGTGCTGTTTCGGGCCCACCAAGAGCAAAACCCCGACCGGGTGACACTGGGCACGGTGCTGTTCATTGTTACCACGGCGGTGGCCTACTTCAAGCTCACGTGGGGCTTCATGGATAAGTCGTTGTTTTTCCTGTTGGGGGGTATTCTGCTATTAGGGTTGAGCTGGTACCTGCGGCGCCGGGCCACGCATACCTTCGCCGAAAAAACTCCCGCGAAATCATGAGCGAGCAGCCTACTATCCTTCCAGCAGCGGCACCCGTTCAGCTCAACCCACTTCCTGAGCTTGCTCCTGCTCAACATCGGCGGTGGCTGCAGTTGCTGGTAGCCGCCCAAGTGCTCTTTGTGCTGGGTGTTGCCGTTGCGGGCTACGCTACGAGTGCATTGGGCAAATCTGTCTGGCTCCGTACGGCTCCCGTAGATCCGCGCGACTTACTGTACGGCGACTACGTGCGCCTAAACTACTCCATCAGTCAACTGCCGGGCCACTTGTGGCATGGTGCTGAACTCCCGCGCCGGCAGCAGGCCGCGTACGTGCTGCTTGAGCCGCGCAATGGTTCTTATGAGGCCATTGGCGTATACGCTGAAAAACCGGAGGCCCAGCCCAATCAAGCCGTACTGCGCGGTTCAGTGCAGGATGTATGGCGACGCGGTTTACGCCTTCGTTACGGCCTGGAGCGCTACTACGTACCCGAAGACATGGGCCGCGAAATCGAGAAACGGCAGTCGCTGCGGGTGCAGGTGAGCATTGCTCCCTGGGGCCAGGCCCGCATTACCAAAGTAGAAGTAGCCCCCTAGGCCTATGCCGCTTCTGACTTGGTTGCGCCGGGAAGTACTGATAGCACTGGGCATTCTGGTTCCTACTACGGTAGGCCTAGGCTGCGTACTAGGCACCGCCTTCTTTCAACTGGCCCCACTCGACCTTCAAATGCACAACACCTATTTCGTGGTGCGCCCTTGGGAAATAGTTGCGCTACTGTCTCTACCACAGTGGCTGTTGGTACAGCTAGTACGGGGTGTATTTCGCTGGCTACGATAGCGGTCACGCTATTGCAGTTGCTACATGAATCTATCTACTATATATTGCCTTTTTAATTCTTTCCCCACTCAGTAAGGGGCTATTCTATACTTTATTAATACTTGCTGTTCTATGAAAAATGGTTTGTGCAAGCTAGCCCAAGTATTAGCCGCCCAGCGGCGTGATACTTCAATGCTTTCTCATAGCACCCCAAAACCCGCGCAAAAGAGCCGTAACTCCAGCAGCTCCGACACCTCCTCAGCCTCTTCTCAGCGCTAATCGTTGCTGTAGCAGAACAGTTAGTACTTATTGCTTTTCAAGAGCTCATAGTCTGCTACGATTATGTCAGCTAGGCTGAACTTCTTGCGGTCGGCAATAACCATCTCATCCAGCACATCTATCATGTCCTGATATTTGGCTTCGTCGCTGGGTTTAATGAGAAATATTGTTGTGGGGTCGTGTTTTTGTACTGCCTTCCGTAGCTCAGCCAAATCTAGGATACCACTATGTATTTGGGGTTTACTATCTGCATTTAACTGTCCGTCGTAATAATACACTTGCCTATTCTTGCCCAATACAATGGTCATAGTATACCAGTGCTCAGAAGCACCAAATATGGATTGAAACGGCCTGCTTATGCCTATAGATAGCACTGGAATTTCACGGGGTGCAGCAATCAACGTACAAAAAAAGGCTAACAAGAATCCTATGCCCACCATAGGCGTCATGTCGGGCGCCACAATCGGGCGCAAGCCCCGGTGGGGGCGCTTGGTAGATAAATCGAGGGGGTGGGCAAAGACTATATAGAGAGATATAGAAGGTAGTTTATAGCCAACGGCGACTCTCAGGCCCGAAGTATGCAGAACTAATAATATTCTGATTTACAAGTGGCGTCAGACCTCAAACCGCCACACTTTCTCTGGTGTAATGCAGGCATGCAGGCGTATATCGCCAGGCCAAGAGTCTGTAATGCGCGATACAGGTGGCTCTAAGCTTAGCCCAATGCGCAGAGCATCAGGGCGGCACTGGCCTAGAAATTCATCATAGAAACCCTTGCCATAGCCCACGCGGTGGCCGTTTTCGTCGAAGGCCAGCAGGGGCACCAACACGGCATCCAGCTGTACGGGCTGCACTTCAGCAGCGCCCACAGGCTCCGGGATACCCCAGCGGCTGTCAACCAATTGTGTATCGGGAGCAAGGTGATAATGGCGCAAGGTTCGGCCATCAGCCTGCACTACCGGCACCGCCAACTTAACGCTTGATCCCGCGTGTAGAAACTCCCTTATAATACCCCACGTGTCAGGCTCCTTTTGCTGCAGAATAGGTAGAAATACGTGCAGCCATTGCCAATCGTCAGTAGGAAAACGCTGGATCAAATGCTTGCGCAACCTATCACTGCGTTGCGCTACCTCATTCTCCGATAAGGCGCGACGCCGAGCCAAAAACTCTCGCCGAATGTAAGCTTTCATCATACCCTTTTAGACACAAGCACGGCCCGCCTCCGGTTGAGACGAGCCGTTTCTGCTGAATCATTAAGTAACTATTACTCCTCTTCCAGCACCGTAAACTCCAGAGCCAACGGATCGAAGGCCTCCAGGAGTTGGTCGATGAATGCTGGATTGTTGATCAGAATGCTCAGCACGTTGTCAACACGCTCTTGCAGAGAGCCGCCGGGGAAGAGCTTTTCCTTGAGGGCTGTGAGCTGGCCGTAGGCCACTTCGTGCTTGGCTTCGGCAGCTTTGCTGAGGCGCTTCTCCAGGCCGGCCAGGCTAGCGGCGGCTTTCTGCTGCTCAGCGGCTACGGTCTTCACCAGCGTGGGGTCGAGGCGCTGGGCCAAGTCAGACACTTCTTTGAATACGGCGGCTAAAGCCTGCTGCTGGGCGCTGAGGCTTACCTCTTCCTGGCCTAGCGCGGCGCCTACCTGCTTTTTCAGGTCTGGCAGCGGCCGAAAAATATCGGTGGCCGTAAGGCCCAGCTTGCGCAGCTTACCGGCGTTGGCCTTGCCAATGTATAGCCCCGAGTTGCGGAGCAGCAGAATGGGGAAGGGTACTTGGTTATCGGTGAAGATCTGCTTCAGCTGGAACCAGTAGGCCACTTCCGCCCCGCCGCCAATGTAGCAGAGGTTAGGCAACAACAGTTCCTGATACAAAGGCCGCAGCACTACGTTCGGGCTGAACTGCTCGGGGTGCTGGCGGGCCAGCTCCAGCAGCTCTTCTTGGCTATGGCAGCGGTTGGTGTTGCGCACCGTGATTTGCACGCAGTCGGCGGCCGCATCGTACTCCAGCCGCTCCCGCTTGCCGCCATCAGTGAGGAAGAACAGGTTCAGGGGGCGCGAGTATACTTGTGCTTTATAGCCCGCGGCCTCAAGCTGTTGGTTGGTTGCCTGTACCGCTTGGTTTGATGCCTGCTGTTGAATTTCTTTTTCCAGCACCGGCACCAGGGCCTGCTTTAGGATAGCGGAGTCGCCATCTAGCGCCACCAAGCCATACTGCCCGAACAGAGAGTGCGTGAGCTTACGCATGGCCTCCGCCAGCGTGCCCGAGGTAGCGTAGGCCTCCCGGAAGGCAGCCGGCATATCGGCGGGCAACTGCTGCAGGAGTTCTTCTTCCAGCCCGTCAAGCGCCAGCCGGCCTACGGGTCCACCCGTATTGGCGGCGTTCCACTCGTATTTCTTCCCGAAGAGGTGAAGGTGGTTGATTTCGGCGAAGTCGTGGTCTTCGGTGGCCATCCAATACACCGGCACGAAATCGTACTGGGGATACTGCTCCTTGAGCTGGCGGCAAAGCTTGAGGGCCGTTACAATCTTGTACACGAAATACAGCGGCCCCGTGAGCAAATTAAGCTGATGGCCGGTAGTGATGGTGAAGGTGGTTTCCTTCTCCAGCAGCTCCAGGTTGGCCTGCACCGCCGGATTTACTTCTGGCACCGCCGCGTATTGTTCGCGCAGGGCAGCTACCAGCCGCTGCCGAGCCTCGGGGGTATAGGCAGCCTTCTTTTCTTCTATCTGAGCCGCAAATTCCTCCAGGGTAGGAAAGCGGTGGTAGTATTGGCTGAGTTCCGGACGCCGGCCGAGGTAATCGGCAATCAGGGGCGAAAAGGAGCCGGTATCGGCGTAGCGAAGGGTCGTGACAGACATGGATTGAAATGTAATTCGGCTATAACCGGCCAGACGCCATAAAGTAACTGGGTATTTGTCAGAACCCACTTCCGCAGGCTTCTAGACCACCTGCGTTTCCAGCCAGGATACCGCCGGATATCGTGCAAAAGCGGTTTTCAATGTGTTAGGCCACTTAAGGTGATTAACGTAAATTTTACTTGTCATTCCGAGCGTAGCGAGGAACCCAGGACAACCAGCGAAACCTTACCTCCGATTCCTCGCTACGCTCGGAATGACAAGAAAAAAGAAAACCCTGCCTCAGCGCGCAGCCAAAGCAGGGTTTCCAGCAACGGCCTAGGCCAGTTAAATCAGCTTGCCATACAAATCGAAGTCCGAAGCCTCCGTGATTTGCACCTGGGCGAAGTCGCCGAGGCGCACAAACGTGTCTTTAGTAGCGGGCACCAGCACTTCGTTGTCTACCTCCGGTGAGTCGAACTCAGTGCGGCCCACAAAATAACCGCTTTCCTTACGGTCAAAGAGCACTTTATAGGTCATGCCTACCTTCTGCTCATTCAGCTCCATAGAAATGCCCTGCTGCAGCTCCATGATCTGGTCGGCGCGGTCTTGCTTTACTTCGGCGGGCACATTATCCTCGAGCGTGTAAGAGTGCGTGTTGTCCTCGTGCGAGTAAGTGAAGATGCCGAGGCGGTCGAAGCGGGTTTCATCCACAAAGTTGTAGAGGTCTTCGAAGTCCTGCTGGGTCTCGCCGGGGTGGCCGGCAATGAGTGTAGTGCGAAGCGCAATGCTGGGCACGCGCTGGCGGATGGTATCCACCAGCTCCACGGTGCGGCGCTTGCTGATGCCGCGGCGCATGGTTTTCAGCATGTTATCAGAAATATGCTGCAGGGGCATATCCAGGTACTTGCAGATGTTGTCGCGCTCGTTCATCACGTCCAGCGCATCCAGTGGGAACTGCGAGGGATAAGCGTACTGCATCCGGATCCAGTCGATGCCGTTTACGTCGGAGAGGTTGCGCAGCAGGTCGGCCAGTTTTCGCTCGCCGTAGTGCTGCAGGCCATAGTAGGTCAGGTCCTGGGCAATCAGGATGAGCTCTTTGGTGCCCATACTGGCTAGGCGCTTTGCTTCCTTTACCAGATCCTCAATGGGCCGATCTTGGTGCTTACCGCGCATGAGCGGGATGGCGCAGAACGAGCAAGGACGGTTACAGCCCTCTGCAATCTTGAAGTAAGCGTAGTGCGAAGGAGTAGTCAGGAGGCGCTCCCCAATTAGCTCATGCTTATAATCAGCCTCCAGCTTTTTCATCAGCTGGGGCAGCTCCAGCGTACCGAAGTAGGCATCTACCTGCGGAATCTCCTGCTCCAGGTCGTCCTTATAGCGCTGAGAGAGGCAGCCCGTTACGTAAAGCTTCTCCAAGCGGCCGGCTTCCTTCTCATCGGCATAGCGCAGAATGGTATCGATGCTTTCCTGCTTGGCGTTATCAATAAAACCGCAGGTATTAATAATGACGATGTTGGCGTCGCTCTGCTCTGCTTCGTGCGTCACCTCAAACTGGTTGGCGCGCAACTGCCCCATCAGCACCTCCGAATCGACGATGTTTTTGGAGCAACCAAGAGTAATAACGTTGACTTTATTGGCCTGCTGGCTTCTAACTTTCATGCTGGGTAGGTAAACGGGCGGCCGGGCAATTTCTTAGGAGTGAGAAAGTTGCCCGCTACAGCCCGCGGCGAATTTTGGACCGCAAAGGTACGAACTCGGCAACGCCTTTTCCTACTGCGAATGTTCCCTTTCCGGAGTTCATTCCTTAAAGCAGTCGTACACTAAACACAGACGCCCCACCGGAATAAATCTGGGTGGGGCGTCTGTGTTAGAACTACAACCAATGGCCTGGGCCTATTTCTTGAACAGGGAGTTTACGAACGTATGGCGGTCGAAGAGCTGCAGATCAGTCATTTTCTCCCCTACCCCAATGTAGCGCACTGGCACCTGCAGTTGGTCAGAAATGCCAATAACCACACCGCCCTTGGCTGTGCCATCGAGCTTGGTAATGGCCAGGGCCGATACCTCGGTGGCTTTGGTGAACTCCTTGGCTTGCAGGAAGGCATTCTGGCCCGTGCTGCCATCGAGGACCAGCAGCACCTCGTGGGGCGCATCGGGAATAACCTTCTGCATCACCCGCTTGATTTTGCTGAGCTCATTCATCAGGTTCACCTTGTTGTGCAGGCGGCCCGCAGTGTCAATAATCACCACATCAGCACCCATTTCCACCCCCTTCTGTACGGCGTCGTAGGCCACAGAGGCAGGGTCAGTATTCATACCGTGTGAAATGACGGGCACGCCTACCCGCTGCCCCCAGATAATAAGCTGATCCACAGCAGCAGCCCGGAAGGTATCGGCGGCGCCCAGCACCACCTTCTTACCAGCCGAGTGGAAGCGGTGCGCGAGCTTACCAATGGTGGTGGTTTTACCTACGCCGTTCACCCCTACCACCATAATTACGAAGGGCTGCCCGGTATTGTCGGGGCGGTCAAGGATGGCCCGGGAACCGGTAGCTCCGCTGTTGCGGTCCAGCAGATCTGCTATTTCTTCCCGCAGGATGCGGTCAAGCTCCGAGGTGTTGACGTACTTGTCGCGGGCCACGCGCTTCTCAATCCGGTCAATGACCTTCACGGTGGTATCAATGCCCACGTCGGCGTGCACGAGCAGCGTTTCCAGGTCATCGAGCACCGCTTCATCAACCGTGTTTTTGCCAACAACGGCTTTGCTGAGCTGATCGAAGAAGCTGGTTTTAGTTTTCTGCAGACCCTCATCGAGGGCCTGTTGCTGCTCCTTGCTTTCCTTGTCTTTCTTGAAGAAATCGAAGAGGCCCATAAGGGGGTCGGGGGCTTAAGGTCTTGGGACCATGGTTAAGAGAAGCCGTGCTTCCTGATCAGGAAATACAGCTCATACTAGCGCGCCGGAACACTCAAAGCCCCAAGACTGTGAGTTGCAAAACCCTAACACGCAAAAAAGTCCCACAAAGGCGGGACTTCTTCACTTACGTTGGAAAGCCACGAAGGCGCCCAATTACTTAACGCCAGTGGCGATGTAATCCTGTACTTTGTCAACGGGTACCATTTCCTCCTTGAAGGTGTAAGCACCAGTCTTTTCCGATTTCACCGCGCGGATAACCTTAGCCCAGTCTTTGCCGGTAGCGGTTTTCAGGGTTGCTACTACTTTCTTAGCCATTGCTCAATTACTTGATTTCCTTGTGAACGGTCATCTTCTTGAGCACGGGGTTGAACTTCTTCAGCTCAATGCGCTCAGGGGTATTCTTGCGGTTCTTGGTGGTAATGTAGCGCGAGGTGCCCGGCTGGCCCGAGTTTTTGTGCTCGGTGCACTCCAGGATTACCTGCACCCGGTTTCCTTTTTTAGCCATCTCGACTTAGGTTTTTAGGATTAAGGACTGCAAAGGTACAAAGCTTTGTGTAATAGACAAACAGTCAGGCATAGAAACCTTTGTAAAGATATTATCGCAATGCCTGCTTGCTATGCTGCCTTAATCGCAAATAGTGGCCTAAAGTTGCTTAAAACCCATGTGGCGCTGCACTTTGGTGCGTACTACCATATGGGTTTTAAGTTATTCTTCGGCTTTAGCGCAGCACCATATCATAGAGTACTATTACATATTCATGGTTGCTATGATCGAGGCGGTACGTGTAACGGGTAGGATAGTAAAGCCCGGTACGTGAAACTGCCTGTGGTTGCGGCAGCCTATACTTATCATGTTGCGTTTGCTTTAGGAAGTCCAGGGTAAACATGGGCTCCAGAAAGCTTACTTGCCCATCAAATGTTCCGTAAATAAAGGTTTGAGTGAAGGTTTGCCCTTGAAACTCAGGACCTGATGGATCGAGCCAGTGCTTACCCATGCTGGGAACCGTTCCGGGGCCGGGCACATAGTTAGCGGGTAGATATTGCGGAGCTGGCAGATTAAATTCACCACGCGGATCATTGGGCGCAATGGTTTGCCGCTCTTCCGGACTGATCATATAGAAATGCAGGTCGAAGTGCGGCAGCGTGTAGATAGTGGTGGGCTCATGGCCATGAGGGTTCCAGTCAAGTGAAAGATGGTTAAAGGGGGTTAAGGCAGCCTGTGAGGGCAAGGGCAGCAAATACCATAAATCAGTTGGATTCATGGGCTCTTCCATAGGCAAGCCCTGTAATGCTGTTTCCGTTATGCGCACTCCTATTTCCATTGGAATGCCTTTCTTATTTAGCGTCACGAAGCTGCGGGCGCTTCCCTCACCTAGCTCTACTGCGGTTCCGTAGGTGGTGGTATAATTAGAATTTCCGTTTGGCGAGCCATTACCCGACTGCATTGCATCACTGGAGCCTATCTGGCTGGTTGGCTGGGGTATGTCTTCTGTGCGGTTACAGGCAGTAGACAGGGCTATTGTGCTAAGGCACACGAGAGCAACCCACCTTTTTAGAGGAGTGTTTTTCATTGCAAGAATGTGAATGGTGGAGTACGGGTGAACTGACGAAGCAAGTCATCGGCCCACGGCAAGAACTCTTCAACGTCTCACACTAGGGCAAAAGGGGACCAGGGGCTGCTTGAAGCAACCAGCAAACAGTCAATTATTTATAAATATAGTATAATATAAAAAATCCCTACGAGGATAGCAAGCTATTCTTATAGGAGTTGAAATGAATTGGGCTGCTGCCAGTTAGTTTTCCAACACCGGCAATTTGAAATTGTCGAAGGCGCTAGGCCTGTCCATCATGACTTCAATGTCTGCAATAGTGCGTGGTGCCTCTTTAGACAAGTTGTCGTAGCCCTTTTCCGTTATCAGCACATCATCCTCAATCCGGACGCCGATGTTCCACCACTTCTGGTCACAGGGGCTGCCCTCCGGGATGTAGATACCGGGCTCCACGGTAATTACATTGCCGGCCTGCAAGGGGCCGTTGCTGCCCCGGTCGTGCACATCAAGGCCTAGGTAGTGGCTGGTGCCGTGCGGAAAATACTTGCGCGTTTCTTCAGCGGTTTTTATGATACCCAGCTTCATGAGGCCCTGCTCAATAACTTTTTGGGCTGCCGCGTGCGGGGCCTGAAAATCTTTGCCGGGCTTGCACTCCTTGAAAGCCGCATCCTGAGCCGCCAGTACCAGCTCATACACCTGGCGCTGAGCCGGGCTGAACTTGCCGGAGGGCGGGATAGTGCGGGTTACGTCGGCGGAGTAGCCGTGGTACTCAGCGCCGCAGTCCATCAGCAGCAGGTCGTTTTTAACCTGGGGCTTGCTGTTTTCAATATAGTGCAGCACGCAGGCGTTGTTGCCGGCCCCCACTATGCTGGGGTAGCCCTCAAACTCAGCGCCGTATTTCCGGTACACGTATTCGTGCAGGCCCTGTAGCTCCCGCTCACCCAGGTCGGGGCGGGTAGCTTTCATTACCTCCTGCTGGCCTATGGCGCTGATGCGCACGGCACGGCGGAGCAGGGCAACTTCTTCGGGCGTCTTCACCTCCCGCAGTCGGTCCAGGGCCTCGTTCAGGATACTGGTACTGAAGCGGCCATTGGGTTTGTTAGCTACTGCTTTCTGCCGCTCGACATCGTTCTTGGCCGCCAGGTAGCCTTGCACATAGGCGTCCTGGCCTAGCGTGGGCTGATCCTGCACCAGATTTTGCAGGTACGGCCGCAGCCGATCAGCCCCCCTGAGGCCGTACTGCTCAATCAGCTTATGCACCTCGGAGGCCGAAGCATCGAAGTTGGCGGGCAGCGCGGCCTGCTGCCGGAAGGTAGCCACCAGGTCGTAGAGGTCGGCGGGGTCACGGGGGTCGTTGCGAACATCCTCGGGGAGCTCCAGGAAGTGTACCTGCTGGAAGCTGGCCCACTTGATACCGGCCGCGGCAAAGTCCTTATTATCGGCTACGTACTGCACCTTGAGCTGCTGCTTGGTACCCTCGGTGCCAAGGCGGTGACCAGTCCACTGCTCCCGCTCGGGGTTGCGGGGTTGCACAAAAATGGCTTCCGTTACGCCCGCCTGCCCATTAAGAGTTTGGGGCTCCTTAAATAGCACCAACATGGCCTCCGGCTCTTCATACCCCGTGAGGTAGTAGAAGTCAGCGTTCTGGTGGTACACGTAGTCCACATCGTTGGCGCGGTTACGGACGGGGGCAGCAAAAAGCACCGCTACCGAGCCGGCTGGCAGCGCCTGGCGCACCAGCTCCCGGCGCTGCTTATGAAACGCGGGGTCCAGGAAATCAGCGGGACGGTCGGGGCCGGCGGCACGTTGGGCCTGGCCCTGGTGGGGCGCCACCAAGGCGAGTAGGCCAGTAAGGATCAACGCAGGTAGCGCCGGCCAGGCCAAGGGCTTCAGTACAGTATGGAGCATAGCAACCGCAATGACCTGTATTTCCCGCTAACGTTGTGTTAGCGGGCAGCTGGAGCTGTAGCGGTCCTGAGGCAACGCTAACTTCCGGAAAAAACCGCAGGACGCAATAACTACTGGCCCAGCAAAAAAGCAGCGCAACGCTTTCACTCTGAGCAGCCGCGTAGGTTTCTTCGCAAAGAGACCCGACAATAACTCAGAATAAAAGCGTTGCGCTTAACTTTTTCTAGCCTTTGCTTAGACTAGTAAACGATGAAGCCCTGCTCTTTGGCCTTCTTCAGGACCGACATAATGCCGTTCTTGTTGATGGTGCGGATGGTGCTGGCAGCAACTTTCAGCGTTACCCAAGCATCCTCTTCGGGGATGTAGAAACGCTTTTTCTGCAGGTTCGGGTAGAACTTGCGCTTGGTTTTGTTGTTGGCGTGCGAAACGTTATTACCTACGCGGGTACGCTTGCCGGTCAGATCACAAACACGGGCCATGATATCAGGAGCTTAGAGGTTTCAATGCTGGAAAAAGGGACGCAAATATCGGCATTTCTTTGACAGAAACAAACCGGAGGGCTGAAAAATAGCGGGTTAGCCCTGCCTGGTGCTTCCAGAGGCCTTCTTTTTTTCCTTAGCCAACTGCCAGGGGCAGTGCCGACACCCATTTCCGCAGCAGGTACCCCGCCGCAGATGGTACTGCTCCGTAAAAACCATGTAGCCTTCGGGAGTGTAGTAGAAGTCGCCGGGTTGAAGAGGCTGAGGAGCTGAAGAAGGCACGCCGAAAAAACCGATTGAGCCCGCAAGATACAACCTCTGCGCCGGACTAGCCTTGGTAAAACTCTAACGGGCTTACTTTTGTATCTAATCAGGTGGCCATTTGGTGGCTGCTTTCTCTTGCCTGGCCTCCTTAGCTACTTGCGTATGCGAACCTCTTTCGCCCTTCTGCTGACTTTGCTGCTCACGGGAGCGGCGCTAGGCCAGCAGCCTGCCTCGCCCACTCTGGTTTCGCTGGTTACGCAATTACAAGAGCAGGATGGCGCGCTGCCAGAGCTGCCCTGCAAAGAGGCCCGTCGTACCCTGCCGCAGCTGCGGCAACGCTACCAGCGGGGGCTGCCTGCTGGTGCCACGTGTTACCTTACCGCTGTAGTGCTCAATGAGGGAGCCACGCCAGAGCCGGTGGTAGTGCTGGTATCCTCCTGGCAAGCTGGGCAGGTTGCGGGCCGCATTGTGCGGGTAGGGCCCAACGGCCAGACCGTGGCCAATGCTCCCACCGACTTTGCAGAAGCAGCCGTTGTCGATTGGCTGCTCCTGCGGCCCGATGGCAGTGAGGAGGGTAATTACCTGGGCAAGTTCTTCGATCTGGAAGAACGCTTAGCCGCTTTATCCAGCAAATAATACTGGCCTAGGCCACTACCACCAGCGCTAGTCTTTGTTCTTTTCCGGCTTCGCCAGTTCCTTAAGATCTTTAAGGGAACCTGAGCTATTAAACTTCATGGTCATATCCTTGGGGTTGCCCTCACCCGTGGCAATTACGGCCGAGCCCGTGAGCTTATAGGGAGTTTTTTCGGCTTTAAACAAGCCCTTAAAGGCCACCTTTGGCATGGCCTTGGGCTCGAAGCGCACGTGAATGGGCACAAGCTCCGCCCCTTTTTTCCGGAAGGTGACGTCTTTGGTTTCTGTGCCTTCCACCTCCATATCATCGCTCACGCTGAACTTGTAGTGCACGCTGCGCACCGTTACTGGGAAGGGGTTGTAGTTGGTTATACGCAGGCTCACAATGGCCTCCCCGTTTTTGAGGCCCAAGTCTTTAATATCTACATCGGCAACCTCAATTTTCGGGAGCTTCGGGATGTATACCCGCTTAGTGACGCGCACCGGAATAATTTGGGGACCAGCTACGGGTAGCCGGGTGAATAGCTTCATTACCATTTCTACCTCCACGCAGTCTTGCTGACTGGTGCGCACTTTGCGCTTGAGGTTATCCATCTGCACGGATACCGGCAGGGTGAGGTGCGAAACGGAGTCACCGAGGAGCACGGAAGGCTCATCTTTCGCGCCTTGCGTGAGCAGTGCCCCATCTACGCGGGTTACGTAGCTGAGGCTGTCAATCTGGAGCGTAACCGGCATTTGGTTGCGCAAGTCTACCTTCATCTGCGCCTGAAGCAACTCGGAGGTAACGTTATTAATATTGAGAGACGCGTTTTCCAGCGTAGGCAGGAACTCTTCGCCTTTATCGGTTTTGAAGTACACGTAAGCTCCGCCCGTCAGCAGCAATAGTAGCACCAACACCAGGACAGCGGCCACCCGGTGCCGGCCGAAAAAATCTTGCGTAGCCATATTCTTCACGTATAAGCAGAACCGTAACTATCAACTCACAGCCCAACAATTCAGTACACTCTGTTACACTTACTTATACTTCCTTACGAGTAGTCACTCGTTTGTTGTTATTGTCGGGCTTCGAAACAGAAGCGCCCAATCCTCACGCACTCTTTTGCGTAGTTTTGAGTTCTTCGCCTACCTGTTCATCACAATCCCACCCACGCATATGCACTCTACATCTGCCACCACCCGCAGCCAGGAGCTAATGGCTCTCGAGGATCAATACGGCGCCCACAACTACCACCCCCTGCCCGTGGTACTAAGCCGGGGCGAAGGCGTGCACCTGTGGGACGTTAACGGCAAGCAGTATTATGACTTTCTATCGGCGTACTCGGCTGTAAACCAAGGCCACTGCCACCCGCGCATTATTGGGGCCCTTACGGAGCAGGCTCAGAAGCTCACGCTCACCTCCCGGGCCTTTTTCAACGACCAGCTAGGTGCCGCCGAAAAGCAGCTGTGTGAGCTATTTAACTACGACAAAGCGCTCTTGATGAACTCCGGGGCCGAGGCCGTAGAAACGGCCCTGAAGCTGGCCCGCAAGTGGGGCTACCAGGAGAAGGGCATTGCCCCCAACCAGGCCCTCATTATTGTAGCTGAGCACAACTTTCACGGCCGCACTACCGGTATCATCTCCTTCAGCACCGACCCCGACTCTACGGGCGGCTTTGGCCCTTATACCCCCGGCTACCAGGTAGTGCCCTACGACGACCTGGAGGCCCTGGAAGAAGCCTTGCACAACCCCCACGTGTGTGGTTTCCTGGTTGAGCCTATTCAGGGAGAAGCCGGCGTAATGGTGCCCTCAGATGGCTATCTGGCTAAGGCAGCAGCGCTATGTAAAGCCCACAAGGTGCTGTTCATTGCCGATGAAATTCAGACTGGCCTAGGCCGCACCGGCGAGCTGCTGGCCGTGTGCTATGAGGGCGTACACGCCGATATTCTGGTGCTGGGCAAAGCTCTTTCGGGCGGGGTGCTACCCGTATCGGCGGTGCTGGCGCGCAACGAAATCATGCTGACCATTCAGCCGGGTCAGCACGGCTCCACCTTTGGCGGCAACCCACTGGCCAGCGTAGTACTACGCGCGGCCCTGGATGTGCTGCTGGAAGAGAAGCTCACGGAAAATGCCCGCGTGCTGGGCGAAGTGTTCCGGGAGCGGATGCGCCGCGTGCAGGCCAAGCGCCCCGAAGTGGTGGAGCTGGTACGGGGCAAAGGGCTGCTAAACGCCGTAGTGATTAAGCCCCACGCTGATGGCCGTACGGCCTGGGATGTGTGCGTAACCCTCATGGAGCGCGGCGTGCTGGCCAAGCCCACCCACGGCGACATCATCCGGTTTGCGCCCCCG
Organism: Hymenobacter taeanensis; assembly: GCF_013137895.1. Classification (NCBI taxonomy): domain Bacteria; kingdom Pseudomonadati; phylum Bacteroidota; class Cytophagia; order Cytophagales; family Hymenobacteraceae; genus Hymenobacter; species Hymenobacter taeanensis. Next base: position 1,386,273 of record NZ_CP053538.1, read on the forward strand.
CTGGTAATTAATGAGGAGCAGCTCCATGAAGCCTGCGACATAATTGAGCAGGTAATTCTGGAGTTCTAGGCCACTTAAAGGCTTTTTATACTTCCTATAACGGACTGTCTTACTTTAGGCAGTCCGTTATTATTTAGCGCTACGCTATGCGTTGGTATTATCCCTGTTACCTGCTGTTGCTTTTGCTGCTGGCTAGCGGCTGCCGAAGCGAGAAAGTCGCTTTCTACTTCCGGCCGCCAACTGGGCCCAGGCCCCCGGAGCCAGCGGTTCTAAGTATTGTGCCGTGCAAGCCACCCACAATGGCTTTAGCCCAGCTGCCGACCCCAACTCAGCCCCTGTCTAGCCAACGCCGCAAGAGGCCTAGGCAACCAATAAGCCTTCGCCCAACGCTGGCGCTGGCGGCCGTTTTACCTGCTCAGGTCAGGCGCTCCACAACCAGCCAGCAAGCGGTGTCGTACGGTAAAGCGCTCCGCCGGCCGGCTCATCCTACCCGCAACTATTTGCCGCTGGCATTAAGCGTGATAATAGCTGCCCTTGGTACGTTGCTGCTCATTGGAGCTGCGGCGGGGGCCAGCTCGTCGTTTATTCCTCTGATTGGGGCACTGCTTATTGTATTGGGTGGCGTTATTTATTTCCATTGGCGCTACGAATAGTCTTCTGCTTCACCTCTTACCCCCCTCTCAATGCCGCTTCGGCTACTCCTACGCCTTTCCTGCTCCCATCAGACTTTTCTTGTTCTTGGCATTGCCCTTGGTAGCCTGCTAAGTGGCTGCCGTAGCGAGCAAGTAGCGTTCCACTTTCGGCCCGCACTGGCTGTTGCTAAACCTACCTCACTGCCCATATTGCCTAACGCTCAGGTTGCCGAAGCTGGCTCGGCACCAGAGGTGGCCTACGCGGCTCCCGTTATGGTTGCCCAGCCTAGTGCTGCCCCTAGCCAACCGAAGATAAAGGCCGCTCTTCCCTCCCGGCCCCGGCTGGCGCACCGCCGTTTGCTTGTTACTCCCCGCTATCTGCTCTCTAAGCCAGCCGCGGCCAGCAGGCCTACAAGCGCGGCCATTCATGAAACGCGCCACTTGCTGCTGGGCATAGCAGTAGTAGCGGTGGGCGTGGTAGCGGGCCTGTTGCTGGGTGGGTGGCTAGGCCTAGGGGTGGGAGCCTTACTAGTAATTCTGGGGTATTACTTCCTGGGCATGGCTTTTGGCGGCGAGCATGCGTGGCTGGAGGTGTTTCAGGAGTTTTTCAATATGTAGGCTTCTAGGCCACTTTACCGGGCAAAAGCTACACTTCATTCCAGGCAGTACAGCGCTAACCGACAAAACGCCCCACCTGGCAGCGCCTGGCCTCCCATTGACCGAGTTGCCCGGCATGGCACCCCAGACCCCAGTAGTTTTGCTGCATAACTACTTCAAGCTCTACCGTTATGCGCGCTCGTCTTCTACTTTTGCTTTGTGGAGTATCGATGCTGGCCAGCTGCCAGACCAGCCGTTTGACGTTTGTAGCGCGTCCTTTTAAGAATATAGTAGATTTGCCCTCCGATACGACTCGCACTGTGGTAATCCTCCACGATTCACAAGGGCCCCAAGGTACCCGCGTGGCTCTCACGGCCGCCCAGGCTGCTGAGTTCAGCCAGCAGTAGGCCTCTTTTTCCGGTGCCGGTTTTGCCCGCGCTGGTTTCGCTCTGATTTTCACACACCGCCGCTCGCCGTGCCGCCCCTGTTTTTGGGAGCAGCGCGGCGTTTTGGTGTAAGGGCAATTTAGCGCCGGCGCAACCTTACCTTTGTGGCAGTTGTTCTAGTTCGTCTCATTTCTGAAAACAACGCATGGCTATTATCCCCACGCATCGTCCGCGGCGCAACCGCAAGTCTGAAGTTATCCGCAACATGGTGCAGGAAACGACGCTATCGGTGCACGATTTTATTTATCCCGTCTTTCTGATTGAAGGGCAGAATCAGCAGCTCGAAATCCATTCCATGCCCGGCATCCACCGCTTCTCCGCCGACCGTCTCATCGACGAGATTGGCCGCTGCGTGGAGCTTGGCATCAAGAGCTTTGCCCCTTTTCCCAGCATCAATGATGCTCTGAAGGACCGGCTTGCCAAAGAAAGCACTAACCCCGAGGGCCTTTACCTCAAGACGGTAGCCGACATTAAGCGCCAATTTCCTGACGTTGTACTGATGACCGACGTAGCTATGGACCCCTACTCCAGCGACGGCCACGACGGTATTGTAGACGCTGACTCAGGAGAAATCTTAAACGATGCCTCTCTGGAGGTGCTAGGCCAGATGGCCCTGGCCCAAGCCCGCGCCGGCGCCGACATTATAGGCCCTTCAGATATGATGGACGGCCGCGTAGCCTGGATCCGCGACGTGCTCGATCAGAATGGCTTCTCGCACGTGAGCATCATGAGCTACACGGCTAAGTACGCCTCGGCCTTCTATGGTCCCTTCCGCGACGCCCTAGACTCGGCTCCCAAACGTGGCGACAAGAAAACCTATCAGATGAACTATGCCAACCGCCGCGAAGCGCTGCGGGAGTTGGCGTTAGATGAGCAGGAAGGCGCCGACATGGTTATGATTAAGCCCGCCCTGAGCTACCTCGACGTGATTCATGAGGTGCGTAACCACACCAACCTGCCGGTTACGGCCTACAACGTATCGGGGGAATACGCTATGGTAAAAGCCGCTGCTCAGCAAGGCTGGCTCGATGGCGAGAAAACCATGATGGAAGTACTCATGAGCATTAAGCGCGCCGGCGCCGATGCCATCCTGACGTACTTCGCCAAAGAAGCTGCCGAGGTACTGCGCCGCGGCTAGTTTTCATCATTGACTTTGCTTTAACTCAAAAGCCCACGCAGCTGCGTGGGCTTTTCTGTTATTACTCACCGCCACCGCTATTGCAGAAGCTAACCGAGTAGGCCACTTTTGTGGCAGCCTCATTAATCACTTTGCCATATGCCCGTTCACATCCGCCTCGCCACCTCTACTGATATTCCTGCTATTCTGGGCTTGGTACGCCGCGTAGTGCCGCTTATGCAAGCTAGCGGCAACCAACAGTGGTCGGCTGAGTACCCGAATGAAGAGGTGTTTCAGCGCGATATTGAGCGGCAGCACCTGTGGCTGGCAGAGCTGGATGGCCAAGTAGCCGCCGTGGCGGCCCTCACCAACAACGACCAAGACCCCGAGTACGCGCAAGCCGACTGGGACCCCGCTGAGCCAGCCCTGGTTACCCACCGCCTGGCCGTTGACCCCGCCGCTCAGGGCAGTGGCCTAGCCGTAGCGCTACTGCAACACGCTGAAACGTTAGCAACTCAACTGGGCCTAAAAACCCTGCGGGTTGATACCAACTCTGAGAATTTGGCTACGCAGCGCCTTTTCCCAAAGCTGGGCTACCGTTACGCTGGTGAAATCACGCTAGGGTTCCGCCCGGGTCTGCGGTTTTTCTGCTATGAGAAGCAACTGGCCTAGAACTCATTATCCAGGACTTGGTATGCCTGTAGCTCTTGTAATTCCTGCTGAATCTGCCGGCTCCACTCGGCTTGCTTTTCCGGCAAACTAGCATAAGCCGTTTCATCAGCATACTGCACTTGCCGCAATTCGGCTTCCTTAAGTAACCCTTTAGCTAGCTCATCTAAAGTAGGTTTCCCTATTAAAAACATACGAGTAGCAGAAGCCCGTATTTGCTTTCGTAGCCGGCGAGCATATATCTCTTGGATATCAAATTGAGTCTGCTGAAACTCGATCTGTTGCGCTACATTATCTGGGTTGCTAGTGTCCAACCAAGAGGTCAGATGAAAGAATCGGTTGTAGACAGCACTGTTGGCATTTTTGCTCAGCAACTCAACCGCGTTACCACCTTTGCACCCTAGCAGGAAAGAGCCTCGGCTTCCCTGCAAATTTGAGTTTGGCTTTGGCTGCAATGCAAAATCGCTGGCGACCAACCGTCGGGTAGCACTACAGTCTAAATAATCAGGGTCAATTGCTTTTGACTTTTGCGCGTAAGTGACGCCAGTAAACAGCAGTAGTAACGAAATACAGAACAGTAAACGCATCAAAGACGTGGGGTAACTAGCATTACCTAAAAGTATCGCTTACCGCTCAAATGGCCAACGACCTAAGCTCCGGCTCCACACCAAGAAAGCTACTACGCCGGCAGCCGTAACGCCCAACGCAGATAGAATGAGGGTCGGGCCGGTGCTGTATAGGATGAAGAGCCACACGGCAATGGCCAGCACCACCGGCAACGGGTACAACGGCATCCGAAACGGCAGCCCTTCGGTGCCCCTTCGGCGACGCAACAACACTAGGCCTACTGCCTGGCCTACGAACTGAATGAGGATGCGCATGGCCAGAATGGCACTGATTACCTCTCCCAGCCGGAATAACAGGCTAAACACAAAGCCTACTCCGCCCAGAATCAGGAGCGAAACGTGCGGAAACTGTTTGGTAGGGTGCAGGCGCCCGAAAATGGGCAAAAACTCCCCATCGGCCGCCGCGGCGTATGGGATGCGGGAGTACCCCAGCAGCACGGCAAACAGGGAGGCAAATGCCACCCACAGCACCAGCGCCGTAGCAGCTTTGGCGGCAGCTACGCCGTAGAGGCGCTCTACAAACGTGCTCACAATAAACTCCGACTTGCTAGCCTCCTGCCAGGGTATAACGGTGCCCACGCTCCAGTTGAGCAGCAGGTACAGCGCCGCAATGCCCAGAATGCTCAAAAAAATGCTGCGCGGAATGAGCTTGTGCGGCTCCTTCACCTCCCCGCCCAAATGGCACACATTGTAGTAGCCCAGGTAGCTGTAGATGGTTTTTACAGCGGCCTGCCCCATAGCCGCCGATATGAGGATGCCGGGCAGGGCCGTTACGCCACCAGCCGGCAGCCAGGCCACTTCATGAGTAGCGTGCGTGATGCCCCCAAAAATCAGCCAGGCCATGAGACCCAGCACGCCCACCCACAGCATTACGCCCAGCTTGCCAATATCTTCGATGCGGCGGTAGAGCAAGGCAATCAGCAATAATACTACCGCCCCCGATACTAGCTTGGGCTGCCAGGGCTCCGTGGCATCAAATGGCACGAGGTAACCGAAATATTGGGCAAAGCCAATGGCACCCGACGCCAGCACCAGTGGCGCCTGAATCAGGGTCTGCCACACGTAGAGAAACGACATTAGTCGGCCCCACTTGTGCTCCCCGTAGGCCAGTTTCAGGAAGCGGTAGGAGCCGCCGGCCTCAGGGTAGGCAGCGCCCAGCTCACTCCAGATCAGGCCATCTACCACGCTTAGGCCCGCCCCCACCAGCCAGGCCAGCAGGAAGTAAGGCCCCATAAACCCCATTACCAGCGGCAGGGTCACGAAGGGGCCGATACCGACCATGTCAATCATATTGAGGGCGGTGGCCTGCACCAGCCCGAGGCGGCGGCGGAGGGGCGCCGCTGCTTCGGTAGAAGTAGTAGAAGTCTGCGTCATGGGTCGTAAAAGTCGGATAAAAGCAGATTGTTCAGCACACCGGCCTGTATACCCCGCAATTTTGCGACGGCAGTGGCCTACTAAGCTCAGTACCCGCTTAATCCAACCCATTTCTGGAGGCAGCGTACCTAAAGCAACTCTTATCCTGTTCCTGTACCTATGGCTGGCAGCTCTTCCTCAAAACTAGTAGTCTACGGAGCCATCGGGGCTAACGTGGCTATTGCCATTTCTAAATTTGTAGCGGCTTTTTTCACCGGTAGCGCCGCCATGATGTCGGAAGGCATTCACTCGCTGGTTGACAGTGGCAACGGCCTGCTGATTCTGTTTGGCATGAAGCGGAGCGAGCGGCCCGCCGATGCGCAGCACCCCTTCGGGTACAGCAAAGAAATCTATTTCTGGACGGTAATTGTGGCGGTCCTGATTTTTGCGGTGGGCGGCGGCATGTCGCTCTACAAGGGCTACCAATACCTGCAGCACCCAGTGCCCCTCACCGACCCCACCTGGAACTACTGGGTGCTAGGGCTGGCCATGCTGTTTGAGGGCATAGCCTGCTCCCTGGCCTACCGGGAGTTTCGCAAAACCCAGGGCAACTACGGCTTCTGGCAGGCCCTGCGCCTCAGCAAAGACCCCGCGGTATTCGCTATTCTACTCGAAGACCTAGCAGCCTTGGTAGGCCTGTTAATCGCGGTGGCCGGCATTTTCTTCGGCCACTTGCTCAATAACCTCTACCTAGATGGGGCCGCCTCCATGGCTATTGGGGCACTGCTGGTAGGCATGGCCGTATTCATGCTCCGTGAGGCTAAAGGCCTCCTCATTGGGGAAGGAGCCGATGCCGCCGTACTGCAAGATCTGGCAACTCTGGCGCACCAAGACCCCGCCGTGCTTTCCATGCGCGACCCACTTACCATGTACCTTGGCCCCCAAGATGCCGTGCTGGCCCTCGATATAGAATTCCACGACCACCTCTCGGCCGTGGAGGTTGAACAAGCCATTCACCGGCTGCAAAACAGCATTCAGGCCAAGCATCCACTGTTCAGGCGCATCTTCATTGAGGCTGCGGCTCCGCCAACCCCACTTTAAAGAGTTGCGTAGGACGGACACCCCGCTGCCTTCGGCGGAATCACCCAATTTACTCTTGCATGTCTGCGGGTTCTTCTAAAACTGCCATTTACGGAGCCATTGGGGCCAACGTGGCTATTGCCATTTCCAAGTTTGTAGCGGCTTTCTTCACTGGCAGCTCTGCTATGCTTTCAGAGGGTATTCACTCCCTGGTAGACAGTGGTAATGGGTTGCTTATTTTGTTTGGGGTGAAGCAGGCGGAGAAGCCCGCTGATGCCCGCCACCCTTTCGGGCGCAGTAAAGAACTCTACTTCTGGTCGCTGATTGTGGCCATTCTGGTGTTTTCAGTGGGCGGCGGCATGTCGTTTTATGAGGGCGTAGAACATCTCAAGCACCCCTCTCCCATTACTGACCCCACCTGGAATTACTGGGTGCTAGGCCTGTCTATGCTGTTTGAGGGTATTTCCTGCTTTCTGGCGCTGCGCGAATTCAATAAGGAGCGCGGCGACATGGGCTTCTGGGCTACGCTGGGCCGCAGCAAGGACCCCTCCATCTTTGCCATTCTGATGGAGGATATGGCCGCATTGCTGGGCCTGGTCATTGCGTTGGCGGGCGTATACTTCGGGCACCTGCTCAACAACCCGTATTTTGATGGGGGCGCCTCTATTTGCATTGGCATTTTGCTGGTGTCAGTGGCCATTTTCCTGATTTATAAAACAAAAGGCCTACTGGTAGGCGAGGGCTCCGACGACGAAACTCTTGACAGTCTGGAGGCCATTGCCCGGCAGCAGCGCGGTGTGGAGCAGGTACGCCGCCCACTTACTATGTATATGGGCCCCCACGATGTGGTACTGGCTCTCGATGTAGAATTTCACGACCATCTCTCGGCCGTGGAGGTAGAGCGCAGTGTAGATGCCTTGCAGGATGCCATCCGGGCCAAGCACCCCGAGTTTAAGCGTATCTTCATTGAAGCCAAAGGGTTATCTGGTAAGCAGCGGGGCTCCTTTGCATCTGATCTGCCGGTGTCACCACAGATCTAGCGCGTAACCTTCAAGCTCTGCCATTCGTCTTTTACACTAATAATCAGAGGCTTACACACTTTACTGGAAGGTAGGACTGGTTATTCTGATTACCAGGGGCGTTGTACACGCATTACTTCCCAATTCACTTTACCCCTCGTTCTATGCAACAGAACCTTACCACAACTTCGCCTTTTAAGAGCTTCTGGATGGGCGGTTTCGAATGCACAGATCAGCTGAATGCTTTTGGACACCGCGTAGATTTCCTGCCTCTGACCGGGCATCTTCCGCTACTGGACGAGGACTACACGCTGCTGCAGAATTTTACCATTGGCACCGTGCGCGAAGGCATCCGGTGGAGCCAGGTGGAGAAAACGCCTTACCATTATGACTGGAGCACCGTGCAGGTAATGCTGGATGCCGGCCGCCGCCACGGTATTCAGCAGGTGTGGGACCTGTGCCACTTCGGCTACCCCGACGACCTGACGCCGTTGCACCCTATGTTTGCCCGGCGCTTTGCCTTTTTGTGCCGGGCCTTCGTGGACTTCTACCGTCAGCAGCGCCCCGACGATGTGTTGATTGTGACCCCCATTAACGAAGTAAGCTTTATGAGCTGGCTTGGCGGTGATGTGCGCGGCACTAGCCCCTACTGCGTAGGCCAGGGCTGGGAGGTGAAGCGCGGGCTGATGCGGGCATACATTGAGGGAGTAGCTGCTTTACAGGAAGCTGACCCCACCATTCGTATTCTCACCACTGAGCCTCTGATTAACATTGTGCCACGGTTTGGAGCCAGGAAAGATGAGGTGCAGCGGGCCCGGGAATTTCATAAAAACCAGTACCAGAGCGTGGACATGCTCTGCGGGCGGCTGTGCCCTGAGCTAGGAGGCCAACCCGAGTACCTTGATCTGCTTGGGTTTAACTATTACTACGATAATCAGTGGCAGCTCCACCCTCACCAGACGCTGCCCTGGGTAAACGAAAGCAACGACCCACGCTGGCGGCCATTGCGCTCCTTACTGACTGAGGCTCACAAACGCTACAAGCGGCCCGTAGTACTCACCGAAACCAGCCACCCTGGCCTAGACCGCCCCTCCTGGATTAAAATGATAGCCGAAGAAGCCGCCGCTACCATTAAGGCCGGTGTGCCTTTGCTGGGCGTGTGCCTCTATCCTATCATCGACCGTCCTGACTGGGACCACCTCACGCCCTGGCACCGTGCGGGCCTCTGGGATGCTGACCTCAGCCACCCCGAGCCCGGCCTGACGCGGGTACTACACGAGCCCTCTGCCGAGGCATTGCGCTTGGCGCAAGCCCAAGTAGCGGCGGCCCAGCCCCCCATCAGCAAGCGCCGTCTGGCACAAGCCATTCCCTCCGTATGAGCCAACCTTCCGTGCCTGTATCAACTACTGAGCTGCTACAGCAATTCCGCCAAGCCTTCACCGATGTAAACCTCTCGCCGGAGGAGGCCCGGCAACTGCGCCATAGCCTGGCCAGCTACACGCAAAGCGGGGGCTCTCTTGATGCGTTGCGGCACCAGCTGTTTGCCCTGGCTCATGAGCGCTTCAACACCTTCAAAGACAAAGCCGTGCTGGAGTGGCTGGAGGAGGCCAGCGCATTGGTGCCAACTAGTGGCCTAGGGACGCCCGCTGCAGCCGCTCCACCAGCTACTTTTCTCAACTACCGCGCGGGTGTGTATTTCAGTCCGGGGCTGGCGTGCGTTGACGCCATTAAAGGCTTCATCCACACAGCCCGGCACACCTTGGATATCTGTGTGTTTACCGTTGCCGACGACCGGCTTACGGAGGCGCTGCTGCTGGCCCACCACCGCGGGGTGAAGCTGCGCCTGCTCACCGACAACGATAAAGTGCATGACCGCGGCTCCGATGTACAGCAGATGCACACGGCGGGTATCCCTACCCGCACCGACCGCACGGAGTATCATATGCACCATAAATTTGCCATTGCCGATGAGCAAGCCGTGCTTACCGGCAGCTATAACTGGACGCGCTCAGCCGCCGCGCACAACCACGAGAACCTGCTCATCACTCAAGACCCGGTCATTGTAGGCCAGTACGTGCAGGAATTTGCGCGCTTGTGGGAGCAAATGGCCGTGTTTGGGGAGGCGCCAGAAACTACTGAGCCGCCGTCTGGACTTCGGTAGGTTCTGCCTTAGGCCGCCGGATCTGCAGGGGCTGCGAGGTGGTAACGGTGCCTACGGTGAGGTGCAGGTTATAGTCGCCGGCGGGCAGGCTGGTAAAGTCGAGCGACTGGTTGTGCTGGCCCGGTGCCTGCTTACGGTAGTCTGACACGCGCACCACAATGCCCCGCTGATCGTACACTACCCACCCTAACGGCATAGTTTCGGCCAGGGTGTAGTTCATCTGTACCACTCCGTTAGATGGGTTCGGGTACACGCTCATGTTGTTGGCCCCAACGCCCGGAATTTTGCTGGCGGCTAATACTGTTTTGGGCACTTCCACAACGGCAGGCTCTATCTTCCACTGCTGGGTTGGCTCGCCTTTGTAGCGCCACTGCTGAATGCCACCGTTTACGGAGTCTTTGGCCGTCAGAGCCTTGCGGCTGTGCTTGGCTATTAGCTTATAGTATCCGTCGCCTACTTCTTCAATCTGCCATAGCTGGTTGTTGCCGCTATAGAAGCTCCACAGGCTCATGGGAGTTCCGTTAGAGGTGGAGCTGCCCAGCACTTCCAGCACTTTGGGGCTGCCTTGCACCAAGAGGCGATAAAAGCCTTCCCCGGCGCTTTCAATTCTCCACTGTGGAGGTGAGTTACGCTTTTGCGCTGTGGTGGGCACACCCCGGAACGGGTGGCTGTCGTCTACCACCTCAAGGGGCGTATCAGTTGCTCTTGACTTAAGCGTAAATACGCCGCCAGCCAGGGCACCTGGCGCTATTGCCGTTGCGGTAGCAGCAGCCTGTGCAGCGGGAGTTTTAGCAACCGTCTCCGTGGGTTTAGCAGCTGGCTTAGGCGCACTTTCTTTAGGGGTGGTAGCGGCAACAGGTTTTGATTTTACTGTCTTAGTGGGTGTAGCTTTAGCTGCAGGCGTCTGGGTAGGTGCCGCTGTAGCCGGCGCTGTGGCAACTACAGGAGCGGCCGGGGCTGGGTTTTTAGCTGCCAATGGGTGCGCTGCCTGGGCTGCGGCCGCCTTCGCGGCCAAGGCTGCTTGCACCGCTTCCGCCGGATCAGGCGTAGTAGGTGAACCCACAGGGTATAGGTCGCCGGCCGGTATAGTTTGCAGGGCTTGTCCGGGCGGCATCCACTGGAGAATCACGCTGGCATCACCTTCCTCATCAAAATACTCCAGCTTGATAGGGGTTTTCTCGCCGGCAGCCAAGCTCACTGTGTTGCCATCTAAACGCACTGAGCCCTTGCCATTCCAGGTATCAATAACCTTTTTACCATTCACCCACAGCCGTACTCCTTCGTTGGTAGCTACCGCAAACTTGTAGCTGCCTGTAGCAGGCACCGCCAATAGCCCTTCCCAGCGCACTGAAAAATCATCTTTAGACACTTCTTGAGCCGGGGAACCGCTGTTCCAGCGGAACTCAACTACTGGGTCAAGGCGCTTCAGAACGGGCGCCCCTGCCAACGTACCATTGTTAAAGTACAGGGCCGTAAGTCCGGTACCAAGACCTTGCGCCGAAGCAGCCGATGACACCCCAAAGAAGCTTAAGCTCAGAATAGAACAGAACAGTAGTTTTTGCACAGCTGAAAAGATGTTGATAGCGAAAAACGGCAGCACATGTATGTAATTCACAAGGTCTTAGACGATGATTTTAGTTACAGATTTTCGCTAATCACTCGTAAGACCATCACAATATAAATCAATTGAACCGGCATTTACCACATAACCTTGCCATACTACTATTAATCAGGATTTTAATACACAAAAAGCGTAATTTTACCTCCTATCGAAGAGCATGCACAACCAATTTATGTGCAGCTTTGGCCATCGTTTTTTCTTGTTATGTCTGAAGTTTCTGCTTGTCTATCTTCTCCGCTAGGCCTACTCGAAATTAGAGGGTCAGACGCCGGCTTAACTACCATCCGTTTTGTGGATGAACCGGCCATAGGATTGCACGAAACCCGGAAAGAAGCAGTGCCCCAGTGTTTGCTGGAGGGCTATTGCCAGTTGCAGGCTTACTTCAACCGGGAGTTGCAGCATTTCAGCCTCTCCTACGCCATTACTCAGGGTACCGAATTCCAACGCAACGTGTGGGCGGTGCTGGCTCAGGTAGAGTTTGGCCGTACGGCCTCTTACCTTGACCTGGCTCGCCTGTTGCAAAACCCCGGGGCAGTACGCGCAGTGGGTGCCGCTAATGGCCAAAACCCCTTGGCCATTGTATGGCCCTGTCACCGGATTATTGGAGCCAGCGGCCAACTTACGGGCTACGCCGGCGGCCTGGCTCGCAAGCGGTGGCTGCTGGCGTTTGAGCGCCCCGCTACGCAGGGCGAGCTGTTTGCCTTATAATTTTGCTCTAGGGGCCTAGGCCTATTGGGCCGCGTGAGGTTGGGCATTGCTTCCTACAAACTGAAGCAGATCCTGATAAATGATGTTGTGCTGCCAGTATAGCTGCAACACCATGGGCACATGTTTTTTGCCTGGCAGCACTTTCATGGCGGCGGGGTGGCCCAGAGCGGTCAGCTTCTGCTGAAACTTCTCGCTGCTGTTTCGGATAGAGGGGTAGGTTTCGCTTCCCACGTACAGCAAAAACGGCGGCGTGCCGGGCGTTAAATAATACATGGGAGATACTGTCCGCCACACGGCCGGGTCTCTGCCGAAAGGCACGAGGTACTCTTCGTCGCCGGGGTACTGCATCTTCCGCAGGTAGTCGTACATATCCAGGCCGGCGGGGTCATCCAGAATTGCTCCTCGAATGGGGTTAACCGGCATTCCCCATCGGGCCATCAGGGCGTTATCGGCCGTGAGCAAGGCTGCTAGGCCACCTCCGGCGGAGTGCCCCATTACGTACAGCCGTTGCGGGTCGCCGCCATACTCTGCGCTGTGCTGGGCAACCCAGGCCACGGCCCGGGCGCAGTCATCGGCCATGGCCGGCACCTCTACCTGCGGAGCAAGTCGGTAGTTGATAACTACCGCTACTACCCCCTGCTTAGCCAGACGGCGGCCAATAAACGAGTAGAAGTTTTTGTTGCCACTGTTCCAGCTGCCGCCATGAATAAACACCACCACGGGCCGCAGAAACGCCGTTTTTTGTTTGGGCGCATACACATCAAGCAGGTGGCGCTCTGCGTTAAACTGCGGGTCAGAGGTAGGGACGTAGGCTATATCCTGAGTGCGCCGGCTGGGTCGCGCTACGGCGTACTCATTAGCAAGGCCTAACAGCAACGCCAGAAAGAGACAGCCGGGTAATATTCTGAAGAAAAAAGTGCGCATGTAACACAAAAAGGATGGTGCCGGCCGTTAGCCTCAACGAAAAGCTGCCGGACGCCGGACGGGGTATATACTCTACCAGTTAGTGGCCGGATTGCCGGGCTGCCTTTCCCAACGCGCGGGCGTAGGCGGGGTTGCGCCCATCAGCTTATCTTTGAGTATCAGCCACTGTTTCTTCGGCCCTACTTTCCCTTATGACATTCTTTAAATCGACGCTGTTGCTGGCAGCAGCCCTCCTCGTGTGGGAGGCAGCTCCCGCCCAGGCTCAACGCAAAACCAAGCTCAAGGCTAAAGGCGAAGCTGCCGCGGCCATCAGTTCAGCTAACCGCTTACAGCCGCTTTTTGGCGGGCTTACACCTGCTCAGGCGGAGCAGGCCGTGGGGCCGGCCTTCCTGGCCGACATTTCCCGCAGCTTTGCCTCACGCGAAGAAGCCAGCCGCTTCTTCTCTACAAAAGGCTACGAATACCTGAGCGAGAACCAAGCCGACACCGCCCAATACCGCTTTAACCTGGCCTGGCTCCTCGACCAGAAAAACCCCGATGCTTATCGGGGCTTGGGCATTATTGCCAGCCAGAAAGCTACTCCGGAGTCCGCCATTGGGTTGCTTGGTCAGGGCCTGGCGTTTGATCCGAAGAACGCCAACCTGCTCAACGACTTGGGCGCATGCTACCTTATTGTGTATGAGCAGTCGAAGAAAAAGAAGGACCTCACTACCGCAGCAAGCTACCTGGAGCAGTCGGTGGCGCAGCCGGTAGCCCCCGCCGATGCCTGGCAGCAGCTGGCGCGCGTATATTTTTACCAGGAGAAATACCCCCAGGCCTGGGAGGCAGTACACAAAGGCCAGCAAATAAGCGTCAGCAGCCTCGATTTCGACCTCATTTCTGACCTCATAGCCAAGCTGCCAGATCCGGCGGGCCAGTTCAAATAAAGCCGTGAGCGGAAGCGTTGTACAACAGTCGGCACCTTGGCAGCGTATGCCGTAGCCACCCACCAACCCTCCTTCGCGTGACACTTCGCCCTCTGCTTTCCACCCTATTGCTGCTATCTGTTGTTGCAACGGAGCAAGCCTACGCACAAAACGGTGGCCCTGAGCGCCGTCGGCGGCACTATGACAGCAATGCCCGGCCGTACTACCGGGGCCCCGTGCGCCTGACATTGGGCCTGGGAGCTGCCTTTTACAATGGTGATATCACCGGCAGCCTCGGCGACCAATTTGTGGGACCCAGTGCCAGCCTAGGCCTATTGTATAAGTTCCGACCACACTGGCTGGTAGGCGGCGAGGCTACCTACTTTCAGCTAGGGGCCAAAGACCACTTCCCGGAGCGCAACCTGGCTTTTAGGGGGCGCAATGGTGCTGGCGTGGTGTTTCTGCGCTGGGAGCCCTTCCACGATGAAGTAGCCTACGCTGACCCACGTGGCCCGGCAGCGCTGGTTAAGCCCTATCTCAAGGCTGGTGGTGGGTTTCTGCTGTACAACCCCGAGGCCTACATGGGCACTGAGCGCCCCAGCAATGGCACCAACTTTTTAGCCCCTGAGCGGCTCGATTATCCGGCCCTAACGGTGGTAGCGCCTGTAGGGGTGGGCGTTACGCTCCGGCTCACGCGCAAGCTCAACGCCTCCATTGAGGGCACTTACTACTTTACCGCCACCGACCAACTAGATGATGTAAGCCCCGCCTCAGGGCGCGCCATCTCCGATAGAAACCGGAATGATGGCTATGGCCTTGCCGAGATAAAGCTTGAGTATGCACCGTGGCGCCGCTAGGCCAGTTCATATGCAGCAAGCAAGAGGCAGCTTACTTCTTATTAGAATACCAAACAAAAAGGGCCCACCAAACGGTGGGCCCTTTTTGTCTGTTGAAGCGCTTAGCTATTGACTATTGCTTCATGAAGCGCTGATGGAACGACTTCTGTCCGTCACTTACGGTGAGCATATATAGGCCTTTAGCCAGTGAAGCCACATTAAGCTGACCGTTCTCGAAGCGTACGCCCGCTGCTTTAGCACCGCGCAGGTCCGTGATAACTACTGACTGCACCTGAGCGCCATTTGGCAGGGAGATGTTCAGTACATCGGCGGCTGGGTTCGGATAGATTTCCAGCTGCTTGGATACCTCTGCCCCGAGAGTAGTGCCACCGGCCAGTGAAGGCAGGGTTTCGGGAGCCAGCGTACCACCGCTGATGTTGATGGTGTAATCTTCGGTTTCGCCGTAGCTGTAGCTGCCGCAGCTGGTGGTAGCTGAAGCGTCGCTCATGACTACGCGCATGCGAGTAGCGCCGCTCTTAGCCGTAGATGGCACCGTGAACGTGCTGGTGAGAGTGCCCGTGCTGGAAGAAGAGCCCGATACCACCGTTTCGCCAGCATCGATGAAGTCACCGTCCTGGTTATAGTCAATGAACACTTTCCAGTACTCGGTGTAAGCCGTAGAGGCGAAGCCGGCCGAGAAGCTAATGGTCTGTGAGGAGCCGGCAGCTACTGACGTAGACGAAGCCGTGCCATCGTAGTACCCACCGTCAGCACCGGAGGTGCGGGCAATGGTGCCCAGCTTCACGTAGTCGATCCACTCGTAGGCCACACTGGTGCCTTTTGAAGTGCAGTAGGTCACTGTAGTGGGGGGAGGAGTAGTGCCACCCGCAGCAGCCCCAACGCCCACGGCGTACCACGCATTGGTAACAGCCGTTACCTGGGCTGAGCCAGCGCCGTACAAATCGGTAGCAGCAGAAATAGCCGCCGTACGAGCATTGGCGTAGGTAGAGGAAGCCGTCAGGTACACGCTCTCAGTGCGGTAAGCAATTTTAGCGGCGGCATCAATGCCTACGCCGGTTACTGAGTAAGCGCTGCCAATATCGTTGGTGCCTGAGCCGCCCTGCGCGAGCAGGTAGAACCAGTAGTTCAGTACGCCTGAGTTGGTGTGTACTCCACCGTAGTCGTTAGCCGAGGTAGGCGAGGTGGTAGTAGCCTTCCAGTAGGTGCCTTTGTAAGTATCGGGCTGGCCGTAGGTGTTGGGGCTGCTCATAGAGCGTAGCGCGCCGCCGCTTTTCTTGATTTCCTCGCCAATGAGCCAGGTTGATTTGCCCGTGAGGCCATACACCCCAACGGTGCGGGCTTCTACGCAAGCGCCCCAGATATCGGAGAAGCCTTCGTTCATGGCGCCCGACTCGTTCTGGTAAGTCAGGTTAGCGGTCTTTTCGCACACGGCGTGACCAATTTCGTGGCCGCACACGTCTAGCGCCGCCAGGGGCTTGAACGTGGTAGCGCCGTCGCCGTAGGTCATTACCGAGCCATTCCAGTAGGCATTCTCGTAGCCCACACCGTCGCCGGGGGTGTCGTCGAAGTGCACGTAGCTCTTGATTTTGGCGCCCGCGTTATCGAAAGAGTTGCGGTTGTGCACCAGCTTCCAGTAATCGTAGGTGGCCTGCGCGCCAAAGTGCGCATCGCCGGCCACGTTATCGAAGTTGGCGTTGTTGTACTCCGTTGCCGTCCAGTTATTGTCAGCGTCAATGAAGTCGGTGGCGGCAGTGTAGCTGCTGCCTTTCTTGCAGTTATAGGTTTCAATGCCCAAGCCCCGCGTTACCTCCCGCAGGTTGTAGCCACCCGTAGCGGTACCGTTGGCCAGGGAGCGCGTGCCGCTATAAGCAGTAGCAAACGTGGCTGTAGCGGCCGCGTGCTTAATGATGTTATCCTGCAGTACTACCTCACCCGTGTGCGCATCTACATAAATGTAGGCCCGGCTAACTGGCTGCTGCGCATAGATATCAAACTTCCAGGCCAGGGTAGCTTTACCAGCCAACGCCCGGTCGGCAGTGCGGGAGTTGCGCACAATTACCAGTTCGCCCTTGGGCTGATAGGTAGCATTGGCGTTGTTCTCCATAATCTTCAGGCCGGCCTCTTCGCGGGCGTCCTGCCACATGTACTTCTGGGCCCCTACAAAGGCCATTGCCTGCTGCAGTGCAGCCTGAGCGTTCAGAGAAGGTGTGGTGTTCAGGCCCTTGATGCGCTCAAACTGGCCGCTGATGCTGGCCACTTCGTTTTGGCGAGCGTGCACCGTGTACGAAGCCTGCTCTACCTTAATGCCCTTGTAGTACTGATTGTACTTCTCGTGCACAAAGCCTAATTCATCGATGTCGGTTTTAGCCCGCAGCATCTGGTCATCGGAGGTCAGTTGAAGCTGATCCTTAAGCGCCTGGTCAGCCTGGCTAAGCTTGTACGCGCCGGCTTGGGTCTTAAAGTTGACTAGAAATGGGGTGCCGTTGTCGTTGAGCTCTTTGCTCTGAACGCGGGACAAATCCTGCGCCTGTGCAGTAGATACAGCCAGGCCGCCTAGCAGCAGCAACGCTGCCGTTGGGTATTTGTTGGTCATAAAAGAAAGTGGGTTGTGGAAAAGAGGGGAAAGCTATTCCTTCTACTCTGGGTTTGGAATAAACAAACCGTGATAGAAGGCGACCAAATTAATCATTTTTTAATATTAGTATATGTTTTCTACAAAAAGTATGTTACCAAACGTCGTTTCACTAGATATTCTGCAATGGATAACTACAACTACAGATGATATGGCAAAATGCAATTCCTGCGATAGAATACCTTTTAATAGCCCTAAGTGTTGGCTATAGCCGTATACTTGCCAGAAACAAGCAACATAATTTTATACATTTTCAAGACCCTCCTTAATGGAACACACCATAAGCTCATCACTCTCCAAACGCTGGTCACTGCGCGGGCAAGTGGCAGTAGTTACCGGTGCCTCTAAAGGCATTGGCGCCGCCATAGCTGCTGAATTATTAGCCCTGGGAGCCACTGTACTGGCCGTAGCTCGCCAGCCAGCCCCGCTTAAAGCTCAAGTAGCGGAGTGGCAGCAGCAGGGCCTGGACGCGCACGCCTTTGCCGCCGACCTCAGCCAGGCCTCTGACCGCCAAGCACTAGTAGCTGAGGTAAGCAAGCGCTGGCCTCAATTGCACATTCTGGTTAACAACGTAGGCACCAACATTCGCAAGCCCACCACTGAGTATTCTTCCGAAGAGTACCGTCATCTGCTGGCCACTAACCTCGACTCGGCGTGGGAGCTGAGCCGGGCGGCGCACCCGCTGCTGCAGGCCGCGGGCCAGAGCAGCATCGTGAACATCTCGTCAGTGGCGGGGCTGGTACACGTCCGGACGGGCTCCATCTATGGCATGACCAAGGCGGCGCTGGTGCAGCTTACGCGCAACCTGGCTGCAGAGTGGGCCCCGGCAGGTATCAGGGTGAATTGCGTAGCTCCCTGGTACATTAAAACCCCGTTGGCCAGCACCGTGCTCCAGAATGAGGAGTACCTAAAACAAGTAACAGACCGTACACCCCTGGGCCGGGTAGGTGAGCCGGAGGAAGTGGCCGCCGCAGTAGCTTTCCTGTGCCTGCCCGCCGCCGCCTACATCACGGGCCAAACCATCAGCGTGGATGGTGGCTTCTCCGTGAACGGCTTCTAGACGGTGAACTTGGGAAGTGGTGACCTTGGGAAGTGGCCTAGGCTGTGCTATTAGCACCAAGCAAGCCAGTGTTGAAGACAGCTTTTTCTTCACAGTGAATATGAAAAGCCCCTACCTCCTGCAAGGAAGTAAGGGCTTTTGCATGGATTAAAGATGGCAACGGCCTAAGAAATGATTAGTTGCACTGTCCTGCGGGTGGCTTGTTCTGCTCATCTCACCATGAAATGGGGCCCTAGGCCACTTCACAAATTCACCGCTAGCCCGGCTTCGTAGCGGGCCAGGGCTCCTTCAGAGGAGGCCAGGTAGAGGAACGGCTCAATAAGCTCCAGCTCCATAAGTAACAGCTCGCCGTTAGCATCAACGCCATCTACGCGGGCGTAAAGGCAGTCGGCGGCGTAGCGAGCCACTATGGCATCGGCGGTACGGCGCAGGTGAGTGGGGGCCTCGCGGGGCTCAATACCGCCGCCCAGGTAATGCTGCACCCGGAAGTCGCCGGACTTGGGAGTTTTCAGTACGCAGTGGCTGTATTGGCCGCCCAAATAAATCAAAGACCACTCACCTTCCTGCTGAATTTCAGGCTGAAAGGGCTGCACCAGAAAGTCTTCGTGCTGCAGCAGGCTTGCCAGCTGTGGCTGCCGAACGGCCGACTCCTGCTTGGTGAGCGTAAAGGTGTTTTTGGCCCCTCCGCTCACGGCCGGCTTCACCACCAGCTCGTCGCTGCCCAGAATATCAAATAGTGTATTGATATTGACTGAGCTGCCGCGCTCCAGCCAGTGCGTGGGCACAATACTCACGCCGGCCTGCTGCATCTCCAGCAGGTACTTTTTATTGGCATTCCAGCGCACCGTGGCTACGGGGTTGAGCATGCGCACACCCAGCGTCTCCATGCGGTCGAGCCACTGGTAGAACTCCTCTACCCGATCAAAGTAATCCCAGGGGGATTTCACTACCACTACATCGTAGCGCAACCAATCCACGGCGGGGTTAGTCCAGACCCGGGGCTCTACGGTGTGGCCTTGCTCACGCAGGTAACGGGTGAGCAGGCTATCCTCGTCCTCCACGTTGGGGGCAGCGTACTGCGCGAGGCTCTCACAAGTAACAAGGGCAATGTTCATGGTGGGGGTAACGGTATTATGAAACTGCGCGGATGCCGGGTGGCGCAATTGGAGTGGGTGTTGACGGAGCCAGAACCGCAAGGCAGCTCCGTGGTGGGATATCAGACGTAAGGCCCAACGCGCAGTTGCGCTCGGCACCTGATAGTGCAGAAGCTGAGCGCATTATTTTTTGGCCGCGCTTAAGTAGTCGGCGGCGAGGGTGGCCAGGGTTTTCACGCCCAGCGTCAGGCCGCTTTCGTCAATGAAGAAGCCAGCCGTATGGTGAGGGGCCGTTTCTGCAGGGTTCTTGCCCTTTGGCATGCCCCCCACGAACACAAACAGGCCCGGCACCTTCTCCTGGAAAAAGGCAAAGTCCTCGGCCCCGGTCACGGCTTTTTGCACCACTACTTTCTCGGGTCCGGCTACGCGGCGTAAGCTGGGGGCCATTTGCTCCGTGAGGCGCAGGTCGTTGAAGGTTACGGGGGCGTAGTTGGTAATTTCTACCTCAGCCGTGGCGCCAGCGCTTTCGGCAATGTTAGTAGCCGTGCGCCGAATAGCGGCCCAGATTTTCTGCTGCATGTCCTTGTCCAGCGTCCGGATGGTCCCCGTTAGCTCCACCTGCTCCGGGATAATGTTGTTGCGCACCCCACCGTGCACCATCCCAACCGTTAGCACGGCGGCATCCTGCGTCAGCTCGGTTTGCCGGCTCACAATGGTTTGCAGGCCCATGATAATCTGGGCAGCCGTTACCACGGGGTCAACGGCCAGCCACGGATACGCCCCGTGTGCCGATTTGCCCTTTACCTTGATGTTGAATACATCAGAAGAAGCCATTTCGCCGCCAGGGCGATATTTGAGGGTGCCCACTTCTGTTTGCGCATTGATATGAACGCCGAAGATGGCATCAACCTTAGGGTTTTCGAGGGCGCCTTCCTTCACCATAAGCTTGGCCCCGCCCTCAACGCCGGGCAGGGAGCCTTCTTCCGCCGGCTGGAAGATGAATTTCACGGTGCCGGGCAGGTCTTTTTTCACTTGGCTCAGCACCTCGGCAGCACCTAGCAGCATGGCCACATGAGTATCGTGGCCGCAGGCGTGCATCACGCCCACTTCCTGCCCATTGTACATGGTGCGGGCTTTGGAGGCAAAGGGAATATTCACGCTTTCCGTCACGGGCAGCGCGTCCATGTCGGCGCGCAGGGCTACCACAGGGCCGGGCTTGCCGCCGCGCAGTACGGCCACTACGCCGGTACGGGCCACGCCGGTTTGCACCTCCAGGCCCAGCTTTTTAAGCTGAGCGGCAACCAGGGCAGCCGTTCGTTTTTCTTCGTTCCCTAATTCAGGGTGCTCATGAATATCACGCCGCCAGGCCACTACCTGGGCTTCCTGTTGAGCAGAAAGCTTGGCAATACGGTCGTTGAGGGCAGTGTTTTGAGCGGCGGCTTGAGAAATGCCGCTCCCTACCAGTAGGGCAAGCAGGGCGTAATGCGTTACTCTCATAAGTAAAAGAGGTACTTAAGTAAAAGACATTGTGGGGAAGTAGCCCCAAGAAATAAAAGGCGGCAAGCGCAGACTGGCCTAGCTCCCTTTATTTGTTCATTTCCAGATAATCGGTGGCCAGCGTAGCCAGCGTTTTAACGCCCAGCGTGAAACCGCTCTCATCAAGCCGGAAGCCGGCCGTGTGGTGGTCGGCGGCGGTGGCAGGGTCCTGGCCCTTGGGCATGCCCCCCACAAACACGAACAGCCCCGGCACTTTCTCCTGGTACAAGGAGAAATCCTCGGCCCAGGTGTTGGGCTTTACTTCCTTCACGTTATCGGGGCCGCCAGCCACAGCCTGCAGGGTGGGTACCATGCGGGCCGTGAGAGCCAGGTGGTTGAAGGTAACGGGCACATAGGGCTCAATGCTCACCTCGGCGGTGGCGCCGGCGCTTTCCGCAATATTAGTAGCAGTCCGGCGGATAGCAGCCCAGACCTGTTCCTGCGTTTTGGGGTTGAATGCCCGGATGGTACCGCTCAGCTCCACATCGGCCGGAATCACGTTGTAGCGCACCCCCGCCTTCAGGGTGCCCACTGTTACCACGGCGGCATCATCGGTGAGGTTTACCTGGCGGCTGACGATGGTTTGCAGGCCTACAATGATCTGGGCGGCCGTCACTACGGGGTCGACGCTGCTCCAGGGCCGGGCCCCGTGCGCGCCCTTACCAAGCACTTTAATGGTGAACCGGTCGGAGCTGGCCATTTCGCCGCCGGGCCGGTAAGCCAGCTGGCCTACCTCCGTTTGGGCATTGATGTGGAGGCCAAATACGGCTTGCACCTTCGGATTTTCGAGTACGCCTTCTTTAATCATCAGCTTGGCCCCGCCCTCTACGCCGGGCAAGGAGCCTTCTTCAGCGGGCTGGAAGATGAATTTTACGGTGCCCGGCAGGTCCTTTTTCACCTGGCTCAGCACCTCAGCGGCACCCATCAGCATGGCGGTGTGTGCATCATGGCCGCAGGCGTGCATTACCCCTACCGGCTGGCCCAGGTAGGTGGTTTTGACGGTAGAAGCAAAGGGTACGCCGGAAGTTTCTGTCACGGGCAGCGCGTCCATATCGGCGCGCAGGGCTACTACGGGGCCAGGCTTGCCGCCCCGCAGCACGCCTACCACACCCGTGCGGCCCACACCCGTCTGTACCTCCAGGCCCAGCTTTTTCAGGTGAGCCGCCACAATGCCTGCCGTTCGTTTTTCCTCATTGCCCAGCTCGGGATGTTGGTGAAAATCGCGCCGCCAAGCAATGACTTTACCTTCTTCCTGCGCCGCCAGTTGGGCAATGCGGGCGTTGAGAGCAGTATTTTGAGCCAGTGCAGGAGTGGCAACCCCTAGGGCAACAGCGAGAGTAGCAGCAGAAAAGAACTTCATCAGTGGGCAATAGGCTAGGCAGTACAGAGTACAGGTAGCCGAAAAGGTACGCCGTAAACCAACTGCAACGAAAAGCTTGCGATAAAAAAACACCTAGGCCAGTGCCACCTATTTTGGCGGCAGCTTTACCAACTTGCAGCCGCGCCCGGCCCCGCACTGCTTTCGGGGGTTAAGGGGCGCTGTTCTTATTGATGCATTTAACTTCCATATCGTGGCGAGAAGCGTGGGCGCAGCCTGCGTTTCGGGGGCGGCTGCTCACGGTGCTCGGCCTGTTGCTGGTGCTGGCTACCGCTCTGCCCCGCTTCTTTGCCTGGGTGCAGGCCCGCCCCGGCCGGCTCCTCCCCGACCCCTTCCTGGCCTGGCTACCCGCCCACGATGTATCGGGGCCGGCCTTTGCGGTCATTTATTTGGGTATAGGCCTAGGCGTGGCAACGCTGGCGCCCAGGCCCCTGCGGCTGTTGCGGGCACTGTGGGCGTACCTGCTGCTACATTTGCTGCGGTGCTGTATGCTGTTTCTGCTGCCTCTGGAGCCTCCCCAAGGGCTTATTCTCCTGCACGACCCGTTGGTTGACCGCTTCTTCTACGCGGCGCCCACTCCCATTACCAAAGACCTGTTTTTTTCAGGCCATACTGCCACCTTGCTGCTGCTCACGCTGGCGGTGCCGCCCAGTTGGCAACGGTCCATGCTGGCCATCGGCACTTTGCTAATTGGCAGCCTGGTGCTGATCCAGCACGCTCACTATGCATATGATGTGCTGGGAGCCGTGCCGTTTACCCTACTGGCCTACTGGCTGGCTGGCCGCATTACCAAGGCGCCCTAGCACTGGCCTAGCCGCCCTAAAACGCCCCGAGCCGCTACAGGGTGCAGCGGCTCGGGGCGCAGTGGAAGAGGCTCCTTTACTTCAGATGTTTCTCGTAAATGCCGGCGGCAATACGCTCAGTCAGGGCTTTGGGTACGAAGCTGGTAAGCTTGGCGGAGACTTTGTTGAGCGTGCCCGGAATGATTTCGGCTACTCCCGTCAGGAGGGCGGCTACTGCGGCTTGCGCTACCTGCTGGGGCGTCATGGAAACTTTGTTGGCGGTTTCCTGCAGCTCAGCATTCATCCCGGCCCGGTCGGCGAAATCGGTGGTAGTGGAGCCGGGGCTGAGGCAGGTTACTGACACGTTGGTGTCGCGCAGCTCGTAGCGCAGGCCCCGGGAGAAGCTCAGCAGAAACGCCTTGCTGGCGGCGTAGAGCGTGAGGGTGGGCACCGCCTGATAAGCGGCGGTGCTGGCTACGTTCAGAATGTAGGCCTTCGGCTGCTGCCGAAGCAGGGGCAGTAAGGCATGGGTCAGCTCTGTGGGCAGCAGCATATTGAGCTGTAGCATATTCTGCTGCTCAGCCAGCGGCAGCTCCTCAAAGCGCCCCCATAAGCCGTAGCCGGCATTGTTCACCAGCACGGCCAGCTCCGTAGTCTGCTCCCGGGCCCAGGCGGCCAGCTCGGCGGCAGCCCCAGGTTGGGCCAGGTCGGCAGCGTATATGTGGGCCTCTACGCCGTGGCGCTGGCGCAGCTCGGCGGCCACCTGCTCCAGCTGATCAGCGGAGCGGGCAGCCAGCAGCAGATGGTAGCCGCACCGGGCCAGCTCAGCCGCCAGGGCGCGGCCAATTCCGCGGGAAGCACCAGTTATCAGGGCAGTTTTCAAGGGCGAAGCGGTGAACTAGTGAGAGGGTGATGTAGTGACCGAGTGATAAAGTAGATTATGGGGGATAATGACTGGAATAGCGCTGCATGTGCAAACTGGGCTATTCGTACATCAACCTCACTAGAACACTTAATTACTACTTCACTATTTCACTAAGTGAAGGAAACGGAGGTAGAACGGCGTGGGGCTGTTCTCGTGCTTGGGCTCATATTTGCCGGCAATAATGGGCACATACATCACGCGGCGGCGCGAGACCTCCCCCACCAGCGGCGACTGCGCCACGCGGTGCCACATGCGCCCGTCGTGCACGGTCAGGTCGCCGGGCTCGGTTTCCACAGCCACTTCGTTGGAGTCGGCGCTTACATCTTTGTAGTACTTCTTGCGGAAGAGAATATCGCGCAGGCCCTGCCGGTGCGTACCAGGGATAATGCGTAGGCCACCATTGGTGGCGGGGGTGCCATCCAGGTGCACCCCTACGTTGAGCATAGGCCCGATTTTCTTGCCGTAGAATACGTCGCGCAGAGAATCAGTGTGCCAGCCCATCTGGGAAAACTCGCTGCCCGGCACGTTCACGTAATGGTTGATTACGAGGCCATCTTTTTCGTTTTCGCCTACGCGGCCGTGGGGGGCCTCCAGCAGCGGAAACAGGGCCTGAAACCGGGGATCTTGCAGGAACTCGTGCAATACGGGGCTGTGGTGCGAGGCAAAGGCAAACCGCTGCACAATGGGCGAGCCGTCTACATCCTTGCCGTACTTAATGGGCACCCCATTTACCTTCTGCACGCCCTCAGCCAGCCAGCGGTGCTGCACATCTTCGGAAGCCCGCAATAAATCCTGAACTGTCTCGGGGGAGATAAATGCGCGGAAGTGTAAGAAGCCGTATTCGCTGAAAAAATCCAGTTGCTCCGGCGTTAAGCTGTCGCCGAGCGTAAAGCGAGGATAGTTCGGTAGTGGAGATGACATATAGCAAAGGCAACTCAATAAGCGCCTGTTGAGAGAGGGCAAAGATACAACACCAATGGTGGCCTAGTGGTAAAATCCAGCATTTCCACTGAAAGCTGCCAACCCAAACGACCAAAATCTGTGCTGCCTAGTGAAGAACGGGTGAACTAACCAAGAAGTGGGCGGAAGGTTTAAGCCGGACCTGTATCTTCGCTCCAACACCCTATTGCCTCTCGCTCTCCTTGCTCATGAATCGTGCTGCTTTCTTGTTCTTGCTGGGAATGCTGGCGCTGGTCCAGGAGCAGGCAGGGGCACAAACCGCGCCCTCCCGCCTGGTTCCCTTCCGGCAGGGCACGCGCTGGGGCTACGCCGACCATACGCGCCGCCTGGTGCTGCCCGTGCGCTACGACGAGGCCGGGCCCTTTGTGGGAGAAATTGCCTGGGTGCGCCAAGGCTCCCTTTATGGGTATATTGATGGCGGCGGCAACCCCATAACGCCCGTCCAGTACACCCAGGCCAGTTCCTTTAAACGCGAGCGAGCTACAGTAGAACTCAACGGTGAAACATTTGATATCAACCTCAGCGGCCGCCGCCTGACGGACCCCGCTCCGCCCGAGCCGGAAATAGAGCCCCTGGAGCATGGTGACCTCGTACGCAAAAATGGGAAAGTGGGGTTCCGTTTCACCGTAGGCTCGGCCACGGTTCCGCCTGAGTACGATGAGATTCGCGAGAACTACAATGGGCTGCTGTTTGTGCGCCAAGGCAACAAGTGGGGCGTTATCAATAGCAAAGGCAAGCTAGTACAGCCCTTGGTGTATGATGCCATCCGGAAAGACGGCAACTTAGTGTTTCCCGCTGTGGAGCGCGAAGGCCTATGGGGCTACCTCGATGAGGAAGGCAATACCCTCACTGAGCTCCGCTACCGTCAGGCCGACCCGTTCCTGGGTGACATTGCCCGCGTCATCACCGCCAGCGGCCAGCCCGGCTACATCGACGCCAACGGCCAGGAGTTTTTCGAGTAAGCGCAGCGGTTATATAGCCTAGGCCAGTATCCGACGTTAGCTGATAAACCCGTATTTTCCACGGTCTATCCGCTACCGCTATGCTTCCGTTACCTATCCTGAATGTGCGCCTCAATACCTGCCACGAAGACTGGCAGCAGATGACGCCCGTAGCGCTAGGCCACCATTGCGCCCAGTGCGACCGGGTTGTACTCGATTTCACCACTTCTTCTCAAGCAGATCTAGCCGCCGCCTTTCACAGCTCCCCCGATGGCCGCGTCTGCGGGCGGTTTCGGCCGGAGCAGCTGGCTCCTAGGCCACTGCTGCGCCAGAAGCTGCGGCGGTTTCTAGTGGCGCTGGTGTGTGGCCTAGGCCTATCGGGGCAGGAGGCGCTGGCGCAGGTACGGAAAGGGGCGTTGGCTACAACGCCACCGGAGGCCCCGCAGGAGCACTCAGCCAATCAACCCTTCGGCGGTGTGGAACAGATGCCTGTTTTCCAAGGAGGCCAAGAACGCTTATTGAAGCTATTGCCTTGAAGCTGCGGCGACCAGCCGAAGCGCCGCAGCTTCAAGGCAAAGTGTTTGTGGGCTTCATTATCGACAAGGAGGGACATCTACGCAATGCTGAAGTAATAAAGGGACTTCATCCAGCCCTAGATGCTGAAGCGCTTCGATTGGTGCAGCTACTAGATGGCCAGTTTACTCTAGGACAGCAAAACCACCAGCCCGTAGATGTCCGGTATACATTGCCCATCACTTTTCAGAAAAGATGAATAGGCTTCGTATTCTACTAAGTGCATTTTTCTGAGCCTTATTAGCCATCTGACTGTCGCTCAAATATCTCCTGCAGGTATTGTGGATACGACTGGATTGCGAAGCAAAACGGTAAAGCCCAAACCTGAAGCGCAGCAGGAGGACGGCCTATCAGATGCTATTATGCTGGCAGATTATCACGCAGTTGCCTCTGGTGGCCCTATAGTAATCTGTGAGTCCGTGCCGGCGTATCAGAAGCGCAATAAGAAAGACAGTCTTCCTCTCTTTGTTCAAGAACATCTTCATTGGCCCGTCATAGGAGGGCGAGTAGATGTTGAAGGCAGAGTATTCGTATCCTTTGTGGTTGGTACGGATGGCAACGTGTACCGTGCCAAGATTGTGAAAGGGCTCCACCCCGATTTCGATGCTGAAGCACTGCGGGCGGTCCAGCTACTATCTGGCCACTTTTCACCAGCCATATGTGGCGGGATAGCGCGGCCCTATGAGATGGTAGTACCGGTTTTATTCCTCTGGGAGTGAATTAGGACGTAAAAGGCTGTGGCATCTCATTTTTTACCAGAAGTTTCAGACATTACCCGCACCTCCAACCTAACCTCTCCCGCTCTATGCTCTTCACGCCCAGCCCCATGCTGCTCAAGCTGCTCTACACCCGTGGCAGCCTGCACAACACGCCCGAAGGGGTAGCCTTCAGCATCAAGAACCGCCTCGATACGGTGCGTATCACCCGCGTTGAGGCAGTGATGCTGGATGGCAAGCGGATTGGCGTAGAGCAGATTGCCCTGGACCTGGGCGAGGGAGACGTGCGGCCGGCTACCACCTTCAACGCCGATAAGGCAGGCTTCACGTTGCCCGTAGGCCAGTCGGCTACGTTTCATCTGGCTACGGAACACCTAAAGGAAGGCATGCACACCGTGCAGGTGCAGTTCTCAGTCGACCCGTTTGGCGAGCTAAATGTGGAAGTGGAAGATGCTATTGCGCTGCAGTTCGAAAACCGCACTCGTATTCCGCGTTCTGAGGAAGACGACTATTCGGACGCCGCCATTCAGGCCCGCCAGCGCTTTGCGGAGGAGTTTTCGGGCCAGGAGTTCAAGCACCTAAAAAACTACTCGTTTGATGCCCACGACCTGCAAGGCAACTGCGAGCATTTCATGGGAGTGGCCCAGATTCCGGTAGGCCTAGCCGGCCCGCTGCACGTAAACGGCGAGCACGCCCAGGGCGATTTTCTCATCCCGATGGCTACCACCGAGGGCACGCTGGTAGCCAGCTACAACCGCGGTATCCAGGTGCTCAACCTCTGCGGCGGCGTGAAGTGCACCGTTATTGGCGACGCCATGCAGCGGGCCCCGGTGTTCGTGTTTGACGACGCCCGTGGGGCCCGCGACTTTGGCAAATGGGTGGAAGAGGAAATTGAGCGCATCCGCCCCGAGGCTGAAAGCACCTCCCGCGTGGCCAAGCTCCAGTACATCGACACCTACCTGGCCAACAAGTTCGCCTACCTGCGCTTCAACTTCAGCACCGGCGACGCCGCGGGCCAGAACATGGTGGGCCGCGCCACCTTTGCCGCCTGCTCCTGGATTCTGGAGCACTACAAAGGCGCGCCCATCCGCCACTTCTACCTCGAGTCGAACTTCGCCACCGACAAAAAAGCCTCGCAAATCAACGTGATGCGCACCCGCGGCAAGCGCGTAGTAGCGGAGGCCGTCATCAAGCGCGACGTGCTGCAGCAGCGCATGCGCGTAACGCCCGAACAACTGGCCTACCACGGCCAGGTGAGCAATGTGGGGGCCTTCCTCTCGGGCGCCAACAACAACGGCGCCCACTCCGCCAATGGCATCACGGCCATGTTCATCGCCACCGGCCAGGATGTAGCCAACGTCTCAGAATCCTCGGCGGGTGTACTGTACTCCGAAGTCACGAAGGAGGGTGACCTGTACCTGAGCATCACCATTCCTTCCCTCATTGTAGCTACCCACGGCGGCGGCACTGGCCTAGCCACTCAGAATGAGTGCCTGCGCATGCTGGGCTGCGTGGGCCGCGGCACCGTGAATAAGTTCGCTGAAATCGTGGCCGGCGTGGTGCTGGCCGGGGAGTTGAGCCTCGGCTCTGCCATCAGCAGCTCCGATTGGGTAAGCTCACACGAACAGTATGGGCGCAACCGGTAGCGTATGCCTGTGTGCACTAGACTAGACCGTTATTTCGAGCTTGGCGAGGAATCTCGCGTGCCTATGTATAGGCACTTATGCTATATCATCTATGGCTCAAATTACTATACTCCACCGCTTAACAGCTTATTTTTTGGCCAATGTCTATTTCATACTTCCGCCAACTCTCCGGTGTAGTTCTCTGCGGACTGCTCCTTCCGCGTGTAGGTGCTCACGCCCAAAGCAGCCCCACGCCGGTGCCCATGCCTAATGCTGTTTCAGCTAATCAAAACGGTCAAAACAAGCTAGATGGGCGTCCCGTCTACTTCTATGTAGAAAAGATGCCCGTGTACTCGAACGACGGCAAAGAAGGCTTGCAAGCGTTTATCAGCAGCCACGTGCGCGGAGCAGCCAGAGGTAGCGTGCCTACATCAGCTTCATAATTGACCAAACCGGTAAAGCCCGTCGCCCAGCCTCAGGGCCCAACCCAGCAGAAACAGAAGCAGCAGTAGATCCAGCCCTAGCTACAGCCTTTGCTTCTATCGAAAGCTTCAAACTAGGCTACCAAAACGGAAAGCCAGTAGACGTTCGGCTGACAATGAGAATAGCCGACCCGCTGAAGAAGTAGGCCCCACCGTCATTGCGAGGAGGCACGACGAAGCAATCTTTCCTTGTTGTAGGATATGCATCTGATGAAACACGAAAAGCCCTTACTACCGCCGTGGAAGTAAGGGCTTTTAAGTAGGTCGACGATTCGCGCGCAGACTAAAGAAGGATTGCTTCGTCGTGCCTCCTCGCAATGACATGCCGGCTTTACTCTTTCACCAACCCACTCTTCTCCCGCAGCCGCTGCACCTTCGCCTGTATTTCTTCTATGCCTAGGTTGTGCACACTGCCCAGGTGCGTGGTGTGGAATTCTTTGTGGGGCACGTAGCTGCCATCTTCCACGGCCAGGCCTACCTGTTTGTAGGCGGTGCGGAACGGTGTACCGCTTTGGATGAGCTGGTTGATGTTTTCGACGGTAAACACGGCGTCGTACTTCTCTTGGTTCAGCAGGTTGGGCTTGATTTTCAGCTGCGGTAAGGCAAACAGCACGATGTCCAGGATGTCGAGGAACTGGGTCATGGGCTCGAAGAGCAGCTCCTTTAAAATCTGGAAGTCGCGGTGGTAGCCGCTGGGCAGGTTGCTGGTGGCTAGCATGAGCGTGTTCGGCAGAGCTTGCAGGGCGTTGCAGCGCGCCCGGATCAGTTCAAACACATCGGGGTTTTTCTTGTGGGGCATGATGCTGGAGCCTGTGGTAAACTCCTTGGGCAACTCCACAAACGCCATATCTTGGCCGTTATACATCACTAGGTCGTAGGCCATCTTGGCGAGGGTGGCGGCCATGCCGGCCAGGGCAAATGCCACCGTCTTCTCGGTTTTGCCGCGTAGCATTTGGGCGCCCACGCTGCTTACGGCCAGACTGCCGAAGCCCATTTCCTGGGTCGTCATTTTGCGGTCGATGGGGAAGCTGCTGCCGAAGCCGGCCCCGGAACCCAGCGGATTTTGGTCGGCTACGGTGTGAGCAGCTTCAAACAGGGCCAGGTCTAACAGCAGGTGTTCAGCGTAAGCTGAAAACCACAGCCCGAAGGAACTGGGCATGGCCGCCTGGAAGTGGGTGTAGCCGGGCATCAGGTCCTCCTGGTGCGCCTCGGCTTTCTGCAGGAGCACTTGCACCAGCTCCAGCGTTTTGGCGGCGGCGCGCTCGGTGTAGTCCTTCAGGAAGAGCTGGATAGCCGTGAGTACCTGGTCGTTGCGGGAGCGAGCCGTATGGATCTTCTTGCCCGCGTCGCCGAACTTCTCGGTTAGGTAGTATTCAATTTTGGAGTGTACGTCCTCGAACTCTTCCCCGATGGTGAAGGTACCATTTTCAAGTTGCGCGGCCAGCTCCGTGAGACCTTGCTGGAGCTGCTGGTTTTCCTCCTCCGAAAGCAGCCCGGCCTTTGCCAGCATGTTGGCTTGGGCCTTGGAAGCCAGCACGTCGAACTGCGCGAGGTACATATCCAGCTCCCGGTCGCGGCCCACGGTAAACTGTTCAATCTTCTTATCGACGGCAATGCCCTTATCCCAGATTTTCATGTGTTGACTGTGTATGGTTCCGGCCCCCGACCGGGAAATGGGTACTACGTTTTATCTACCTCATTGAGCTTGTACCGGCGCGAAACTGCCGTGTCGCAAAACGCTCGTTTTTTGTCGCCTTCGGCCGCGCTGCCGAGTAACGCAGGGCACTACCTTTACCCCAGCTCACCCGCCAACTATCATCAGCCATGCAGAAAATCACCACCTTCCTGACGTTTAATGATAAGGCCGAAGAAGCGGCAACGCTCTACACCAGCGTTTTCAAGGATTCAAAAATCACTCGCGTAACCAAGCTGCCAAACGGCAGCGTGATGACAGTGGAGTTTGAGTTAGCGGAGCAAAAGTACATTGCCATGAATGGTGGACCGCATTTCACGTTCAGCACGGGTATTTCGCTGGCCGTAAGCTGCGCCGATCAGACGGAAATTGATGCGCTCTGGAACAAGCTCACGGCCAATGGCGGTGAACCAGGCCGGTGCGGGTGGCTTAAAGACCCGTTTGGCGTATCCTGGCAGATAATTCCGGCGAATATGGGCCAACTGCTACGGAGCGACAACCCAGCCCGCGCCCAGCGCAAAATGGCCGCCATGATGCAGATGCACAAAATCGAAATTGCCACGCTGGAACAGGCCTAGCTGCTGATGGCTTTGCAAATAAGACCGTCATGCTGAGCGCAGTCGAAGCATCTCTACCGCTTCGTTGCTGATGTTCTAGGCCAGTTGATTAGCACTGCGGTAGAGATGCTTCGACTGCGCTCAGCATGACGGTCTTTACAGCACCGACTTACAGCACCAGCCCGTCCAGCAACTCAATATAGCCCCGCACACCCGCTCTGATTTCGCTGAGCAGAATATACTCATCGGGCGTGTGCGAGCGGGCCGAGTCGCCGGGGCCAATCTTGACGGTGGTAAACGGCATCATCGACTGATCCGACAGCGTGACGGAGCCAAGCGTGCGGCGTCCCAGGCCTAGGCCTCTTTGCACGAGCGGGTGGCCTAGGTCAATGCGAGAGGAGTTAAGATGAGTAGAGCGCGGCGTCACCTCGGAGGTAATGTGTTGGCGTACCAGCTCTACCACTTCTGGGTTAGAGTAGCACTCGTTGGTGCGCACATCCACCACGAAGGTGCAGCGGTCGGGCACGACGTTGTGCTGGGAGCCGGCCTGAATTTGGGTCACAGTCATTTTTACCGGGCCCAGCAGCTCCGACACTTCCGGGAAACGGAACTGTTCAAACCACCGAATATCCGCCACAGCTTTGTACAGAGCGTTTTCGCCTTCCTCGCGGGCGGCGTGGCCGGTGTGGCCGTGGGCTACGCAATCCAGCACCACAAGGCCCTTTTCAGCCACGGCGAGGTCCATTTGGGTGGGCTCTCCTACAATGCCTAGGTCTATGTGGCCTAGCTGGGGTAGCACACTCCGGATGCCATTCACGCCGGAAATTTCCTCCTCGGCCGTGATGGCGCAGATCAGGTTGTAGGCCAGGTCGGTGCGCTCATGGAAATACAGAAACGTGGCCAGTAGGCTCACCGCCGAAGCCCCGGCATCGTTGCTGCCTAAGCCTATCAGCTTGTCGCCTTCCACGGTAGCGCCTAGTGGGTCGTAGGTCCAGGTGTTGCCAGCCTTTACGGTGTCGTGGTGGGAGTTAAGCAGGATGGTGGGCTTGGCCGCATCAAAGTGCTTTGATACGGCCCAGACGTTGTTTTTGTCCCTGTGCGGGTGGGCACCGTGGAAGGTCAGAAACCGAAAGAGCAACTCTGCGGTCTGATCTTCTTCCCGCGAGAGAGAAGACGTCTGAATCAGCTCCTGCAGCAGCTCGATGGCATCCTCCGTCAGCCGCTCTACTAGCTCCGGCATAGCACAGTTTTCACGGGTTCGTTGATTTTAAGCGCGTTTTCAATTACCACGCGCTCCACGCCGGCCTCCAATGCGGCAAAGGCATTATCAAGCTTGGGCACCATGCCCGCAGCAATAACGCCTTTGGCTTTCAGCTGCTGATACTGAGCCGGCACTATCTGCGGAATAACGGAATTTTCGTCGTTGATATCGGCCAGCACGCCATCTTTCTCGAAGCAGAAGTGCAGCTCCACCTCATACTGCGCAGCTAGGGCGCGGGCCAGGGTACTGGCAATGGTGTCGGCGTTGGTATTGAGCAACTGGCCCAGGCCATTGTGCGTGATGGCGCAAAACACGGGCGTGATGCCCGCCTGCAGCAGCTGGCCTAGCAGGGCGGTATTCACGCTGCCCTCGGGCAGGTCGCCCACAAAGCCGTAGTCGATTTCCTTTACAGGGCGCTTTACGGCCCTAATGGCGTTGCCATCGGCCCCCGACAGGCCTAGCGCGTTCACACCAGCCGCTTGCAACAGCGCCACTACCTGCTTGTTGGTTTTGCCGGCGTAAAACATCGTCACAATATCTAGAGTCGGGGCGTCGGTGATGCGGCGGCCCTGCACCATCTGGGGTTCAATGCCTAGGTCTAACAGCATTTGGCTGGCACCTTTGCCCCCGCCGTGCACCAGAATTTTTTGGCCGGGTATTCGGGCCAGCTCCCGCAGGAAGTGGCCTAGCTGAGCTTCATCATCAATGATGCCGCCGCCAATCTTAAAAATTTTCAGGCCTTCTCGCATGGTTCTTGGAAGAGGTAAAATGCGGCACAGCGTGCCACGCAGCGCCAAAACAGATGCTCCATTCGGTTATTATCTGCCCACGGCATGCATTAGGCAGCAACTATTTTTGCCCGCGGGCCGACAAAGTTTCCGAAAAAAAACATCTAGTTTTGCAACGATTTAGCGGTCCTATTCATTTTAAACCGCAGAAACCTCTCCCTCGCCTTACGGCAGTCTTCATGATTCGTCTCTCTTCTATTGCGCTTCTGCGACGACCCAACCTGGTCGTGCGAACAATGCCAGCTTAAGAGCTGGCATGCAATAGTTCGTCGGCCAGCAAGCATCCTGCTCTCCCCGACGAAAGGGCCCCAACCAAAGTGGCCTGCTGAAGAAAGTTTCTACGAACAACGAATTGACACGAGTGTAAGCCCTGGTGCGCCTCCCCTAGCCGATTTTACTGCACACACCGCTGTAGCGACCTGCTGAACCGGCTACCCCATCATTCTGAGCTTCTTTCCCGGGCACCAGAACCTGATCTGGTTACGGCGCAGCCACATCTCCCGGCTGCACTTCTAGCTCCTCCCTTATCGTCTTTCCGAGTCTGTTGCCGTACAAAGCGGTAACCAACTGAGCTCCGACCATGCTTTTACGAGTCGCCAATGCTGCCGATGCGCAGTATGTGGAAATCCTCTGTCAATGGTACGCCGAATCCGCCAAATCGCGCGGAGTCGGCATCGCCAAGCGTGACCCTAACTATCTGATTAAGAAGATGGATAAGGGCGACGCCATTATTGCCTTCATTGATGATCAGCTGGCGGGCTTCTGCTACATCGAAACCTTTGAGGACAACAAATTTGTAGTCAACTCGGGCCTCATCGTTAACACGGAGCTGCGCAAAGAGGGCTTGGGCCGCGCCATCAAGCACCGGGTGTTTGAGCTGTCGCGCACGAAATATCCGGCGGCCAAAATCTTTGGTATCACGACCTCGGCGGCCGTGATGAAGATCAACAATGAGCTGGGCTACCGCCCGGTTACCTTCCCTGAGCTAACTCAGAGCGACGATTTCTGGAAAGGCTGCTCAAGCTGCAAAAACTACGGCATTCTGATGGAAAACGAGCGCAAAATGTGCTTGTGCACCGGCATGGTTTACGACAAGCTCGACGACCAATTCAGCCAGGCCACCATCGAAATTCTTAGCCAGGAGCGGTAGAGAACTAAGAGGTGAGAAGTTAGAGCTTAGAGCTGTTCTGACGGATTTTCTCTTTCTCACTTCAATCTTCCGAGTCCGGCTTTTTAAGCTCTACCATCTGATTTCTAAGTTTTTATTTAATGAAAAAGGTAGTTTTAGCCTACAGCGGCGGCCTGGATACGTCCTTCTGCGTTGTGTATCTGACCCGCGAGCTGGGTCTGGAAGTGCACACCGTCATCGTCAACTCCGGCGGCTTTTCTGAGGAAGAGCTGGCCGCCATCGAGAAGCGCGCCTATGAGTTGGGCTCCTCGAAGCATGAAGTAATCGACGTGACCCAGCGTTTCTACCAGGACTGCCTGCGCTACCTCATTTTTGGCAACATCCTCAAAAACGACACTTACCCATTGAGTGTCAGTGCGGAGCGGATGTTCCAGAGCTTGGCCCTGGCGGAGTACGCCCGGGAGCACAAGGCCGACTACATTGCCCACGGCAGCACCGGCGCCGGCAACGACCAAGTGCGTTTCGACGTGGCTTTCTCGGTTATTGCGCCCAACACCGAAATCATCACGCCCATCCGCGACCTGAAACTGTCGCGCCAGGCTGAGATTGAATTTCTGAACCAGCACGGCTTCGAGATGAGCTGGGAAAAGGCCAAATACTCCATCAACAAGGGTATTTGGGGCACCAGCGTGGGCGGCGTAGAAACTCTCACCTCGCACCAGGCCCTACCCGAGTCAGCATACCCTACCCAACTCACCGCCAACGAGCCAACCACGGTGGAAATCACCTTCGCCAAAGGTGAGCCCGTGGCGCTGATTGGCAAGTCGATGAACCCGGTGGAGCTGATTCAGGAGCTCAACGACCTGGGGGGCCGCTACGCCATTGGCCGCGACACCCACGTGGGCGACACGATTCTGGGTATCAAAGGCCGCGTAGGCTTCGAGGCGCCTGCACCGCTGATTCTGCTGAAAGCCCACCACTTGCTGGAGAAGCATACCTCCAGCCGCTGGCAGCTGCTGCACAAGGACTACATCGCTAACTGGTACGGCACCTTGCTGCACGAGGCTCAGTACCTCGACCCCGTGATGCGCGATATGGAGGCTTTCCTCACGTCGTCGCAGGAGCGGGTATCGGGCAAGGTGTTTGTGACCTTAAAGCCCTACCAGTTCGAGCTGCAGGGTGTTGAGTCGAAGTACGACATGATGCGCTCCAAAGTGGCCACCTACGGCGAGGAAAACGACGCTTGGGATGGCCGCGACGCCAAGGGCTTCATCAAAATCTTCAGCAACCAGCTGCGGATTCATAGCTCGTTCAACGATGAAAATTAAGGTTGGCATCGTAGGCGGCGCTGGCTACACGGCCGGTGAGCTGCTCCGCATTCTGCTACACCACGAGTACACGGAGCTAGGTGCCATCGTCAGCTCCTCCAACGCCGGCAACCCCATCTACCAGGTCCACGACGACCTAGTGGGTGAAACGGACCTGGTGTTTGCCTCGGAGCTGGACGGTGATGAAGACGTAGTATTTCTGTGCCTAGGCCACGGTAACTCCAAGGCGTGGCTCGAGAAACACGAGCTGCCCGAAACCACCCACATCATCGACCTCAGTAACGATTTCCGCCTGGAAGCCGACGCCGAGTTTGAAGGCCGGGAGTTTGTGTACGGGTTGCCCGAGCTGAACCGAAACCGCATCCAGCAGGCACAGAGCATTGCCAACCCCGGTTGCTTTGCTACGGCTATTCAGCTGGCGTTGCTGCCGCTGGCGCAGGCCGGCAAGCTGACGGATGATGTGCACGTATCGGCCATTACCGGCAGTACGGGTGCGGGCCAGAGCTTGTCGGAGACGGTGCACTTCTCGTGGCGCACCAACAACGTGTCCATCTACAAGCCCTTCACCCATCAGCACCTCGGCGAAATAGGGGAAAGTTTGGCGCAGCTGCAACCGCAGTTGGATAGTGCCATGCACTTCATCCCGTACCGCGGCAACTTCTCGCGGGGCATCTTCGCCAGCGTTTATACGCCGTCGGATTTGACCCAAGAGGAAGCGCGAGAGCTGTACCAGAAATTCTACGCCGATGCGCCGTTCACCACGGTATCGGACAAGGAAATTCACTTAAAGCAGGTAGTCAACACCAACAAATGCCTGCTGCACGTGCAGAAATTCGGCAAGCAGCTGCTCATCACCTCGGTTATCGACAACCTGGTGAAAGGCGCTTCGGGCCAGGCCGTGCAGAACATGAACCTGATATTCGGTTTGCCAGAAACGACAGGCCTAGGACTGAAAGCAGGGCTGTTTTAACCCATCAGAACGTCATGCTGAGCTTGTCGAAGCATCTCTACCGAACGATAATCCATGTCGGCAATTGAAAATCCCGTCATCAACCGAATAATTAATTCTGAGCTTGTAGTTCAATATTTTGGGTACTGGCCGAATTTTCATGATGCCACACTTGAAAGAATGAATTTTGAAATTCACTCTTTCGAAAGCACGATTACGTTTCTAATTGAAACAGCTGAATTCGTAAACGAGCTTGATGAAAAGGGACACTACAAGCAGTTCAAGCCCTGTAGTATAGAACTGCAATTTCAAAATGTGAAAGACACATTCCTCACATTTGACCATGTTCCTGTTCTTTTCAGCGTTGACTTCGAGGAAGTCGGTGACGCAATAGGTTGTTCGTTTTCTTCTTCCGCTGGCTCTCATACTATAGTAGCCAAACAAGTAACAGTGTTTGGCTTAACCTCAACGAAGCAGTAGAGATGCTTCGACTCCGCTCCGCTGCGCTCAGCATGACATTGTCATATTAACTACGCTCTGACACCACCAATCATGGAGCTTTTCAACGTGTACCCGCTCGTCAACATCACGCCAGTAAAGGCGCTGGGGGCGAAACTTTGGGACGATAAAGGCCAGGAATTCCTGGATTTCTACGGCGGCCACGCCGTTATTTCCATCGGTCACAGCCACCCGCACTACGTGCAGCGCCTCACCGAGCAGCTGCAGAACATCGGCTTCTACTCTAATTCGGTGCAGATCCCGATTCAGGCGCAGCTAGCCCAGAAGCTAGGCCAGGTGTCGGGCTACGAGGACTACTCGTTGTTCTTGTGCAACTCCGGGGCTGAGGCCAATGAAAATGCCCTGAAACTGGCGTCTTTTCACACTGGCAAAAAACGCGTGGTGGCCTTCAAAGGTGCTTTTCACGGCCGTACCTCCGGGGCCGTAGCCGCAACTGATAACCCGAAAATTGTGGCGCCCTTCAACGCCGACCACGCCATTTCCTTCGTGGAGTATGACTTGGCGGCGGTGGAGCAGGTACTGCAAGGCGGCGACGTTTGCGCGGCCATCATTGAGCCAATTCAGGGCGTCGGCGGCATCATCATGCCTTCCGATGAGTTCCTGACTGGCCTAGCCGCGCTGTGCAAGCAGTACGGTGCCCTACTGATTGCCGACGAGGTGCAGAGTGGCTACGGCCGCAGCGGCAAGTTCTTTGCTCACCAGCACGCTGGCATCCGCCCCGATGTCATTTCGGTAGCAAAAGGCATGGGCAACGGCTTCCCCATCGGCGGCATCCTGATTGCTCCGGAGCTGAAGGCATCCTATGGTTTGCTAGGCACCACGTTCGGGGGCAACCACCTTGCTTGCGCTGCCGCTCTGGCGGTGCTAGAAGTCATTGAGCAGGAAGACTTGCTGAACCACGCCACTGAGCTAGGCCACTACCTCCGCTCGGAGCTGGAAGCCAATGCGGGTGCCGAGGAAATCCGCGGCCGGGGCCTGATGGTGGGTATCAAGTACGACTTCCCTATTAAGGATGTGCGCGACAAGCTGCTGACTGAGCATCACATCTTCGTAGGCAATGCCTCCGACCCCACGGTGCTCCGTTTGCTGCCTCCGCTCAACATCACTAAGGCCGAAGTTGACCGGTTCCTGCAGGCACTGTACACACTTATTCCGGCCGAGGTGAAAAAGTAAGCGACTTGTGGCCTAACTTGCAGCCCCAATGAGTAGCACGATGAGGTTTACGAGCCAGGCTCCCCTTCTGATTAGCTGCACGCTGCCATTGGCCACACTTGCGCAGCAACCGGCTGGTTCTTTCCGTGAAAGAACGGCCTCCCACTTTTTCTTTCAGCAGTCGTGCCCGCCAAACTTCCCGATGCCTGACATCTGGGAGTGGCAGGGTGCGGGACCGATTGAACTACCTTCTCTCGCTTCCGTTTGGCTTAAGTCCTCGTTCGGCTGGAATAGACCTCTAATATTTGGTTCTGTTCCAGCCGAAATCGTATCCGGGCCGTCCCGAAAACTGACTGAGACTACTCCGCGCCTTCGCAAAACGCCCAGCGCCGAATCGTCGCATTCCCTTCCATGGCAAGGTTCCGATCAGCATCGATTGGAATGATAGGTCTACCTGCCGCTTCCCCACCTCAATGAGCAAGGAGGCAGCGTGCCTGAATACTGCAGAAAATAAATAATAGAGTAAACCCTTTTTCGCAAAACAGAGTGGAAAACGCTAAATCGGTGAAGCTGGTGCTCGAAGACGGCACTGAAATCGAGGGTACTTCTTTCGGCGCCTTTACCTCCGCTGCGGGCGAGGTGGTGTTTAGCACAGCCATGACCGGCTACCCCGAAAACCTAACGGATCCGTCCTTCGCCGGTCAGATTCTGGTGCTGACTTACCCGATGGTGGGTAACTACGGCGTGCCAGGCGAAGAACTGTACGAGTCAATTTCCAAGATTTTCGAATCGGACAAGATTCACATTGCCGGTCTGGTAGTGAATTACTACTCCGAGGAGCACAGCCACTGGAACGCGGCCAAGAGCCTCGGCGACTGGCTCAAGGAGTACAACATCCCCGGCATCTTTGGGGTGGATACGCGCATGCTCACCAAAATCCTGCGGGAGAAAGGTGCTATGCTGGGCAAGATTGTGGCCGAGCAGGATGTAGAGCTGCACGACCCCAACCAGGACAACCTGGTAGCCCAGGTGAGCCCCACCGAGGTGAAGCACTACGGCACCGGTCAGCACAAGATTGTACTAGTCGACTGTGGCACCAAAACCAACATCATCCGCTGCTTCCTGCAGCGCGACGTGGAGCTGATCCGCGTGCCCTGGGACTACGACTTCACCAAGCTCGACTACGACGGTCTGTTCCTCAGCAACGGCCCCGGCGACCCGAAGATGTGCACCGCCACCATCCAGCACCTGCAAACCGCGCTAGGCCAGGACAAGCCCATCTTCGGCATCTGCCTGGGCTCCCAGCTCATGGGTCTAGCCGCGGGCGGCGACACGTTTAAGCTGAAGTACGGCCACCGCAGCCACAACCAGCCGGTGCTGCTCACGGGCACCAAGCGCAGCTACATCACCAGCCAGAACCACGGCTTCGCGGTAGACACTAACACGCTGCCCGCCGAGTGGGAAATGTTGTTCGAGAACCTGAACGACGGCACCTGCGAAGGCATCAAGCACAAGACCAAGCCGTTCTTCTCCACCCAGTTTCACCCCGAAGCCGCCGGTGGCCCCGAGGACACGGAGTACCTGTTCGACGACTTCCTGAAAGCCGTGGCCGAGCACAAAGCATCGAAGTAGAGTGGCCTAGCACATCAGCCCTCTAGACCGTCATGCTGAGCTTGTCGAAGCATCTCTACCGCTTCGTCGCTAAATATCAAAAAGACCTGACCGGATGCGCCAAGCCGATTTGCCCGAACAGTGGAAAATTAAATTGCGAGACTACCTGACTGCGAAGGGGAGTAGCAGTGAGATGCTAGGTACTACTGATTTCCCAACTGATAGCGTAGTGCGCATCCTATTTGAAGACGACTCAAAAGTTGAATTCAAATATGCTTTCGCTATAGAAGCTCCTGAACTCAAAGAAGTAGCTGTTTTTACTGAACATTGCGGCCACCATTTATTTCAGTTGTACGACGGGATAAACTTGGTAATGGAGAAGCGGTAGAGATGCTTCGACAAGCTCAGCATGACGGCCAGTTATCCACCACTCATCCCAACGCACCACTTTCATGCAAGAAAAAGGTAGAGGTTTTCCGAATTGGGGATATGTGTTGTTGGGCGCTTTGGCTTTCGCAGGGTTCTATTTCATCAAGAACATGGGGCAGCGAACAATTTTGAAAGCAGTGCTGGGTGAGCCAGCTGATTTGATTAACAAGGCCATGAGTTCGGCCCGGGTTTCGTCTCGAATAACCAGTAGAACGGGAAGAATAACCGCCAAGAACTTCAAGCTGGAGAAGCTTGGTGCTAAAAAGGATTCGCTCTCCTTCCGGTTCTTCCTGGATGGGGAGCGTGCTGACGCCACCGTCCGGCTCTGGATGGCCAAGCGCCCGTCCGGCGACTGGGAGATAATAAAAAGCGACACCGTCTTTACCGAATAGAAAATTTGCCCTGCATGTGCCAGTAGGTTGCGGCAGGGGTTGCCCGACTGCCTTTTAACATGACCGCACCAGCGGCCTGTTACCCTAACCCTTAGAATGGAAAAACCACAGAAAGTTCTCATCCTCGGTTCCGGCGCGCTGAAAATTGGCGAGGCCGGTGAGTTCGATTACTCCGGCTCCCAGGCCCTTAAGGCGATGAAAGAGGAAGGCATCCGCACCATCCTCATCAACCCCAACATCGCCACCGTGCAAACGTCGGACAACATTGCCGACGACGTGTACTTCCTGCCCGTGACGCCCTACTTCGTGGAGGAAGTCATCAAGAAGGAAAAGCCCGATGGCATTCTGGTGGCGTTTGGTGGCCAGACGGCCCTGAACTGCGCCGTCGCGCTGTTCCGCGGCGGGGTGTTTGAGAAGTACAACGTGAAGGTGCTGGGCACGCCCGTGCAGAGCATCATCGACACCGAGGACCGGGACATATTCAAGGAGAAGCTCGATCAGATTGGGGTGCTCTCAGCCCGCAGCGTGGCCGTGACGACCATGGAAGACGCGTTGGCC
This sequence comes from Hymenobacter taeanensis, assembly GCF_013137895.1. Classification (NCBI taxonomy): domain Bacteria; kingdom Pseudomonadati; phylum Bacteroidota; class Cytophagia; order Cytophagales; family Hymenobacteraceae; genus Hymenobacter; species Hymenobacter taeanensis. Next base: position 1,428,058 of record NZ_CP053538.1, read on the forward strand.
GCAGCCGAGAAAATCGGTTTCCCCATCATTGTGCGGGCGGCGTTTGCGCTGGGTGGCCTAGGCAGTGGTTTCGCCAATAACATGGACGAGCTGCGGGCCTTAGTGCAGAAATCCTTCACGACTTCGGACCAGATTCTGGTGGAAGAGTCGTTGAAAGGATGGAAGGAAGTGGAGTACGAAGTAGTGCGCGACCAGTATGACAACTGCATCACGGTCTGCAACATGGAGAACTTCGACCCCATCGGTATTCACACTGGGGAGAGCATTGTGGTGGCCCCCTCGCAGACGTTGAGCAACCGCGAGTACCACAAGCTGCGCAGCATCGGCATCAAGACCATCCGCCACCTCGGCATTGTGGGCGAGTGCAACATTCAGTACGCCCTCGACCCCGTGTCGGAGGACTACCGCGTAATTGAGGTGAATGCCCGTTTGTCGCGCTCATCAGCGCTGGCCTCTAAGGCTACGGGTTACCCGCTGGCCTTTGTGGCGGCTAAGCTGAGCCTGGGCTACTCGCTCTCGGAGTTGAAAAACAGCGTAACGCAGACCACGTCGGCCTTCTTTGAGCCTGCTCTAGACTACGTGGTGGTGAAGCTGCCGCGCTGGGACCTGGCCAAGTTTGAGGGCGTGAACCGGCAGATTGGCTCGGCTATGAAGAGCGTGGGCGAGGTAATGGCCATCGGCAAATCCTTTGAGGAAGCCATTCAGAAAGGCCTGCGCATGCTGGACACCGGCAAGCGTGGCTTCGTGGCCAACAAGCCCGAGCAGGTTGACAACGCCACCATTGATAAGCTGCTGAGCGAGCCAAACGAGGAGCGCATCTTCGCCATCAACCTGGCATTTGAGGCCGGTTACACCCTGGAGCAAGTGCATGATCTGACCAAGATTGACCACTGGTTCCTGCAGCGCCTCTACACCATTTTCGAGCTGAGCAATAAGCTGGCTGCCCACCGTGGCAGTGGCCTAGGCGCCCTGGAAACTGGCCTACTGCGCGAAGCCAAGAAAGCCGGTTTCTCTGACCAGCAGATTGCAGTGAAGCTGCTAGGCGAAGGCGACGTGAAAGCAGACGAGCTGCTGGTGCGGGCCCATCGCAAGGCCCTTGGCGTGCTGCCAGTTATCAAACAGATTGACACGCTGGCGGCCGAATTCCCGGCCAAAACCAACTACCTCTACAGCACCTACCACGGCACCGAAAATGACCTAGAGCCGGAAACCAGCAAGTCTATTGCGGTGCTGGGCTCAGGCGTGTACCGTATCGGTAGCTCTGTGGAGTTCGACTGGTGCGGCGTGAATGCCGTGCAAACGGCCGCCGAAGAGGGCTACAAAACCATCATCATCAACTACAACCCCGAAACCGTCAGCACCGATTACGACGTATCGGACCGGCTGTATTTTGAGGAATTGAGCTTTGAGCGGGTGATGGATATTCTAGAGTTTGAGCAGCCGGAGGGTGTGATTCTCTCCACCGGCGGCCAAATTCCCAACAACCTCGCCACCCGCCTCGCCGACGCCAAAGCCCCCATCCTGGGTACGGCTCCGGCCCGCATCGACGAGGCCGAAAACCGCCACAAGTTCTCGAGCATCATGGATGAGTTGGGCATTGCTCAGCCCCGCTGGAAGGAGTTGACCTCCCTCGACGCCATGTTCGAGTTTGTGGGCGAGGTAGGCTACCCCGTATTGATCCGTCCGAGCTACGTGCTATCGGGCGCGGCTATGAACGTGGTTTCCAACGCGTTTGAGATGCAGGCGTTCCTGAAAGCTGCCGTCGAAGTAAGCGCCGAGTACCCTGTGGTGGTATCGGAGTTTATTCAGGAAGCGAAGGAAATTGAGTTGGACGCGGTAGCAGACAAGGGCGAAATCGTGAGCTATGCCATTTCGGAGCACGTGGAGTTTGCGGGTGTGCACTCCGGCGACGCTACCATGTACTATCCGCCCCAAAAGGTGTACGTGCGCACCATTCGGAGGCTGAAAATCATTGCCGAGAAGATTGCCAAGCGCTACGAAATCAGCGGGCCGTTCAACATTCAGTTCCTGGAGAAAGCCGGCGAAATTCGGGTGATTGAGTGCAACATCCGCGCTTCGCGCAGCTACCCCTTCGTGTCGAAAGTATCGGGCAACAACTTGATTAAGAAGGCCACGCAGGTGCTGCTGGGCAAGAAAGTGACGCGCGACGAGAGCGAGCGGGTGTATGACCTACCCTTCGTGGGCGTGAAAGCGCCCCAGTTCTCCTTCACCCGCCTGCCCGGCGCCGACCCGGTGTTGCGCGTGGACATGGTGAGCACCGGCGAAGTAGGCTGCCTCGGCGACACCGCCGACGAAGCCCTGCTGAAGTCGATGCTGAGCGTGGGCTACAAGATTCCGCAGAAGTCGGTGCTGATTTCCGGTGGTCCCATCAAGTCGAAAGTAGCGTTGCTCTCGGCCACGGAGCTGCTCGTTAAGAAGGGCTACACCATCTACGCTACCCAGGGTACGCACCGGTTCTTCGCCGAAAACGGCATCCCCAGCAGCCTGCTCTTCTGGCCCGATGATTACCAGGAGCCCAACGTGCTGACTTACCTGAAGGAGAAGAAGATTGACCTGGTCATCAACATCCCCAAGAACCTCTCTAAGGGCGAGTTGGACAACGACTACAAAATCCGCCGCACGGCTATCGACTTCGGCATCCCGCTGCTCACCAACGCCCGCCTAGCCAAAGCCTTCATCCAAGCCTTCTGCCGCCTGGAAATGAAGGACCTGAAGATCAAGAGCTGGAACGAGTATAAGGCGATGTAAGAGTAAGCGTAACAAAAAGAAACGTCATGCTTGGCTATGCTCAGCATGACGTTTCTTTTTGATTTTGTGAATCCTAGATGAACAAGCGCAAGAAGGTAACTCCTGCTAAATCAGGAAAGGTTTATAACCGCATAATGGCGGTAGTTATATCAGTATTAATTATTCTATGCGTGCATTCTTCTTTTAATAAGAAGCAGAAAATGTTGAATTACTCTATTACACAGGGCAAAGTCATTTGGCTTGGCACTCCATCAGGCATTAGAGTAGGCCCAAAACAAGTAGAATGCAGGTACTACGTCAATGGCAAACCTCATCAACAAACATTTGAAAGGAAACTAGATCAATTGAAGCTTGGCGACTGTCTCGAAATAAAATACAGTCAGATAGATCCGGACGCATCCGAAGTTAATTATGAAAAAGGGCCGTTTACTTGTCAGACTAAATAGTCAACCTTAAGGCCATTACCCTCACTACCAAATCACAGTGTGCCACTGTGACCAAGCATTCTCCAATGAAAAACTTCACCTCCTTCGCCGATGCGGGCGACTATAAAGCGCTGTTGCAGCAAGCCCTGGAAATCAAGGCGAATCCGTACGGGTACCAGCACATTGGCAAGAACAAGACCGTCGGGCTGATTTTTTTCAACCCCAGCCTGCGTACCCGGCTTAGCTCGGTGAAGGCGGCCTACAACCTGGGCGCACAAGCCTGGGTGCTCAACGCTGGTGCTGATTCCTGGACGCTGGAAATGGCCGATGGCGCGGTAATGAACGGCGGCACGCAGGAGCACATCAAGGAAGCTATTGCCGTGATGAGCCAGTACTGCGACGTGCTGGGCGTGCGCACCTTCCCCACGCTCAAGGACCGGGAGGCCGACTACAGCGAGGAAGTATTCAACAAGATTTTAAAGTACGCCACGGTACCGGTTATCAGCTTGGAAAGCGCCACGCTGCACCCACTGCAGTCGTTTGCCGACCTGATTACGGTAGCGGAAACCAAGCAGAAGGAGCGGGTGAAAGTGGTGCTGACCTGGGCCCCACACGTACGCGCCCTGCCCCAGTGCGTACCCAACTCGTTCTGCGACTGGTTCTCGGAAGTAGACTGGGTGGACTTTGTGATAACGCACCCCGAAGGCTACGAACTGGACCCCAAGTTCACGAAAGGAGCCCGGATTGAGTACGACCAGAAGAAGGCCCTGGAAGGTGCCGACTTTGTGCAGGCCAAGAACTGGAGCAGCTATAAAGACTACGGCCAGGTCATCAGCAATGACCCTAGCTGGATGCTGACGCCCGAGCACATGGCTGGCACCCACGACGCCAAGTTCCTGCACTGCCTGCCCGTGCGCCGCAACGTGGAGGTGTCGGATGCTATTCTGGACTCTCCCAACTCCCTGGTAATTCAGGAAGCAGGTAACCGGGTGTTCTCCATGCAAACCGTACTGCACGAACTGTTGAAGTAACAGATATACTGAATTAAAAAAGAGAGCCCCTGGCCTAGGCCAGGGGCTCTCTTTTTGCTACCTATAACTGGCCTACAGCGGGTCGGCGGTTACTTTGAAGCGCGAGTCAGCGCGGATAGTGATGTCCTTGCTGATGGCTTTGCGGATGCGGGCTTCGGTGGAGAGCGTGTAGCTGCTAGCCTTAATATACTTGTCGAGCTTCTCGGTGGTGGCGTTAAGTTGGATGGTGTTGACACCCATGGGCACGTTATCCATGGAGGCCAGCAGAATCCGGTCGTTACCGTCGGTGCTGATGTAGAGGCTGATGCTACTCAGGAAGTCAAAGTTCTCGGAACTGGGGTCGGTAACGGTGAGCGTGAGGCGGTCGAGCTTCACATCCTTTACCAGGTTGGCGCTGGTGTTTTCGTTCTTGAACTTCTCGTCGGAGCGGGTAGGAACGGTAAGGGGCGAAACGGGTGTAACCACGTTTACCGGGAAGCCGCTGGCAATTTTAACTGACTGCGAGTCTTCGATGTAGAAGGTCAGCAGCTTATCAAGTTTGTCGCAGCTAGACACAAAAGCCAGCAGGACCAAGAGGGGAGCTAGAAAGAGGACTTTTTTCATGTTTGTTGCAGTTTGAGCGGAAGTTACGCAATCCACTTCAACTCAGATTCAACATCTACCTTAAGTCCTGCATAACCTCTTAAAACTATTATTCCGAGCAAATCCTGAATTTCGGAATGGCCGCTAGACCTCTCCCTGATTCTCGAATCTGCTCGGAATAATATGCTACTGGCCTAGGCTGCCATTAATCCATCATGTCGGCGGAACGGGGCGGGTCGGGCACGAAGCCGGGCTGCCAACTCATGGGGTAGCGGCCGTCCACGTACGGCAGGGCGGCTTCGGTGAGGTAGAGCGGGCGGAATGTGTCCACCATAACGGCTAGCTCATGAGTTTCTTTTTTGCCGATGCTGGCCTCTACGGTACCGGGGTGCGGGCCGTGCGGAATGCCGCTGGGGTGCCAGGTAAACGAAGCCAGATCCACACCCTTGCGCGACATGAAGTTGCCGGCCACGTAATACAGCACCTCGTCGGAGTCGACGTTGGAATGATTGTAAGGTGCCGGAATGCTCAGCGGGTGATAATCAAAGAGACGCGGCACGAAGGAACAGATGACGAAGTTGTGGCCCTCGAAGTGCTGGTGCACGGGTGGTGGCTGGTGCAGGCGGCCCGTAATCGGCTCAAAGTCATGAATGCTGGTGGCATAGGGATAGAAGTAGCCGTCCCAGCCCACCACATCAAACGGTGAGTGGCCATAGGTGAGCGTGTGCAGCAGGCCATCTTTCTTGATCTTCACCACATACTCGCCCGACTCCCGCTCGTCACCTTCCACCAACTCATGCGGAGGCCGAATGTCCCGCTCGCAGTAGGGCGAGTGCTCCAGCAGCTGCCCGAAGTGGTTGCGGTAGCGGCGGCACGTCTCCACGGGGCTAAATGACTCGATGATGAGCAGGCGCACGGGGCCTTCCTCGAAGTGCAGCTGGTGAATGATAGTGCGCGGAATGATAACGTAGTCGCCGGGCTCAAACTTCACCTTGCCCAGCTGGCTCCACAACTCGCCACGGCCTTCATGCACGAAGATAACCTCATCGGCCAAGGCGTTTTTGTAGTAGTACTCCATGCGCCGCTCCGTGGGGTTGCAGATGCTGAGCGTCACGTCGGCGTTGCCGAGCATGGTTTGGCGGGCTTGCAGGTAGTCGCCGCCGGTGGTGGTTTGGGCTAAGGTGCGCAGATGAGCGGGCTCTAGGGGCCGGTCTTTGAGCAGCTTGGGCGCAAACGGCTCCGGCTGGCCTACCGTCCTGATTTCGGTGGGCGGATGCTTGTGGTAGAGCAGCGACGAGACACCGTGGAAGCCCAGCGTGCCCACCAGCTGCTCCGAGTACAGGGAGCCATCGGGCTGGCGGAACTGGGTATGGCGCTTGCGCGGAATCTGGCCGAGGCGGTGGTAGAAAGCCATGGTGCAGAAATGAGTTGGGTGGGAAATACGGTGGGTAGGTAGGTTACGTGAAGGTAAGAAGGTTTGCGGGACCCCACCCCCAGCCCAGCGTGGGACTGGGGGGGGTGGGGTAAAGCTTGCAACCATTTGAATCTTATCATGGTTGAACCCTCACTCCTATAGTATCTTTGCGTTTTATTCCAGCCGCTTATTAGTCCTCTTGCCCGTGCCCTCTTCTATGTCCCGCTTGCTGCCGCTCTTGCTAACTGGCCTAGGCCTGTTATCCGTTGCCTCAGTGCCTAAACCAGCGGAGCCACGTACCCGCACGTTTAACTTCGAGTACACTGCTACGGTGCCCGCCCAGGGTGCTGGCGTGAAGGAGGTAGACCTGTGGCTACCCGTGCCGCACGATGACAAGTCGCAGGACATCCGGGACCTCAAAATCACGGCACCCGTAGCCTACGAGGTAAAAACCAGCTCTTATGGCAACCGTGTGTTACACGTGCACGCCACGGGCGCGGCACTGCAGGGCTTCACAGTGAGCATGAAGCTGCAGGCTACGCGCCGGGAGCACCTTAACCCTACGCTGACGGGCCAGCCCGTGTCGCGCAAAGAACTGGCCCCCGCCGACCCCAACATGAACCGCTGGCTAGCCCCGGATAGTCTCGTGCCCTTAGACCCCAAAATCCGGCTGTGGGCGCACGAGGTCATCACGAAAGCCAACGCCAAAACTGATCTGGAAAAAGCCAAGGCCATTTATGAGCACGTAGTAAATACCGTGACCTACGACAAGACCGGCCAGGGCTGGGGCCGCGGCGACATCTACTACGCCTGCGACGCCCGCCGCGGCAACTGCACTGATTTTCACGCTGTGTTCATTGGCTACTGCCGGGCAGTGGGCATTCCGGCGCGCTTCAGCATTGGCTTCCCGCTGCCACCTGAGCGCGGCACTGCCGAGGTGAAAGGCTACCACTGCTGGGCCGAGTTTTACACCAAGGAAACCGGCTGGGTACCCGTTGATGCCTCCGAGGCAGCCAAGAACCCCGCCAAACGCGCCTACTTCTTCGGGGCCCACGACGAAAACCGCTTGGAGTTTACCCGGGGCCGCGACTTGGTGCTAGCCCCGCGTCAGCATAGTGGGGCGCTCAACTACTTCATCTATCCTTACGCCGAAGCCGATGGCCAGCCGGTGAGTGGCCTACAGCAGCAGTTCCGGGTGCAAGACCTCGTAGCGGTTAAGTAAGGCTGCTATTTATAGCAAAAAGAAAGCGCCCGCAGCTACTAGCTGCGGGCGCTTTCTTTTTGGATTTAGGTGTTAGGTTGGTCGGTTATTTCATTGAAAGGCCTTGCATTAGGGTAGCGCGGCCGTCATGAATGACCTGCAGGGCCTGCTGCATCTCGGCGTCGTTCTGGTTCAGGACCTGGAAGTAGGCAGCTTTGCCATATGTAGTCCGGGCGATGAGAGCCTTGAGCTGGCTGCGCACCAGCGTGGCGCAGCGGCGCAGGCCTGCAGCATCGGCGGGTATACCATCCTGGGTGGCCATGCCTACCAGGCGCTGCAGCTGAATATCAGTAATACGGAAGCTTTGGTTGAACTGCTCGAAGCGCAGGCCTTCCAGCTCCGCTTTGTGGTCCTGCACGTAGTCGAGGGCATACTTGCGAATCAGGTTGTGGCTTTGCAGGCGGGTGTAGTATGCCGAGAAAGCCATGGTGTCGCGGGCCACAAACACATCGGGCATGATGCCGCCGCCGCCGTACACGGTGCGGCCGTGCGTGGTGCGGTAGCGCAGAGAATCGGCAAAGTGAATGCTGTCGGCGTGGAAGAACTCGCCGTGCTGCTGCCGGTTCACCAGGTCCTTTTCGTAGGCCTCTAGGCCACCCTGGTACGACTTCTGAATGCTGCGGCCTGAGGGCGTGTAGTAGCGGGCAATGGTGAGGCGCAGCTCTGAGCCATCATTAAGCGCAATAGGCTGCTGCACCAAGCCTTTTCCGAAGGTGCGGCGGCCTACCAGCAGAGCGCGGTCATGGTCTTGGAGGGCGCCGGCCAGTACCTCAGAAGCGGAGGCGCTGCCTTCATCTACCAGCACCACCAGCGGGCCCTGCTCAAACTCGCCGGCTACGCGGGAGTAAGTTTGGGAGTCATACTGGTCACCCTTACCATCGGTGTATACAATCTTCTTGGTGCCCCCGATAAACTCATCGGCCATTTTGGTGGCGCGGTCGAGGTAGCCGCCGGGGTTACCGCGCAAATCGAGAATGAGGTGGGTAAGCCCCTGCCGACGCAAATCACCGAGGGCAGCCTTAAACTCGTCGTAAGTACCACTAGCAAAGCGGCTTACCTTGATGTAGCCAGTCTGGTTATCCACCATGTAGGCCACGTCTACCGAGGAGTTTGGGATGCGGTTGCGCGTTACCTGCACGTTCATGGGCTTGGCCATGCCACGCCGCACAATCTGGAGCACCACGTTGCTGCCGCGGGGCCCGCGCAGCCGGTTAAACATCTGCTCAGTGGTGGTATGAATCCCGGACACCTTCTCGCCGGCCACCGCCAGAATTTTGTCGCCGGGTTGCAGCCCTGCTTGTTCAGCGGGCCCGCCGCTCACCGGCGACACCACCGTTACGGTGTCGTGGAAGATATTGAACTCCACTCCTACACCGTCAAAATCACTCTGCAGGAACGAAGAAGCCTGCTGCTGCTGCTTGGCCGGAATAAAGACGGAGTGCGGATCCAGGCGCTCCAGCATCCGGCTGATAGCGTAGTCCGAGAGCTCCTCGGCATTCACCGAGTCTACGTAGTCGCGGTCAACGTAGCTCAGAATTTCCTTGAACTTGAGGTAGCCCCGGGCGGTGCCATCGGGGTTTTGACTGGAAGGCCGAAAGGGGTTGGCCCCCAGCAATATTCCACAAGCCAACGCCAGAGCCAGCAGCAATGGCTGGCGCACCTGCCGCCGCGTATTTCGCGGGGCCGGCTCCGTCGCGGGTAGCGGCGAGACGTTCGGCTCGGTGTTCATAAGGCGTTGAGAAAGTAAATGTTGTTACTATGTGCGGCGGAAATGTAACAAATATGTATTCAAAACTATTGAAACTTTTCTAAGAAACACGTCATCTTTCAATAACAACCATAAACTTCAAATATCAGTGCAATTTTTTATTATTTAATACCAAAATGAGCCTATTTTAGATAGAAAATACAATTCTTAGCAACTTGATAGCCGATACACAAACAACACTTTTTTGTAACTATATCAAGGCAAACCCTTCTCATGAGCATCTTCATGGGGGCCCTACCACCTACGCAGCGCCTCTCGCCACAGATTTACCAGTACCAGGAGAGCACTGTCATCTTTCCGGCGCAGCGCCGTATCTTTGCCCCTTGGTTCGCTTAACTTCTTGGCGTACCGGACCTTTGCTTTTTCAAGTCAATTCTTTTGTGATGGGCCGAATTCTTGCCATCGACTACGGCAACAAGCGCGTGGGGCTGGCCGTAACGGACCCGCTTCAGCTGATTGCCACTCCCCTCGAAACCATTCATAGTCAGGATGTAGTGGCCTACCTGAAGGCATACCACCTGCGTGAGCCGCTGGAGGCGCTGGTGGTAGGCATGCCCCGCACCCTGAGCAACGAGGCCACCGACTCCACCAGCGCCGTAGTAGGCCTCATTCGGCGTTTGCGGCGGGAGTTTCCGGAGGTGCCCGTGCATGAGATTGACGAGCGGTTTACCTCCCGCATGGCACATGCTGCCATGCTGGCCGGGGGCCTAAGCAAAAAGGACCGCCGCGACAAAGCCACCGTAGACCGCGTAAGCGCTACTATCATTCTGCAATCTTTCCTCGAATCCCGATGATTTACCCTATTGTTGCCTTCGGCGACCCGGTGCTGAAAGCCCCGGCCAAACCCATAGCTTCTGACTTCTCCCCGGCTGAACTCAAGCAGCTGGTGCAGGACATGTACGACACCATGTACTACGCCCACGGTGTGGGCCTGGCCGCGCCCCAGGTGGGCAAGAGCATCCGGCTGTTTGTGATTGACTCTGAGCCCATGCTGGATGAAGACGAAGAAGGCAACCCTATTATCCCGGAGCCTACGGCGGCGCCCGTAAAGCGCGCCTTCATCAACCCCCAAATAGTAGAGGAAACCGGCGAGGAATGGGCCTTTGAGGAAGGGTGCCTGAGCATTCCCGGCATTCGGGAAACGGTGTACCGCAAGCCAGTGATTACGCTCCGCTACGAGGATGAAGAACGCCAGCAGCACGAGGAAACCTTCTCGGGCATGACGGCCCGCGTGATTCAGCACGAGTATGATCACCTGGAAGGCGTGCTGTTCACCGACTATGTATCGGGGCTGAAAAAGCAGCTGCTGAAGGGCAAGCTCAGCCGCATCAGCAAAGGCGACGTGAAGGCCGACTACCGGATGAAATTTGCCGGGCAGGGCCGCCGCTAGGCCAGGTAGCCGCAGTAGGTTTACAAAGCTGAGTAACCGTACTTTGTCTGGCGGTTACTCAGCTTTTTTTATAGGTCTATTTCTACCCACTCTATATCTATGCGACGACTGATTGGCGCTGCAGCCGTTTGGCTGGCGCTAGGGCTAGCGGGCTGTACTAAGCCAATAGAAGGCACTGTTTTATCGCCGGGGCGCATGACCCTGAACCGGCAGCCCTATCAGGTAACAGCCAAGCCGGAGATATTTGAATCCAGCTTTTTCCCCGATGCCCAGGTTGCGCAGGACAGCCTTACGTTTCGCTTTTACCGCAATTTCCTCGGCAACCTCCCAATTAACTCAGGAAGGGTTGTTGCCTGTGAGCCGCTGACGGGCGGGGCGCAAGCTTTTACTACCCTGTTTCCCAAGGGCCGCTTTCCGGTGGAGTTGACCGTGGCCCAATTCGGCGGCGACGAGCGGGTGGCCTTTGCCCGCATTCTTTTTTCAGAAGCGCCTGTGGTGAAGTGGGAGCCGGCCCTGCTGCCCGGCCAGCAACCGCTGCCTTTGTTTGGAGAAAAGTATTATGGCTACCCCGTAGATGGGGGCACAGGGCTGTTTATCGATGCCCACCGCCTACTCCCATTCACTACTTTTCTGCAAGATAATGCCGTTTGGGAGCAGCTATTTATCAAGAGCTTCCGGCTGGAAACATCTTCCCCGCTGCTAGGCCTGTTGTATGCCACCCCACGTGATACCGTTGCTACTTTCTCTACTGGCCTGGGCGATGGTACTTATGCTTCCTATGTGGGCCTAGATGCCCAAAACCGCCCCTGCCGGCTACTAACTGATTTTCAGCTTATTAACTGGCAATAGTTTATGTGCCTTAGCGTATAGGTAATGCAGTACTGGCGAGTATATATTATGTTGTGCGCGTATCTCGTGGCTGCTCAGCCAGCACGGGCCTGGGGGTTCTTTAGCCATAGGCTCATCAACCGGCTGGCGGTGTACACGCTGCCGCGGGAGATGATTGGGTTCTATAAAGCCAACATTGACTACCTCACCGACAACGCCACCCGCCCCGACTCCCGCCGCACGGTGGTGCCCGGCGAAGCCCCGCGCCACTTCCTCGACGTGGACGTGTACGGCGACTCCGCCGTGTACAAGCTGCCCCGCTCCTACGCCGATGCGGTGGCCCTGCTGGGCGAAGACTCTTTGCTGCGCCACGGTATAGTACCCTGGCAGGTGGTCCGCATGAAAGGCCAGCTGACGGAAGCCTTCCGGGCTCACGAAACCGACCGGATCCTGCACCTCTCCGCCGACCTAGGCCACTACATTGCCGATGCCTGCGTGCCGCTGCACGCCACCCACAACTACAACGGGCAGCTTACCAACCAGCGCGGTATTCATGCCCTCTGGGAAAGCCGCCTGCCGGAGCTGCTGAGCTCGGGCTACGACTTCTTTACCGGCCCCGCCCCCTACCTGGATAGGCCTACGGATGTTATCTGGGCCGCGGTGGGCCGCTCGGCGGCGGCCACCGACTCGGTGCTCCGCTTTGAGCGGGAACTGACCTTGAAATTCCCCGAAGACCGCAAGTATGGGTTTGAGCAGCGCGGCAACTTAACGGTGCGCGCCTACTCCCGCGACTTCGCCCGCGAGTACCACCAGCGCCTCAACGGGCAGGTAGAGCGGCAAATGCGACTGGCGCTGCGGCTGGTGGGTGCCTTCTGGTACACCGCATGGGTTGATGCCGGCCAGCCCGACCTAGATAAGCTGCCCCGCTCCCCCTCCAGAAGGGAACAGGAACGCCTGGCCCTTGAGGCCAAGCAAACGGCCGAGCCAACTACTAAAGCCCCCGTACCTGGCCACGAGGAATAGGAGCTACGCCACCGCCCGAGGCCGAAACGATTTATTATGGTTGCAGTAGATGCGCAAGCCCTGGCTCCGGCCGCTGGCGTATCTACTGCTTTTTATTCCTGCATTCCGTAATTCTGATTAGCTGGGGTCTGGCGCTTTTTGAGTATGTATTTCAAGTGCCTGCTAACCGTATGGGGTTTGAGGAGAACGGTGGCCCCTTCAACCTGTTTCAACTGAAGGTGATTCAGGAAGTAGTATCGCTGACGGTATTCACGCTGTGCGCCGTGTTTGTTTTCAAGACGGATAAACTGGCCTGGAACCACGTGGTCGGCTTTGTGTTGCTGGTGGCGGCCGTGTACGTAATATTCAAGAAATGGTAAGAGGGTGCAGCCTCGCAGAGTCCCTTGTTAGTGATGTTTGCATACCCACCCAAGTGTTGAGCTTTCTTGGCGGGTTGTTTACGTAAGCATTCACAGGAAATAGTAATTTTTGGCCCTGGCCAGGCAACCCCGCTGCTGCGTATGCGTACGGAAACGCGCCCCACTACAGGGGCTTTTCATGTTTCTGTTCTCCGCCCTGCGTATGTCAAAAAAATACTATTTTCTGCTGCTACTCTGTTTGTGGCTGCTGCACTTACCTACTACGCACGCACAAAAGGTGGGCCTGGTGCTTAGTGGGGGCGGCGCGAAGGGCCTGGCACACGTGGGGGTGCTGAAGGTGCTGGAGCAAAACCGCATCCCCATCGACTACATTGTGGGCACCAGCATGGGTGCCATTGTGGGCGGTATGTACGCGGCCGGCTACTCCCCCCAGGAAATTGAGGAAATTGTGCTGAAGCCGGAGTTTCAGAACTGGGTGGCCAACCGCCCCCTGGAGGGCAAGGTGTTCAACTTCTACGATGCCGACCCCTCCCCCGCTGCCCTGCATCTGGGCCTGGCCGTCGATTCAGCCTTCCGCACGCGCGTAACGCCGCGCATCATTAACGATGCCACCCTAAACTACGTGCTGGCCACTATGCTGGCTCCGGCCGGCGCCATCTCCAACTACAACTTTGATAACCTGTTTGTGCCTTACCGGGCCGTGGCCTCAGAGGTGTTTACTCGCCAGAAGGTTATTCAGCGCAGCGGCTCCCTTTCCGATGCCGTGCGTAACTCCATGGCCTTTCCGCTGGCCTTCCGCCCCATTCGGCAGGAAGATGGCCGCTACCTGTTTGATGGGGCCGTGGTAGACAATTTTCCTACCGGGGTTATCAAGAATGAGTTTAAGCCCGATATTATTATTGGGGTGAACGTGGGGGATGTGGCCTACAACAAATATCCTAAAGAGAAAGACGACCAGCTGCTTACCAGCACCTTGCTCTTCCTGGGTTCGAACGGGGCCGATACCACCTCCGTAGGACCCAACGGCATTTTTATTCAGCCAGACCTGACGGACTTCACGGCCGCTGATTTTGGACGGGTGCGCCGCCTGGTAGCCCTGGGGGAAAACGCAGCCAACGAGAAGCTCCCCCTTATGCTCAAGCGCATTCAGCGCCGGGAGGATACCGTGTCGTTGCAGCAGCGGCGGCGGGCGTTTCAGGAGCGGGCGCCCCGCCCCACGTTTACCAGCGTAACCGTGCAGGGCCTGCCGCGGCAGCAGCAGGAGTTTGTGCGCCGGTTCTTCCAGCGCAGTGGCTCTGCTTACTCCCCCAGCGACATTGAGGAGGGCTACTTCCGCTTGGTCAGCAACGACTTTTTTACCAACGTGTACCCCCGGGTGCGTTACTCTGAAGAGCAAAAGGGCTACGGGCTTCGCATTGATGCCCGCCAGGCCAATAACCTCACCGCCGACCTGGGTGTGCTGCTTTCGTCGCGCTCCATGAGCAACTTTTACCTGGGAGGGGCCTACCGCTACCTGAGCCGCTACCTGTATACGGTGCGCGCTAATGCCACCGTTGGCCGCTTTTACAATGCAGTGCAGGGAGCTTTTCGAGTGAGTGTGCCGGGTCAGATTCCACTCTACTTTGAGCCCATCGTTACCTTCAACAACCTTAATTACCAAGATACCGGCGGGCTGCTTGGGGAGAATGCCAAAACCAGCCAGCTGGTACAACGCGACCTAAAAACGGGTCTCACCGTTGGTATCAGCCCTAACTACCGCAGCCGATATATACTGGATATAGCCGCGTTTACCAACCGCGACCGGTTTGCCAACACCCAGGAGCTAAGTAGCACCGACGTACTGGACCTGAACCGCTTTCAGGGCATCACGGCGGGCGTCCGCTTTGAGCGCAACTCCCTCGACCGCCGCCAGTACTCCACCAAGGGCCGCCGGGTAGAATTTACCTTCCGGGGAGTGACGGGCCAGGAGAAATACAGTCCGGGCTCTACCGCGAATGGGGTGCTCGCCCGCACTAAAAACCAACAATGGGTGCGGGGCTCTATCTTTTCGGAGCAGTATTACTCGCTCAGCAAGAGCGACTCGGTAGGGGCTAAAACCAATGCCTGGGGCTATCTGGTTGATGCCGTAGCCAGCACGCAGGGTGCGTTTGCTACGTACCGTTCTTCCCTCACTACCTCCGCTGCTTTCCTGCCCCTGCCCGATTCTCGCACGCTGTTTCTGGATAATTACCGGGGTACAGCTTACGCCGCAGTTGGCTTGCGCTACGTCCGAGGCATCTTCCGGGGCCTGGAGTGGCGCACCGAAGGCTACGCGCACGTGCTGGTACGCCCCTGGAAAGAGGCCTACGACAACCCCGTGCTGGTGCGCCGCGCCAATAGTGTGAGCCGCCCCTACCTGACCCTCATGACGGGCCTGGTCTACCAGACCCCCGTGGGCCCTTTATCCGTGCAAGCCATTCACTACGACGACGACAACCACCGCTTCGGCGTATTTGCCCATATCGGGTACGTTCTCTTCCGCGAACGGTCACTGGAATAGGGGTGATGGCGTAATTATGAGATGAGGTGATACAGGGAGAGGTAAGAAGTGAATAGCACATCACCCGTACTCCTTTGTCACCTCATCTCTTAATTACGCCATCACCTCATCACGTATTTCCCTCATTTGGGTACTGCGGGGGCTCTTCGCCGGGGGAATGGGGTGAGGAAGGGCTGGGGCTGCAGCCGGCCACGATGGCACATTGCAGGTTCTCGCCGTGATGGAAGCGCCGGAACAGAACGGTAGCCAGCCACATGGCCACCGAAGGCGCCACCCAGTATACCCACATGCCGTAGTACTCACCAGCGGCCACTGCCGAGCCCAGCGTGCGGGCCGGGTTCAGGCTCATGCCTGAATAGGGCGTTTCGTACACGATGTATAGAGCCAGCAGGGCACCTATCAGCCAACCGGCCAGCTCCTTGAGCTTTTTGGAATGCAGAGCCAGGAGCAGCACCAGCATCAGGATAAAGGAAATGACAAATTCTCCGGCAAAAGCCAGCAGCACGCCCCGCGGCAGCGGTACGGGCTGCGTAACGGTGTAGTTTACGGTAGGATGCGCGTAGAGCTTGCCTAGTATCAGCTTCAGCAGCTGCGCCGCGCTAATGGCCCCGGCTACCTGAGCCAGCACGTACCACACGGCATCGGCAGTCCGGATTTTGCCTAGTTGCCAGAAGGCCAGCGTAACGGCCGGGTTGATGTGAGCACCCGATTTCTTGCCCCAGGGGCTGTACACTATGAGCACAATCACTACTCCCATGGCCAGGCCCATCAGCCAGTGCCGGGCCGTGTCGTTAGTTTGCAGAGCCTGCCGCACGGGTGAGGCCGGGTGCTCCAGCAGAGTAGTCAGGAGTCCCGCATTCGTCACAAAGAAGCCAATACCGAGTGCTTCGGCTAGGTAATGAGACCAATGACGACGGAAGGCGGAACGAAGTTGGGTGAGGAAGAGCATGGAGCAACCACGGGCAGGAAGAGTGGCCTAGCTACAACGAAACCCACCGTACGCAGTTACTACGCCCGAGCTTACAGCTGCCCGCCCCTGGCCTAGCGCTGCACCAGAATCAGGGCCGAGGAGGCAGGCACTTCCACGGTCAGGGTTTCGCCCGCGCCCTCTACCGTCCGGATTCCCTGCTGACTGATTTGGTCGCCGGCCAGCACCACGGAGTAACGCCCGCCGGGAATGGGCAGCCTGGCGGTCTGGCGGTTACCGTTAAAGAGCACCACAATGTTGTTCCAGGTATCGCCGCCGGCGTAGCCTTTCAGGCGGTACCCGATGGTAGTGGCCGGCAGGTTGGGCAAAAACTCCAGGTGCTGCTGCACCAGCTCTTGGGTGGGTAGCCGGAAGGCCGGGTGGGCGCGCCGCAGGGCAATGAGCTGGCGGTAAAACTGGTTGATGCGCAGGTACTGCGCTTTCCGCGCCCAATCAAGCTGATTAACGCTATCGGGGAGGTTGTAGGAGTTGTGGGAGCCGCCTTTAGTCCGCAGGAAATCATCACCCACGGGCAGGAACGGCACACCCTGCGAGGTAAACACGATGGTGTTGCTGAGCAAATCCATCTTTATCAGCTCCTCTTCTGATGCGCCGGGGTTGGAAACCGTGAGCTTATCCCAGAGCACCCGGTCGTCGTGGCAGGCTACGTAGTTGATGGCCTGCATAGGTGAAGTGGCCCAGGGCGCTTTCGAGTAATTGACCTTGGCGTAATCAAGCTGGGGGTGCTGGGTGGCGGCCACAATGCCAAACTTCACACTCTCCTCCAGCCCCGGCTGCCCGCTGGCAAAGCCGGGCTCAGTCTGGCGGGCGTAGTGGCCCTTCACGCCGTCGCGCAGCTCATCGCCGAAGGCGGCAATGCGGTCAAGACGGCCTACGTTGGCTTTCACGGCCCGCTCCTGCTCAGGCAGGGGGCTGGCGCCGGCGGCCCACCCTTCGCCGTACACGAAAATGCTATGGTCAATCTGATCCAGGGCCACGCGCACGGCCCGCATCGTCCGGATATCCAGAATGCCCATGAGGTCGAACCGGAACCCATCAACGTGGTACTCCCGGGCCCAGTAGGCCACCGACTCCACGATGAGCTTGCGCACCATGGGCCGCTCCGAGGCTACTTCATTGCCGCAGGCGGCAGCATCAGAATAGGAGCCATCGGGGTTGTGGCGGTAGTAGTAGCCAGGCACCAGCTGCTCAAAGGAGCTGCGGCCGGCGTCGGCGGTGTGGTTGTACACCACGTCCAGCACCAACCGTAGGCCACTGCCGTGCAGGGTTTGCACCATCTGCTTCATCTCCCGGATGCGGCTGGCCGGGTCGGCGGGGTCGGTGGCGTAGGAGCCCTCCGGCACGGAGTAGTTCAGCGGGTCGTAGCCCCAGTTGTAGCGGTTCTGCTGGAGCAGGCTTTCGTCTACGGAGGCGAAGTCGTTGGTGGGCAGCAGGTGCACGTGGGTCAGGCCGAGCTCTGTGAGGTGGTCTAGGCCAGTTTTTACCTCTTCCGGGCCGCGGGTGCCGCTTTCAGCCACGCCCAAAAACTTGCCCTTGTGCTGCACCCCCGACTGCGGGTGCATGGTCAGGTCGCGCACGTGCACTTCGCCAATTACCACGTCGGTGGCCTGCCTGAGTCTGGGGCGCAGGTCGTCTTCCCACTGCGGCGGGTTCACGGTGGCGGGGTTTAGCAGGGCGCCCCGGTGGCCGTTTATGCCTACGGCGTGGGCGTAGGGGTCTGGCACTTCAGCCAGCTGCTTGCCCTTAATGGTGGCCTGCACCACGTAGAACCGGCCCGGCGGCTGGGCCGGCAGCGTGTAAGTCCAGGTGCCGCCCGTTGATTTCTGCATGGCGTATTCGGCCACCGGCGTGCCCCCAGCGCCTTCCGCATAGAGCTTCAGCGCCAGCGTTTCCGCAGTAGGCGCCCACACCCGCAGGTGCGCTTGGCCCCGCACGAACGTCAGGCCTAGGTCGGGACCATCATAGGTAGGGTACAGGGCATACGGGTCTGTAATGCGAGCGGTGCGGCAGGTGGTGAGCGTCGCCAAGGAGAGCAGCAGCGGTAGGAAAAGCCAGGATTTCATGCGGAGCGGGAATGGGTCCACAAGTTCGGAGTTTTAACCGTTGCACGATGCGTGTTCAGGTGCCCGACTGGCCTATGGGTGTAGCAGTTGCTTTATCGGATTTTCTCTGGCCAGATCAGGCATGACAGCCAGTCGTGCTTGTCAAGCAGCTTACCGGGTACAAGACTGGCCTGGCAGCCGACCTAGATTCCTCGCTCCCGGCTTGATGCGCAACCTGCTCGGAATGACAGTTCTTTGGAAAGCAGCTGCGTGGCTACAATCGTTGCGCGAATGCGCGTAGCAGCTGCGCAACCTCTTCTGGGGCCTCATAGGGCAATAGGTGGCCTGTGCCGCCGATAATTTCCAGGGGCGTACCTGTGGGTAGCAACGGCAGAGTTTCCAGGCCGTGCACCGAGGGCGACATCACATCATCCTGGTCGCCGGCCACGATGGTGCAGGGCACCAGCACGTTGCACATCCGGGCGCTGATGTCTTCGCGGCTGGCGTGCAGCAGCCAGGCATCCCAGGCCAGGCGGGTGGTTTGCATGTTGTCCTTCAGAATTTGCTGATGGATATCTTCTGGCAGTGGCCTGACGGTTATTTTCTGGAAGGTTTTCTCGGCTTCGGCCAGCTTACCGTAGCTGCGCATGCTGGCCATCCGCTCCTCATCGGTCATGGGTTCTGGGGTGGGAGGCGAGGGCGTCAGCAGGGCCACGCCCACCAAGCCCGCGGGTTGGCGGGCCGCCAGCGCCAGCGCAATTTTGCCGCCCATGCTGTGGCCCACCAGCACGTAGCGCCCCACCTGCTTTTCCGCAATGATGCTGGCTATCTGGTCGGCGTAGGCATCAATTGAATAACCACCCCCAACGGGCGGCACCGATTCGCCAAAGCCAGAGAGGTCGGGGGCCAGGAAGGAGTAGGCGGGGGCCAGCAGCGCCGCCACCTGCTGAAATTCGCGGCCGGAGCCGGCCCAGTAGTGCAGGCCGATAAACGTGAGGGAGTCGGGCATACCTGCTTCTACGCG